>NZ_WITC01000005.1 GCF_009601505.1 Sinorhizobium terangae
CGCCCTTTCACGGCGGAAACACGGGTTCGAGTCCCGTTGGGCGTGCCATAATCCCAATCAAATCTTACAGTTACACAGGCGTAAGCCAACCTGACCAAAGGTTCCGGCCAGATAGCAATTCGCCTTAGGAATACTGTACTTAGGCCTTGCCCCTATATTTGAGCACTTTCTGATATATTGGAAGCCTGATCCGACTGCTGACCAGCCGGAAAACGAAATTGGGGGGAATCCATGAATTATTGCGCTTCGACATTGATTACGGCCAGCGTGCTTTCCAGTGCAGCGCTCGTCTCGTGCACCACCACGACCGGCAGCATCGGGCCTACGCCTGGAACCCATCAGATAGCAGGCCATCCGTACCGCACGACGAATGATTGTGTCCGCAAGGCGCCCGTCGGCCAGTTTGATCTGAAATGCGACGTTCCGCTGCTCGGTTACCGCAATTTCTCCGACCCGACTATCGTACCGCAGAGCGGTGCACCCGGGGGATTCGCTTTCCGATAGAGGCGGTCACGCTACTGAGATAACCGCCGGGTCGGCATGGTTGGAAGGGCTTTGGACCAAGCGAGGAGTATCACGCTCCACCATTCTCGAATTCGTCAGATCGCCTTTGCTGCGTCCGCTACACGCAGTTGGACGCGACGGGTTCCCTGCCAGAGGTCCGCCGAAACCGATCCCGCCACATGAATGGTGGAGCCGCGGCTGCCAAGCAGGAAGTCGCCGATAGGCGTTTCGGTGGCGCGAAAGGCGATGCCGTCGATCCGGCTGCCATCCTGGCCCTCGAGCGTTACCTTGACGTGATTGGCGCCGACCTGTCGGGAGTCACGCAGCCGGTGCTGCGGAAAGGCGAAGATCGGCTGCGGATGTCCAGAACCATAGGGGCCGGCCTGCTCCAGGAGATCGACCAGTTCGATCGTCGCACCCGACGCACCGAGCGCGCCGTCAACCTTCAGGGTCTCCGTGGACACAAGATCGCGCACCACCGCTTCGGCCCGCTCTTCGAAGAATTGCCGAAGCCTGCCGAGATTTGTGCGCTCAACTGTCAAGCCCGCAGCCATGGCATGGCCGCCGCCCTTGACGAGAAGACCGCTTTCGACCGCCGCCCGCACCATCCGGCCCATGTCGAAACCATTGATCGAACGCCCCGATCCCGTTCCTCGCCCACTCGGGTCAAAGGCGATCGCGAAGGCAGGCCGGCGGAATTTTTCCTTGATGCGTGCCGCGATGAGCCCAACGATTCCCGGGTGCCAGCTTTCCCGCGCCGTGACGATCACCGAAGCCCCCTCGCCGGTCCCGTATTCCGCCAGCACCTCCGCTTCGGCCTCGGCGAGCATCGCCGCCTCCATGGCCTGACGCTCGCGGTTAAGCTCGTCGAGCCGGCCGGCAATCGTTTCGGCGGCCGCCGCATCTTCGAGCGCCAACAGCCTGCTGCCCAAGGCGGCATCGCCGATTCGTCCACCCGCATTGATACGCGGGCCGATCAGGAATCCAAGATGATAGGGCGTCACCGGGCCGCCGATTGCAGCCTTGCGGAGAAGCGCCGCGAGGCCCTTATTTCCCATGTGACGCGCGGCGATCAGCCCCTTGACCACATAGGCGCGATTGAGCCCCTTGAGCGGCACCACATCGCAGACGGTCGCCAATGCGACAAGATCAAGCTGCGCCAACAGATCGAACGACGCAGCACGCGGATCCCTTTGGCCGCGCAGCACCCGCAAGGTATTGACGAGGGCAAGATAGACGACGCCGGCAGCACAAAGATGCCCCTGGCCGGAGAGGTCGTCCTCGCGGTTCGGATTGACGAGCGCATGGCACGGCGGGAGGGATGACCCCACTTGATGGTGGTCGATGACGACGACGTCGACGCCGCGGCGGGCGGCAACCTCAAGGGACTCGTGGCTGGTCGAACCGCAGTCGACCGTAACGATAAGATCGGCTCCGTTGTCGACCAGTTGTTCGATCGCTTGCGGATTGGGCCCGTAACCTTCGAAGATGCGGTCCGGAATGTAAATGTCGGCCTCGATGCCGAAATGGCGCAGGAAGCGGACCATCAGCGCGCAAGAGGCGGCGCCGTCGACGTCATAGTCCCCGAATATCACCACCTTTTCGTGGCGGCGCGTCGCCAGTGCCAGTCGCTCGGCCGCCTTGCGACAATCGGTCAACGTGTCCGGATCCGGCATTAGCGCGCGAAGCGTCGGATCGAGAAACGCGGCAGCATCGTCGAGCGCTACGCCGCGGCCGGCGAGCACGCGGGCGATCATCTCGGAATAGCCATGGACCTGGCTAATCGCCAAGGCCCGGTTTTGCCCGGCTTGATCCAGACGCGACACCCAGCGCTGCCCGCTGACCGAGCGCTCGACGCCGAGAAATGCCCTTTGGATCGGGTCCGCCAATACGTCCATGTTATTTGTCCGCCCGCATTCTTCTGTTCTTAGCGGACATTTCAGGCTGGAAGAACCCGAATGAAGAAGGCTCCGGCGGGCCAGAGGCCTGTCGGAGCCGTTTCTCAACAGTTTTAATGTGCCGGTGGGCGATCAGCCCGCCTTTGGCCGCTCGATTCGGATGACCTGCGGCTCCCCGACAAGATAGCCCTCGCCCTTGACGGCGACGATCGCCTTGCGCACGGAAGCTTCATGCGTGGCATGCGTGACCAGTATGATCGTCTTCGGTTCGGCGGGATCCACGTAGTGCTTGGAATGCTGCATGATCGATTCGAGCGAGATATCGTTTTCGGCCATATGCCCCGCGATGTTGGCGAAGACACCGGTACGATCGAGAACTTTCAGCCGAATGAAATAGCCGCCTTCATGGCTTTGTATGCGGGCTCGCTTGTAGGGCAACAGTGCGGTCGCCGGGCGGCCGAAAGCCGGTACGTGTTGCGCGCCCGGGCGGCTCTTGGCGATATCGGCGATGTCGCCGAGCACGGCCGACGCGGTCGCATTGCCGCCAGCACCGGGGCCGACCATCAGCAGTTCGCCGAGAATATCGGACTCGATCGCAACCGCGTTCGTCACACCGTCGACCTGGGCGATGACGGAATCGTAAGGCACCATCGTCGGATGAACGCGCTGCTCAATGCCGCTTTCGGTACGTTGCGCGACCCCGAGCAACTTGATCCGATAGCCGAGATCGGCGGCCGCCTGGATGTCCTCGATCGAGATGTTGGTGATGCCTTCGAGGTAGATGTCATCGGCGGCGATTGCGGTGCCGAAGGCGAGGCTGGTCAGGATCGACAGCTTATGCGCCGTATCGTTGCCCTCGATGTCGAAGGCCGGATCCGCCTCGGCATAGCCAAGGCGTTGGGCTTCCTTCAGGCAGTCTTCGAACGAAAGCCCCTCCTTCTCCATCTTCGTCAGGATGTAGTTGCAGGTGCCGTTCATGATGCCATAGACGCGCGAGACGGTGTTACCCGTCATGGACTCGCGAAGCGCCTTGATAACCGGAATGCCGCCAGCTACCGCGGCCTCATAGTTGAGCAGCGCGCCATGCTCTTCGGCAATTCCCGCAAGCTCGATGCCGTGGGCGGCGAGCAGCGCCTTGTTGGCGGTGACCACATGGATGCCCCGCTGCAGCGCAGCCTTCACGGCGGAATAGGCCGGATCTCCGGCTCCGCCCATCAACTCGATGAAAACGTCGATGTCCGCTTCGGACGCCAGCGAAACCGCGTCATCGAACCACTTGATGTTCGAAAGCTTCACGCCGCGGTCCCTGGATCGGTCCCTCGCCGTCACCGCCATGATCTCGATCGCCCGACCGCACGTGGTTGCCAGCATCTCATGACGATCCTGGAGAATCCGCACGAGCGAGGCACCGACGGTCCCCAAGCCCGCAATGCCGATTTTGAGGGCATCTGACATAGCAAGTTCCTAACATGTAGAGGCCCCGCCAGGCGTGGCGGGACTATTCTGGTTTGGAAACCGGACCGACCCGATTTCCTACCGGTGTGCGTTAAACGAGATGACGTTGTGCATCGTCTCATCGGCCGCGGACAGGAAGCGCTTGATGTTACGTGCAGCCTGCCGGATCCGGTGTTCGTTCTCCACGAGCGCCAGGCGGACATAGTCGTCGCCCTGCTCGCCAAAGCCGATGCCGGGCGCGACGGCAACGTCCGCCTTTTCGACGAGAAGTTTCGAGAACTCGAGCGAGCCCAGATGACGGAACTTCTCGGGGATCTTTGCCCAGGCAAACATGGTCGCCGGCGGCGGCGGCACTTCGAAGCCCGCCTTGCCGAAGCTCTCGACCATCACGTCGCGCCGCCGCCTGTAGATGTTACGCACCTCGGCAATGTCGCTGCCGTCACCGTTGAGCGCCTGCGTCGCGGCAACCTGGATCGGCGTGAATGCGCCGTAGTCGAGATAGGACTTGACCCGCGTCAGCGCCGCGATCAGCCGCTCGTTTCCGACAGCAAAGCCCATGCGCCAGCCGGGCATGGAGAACGTCTTCGACATCGACGTGAACTCGACCGTCACGTCGATCGCGCCAGGCACTTCCAGCACGGAGGGGGGCGGCGCGTCATCGAAGTAGATTTCAGAATAGGCGAGATCCGAAAGCACGATGATGTCGTGCTTCTTCGCAAACGCGATGACTTCCTTGTAGAAGTCGAGCGAAGCGACCTGCGCCGTCGGGTTCGACGGGTAGTTGAGAATCAGCGCCAAAGGCTTCGGAATCGAATGCCGCACAGCCCGCTCCAGCGGCGGAAAGAAGCTGTCGTCCGGTTCCACTGAGATAGACCGGATAACGCCGCCCGCCATCAGAAAGCCGAAGGCGTGGATGGGATAGGTCGGATTCGGGCACAGGATGACATCGCCGGGTGCGGTGATCGCCTGCGCCATGTTGGCGAAGCCTTCCTTGGAGCCGAGCGTCGCGACAACCTGTGTCTCGGGATTGAGTTTGACGCCGAAGCGACGGGCATAATAGGCGGCCTGAGCACGACGCAGACCGGGAATGCCCTTCGACGACGAATAACGGTGTGTGCGCGGATCCTGGACAACCTCGCAAAGCTTGTCGACGATCGACTGCGGGGTGGGAAGATCCGGATTGCCCATTCCGAGGTCGATGATGTCAGCACCGGCCGCTCGCGCGCTTGCTTTCAAACGGTTGACCTGTTCGAAAACATAGGGCGGCAAACGCCGGACTTTATGAAACTCTTCCATCTCCAAACCTCGTTTGGCGCAAGCCTCCACAAGCCGTTCGGCTTTCGCGGAAGCAAACGCGGTGGTGAACGGCCGTCATCGCGGCCATTCAACGCTTTGCGTCCAAATCACCGGAAAGGCAAGCGCTAATTCGCGATCTGTTTCAGCGTGTCGGCCCCGTGTTGCTCGGCCAGCAACTGCAATTCCTTCAAGCGCCGCTGATATTCGGCCTCGGAGATCGAGCCGGATTGGCGGGCCGTGGCAAGCGCCGTCAACCGGGATTGCATCGAGACCGCCTCTTCCTCGGTCATCTGGGGGGCCGCGGCCGGCTTTTGCCCATAAACGGATGGATACGAGGCCAATTGGGCTGTCGAACTGCATCCGGTAAGAGCGCCCGCGAGGAGCAATCCCAAAACCCAAGAAACCGAGCCCTGTTTTCCGACGACAAGCATGCTGGCGATGACCCCTGTTTTTCCGGCGCGACGATGGCCAGTGCACCGGGTGCCCGAAAAAGACACGCCAATGACACTTTAACCGCTTGAATTCAAAGCGATTTACTCGCTTCCTGTGATTCCTTTGGAAAGCTGAACGCTCTAGCCCTTGTAATCATTTTCGGGCAGAATGTAAAAATGCAAAACAGATAAGATGCTGTGGAGGACGCCGGGTGACAGCAGACAGGAAGGCCGAGGACGGCGGTGGCAAGAGCGGCTTTGCCGGCTTTGATCCGAAATCGGTCGAGCCCTACATCGTCAAGGATCCAGAAAGCTTGGCCGTCAACCTGGCCCGCGCAGCAGAACAACTCGGCAAGGCAGCGTCTGCGTGGCTTGCTCCGCGCGAAGCTGGCGAGAAGACCGATACCTTCGCCGAGCCCGTCTCCGACATGGTCAAGACGCTATCGAAGATCTCGGAGTACTGGCTCTCCGACCCGCGTCGAACGCTGGAAGCCCAGACACATCTCATGGGCAGTTTCTTTGACATCTGGTCGCGTAGCCTTCAGCGCATGGCCGGCGATGTTGCCACGGATCCGACGAGCATCGAGCGCACCGACAAGCGCTTTGCGGACGAGGACTGGGTGAGGAATCCGTTCTTCGACTTCATTCGCCAGGCCTATCTCGCTACCTCGGATTGGGCGGAGAGGATGGTCAATGACGCCGAGGGGCTCGACGACCATACCAAGCATAAGGCGGCATTCTACGTGCGCCAGATATCGAGCGCCCTGTCGCCGACCAATTTCGTAACGACCAACCCGCAACTCTATCGCGAAACCGTGGCATCAAGTGGTGCCAACCTCGTCAAGGGCATGCAGATGTTTGCGGAAGACATCGCTGCCGGGCGCGGCGATCTCAGGTTGCGGCAGACGGATACCAGCAAGTTCGCCATCGGCGAAAACATCGCAATCACGCCGGGCAAGGTGATCGCCCAGAGCGATGTCTGCCAAGTCATTCAGTATGAGGCGAGCACCGAGACAGTTCTCAAGCGGCCGTTGCTGATCTGCCCGCCGTGGATCAACAAGTTCTATGTGCTCGATCTCAACCCGCAAAAATCCTTCATCAAATGGGCGGTCGACCAAGGGCACACCGTGTTCGTCATCTCCTGGGTCAACCCCGATGAACGCCATGCCTCGAAGGACTGGGAGGCCTATGCCCGTGAAGGGATCGGGTTTGCCCTGGACATCATCGAGCAGGCAACAGGCGAGCGCGAAGTCAATGCCATCGGTTACTGCGTTGGCGGCACGTTGCTTGCTGCCACGCTGGCGCTCCACGCCGCCGAAGGCGATGAGCGCATCCGCTCGGCGACACTCTTCACGACGCAAGTGGACTTCACCTATGCGGGAGATCTAAAGGTCTTTGTCGACGATGACCAGATCAGCCAAATCGAACGCAAGATGAGCGCGACCGGCTATCTCGAAGGCTCGAAGATGGCGACCGCCTTCAACATGCTCAGGGCGTCCGAGTTGATCTGGCCGTATTTCGTCAACAACTATCTGAAGGGCCAGGAGCCCCTGCCCTTCGATCTCCTTTACTGGAACTCCGATTCAACCCGGATGCCGGCAGCCAACCACTCCTTCTATCTTCGCAACTGCTACCTGGAGAACAAGCTCTCCAAGGGAGAGATGGTGCTTGCCGGCCGGAAGATCTCGCTCGGCGACGTCAAGATACCGATCTACAACCTAGCAACGAAGGAAGACCACATCGCGCCCGCCAAATCGGTGTTCCTCGGCAGCAGCTTCTTCGGCGGCAAGGTAACGTTCGTTCTGTCAGGCTCGGGCCATATTGCCGGCGTCGTCAACCCGCCGGACAAAGGCAAATATCAATACTGGACCGGCGGTCCCGCCAAGGGCGACGTCGACGAGTGGCTCGGCAAGGCAAAGGAGACACCGGGCTCCTGGTGGCCGCACTGGCACAGCTGGGTTGAAAAGCTCGACAAGAAACGCGTTCCGGCCCGAAAGCCCGGCGGGCCGCTCAACTCGCTTGAGGAAGCGCCGGGCTCCTATGTCCGCGCACGGGCCTGATGGGTCACACGTGAACTTCTCCCGTCCGCTCGTTCCAGCCACGCTTGTGCAGCGTTACAAGCGCTTTCTTTTTGACGCCGTTCTTGCCGATGGAACGAGGATTACCGGCTCGTGTCCGAACACCGGCTCGATGCGCGGCTTGACCACCCCGGGATCGCCGATCTGGCTTTCGGAGCACGACAGCCCGACGCGGAAATACCGGCATATGCTGGAGATCGTCGAAGCGGACGGAACATTGGTCGGCATCAATACCGGACTGCCAAACCGGCTTGCCGAGGAAGCGATCGCGGCCGGCCTCGTCGGCGACCTTCATACCTACCCGCTACTGCGGCGCGAGCAGAAATACGGCCGCAACTCCAGGATCGACATCCTCCTCAGCGACCCCACGAAGGGTCTTGCCTATGTGGAAGTGAAAAACGTCCACTTCAGCCGCGATTGCGGCCTCGCTGAATTTCCCGATAGCCCGACCGCGCGCGGCGCCAAGCATCTGGAAGAACTCGGCGACATGGTGGAAAGCGGCCACCGCGCAATCATGCTCTATCTTGTCCAAAGACACGATTGCGATGTCTTCCGGATATGCCGCGAACTCGATCCGGTCTATGCTCGCGCATTCGAGCGCGCTGCGACACGCGGCGTTGAGGCTTATGCCATCAAATGCACGATATCGCCCTCGCAAATAGTAGCCACTGCGGCGATGGCTGTGGACGAACCCGCCCTCGCTGATTTATGACATGCGCTTGAAACAATGAAAGTTCTGTAATGGTAACCTATATCGAGGCCGGCGCTGCCCCCTACAAGAACACCGGCGTCATCCGTCTTTACGGGCCGGATGGTTTCGAAGGCATGCGCAAGGCCTGTCAGGTGACGGCGCGTTGCCTGGATGAACTGGTGCCCCGCGTACAGCCTGGCGTAACGACTGAAGAGATCGATCGCTTCGTCTTCGAATTCGGCATGGACCACGGCGCGCTTCCCGCCACGCTCAACTATCGCGGCTATACGAAATCATCTTGCACGTCGATCAACCATGTCGTCTGCCATGGAATTCCGAACGAGAAGCCCTTGCGCGAAGGCGACATCGTCAACATCGACGTCACCTATGTTGTGGATGGTTGGCATGGCGATTCCAGCCGCATGTATCCCGTCGGCGAGGTAAAACGTGCCGCGGAGCGGCTGCTCGAAGTCACACACGAATGCCTGATGCGCGGCATCGCGGCTGTGCGGCCCGGCGCACGCACCGGCGCGATCGGCGAGGCCATACAGGCTTATGCGGAATCCGAGCGCTGTTCGGTCGTGCGCGATTTCTGCGGCCATGGCGTCGGCCGGCTGTTCCACGACGCGCCGAACATCCTGCACTATGGGCGCGCCAATGAAGGCCCTGAACTGCGCGAAGGCATGATCTTCACGATCGAGCCGATGATCAATCTGGGTCGGCCGCACGTGAAGGTTCTGTCGGACGGCTGGACCGCCGTCACGCGCGACCGTTCGCTTTCGGCACAATACGAACACACGATCGGCGTCACTGCGGATGGCTGCGAAATCTTCACGCTTTCGCCAGCCGGCCTGTTCAAGCCCGGCATTGCTGCAGTGGGCAACGCGTGACGAGGACCCCGCCCCTCTCCGAAGGCGAACTGCAGCCGACGGACGAGCGGCAGTTCTTTGCACAGCAAAAGCCGCGCGTCGGCGACCCCGAAGTGATCTCTGCTCCTTCCGCGGAGGCACATTATCACGGCCATCGCGATCGGTTGCGCGACCGTTACCGCGAACATGGCGATGCAGCGCTCGCGGACTACGAGGTGCTGGAACTCATTCTGTTCAGGCTGATCCCCCGTCGCGATACGAAGCCGATTGCCAAGGCGCTGCTCGCGCGCTTCGGAACGCTCGCAGGCGTTTTCGGCGCGCCGCTCAATCTGTTGCAGGAGGTCAAGGGTGTTGGCGAGTCGGTCGCGCTTGATCTCAAGCTCATCGCCACAGCGAGCCACCGGATGCTGAAGAGCGAGTTGCGCGACAAGCAGGTCCTGTCATCCTGGAGCGCCGTTATCGACTATTGCCATGCAGCGATGGCGCATGAGACCAAGGAGCAGTTTCGCATCCTCTTCCTCGATAAGCGCAATGCGCTGATCGCCGACGAGGTCCAGCAGCGAGGCACGATCGACCACACGCCGGTCTATCCGCGTGAGGTGATCAAGCGTGCACTCGAGCTATCAGCGACCGCGCTGATCCTGGTCCATAACCATCCCTCCGGCGACCCGACGCCTTCTCGTGCAGATATCGAGATGACCAAGTTGATCGCCGAAGCCGCCAAACCGCTCGGCATCGCTCTTCATGACCACATCATCATCGGCAAGGACGGGCACGCGAGCCTCAAGGGCCTTCGACTGTTCTAGCGTGGTCGTGAGCCGCGGCCCGCAACGGCGCGCGCTCGACCCTGTTTCTCATTACGGCCATCTCGCTGAAGCTGTCAGGTGCGCCACAGTTGCTCTCCATCCAGTGGCAGGCCGCGTTGAACAACTCGCTTGGAACTTCCCTACGGTGGCGTCCGTTCATTCCCATGAAAGGAGTGACCGATGAACCAAATCATTTACCTCGTGGGCCTAGTTGTGATCGTGATAGCTGTCTTGTCGTTCTTCGGATTGGGTTGAATTCGGCAGCCGTAACAGCTGATCGTTGCCGGGCTATCTAGGATATATCGACAAAGTGAACCGGTGGCTGAGCGTGGGTGCGTGCCCGGCATTTGCTTCAAAGCCATTTCGCACGCCGGAAGAAGCGGTAGAGTGTAACGCACAGCCCGATGATGACGGCCAGCACGACAAAATAGCCGTAGCGGAACCGAAGCTCGGGCATGTCCTCGAAGTTCATGCCGTAGATGCCGGCAATCGCCGTCGGAACCGCCAGGATCGCTGCCCACGAAGCGAGCTTGCGCGAGATTTCCGTCTGCTCCGACTGGCCAATCATCAGGCTCGCCTCGAAGGTGAAGGCAAGCACCTCGCGCAGCGCATCGATGTCTTCCTGGACCCGTCGAACATGATCGGTCACATCGCGAAACAAGGGCTGCATCGCCGCATCCATGCCCGGAAGTTCGAGGTGTTCGTGCCGGCGGCACACGTCCACCAACGGCACCACGGCATTGCGCAGGCGCAGAAGGTTGCGACGCAGCAAGTAAAGCCGTTCTATGTCCGCCTTGTCCAACCGGCCGCGCAACAAGCGATCCTCAAGTTCCTCGACCTCGCCGTGGATCGCTTCGACCACCGGCATGTAGTTGTCGACGATGAAATCAAGGATCGAATAGAGGATGTAATTCTCACCATGGGCGAGCGCTGCCGGCGAGGATTCGCATCGCTGCCTGACCGCCATGTAGGAGGTCGATGCCCCGTGGCGAACGGAAATAATGTAGCCGCGACCGACGAAGAGATGCGTCTCACCAAAGGAAATCTGATCGTCGGCCATGTGGGCCGTGCGCGCGACGACGAAGATCGCGTCACCGTAGATTTCCAGCTTCGGACGCTGGTGCGCCTTTCCGGCGTCCTCGATTGCCAAATCGTGGAGATTGAATTCAGCCTGAACCTGCCGCAACAGTGCCTCATCCGGCTCATGCAGGCCAATCCAGATGACGACGTTTTCGCGGTCACGCCATTGTCCCGCCTCTTCGATCTCAATGTCGCGGAGGCGCTGCCCGTCCTGGTAGACCGCGGCAGCGACGACTCCCGGGCGGGTCGGCCGAACCGCCGTCTCGACCTTTATCACGCCAGCCGAATGGCCGGGGATCGCCGTCGCTTCTGATGCCATTCCTATTCCACCTGTGCTTCGCCGCGCAAGAAAACGAACGGGCGACGTCATACGCAAACATAGCTTTATTTCGGCACGGGCGCATCCACGATAGAACAATGCGCATGGTGCTTCATCAAACGGCACAATTGACGGTATAAACGCCTGCGGATGAAATTTGCCGCATTGCACAACGATTCTTCGCATACGGGAAGCGTTCATGAACCAGTTCGATCTCATCGTCGTCGGAAGCGGCCCGGCAGGGCGCAGGGGCGCCATCCAGGCCGCGAAACTCGGTAAGAAGGTGCTCGTCGTCGAGCAGGGCAAGCGCGTCGGCGGCGTCTCCGTCCATACCGGAACTATTCCCTCGAAGACGCTTCGCGAGACCGCGCTCAACCTGTCGGGGTGGCGCGAGCGCGGCTTCTACGGCCGCTCCTATCGGGTGAAGCAGGAAATCAGCGCCGACGATCTGCGCCGCCGTCTCATCATCACCCTAAATCACGAGGTCGAGGTGCTCGAACACCAGTTCGCGCGAAACCGCGTCCAGCATGTCCGCGGCCGGGCAAGTTTTGTGAGCCCGACGACGCTCGAGATCCTCAAGGACGACGGCGAGAGCATTCCCGTTTCCGCAACGAGCATCCTGCTTGCCGTCGGAACGAAACCTTTCCGCCCGGACTACATCCCCTTCGACGGTAAGACCGTCATCGACAGCGACGAGTTGCTCGACATTGGGGAATTGCCGCGTTCGCTGGTCGTGATCGGCGCTGGCGTTGTCGGCATCGAGTACGCCACGATCTTCAGCGCCCTCGACACGCAGGTCACGGTCATCGATCCCAAGACAACGATGCTCGATTTTATCGACAAGGAGATCGTCGAGGACTTCACCTATCAATTGCGCGATCGCAACATGAAGCTCAATCTCGGCCAGAAGGCGGAGAAAGTGGAGCGGCTCGAAGACGGTAAGGTTCTGCTTACGCTCGACAATGGCCGCAAGATTACGACCGAGATGGTCTTGTTTGCCGCTGGCCGGATCGGCGCGACCGACGCTCTCAACCTGCCCGCGGCCGGGCTCGAAGCGGACAGCCGCGGGCGGCTGAAGGTGAACCCGGAAACATTCCAGACTTCGGTTCCGAACATTTACGCCGCCGGCGACGTCGTCGGCTTCCCGAGTCTTGCTTCGACCTCCATGGAACAGGGGCGCGTCGCCGCTCGCGTCGCCGTCGGGGCAATCGCGAAGGAGCCGCAGAAATATTTCCCCTATGGCATCTATGCCGTGCCGGAAATCTCCACCTGCGGCCTCTCTGAAGAAGAGGTCAAAGAGCGCGGCATTCCTTACGAATGTGGAATTGCGCGGTTCCGGGAGACGTCGCGCGGGCACATCATGGGGCTCGATTCAGGCCTCTTGAAAATGATCTTCTCACTCAAGACCCGGCGTTTGCTCGGTGTCCACATCATCGGGGAAGGCGCGACCGAACTCGTGCATATCGGCCAGGCGGTTCTCAATCTGAAGGGCACCGTCGAGTACTTCGTCGAAAACACATTCAACTATCCGACTCTCGCCGAAGCCTACAAGATCGCCGGCCTCGATGCGTGGAACCGCATGGGCGAAATCAAGACGGCTTAGCGCATCGGCCCGAAAATCGGACCCGATTTTCGGAAAGCACGAT
>NZ_WITC01000050.1 GCF_009601505.1 Sinorhizobium terangae
TACGGCGGTCCCGGCGACGACGTCCTCTTCGCCAGTGACGGCAGAGATCAGCTGACCGGCGGCGACGGCCAAGACACCTTTGTGTTCCAATCCCACAATCCGGTCCGCGACCCAGCGGGCTGGCCGGACCCGGGCTACACGGTCATCTTGGATTTCGACCCGAACGAGGACACTTTCGCCTTTGATGCGGCAGGCTATTACAGTGACGGTACCAGCGCAAACTTCGTCAGTCACGCCAGTTCGCGGTCTGGCCATGGCGTGGACACGTTCTACAGCGGCGCGGCCTCAGATGCGAACGGCGAGGACGTCGTGGTCGTCACAGACAAGAGTTTCTTCTCGGGCGACGGCGCCGCGAATGCGATCGCCGGCGAGACCACCGGCGACATCATTGTCTACCACGACGACCTGACCAAAAGCGCAGTTCTGGCCTATGTCACCTCCGAAAACCATGCGGATGAGTTCGCTCGCCTAGGCAGTGTGCATAGTTTGGCCGATCTTGCCGGCCTCGGCCTGAGTGGGTGGGACTTTACCTTCGTCTGATCCGCAAAACTCGTGCGAAAGCGCGCCCCGCCACCCCGGGACGCGGCGCTTTCCTTCTCAGCTACTGGCCCCAGTCGTGGCTCCAGCGCGGGGCGATAGCGGTGAGGCAGGCCCTGCGCACATAACCCGGAATGTAGCCGCAAGGCAGGTGTCCAGGGTCGCCACGGGTTTTTTCCTCATTCACCTTGGAGTAGCAGATGTACAGCGCGACCAGCTGGTTGGAAGTAACGATCCACCAACCAACTGGCAAGCCTTAGTGCTGTTCCCTGACGAGCCGATCGAGCATATTGCCATCATCACGAACGTTTTCCAGGCGCTGAGGAGCCCGACGCCCGCTGCACTCCCATTTCCTTGAGCAACCGGTCCGCGCCGTCAATCTTGTCCATCGTCCACAGCATGAAACGACTGTCGACATGGATGCTGCGATTGCGATCTCCGGCAAAGGCCCAGTCCGTAATCACGCCGTCTAGCGTGCCGTCGAAGGCGAGACCGACGAGCTCGCCGCGCCCGTTCAACGTCGCCGAGCCGCTATTGCCATTGGTAATGTCGACCGTGGACAGGAAGTCGACTGGTAACGTTCCCAGCGCCGGCGCGACATAGGGGCCATAATCCTTAGCCCGAATCGCGGCAATGGCGTCCTCGGGCGCGTCGAACTCGCCCTTTCCGGTATGCTTGGCCAGAAGTCCCTCAGCCGTGGTGAAGGGCGTCCAGATCTGCCCGTCTTGCGTTCGCCCCGTGACCTTGCCCCAGGTGAGGCGCAGCGTTCCATTCGCGTCGGGATACACGGGCCGGCCGATCGCCTTCCGATAGGCAAGCAAGCCCTGCATATAGGTCGCACGCGCCGCCTCCGTGCGGCCGGCGAGATCCTTGTCCGTGCGCTCTGCGGTTATGTCGCCGGGATAAAGTGCAACGGCCAGCTTGATGAAAGGGTCGTGCGATGCCTCGAAAGCAGCAGCCGGCTTATCGAGCCAGCCGAGCCGCGTAGCCGTGTCGGCGAGTTTGGTGTCTGCATAGAGTCGATCAAGGCCGATTTGGCCCAGAGCGGTCTCGAACGCAGTGTCGCGATCCTTCGCGTCCAGCCGGTGATATTCCTCGAGTGCGGCCTCGAACAGCTTGCGATCGATGTCGGGCAGATACTCGCGTTCGACCCGCGTCAGTCGACCGATGATCTCGCTGCGGTCACGATCCTGAAAGCCGCTTTCGCGGGTGGCATCTGGTTTCTCGTGCTCCTTCGCCCAGCGATAGAGCGTGCGCGCTGATGATAGGATCTGCGCTTGGCCGAGCAGTGCCGCCCCCCGCCGCTGGAGCGAGGCCCGGCTGCTCTCCTCTACCAGGGCGTCCAGCTCAGCGATTGCTTCGCCATAGCGCGCCTGCAGCGCGGGATTGCCAGCGACCCAGTTGCGATAAGCTGTCTCCTCGGTGACCTTGCGCGCGTTGAGCCCAACCGCATCAGCGCCGGCGAGATCGCCCGCCAGCTTCTTCGCGTAGTTTTCCACGCCTTGCAAGATGGATGCGTAGCGGATCTGCGCCGTGCGGTTACCTGCCGTGGCCCGCTTTATCTGGGCGGCATAATCCGAGAGCCAACGTTGCCATAGCGGTTCGTAGTGCGCAAAGTTGAACCCGACTTCCCTGGCGGTACGAAACCGATCGGTAGTACCGGGAAAGCCGGCGACCATCACAAAATCGCCTTCTTTGAGGCCTTGCCGCGCGATGCGCAGCCAGTTCTTCGGCCGGTAAGGCACATTGTCGGGCGCATACGGCCGGGGGGAACCATTAGGAGCGACATAGGCGCGATAGAAGCCGAAGTCGCCTGTGTGGCGTGGCCACATCCAATTGTCCTTGTCACCGCCGAATTCGCCGATGCCGCGTGCGGGCGCATAGACCAGGCGCACGTCCTGAATTTCGAGCTTTTGCTGAAGGTAGTAGGAGGCGCCGCCATAATAGGCCCGCACGTCGCACCGGCGGTTGGGCTGTTCCTCACACGCGGCGATCAGGGCCTTGCGGTTGGCGTCGAGCCGCTCATGGCGGGCAAAGCCGGTCAGGTCGGCCGAGATCCCCTTGAGCATGTCGGCGGTCACATTCCGTTGACCTTCGACAATATAGATGCGGCTGCCGGGCGTGGCGGGCAATTCTTCACTCAGGCTCTTCGCCAGAAAGCCGTTTGTGAGATGGTCCTCGCCCTCCTTGCTGTTGTACTGCAGGGATTCCAGTACGCAGTGATGATTGGTTGCGATTAGCCCTTCGGGACTGACGAAGGAGGCGGAGCATCCGCCAAGTGAGACGATCGCGTTGAGCGGGGCAGCGTCCAGACGGCTCAGCTGGGCGGGATCGATCTGGAGCCCATCCGCGCGCATGGCCGCGCCAACGTCCGCAGTCTGGTTGGGCATCCACATACCTTCGCTCGCCGAGGCAGCGCTGGCAGTCCAGAGCAAGGCGATGGTACTTGCTTGGGCAAAACATTTCATATTCGAGTTCATGTTGATGTAGCTCCCGTCCTGGTGGCTGATTTATCTGCGTGGGCTGTATCGATGACCAGCGCGAGACGCTGTTCACCCGTCGAGCTGAT
Source organism: Sinorhizobium terangae (assembly GCF_009601505.1). Lineage (GTDB taxonomy): Bacteria > Pseudomonadota > Alphaproteobacteria > Rhizobiales > Rhizobiaceae > Sinorhizobium > Sinorhizobium terangae. Next base: position 3,107 of record NZ_WITC01000050.1, read on the forward strand.
CCAAGGAGAGCGATCCAATATGCTCGGGTTCTCCTCCAAAATTTGTTTTCCTTGGGCATCGTCGCCGGAGCTGTGGTGGCCTGCTCGATCGTCGACCCACCGGGCGATCCTGCCGCTTCCTCTGAGGCCACCTCGATCCAAGGCGTTCCCTGGCCAGATAGACCGTAATGGTCCTGACCTTCACATCATCGACGTCGAATTTTCTGTCAGTTTTCATCGCGCCAAGCCTGATTTGACGTCGAGGGTCCCAGCGAATCACCGGCGGCTGCCGTGCGAGCAACAGGGCGTATCGGGACAGCCGGCGTCCGAAAACGTCTTCGCGACTGCCACTGACGGAACAATGGACCTTTAACGCGCGCATCTGCATTGCGCTTATCTCTCCTTAGTATGGGCTTGCGTACCGCGACGGTTGCCAACCGTCCGATGCAGTAATCGTGCCAAATGAAAACAGCTTTCAAATACAACGTGGGAGACAGCTCCATGTATGTCCCGTCTCCGACATCGGTAGCGAACCCGACATATTGACGTGGCCCTCGCATCACCAAGCGAACTGCCCGTCAGGCTCGGCCTGGAGCACCTGCGTCGCGCCGAGCGAGAGAAGTAGACGGGCTTAGTTTGAGTGCAGGAAGTTGTGGAAATGCCTCAGTCGCGTGGCAACTTGGCAAACAAGAGCGTGACAGGGCTGGCTCTGCGTTGAATGCTCTTCTTCTTTAAGGGAGGGAAATGCATGACTACCACCAATGAAATTGCCGACAAGATCGCCGCTGACTATCAACTCACCAAGGCCCAGGGGAAGGCGATCGTCGAAGCAGTTTTCGGCGCGATCACCGCCGCGGCAACTGCTGGCGCTGAAACGTCGATCCCCGGCTTTGGCAAGTTCAAGGTAAAGGACACGCCGGAGCGGGAAGCGCGAAATCCGGCAACCGGTGCCACCATCAAGGTTGCTGCTGCGAAAAAGCTGACCTTCACGCCGGCAAAAGCTCTCAAGGACGCCTTGAACAAATAGCGTCTGCCGCCGTTGGCACGCTGAGCTAAAATGATCGAAATTCGGTAGCGTGCTACTGCATGTTTCCTTAAATCGTAGCCGATTTAAGGAAACATGCAGCAATTCAAAGTGCTACAGCGTCCTTTGTGCGTCTGATTAGGCGCGCGGCGCTGTAGGTCACGCTGCCGCGGAGGCATCTCGATGCGCCCGGACCAGGCAAATTCTTGCTCGCTACGCGCCCGTCACGTCGCCAGGCGCGTCGATGGCGGATCAGTCGGAGCCGCGCAGCACCCGTCCTACAAAAATCCACCCCTGTTCCGGCCAGCTCTTAGATCCAGCATACGGAGGGAAGGTCAGCGCCAAGGAGGCGGGCACCTAAATCGCTAGTGTTTCCCGAGTTCGACCCTCCAGACCTGCATTTCGAAGTGCGCTCTTGAAAGCGCATGTCGAACCGATGCGTGCGCATCATCACCTGTCGCGGACATGCTGGCGCAGAGTACGTGGATGGCGGTGGGCTCTATGGATAGTTGTTAGAGCTTCGACAATGTCGGACAACGTAAAAGTGCCATGAACGCCATCCCGTTGTTCTGCACGCTATCCCTAAACGCGCCCAACGCCGCTCGCCTAGCATGCGGTGGTCGCCAGAAGACCGCGGGCGCCGATGAAACCCTCGTAGCCGTGTCAGCTTGAGACTAAGGAAGGCGAGAACCTGTACCGTCTTTGTGGCGGAGGACAGAGCTTGCGCACCAACGCCAATCCGATGGACGTTCAGAAAGGTATGCGTCGGTTCATAAATTCGAAGCTGTGAAGTGCAGCGCACCGATGAAGTCGATATGTGAATAGTTCCCATCAAATCAATCGATTACTCCAACGGCCGGATGTGGGGTAAAGGTAAAGCAGATGATGTTGAGGCGTTAAACCTAATTTGCTGCAGTGCTAATCCATCGTGGTCCAAGTTACAACAGCCTCCTCGGCAGCGATGGTGGCGATGTTCTCATCGCCCCCACCTGCAATGGATGCATGGACTATTGATAGCGCGTGAGCACGAGATCGCTGAAGAGGAACAAAAATGATCGATTTGTCGCTTCCGGAAAGCTTGAATAGCTATGAGGGCTGCGGCCACGATCAGCGATACCCCAGCACTACATCAACCCTTTCAGTTATCTTTGTCGGCGGTGGTACGCTTAGTATCAGATGCGCACAGCTGGCAAAGGAAATAGGCTACTCCGTACCCGCCGTTCTACCTACAGATGACGTGTTTCGTACCTGGGCTACTCATGTAGGCATCCGTTGCTTCGATAACGTCGAGCAGACCTATGAGTTTCTATGCGATGTGAACGTCGATTTGATATTTTCCGTCGTTAATCCCGTTATCTTGCCAGCTCATTTATTGGAGCAAGCACGTGTAGGTGCGTTTAATTATCACGACAGCCCACTGCCGCGTTACGCAGGGACCCACGCGACAAGCTGGGCTATTCTGGCGCAAGAGAGCCAATACGCCATTTCGTGGCATCACATGGATCCTGGTGTTGACACGGGCAACGTAGTCGTGCAGTGCCCGGTGCCCATTGCATCAACCGATACGGCATTGACCCTCAACCTTAAATGCTATGATGCCGCGATAGAAGGGTTTCGCGCTCTTTTAGCGAAAATAGCGCGGGCCGATCTCCAGGGCCGCCCCCAGCAGCTGGCAAACAGGACCTATTTTCCGAGGAAGCAACGCCCTATTGCCGCTGGTTGCCTGAGATGGAACCAGTCCGCGCAGGAATTATCAGCGATTGCTCGTGGTTTGGACTTCGGCCCTTATCATCCGAATCCGTTGTGCTTGCCTAAGGTTGTCGTCGGAGAAGATGCTGTCCCAGTTCGGCGCTTGGAGGTATCCACTCGGTCTTCCGGTTATCAGTCAGGCTCCCTGCTCGAAATACATCCAGACCACTGGCGTGTCGCGACGGAAACAGAAGACGTTAATCTTTGGTTTGGTGCTCCCAATGGCCCGTTCGTCAATGCGATAGCACTCGCAGAACGCTTTTGTCTGAATGTAGGTGACCGTCTCGCGATTTTGAGCGATGATCAGGCATTGTCCATAACTACTATCAGTGAAGCGTTGGCTCCACAGGAGAGCTTTTGGCTGCGGCGACTTGAGACATTCAAACCATCGCAGCTACCTTATGTTTCGTCTTTGCCGGGAGAACAACCGCCCAAATGGCACACGAGTTCCTGGCGTAATATAGATGCCTTGGCAGAATTCTCGCCGACGGATCGCGTGGAATGCTTGTTGAGTGCTTGGTTGATTTATTTGGCCCGCAACCAAGGTGAAGCAGAGCTTCACCTTGGTTGGCGTCCAGTACTCGACAAAGCGCAGATTGAGGAGCGTTTGGCGCAGAAGCTTATAGCGTCTATCGTGCCGATGGAACTCACCATCGACCTCAATCACGGTTTTTCTGAGCTACGCGCGATGGTCGCGGCTGAATGTGTTCTGTTGCGCAGAAACGCTAGCTTTTCCCGCGATCTGATAGCACGTAGCCCGGCACTGTCGGGCGTCAAAGCGCTGCAATTGAGTCAACCGTGGCCAATTGGCATTATGGCGACGATGAACCACGGCCCTTCAGTTGACGAACTTGGGTCGAATCCCGAGTCGCAAATGAACCTGCCAGGCAGCTTATTGACGCTTGAAATCAACGCGGTCGATGGGAGCTTCAGGTGGCACATTGATGAAAATCGCTGGGCGCCCGAGAAAATCGGCAATGTTACGCAGCATCTCGAGAATTTTCTAAGCGTCGCTATACTCAATCCACAGCAACCGGTCGGCCGAATCGAGCTGCTGTCAGGTGAGGAGCGGGGCTATCTTCTTGAAGACCTGAACCGGACAGAAGTGGACTATCCGTCGGAGCTTTGCGTCCATGAGCTGTTCGAGGCGCAGGTGCGCCGGGCGCCGGACGCGGTAGCGCTGGTCTTCGAAGCGCAGTCGATCTCCTATGGCGAACTAAATGCACAGGCCAACCGGCTGGCCCATCATCTGATCGACCTTGGGGTCAAGCCGGACCAGCCGGTGGCGATCTGCCTGGAGCGCAGCCCGGCGATGGTGGTGGGGTTGCTGGCGACCCTTAAGGCGGGCGGTGCCTATGTCCCGCTCGACCCGGCCTATCCGGGCGCGCGGCTGCGGCAGGTGCTCGACGATGCCGCCCCGCGGCTGCTGCTTTGCGATGCGGCCGGCCGCGAAGCCCTCGGCGCCGAGGCGATCGCAAGCCTGAGTGTCATCGACTTCTCGGGCGGCGAGCTTTCCTGGGCCCACCAGTCCGCTGACGATCCCGACCCGCACGCCCTCGGCCTGACTGCACGCCATCTCGCCTATGTCATCTACACATCAGGCTCTACCGGAACGCCAAAAGGCGTCATGGTCGAGCATCAACACTTGTCGAACTATTTGCAGTGGTCAAATCAAAGCTTTTACCAGAGAACTTCCAACGGCTCGCCTGTAATGCATTCGATGAGTTTTGATGGCATCGTTACGACCCTATTCGGGCCGCTGCTGGCGGGAACGAAACTTCATCTTCTAGATCCGGCTGTCCAAATTAACTCTCTTGCTGAATCGAAGGATGGGCAAACCTTCGATTTGGTCAAGGTTACTCCCTCGCATCTGAGCATGCTGAACAAAACGATGCATGATGACGAGGAAGAAGCTCCAACAAAAGCACTTATGGTTGGCGGCGAAGCCCTCGTTCCAGCAGACATGCAATTTTGGCAGCGGCGTTTTCCAAATGTGCGCCTGATTAACCATTTTGGTCCGACAGAGGCCACCGTTGGATGTGCCGCTTTCGAAATAACGGGCGACCTCGAAGGCATCACGTCAATCCCGATAGGGCGTCCGATATCGAACACCCGGCTTTATGTGCTTGACGAGCATGGTCAGCCTGTTCCGTTCGGGGCGGTAGGCGAGCTTTATATCGGCGGGGCAGGGGTGGCGCGCGGCTACCTCAACCGGCCCGAACTGACGGCCGAGCGGTTCATCG
>NZ_WITC01000051.1 GCF_009601505.1 Sinorhizobium terangae
CCCTACAAGCAGGCCTATGAGCGCGGCGTCAAGCTGATCGGCGCGACGGCGCATTACGTCACCGCCGATCTCGACGAGGGTCCGATCATCGAGCAGGACATCGCCCGCATCACCCACGCGCAGTCGGCCGAGGACTATGTCTCGATCGGCCGCGACGTCGAGAGCCAGGTGCTCGCCCGCGCCGTGCACGCCCACATCCACCACCGCTGCTTCATCAACGGCAACCGCGTCGTCGTCTTCCCGCCGAGTCCGGGAAGCTACGCGTCAGAGCGGATGGGCTGAGCAACAGGCGAAAATGGTGGCTGAGAAAGGCGTCGATCAGGAACGCGCATCCGGTCGGCATATCTGTCCGGAAAGGGACCATATTTTCGGAGAAAGAATGCAGAGCGTTCTTCGCCGAACTCGAAAAGGTTGAGCGTGGAGTTTTAAGTTCACCTCCCAGTGGGGCCACCTGGCCGCTTTGATCGCAAATGGTCAAGGCGGCCTCTTTAAAGGGGGCGCACGCATTGCTCCCCGAGGCGAGCGCCTAGAGCTTATTCTCGCCATGCCTTCGCTTGCGAGATGTTTCACGCTTTCGATATCGTCGGGGTACGATGAGCCTGCGAGCGTTCCTGATGGATCGGCTCGAATTCTTTCTCGAATTCATGGCCCTTGAACGCGGCGCCCGGCTCGGTTATACCTTCTTCGCGAAAAGGTATAACGACGGGATGTCGCCTATGCTGAAGCCAATCGATCTCATGTACCAGACTATGCTTGCCGAGCTGGGCCAGCGGTCGCTTGACGCTGCATGGACAGCGGACTTCCCTCCAGAGGGCCGCTTCACGCCTGTCACCGTCAAGCAGCGAAAATACTGGTATTTCGACATCCCGGATGGCTCCGGCGGCAGGACACGTCGCTATGTCGGTCCCGCGGACGATCCCGAGATCGCGAAGCGCGTCGAAGAGTTCCAGGTTCAGAAAGACGACCTTCGCGCCCGCCGTCGCATCGTGACGACCCTTACCCGCGAAGGCGGCATGGTCGCGCCGGATCGTATGTCCGGCGACATCGTTGAGGCTCTCGCTGCCGCAGGCCTTTTCCGGCTTCGCGCCGTCCTCGTTGGGACGATCGCCTTCCAGACCTATGCTGGAATCCTGTCAGTGCGCCTTCCCTCGTCCGTGGTTCTCACTGGTGATGTCGACATCGCCCAGGATTTCGCCATCAGCCACGAAGTCCACGACAGCCTGCCGCCGATTGTCGAGTTGCTGCAGTCCATCGATCCGAGCTTCCGGGCTGTCCCGCATCGATCGGGGGCTGCGGCCTCGTCCGCTTTCGTCACCAGCTCCGGATACAGGGTCGAGTTCCTGACCTCAAACCGAGGCAGTGACGACTACACCGACCAACCTGCGAAGATGCCTGCCCTTGGCGGCGCAAGCGCAGACCCGCTTCGATTCCTCGATTTCCTCATCCGGGATCCGGTTCGAACGATGCTGCTCCACAAGTCAGGTGTCCCTGTGACAGTTCCCGAGCCGTCTCGGTACGCTGTCCATAAGCTCATCGTTGCCACGCGCCGGCACAACGACGGCCAGAGCGCGATCAAGAGGGACAAAGACATCAAGCAAGCAGGGCTTCTGTTCGAGGCGCTCCTGCAGACGCGCAGGGCTTCCGACCTGGCGCTCGTTTACAACGAGGCATGGGAACGCGGGCCAGCATGGCAGGAAGGAATTCGAGGAGGGGCCGCCATGCTCACGAACGATGCTAGGGACCGCCTCAGTGACTGCCTCAGGACAGGGGCGATCGAAATCGGTGAAGACATCACCATGCCGTTCTGAGGAATGGAATTAGGAGAAGTGGCGGAATGACGTTCGGACGCTGCGGCACTACATCTTAGGTGTTCCTATTTGGGAGCGGGCACTGCCGAGAGGAGCATCGATAGGATTTGGGGCGGCTTCGATTTAGGCCACAAGGTTTCGCGCCCTGTCCTCGCCTGCTGAACCGGATCGCCTTCAACTGCCTGTGGCGTCAGGTTCTGCCTCCACAAACACTGATCTCGATCGAACGGTTGTGGTTATACGAGACAACACAGGAACCAATCCGGTCTTCGGCATCGAGTTGATCAAATGAGATCAACCAGCCCTTTAACCGCCGAAATCAGCGGCATAACTTCAACGCTCGATCATCCCTGCATTTATGGAGGAAATTGCGGAACTGCAGGGATGAAATTTGGGGGTGAAACCTCGCCGGCATCTGTGGATAGCGTTTGCATTTCGCGCAGTTGGCCAGCGCACCGGCTTGCCCGGATGGGCCGCCACGACTACGAGCAAGCGCATTGGGCGCGGATGATTAAGAGTGGCGGCGTTACTTGATTTTGTTCCGCAGCCGCTGGGTCGCATCGGGAATGGACGATGTTGCGCGTGGTGGTGCCGAAGCTGCTTCATCCTGGACAAACGAAGTGATGTTGTTGAGCAGCATGAGCTCGATTGCGGCGTAGGCGGGATCGCCTGAGAGGTTCAAGGTTTCCCATGGGTCGGTCTGGAGGTCGAACAGCTCTCGTTGGCTTGAACCGCCGCTGGTGTAGAGCGTAAGCTTGAAGCGTTGATCTCGCGCCATGGTTGCTTGCATCGGCGGATCCCAGAAAGTGCCGTTCTCGTTTACACCGGAGTTGCGGTACGCGCAGATTGCACTATTGCGCCGCGCCGCATTCCGCAACGTCATCGCCACGAGATCCTCGCTTTGCGAGCATGATTGCGTTTCGAGCCCTGCGGCTGCGAGGCACGTGGCCGCCACGTCGCGGCCCTGTGCAAGTGCACTGCACCGGGTGCCAGCGGCGATGTGGCCTGGCCAGCGCAGCAAGAGCGGCACTCCGACCGTCGGCTCATAGAGTGCCACTCCCTTGACGAAGAGCCCATGGTCGCCAAGCTGGTCGCCGTGGTCGGACAGGAAGATGACGAGTGTGTCTTCAGTCAAGCCCGCATCGTCCAGCGCGCTTAAGACGCGGCCGACCTGCTCATCGAGGAACGCAATCGAGGCGGCATAACCAGTACGGATTTTGCGGATTTCCTCCGGAGAGAAGTCCGCGAGACGCCCGAGATAGGAACCCTGTTGCTCGCGGACAACGCATTCGGGTTGCGCCGTGCGCGAAACGACCGGATCAGGAATCTTCGCTGCGTTTATTCGATTCCTGAACGTGGACGGGTGGTCCTCGTAGGGATCATGGGGATCGAAAAGGCTCATCAGGCAAAAAAATGGCTGCCGTTCAGCCTTCATCGACTGAATGAACGCGATGGTCCGATCGGCCGCCCACTTGCTCATGTGCAGGGCCTCCGGGTGGTGAAGCTCGCCGCGACCGTTGCGCTGAAGCGCAGCGAGGAAGTCCGGTGCGGTTTCGCGAAGCCAAGCGGTGTAGCCGTTGAACCGGCTTTCCATCGCGACCGACGGTTCCAGGCACCATTCATAGATATCAAAACCGTCATGCGGGTGCCGCTCGTGTTCTTCCTTGAGGCGGCTGCTGACATGGAGTTTGCCAAAAAGCGCGGTGCGGTACCCGGCTTCCCGCCGCAGTCGTTCTGTGAAAAGCACTTCGTCCGGGGGCAGATTGTCGTGTACCCGCTCAACCCCGTGGCCCCGCACGGGCTTGCCCGTAAGAATGCTGGCGCGCGAGGGGGTGCAGATGGGGTTGTCGACGGTGCAGTGCTCAAAGACCGCTCCGGCATCACCCAACCGGTCGAGATTAGGCGTGGGAATCCAGTCGCAGCCATAGACGCCAAGCGTATCCCGGCGTTGCTGGTCCGTCATGATCATCAAAATGTTCGGCGGCGTCATGATACTTACCTCAACAATCACAGCATGATTTCGGGGAGGGCGGCTTTGGCTTTCTCCCGCAGTCCCGACACGATCCCCGGGTCGAGCCAACGATACGGCCGTCGCAACCGGGTGCCGATGTCCGTCCATCCGCCGATCGCCGCCAGCAATTTGTCCAGTGCGGCATTCGAATAGCCGTGCACCTTGGCCAGCGGTGTGATGTGGACTTCGAGGAAAGTGCGTAGGCGTTGCTCCACATCAAGTGCCCGCTCGATGTTGCTGGCCATCGATGCGGTCCAGCGCTGTGCTCCGGATGGATTCAGGCAGGCGACATTCGAGAATGCCCCAACGGCAACGCCCTGTTTGACGCCTGTCGCAAGGTGGTGCCCCGGAACATAGATTCCCCACGCGCCGAGGTGCTGGCGGGCTTGCTCGTACCAGCTCAGATCTCCGTCTGCGAGCTTGACGCCCACGACCTCAGGCACCGGTGTGAGGATCGCGGCCAACTCGGCCGGAGTAAAGACGCGCTTGGCGTGCGGCGGATGGTAGAGGACCAGCGGTATCGAGCCGGCCGCCTCCACGGCCATCCTAAGGAAATCCGTTGCCTCCGTTGTCGTCACCGGCCACCAGTCCGGCAGGATGACCTGGATTGCCTCGGGCTCGAGTCTTGCCGCCCGGCGCACGCGTTCCAGGGAGATCCGGGGATCGGCCTGGCAGGCACCGATAATGAAAGGCATCGCCGCGCGCTTGCAGCGACCAGCCAGCAGCAGCTGAATGGCGTCGAACTCCTCCTCTGTCTGATTGTGGAATTCACCCGCAGTGCCGTTGGAGTAGATGCCGTCCACGCCAGTTGCGATCAGGTGATCAATTTCGTCGGCGAGGCGCGCGAAATCGATCGAATCGTCGTCGCTGATCGGCAAGATGAGCGTCGCCCAATTTCCGCGAATGCGGCCCCAGCGACCATCCCGTCGTGCGAACTTTGCGGCTGCCACACTTTACCTCCTTTGCGGCCTCGGATTCACCTGAGCTTCAGGTTTGCCGGCGGCTGAATCCATTAGCTGTTCATTTATAGACTTGCAAGATATCCTACAAGTCGATATACCTCAACCTTGTTGGAAGCTTTATGCGCAAGGAGTGATGCTTGGCAAAGCCGATAAAGCCATTGGCGCGTCCGCCGCTTCTTCACGTCAGCGTGCAGGAGAGCCTGCGCAGCTATATCGAGGACAATAATCTCGCGGCTGGGGCCGCCCTGCCGCCGGAGACTTTCCTCGCGCAACAATTGGGCGTCGGGCGCAACTCCGTGCGCGAGGCGATCAAGGCGCTGGAATCGGTTGGCATCCTCGAGACGCGGCGCGGCATCGGGGTATTCGTCAAGGAATTCTCGTTTGCGCCATTGCTGGACAATCTTGCCTATGGCCTGCAGGCTTCGCTGCGCGACGTCGAGGAATTGCAAGAGATCCGTCGCGTATTGGAAACGGGACTTATCGACAGAACCATCGAGGTGATCGGCGAGGAGGATATTGCCGAGCTTCGGAATGTTGCCGATCGCATGCGCGAGCGCGCGGAGCGCGGCGAAAGCTTTGCCGAAGAAGACCAGCAATTTCACCAGCTTCTGTTCCGCTGCCAGAACAACAAGATGCTGAGCACGCTGATCGATATCTTCTGGTCTGCCTTTTACAAGGCTTCCGGCATCGCAAATCTGACTAATCCGACGCCTCTGGCCACGTGGCGCGATCACCACGAGATCGTCGAAGCCGTCGCGGCCAGAGATGTCGAGGCCGCCCGCAGGCGCCTCAGTGACCACTATTCTGGAATCAAGAGGGTTATCGCGATGAACCGACCCGAGGAGGTCGAGCCGGTCCAGCAATAAACCGTATAAAGGAGGAGGAGAGCATGCATCGACGGAATTTCGGCCGCCTTCTGGCGGCGGCAGCCTTTGCTTTTGCCAGCGCTACCGCGATGGTATCCACGCCGGTTCTGGCGCAGGAGGGGAAGACCATCGTCGGTGGGTTCGATGTGGGGCCGGGCGGATTCCCGGGCAACTTCAATCCGCTGACGGCCACCGCCGGCTTTACCTGGCTCAATACATATTTCGAGCCGCTGGTCATCTACACATCCGATCTGTCAAAGCTCGAAGGCGCGCTCGCGTCCGACTTCGCCGTCAGTGAAGACAGTCTTTCCTACACCTTCAAGCTCGTCGATACGAAATGGCATGACGGCGAGCCGTTCACCTCGGCGGATGTCAAGTTCACATTGGAATTCGCCAAGAACGCCGACAGCGGCAGTATTTTCGCCGCGCGGCTCGCCGACATCGCGTCGATCGAGACTCCTGACGAACACACGGCGGTCGTCAAGCTCTCCAAGCCCAACTCGGCCTTCCTGTCCGTTCTGTCGCAGGTGATGATGCTGCCGGAGCACGCCCTGTCGAAGATCGACATCAAGGAAGCCGCCAAGAGCCCGTGGTGGTCGACAAAACCTGTCGGCACCGGTCCGTTCAAGTTCGTGAAGTATGTAAGCGATCAGTATGTCGAAATGGCTGCCTATGACGGCTATCGGGGCGGCAAGCCGAAGGTCGATCGCCTGATCAATCGGTATTTTGCCAATGCAGCTGCGGCCGTCTCGGCACTTTCTGCGGGAGAGATCCAGTTCACCTTCGCCGAGCCCGATGACGCCAAGACTTTCAAAGGCAAGGACGACTTCCGGATCATCGAGGGCGACTCCTATGTGGTGAACTACATCGGCTTCAATCACAAGGCTGGAATCTGGAACGACCTTCGCGTGCGTCAGGCGGTCATGCACGCCATCGATCGAAACGCGATCATCTCGAGCTTGTTTGGCGGAGCGGCAAAGCTCGCCAACTGCGGCTACGTCGTGCCGCGGCTCGTTCCGAACGGCCTTGACGACTATGCCTACGATCCGCAGAAGGCGAAGGAACTGCTCGATGAGGCGGGCTGGGACGACATCAACGGCGACAAGGCGATCCCGTGGCTTACCTACTATAATACGCCGCAGGTCGCCAACGTCATGGCGGCAATCCAGGCCATGCTCGCGCAGGTTGGCATCAACGTGGTCCCGCGCGCCCTCGACGTCCCTAGCTACAACGGCATCGTCCGTAGCGAAAAGTGGCAGGAGTTCCCGCTGGTCTACGCGGGCCTGCAGAACGGCCCCAACCCGGCGTCGCTCAACATCGGGCTCAACGCCGCTCAGATCCCGCCTGCCGGCAACAACATCATGCGTGTCGAGATGCCTCAACTCACCGATGCATTGAACACGGCGATGGCGGAGACTGATCCGGCCAAGGCCGACGCCAAGTGGCAACAGGTCTGCAAGGAAATGAACGCTGAGCTTCCCTGGAGCCCGATGTGGGTCGCGAGCCGTTACGGGGTCGTGTCCAGCAAGCTCAAGGACTTCTTCTGGACGCCCGCTCCGGCCGGCGGTCCATTCGTCTCCCACCCGGAGAAGTGGGATATCGCTCCATAATGGGGGGCGGGGCCAAGGGGCGGTCGAACGATCAAGTCCGGCCGCATCCCCTGCTGCATGTTTTCTCAAATCGTCGCCGATTTAAGGATGAAAAACATGCAGCAATTCAAAGTGCTACAGCGTCATGCGCGTCTGATAAGACGCGCGGCGCTGTAGGGACCTGTTGGTGAAACATGCTGCAATATGTCCTCCGCCGCACCGTCGTCGGCCTGCTCATGCTCTTGGCCCTGACCGTCCTCATCTTCACGCTGCTGCGGCTCACGCCCGGCGACCCCATCGATGCCTACATCAACCCGTCGGTCCCGATGTCAGCCGCCGACCTTGTGGCGCTGCGCACGCGCCTCGGCCTCGATCAGCCGCTGCCGGTGCAGTATTTCGCCTGGCTTGGTGCGGCCGTGACCGGAGATTTCGGCTATTCCATCCAGCGCGGCGGCGAACCGGTGCTGCCACTCGTCCTCGGCCGCATCGGGCCGACGATCCTCTTGATGTTCAGCGGGCTTGCCATCTCCGTCGCCGTGGGGATAGCAGCCGGCATCCTTGCCGCCGTCCGCCGCAACCAGCTCGCCGATCTCTCGCTGTCGACGGCGGCCTTCGTCGGCATCTCGAGCCCGGCCTTCCTGACGGCCCTTTTGGGACTTTATGTGTTTGCGGTCGTCTTGCGGTGGGTGCCGGCCGGCGGCATGCTGACACCGGGCGCTCCCTTCTCCGTCGGCGACTTGCTGGCGCACCTGATCCTGCCGGCCGCTCTGTTGTCTATTGGCCATGGTGCGCTGATCATGCGCTACATGCGCTCCTCGCTGCTCGAGGTGCTGTCGCAGGATTACGTGCGGACGGCGCGCGCCAAGGGCGTTCGCGAGTTCTGGGTCATCGTCAAACATGCCGTGCGCAATGCACTGCTGCCGGTGATCACGGTGATTGGATCCACGATCGGTATCGCCATCGGGGGCGCCATCTTCATAGAGAGCGTGTTTGACTGGCCGGGAATGGGCCTGTTGATGATCAACGCCGTGGTCCGGCGCGACTATCCGGTCATCATGTGTGCGACGCTGCTCACCGGCGCCTGCGTCATTCTCGTCAACCTCTTGACCGACATCGCCTATGCCGCTGTCGATCCGCGTATCAAGGTGGCGTAAGATGACCAGTCTGACGAAGACGCGTTCGGCCGGCCCCATTCGCCGCGCGATGTCGCGCTTTCTCGACAACGGTGCGGCCGTGGCCGGTGCGGCCATCCTGATTCCGATCCTGATGCTCACCCTTACCTATGATCTGTGGTGGCCCTACAAACCCAACGACATCGATCTCCTGGCGATGAACCAGGGGCCGTCGTCGGCCCACTGGCTCGGAAGTGACGGCGTGGGGCGGGATATCATGGCGCGGCTCATGCAGGGCGGCCGGATCTCGCTGCTCGTGGCCACAGCGTCAATGGTGATTTCCACGTTCATCGGCTTCCTCATCGGCGCCGTCGCAGGCTTCGGAGGGCGCTTCGTCGACGGAGCTACGATGCGCTTCGTGGACCTTGCCATGACCTTGCCGCCGATCATTTTCCTCCTGGTCCTCGCCTCGATCGTCGGGAGCGGCGTCATGCCGACGATCCTCGTGATTTCACTGCTGTCGTGGCCGGTGCTCTCGCGCATGGTCCGGGCCCGGTTGTTGGAACTGCGCGAGCGTGATTTCGTCGTGGCGTCGCGCGGTATGGGCGCGGGCCTCAGGCACCTGCTGGTTCGGCACGCCCTGCCCAATACGATCGATATCCTCGTGGTCTATGCCACGCTGCAGGTGGCGAACGGTATTCTGCTGGAGGCAGGCCTCTCATTCCTCGGCCTCGGCGTCACGCCACCGGAGGCGAGCTGGGGCAACATGCTGAACGCCGCCCGCGCGACGCATGTCCTCGAAAATTACCCCTGGCAATGGATGTTCCCCGGCGCGGCACTCGTCGTCACCGTGCTTGCCATCAACTTCGTGGGCGATGGGCTTCGTGATGCCTTCGACCCGCGCTCCGAACTCAAGTGAAAGGTCTGCAATGCCCCTCTTTACTGGCGTCATCCCTCCTGTCGTCACCCCGCTCACCACGAGCTTCGAAGTGGATTATCCTTCGTTCACGCGTGTCATCGACCATCTCATCGACGGTGGCGTGCACGGCCTGTTCGTGCTCGGCTCGACCAGCGAGGTCGTGTTCCATGACGAAGCCACAAGGCGGCGCATCATCGAACATGCGGTCGAGCGGGTGCGCGGTCGCGTGCCGATCCTGGTCGGAGTAATCGACCCCACAACAGAGCGCGTGATTGCTCACGCACGGGCGGCGCAGTCGGCAGGTGCCGACGCGGTCGTCGTGACCGCCCCATTCTACACGCGCACCAATCAGTCCGAGACCATCGACCACTTCCGCTACATCCGGGAGGCGGTCGAGATACCGGTGATCGCCTACGACATTCCGGTCTGCGTCGGCACGAAGCTCGAGCGGAAAACCACCGTTACGCTCGCGCGCGAAGGCACCGTTGTCGGTCTCAAGGATTCAAGCGGTGACGACGGCAATCTTCGGTATGTCATGGCAGACACTGCCGATCTTTCCGACTTCTTCGTCATGACCGGATCCGAAATTGTCGCCGATAGCGTCGTGAACATGGGCGCGCATGGCATCGTGCCGGGCCTCGGCAACGTCGATCCGCACGGCTATGTGCGCCTGTGGAATTTGTGCCAGGCGGGCGATTTCACGGCCGCACGCCAGGAACAGGAGAGGCTTTGTCGGCTTTTCGAAATGGTCTGGGTCAGCCTGCCGCGAACCAGCGCCGGCTCCGCCGGTGTCGGTGCCTTCAAGACCGCCATGCGCCGGCTCGGAGTTATCGACACCAACATCATGGCCCGTCCGCAACGATCCTTGAATGACGAAGAGGCAGCGATCATCGATCGCATCCTGCGTCAAACCGGCCTCCTGGACTGATGATGAGTGTGGCGCCGATCCTCGAAATTTCCGGACTGACCACGGTTTTTCGGATTGCCGATCGCGAGATCGTCGCCGTGCGCGACCTCAATCTCACCGTGGCGACGGGGGAAACCGTGGCATTGGTCGGCGAGTCCGGCTCTGGAAAGTCGGTGACGAGCCTGTCGATCATGGGTCTCCTACCGCGCGGAGTCGGCCGTATCGCCGCGGGAACGCTTCGCCTTAGACGCAAGACGGGTGAGGTCGTCGAACTTCAGAGCATCGGCGGCGAGGCGTTGCGTCGGGTGCGCGGCAACGATATCGGCATGGTCTTTCAGGAGCCACTGACCAGCCTCAATCCGGTCTATACTGTCGGTGAGCAGATTGCCGAGCCGATCCGCATTCACTCGGGCAAGTCCCGCCGGGAGGCCCTTGCCGATGCCATCCAGCGGCTGGAGGATGTCGGCATTCCCGATCCGCGCCGGCGTGCCGGGCAATATCCGCACGAATTGTCGGGCGGCATGCGGCAGCGGGCAACGATCGCCATGGCCTTGGCATGCAACCCGACGCTGCTGATCGCCGACGAGCCTACAACTGCCCTCGATGTCACCATCCAGGCGCAGATCCTCGACTTGCTCGGCCATCTGCAACGGGAACGCGGCATGGGCATGTTGTTCGTCACCCATAACCTCGGGGTCGTGGCCGAGATCGCCGATCGCGTGGCAGTCATGTACGCCGGCTCGGTCGTCGAGACCGGTAGCGTGGCGCGGGTCTTCGGCCATCCGCGCCATCCCTACACCAAGGGGCTGATGCGCTCTGTGCCGCGGCTTGGAACAGCAACGCGTCTAAAGGAGGCGGGTACGCCGCTGCCGACCATCGCCGGATCGGTTCCAAGTCTCATGAACCTGCCCGAAGGCTGTCCGTTCGCGCCGCGCTGCCCCTTTCGGATCGACGCCTGCTCCGCGGCTTACCCGCCGCTCGTCGAAACCGGCGAGGGCCAGTTCAGTCGCTGCATTCGCTGGCAGGAGATCTGAACGATGTCAGATGAATTGCTCCTTGAGGTCAGCGGGCTGACCAAGGATTTCGCCCCGGTGGCATTCGGGCGCGGACCGGTCGTCCGCGCCGTCCAGGACGTCTCGTTCAACATCAGGCGCGGGGAGGTTGTTGGCCTCGTCGGCGAGTCGGGCAGCGGCAAGACCACCATCGGCCGCATGGTCGCGCAGTTGGTCCCGCCGACCTCCGGCAGCATTCGTTTCGATGGTGTCGAAACGACGAGCCTTAGCCGCCGCGAACTTCGCCGCCTGCATGCGCGCGTTCAGTATATCTTCCAGGATCCCTTTGCGAGCCTCTCGCCGCGCATGACCATCGGTGAAATTCTCACCGAAGGGCTGGATATTCAGCGTATCGGCAGAAAGTCCGAGCGGATCGCGAAGGCCGCCAAGGCTCTCGCATCGGTGGACCTGCCGCCCGATGCGATCTCCCGCTATCCGCACGAGTTTTCCGGCGGGCAGCGCCAGAGGATCGGCATTGCACGGGCGTTGACGCTGGGGCCTGATCTGCTTGTCGCCGACGAACCGGTCTCGGCGCTCGATGTCTCCATCCAGGCGCAGATCGTCAACCTGCTGCGTGACCTGCAGGTGCGCCTCGGCCTTACCATGCTGTTCATCGCGCATGATCTTGCGGTGGTCGAATACGTCGCCGATACCGTCATCGTCCTCTATCTCGGGCGGATCATGGAAATGGCGCCCAGCCGGAAGCTCTATGCCAGCCCGCAGCATCCCTATACGCGTGCGCTTCTCTCGGCCGCTCCTTCGCCCGATCCTTTGCAACGCCCCAACCGGCAGATCCTCAAGGGTGACATACCAAGCCCGGCTAATCCCCCCAGCGGCTGCGTCTTTCGCACCCGCTGCCCGGTCGCGATCGAGGCGTGCGCCAGCATAGTGCCGACCCTGCGAGAAACGGCGAAAGGACACTTCAAGGCCTGCACCCGTGACGACCTCGACTGATCCGAAGGAATAGGGAAGCATCTCAACCATGGAGAACCTGCTCTTCATCGGCGTCGATCAGCTTCGATGGGACTGCCTTGGGCCGCACAGACGGTTCCAGTGGAGACGCCGAACCTGGATCGGTTGATCGAGAATGGCGTGAGCTTCGATCGGGCCCATTGCACCTCGCCGCTCTGTACTCCGTCGCGCGCCTCGATGCTCACCGGCGATTACGCCTTCCCCCACGGCATGAGCACGGCACCAATTGCGATATGTATCATGCGCTCGCCCGTGAATTGGCGCGGCTGGAGCGGTTAATGCACAATGATCTTCGTCGCGCCGTCTTTCGCTGCGGCTTTGTCGGCAAATGGCACGTAGGCGTTGAGAAAGGTCCGGGTGACTACGGTTTCGAGGGCAACGCGCCGGCCGGCTACGGCAACATCGTCAAGACCAAGGCATTTAAGGACTATCTCTCGTCGAACAATCTGAGCTACCGCATCGAACCGGAGCTCTACTTCAACCCCGACCAGCAGACCATGGCGGCCAGCCGATGGTCAGGCCCGCAGGCGTCGACGCCCTGCTATTTCCTGACCGATCAGATCATCGGCATGCTGCAGGATCTGGCAGGTGGAAGCGATCCCTTCTTCGCCACCGTGCAATATTGGGATCCGCATGGGCCACACCTGATCTCGGACGAATTCTATGGTGTCACCGACCGTACGAAGATTGCGCCCTGGAGCAATTTCTCGGACGATCTCTCAGCAAGCCGCGGCGCGTTAAGCGCGAGCGATGATTTCTATCGCAACCACCCGAGAACCAAGGAGGAGCTCGTCGGGTATATCGGCTACTATTGCGACCTTATGACCATGCTCGACCATGAGATTGGCCGGCTGCTCGACTACGTTGACCGAAGTGGTCTGGCCAAGGATACGCTTGTGGTGTTCACGTCGGACCGTGGCGATATGACCGGCGCGCATGGCATGGCGGGCTCATCGATAAAGGTTTGCCCTATAACGGGGCCATGCGGGTGCCCCTGGTCTTCAGCCATCCATCGTTGCAAAGCGGCAGGCGGGACGGCCTGGTACTCAATATGGACATCCTGCCGACGGCCCTGTCGTTGCTCGGCGTCAGTTACGCGCCTCGGCAGGCGGAGGACTTGTCTGCGCAGGTACTTGGGAAAAGCCAGCAGGCAGGGACTATCTGCTCGCCGAGTATCACGGCCTGCTTTTCCCCTATTCCCAGCGCATCCTCGTGTCGCACGACAACTTCAAATATATCTTCTCGCCCGGTGATATGGATTAACTCTACGATCTCGACAGCGATCCGGGTGAGATGCGCAACCTCGCAGCCGAGGCCGACTGCGCCGAGTTACTCTCACGCATGCGATCCGCACTGATCGACGAGGCGGCGAAATACCAAAATCCGCTCCGCGATTGCGTAGCGAAATTCAATGGTGAGTGGCGGACGCATTCAGGCCAGTTCGATGTCACCAGCGCCAATCCGACCGAAACCGCTCTCCGTGGCGGGCAACTGAACTCCCCGGATTGAGCTGGCGAGAGGCATGACCGGGTGCTCCACATGTTCGTGCCAGGAAAATGACCCAAGGAAAGTGGGGCTCCTTGGCCGCCGTGATCGAAAATGGTCAAGGCGGTCTTTTTTGTGGAAAGGTCGCTTGCGTCTTCGCGCCTGCCAAAGATTTGCCAGGATGCGCCATTTGTGGAATATGCCGGCCGAAGCCCATATCGCAGACCATCGACGCGAGGCAAGACGTGAAGCTCATCGAGCAACATTTCAGAGTGACTGCGGCGCTAATTGTTCGCGAAATGTCGACGCGCTACGGTTCGAAGCCGGGTGGCTATCTCTGGGCGATCTTCGACCCGGTAGCGCATGTCGCGATGATGACCGTGATCTTTCAGGCGATCGCCCGCATGCCGGCGCTGGGTCTGAGCTTTCCGCTATTCTTCGCGAGCGGTTATCTCCCTTTCACGTTTTATCAGCGCATGTCCTCGTTCATGGCCGGCACGATGAAGGCGAACAAGGCGCTGCTCTCCTATCCTGTCGTCTCACCCTTTGATGCAATAGTCTCACGTTTCATTCTGCAGTTCATGACCGATGCACTTGTGACCCTCGTTATCTTATTCATGATCGTGGAGCTTAGCGGCGTTACCCAACCGATGGACACGGCCGGCATGGCTGGGGCAGCGGGTGCGGCGGCTATGCTTGGGCTTGGCATCGGCACAATAAATATCGTTATGTTCGCCCGCTTCCCACTTTACGAGCAGATTTTTGGCATTGTGAACCGCCCGCTGTTCATGATCTCCGGCGTCTTCTTTCTGCCAGAATCGCTGCCGAATCCCTTTCGCGATTTCATGCTCTACAATCCCTTGGTGCACATCATTATGTGGTTCCGTAGCGGCGTTTACCCGGAATACCGCGCCGACGGCTTGGATAAGGGGTATGTAATCGAAATCGCACTCGTGTGCTTTGTGTTGGGACTGACCTTATTGACCTCCTCTATGAGGGAGATCCGCGAGGACCGGCTTTAGTGCCTAAGAACAGCGCGGAATCAGTCTAAGTCGCGAGCTTCGGCGTGGCAGATGGAAGGTTTTCGCCGTTGCGCCGCAATCAACAGAGGAACGAGTTTGTCAGCCCCTACTATCTTTTTATTTGGCTTCAGCAGGTGGAAAACGTTCATGCATGACTGGTTTCCGCAACATGAGCTGAGGTTTGCCGGCGCGAAACAATGGCCACTTGAGTTCGAGCTGTACTGGAAGCGGCAGCTTCTTAAATGTCCTGGCGCCAAAGTGCTTGCATGGCAATATAAGGGTCCAGCCAACCTCAAGGAATTCTGCGCGTATCACGCCATTCCGTTCCACTATGTCGAGGATGGGTTTCTTCGGTCGGTGGCGCTCGGGGCCTTGCATACGCCGCCCCTTTCCCTGACATTCGACGCGCGCGACATGTACTTCAACGCCGCGAGCCCAAGCGAATTGGAGGAGATTCTTAGCACCTACGATTTTGAGGGCGATCAGGCTTTGATGGAGAGAGCAAGAGTCACCCGAAAACGGCTGGTTTCCAGCAGACTTAGCAAATATAACTCTGGCCGTTCACTCGACATCATCTCCGTCTACGGGGAAAAAACGCGGAAGCGCATCCTTGTCGTAGGCCAGGTGGAGCGCGACGCATCGATCGCTTACGGCTGCTCGAAGAAGGTCACAAACAATGACCTAGTAAGCTTGGCCAGATTGGAAAATCCGCAGGCGCAAGTAATCTACAAGCCGCATCCCGAAGTCCTGAAGGGTACTGCGGCAGCGGAATCGAATCCGGAACGTGTCCGTGATATTGCGATGATCCTCGATGAGGATATCAGCCTCGCTGATGCGCTTGAGACGGTTGACCATGTCTACACCATTACGTCGCTGTCGGGATTTGAGGCGTTGCTCCGTGGCATCAAAGTAACGACGATCGGTTGCCCCTTTTACTCCGGCTGGGGGCTGACGGACGATCGGCAGCCCAATCCGCGCCGCGGTAGAAAATTGACGATCGATCAAGTGTTTGCCGCCTCATACATCCTTTATCCACGATACCTCGATCCCGTCACTAAGATGCCAATTGAGATCGAGCAGGCCTTGGATGTTCTTGCAAGGATGCGCTCGGAACAAATGGGTTCATAAACGTTGTCATCACCGCGAATCTATCTTGTGAAATGCACGAACATCGGTCGCTTTGTCCTTGACTTTGCATTCGGCGGTCAGATCCCACAGATTGCCGTGCAGAATCATATCGAGACGGAAGCGCTCTAATTGAATTTCACGGTGCGAGAGGGGCCTGCCGCAATGTGGACCCGCGTCGCCCAAACAAACGTATGCTCAGAGGACAATCTTAGAAATGAGTCTTTCCCATCTGGACCGTCTCGAGGCGGAGGCAATACATGTTTTCCGAGAGGTCGCTGCAACGTTCTCCAATCCGGTGATGTTGTATTCGATCGGCAAAGACTCATCCGTCATGCTGCATCTTGCAATGAACGCCTTCTATCCTGCTAAGCCTCCATTTCCTCTCCTTCATGTAGACACTACTTGGAAGTTCAAGGAGATGATCGCGTTCCGTGATCGTATGGCGCATGAGCTTGGCTTTGAGCTTTTGGTTCATGTTAATCCGGACGGAGTGTCAGAAAACATAAGTCCTTTCACGCATGGCTCGAACCACCACACCTATGTGATGAAAACGTTGGGCCTTCGCCAAGCACTGGATAAATACCGTTTTGATGCGGCTTTCGGTGGTGCTCGAAGGGATGAGGAGAAATCGCGCGCTAAGGAACGCGTATTTTCCTTCCGCAATGCAAATCACGCTTGGGACCCAAAGCATCAGCGTCCAGAAATGTGGAAGACTTACAATACTCGCGTCAACAAAGGCGAATCGATTCGAGTATTTCCTCTGTCCAATTGGACGGAGCTGGATATCTGGCAATATATCTTGAAAGAGAACATTCCGATTGTTCCGCTTTATTTCGCAGCAAAACGGACAGTGGTGGACCGCGACGGCATGCTGATTATGGTTGACGATGAGCGGATGCCTCTGCAAAAGGGCGAGAAAACAAGAGAGCAGATGGTTCGATTCCGAACACTTGGTTGCTATCCGCTGACCGGCGCAATTAAATCGGACGCGGATTCGTTGGAGATGATCGTCGCGGAGATGCTGACGGCACGTACCTCCGAGCGTCAGGGCCGTGTGATAGACCAGGATGAGAGCGGCTCGATGGAGAAGAAGAAGCGTGAGGGGTATTTCTGATGACGATTACCTCGAATATCACGCCCGAAAGCGTTGCATCCTATTTAAGTGCTCAGGAAGAGAAGTCGATGCTTCGCTTTTTGACCTGCGGCTCGGTCGATGACGGCAAATCGACGCTGATTGGCCGACTGCTTTACGATACCAAGCTTATCTTTGAGGACCAATTGGCGACGCTCAAAAGCGACAGCAGAAAGCACGGTACAGCTGGCGAGGAGATCGATTTCGCTCTGTTGGTTGACGGGTTGGAAGCTGAGCGCGAACAAGGCATCACCATTGACGTGGCCTACCGCTTCTTTGCTACGGCGAGGCGCAAGTTCATTGTGGCCGATACACCAGGTCACGAAGAATACACTCGCAATATGGCTACCGGCGCTTCGACAGCCGATCTCGCGATCGTCCTGGTAGATAGCCGGCAGGGTGTCTTACGCCAAACCCGTCGGCACTCGTTTATAGCCTCGCTGCTTGGCATCCGTCATATAGTCGTTGCCGTGAACAAAATCGATCTCGTAGGCTATGATCATGCTGTATTTCGCGGAATAGTCGACGACTATATTGCGTTCGCCAAGAATCTCGGCTTCGAGACAATCGTAGCAATTCCGATGTCGGCGCGGTTCGGCGACAACGTCACTGAAAATTCCGAAAAGACTCCATGGTATGATGGCCCGGCGCTGCTTCAACACCTCGAAAGCGTGCCAACCGACCGTGAAGGCGCTGAGAAACCTTTTCGTTTTCCGGTGCAGTTCGTCAGTCGTCCCGACCAAAATTTCCGCGGCTTCGCAGGGCAGGTCGCTTCGGGGAAGATATCTGTTGGCGATGAAGTCGTGGTGGCCAAGTCTGGTCAATCCTCGAAGGTTAAGGAACTCGTAATTTACGGCGGCAGCCTGAAGGAAGCCACCGAAGGGCGGGCCGTGACGATCGTTCTCGAGGATCAGATCGAGGTCTCCCGCGGCAATCTTCTTGTTGCTCCGCATGATCGTCCGCATGTGACCGATCAGTTCCAAGCCCATGTGATTTGGTTTGATGCAAATCCCTTGATTCCAGGGCGTAGTTACCTCTTGCGTACGGAAACAGATAGTGTGCATTGCACGATCACCGCGCTGAAATACGAAATCGATGTCAACACCTTTGCGCATGAGGCAGCCAAATTGTTGCCGATGAACTCCGTTGGCATCTGCAATATTTCACTTCAGGCGCCGATTGCTTTCGACGCCTACAAAACGAATCGGGTAACTGGCAATTTCGTCATTATCGACCGCTTTACCAATGCGACGCTTGGCGCGGGTATGATCGACCATCCGTTGCGCCGCGCCGAAAACGTGCATTGGCAGGCAACCGAAGTGGACAAGACGGCCCGGTCGGAGATTAAGAATCAGAAACCGGCTGTGCTCTGGTTCACGGGATATTCGGGCTCAGGCAAGTCGACCATCGCCAACAATCTTGAAAAGGTTCTACACGCATCCGGCAAGCACACGTACATGTTGGATGGCGACAATATCCGCCACGGCCTGAACCGTGACCTCGGCTTCACGGCAGAAGATCGCGTCGAGAATATCCGCCGTGTCGCTGAGGTTGCGAAGTTAATGGCGGATGCCGGCCTCGTTGTATTGGTTTCGTTTATCTCGCCCTTCAAGGCGGAAAGGCAGCTGGCACGCGAAATGATGGATGAAGGGGAATTCATCGAGATTTTCGTTGACACTCCCATAGAGGAGTGCGCGCGACGAGATCCGAAGGGCCTCTACCGCAAGGCTCAAGCCGGCGAGATCCAAAACTTCACCGGAATCAGTTCGCCATACGAGCGACCAGAAAGTCCGGAGATCCATCTTCACACGATAGGTCACGACCCGCAGGAACTGGCGAGAAAAGTGGCCGACTTCCTGAACGGTCGCGAGAGAGCTTGAGACGCGGATGCTGGAGTTATTCAGACACATAGCCTTGGCCGCTGGCGAGGTCATAATGAATGTCTATAACGATCAGATGTGCGTGACGGTAAAGGACGATCGATCGCCAGTAACGGAAGCTGATCGACGGGCCGAAGCGCTCATTTTGTCAGAGTTGAATAGATTTGCCCCAGATATTCCAGTTGTAGCCGAGGAAGAGGTCGCAGCAGGTCGCGTTCCGAAACTGGCGCGTGACACCTTCATTCTCGTTGACCCACTCGACGGGACCAAAGAATTCATCGGTCGGCGCCCGGATTTCACCGTTAACTTGGCGCTTGTGGAGAGTAACGTTCCTATCGCGGGCGTTGTTTACGCACCAGCCCAGAGGGTTATGTATTCCGGGTCCGGAGGTATCGCCGAAAAGTCGACCTTCGGTGAAAACACGGTACTCTGCACGCGCAAGAGAATCTCCACTCGGCCCCGCGCCGAAGCGCTGGTAGCTGTCGCTAGTCGCTCCCACAGCAGCCCGGAAACGCTGGCGTTCCTCGCAGAAGAGGGCGTTACGAATTATAGATCCGTTGGGTCCTCGTTAAAATTCTGTTTGGTGGCAGAAGGCGAAGCCGACGTTTATCCGCGCTTCGGCCGGACCATGGAGTGGGATACTGCCGCGGGAGACGCTGTGCTGAGAGCGGCTGGCGGGAGGACGGTCACGGTGGACGGCGCGCCGCTTTCCTATGGTAAGTGCAATCAGGCAAGTGACGATGATTTCGCCAATCCTTCCTTTATTGGCTGGGGCCAGGCCTGACGTGAGGATGACGACAGCAAGTCGGACGATGCCGCGGTCGTTTATTGGTCACTGGATATGTTTCGAATTCTTTTGTGAACGGTTGAAAAATCTCTTAAGTGAAATGTCGAAGCGCGCGGGAATTTAAAGGTCTATCATGGATAATATGGTTACTCGCAGTGTAATTCCTGGTCAGACTGATATTGTTGACAATATAATCGCTAGAAATTTGCCTATCCGGAATTTGCTCGAAATCGGTATCGGGAACGGCATGGCCGCGCGGAAGTTCCGGGATGCGGGAATCAAAGTCACGGCGACGGGATTTGATCTGCGCAAGTATATAGATGACCCGGAAGTGGACTTCGCTGGCATAGACGTCCACGAAGGGGTTGATATTTGCGAGATGTCAAACTTCGGGGACAATAGTTTTGATGCTGTTTGGTGTGCGCACGTCTTAGAGCATGTATTTGATACCGGACGCGCGCTAAAGGAGGTGCGACGAGTATTGAAGCCCGATGGCTACTTCTTCGTGTCAGTGCCGCCCTTCAAGCACGCAGTTGTTGGTGGGCATGTGAACCCGGGTTGGAATGTCGGGATACTTATGTATGTCCTTTCTGCTTCTGGATTTGACTTGAGATCCGCCAGTTTCGTGAGGCACGGGTACAATATCTCAGCCGTTGTCAGAAATGGCCCGGATTTTCCGGCATCCTGCCAACTGCGCTTTTCCAACGGCGATATAGAGATGCTGGCGCGGCACAGCCGGTTTCCGGAAAATTTCGATGCGCACCAGGGTTATGATGGCAAT
Source organism: Sinorhizobium terangae (assembly GCF_009601505.1). Lineage (GTDB taxonomy): Bacteria > Pseudomonadota > Alphaproteobacteria > Rhizobiales > Rhizobiaceae > Sinorhizobium > Sinorhizobium terangae. Next base: position 20,414 of record NZ_WITC01000051.1, read on the forward strand.
ATTCAGTCCGTAAATTGGGAATGGCTGATTGAACCGCAACTGGCATCCCCTGAACGAAAAGTCGATCAAGGAGTCGTACAGAGATCTCTTCCCCGGCTGAGTGGCAGGACCCGGATCGCCCTCTTCATCCCTTGGATCACTCAAAGCCGAGGCGGGACGGAAAACGTCGGCCAGATGATGGCGAATGCCATGGCCGATCGCGGACATGAGGTCCATGTCTTCACTTTTGACGACAAGAAGCGGCAGTCTGTCTGGCCGCTGCGAGATGGCATCGCACTCCACCACCTAACGACGGCTGCAGACGATGAGGCAGACAACCAGATGCTTTATGCGGTTGCAAGCGTTTTGCCGGATTTGATCGTTGGGCTACATATGAACCGGACATTCCTTCGCTATGTACGGTGCGCATCGAAACTCAAAGTGCCGATTGTTCTTTCAGAGCATATTGATCCTCGATTTCCCGAGAGAATCGAGGCTTTCACACTGGAAGAGCGCTTGACGGCGTTTTATGGGGCGACGCGAATTCATCTTCTCGTCGACGCGTTCCGTGCGTCTCTTCCCGATTTCCTGCAGGACAAGATCGACGTGGTGCCAAATACCACTCCTCCTGCCAGGCAGTTGGCAAATCCGTCAAATAAGTCGGGCCGGAAGACCCTCATCACAGTCGCGCGTCTGGTACCGAGGAAGAATATCTCTCGCTTGCTCGAGGAGTTTGCGATCGCAGCGCGCTTCGAGCAGGACTGGGATCTTGAGATACTAGGCGGCGGGAAGCTCATGAACGCACTGGTGAAGCGGCGAGACGAACTCAGTCTGGCTAATCGCGTCAGATTTGTCGGCGAGGTGCACAATCCGAGTGATTATTTAGCCAAGGCCCATTGCTTTGTTCTGCCTTCGCTCTTTGAAGGTTTCCCGATGTCGAGCCTGGAGGCTATGGCGCATGGGCTGCCACTTGTTGGGTACAAGAGCTGTAATGGCATTAATGTCCAGATCGTGGACGGTGAGAATGGCTTCTTGGTCGAAGATAGCCATTATCCCGGCGGCTTGGCGACTAAACTGCGGGAGATCATGAAAAATCCGCAATTGCGCGGGCGAATGGGGCAAGCTTCCTTGAAGCGCTATAATTCTTGCTATTCGAATGAGACTGTGTTTGGGCAGTGGGAGGCAACTTTTGCCAGAGCTATAGCGGGTTTCAAGCCGCAAGCCCGCCCCCACCTGAAGACAGTTTTGGAAGCGCGGCTTGACGAGGCGGTCTTTGGTTCAACCGGAAGCACGGCCCTCGACCAATGATGAACAACCATGATTTTGAATATTTCGATCCGCTCGATCCTAACCAGTACAAGGCGGGGAAAATCAGAGGGCCGGTCAAGCAGTGGAATGTAAAGGGCCGGCTGCGGGTGGGATATCACTCTTCGATTAACGGGCGGCTTAAGACGCGAGGGGCCGTCAAAATCGGCAAATACTGCGCCATCGGTGACGACGTGAGGTTGATTGCAGTCAGCCACGATCCCCAAACCATCAATCTACAGATATGGTTGCAGTCCGAAATCGGGTCCAAAAAAGGTGGCACGAGCAGAGGGCCGATCATAATCGGAAACAACGTCTGGATAGGTGATCTCGTCTGCGTGATGTCGGGCGTTACCGTAGGTAATGGCGCCATTCTTGCGGCTGGAGCTGTGGTGACAAAGGACGTTGAGCCGTATTCAATTGTTGCTGGTGTGCCAGCCAAGCATATCCGTTATCGTTTTTCAGAGAGCGTCCGTCATCAACTTGAGGCTATCAAGTGGTGGAATTGGGATGATGAGAGAATCAAGCGCAACATCGCGTTCTTTGATTGTGTACTAGAACCAGATCGGGACATCAGGCTTGAAAGTCTAGTCTCTGGATAAGGCATTCAATGCCACCCATGTCTGAAGCAATATCCCCAGGAACGGCAAATATGGCAGACGAAAATAAGATCGCTTACGAAAAGTTTGACGATTTTCTTACTTTGCGGCGCATTGAGGTTCAGTCCGACACCGACTTCGACATCAGAGAGAAAATCCTGTCAGGACGTCGGGACGTTTGGAATATTGGGTACGTATCAGGAAACCTCAAGAACGCCTACGCTGCAAATTTGTCCTTGTTGTTCCCCTCGCTGATCCCTGTTGACCAAGGCGATTTCGGCGCCGGTGAAAAATACATGATACTGGGGACAGTATATCGAGACGAAAAGAAATCGCACAAGGGCGCGGTACGAGCACTGCGAGAGTACAGGCAGGGACAAGAGCTTTTTCTGTTCGAACAGGGTTTTCTAGCTTCCACTCATAGTTGGTCTGAGGCATTTCGACAGAAGGATCCCAGATTCGGCTGCCTCGGTTACGTATATGATGACATCGCTCATTACTTCATGGCTGACTATCCAAACCGCTTGATCCACCGCCTGAACAGCAAGCGAGAAATTACTGATGCCGAACGGTTGCGCGCGGGGCAGTTGATCAAACGGATCGTCGAGAAGAAGATTTCAAAGTACAATTCACAACCCCTCATTGCGCCCGCAATGAATCCGGGATACGCAAGGCGGGTTCTTGTATGCGATCAGGCATTCGCGGACGCATCTACTGTATACGGCAAGATCGACGAAAAAGGCTTCGAGGCAATGCTCGTCGCGGCGTTGCGCGAAAATCCGGACGCCGAAATCATCGTCAAGACACACCCCGATACGTACTGGGAGAAGGGCCAAAGGCTCGGGTATTATAATCACCTCAAGGACAATGGGCGGGTGCGTATACTGCGCGAGCCAGTCAATCCCTATAGCCTGTTTGAACATGTCGACAAGGTCTATGTAGGGACAAGCCAGCTTGGTCTCGAGGCACTTTTCGCGGGTAAGAAAGTTGTTTGCTTCGGTGCTCCTTTTTATTCCGGTTGGGGGCTCACCGACGACCGACAAACGGTACCACATCGTCATAGGAACCGTAGCCTCGAGGAGATCTTTCATTATTTCTACATATGGTACACGATTTACCATGTACCTGGGGCGCCTTCGCCGAGTGAGATTGAAGATGTGCTGGATTATATCGAGAAAAATCGACCGGTCGCCCTGCCGCCCACAGTCGACGAGATTACTAATCGTCCCAAGGTGTCAGTTATTCTTCCAGTCTATGGCGTCGAAAACTATATCGAGGAATCTCTGAGTTCTCTCCAACGGCAAACCTTGCGAAACATCGAGATCATCCCGATCAATGACTGCAGTCCGGACGGATGCCAGCAGATCATCGACCGCCTGGCGGCCGAAGATCCCCGTATTAAACCGGTCGTTCTAAAGGAGAACATTGGCCAGGGCTTTGCCCGCAATGAAGGGTTGAAAGCGGCGCGGGGTGATTATATTCTTTTCTTGGATCCTGACGACTTCATGGCTTCATCCGATCATTTGGAGCGCGCGGTGACATGCGCGGAAGCAGACCGCGCCGATATGGTCAGGGGTCGGAAGCTCAATGAGCGAGTGGAAGACGAGAAAGGCAACTTCGTCAAGAACCAGCCGGATGGCAGCGAGGTCTTCTTCGACGAGCCTTTTCACGCGGTGACGCTTGCAGAAGAACCGAGAATTCTGCACAGCCGGCATTTTTGCAATTGGCTGTACCGTCGCGATTTCCTCGAAGAAAACAACATCAGATTCCTGACCACGCAATGGGAGGAGAGGCCCTTTGTTTTGAAGGCCCTTCTAAGGGCCAAACGCATTTCAGGAATTGACAGCGAAGCTTTCGTCTATCGCATCCGGACCGATTCAACTGCCCGGCGCGAGAAGACGGTGGAGGATTGTTGGAACCAGCTCTCGAACTTCGGCCAAGTCGTCGACTTGCTCACAGAGGCTGGGGCCTGCTCCACGCAAAGTCCGCTTTTCTTCTCAGCTAGGTTTCAGGTCACGCAGTTCTTCCATTACCTCATGTTTGGATTCGCGTTCAAAACCGTTCGCGAGAGCGGCCGAGCTGGTCAGGCGGCATTTCTGGAACAATTGCGCGAAATCTTGAGGAAGAGCGGCCTGACGGCTGGCGACCTCTCCTTTGAGCCGATCCAACTTTCCCGTCGACATGTTGTCGCGCGTGCCTATGAGCTTCTCTTCGAGGCTGTTCGCTCGGGGCGTCACGCGCTTCTTTCTGACGTGATCGATCTAAAGCCGATCAATCAAACGGCGCTATTCGAAGAGTTGCTTACACCACCGCTTGATGATGCGCACGGTGCCTATTTGGACGCTCTTTCGTTCTACGCTCGCAACGAGAGAGTGAAGGCTGCAAAGGCTGGTTCATTCCGTGGGAAGCGGCCTCAAGTCATCGTTCATATAGGCAGCAGCAAGACGGGAAGCACATATCTCCAGCATTTTATGGAGAATAATCGTCCGGGTCTGCTCCGCATGGGGGTATGGTTTCCGGAAGTTGGCTTGTTCTGGCAGCAGGATCGCCCTCACAAGCAAGCCGGGCACGCTCCGTTTACAAAAGCTGCCGTGACAAAAGATCGGAGTTTGAAGGACTATATTGAAGCAGGGCTTAAGCTTTCTGGTGGAAAGATCCATACGGTCATTCTTTCGAGCGAGGCTTATTTCCTCAATACCAACAACTCTCTTAAGATCGTTGACTATTTCGCCGAATATCCGGTGAAAATGATCGGATATTTCCGCCGCCAGGATGACTGGGCGAACTCTCAATATTGCGAGTTCGTCGGGGGCGGAGCTGTGGGTAAAGTTGACAAGCCGATCGATGAATGGCTGGCGCTACCAATTACACAGGAACGTCTGTGCTATAGAACAACAATTGACCAATGGGCCGAGAAAGTCGGCAAGGAAAATGTCATTGTGCGCCCATACGAGAAGGAGCAATTCGTCAACGGCGACTTGATCGATGATTTTTTTGATTCAATCGGGATGTCGGCGTGTACGGCTTTGCCGCGCCCGGCGCAGGCTAGCCGGAACGACTTTCCGCTCGACGCTCGACATCTTCGGATAATGTTATTGTTCAACAATCTACCTTTCCGTAGCACCCGGAATTACTTGCAGTTTGTTGAAGCGGTGACGGTGAAGCTCGCACAGAAATACCCGAAGCCCGCGCGTCCGAATATGCTGACAAACGAGCAACGCCGAACGCTGTTGAGCGATCAGGCTGAAAACAACGCCTACATTGCACGGACCTATCTTGGTCGTGAAGACGGGAGGCTTTTTTCGGACCTGACCGTCAACCAAGCTGCGCAGCAGCATGTGGCTGATATCCCAGCCGAGGACTTCGAATTGTTTATGGAAAGTTACCGAAGCCAATCGGGAATCGATGAAATGATGTTGAGCGGAAGTGGCGCATCAGCGAAATCGAAGAATGGTCGGCAGCTCAATGGGCAATCTGGTCAACCGCGTAAATCAAACCCGCCTCAGAACCTGACGAGTTTCCAGCGGTTGTTGATGCCAGCTTTTCGCATTGTTGTCAGACACTATAGCAGTGAGATTCAGGTCACGAAATTCAACGCCGATCCGATTGCTTTTTTTGCCAACCGGAAGAGCAAGGCTTATAGAAAATTCGGTCAGTTGGTCTATACGCAGAAAGCTTCACTGCCCGAAACGGCTCATAAACCTTGAACAGCCATTAGATAGTTCGTATCCGTCCGGTGAACACCGCGGACGCCCCTCCACCTAGCTTGATCGGAGTTTCAGTGGCTGCTGCAGACCTCTCGTACAGCATCTTGGTGGTGCAGGGCAGAACGGAATCACGCACCAGCTAGTGCGAATCTTGAAATTCCGCCTAGCACCGCTGCAACGCCACTGCTGTTAGTCCTTCTGGCAATCTCGTGCTTCGATAGCGTCGCTGTAGGTACCACCGGGCCAAGACCATACGTACTGTATTTGCTTTATCTGCCGGGTGGCCAGCCACTTCCCGAACGTTTTGCATTGCTCTGCAACTAGGCCAGAATCAGCACCGAGATTTTTTTTCAAGTCCGCCGGTTCGAGCGGCTCTGGAGATGAGGCCTGGAACGTGAAAACGCGATGGGCAAACGATACTGACTCGATTGTGATTCCGTCGAATTGACGCGGAAGGGAGTCGTTCATCTTTGCAATTTCGGTTGGCGAGATCGGGCTTGGAGGAAGGCGATAAATGTTCACCGACAGCATGAAGGCCAGCGTCACCGTGAACACAATCGGCCAGCGGATGTTAAACCACCATTGGATTACGGCCGCAAACACAGCAGCAAACAGCGCCTGCATCGCCAACCACGGGAGCCAATCGCCGGTGTTCCAATAAAGCTCACCCCAAACTTCATTCAATATATCGGTCATATAACCTGCTTCAACGTAACCTGATTGAGCAGCCGGCAGCCACTTTCGAAGAAGACCAGTTCCACGGCAACAACTCTTCGAGCCGTGCGACCGGCATGTCGGCAATACGGGCGAGAACATCGGCAAGCCACGCCTGCGGATCGATGTCGTTGAGCTTGGCGCTCATGATCAGCGTCGCCATGAAGGCGGCGCGATCGGCACCACGGTCGGAGCCGGCGAAGAGCCATGACTTTCTGCCGAGGGCAAAGCCGCGCAGCGCCCGTTCGGCGGCATTGTTGGTGAGGCAGATGCGGCCGTCGCCGAGGAAGGACGTGAATCCGTCCCAGCGCTTCAGCATGTAATCGATCGGCTCAGTGACCGGTGAACTGCGCGACAGCTTTGTTCGCTCAGATCGAAGCCAGGCCTGAAGCTCATCGACGAGCGGACGGCTGTCCTTCTGACGTCGTTGCAGGCGTTCGCTAGCGGCAACTCCGTTGATGTCACGTTCGATATCAAAGAGAGCGTCGATGCGCTTGACCGCCTCAAGCGCAACCGGCGAGATCGCGGCAGCATTCTTGCCGCGTTTGGCGTTGCTGGCGATGTCGGCGAGCACGAAGAACTTGCGCCGTGAATGGGCCCAACACAGCGCCTGCGTCAGCGGAACGGGATCGCGATCCACCTTGAACAGCGGATTGTAGCCGCCATAGGCGTCCGCCTGCAGAATGCCGGTGAAGGTTTTGAGATGGCGCTCGGGATGCTCCTGCCGCCGATCGCGCGAGGCATAGTAGAGCGCCGCTGGCGGCGATTGCCCACCGAACGGCCGCTCATCCCTGACATAGGTCCAGATGCGGCCCGTGTCAGTCTTGCCGCGGGCGAGGATCGGCACGGTGGTGTCGTCGCCATGCAGACGCTCGGCGGCCAGCACATGCGCCTCTATCAGCGCATGCACCGGCTTCAGCGCCGCGGCACAGGCCCCGACCTGGTCGGCGAGCGTCGAGAGGCTGAGGTCGATGCCCTCGCGAGCATAACGCTCGCTCTGCCGGTTCAGCGGCTGATGTTGCCCGAACTTCTCGAACAGGATCATTGCCAACAGGTTCGGTCCGGCAAAGCCGCGCGGCGTCACATGGAAGGGTGCCGGCGGCTGGGTGATCTTCTCGCATTCGCGGCAAGAGAACTTCTCGCGCACGGTCTGGATCACCTTCCACTGGCGCGGGATCACCTCCAGGGTCTCGGTGATATCCTCACCCAGCTTTGCCAGCTTGGCCGAACCGCAGCACGGGCAGCTTGATGGAGCGGCAAGGACGACGCGCTCGCGTGGCAGATGCTCTGGGAAAGGCTTGCGGGATGGACGCTTGCGCTCGAAGGCCCTCACCGCCGAGGAGCGTGCCGCCATCTCCGCCGCCAGTTCGTCTTCGCTGGCGTCGGCTTCCAGCTCCTCGAGCTGCAGCTCCATCTGTTCGAGAAGCCGGGCCTTGCGTTCCGAGCGGCTGCCATGGATGTCGCGCTTCAGCTTTTCGATCTCCAGCCGGAGCCGGGCGATCAGCGCATCCGAATGCGAGTTCACGGCCTGGGCACGGGCGGCGAGCGCCTCGGCGTCACGGCGGGCCGCGCGCTCGGCGAGGATCATCGCATGCGCGCTGGCAAGGTCGTCGGGAAGCTGATCGGCCGCATCGGTCATGGCGGGATGGAATCATATTCGCTCCCGCTGTGCCAGCGGTTTTGCTCATCCCGCCGACGTCGGACGCCAGGTTTTTTGCGGCATTCGCCAGTCAATGCCTTCGAGCAAATAGCCGAGCTGCGCGGGCGTGATCACCACCGTGCCATCGGCCGCCGAAGGCCAGATGAATCGCCCGCGCTCGAGCTTCTTCGTGAACAGGCAGGCACCCTGGCCGTCGTGCCAGATCACCTTGATCAGCCCGCCGCTCCGGCCGCGGAAGACGAACAGATGGCCGCTCATCGGATCGCGCTTCAACGTCTCCTGCACCATCAGCGACAGGCCGGGGAAGCCTCTCCGCATGTCGGTATAGCCCGTCGCCAGCCAGACCTTCACACCGCTCGGAACCGGGATCATCGCCGCGCCAGCACATCAACAATCCGGGCGAGCGCTTCGGTGTCGATGTCACTCTCGACCCGAAGGCGACGGCCGCCGCCAAGCTCGATCATCACCATGCTTGCTTTCTTGCGCGGCCGAGAGATCGGCGGCGGCTCGGGCGGGATCGCCGGTGCTGGCAGCGCTTCGACGACCTCCACCGGAACGAGCTGCGGGACGGACGGCGCGGAGATTTGGCAGAGCTCCTTGCGCCAGCGGAAGAGCTGGCTCACATGGATGCCGGCCGAATGAGCGATCTCGGAAACACTTGCGCCTGGCTCAAGCGTCGCCGCAACGAGCCGCTCCTTCTCGTCCCGAGACCAGCGCCGACGCCGTTCGACCGACGTGATCACCTCAATCTGATGCTTCGTCATAGGACTACTCCTAGTGTTTGCACTAGGACTTGCAGCCTTCAGCCTACCTCGCCAAGGCGGCCGTCACCGGAGGGATACGATAGTTCGGGGGCGCACACGTGCTCAAATAACGGTGAGAGCAAGGTGTTTTGGCGCGGTCGCAACATTTGAGAACTGCGACCGGCAATGCGCTGAATGCAGCGCAGCGGGCCATGCATACATGCATAGAGGTCGTCGCGGGCAGCTAATCGGATCATGCTCGTTTGGGTACGGGCCGCCGCGGCTTGCAGTTAGACGAGCACCGCCATGCAGATCGATGAGAACCGCCGCAGCTCGCGTTGGCTCATCACAGGCCTAAGCGGCACTAGGCTCCTCGCTCTGCCCGATCGGCTTTCTGATCAAGCTAATGCAATCGTGCTGAAAATGCTTTCTCCTGCTGCCCCAATCAATCACCTTCTGTTGAATAACTTCAAGTTCGGCCCTGGACGCAAGGTAGCGCATGATCGACGCACTCATGAAATTCCGCCAATGCGGATTCTTGTTGTAGTCGTTTTCCGGGCCGCCGGTGTAATTGGAATGATGAAAAAGCGCATAGCCTCCTGGCTTGAGTGTACGTCTGGCCTCTTTCAGGTATTCAAAAATGTCAAAAAGCTCGAAATGGACCATGGCATCGTACGAGAAAATACTTGTAAGTGAATTGTCATCGACAGCTGAAAAGTCGAAGCCGTTGTTCTTGATGAACTTGACCTTCGCATCGCTAAACCGTGATCGGCAGAAGCTTATGTTTTCTTCATTGACGTCAACCAGAACGATGCTGCCTGCTCGGTTGATATATTGCGGAACGTGGCGTCCGCGCCCGCATGCCAACTCAAGCACCGACGTTAAATCCAGGTGGTTGAACATAGGTCTGAAATGCCCGCTTTCAGACCAGAATTGAGCTACGGTTTCCTCGACACGATCGTAGTAGTCCGAGGTTTTCCAATCGTTTGCAATGCGTTCCCGCCGAGATGGTTGGCCTCCGGACTTTTCGTTCGCCGTGCTCATAAGTCTCTCCCCCGTTCTCACGTAAGGGAAACCGCTACACAGGAAAGGTAGAGGCGTCAACGGGTTCCCCATCACCCGGGCGGTACCCCCTGAATCAGAAATACCTGGGGTGTGTAACTAGATTTCTGTCTTTTTGTCGATTATTGATTTCACGCGACGAATGAGGCCCTAGAGATGTCACTGACGGAAATCATCGACAGGCTTGAGCGAGGAATAGAGATCAATCGCGCGCTTGATGCTGCTCTTGCACAACTGATCGGTTGGACCCGCAAAGTGGAGTATATCAAGCGCGATGGTGTTCCTACCCCTGACCGCAAGGTCCTGTGGATTGTTCCTGACGGCGACGATACGGGGCTGATCCCGTATTACACAACCTCGGTTGAGGCAGCTTTTGATTTCGCGCAAGCATTGCTGCCTGGAAGCGTGGGGGGTGTGAGCTGGGATAACGGGAACTTCACGGCCATCGTAAATGACGGTCCCTACTGCAGCAGTGCGACGCCAGCAGTCGCTGTATGTCTCGCGGCACTAAAGGCAAAGTCCTGACCGCACGGGAACCGCTAACGCCGACCGCTGCAGGCTGGCAATATGGATGCGGGTATAGGCATACCTCCAACATTCGGCTCATTTGGCGCCAGCGAATTTCATGGCCGACTTCATGCCGTAGCAATCCTGATCCTTGCAGAGCTTGGCGATTTCCCGATTTCCGCGGCGAAGTTGTTGATCTGCGGCGAGGCGCTTTTCACGTCGGGTTTTTTTTCCGAATTGGAGATCATGTCTCGACCAGGCCGGCGAGCTTCCCGTCTAGAGTCTGTCAGACCTACGTTGAAACGTATCCTGCATGCCTGAGATAGGCGGCGCATTCGTGCGGGCTGAACGCCTTGAGAGCTTCGCCGACGCGCCGCCATGTCGCCTCGACGCTACGCTCGTCGGCCTTGCGCAGCAGGGTCTTGAGTTTGGCGAACATCATCTCGATCGGATTGAGGTCGGGGCTGTAGGGCGGCAGGAAGAACAGATGGGCGCCGGCGTCGCGGATGGCGCTGCGCGCCGGCTTGCCCTTGTGGCTGCCGAGATTGTCGAGGATGACGATATCCCCGGGGTTGAGGGTTGGCGCCAGGCATTGCTCGACCCAGGCGGTGAAGGCAATGCCGTTGATCGGGCCGTCGAGCACGAAGGGTGCGACGATGCGGTCGTGACGCAGCCCGGCGAGGAAGGTCAGCGTCTTCCAATGGCCATGCGGTATTCTGGCGATCAGCGGCTGGCCGCGCTGACACCAGCCGCGGCTGCGCGTCATGTTGGTTTTGACCCAGGTTTCGTCAACGAACACCAGGCGGCGCGGATCAAGTCGATGTTGATGGGTCTTCCAGCGGCTTCGGAAGCGCGCCACCTTCGGCCTGTCCTGCTCGCTGGCGATCAGCGTTTTTTTTAAATGTCTTGCCTTCGCGGCGCAGAAACCGCCAAACGGTGTCATGCGAGACATCGATCCCGGCCGCCTTCAGATCGGCGGCAAGCGCCCGCACCGTCCAATCGGTTTTGGCCGCCAGTCGGCGGTGAACCTCATCGGCCGCCGCGCCCCGCAGCATGGGTTTGACATGGCCCCCCATCTTGGCCGGCGCCAAACCGCGGCCGGACCGGTCGAGCTGGCCGATCCGCACCGCCGTCGCCGCCGATATCCCAAAGCGCAAGGCGGCCGCCCGCACCGTCATGCCTCCGGCCAAAGCGGCGGCGACGCGCTGGCGTAAATCAAGAGAAAGAGGTCGCGCCATCATTGCTGGCCTCCTCACCAGCAATGATCTTGAATCACAATCCCAACAAAAAGGGAATCC
>NZ_WITC01000052.1 GCF_009601505.1 Sinorhizobium terangae
GCGAAGCGCAGCTTTTCTTCCATCGCGATCGGCACGATCAGCTCGACGTCAACCGTCACGTTGTCGCCCGGCATCACCATTTCCGTGCCTTCCGGCAGCGTCACGATGCCGGTCACGTCCGTCGTGCGGAAGTAGAACTGCGGACGATAGTTGGTGAAGAACGGCGTATGACGGCCACCTTCTTCCTTCGTCAGGATGTAGGCTTCCGCCTTGAACTTCGTGTGCGGCGTCACCGAACCCGGCTTGCACAGGATCTGGCCGCGTTCGACGCCGTTGCGGTCGACACCGCGCAAGAGCGCACCGATGTTGTCGCCGGCCTGGCCCTGGTCGAGCAGCTTGCGGAACATTTCGACGCCCGTGCAGGTCGTCTTCGTCGTCGGACGGATGCCGACGATCTCGACTTCCTCACCGACCTTGATGATGCCGCGCTCGACGCGACCGGTCACAACCGTACCGCGGCCCGAGATCGAGAACACGTCTTCGATCGGCATCAGGAACGGCAAGTCGATCGGGCGCTCCGGCGTCGGGATGTAGGCGTCAACCGCTGCCATCAGCTCGCGGATCGCGTCTTCGCCGATCTTCTTGTCGCTGTCTTCAAGCGCGGCGAGCGCCGAACCCTTGATGATCGGAATGTCGTCGCCCGGGAATTCGTAGGACGACAGCAGTTCGCGCACTTCGAGCTCGACGAGCTCGAGCAGCTCGGCGTCGTCAACCTGGTCGACCTTGTTCAGGAACACGACGATCGCCGGAACGCCGACCTGGCGGGCGAGCAGGATGTGCTCGCGGGTCTGCGGCATCGGGCCGTCGGCCGCCGAAACAACCAGGATCGCGCCGTCCATCTGCGCCGCGCCGGTGATCATGTTCTTGACGTAGTCGGCGTGGCCGGGGCAGTCGACGTGCGCATAGTGACGGTTCGGCGTCTCGTATTCGACGTGCGCCGTCGAAATGGTGATACCACGGGCCTTTTCTTCCGGCGCAGCGTCGATCTGGTCATACGCCTTGAACTCGCCGAAGTACTTCGTGATCGCTGCCGTCAGCGACGTCTTGCCATGGTCAACGTGGCCAATCGTGCCAATGTTAACGTGCGGCTTGTTGCGCTCAAATTTGCTCTTTGCCATTTCCGGCTCTCCGTTTTCTGTCCCCTACAGGGGAAATCTTTTCATTCTGTTTCAGCGCGAGGCTATCCGGTCACTTCTGACCGGAATACTTCGCCTGGATTTCCTGCGCGACGTTCGACGGAACCGGCGCGTAGTGATCGAACAGCATCGTGTACTGAGCGCGGCCCTGCGACATCGAGCGCAGGTTGTCCACGTACTTGAACATGTTCGCGAGCGGCACGTGGGCATTGATCACCACGGCAACACCGCGCGATTCCTGACCCTGGATCTGGCCACGGCGAGAGTTCAGGTCACCGATCACGTCACCGACGTAATCTTCCGGCGTTACGACCTCGACCTTCATGATCGGCTCGAGGAGCTGAGCACCGGCCTTCTTCGCCGCTTCACGGAAGCAGGCACGCGAAGCGATTTCGAAGGCGAGAACCGACGAGTCGACGTCGTGGAATGCGCCGTCGATGAGCGTCGCCTTGACACCCAGCATCGGGAAGCCAGCGAGCGGACCGGAGGACAGAACGCTTTCGATACCCTTCTGAACGCCCGGGATGTATTCCTTCGGAACAGCACCACCAACGATCTTGGATTCGAACACGAAATCTTCGCCTTCCGGGTTCGGTTCGAAGACGATCTTGACGCGCGCGAACTGACCGGTACCACCGGACTGCTTCTTGTGCGTGTAATCTTCTTCATGCTGACGCGTGATGGTTTCACGGTAAGCAACCTGCGGAGCACCGACCGAAGCTTCGACCTTGAACTCGCGACGCATACGGTCGACGATGATGTCGAGGTGAAGTTCGCCCATGCCGGCAATGATCGTCTGGCCGGATTCCTCGTCGGTCTTGACGCGGAAGGACGGATCTTCTGCAGCCAGGCGGTTGAGCGCGAGGCCCATCTTTTCCTGATCGCCCTTAGTCTTCGGCTCGATCGCGATCTGGATGACCGGCTCGGGGAATTCCATGCGCTCCAGGATAACCGGCTTCAACGGATCGCAGAGCGTGTCGCCCGTGGTGGTTTCCTTGAGGCCTGCGAGAGCAACGATGTCGCCAGCGAAAGCTTCGTCGATGTCCTCACGCGAGTTCGAGTGCATCTGCAGCATGCGGCCGACGCGCTCGCGCTTTTCCTTGACCGTGTTCATGACCGACGTACCCTTTTCGAGCTTGCCGGAATAGATGCGCGCGAAGGTCAGCGAGCCGACGAAGGGGTCGTTCATGATCTTGAACGCCAGCATCGAGAGCGGTTCGTTGTCGTCAGCCTTACGGGTGATTTCACCCTCGGTCTTGACGTCGATGCCCTTGATCGCCGGAATATCGACCGGGGACGGCAGGTAGTCGACGACAGCGTCGAGCAGAGGCTGAACGCCCTTGTTCTTGAACGCGGTACCGCAGAACATCGGGTGGAACTTCACGTCGATCGTGCCGCGACGGACCAGTTCACGGATCTTGTCGTTGTCCGGGTAGTTGCCTTCCAGGTAGGCTTCCATCGCCGCTTCGTCGATCTCGACCACGGTCTCGATCAGCTTTTCGCGGTATTCTTCAGCCTTTTCCTTCATGTCGGCCGGAATTTCGACGACGTCCCACTGGGCGCCGAGCGATTCATCACGCCAGACGAGAGCATTCATCTCGATCAGATCGACAACGCCCTTGAATTCGCTTTCAGCGCCGATCGGCAGCTGCATGACAACGGCCGTTGCGCCGAGACGGGTCTTGATCATCTCGACGGAGCGGTAGAAGTCCGCCCCGGTCTTGTCCATCTTGTTGCAGAAGATCATGCGCGGAACATGATACTTCTCGGCCTGACGCCAGACGGTTTCAGTTTGCGGCTCAACACCGGCGTTGGCATCGAGCAGCGCGATGGCGCCGTCGAGAACGCGCAGCGAACGCTCGACTTCGATGGTGAAGTCAACGTGGCCGGGGGTGTCAATGATGTTGAAGCGGCGCATCTTGCCGTCGCGACCCTTCCAGAAGGTCGTGGTGGCAGCGGACGTGATCGTGATGCCGCGTTCCTGCTCCTGCTCCATCCAGTCCATGGTTGCGGCGCCGTCGTGGACTTCGCCGATCTTGTGGGACTTGCCGGTGTAGTAAAGGATGCGCTCGGTCGTCGTCGTCTTGCCGGCGTCGATGTGCGCCATGATACCGAAATTTCGGTAATCTTCGATTTTATATTCGCGAGCCATGAGAGACTGCCTTTCAGGACCTGTTCTAGATTACCAACGGTAGTGCGAGAACGCACGGTTGGCATCAGCCATCTTGTGGGTGTCTTCGCGCTTCTTCACAGCGCTACCACGGTTGTTCGCAGCGTCCATGAGTTCGCCGCAGAGGCGATCGACCATGGTCGTTTCGTTGCGCTTGCGTGCGGCCGCGATCAGCCAGCGAATGGCGAGGGCCTGGCGACGCTCCGGACGAACATCGACCGGAACCTGATAGGTAGCACCACCGACGCGGCGCGAACGCACTTCAACGTGCGGAGCAATGTTGTCGAGCGCGGAATGGAACACGGCGATCGGTTCCTGCTTCAGCTTCGACTGGACCGCATCGAAAGCACCATAGACAATGCTTTCAGCAACGGACTTCTTGCCGTGCAGCATGATTGCGTTCATGAACTTCGTGACGACCAGATCACCGAACTTCGGATCCGGGTTGATCTCACGCTTTTCTGCTCTGTGACGTCGGGACATACTTCTCGTCTCTCAACTTTTAAAAACTTGACCAGCGAAATGGCGCCGGTTGCGATGTTATTTCGGACGCTTCGCGCCGTACTTGGAGCGGCGCTGTTTGCGGTTCTTCACACCCTGCGTATCGAGAACGCCGCGGATGATGTGGTAACGAACACCCGGAAGGTCCTTTACGCGGCCGCCGCGGATCATGACCACGGAGTGCTCCTGCAGGTTGTGACCTTCGCCCGGAATGTAGCCGATGACTTCGAAGCCGTTCGTCAGGCGAATCTTTGCAACCTTACGCAGAGCCGAGTTCGGCTTCTTCGGGGTCGTCGTGTAGACGCGGGTGCAAACGCCGCGCTTCTGCGGGTTTTCCTGCAGAGCAGGAACCTTGTTGCGCTTTACCTGTGCCAGACGCGGCTTGCGGATCAGCTGGTTTACGGTAGGCATGTAACCATCCCTTGCAAAATCTTGTCTCGTTACCCTTTCGGGCGGATCGTTGCCGTCGCCGGCGGTCTCGAACGCCTATGAAATGCGCAAAACGAGGGCCGATCCGCCTTTTCGCAGATGGCCCCACCAAAAGCAGAGGACGCACTATTTCGCGCGTCTTGCGTGCAGCATTTTTGTCGTCAGCGTGCGTTTCGAACCTTGTTTGAGGCGAACTCCAGAACGCGACGTTCCGAACCAGCCAGCCTCACATGGGCTCCGATGCGGCGGGGTGTACTGATTTCGGGGCCATCCGTCAAGGGCAATTAAGAAATATTCTGGCCTGCGCAGCCCTGCCATGCCTGGAAAACAAGGCTTTGGCAGCAGCTCGGTCCGGCGGCGATTGCAAACATGGCGCCTTAACGCGGATATTGTCTTTCGCGATTAAGGAATCAGCAAATTCTTTCTGAACGTTTTCCACCATCATGGGCCTGCAAAGCCTGCCGGCTGATTCTCTCCTCTTTGCCATTTTTCCTATTTCTTTCGCGCGCAGTGGAAAAGCACGCTAAGATCGTCGAAACTCGAAAGGACACATCATGCCCGTTACGCCGGACAACGACAACATGCCAGACGAACCGCTGGTATTCATCATCATCGGCAAGGCCTACGAAGCCGACGGCGACGACGAAGGTATCGACATCCATGTGATGCTCAGGGCGCCAGACGACGACACGGCCGTGCGCGAGGCGCTCAATGCGCTCGCCGAAGAAGGCTTTCTCCAGGCCGATCTCGACCAGATCGGAACCTTGACGGATATCCCGGACGAAGAGCCGCACGCCTCTGCCTACCAGGGCGCGCTCGAGGGCGAGGTCGCGATCATTCGCTTCGCATAACCGGGCGCCGCGCGATCTGAACGCACTGCCAGAAAAGTAAAGCCGCCCGGATTGCTCCAGGCGGCTTCTTCATTTGGCATAGGAGCGGGCGCTCGTCGCGCCCTCCCCCCGCGGTCATTCTGCCGCGGCGTTCTCGTTCTCGTTCGCCATGTCGGCGAGCATCGGGGTCGCGGCATCCGCACCGGTGCCCTTGCGGCGCTCTTCGAGGATCATCTCGTCGCGCGCCGTGGCGATGCGGCGGATCTGCGTCATGGTGCCGCCGGTACCAGCCGGGATGAGGCGGCCGACGATGACGTTTTCCTTGAGCCCCTGCAGGCCGTCCATTTTGCCGGCAACTGCGGCTTCGGTCAGGACCTTGGTGGTTTCCTGGAACGAAGCGGCCGAGATGAAGGACGGCGTCTGCAACGATGCCTTGGTGATGCCGAGCAGAACCGGATCGCCAACGGCCGGCTTCTTGCCTTCCGCCAGCAGCGCGTCGTTGACATCCTCGAGCTCGATGCGGTCGACGTTGTCGCCGACGATGTAGCTCGAGTCACCGGCATCGGTGATTTCGACCTTCTGCAGCATCTGCCGAACGATGACTTCGATGTGCTTGTCGTTGATGACAACGCCCTGCAGACGGTAGACTTCCTGGATTTCGTTCACGAGGTAGGAAGCCAGCGCTTCCACGCCCTTGATTGCCAGAATGTCGTGCGGCGCCGGGTTGCCATCGAGGATGTAATCGCCCTTCTCGATGTAGTCGCCATCCTGAAGATGGAAGGGCTTGCCCTTCGGGATCAGGTATTCGACCGGCTCGACACCGTCTTCCGCCGGCTCGATCAGCACGCGACGCTTGTTCTTGTAGTCGCGGCCGAAGCGGACCGTACCGTCGATCTCAGCGATGATGGCGTGATCCTTCGGACGACGAGCCTCGAAGAGTTCGGCAACGCGCGGCAGACCACCGGTGATGTCCTTGGTCTTGGCGCTTTCGAGCGGCGAACGGGCAAGCACGTCACCTTGGCTGACCTTCTGACCGGGTTCGACCGAGAGGATCGCATCGACCGAGAGCATGAAGCGAGCTTCACCACCACGAGACAGCTTGGCGATGGCGCCGTTCTTGTCCTTGATGACGATCGCCGGCTTGAGGTCGGTGCCGCGCGGCGTCGAACGCCAGTCGATAACCTGGCGCTTGGTGATGCCCGTCGATTCGTCCGTCGCTTCGAGCACGGAGATGCCGTCGATCACGTCTTCGAAGTGAACGGTACCTTCGACTTCCGTCATCATCGGACGGGTGTAGGGGTCCCATTCGGCGAGACGCTGGCCGCGCTTCACCTTGTCGCCGTCATCGACAAAGATCTTCGAACCATAGGCAACGCGCTGCGAGGACCGCTCGACACCGCGTTCGTCCAGGATCTGGATCGCCATGTTGCGGCCCATGGCAACAAGTGCGCCATCGGAATTGCGCAGCAAGTTGCGGTTCTTGATCTGAACCGTGCCTTCATAAGACGCTTCCAGGAACGACTGGTCGACCACGGTTGCCGTGCCACCCAGGTGGAAGGTACGCATGGTCAGCTGAGTGCCCGGCTCGCCGATCGACTGCGCCGCGATGACGCCAACGGCCTCGCCCATGTTGACGGGCGTACCGCGAGCCAGGTCGCGACCATAGCAGACGCCGCAGACGCCGGTCTGGATCTCGCAGGTCAGCGCCGAGCGGATGCGAACGGACTGAATGCCCGCCTTCTCGATCTCGACGACATCGGCTTCCAGGATCATCTTGCCGGCGTCGACGATGCGCTCGCCGGTGACCGGGTTGTCGATGTTGTCGAGTGCGGTACGGCCGAGGATGCGCTGGCCGAGCGAGGCAACGACCTGACCGGCATCGACGATCGCCGTCATGGTGAGGCCCTTGTCGGTGCCGCAATCCGTATGCGTGACGATGCAGTCCTGTGCGACGTCGACGAGACGGCGCGTCAGGTAACCGGAGTTCGCGGTCTTCAAGGCGGTGTCCGCCAGACCCTTACGTGCACCGTGCGTCGAGTTGAAGTACTCGTTCACGGTCAGGCCTTCCTTGAAGTTCGAAATGATCGGCGTTTCGATGATTTCACCCGACGGCTTGGCCATGAGGCCGCGCATACCGCCCAGCTGGCGCATCTGGTTCGGCGAACCGCGGGCGCCCGAGTGCGACATCATGTAGATCGAGTTCATCGGCTTCTGGCGACCATTGTCGTCGAACTCGACCGCTTTGATGCGCGCCATCATTTCTTCGGCGACCTTTTCGGTTGCCTTGCCCCAGGCGTCGACAACCTTGTTGTACTTCTCACCCTGGGTGATGAGACCGTCGTTGTACTGCTGCTCGTATTCCTTCACGAGCGCTTCCGTATCCCCGACGATCTTCACCTTGGTGTCCGGAATCACCATGTCGTCCTTGCCGAACGAAATGCCGGCGCGGCATGCATGCGAGAAGCCGAGCTGCATGATCCGGTCGCAGAAGATGACCGTGTCCTTCTGGCCGCAATGGCGGTAGACGGTGTCGATCATCTTGGAGATGTTCTTCTTGGTCATCTCCTGGTTGCAGATATCGAACGGGATGTTCGGGTTCTTCGGCAGAAGCTCGCCGATGATCATGCGACCAGGCGTCGTTTCATAGATCTTCGAAACCGGATTGCCCTCGGAGTCGACGCTCTTGTAACGGCCGCGAATCTTCGCATGCAGCGTCACAGCCTTGGTTTCCAGAGCATGGTGCAGTTCGCCCATGTCGGAGAAGGCCATGCCTTCACCCGGCTCGTTCTGGTTCATGATCGACAGATAATAGAGGCCGAGAACCATGTCCTGCGACGGAACGATGATCGGCGCACCGTTTGCCGGATGCAGGATGTTGTTCGTCGACATCATCAGAACGCGTGCCTCAAGCTGGGCTTCGAGCGACAGCGGCACGTGAACGGCCATCTGGTCGCCGTCGAAGTCGGCGTTGAAGGCGGTGCAGACGAGCGGATGCAACTGGATCGCCTTGCCTTCGACCAGGATCGGCTCGAAGGCCTGGATGCCCAGGCGGTGCAGCGTCGGCGCGCGGTTCAGGAGAACCGGATGCTCGCGGATGACCTCATCGAGGATATCCCAGACTTCCGGCTTTTCCTTTTCAACGAGCTTCTTCGCCTGCTTGACGGTCGAGGAGTAACCCTTGGCGTCGAGGCGGGCGTAGATGAACGGCTTGAAGAGTTCGAGCGCCATCTTCTTCGGCAGGCCGCACTGATGCAGCTTGAGTTCCGGACCGGTCACGATAACCGAGCGGCCGGAATAGTCGACGCGCTTGCCGAGCAGGTTCTGACGGAACCGGCCCTGCTTGCCCTTCAGCATGTCGGACAGCGACTTCAGCGGACGCTTGTTGGCGCCGGTGATGACGCGGCCACGACGGCCGTTGTCGAACAGCGCATCGACAGATTCCTGCAGCATACGCTTTTCATTGCGGATGATGATGCCCGGTGCGCGCAGTTCGATCAGCCGCTTCAGACGGTTGTTACGATTGATCACGCGGCGATAGAGATCGTTCAGATCCGACGTCGCGAAACGGCCGCCGTCGAGCGGCACGAGCGGGCGCAGATCCGGCGGGATCACCGGAACGACCTTCATGATCATCCATTCCGGACGGTTGCCGGATTCCATGAAGTTCTCGACGATCTTCAGCCGCTTCATCAGCTTCTTCTGCTTCAGATCCGAGCTCGTCTCGGCCATTTCCGTGCGCAGGTCGCCGGCAATCTTTTCGAGATTCATCGAAGCGAGCATCTCGTAGATCGCCTCGGCGCCGATCATCGCGGTGAACTGGTCTTCGCCGAACTCGTCAACGGCGAGCATGTATTCTTCTTCGCTGAGGAGCTGGTTTTCCTTGAGCGAAGTCAGGCCCGGTTCGGTGACGATGTAGTTTTCGAAATAAAGGACGCGCTCGATATCCTTCAGCGTCATGTCGAGCAGCGTGGCGATGCGGCTCGGCAGCGACTTCAGGAACCAGATGTGGGCGACGGGCGCAGCGAGCTCGATGTGGCCCATGCGCTCGCGGCGAACGCGCGACAGCGTGACTTCGACGCCGCACTTTTCGCAGATGATGCCCTTGTACTTCATGCGCTTGTACTTGCCGCACAAGCATTCGTAGTCCTTGATCGGACCGAAGATGCGCGCGCAGAACAGACCGTCGCGTTCCGGCTTGAAGGTCCGATAGTTGATCGTCTCCGGTTTCTTGATCTCACCGTAAGACCAGGAAAGAATCTTCTCCGGCGAGGCGATCGAAATCCGGATGGAATCGAAAGTCTGTGCAGGCACCTGCGGATTGAAAAGATTCATGACCTCTTGGTTCATGCCTGTCTCCTTTGCGGGCATTACGCCCTGAGCTTGGCGGGGTGCCGGCAAATCCCGGGCGCCGGCCCCTGCCCTCTAAACAGCTAAAACCGCATCGGGTGCGGCCCTGTTCCTGCCGCGGACAATAAACTGCCCTGCGGCGGAAGCGGTGCGTGCCTGAAGCGGCACGCACCTGATGTCGTCTTACTCTGCTGCGTCCGGCAGTTGCGCCGCGGCGCTGAGGTCGTCGACTTTCGAGTTTTCGAGTTCGACGCTGAGGCCCAGCGAGCGCATTTCCTTGACGAGAACGTTGAAGCTCTCCGGAATGCCCGCCTCGAAGGTGTCATCGCCGCGGACGATTGCTTCGTAGACCTTGGTGCGGCCAGCAACGTCGTCCGACTTGACCGTCAGCATTTCCTGCAGCGTGTAGGCGGCGCCGTAAGCTTCCAGCGCCCAGACCTCCATTTCGCCGAAACGCTGACCGCCGAACTGCGCCTTGCCGCCCAGTGGCTGCTGCGTGACGAGCGAGTAAGGACCGATCGAACGGGCGTGGATCTTGTCGTCCACCAGGTGGTTGAGCTTCAGCATATAGATGTAGCCCACGGTCACCTGACGATCGAACGGTTCGCCGGTACGGCCGTCGAAGAGCGTCGACTGGCCGGTCACCTTGAGACCTGCCTTGTTCAGCATCTCGTTCACATCGGCCTCGACGGCACCGTCGAAGACCGGCGTTGCGATCGATACGCCGCGGCGGGTCTGCTCGGCAAGCCGAACCACCGACTCGTCGTCGTAGTTCTTGATCGGCTCGCCCTTCGGACCGGATCCGATGACGTCATCGATCGTTGCGCGAAGCGGAGCGATGTCGCCGTTCTCGTGATACGCATCCAGCATCGCGCCGATCTTCTTGCCCATGCCGGCGCAAGCCCAGCCGAGGTGGGTTTCGAGGATCTGACCGACGTTCATGCGCGACGGCACGCCGAGCGGGTTCAGCACCACGTCGACATGGGTGCCGTCTTCCAGGAACGGCATGTCTTCGATCGGCACGATACGCGATACGACGCCCTTGTTGCCGTGACGGCCGGCCATCTTGTCGCCCGGCTGGATCTTGCGCTTCACCGCGACGAAGACCTTAACCATCTTCATCACGCCCGGAGGCATTTCATCGCCGCGCTGGACCTTCTCGACCTTATCCATGAAGCGCTGTTCGAGGCGCGACTTGGATTCGTCGTACTGGGCGCGGAGTGCTTCGATCTCGCCCTGAGCCTTTTCATCCTCGACGGCGAACATCCACCACTGTGAGCGCGGATATTCGCTGACGACGGCGTTCGAAAGCTCGGTGCCCTTCTTGAAGCCCTTCGGACCAGCCACGGCAACGTGACCGCGCAGCATGTCTACCAGACGTGCATAGACGTTGCGGTCGAGGATCGCCTGTTCGTCGTCACGGTCCTTGGCGAGGCGCTCGATCTCCTCGCGCTCGATCGCCATGGCGCGCTCGTCCTTCTCCACGCCGTGGCGATTGAAGACGCGCACTTCGACGACCGTGCCGAAGGTGCCCGGAGGCATGCGCATGGACGTGTCGCGGACATCCGAGGCCTTCTCACCGAAAATGGCGCGCAGAAGCTTTTCTTCCGGCGTCATCGGGCTTTCGCCCTTCGGCGTGATCTTGCCGACGAGGATATCGCCCGGCTGAACTTCGGCACCGATATAGACGATACCGGCTTCGTCGAGGTTCTTCAACGCTTCTTCCGAGACGTTCGGAATGTCGCGGGTGATTTCTTCCGGACCAAGCTTGGTGTCTCGCGCCATCACTTCGAATTCTTCGATGTGGATGGACGTGAACACGTCGTCACGCACGATCCGCTCGGAAAGCAGGATCGAGTCTTCGTAGTTGTAGCCGTTCCACGGCATGAACGCGACGAGCGCGTTGCGGCCGAGCGCCAGATCGCCGAGGTCGGTCGAAGGACCGTCCGCGATGATGTCGCCCTTGTTCAGAACGTCACCAACGGTGACCAGCGGACGCTGGTTGACGCAGGTGTTCTGGTTCGAACGCTGGAACTTCTGCAGGCGATAGATATCGACGCCGGACTTCGACGGATCGAGGTCCTCGGTGGCGCGGATAACGATACGCGTCGCATCGACCTGGTCTACGACACCGCCGCGGCGGGCGGCGATCGCAGCACCGGAGTCGCGGGCGACGACCGGCTCCATGCCGGTGCCGACGAAGGGCGCTTCCGCACGCAGCAGCGGCACGGCCTGGCGCTGCATGTTCGAGCCCATCAGCGCGCGGTTGGCGTCGTCGTTCTCGAGGAACGGGATGAGAGCCGCCGCGACGGACACGAGCTGCTTCGGCGAAACGTCCATCAGGTTGATGTTGTCGCGCGGAGCCAGCATAACTTCGCCCGCATGACGGCAGACGACGAATTCTTCCGCGAAGGAGTTGTCGTCGTTCAGCACCGAGTTGGCCTGAGCGACGTGGTATTTCGCCTCTTCCATCGCCGACAGATAGACGACGTCGCTGGTCACCTTGCCGTCGACGATCTTGCGGTACGGGCTCTCGATGAAGCCGTACTTGTTCACGCGGGCGAAGGTTGCGAGCGAATTGATCAGACCGATGTTCGGGCCTTCCGGCGTTTCGATCGGGCAGATGCGGCCGTAATGCGTCGGATGAACGTCGCGCACTTCGAAGCCCGCACGTTCGCGGGTGAGACCACCCGGGCCAAGAGCCGAAAGACGACGCTTGTGGGTGATTTCCGAAAGCGGGTTCACCTGGTCCATGAACTGCGACAGCTGCGACGAGCCGAAGAACTCGCGAACGGCGGCGGCCGCCGGCTTCGCGTTGATCAGATCCTGCGGCATGACCGTGTCGATCTCGATCGAGGACATGCGTTCCTTGATCGCACGCTCCATGCGCAGGAGACCAAGGCGATACTGGTTCTCCATGAGCTCGCCGACCGAGCGTACGCGGCGGTTGCCGAGGTTGTCGATATCGTCGATCTCGCCCTTGCCGTCACGCAGTTCGACCAGCATCTTGACGACAGCAAGAATGTCTTCCTTGCGGAGCGTGCGGACGGTATCCGGAACGTCGAGGTCGAGACGCATGTTCATCTTCACGCGGCCGACCGCCGAGAGATCGTAGCGCTCGGCGTCGAAGAACAGCGTGTTGAACATGGCTTCAGCAGAATCCATGGTCGGCGGTTCGCCGGGGCGCATGACACGATAGATGTCGAACAGCGCGTCCTGGCGGTTTTCGTTCTTGTCGGCGGCAAGCGTGTTGCGGATATAGGCACCGACATTAATGTGGTCGATGTCGAGAACCGGGATTTCGTCGAAGCCTGCCGAAAGGATGACGGGAAGCGTCTTCTCGTCGATCTCGTCGCCAGCTTCGAGGTAGATCTCGCCCGTACCATAGTTGACGACGTCTTCGGCGAGGTAATTGCCATAGAGATCGTCATCGGTGGCCTTGAGAGCCTTCAGCCCCTTCTCCTGCAGCTGGCGCAGCAGGCGCGGCGTGAGCTTCTTGCCGGCCTCAACGACGACTTCGCCGGTATCGGCGTCGATCATGTCGGTGATCGCCTTCTGGCCCTTGAGCGCATCCGGCTGGAACGGCACGCGCCAACCTTCGCCGTCGCGCTGGTAGAGCGACTTCGTGTAGAAGGTGTCGAGGATCTCTTCGCCGTCCATGCCGAGCGCCATCAACAGCGAGGTCACCGGAATCTTGCGGCGACGGTCGATGCGGGCATGGACGATGTCCTTGGCGTCGAACTCGATGTCGAGCCACGAGCCGCGATACGGAATGACGCGCGCTGCGAAGAGCAGCTTGCCGGACGAATGGCTCTTGCCCTTGTCGTGATCGAAGAACACGCCGGGTGAGCGATGCATCTGCGAGACGATGACGCGCTCGGTGCCGTTGACGATGAAGGTACCGTTGTCCGTCATGAGCGGCATGTCGCCCATGTAGACGTTCTGTTCCTTGATGTCCTTGATCGACTTTGCGCCCGTGTCCTCGTCAATATCGAACACGATCAGCCGCAGCGTCACCTTCAGCGGCGCCGCATAGGTCAGGTCACGCTGGCGGCATTCCTCGACGTCGAACTTCGGTGGCTCGAACTCGTAGGACACGAATTCGAGCATGGAAGCGCCCGAGAAATCCTTGATCGGAAATACCGACTTGAAAACGGCCTGAAGCCCCTCGTCCGGGCGGCCGCCCTTGGGCTCTTCAACCATCAGAAATTGGTCGTAGGACGCCTTCTGAACCTCAATGAGGTTCGGCATCTCTGCGACTTCTGGAATTTTACCAAAAAACTTGCGTACGCGCCTGCGACCGTTAAACGAAAGGGTCTGAGCCATCGTCGCTCCTTGTCAATCTTGCATCCGGGCCTGCAACGGACGGGAACCGATGGCCAGTCGATCCCGTCGATCAATGAGTAGTTCAATCTCGTCAAGCTTTCGAAAGACGCCAGCACGGATTGCTGTGCTGTCTCCCAATTCCGACCATCCTCTTGAAGAACCCATTACCCAAAAGCCATTTTCGACAGGCTTTTGGGTAATATGTTCTAAAAACGGTCAAAGAGAGGCGGCCAAAAGGCCACCCCTCCTTTGCATGTCGTCGAATTACTTGACGTCAACCTTGGCGCCAGCGCCTTCGAGCTTCTTCTTGAGGTCAGCAGCTTCAGCCTTGGAAACAGCTTCCTTGACAGCCTTCGGAGCGCCTTCGACGAGGTCCTTGGCTTCCTTGAGGCCGAGGCCGGTGATGGCGCGGACTTCCTTGATGACGTTGATCTTGTTGGCGCCGGCATCCGTCAGGATGACGTCGAACTCGGTCTTTTCTTCTTCAGCCGGAGCAGCGGCACCAGCAGCGCCACCGGCGGCAGCAACAGCTACCGGAGCAGCGGCAGAAACGCCCCACTTTTCTTCGAGCAGCTTGGAAAGCTCAGCAGCTTCCAGCACGGTCAGCGAGGACAGGTCTTCAACGATCTTTGCGAGATCAGCCATTTTACTTTTCCTTTTGTTCGGTTCGAACTGGTTTTAATTACAACAGCGAAATTCCGCCTCAGGCGGCTTCGTCCTTCTTGGCATAGGCCGAGAACACGCGAGCAAGCTGGCTTGCCGGTGCTGCGACAACCGTCGCGACGCGGGTTGCCGGGGCGTTGAGAAGGCCCAGCAGCTTCGCGCGCAGCTCGTCCAGCGAAGGCAGGGTCGCAAGCGACTTGACTGCTTCGGGGTTGAGCGTGGTTGTCCCCATGGCGCCGCCGAGCACAACGAGCTTGTCGTTGGTCTTAGCGAAATCCACGACGACCTTCGGAGCCGTGATCGGGTCGGCGCTGTAAGCGATCAGCGTCTGGCCCTTGAAGAGATCGGTCATCCCTTCAGACTCCGTGCCCTGAAGAGCGATCTTGGCCAGGCGGTTTTTCGCGACTTTGACGGTGCCGCCAGCAGCGCGCATCTTCGAACGGAAGTCGTTCATCTGCGCAACTGTGACACCAGCATAGTGGGCCACGACAACCGAACCGGAAGCCTTGAAGACTTCGTTCAGCTCCGTGACGAATTCGCGTTTTTCCGCTCTTTCCACTGTCTGTCTCCAGTTGACAGGGTTGCTTCAAGCAGCCCTGCCGGGTTTGCCTTTTGTCACCCGGGATCATGCTCGATCCCAAGCAACGCTTAAGGATCCTGTCCCTTGGCGTTCCCGGGAGAGCCGGGTCTGACACAAGGCAAGCGAGGTTCGAACCGAATTTCGACGCCAGAAGCGTTGTTCAAAATTCAGATCTTACCCGTCTCATGCGGGCAATGGTGATTAAGGTAAAACCACCCGCAATCTCGGACAGGAGTTCCGGACTAGGTCCGGATATTTCCGGCCCCGAAAGGCCGGAAATTCGGTTTCAGGCCGAAGCCCGGAAACTGTCAGGCGACGCTGAGGGTCGCCGGATCGATCTTGAGGCCCGGCCCCATGGTCGAGGAGATCGCTACGCGCTTGACGTAGTTACCCTTGGCACCGGTCGGCTTTGCCTTGATCACGGCATCGGCGAAGGCGCGGATGTTTTCTTCCAGCGCCTTGGCGTCGAAGGAGGCCTTGCCGACGCCAGCGTGGACGATGCCAGCCTTTTCGACGCGGAACTCGACCGCACCACCCTTGGAGGCCTTGACGGCAGCCGCGACATCCATGGTGACGGTGCCGACCTTCGGGTTCGGCATCATGCCGCGCGGGCCGAGAACCTTACCGAGACGACCGACGAGCGGCATCATGTCCGGAGTGGCAATGCAGCGATCGAATTCGATCTTGCCGCCCTGGACGATCTCGACGAGGTCTTCGGCGCCGACAATGTCAGCACCGGCAGCCTTGGCTTCGTCAGCCTTGGCGCCGCGTGCGAAAACGGCAACGCGAACCGAGCGGCCGGTGCCGTTCGGCAGGTTGACAACGCCGCGGACCATCTGGTCGGCGTGGCGCGGATCAACGCCGAGGTTCATGGCGACTTCGATGGTTTCGTCGAACTTTGCCGTCGCACGCTCCTTGACCAGCGTCACGGCTTCAACGAGGCCGTAGATCTTCGCCGGATCGATGCCCTCACGGGACTTCTGTACACGCTTTGCAATCTTCGCCATGGTCTTAGCCCGTCACTTCCAGGCCCATGGAGCGGGCAGAGCCCTCGACCATTGCCATTGCGCCTTCAACATCGGCCGCGTTGAGGTCCTTCATCTTGGCCTCTGCGATCGTGCGGATCTGAGCCTTGGAGATCGAGCCGGCCTTGGCCTTGCCCGGGGTCTTCGAGCCCGACTGGATCTTTGCTTCACGCTTCAGGAAGTAGCTGACCGGCGGCTGCTTCATGACAAAGGTGAAGGACTTGTCCTGGTAATAGGTGATGACGACCGGAATCGGCATACCCTTTTCCATTTCCTGCGTGGCGGCATTGAACGCCTTGCAGAATTCCATGATGTTAATGCCACGCTGACCAAGCGCAGGACCGATCGGCGGCGACGGATTCGCCGAGCCGGCCTTCACCTGCAGCTTGAGCTGGCCTGCAACTTTCTTAGCCATTTCTCTCTGCCTCTGAATGCCCCTTCACGATCAAGCCGGAAGAGGAACTGTTGAGCCGGTTGCCCGGCTGTTTGCCGGCCCTTCGACCGGCGGCTGCGGTTGCGTGGTGCGGATAAACCGACCCGGCTAAGACCGGACACCTCCCACGCGCATGCGGATCACTCCGCCGGAACAAGCCAATCGGCCTGCTCCATCCCATTAGAACCTGCGTTTTTCAGACCTTTTCGACCTGGCCATATTCCAGCTCGACAGGGGTCGCACGACCGAAGATCGAAACCTCGACCTTCAAACGCGACCGCTCTTCGTCAACATCCTGAACGATGCCGTTAAAGGATGCGAATGGACCATCCGACACCCGGACCTGCTCGCCGATCTCGAAAGAAACCGACGGCTTCGGACGATCAACACCTTCCTGGACCTGACCGAGAATCCGCTCCGCCTCGTGATCCGGAATCGGAACCGGCTTGCTGTCGGTGCCGAGGAAGCCCGTGACCTTCGGCGTATTCTTGATGAGGTGATAGGCCTCGTCGGTCAGATTGGCGCGAACGAGCACGTAGCCCGGAAAGAACTTGCGCTCCGAATCAACCTTGCGGCCGCGGCGGATCTCGACGACCTTTTCCGTCGGAACGAGAATCTTCTCGAAAAGGTGATCCAGACCCTTCTGCTTGGCCTTCTCCTCGATCGACTCGGCGACCTTCTTTTCGAAATTCGAATAGGCGTGAACGATATACCAGCGCGCAGCCATGCTACTCTCCACCCAATCAAGCGCCAACGTTGAGGACGAGGCTCATCAGCCAGCCCATCAACTGGTCCGCACCAAAGAAAAAGGCGGCGGCAAAAGAGACCATGACAAAGACCATCAGCGTCGAGATCATCGTCTCGCGCCGTGAAGGCCAAGTCACTTTTGACGTTTCAGAGCGAACCTGCTGCAGAAACGTGAACGGATTCGTTTTGGATGCCATAAAATGCTCACGCCATTACGGCGCGTAAAGCCGATGATTCAGCCCCACGCACCGCGTGTCTGTTTGGACCCTACATAAAGACCGATTCCGAAAACCACAAGAGCCAATCAGTCTTTTTTGTGAATATAAAAAGACGGCCGCGCCGCCCTACTTTTCATTCTGGCCGAATTTCGACGATGAGGCAAGAATGACGAAACTGGCAGGGGCAGAGGGGCTCGAACCCCCGACCTGCGGTTTTGGAGACCGCCGCTCTACCAACTGAGCTATACCCCTAGATCGAGACGCCGATCGGCCAAAAGGCCTGTACGCGTCTCAAGTCTGCGGCTTCTTATTCAGTTTGCCGGATGCTTTCAAGCGCATTTGCACCAAAAGGAAAAAAAGTTCCAAGAAAAATCGCAGACCCCGAAGAATGCTGTCGACGCCGCAGGCGGTCGTGGCGCCTCAGTTCTCCAACTGAACGTATTTCCGCCAGTCATGCTCCTCCTTGAACCCCAGGACCTCGCGAATCTTCCTGTTCGAGAGGAGGCCTTCGAACTCGCCAATCTCTCTTTTGAAGGGAACATTCGGATAGAACCGGCTGGCGAGTTCACGCGAAGGCGTGTTGGCCGAGACCGTGTCGTTCGCGGCATTGAATACCGCAAAGCCGAGGCCGTCCTTCTCAATGCAGAGCTTGACGATCTGCCCGAGGTCGCGCGCGTCGATATAGCTCCAGGCAATTCTTTTGCGGATTTCGGGATTGGCGAAATAATGCGGGAAATTCGCATATTCATGCGGCTCGATCACGTTGCCGATGCGCAATGCGTAGATGTCGAACCCCGAGCGCTCCGCAAAGGCGCGGGCCGTCTTCTCATTTACGACCTTGGAAAGACCGTAGGAGTCCATCGGGTTGACGTCGTAGTCCTCCTCGAGCGGGAACTGGTGGAAATCGCGGTGGCCCTCCGCAAAGCAGACGCCGTAGGTCGTCTCGCTCGAGGCAACGATGATCTTGCGGATGCCGAGTTTCACTGCCGCTTCGATCACGTTGTAGGTGCCCATGACGTTGACCCGGAAGGTCTCGTTATCCGGCTTGATAAGAATGCGCGGAATGGCGGCAAAGTGCACGACCGCATCGAAGGGCCGCGGCCCCTGATCGAGATCGGGAAAGTCCCGATGCATCGAGAGCGCATTAAACATCTGGCCGCTGTCGGTGATGTCGGCGATCAGGTTGGTGACGCCGGGGCTGTCGAGCGGAACAAGGTCGACATTGTGCACCTCATAGCCCGCGTCGACGAGATAAGGCACGGCATGCCGCCCGGCCTTGCCTGCGCCGCCGGTAAAGAGAACCCGCTTCTTCATGACGCCTCCCCACGATAACAAACGTAATAGTTAGGCGCTTTGTGCTTTTGCACAAGGTGCGCTTGCGTTCTGCATCGCCCTCGACATCGAACGCCATACCTGAGGGCGCTTCACCATTTCAGGCTGTAGCGAATATCGAACACGCTGCGGGGCGCCAACAGCGGGTCGACGACAGCAGCGCCGAGCTGCAAATTGCCGAACTTCTGTTCCAAGCCAATGCGGCTCAAGCCGCTGATACCGTCGCTGGAAAGCTCGCCCTGCGCGACGAGTGACGTCCGGGTCGCCGGAGACGCGAGCCTGGCTGTTTGCGTCAGCCTCGGCTTGGCGCAACGGTTCTCATAGGCATTGCACTGAAGGGCTATGCTGCGGTGGACCTCCGCATCGACTGTGGGCGTAACCATCCATGTGCGGGCAGTCGCTGCGCCGAAATTGCCGGTGCCACTCAAGGCGTTGAAGTCCATGTCGACTTGCGACGAGCGCGTAGCCGCCCGCCCGCTCTTGCGCGAAACCGTCCCCCAGAGACGCACGGGTGCTGCGACCGGCTTGATCTTGCCGGATGGCGCCGCCCCCATCGCAAAATCCGCCCCCGTGGAGGCGTCCCAGTTCCAGGGGAAACGCATACCGAGCCGCAGCCTGTATGCGTTGGTTCCGGTCTTTGCCGGCGCCCAGATAAGCGGGTCGTCGTCGGCGGCTGATGCTGCTTGCAGAGTGGGCCCGGCACAAACAAAAGCGATGCCGACCGCGGCGAGGCGCGTAGTGAGGCGTCTTGTCATTGGGATTCCGATCCTCGGTCACAACCGTTGCCAGTGCGGCAAAATCGTAAGGTTCGGAAGATAGAGCAAATCTGTGACGACCTTATGCCCAAACCAAAAGGCCCCCGGCAGTTGGCTGCGGGGGGCCTTCGAAATCCGGGCTAACCGGAAATTACCTGATAATCGAGGCGACGATGCCGGCGCCGCGTGCAAATCGCGCCTGCGCGCCATTTGCACCTTCCTTGCTGCCGTCGGCAGCTTGCGGCATCGCCGTTGCGATCATTACTTGATGATCGA
>NZ_WITC01000053.1 GCF_009601505.1 Sinorhizobium terangae
GGTACGCGATTGGAAACAACGACGAGACGGCCCATGCCGACCTCCTTTCATGCAAGAGAATAGGTCAGGTGCTCAAATATTCAGGCGACCAACACATATTCAGGGGACCAACGCAGCGATGATGCCGCGCAGAGCCTCGGCAGAGGGGACGGAGCCGAGCGCTTCGGTCGCAGGCGACGGCGGTCCGATACGGACCGAGTAGCCGCCGAGGCGGTTGACCGTGCGAAACATTGCTTCGTCGGTCACGTCATCCCCGATGGCGATGGCGCGCCTCCCGGCAAAAGGTGACTGCGCGAGAAACGCCGCGACCGCGTCGCCCTTGTCGGCGCGGGCCGGACGGATTTCGATCACCATCTTGCCGTGCTGGATCGTCCAGTTTGGCCCTGCTCGGATCAACGCCCGCTCGATCAGCGGTTCAAGCTGGAGTTTTCTGTCCGGCGCAAGGCGGTAGTGCGCGGCGACCGCCGCTCCCTTGTCCTCGATCAGGACCCCGGGCCAGTTGGCCGTATCGGCGACAAGATCGGCCTTCAGCCGCTCAAATTCCGACGTGTCGGCAGCCTTGTGCACGCGGCCGTCCGGATCGCGGCGCTCAGCACCATGAAGACCCGCGATTGGAAAAAGGAATGGCGAAAAAAGCTGTTCGGCATAGCCAACATCGCGACCGGTCACGAGTGCCAGAGCACCTCCGAGTTTTCTCGACAAGGTATCGAGGTTCGCAGGCAACGAAGGTGGAACGACTACTGCGTCCGGCGTTTCGGCCAGGTCAAGCAACGTACCATCGATATCGAGGAACAGAGCCCAGCTTTCTGGATCCGTTGAGAGAGCGGAGAGAATAGAGTCCTCTCCTAAGGCGGCCTCCGAGTTAGAGGCGCTGAGAAGCTGCGTCTGGTAGGACATGAGGGCTATGTCTATACCAGATCCCCGTTACCTGCCACCCCTACATCTCGTTTAAATTGCGATAGCCCATCATCGGTGCATTGCATGCGTTTCTAGATTTCGTATCGAACCCATGGTCTGAGCCTATTGCGTGACGCGGCGCATTTCCGTCGCCGGTTCAAACTCACATAACCGCAGTGGAGCAGCACGGCATTCTGAGTATACGGCTTTTGCGGTTGCGCTTGCGTAGAGCCCGGCCCGATTCCAAGGAGAACATCGTCGCTGCCTGTCTGTACTGCAACAAAAATCGCCACCGGACGAAGCGGCCGAAAGACGCAGCGTCCTATGCGAGGTATGTCCGATCACGGATGAAGCAAGGTCGGTGTCACCGTATTGTATTGAAGCAGAGCCCGGCGGAAACACCGCGTTCCCAAGCTGCGGCCATCAATAGACCGCGATGCTTCATGCCTGACGTCGAGGTCCCGGCCCCAACGAAGCGTCTCTCATGGCAGGTTCGGCGGCGCGATGAATTGGTAGTACGCCCACACCAGGATCAACCCCGCTATCACGGCAAGCCAGGCAAGCGCCTTCCGCCACACCGGACTGATCGTCTTCGGTTGCGGCTTTGGTTTCCGTCGTTCAAATTTAATGATGTTGTCGTCGCTCATGTGGTCTCTCTATTCGGCGGAGGACGTAATAGCATACTGTTGCTGGCTCGTTCGAAACAAATACATTGACAAAATCGTATCCCGAAAGGGAGCACAGCGTGACCCCGGTATCAGAGGCCGACGTTGAGGCCCGATGGAGCGATGACCAACGGGCACATGATGTTCGACACGGGGCACGACACCTATCGAGACCTGCTTATGCTCCCGACACGAGGCGGTTCGCCGCAATAGGTGTTCGGATGACCGGCATCCATCTTTCGGAGCAGATGATCCGGCATGCTCGCGAAAGTGAAGAGCGGCAGCCGCTCAGCATCCAATACAAAATTACATCCTATAGCCACCGGCTTCGAGGATGCCTCCTTCGATGCCGTGGCCTCAACGATGGCATTGATGGATGGGCCAGACTTCCAGTCGCCATGCCGGAGACATTCAGGTCTCTGCGGGGCGCGGGTTTATCGCGTCCAGCGTCCTACACCCCTGTTTCATCACTCCTGGGGTAGCGTGGAGCCGTCGTTCCTTCTGCGCGGAACGCTGAGCGCAATGAGGGTCCTCTGCCGAGGCTATCCAGCCACGGACGGTTTAGTGGCCTTCAGGAAAGCCTTCAAACGCTCGATCTGCTCTTCCACCGGTACGCCCTCGGTGTCCATTTGAGCCGTGAAATCTATGTACCGCGGATCGGACTCAATACCTTCGTTTCGGGAGTTCGCCCGCATCTGATCCACACGCCATTTGATATAGGCAGGTTTCTGCGACGTAAGACGGCTCACTGGCTTATCTCCTTGTAGCTGAATTGCAACCGATCTGACGATGTCTCCGCTCCGCGACCAGCGGTCGCCGTCCGGGCGTTCTCGCCGTGACCTTTGCCGACTTCGTCAGCATCGCAGCGAGAACTTGGGCCGGCGCCCTTATCAAATATCCGCCGACCGGTCTTTCGGTTTATATTGGATGATTGTCTGCCAGATCGCGGTGAGCGCGGGCTTCCTCTCGCCTTCGATCTCCACCGTTACGTCATAGCTGACCATCAGCATGCCGGCACTGCGGAAGCGAGCATCGGCAACGGTGAATCGGCCGCGCACGCGTGCACCGCTCTTGACCGGTGCGACGAAGCGGACCTTGTCGAAGCCGTAATTGATGCACATCGTCTGCTCGCGGATCTTGGGTAGGCAATTGTAGTTCATCGCCGAAAGCAGCGAGAGCGACAGAAACCCGTGCGCGATCGTGCCGCCGAATGGGGTTTCCGCCGCCGCGCGCACGGGATCGGTGTGGATAAACTGGAAGTCGCCCGTCGCGTCGGCAAAATCGTCTATGCTCTCCTGCGTGACGGTGATCCAGTCGGAGACGCCGATCTCCTTGCCGAGAAGATCTTTGACGTCGGAAAGTGAAATTTCTTGCGACATGTAAAATAAGTCCTGAAGAGGGCCAGTCGGCCTTTAGGCCAGCCGGCAGACTCAAGAAAGTGGGGTTCAACGACCTAACGAAAAGCTGTTCAATCGTGGGGTGGCCACCGTCGATGGGAATTCCCCGTGAAGCGCGTCACGCCATTCGCCGTTTTGGGCTTGCCGGTAATCGGAGGGGGGCGGAAGTGGTCGCGATTGATCACGATGGCAACACGCGTTCTCCATTTCATAGCATCTCCGCTCGCTCGGTCATGGCCCTCGGCCAGTCATGGGGCGCTCGAAACGCTTTCCTGCCACAACCCTCTGGTGCTCTAGAAATTGGCTGTAGATGGACGGGGCCGCTGCGCGTTGTGGCATCTTCCGCCATAAAGCTGGACCGGCCACATGAGAACCAGCAAACCTGTCCCGATCTGACGGCGCACGCAAAACCCTCCTTTCTCCTGGCGCCGCCTCATCTTTTCTAACGTATCCTATGACGTTGACAAAATTGCTTTTTTGGATCACGGCGATCGTCAGTATGGATACACGAAGGCATGCATTTTAGGGGTCTCGATCTCACCTCCTCGGTGCGCGACGCGCCTGATGACCAAACGCAATCTCACGGCCGGGGCACGCAGCATCAAATCCAACCAGACGCGATGAGTGTGGTCATCACACGACTTCATCTATTTTCGCGACGAGTTGTTACGATGCAGGCCTCGAACTTCTGCCAACGGCACGAGCGAAACCTCTCGCCCCCGCAGTTCGCGACGCGCTGCTGCACGTTCAAGCTCTCCAATCATTTCCCGGACCCGTTAAGCCCAGCCCGATCAGGTCGCCGTTTCAGGATCATGCTCATCATGACGCTTGCTTTTAAGGCCGTGAAGAATGTGGTGCGGAAAGCGCCGCCTCAGCTTCGACTTGCTGCCCTCGCCGGCAAACCCGATGAACCCGATGGTGTTCAGCGGACGTGTTTTAGCCGTTTGGAGGCATGATCTTTCCGACAACGCAGACGCCGCACCTTGGCGGATCTGTGCATTGATCCAGCATGGGAGAGCGACCTTGAAAACCCGCGAACTCAGCGACCGTCAGATCGAATGCCGATGCGCATCGAACCGTGCGTGGCAAGCTCGTGGTCAGTACTGGATCAATACTCCCCAGTGGTGCCGTTTAAATGTACCAGGTTGCGCCGTAGCCGTGTCTCCGCGACGCGCCCCCGGAGACCGGCGGCGGTGTACCTGATCACCCATCATCAGAAGGGCCGTCATATATATACCAAGTGGCATCAGCAGGCTCTACATTCCTCGCCGTGCCTGTGGCGAGCCCGATACTCAGCGCCTTATCGACGCCGGCAAAAACATGAGTATCTTCACTATAGGTAATCTCCTCTATCCTCTCATCGGAGAGGTTCGTGCAAGTGCGATAGATTGTCTTCAACTCTGTGTGAGAAGTCGCCAATGACTCTTGCTGATTAATTATCTGGTTTGCGGCTAGTTCCCCTTGAATCCATCTCGTTGGGGCGTGCAGCAGGAATGACGTGTCGTCCAAGACAAGGCGTTTTTGACCAGCGCAGTAGAGCATGGTAGCCGCAGACCCAACCATTGACAGATTTATGGTTGTCACGGGCACCATGGAGCTCCTGATCACTTGATAGCCGACATTTCCGCTATCCACCTTCCCGCCCGGACTGCTGATATAGAGATAAATATCGTGCGCGGATTTGTACTTCACATTAATTTCGTCGAGGGCGGATGCAAGGGCAGCGATCTTGTCTTGGTTCACCTCACCCGTGTAAACGATTTTGACCGCGCTCACTGACTGCGGAGAGGAGGCGTCACTCATCACCCGAAGCGTGGCAGCCTGTAGCGGCGCGCTAAAAGTCGACAGGGCAACGGTAGCGAGCAAGCATATTGACGTTGGTCTCATAGGGTTTTCCTCTTCTCTGCAGAATTGAGACTGGCTATCATTCTTGGTATAGAAGCTCCTTGAACCGACTTTATACCACGCGTTTCTTGGCGGATTCCTGATGCTCTATTGCATCTCTTATTATACTTATGTTGTTTTCATACTCTTCAATTTTGTAATATCCTTCGTGTAGGCAATTAAAATAAAGGTTCTTAATGTATCTGGCGCTTCTGAATCTTAAAAAATCGCTATATAGCTCTCTTGGATCTACGGAGAGAATATATTTGATTTGACGAGCGGTCATGTGATGATTTGGCTCCGCCACGATCCGATTCAAATCTTTGATTGACTTAACCGCAGCTAAATTTATCTCGGACTCTATGTTAGGACGATCGCCGGTATATCGAGCAAAATATAGGAAAAATGTTTTGTTCTTTAGCTGTTGCTCGTGCATGAGCTCGACTAACCTGTTTTCGTGAGTGCCAGTGATCTTCACGTCATCGACAAACAGAAGACAACGACCTTCCAAATGTTGCGAGTTCAAGTAGAACCTATCACCGGCGATCAATGACTTGCGATGTTCCCCTGACAGGAGTCCGTAGTCGTTCACATAACTGATCTTTCGTGGGACAGTCGCATATTCCACGTGGTTGCCTTTGGCATCAACAATGTGGGTGTTGAGGCGATTGAGCAAATGCACCGTCATTATAGTCGCTGCGTTTGGAACAAAATTATATGGCGACGAAATCATCACGCAGCGACTGTCCAGTAGAGCGGGCGCGTATTTTTGGAAGAACGCGTCTGCAATCTGGTAGCCCATCTCGCGAGCTGCTTCGTCGCAACCGAATTTCAGACGCGAATATTGTTCCGGTCGAAAGGGTGCATCTTCGATCGACTGAAATTCATGGAGTGCAAACTCCTGAAATTGCTGCATTCACAACCTCTCGAATGTCTTCAGGTCTTCCCAGCAGGGCACCATGCATTCCAGCGCTCTGCGCGCCTTGCAGGTCGCAGATCGCGTGGTCACCCACATGCAGAATGTTGTTGGCCGCAAGGTCAGACGACTTGATGATTTTGTTAAAGAAGGTTTTCCTCGGTTTTGCATATCCAAGCAGATCGGAATAAATTCCGAACCGAAACACGCATCCAAACGTGCGCTCAAGAAAATCGTGCACCGTTCGGCCGCTAATAAAGCTCGCGTTGCTGCCAATCGACAGCGCATATCCGTCTTCAACCAATGAATGGATTAGCCTCACCGTAGTATCCAATACAATTGGCTTGCACTTCTCAAAAATGTGCTCAAACGCCTTTGCGATGCCGCCCGGATCTTTGTGAACATTGCAATGCATCATAAGTAAACGGATGTTTTCGAACTGAGATGGAGCATACCCAGTTTCGATCGCGTGTTGGTTCACCCACTTCTTGACCTCGGCGTACGCTTTCCTGACAGCTGCTTCTTCTGTATCGAAACAGGCCGCGAGAAATTTGGTCCTCATCTGCGCATGGCTTGGGTTTGGCAATACGAGAGTGTTCCAGACGTCGAAAGAAATGTGACCTATCAACTTGCCTTTCCGGCGGTCTTTAACGCGCTCGGAGGAAGTGCATCTGCGGTTGGCCCGCAGCCGTCTCGGCGTCCCGCTCATATGCGGCGCGGGTCCGAAACGGATCGGAATGCCCGGATCGACAACGGGGATGGGCGTGCATCTGAAGATATCGCCCTGCGGGTGCAGCAGCTCTGAGAAAGTGGGTTGTGGCGAAATAACATATCCGCTTTGTCTTTCATTAATTGGTCGTGACGGCGCTCGACCCTGAATGTCCGGGCGATATCCATCAGTTCATGGCTAAGGATGAGCAAACGTCGTGCCAACCGCGTCCGGGCGTCTCTGAAATGGATTTTGCTAGTATTAACAAGCCGTTTGCATAATTGAGATAGCGATGACGCCAAATAACGCTGCGTCGATAAACGCACAATTCGACAGTTGGTGTCGAGTTTCAAACACAACTTATGTGTGGAACGGCTGCAGTGCGCATGGAACAAGCTCGCCGTCAGTCTTGGAGGATCATCTCCATCGGCGGCCGCGGCTGGGCACATCAACAGTGCCCCTGGATATTAACTATAGCCGCCAGCAAGTACGCAGCCGCAACGCACGCCGGCGCGAAGCGTTCCTGCCAGCGCCACACGCAGGTCTTCGACTTGCGCGTGATCTAGAAGGCGCCGTCGCCATCGGCACTTAACAGGACGATCTCGCCGCGCCAGACGTGCTGCCGCGGCGAATTGCGATCTCTGATCAGCGGAGCGTGGCGACTGGGCGCGGCCATGCGCCGCACTCGCGCTCTGGCGAAAGGGGGTCACCAAACCGGGTCCTTATGTCAGGCGGAACCCACTAGGTGTGAGCTTTCAACTTCGTCCATTCGGATCGCGCCGGGAACGCCGAAGATTGTCGAAGCTTCGGTGATTCTCGGGGGACCGAATGAACATCCATAAGAATGCCCCGGCTCACCCGTGCAGTCGAGTAGTC
Organism: Sinorhizobium terangae; assembly: GCF_009601505.1. Taxonomy (GTDB): domain Bacteria; phylum Pseudomonadota; class Alphaproteobacteria; order Rhizobiales; family Rhizobiaceae; genus Sinorhizobium; species Sinorhizobium terangae. The sequence continues at coordinate 7,345 of NZ_WITC01000053.1, forward strand.
GCGCACTGCGTCGTTGTCGAAGAACAGTGGCGACGGCCGTGGCCGCCGGCTTCGGTGTTTGCATAAAGTCCGTTTACAAATGAGTGAGGCGCTATCGACGGGAGGGCGAGGCCTCTCCCTCTTCTGCCCACATTATAATCGTCCATTTAGAAACGGTAGGTCACGCCTGCGCCGATCAACAGTGGATCGATTTTTGCCTTGCCGCTCAGCGGGCCGAGAACGTCATGGTCAGCCTTCCAGTCAGTTTCGAGGAAGATCTTCTTCATATCGAAGTTCAAGCCCCAATGCTCGTCGACCATGTAGTCGAAACCGACCTGCAGCGCGGCGCCGACATGATTGTCGACGTGGAGATTATGGAAACCGGGCTTTTCGCTTTGGTTGTAGAACAGCGAGTAGTTGATGCCCGCGCCGACGTAGGGCTTGAAGGCACCGAAATCGGTGAAATGGTACTGCAGCGTAAGCGTCGGCGGCAGCAGCCAGGTCCTCCCGACCGGCACGTTGACCGCGCCATCTTCCTTGATGTTGGCATAGGTCGTGCCAAGGATGAGTTCAGCGGCGATGTTGTCGGTGAAGAAGTAGCTGATGTCGAGTTCCGGGATCAGCGAGTCCGAATAGGAAAGGTCCGAGCCAGGCACGCCTTTGATTGAGCCACTGTCCTCAGTGATGACGCCCAAAGCGCGCAGACGGATCTGCCAAGGGCTTAGCCCCGTCGCCACATCCTCTGCCACCGGGGCGACAGGCGGTGATGTCAGCTCCGCGGCGGCTGCCCCGCATGCGAAAAAAGCCGCACCTAGGGCCGCGATCCATCTCAGATGCTGTGCGTCATTCATGTTCATTTGACGTCTCCTTGAACCAGCAATAGTCGAATCAGCAATGATTGTTGCAAGGAAGCCGGTAGGCTGCGCGCGGCGGCGGCATGTTGATCGAGATCAACCGTAGTTAGGAAGAACCGTTTTATCGGGCGAGAAAGTCAATGTGTCGCATGAACGCCATTCGACTCGAAGCTGCGATCTGGCGCACGTTGAAGTGCAGATAAGCCGGCCTCAATGACCACTGTTGCCCGCTCCACCGCCGTCGCCGGCCGTCACCACAGGATGCGGCCGCCCGTATCGAGGCGTCGCGCCGTCTGCACATGACAGCCTGGCAAATCGCCCAGGAGACCGGTGTTCCCCGCCACGGTCAGCCGGATCCTCAAGTGTCTTGCCTGAACAAACTCAAGCCCCTGGCGCCTGGCAAGTGGGTTCCACAATCCGTCGAAGCTATCGGTCTGGTCGCTGAGACTTGTGTCGAGTGCCACGTTATGTTGCCTTTAGGGCAACACCGTTGACCTATCTTGCAAAGCAAGATCATTAAGTCGGACCGTCGGCTCGGCCCTTGAAGGGGGTTGATGTCGGACCCCATCATCAATCGCGAGCTTGCACCTGAATTCGCCTGCATCTCTTCTGAACACTATGGGTAATGCGTTCAAGGACCCTCGTCGGATCACCAGCCACGTCAGCGATTTGCGGCGCGACGTTCTCACAAGCACGGCTTACAACTCCAGCAAGTTCCTCTACCCTCTTGACGGTCGACGCGCCGCTCAATCCGACCTCCTCGGCCAATGCCTGCCAATCAGAACGCCTCAAGTCAGGCGCAAGGAAACGGCCAGCAATAGCCTGCGGCAAGCTCTGATCGACCTGGCGGTAGACCGCCGCACACATCAAATCGTAGAGCGGCGCCATCTTTGCAGATCCACCAGCACCGATCAGGATCGAGTAGTTCTTCGCGTGCGAATCCGAATTGCAGATCAGTACGCTGAAGATTACCGCATCAAGAAGCTTCAGGCGTTCAGCAGGTGAAACGAGATCGCTGACCGCGCCGAACATCATCTTCAGGGTCACGCCGCGACCTGTCGAGGACCGCTCGTATTTCTGCGACGGGAAATGGCCTGTTAGTTGGCAAAGGTCCTCCTGATGCAGCCTGCGGATCTCGCCTTGCGGATCTGTGAAGCGGTCATAGCGCTTCACCAGCAGATAGCGTCGTTTCCCGGCTATACCTATGGTTGCGTCGGCGGCTTCCAAGCCGCATGCCCGCGCGAGGGCGAGGCAGAAGGCCTCGTTTTCGACGCTTCCCGCGAGTTGCCTGGTATCCGGCTTGATGATGTGGGTTGATGGCGTTCCGTCGACCGGGATCGAGATCCCGCCTTTCTCGTCGACGAAAACGGGCAATTTCTCCTGCACGCCTGCAAGTGACATGGAAACGCCGCGCTCTCCAACCAGGAAGGGTTTGGCGGGAAGCTCGTTCAGGATGCGCTCCAGCCCCTCTTCATCCGGAACGGGGTGCAGGTTGAGGCCCGCCTTCCGCGGCTCCCCGATCGAGAGCGCTCCGGCGGTATCTCGCCCGATGTGGCCAAGCAGGCCCACAATGTCCTGTGGAGAGACCTTCAACCGCTGACCGATCTCGGTGAGATGCGTTTCCGGAAGAAGGTTGGCAAGCCATGGCAACAGCCTGTCGGCGCCGACGGACCCCGAGCGCAGCGGCATGGTCAGCGAGACCGGGAAAGCCGAGCGACGCGCTTCCCAAGTAGGCTTGTAGTTGAGCCGCCATTCGCCTGCGAAAGTCAGATGGGCAACAGGGAAGGTTTCGTAGAAGATCGTCGTCATCGACCATCACCGAAGGTCGGTAGGAAACCGAGGTCATCGTCAGATGGGGCTGGGGTAACCTGGGCTGTCCTGAGATCGCCAACCTCGATGCCGACGGTACGCGCCACGATCAGCGCCTTCTCGAGCTGACAGCTCGGCTTGCCGGATTCGAGTTCGACTATGAAGCGCTCACCCGTGCCGGAGCGAGCGGCAAGCTCGGTCTGGGTCCAGCCGAGGCTTTTACGGTTTTTCCGGACGGCGGCACCGAAATCGCGTGCGGACCTGAACATTGAGCACTCCAGTGATAGCTTACCGTACAGGAAGCTTCTTCAAGAATCAATGTCAACCTTACCGAGCGGGAAGCGATCGCATCAGCCGCACAAAAACATCCTGATCGGGAAGCTCCAGGCATTGAAGCGGGGGCATGGACGACCGTAGCGAGGGGTGCAGAGTGGTCACATACGTCGTGATCGCCAATGGCAACTTCGGCCTCCAGAAGGGGAAATAATTTCCGCTTGAGACCGCAGCGAGGGAGCGAAGCTCAGATTTTTTAAGACGGTTTGTACCCCACGCAACCACTCTGACACACTTTGACCTTGCCGAAAAGCAGACACAATGCGCCTCCTCCCGCGCGGAGCAGAATGGCCGCTATGCGCCCTCAAATCAGCCGTTCGTCGTTCTTATGAAATATCCCAGAAGCTGTCGGTCCGGTTGAGTTACCCAAGCGGTCATCAAAGAGTTCGGCTTATTACAGCGCGAAAGCAGTTGGCGGCTAGGCTTGTCCCTAACCTCAGCTACTGACGGCCCAATTTCGAAGAAATCAGAGATTACGCTTTAGTAACGGTTGTGTGTGTAAATCGCGCAAAAGATGTGATCGTGGAAAAATGCTATCTTCTGTTTGCGATCGTCAAGTTCACATCACGACACTTCAACCTCTGCATACCTGTCAGGCGAGTACTTCGCCGACTTAAACGGGTCGCAATTCGCGCATTGAGCTACAATGGACAACATCGAGAAAATCATCATTCTTAAGCTGATCGACGAGGTTAAAGCTCTCGATGCCTCGGATTTGGAGTTGATCGGACACAATATGGTGGCCCTGCTTGAGGGGCAAAATCTCATCCATCATGGGCTGAACAAAGACCATAAGCCGAGTGGATACACAGTCGACACATTCTCTCAAGCCTCAGATATTGTGGCAGAATACAGCACTGAAAAGAAATACTTCGTCAACGGCGCTGCCGCCGGCGAGCCTCCGTTCTACGAGAAAATCGAGAATGATGTTGCCCATGCTCTCAGTCACGCACCCAGTGGGGTTGTAAAGAAAATCTATTTGCTGACGACTGAAGAAGAAGTTCCGTCATTTCGATCAGACTTCAATCAGACCCCAACATTTAAGAAACATGGAAAACTCATAGAAATATATGACGCGCGTGAGATCGCAAAAACCATCTATCGACAATCGATCAAAAGTCCGCAAGCCGCGAGCTTCTATTGTGACGCCTTCCCGAGTTTTTCACAGAGTTTAGATAATTACGAGTACTACGGGAAGCTGCCCGCTCAATGCAAGGGTTACAGTCCAGATTCGTTAATTTCCAGCGCATTGAGCGCTCATTTCAGCACTTCGAAAATCTGCGTGCTCAATGGTCTGAGCGGCGCGGGAAAGACTCAGGCCGCTATCAACTTTGTTCGGGAGCGTTCAAAGGACTTTGGCAACTACATATGGATCAATGGCGCCGATTGGCCAAAGGACACTTCTCTGGCAGCTGTCAAGCGAACACGCGGCGGCGCACCCGTCAATGTGGCTGGTTTGTTCAACGCTACCAAATCGATCTTGGTGATCGATGGCGTAGATCGGACGCTAGATGCGGAGATGTTCACCGAGCTAAAGCCGGGATTTGCACTCGGGGGCCTGGTGCTGGCTACATCACAAGTGCGCGGCGTCGGAAACTCAATCTACCTAGAAATACCCAAAATATCTGATTCTTCAGCGCTGAAAATCCTCGGAGAAGCCGATGTCTCCAATCCTGTCGTCACCGACTTCGTTGCTAAATGCAAGTTTTTGCCGCTTATTCTTTCGACGGCGCGATCGACCATCGAAAGTCAAAACCTGAACAAATACGATTTTTACCAGGATATTGTTTCCAATCCGATCGACGTTTCGTCGGACGGTCGGTCAATCATAAAAGCAATATTGAGTAAGCTTGAGCAAGAGACATATCGCGCTCTTGTCAAAATCGCCGATAGCGGAGTGTTTACTCACGATGCCGAATTTCTTAGATCTTTCATTGGGATAAACAGGTGTGCTAATCTTCAGGCTCGCTCAATTCTCTTGCCGGGAAGTGGCATTAACATACTGAAGGTTCACGACCTATTGTGCTATGCGGTTCAAGAGAATCCGTGCAGCGCTGAGTTGGCGGCCGCGGTGACCAAGCGCACCCTGGACGCTGAAGGCGAGATGAAACCAAGCCTCCTTCGCGAGATACATCTCAGCTACGAGGTCTTGATTGAACAGCATAAATCGCGCCTATCGAAAGAGCCGGATTGGTTGACCTACGCGTTGCTGCAGATTGATGGCGAACGAAAACAACAGGTCTATCCCGGGCTCCATGAGTACGCCCTTCGTGCCGATCTCCCACTCGCTGCCATAATGAGCATTATCGACGCTCGCGAGGTTCAATCCTACAAGCTGAAACGGCTCGAACGGGAAGACTACTATCGTAGGTGCGCAGAGGAATACAAATCCCTGATCGATGCGGGCGTTACAACGAGAATCCGCGCCGAATTGCTTCATCATCGGGGCAAAGCGCTGCGGCGATCTGAGGGCTATGAGGAGGCGTTACGCTGTTTCCAGGAGCTAAGAGATTTTAGCACTGAGTGGCATGCGACTCTACTTCAGATCAGCCATCTTGGTACGCAGTATGGCGTGTCGCCGGAAATTCGCTCCGCTGGTAGTGACGCGATGAACGAGTTGGTCTCACTCATTTTGTCGAACTCGTCCGCGATACCGCTGCGCGTATCTCTTTCTGCCCTCGCGAAACTGCGAACCTACAAGACGCTGGCGAATGCCATTCGCGGGCGACCGGAGGACGTCGCCAAGCTTCATGAAATCATCACCACCGCTGCGCTCGACGGAATCGACCAATTCTATGAGGCTTTTGTCTCATTTACCTCGCTCTTCGGCTACGAGCATGAAACGCTTGCCGTGGCCTTGGTGGAACAGATTCCCGAGTTGCTGGCCATCGAACCCAAAGCTATCGACGCCAAACAATGGACAAGCGCCTGCGAAGGCTTTGCAAATGTTTCGCAAGGAGCAACAAGGCTTGCGAAGGCGGATCTGGCAACGATTACGAGTGACGCAAGTCTGCGGTTCGCAGACGAAATTCTCAAAAAGGATCGATTAAAGGGCTTCGACGCACGTGCCATAGCAAAAGCCTACAACAATCGAGGCCATTTCAAAAAGGCGCTCGAAGCTATCGGCAAGGTTGCCGAAAGCGATCTCACTCACTGGACTCTCTATCGCCTGGCTGAGGCGCAAAAGGGTGATGGCCAAGTGGATGCCGCTCTTGGTACCGCAGAACGGGCTCTTAAGCTCGCGACACAAGATTCGGCGGCAAGCGATAACCTTTCAAGCTACTACGAGCTTGTAGGTAGGTGCTATCAAGACTCCGAAAATGATGCTCTGGCGATCGAGCATGCCGAACAAGCTATCTCGACCTGCAGGAATAATCGATATCTCGGCTCACTAAAAACTTGGCGCCAATCAATGTCGTGAGCGAACGCCAAAGCGGACATTAATCCGCGTGTAGCACCGCCCAAATTCTCTTGAAAGAGCATACTGTCCTGTTAGGTTGTGACGCGCGATTCAAGGCGATCTGCACAAATTTTACGTGTACCTCAATTGAATTTCTTCAGTTGAGCTGGGGGATGAATTTTCTTGGAGCTTCACGACCTTAAGCTTCTGCTTCAACGTAAGCGCGCATTTCGCTGCGCGTTATAAGTGGGCTTGAGCCGGCGGTCAGGCAGGCTGCCTTTTGAAGTTGAATGGTAGCAGGTCATCGATGTCGGCGTTGTCGGGACGCTGCGGCAGTTCGGTTAGGACGTGGCGCAACCACGCGAATGGTTCGACGCCACAGGCGCGACAGGTCAACATCAGGCTATAGGTGACGGCGCTGGCCTTGGCTCCATCGACGGTGTCGCTGAACAACCACGATTTTCGGCCGGTGGCAAAAATTCTAATGTCGCGCTCGAGTAAATTGTTATCAATCGGCATCCTACCGTCGTCGGTATAGCGGGTCAGATATTCCCATTGATTGCGCGTATAGGAGACGGCATCGCCAAGCTTGGTGTCGGGCACGACCTTTGGAGCGATCGCGTCGAGCCACGCCTTGAGTGCGTTCAGGACCGGGACGCTGTGTTTCTGGCGAAAGCGGCGCATGTAGTCGGCCTGTGGTTCACCGTCATCCGGCCTCTCGTCCCGCACCTGCCTTTCGATCCGGTAGAGCTGGTCGAAGAACTTGATGGCCTGCGCCGGCGGCCCGCCGGGTTTCTTGCGCGCCTTGAGAGCATCGACAAACTTCCGCCTGGCATGGGCCATGCACCCGACATGCGTGGCGCCTTTCAACGTGCGCCAGGCCTGATAACCGTCACTCATCAGGATGCCGCGGTAGTCGCCAAGGAAGGCCTGCGGATGCTCTTGTCCGCGGCCGGGCTGATAATCGAACAGCACGATCGGCTGTTTACTGTCCTCGCCGCTGCGAAAGGCCCACATATACGACGTGCTGGTCGCTTCCTTGCCCGCTTCCTTCAGCACCTGGACTGTGGTCTCGTCGCCATGAATGACGGTCTGCGATCGAAGCCGCAGCTTCAGCCTGTCATAGATACGAGACAGGTGTTTTTCGCTCGAACCGATCACCCAGTGGCCCAAAGCGCCGCGGCTGACAGGAACCCCGGCGCGCTCGAAGGCCTGCGCCAAACGATAGAGCGGCGTGCCGTCGACATATTTATGAACGAGCGCGAAGGCCAGCGTTGAGGCCGTGGCGATGCTACCCGGAAGGGGCTGCTTCGGCATCGGCGCGATGATAACAGGCGTGCTGATCCCGGTGCGGTCACAGTTACGGCACGCATATTTGGCTCGCGCATTCTGCAGAACCGTGGCCTTCACCTCGATGTGAAGCTGCTCGGTAACGAGCTCGCCCATGCGATGCATCGGGTGGCTGCAGCACGGACAGACCTTCTGGTCGTCGGCAAGGTCATATTCGACGCGCTGGCGCGGCAGGTTCGCCGGCAATGGCCTGCGGCCGGGTTTCTTGCCCTCCGGCTTTTCGATCTCCGCCAATCCCGTGTCCGGTAGAGCGACGGCATCATCGGCGTCTTCGCTGTCCTCGTCCCCCTCAAGGGCAGCCTGCTCGGCCTCGTTGAAGATGCGATCCATGTGCTTTTCGCTGCGAGGCGCAAAACGATGCAACTGCGCCAGCGCCAGTTCTTCTTCAAGCTTGAAGACGCGCTGCGCAAGGATATCCTTCTCGGCCTTCAGCGCGGCGATTTCGGCAGCATTCGCCGCCAAAAGCGCCATCAATTCCGCAACATCAGGGGTGCCGCTTCGAGTCATTATAGTCTTGAATCTGAGCCGTTCCCTTACGTCAACGGCAAAGTTCAGCCGACAAATTCATATTGCCGCACCGGATGGCGCACCATCGCGTCGAGATCAATGCCGTCGAGCAACCAGTGCAGTTGCTCGGCATCGAGCGGCACCACCGTCTCCTGCCGTAAAGGCCAGCGGAACTTGTCTTCCGTCAGCGCCTTCAACATGAGCACAAAGCCAGACCGATCGAAGAACAGCAATTTCATCCGGGTTCTGCGACGATTGCAGAAGGCGAACACCGCGCGCTCGAACGGGTTGAGGCCCATTGACTGCTCCACCAGGATCGCAAGGCTGTTGATCCCCGCACGAAAGTCGATCGGCTCCCGGTGAAGATAGACGCGCAGATCATCAGCCAGCCGGAACATCGCAACGCCCCAACGCTTCGATCATCGCCGACAAAACCTCAGCATCCGCATCTTCCAGCTCAAGCCGCACACCGTTCGGGAGCGACGCCTTTAACCGCAGCCGTGGCGATGTCGGCCGAGCCGACGGGGCCGGCGGCCGCACAGTCGGCACTGCCGCAACCACCGGAACGAAGGCCGGCGGCGCGCTGTTCGACATAACCGTCAATTCCGTCTCGGTCGCTTGCCGGCGTCGGCGGAGCGCCACCCAGTTGCGCAACTGATTGGCGTTGACTCCGTGCGAAAGCGCAAGCCCTGCAATCGATACTCCCGGCTCAAGGGCCGCATCAACCAAGCGCTCCTTCTCAACCGGATCAAATCGTCGCTTACCGTTGCCAAGAACCCGAACCACTCGAAGCGGCCCTGATCTTCCCGCGCCATCCAATGTCATGTGTCCACAGTCTCCGTTGTGGACACAGAATCCCTCACTGCCACGTCTATGAACAGGTGCGGGGAATTCCGCGCTTACG
>NZ_WITC01000054.1 GCF_009601505.1 Sinorhizobium terangae
GAAGGTGCTTGACCTCACCACGCCGAATAGAGAAGACAACCACTCCCTGAGACACGATCGTCCGCGGTTCTTACCCCACGAGTTCTCAATCGCGATAGGGATATCGTGATCAAGCAGCAGGTTGGCTGTTTTAGGCATTTCGATATGCCGCCGAAGACGAACTCAACGTCAGGCTGGAGCATGTCTGGTGGAGACCAATTCAATGGGGCGAGGGCGGGGTCAGGTCTTCTTCTCGCAGCGGAACGGCTGAGCTGATCGCCGGCCTCTGTCAGATGAGACCCGCGAAGAACTTGCAGAGTTCGCAAGCTCGCGGGGTATCGCTCATGCATGGACGTATGTTCGCCTTTTCATACTTCTGAAAAGAAATTTAAATGAATATTTTACGTTCAGTAGAACGAAAATCCGGTAACACCAGACAACAGTCCAACTCACCAGCAGCAGTCGATGAATCATGAAGATTATTTTCTCTAGACACGGAAATACATTTCCGGCCAGCATGAAAGCGAAATGGATAGGTGGCGAAGCCGATCCTCCTCTCGTTTTGGAAGGGGAACGTCAGGCAGGGCAGCTCGGAACCGCACTCCGGAGTGCGCGTTGCATACCATCCGCTACTTTTTGCAGTCCTTTGCAACGAACAAGAACATATGCAGAGATCGCTTTGGCTATCTCTGGCGCAAGGCGGCCGACGGTCCCCGACTTGAGGCTTAGCGAGATAGACTACGGCAACTGGGAAGGCCTCTCCAATATTGAAGTGGTCCGGCGTTTTGGCGCCCGTGAGTTCTTTGACTGGTACCGGCGTAGTATATGGCCCATGTCGAACTGGAAGACGGAGAGGAGTGTCTATTTTGACGCGATCGATAGCTTCCTTGGGGAACTTAAGCGCTCTTACGGACCGACCGAAACCATCCTCGTGGTCACTGCTCATGGGCCTCTTAAATGTATCGGGTGGCGCCTTATGGGGAAATTCGGAAACTTGCCGGTAGCGCAATTGGCCCGAGTGGATACTGGCAACATCTGCGAGTTGGAAATGGGGAATGACTTCCTCCAACCGGTTACTTGGAATGAGCCTCCGGGCGTCCTGCGTCCACCGGTACAGCCAAAATGAGGTACTAAGGGGCCTCGCGAGACTTGAGCGACCGGCGTACATGCGCCTTCTCTCGGCATATGAACGCGGCAGACGGGTGCGCGACGACTTTTCGATGCAAAAGATCGCGGCCTGGGACGGCGGCAGGTGTGCCGGTAGGTCGAACGATCGAGTTCAGCGCTCCACGGCGCGCCGGATCGAGATCATCCAATCTTGGCATATACCCTTCACAACCTCCCGCTCCCGAGCGGGCCTTAGAGCTTTTGCTTGATGACGCCTGCAGCATCTCGCGGTCGAGCGTCAGATCGGCCACGATCTTCTTCAGCCGCGCATTCACGTCCTCAAGCTGTTTCAGCCGCTTGAGTTCCGGCGGCAGTATGCGGGCATACTTCTTCTTCCAATTGAAATGGGTTGCCTGGCTGATCCCCGGCATCCGGCAGATCATCTGCAACGGGCACACCTCCATCACCCTGCTTGAGCACGAATGCCTTCTGCACGTCCGTAAACCGATGCCTTTATCGTCTTCCGTTCCTCTTCCAGCCAGAAAGATCACCGGAAAACTCCACCCACTATCGGTTCAGTCGAAAGGGGTTCAGATCATTTAGGTTATTTCTCCAGCGTACAAGAAGTTGCAACATATTATTGATGAAAATACAGCACCACATGGAGGGATATTCCTATATAGCTTGGCGATCGCGAACCCAGATACACGAGGTGGATATGGCTGATCTCCATGGCACGCGCGCCAATTCTGAGGCCGCACCAAATGGTGGCTCAATTGGTGTAGACCCTATTCAGACGCTCGCTCGAGCGCGTGATGTAATCAGACAAGAAGCGAAGACACTTGAGACGGTGGCTTCCCGCCTGGATGGGCAGATTTGCGCTCTGGCAGACTATATCCTTTCGAACGGCGGGCTCGTTGTGGTTTCCGGCGTCGGCAAATCGGGGCTTGTTGGAAAAAAAATCTCGGCGACGCTTGTGTCAACGGGCACACGCTCGATTACCCTCGATCCCCTTGACGCTCTCCATGGGAGCCTTGGACGAGTTGGTCCGGGCGACGTTTTTCTTGCTTTGTCAAAATCCGGCGAAACCGACGAACTAAAGCAGGTGGTGCTGGCATTAAAGGCACAACCGGTTGTGATTGCAGTGATAACTGCACAGGCAAGTTCGTCACTTGCGCAGACGGCGCATCACGTACTTGACATTGGGCCGGTAAATGAAATTGGCATCTTGGGACTTGCCCCTACGGCTAGCACGACTGCGATGATGGCCGTCGGAGACTCTTTAGCCCTCATTTTGCAGGAGTGTCGGGGGTTCACTCGTGAGGATTTCGCTCGCATTCATCCAGGGGGAAGTCTTGGCAGAGAACTTGCGCTACGCACCTGATTTTGTGGTGCACAAAAAGTGCTCTCCGTCGAAGCTGCATTGTTTACGCCCTGCTCGGTCAGCAGACTCTCAAGTACCGGAAGACTCCTGATGCTCGACTTAAGCTGACACCGCCCATTCAGGTGGGAATTTTTACAGGCTGACGTCGATATTTTTGACACTTGAGAAGTCGGTTCAGCCTTGCCTCATCGCAATTGCGGAGCAAAGTTCCTGATGTTTTTTATCGTTATTTCGCGTCAATTTGCACCGGAGTTAAGTGATGAATAACAAAGCTCTTGCGGGAAAAGTGGCAGTAGTGAGCGGTGGAAATGGTGGTGTTGGTTCGGCTATAACGACACGACTGATCAACGACGGCGCGCAAGTAGCAATCTTAGATCTGACTGAAAGGCAAGATGTGAGTGGGGGCGAGTTGCTGTCGATTGCGTGTGATGTAACTAGCCCGGAAAGTGTTGAACGTTCGCTGGAGCGTGTACGTGGGGCTTTCGGGACCATTCAGGTTCTGGTCAATGCCGCCGGAATCCTCGGACCTGTCGCCAGCGCAGTCGAAATCGACGTTGACGCATGGCGCCTTGTTATCGAAGCCAATCTCACGAGCACATTTGTCTGCTGTAAAGCTATTGCGGTAGAGATGATTAACGCTGGGTACGGCAGGATCATCAACATAGCATCTGTGCAAGGAAAGGAGGGCACATCTCTTGCCGGACCCTATGCGGCGTCCAAAGCCGGCGTGATTGCTTTTACGAAAACACTAGGAAAGGAACTCGCCAGCACCGGCGTTCTGGTAAACTGCATCACACCAACGGCGGTCGACACTGGCATGTTTCACGAAATCGCAATTGAGCGACGCGCGGATATGCTAGCGCGCATCCCAATGGGCCGCTTTTGCTCTGCACATGAGGTCGCGGCTATGACTGCATGGTTGGCGGGTGATCAATGTTCGTTCTCAACGGGAGCCGTTTTTGACCTATCAGGCGGAAGGTCAAGCTACTAATTAACCGTCGATGGGGTGCGTTCTTCGTAAGCATGCGGGCGCAGTCCTGCGGCCACCGTCGGGATACTTTAGTCGCTGGCGGCGGAGCGGTGGTCATCGATGTTCTCCGGTAGGGTCGGGTTGCTGACACCAACCTGATTCGAAGGAACCACCGATGAACGACGACATGATGAACCTGCGTGCGCTCGTCGAGAAATCCCCCGACGCCGATTTTTTGCGCGAGATGATCGGCTTTGCCGCCGAGCGGCAGCTGGAGCTGGAGGTGGGTGCCGCCACCGGTGCCGCTTATGGCGAGAAGAACCCGCTGCGGACGGCCCAGCGCAACGGCTACCGCGAGCGGGATTGGGAGACGCGCGCCGGAACCGTCGAGCTGCGCATTCCGAAGCTCAGGAAGGGCTCCTACTTTCCGGGCTTCCTGGAGCCGCGGCGCATGGCCGAGAAGGCGCTGACGGCGGTCATCCAGGAAGCCTACGTGCAGGGCATCTCGACCCGCTCGGTCGACGATCTGGTCAAGGCCATGGGCATGAGCGGCATCTCCAAGCGCCAGGTCAGCCGGCTGTGCGAAGACATCGACGGCAAGGTCAAGGCCTTCCTCGAGCGGCCGATCGAGGGCGACTGGCCATATCTGTGATGCCACCTACCTGAAGGTCCGCCGCGGCGGCCGCATCGTCTCCATCGCCGTGATCATCGCCGTCGGTGTCAACAGCGACGGTCCCCGCGAGGTGCTGGGCATGGAGGTCGGCAACTCCGACGCCGAGCCGATCTGGACCGAGTTCCTACGCAAGCTGACCCGCCGTGGCCTCAGAGGCGTCAAGCTGGTTTTCTCCGACGCCCACGAAGGCCTGAAGGCGGCCGTCACCAAGGTTCTGTGCGCGACATGGCAACGTTGCCGGGTTCATTTCATGCGCAATGTGCTGGCGCATGCCGGCAAGAGCGGCCGCCGTGTCCACGAACCGCGTTGATTGACGCTGTTCGTTGCCGAACCAGCAATGAGCGCGACCGGTGCAAGGCAAGCACTGCTTGCTGATCTCGGGTCTTGATCGGAACGAAGCGCATATTCGGCCGCGTCGCCGCCTCGCATATCGCCTCTGCGTCCGCTGCGTCGGTCTTGTTCCGTTTGACATAAGGTTTGACGTACTGTGGTGGAATGAGGCGAACTTCATGTCCCAGCCTCACCAGTTCCCGAGCCCAATGATGAGCGCTTGAGCATGCCTCCATCGCCACCTGATACGGCGACAGCTTGGCAAAAAACGCCAACAGCTCACTTCGCCCGAGGCGTCGGCGAAAAACGGTTTGACCGGCATCATCAACGCCGTGAGCCTGAAAGACTGCCTTTGCGAGATCAAGACCAATGGTGGCGACAGGCATGGGAACCTCCTTCGTGGCAAAAAACGCCGCCATCTTCGCTAGGGGAAGGGAGCGGTCCATGCCACCAAATGGGCTGTCCAGCGCGCCAGATGCATGACGCTTGTGTGGATGCCAGCCGTTTTGCAAGGAAGTTTCTTGAACCTTTGGACATGTGACCGAGTGCGGTCTTGTGTCAGGCCTTGGTTTGCGGCCGTTCACTTGCCGCGGGCCGGTATGGTGATGCGCGGATCAGGTCCGAATCTGGAAAGCGAGCGCGAGGCTCGTGTCATTCTGGTTGTCCTGACCTCGATCTGATCGATCATTTGCCCATGCAGTTCATGCCTTCCTCACATTCCGACGTACCGGCTTCAGATGCGCTGCTGACTGATCATGCAGGCACCATCGCCGCATTCCGGTAATTCTCCTGTTTCGTCAGCATGGCCCAGATGCCCCGGGCCATTTTGTTGGCCAGAGCGATTGCCACCGGCATGCGCGGCTTTTTCCCAAGCATACGCGCAAGGCAAGAGCCTTCGGGCGCACCCTTCCGGGGGGCCCATCGCAAGACAGCCATGGCCCCGAGGATGAGCAGTCGGCGAATGTCGCGCTGCCCCATCTTCGATGTTTTTCCTAATCTTTGCTTGCCGCCGGTCGACTTCTGTAACGGCACCAGGCCGAGCCAAGCAGCGAAGTCACGGCCGCATTTAAACGTCTCCATCGGCGGCGCGAAGGTCTCGATCGCCAGGGCGGCGATCGGCCCCACACCGGGCATGGTCTGCAAACGCCGGGACATCTCAGCCCTTTTGGACAGCGCATCGATCCTCTTCCCCAGTGTGTCGATCCGGCTCGTCGGGTGCCAGATCTTCCAGCAGGTCGCGGCAGACATCGCGGACCAGCTCCGGCAGGGCCGCATGTTCGTTCTCGATGACCTCTGCAAGCCGGCTCAGATACCGATCCCCTGTGGCGCGACATGGCCGAACTCGTACAAGTGCGCGCGCAGGGCGTTGACCAACTCGGTGCGCTGACCGACCAGTTGTTCCCGCGTGCGAAACACGACGGCCCGAGACTGTTGCTCCTCTGTTTTGGGCTCGACAAAGCGCATCGTTGGCCGCTGCGCCGCCTCGGCGATCGCCTCCGCATCCGCTGCATCGTTCTTTTGCCGCTTGATGAACGGCTTAACGTAGCGCGGCGCGATCAGTCTCGGCTCATGGCCGAGCCGAGCCATCTCGCGAGCCCAGTAGTGCGCACTGCCACACACTTCCATGGCAACGATACATGCCGGCTGGGCCGTCAGGAACTTCCGGAATTGCGGGCATGACAGCTTCTTGCGGAACACTACAGATCCGTCGGCTGCCGCTCCATGCAGCTGAAAGACGTTCTTTGCTAGATCGACCCCGATGATGGTAACCTCATGGATGCCTGCCTCTCCTTTGTGTGGCGCTAACACCACAACCTTTGGCACATTGCGATGCCGTCGGACAAGGCTGGGATCCACCCCATCTGGAAACCATCAGCCAGATGAGCGATGATCCGCTCATCAGCCTGCTAGAGCGTGCTGCAATTTTCCGGAATCTGGATTGAACTAACCCGCTGACGCGGGAGAGGTGGGTGTTTGGAGGCGCGGTCTCCTGATGGGATGTTGGGGTGTTGAGAACCAACCCCTGACCAGGAGACCGACCGATGACCGACGCCCCGGCAGCGGTGAGCCCGCTGCGCCGCCGCATGATCGACGACATGACGCTCCGCAACCTGTCGCCGGCCACGCAACGATCCTACCTGCATGCCGTGACAAAGTTCAGCCGGTATTTCGGCCGCTCGCCGGATCGGCTGGGGCTGGAGGATGTGCGCGCTTTCCAGGTGTACCTGGTGTCGCAGGGCATCTCCTGGCCGGCGCTCAACCAGACGGTTTGCGCGCTGCGGTTCTTTTACGGCGTGACGCTGGACCGGGCCGAGATCCCCGAGCGGATTGCCTATGCGCGCACGCCGCGCAAGCTGCCGGCGATCTTGAGCGCCGACGAGGTCGTGCGCTTTCTCGAAGCGGTGCCGTCCTTGAAGGCGCGCACGGCGCTGACGACCGCCTATGCCGCGGGGCTGCGTGCCTCGGAGACGGTGAGCCTGAAGGTCGGCGACATCGACAGCCAGCGCATGGTGATCCAGGTCCGTCACGGCAAGGGCGCCAAGGATCGCACGGTGATGCTGTCGCCGCAGTTGCTTGCCATCCTGCGCACCTATTGGCGGCTGGCGCGCCCGAGGAACTGGCTGTTTCCCGGACGCGGCGACAAGCCGATCGATGTGCAGGTGCTTTATGCCGCCTGCCGTTCGGCGACCAAGGCGGCGGGATTGACCAAGCGGGTCAGCGTGCACACGCTGCGGCACTATCTACCCTGCCGGACTATGTCGGG
>NZ_WITC01000055.1 GCF_009601505.1 Sinorhizobium terangae
AGCCGCCACGGCTGGCGCTCCCTTATGAGCAATGAAGTTGGTTCTGTCCCTGAGCAGGCAATGCAACACCACCGCGAGCTTGCGGGCCAGCGCCACGCGCGCCTTTCTGGGACCGGCCCGTTTGGCGACCGCCAACGCCCAGCGCTTCAGATCGGAACCTTTGACCGGTCGCGTCAGGATGACGTTGGCCGCCTCGTAGAGCGCGGTGCGCACGCTCCCATCGCCGATCTTCGAGATGCGACCGCTATGATCGGTCTCGCCCGATTGATATTTCTTCGGCGTCAATCCGAAGTGCGGCCCCACCGCGCGTGATGAGCGGAAGCGCTCCGGCGCATCGACGGCCGCCACAAACGTCAGCGCCACCAGGACACCAACGCCTGGCGTCGTCATCAACCGCTGTGCGTTGTTATCCTGGCGGGCGATGGCGCGCAGCTGGCGCTCAAGCCCTGCAAACTCATGCACAAGCGCGTCGCGCACCTTCAGCAGCGAAGCGGCGATCGCTTCCAAGGTCGAATGGCCTGCAATCAGCTCGCGGATGCGCCCCGCGTAAGTGCGCCGCGTCGTCGGCCCGACCTTGAGGCCGAAGCCGCGCAGGATGCCCCGGATGCTCATCTCGATGTCGTGAAGCTTGCCTTGAATGAGCTTGCGGGCGGTCAGCAGCGCACGCACCTCCTGGGCCGCAAGAGATTTGCAGTGGACCGGCCTGAACCAGCCAAGCCGCATCAACTGCGCAATGCCCCGAGCGTCCTTCTTGTCGGTCTTTACCGGCATTGTCTTGAAGGCTGCACGCACGTGGCGCGTCTCGATCAGCTCGACCGAGAGACCGGCTTTCACCATCCCGGCATGGAGCCACTGCGACAAGGGCCCGGCCTCCAGACCAATTCGCTCCATCGCAACGCCGTGCGCGCCGAACCAGGCGATCAGCGCAGCGGGCTCGCTGAGGATCTTTGCTTCCCGCACAATGCGGCCATCCGCATCCACCACGCACACACTTGAGTATTCCAGGGATACGTCTATGCCGGCATACTCTTTCATGGTCGTCTCTCCGTGCTGCTATGGAGCAGGCCACTCCTGACTCCGCGACACCATCATTGTGAGGGACGACCACCGGCCCTTCAAACCTGCCGGGCCGGGTTCCGCCCGTTACACCATCTTCTTGGCCTAGAACGTGAACAACCTGGCAACACTCCGTGTGTGGGCTCGAGCAGCGGAAAGCAGCTATCTCCAAGCTCGGGCCAATAGCGGACAGGCCGCACGCAGCCTCGTACCTGCCGGAACAGGCGTTTCGCGAGCCTCCACTCGGAAGACAGCCCGCGGCGCCAGATGGCTCGCGGGTTGCCGACGGGAAATCCGGATTGCTGCCCCAGCCGAGTTGGGTCAGACTAGCAGGATGCCACGAACCGATTTCGAGACCACCGTTACCGTTAAGCTGCTTCACCCTGACCGCGGCGACTCCGTGTTCTCTGCAATCCTTGAGCGTGATCCGCACTTCCTGCGTTGGAACCGAATGTCACTGATCGGCGGTGACGACGACTATGGGCGTTTCTTGGGGATCAGCGTGGGGCAGCTAGAGTGGGAGCTCTACGACAACCCTGATTGGCCGAATTCGGGAGGCAGTCAACCAGAACACCGAACATTCGGTGCGGCTATTTTGACTCGGAGTGGAAGGGCAGGCGGCACCTCAATTGCACGCGACGGCATTCAGAAATTCGCCGACCTAGCGATCCACAGACATGTGGAAACACTCACAATATCTGATGGCAAGCTATCTGCCATCTACGAGTTTCTTCAAAGACCACCCACCTGGTACGCCTATCCAAGGCGGCTGACCGACGCGCTGTACGTGCGCGGGGAGTGGCGAAGCGTGCCTTCGCTGGGGTTGAAGCTGCGGTTGCTCACTAGCGGATACCGGCGGAAAGATTCCAGGATTTCGCAGGAAGTCGAACTGATAGAAATTCCCGGCGTTGAAGTTCAACCCATTACAGACATGCCACCTGAGGCCTTTATCACAGCCGCCGAGGACCTTTGGTTCAGCATTCGTGTCCTGCTGATGTATCGGTTCCGGCAGTCCATAACGGCACTGACCGAGCAGGTCTCCACCTCTGACACAATAACGACCACGTGGCATCACGTAGAAGTCGAGCCTAGGCAGGAAGCCCGCGACTTCGACAGTATTGATTTCTTCGGACGCGTAGACGACTTTCTCGCCCAAGCGGCTCCGAGGCTCGCGGCCTATCGCGATCAAAGTGGCCTCCTCCACGCGGCAGCTTGGGGCTACGCCGCCTCTTTTGGCACGTCTGTACTGAATGCCCAACTGACCGACCGCGTTGAGGCAATTGAACGGCTCGTGGCTGTTTACGAAAAGACCTCTGACCTCGATCGCGACCGTGTCAGTCGTGAAATGTGGAAGCCGATCAAATCGGCGCTCAAGAGGACGCTTGACGACCTCGACATTGCTGAGGAACTGGCAGGCCACCTGAAGCGCGGGTTCGCCTCATCGCCCACCCTGACCCTCCAAGAACGTATAGAACGGATGGCAGCCAGGTATTCCGATCAATGGAACCAGGAGGATCAAGGCTTACTCAAAGGGCTTAACAATATGATCGCCGCACGCAACGCCATCGTGCATGGCAGGTTAGTCGATAACATCGATCGGCTCGCTGTGGAACGGCTGAGGGCACAAGTGATCTTCGAGAAGCTCTTTATGAGCTTCTTGGGATGCGACGAGTACTATTCGTCAGGGCATGTACAGTTATCGATCTCATCCCTTGAGCAGCGGCTGGCGGGGTTATAACGACAGATAGAAACTCACGCCATCGAGTGGCTTTCTATCTATTTAACAGCCGCCTTTGGCGAGCGGCAGTGTACCCATGCAGTCCACCGCCGCTGCGACACTCACGTGCCAGCGCGTGTCATATTGCTTGTCAGCGAAACGGACATGTCGATGCGACGAAGTTGGCGGCGAAGGGGCGCGCAATCGGGATACCCAATCTTCAACTTCTGCTTTAAGCCTGTAAGCATCGCGACAACATCCTCGGGTGATTTGGCCATTTCCCGGTATGGAGCGTCCGCCTCGACCTCGGTATAGGAAACCTCAAAGAACTCCGGTCCATCGAACACTCCCCTTCCAATCTCGAGACTCATCCAGTCCTCTAAGGTCGCGCGCAGCGAATTCAGTCGCCGGTATGCCCCATAGGGTCGGTGTTTCGAACGCAACGGAGTACCGCCTTGATGATCCGCCCAGCCTCTATATGCCCCGCAATCCCCAGCTCGCCGGCAGGGCGGCGCTGAGACACCCCTACATTGTAGCTGTAGGCAACGGTCGTCGCGCTAGGGACAGGATAAATGGTGCCCCGGCATCTGGCGCGGCGCACATCCGGAGCGTTTTTCGCCAGCGGGCTTGTGAACGTATCCCATGAGTATGAAGATTCCCCCGGCCAATCTGGTTCGACGAGCGGTGCGGGCATTGCCTCGATCTTGGCCACGAGTCCCTCAAGCTCATAGCCCGAGCGCCCATCTGTCGCGACGTGCAGCTCGCAATTGTACGGACCGTACATTCCCGGCCAGGACGTTTTCAAAACTCGCCAGCCGGTACGGATCGCCCACGCAGCACGCGCCGCTTCATCTGGCGCTCGAGCGTAGGGCTCATCAATCAGAATGAACTGTCCTCTCTCCGGGTCGACCCATAGGGTCGCGTGATCGCTGTGTGGCAGTTCATCCTCGACTGAGCCATTCGGATAAGCCTTGCGGAGATTGCGCGATGGAAGAAGGCCTGTGTGCTCCATGAAGCGAAGTGAGCGTTCGGCGGTACAGAGGCGCGCGCGTGCGTAGCTCTGCGACGGGTCGACCATATCACATACGAAGTGATCGTCGGACACCCGTCGAAGCTCTCCAAAACCACGAACCTTCTTGAGCTCGGATTTCCCGCAAACTTCTAGGAGAGACTTTCGGAGGTCGATTCTGAGGGTTTCTCGACCGCTTTGCCGTAGCTCTTTATCCAGCCAATATCTGGTCAGCAGCACATATGGCCTTGAAGTCATCTCAGCCTGCGCATTGAACACGCGTCGCGCGTTCCGAAAATTCGTGCAATTGGCTGCCCTAGCAGCAAGATCTAGCGCAAGCGAGTGCTTGATCCCTTGCTCTTTGCGAAGCTGCGAGGCGAGCCTTTTAATACCGTCGAGCGTCGTCGGACGCACATTACCAATCAACAGAGCCATTCTCCTGGCTTGATTCGCAAGCGTCACTCGCCAACCGCCTTTCAAGCCCGAATGGTTGTTGAAAGGATTCCGATACATGTAAGAGCAGTGCTGCCAGCAGCTTAGGAACGGCGAGTGCCATGCTCATGCCAAGAGCAACTCAACCGTAGGCGAAACCGCGCATGCAATCAATAGCGCGATCGCAAGCGTCGAGGATGTGCACGCAATCATTCCGAGCGGATCACCGATGGGCGTTCCCTAGGACAGGCAGTGCCGCTGCCCTACTTCAATTGGGGCGGAAAGTCCTGGCCTGGCTAAAATGACTGATTTTTGCCCGCAAATGCGGCTTTCGGGACAGAGCATGGATAGTTGCCTTCCAGATTATGCACCACGAGGATCATCAAGCAATCCTATCGTCCCGTGGTCAGCCGATCCAACTCAGAAGCTTTTATCAAGATCATCATCTTCGACAGCCTCATCGCGAACGCCGACCGGGCTGATCGAAATATGTTCTGCCTCGGTGAAGATCTCATTCCCTTCGATCACGACCAAGCTTTTCACGGACTTGGATGGACCGTCGAGAGCCTGAACAGGCGGGGACCGAAGCGAACCGGTCTACTGCAGACACTGACCTTTCCTGGACCAACGACGACACGCGGAAGAAAATGCTTTCGATTGCGTCCAATTGGGCCGCTGCGCTTGATAGTCAAGTAGAAAACATCGTCTCGAAGATAGGGTCTTTCGTTGCGCTCGATTCAAAGGAGCATTCGGCCATTTGTGAATTTGTGTCGTGGCGAGCACAGAACCTGGAAGAACTGGTTCGTGAGCGCCTCCAGACACATCCATCACAGGTCTAAATGCATGAATGGAGCACGAACAATACAAACTCATGTCCTCTTTGAAGGCAAGCGACGACCAACAGTCCAGGAAAGGCAGCTGACCGAATGACGCGTAAGGCACTTGTTATCGGCAATCGAAAATACAACGGTGCGTATGAGCTTAGAAATGCAGTTAATGACGCAAACTCGATAGCCGATGCTCTGACGCGCAATGGTTTCGCGGTTCAAAAGTTGATAGACGCAACCTCTGACAAGATGAAGCAGGCAGCCCTCGACTTCGGCAAGTCGTTGGCACGAGAAGGAGCAGGCGTGTTCTACTTCGCCGGCCATGGCGTACAGATTAAAGGCGAAAACTACCTCGTTGGATTGGATGCAGATCACACGAATCAGGCATCGACCGAATACCACTCGCTGCAGCTGAGCTATGTCGTCTCCCTTATGGACGGCGCTCGCACGGAAACCAACATCATTATTTTAGATGCGTGCCGGAACAATCCCTGGGACGGAGGCTGGTCACGTTCTGGCGGATTAGGTGGCTTGGCACCGATAAGTGCGCCGCGCGGTACGTTAATCGCTTTTTCTACATCTCCCGGACAGAAGTCACTGGACGGACTTGGCTCGAATGGTCGTTATACCGAGGCGTTGCTTCAGCATATCGATGCCGTCTGTCCGGTTGAGACGATGTTCAAGCGTGTCCGCGCCACGCTTGCCGCCGCCTCGACGAACGAGCAGGTTCCGTGGGAACACACATCACTCGTCGCCGAGTTCTATTTCAATCGCAGTCGTAGAATTCCCACAACGAACTATGCAAGCCAAGCCGTTCAAGACGGTATATTTATCCCCGATCCCGCAAATCCCGGCCACGCGCTAATCTCGGCATTGCGCTCGCATAATTGGCCGGATCAAAATCGGGCCGCCGACCATTTGGATGCAATGGCCGCAATTGCCATGACTGACGACGAGTGCTTCTTGGCGGGGCGCGGTTTGTATTCCGCTTCGGTAGGCGATGCGCGGCGCGCGACCACCTTTATCGACCAGTTCGTCAATCGAACCATTCCTTTCCCACCAAGCAAGCGAAAGGCCGTGCTTGACGGAATTCTGTTCGAGATATTCTTCGATCGCGCCGGAAAGGTTCGGATGGAGCCGAAAACGGAGCGATTCGACGCGGTATTTGAGATCGCTATTCTGCCCGATCTACGCAACAGCCTCGAATTCGTAGCCGAGTGCCTCGTTCAAACCGGTAAGTCTTTTCACGCGTTTCCAGATTTCGATCTTGACGTCGCGGTCGATGTCCTGACGGAAATCGAGGCCGGACAGGCTGTCCCCGCAGTTAAGGGAATCATGGCCGGCGGGCGCAATATTCTAGCTCCCCAGTTTCCGGACGAGGAGGACCCAAATATTGCACCGATCTATCAAACAATAAGCGAGCAAAAGTTTCGCCAGAAGCTATCCAGCCAAGCCGCGATCCCAATTTCACGATTGAAAATGAACTACCCGGACCTTGTGGGGCAGCCTCTACAACTCAGATTCCCTTACGGCCAGCTCGTCCGTTGGATGATTTGATTGATCACGACCGCTGGCCGCTGAAGTCTACGCATCCTAGCGTTTGGTTATCTAACTTTCTTTTTTTCCTACGAGGTGACCCCGTTTACAAAATGAAGAGCGGACTGATAGTAATACCGTGTTGGGGAGCGGGCATGACTATTGAAAATCTTCAAACCTTCCTTGTTTATCCGAACAAGGGTGTTGCTGAACCACGGCTAATCAGCGGCACGGACGTGCCACTAGAGGGAGAAGTTTTCACACTTCTCAGTGAAATCTATTTAAAATCGGAGCGCGAATGCTCGATCGACATCGCCTTCAATCAGCCGACAGAGGGAGTTGGCTTAAATCCTTGCCGAGCTCTTTTGCTTGATTACGCTCGCGCCCCGTCGGTCGCTACCGGACTTCCTCTGGCGACGCGCCTGGCAGCTTATTCGACGAAGCGCTCAGGGCTTGGTCTCCTTTTCCTCGCAACGGGCGTGGTGGGTGCCCAGCGCAAGATCGTCATCGCGCGCTTTGCCGCAAACAGCGGCATTCTGGCGGATGAGAACCGAGAGGCACTTAGCGTCGAGTTCGTCGAACGTGTTTTTCTCAGAAGCGTTGGATCCTACAAGGCCGTGCTGTACCAAGATACAGTCACGGATCACGGCTTCTGGATGGCCAAGGCTGTCGATCGACAGATCAATAGTAGCGAGACGGAAGTCTCCCGTTATTGGATAGCAGATTTCTTAGATTCCGACTTCAAGACCACGTCAGCCACGGGCACCCGGGTGTTGGCTGTGGCCATGCGGAATGCAGCGAAAGCGACTGACAACCTTGACATAAAAAAAGAAATTACAGCCGCCGCGACGCTTGGGGCTGGTCTCAACGATCAGGTGATGACTGCAAACGAATTTATTGCTCGCCTCGGCCTCTCCCAGCGCTCACGTGAAGCGATCACGGCGCAGATGCGACATCAGGGACTTTTGAACGAGCAGTTTCGGTTCAGCGCCGAAGAATTCAATCGCCAATTACCTTACAAGTCCGTCGAACTGCACTCCGGCGCGATATTGACAGCTGCAGCCACTGAGTTCGATCAGGTGTTTGCTCATACTGAGCCGACCGCAGACGGCCAGGTCACCTACACAGCGACCGGAAGAGTCATTAGCGAGAAGCTTGAAAAGGTGCAGAGGTGACGATCGAGGACGAATATCGGGCTCGCTACGAGAAGGTGCTGCTACCGCTTTCTGCCTCACTTTCCGCGCTGTTGACGGAGCATTTAAGTGGTCACAAGCGGATTGACCGGATTAGCTCACGGGCCAAGAGCGTGGATCGGTTTGTCGCGAAGGCGGGAAAAATGACGGACCGGAGCGTCCCGAAATATGAGTATCCGCTTGACCAGATCCAAGATCAAATCGGCGCCCGCGTGACGGTCTTCTATAAATCCGACGTGGAAAGCGTCCGTGAGGTGCTGATGCGTTATCTTCGACCTGTCGAGTCGAGAGATCTCGTCCCAGCATCAGAATGGGAGTTTGGCTACTTCGGCTGGCATTCAGTATGCCTATTTCCGGCGGAGCTCATAGTGCCGGATTGGCCTAAAGAACTTGTCCCCAACTTCTTCGAGATCCAGGTTAAGACCCTATTCCAGCATGCTTGGTCGGAAGCAAACCACGATCTCGGATATAAGCCAGAAGGAGGCGGTCTAACATCTGACCAAAACCGTCTGCTTGCTTTCGCCTCTGCGCAAGCGTGGGGCGCCGACCGTGCATTCGATGAGTTGTTCAATGAACTTCACGGCCTGCCGTTTAACACTTGTGGGGAGCATGCCGCCGGAACAGGCTTTGATGCCACGGAAGGATGTAGGGTCCAACTCTCTGGATGAGTAATCCAACACCCGTACCAAAATTGTTTCCGCTGGGTAAGCTCGAACAAAGTAAGAACATTTACTTTGACAATCATCCGAATTCGTGGCTAATCGGTACCTTCGGTCTTGCCCAGTTGAACTTTGAGTCTCAGGGCAGCCCGCCTACAGCATGAAAATTTCGTATCCGAAGATAATAAATTCGCAGGGTTATCCTTATGGCAAAAGATAATTCACTGTCATTGGAATTGCACAAGATAATTGGACAGCGGATCGACGCCGGTCAAATTGCTCAACCTAGCCAAATTGTAGAAGAGGCCTTCAGGAACAGGCCCCTGACTGGACCGCATGCCGAGTTCTACAAGGCCTTTGCGAAGAAACAATTGGTCAGCGTTGTAACGCAAATGCTGAAGCGCATTGGCATGAGCGACGATCCTGCACCGCCCCAAATGGTTTTCCCGGGCCATACCCGTTTGGTCAAGTCCTATCCTGTGCGCAGGAACGGCGAGCGAGCTTTGGTTCCCCTAAGTCAGTGTACGCCCCAAGAGCTATCAGACCATATTTCGCTTTTACGAAAGCAGGCGAAGGGCTGCGAAAACCACGCGACTGAGTTGGAAGGCTATGTCAACAAGAGGCTTTCTGTAGGAGACGCGGCTTTCGCCGGCCAAGCGGTACACCAGCTCGAGCCCGCTTGACGGATAAAGGATCGAGCTAATTTTCGCGACTTCCATAGCGGGGAACGCTGAACCCAAAGCAGATGTCGCTTGGCATTTAATTAGGGTCTTCCTCACTTTGCGTGGTTCACTCACCGTTAGACGTGATTCCGCTATGGCCGGGCATGCAAACGAAAACAAAATGGTCGCCCGGCCCAGGGGCAAAAGTCCTGGGTGTCGCGCTCACTGCTGATGACAGTTGGGTTGTTTCCGCTACCGGACCAGGGTTGAGCATTTGCCCTGATTGCGGCCGGCGGATTCGAAATCGGCATGGCTGGTCCAACCGGAGCGTTCAGGATCTGCCGGTCCAAGGAAAGGCCGTAACGGTTAAGCTTCGGTTGAGCCGCTGGCGGTGCGCACACCAGAACTGTCAACGACAAACGTTTACTGATCGACTTCCGACGATTGCTCCCCCTTATGCGCGCCGGACAAGGAGGGTCTCAGAGATTGTCAGTCTGCTCGGCCACAGTGCAGGTGGTCGTCCTGGCGAGCGCTTGATGCGAAGGCTCGGCATGGCTGTCAGCGACGACACGATCCTGCGGCAGCTGAAGCGGGATGCCGCGCTCGCGCGTAGCGACGCTGCGATCCGGGTCGTTGGCATCGATGACTGGAGCTGGCGGCGATCCTGGCGCTACGGCACGGTGATCGTCGACCTGGAGCGCCGTTCGGTTGTCGATATCCTTGACGACCGGAGCGTGGCAAGTGCCGCGCAATGGCTGGAGCGGCACCCTTCTGTCGAGATCGTGAGCCGAGACCGATGCGGGCTTTACGCGCAAGCGGCCCGCGAAGGAGCGCCGCAAGCGCGTCAGGTGGCTGATCGGTTCCATCTCATGCAGAATCTGCGCGTCGCAATCGAGGAGCAGATGAGCCTTTCCGGCCGCGCCACGGGACGAGCTTTGCTGCCGGATAAAAACACCGGAAGCGCGCAAATCGATCTGATTCAGGAGGATCCGCAGGTTGATGCAGCGCACCGGCGCCGGTTCGCCACGCTCATCGAGAATCACGGCAGATGGTCTTCGATACCGTGCACGCCTTGCACAAGGAGGGTCTGGCCTGTTCGGAGATCGCACGTCGCACCGGCTACGGCCGGCGCAGCATTGCGAAATGGCTGACTTTCGAGACACCACCCGACCGGCGAAGGTCGGCGTTGAAGCCGACATCGCCCTTATATTTCGAGGCATTCCTCGCCGCGTGCTGGAAAGATGGCAATCGCTGCGGACGACATCTGTTCCACGATATCAAACAGCGCGGCTACACGGGCAGTTTCTCGAATCTCGAGCGGCTTCTCGCAAGCTGGCGCCGCGCCGAGAGGTCGGTCAAGGACAGTGCGTCGCCGGCTCCGATCATACCGCATCAATCGGACCGCGATGCTGTCATCCCGATACGGGATCCGGAGACCGGCCATGTGATCTCGCCGGGTCGCGGCTGCCCTTTGCATGAAGCCGCGAAGCATGCTGACGATCAATCAGGCGAGCAAGGCGGACGCCCTGAAGCAGGGGTCACATGAGTTTGCCCTTATGCGCAGCCTTGCTATGCGATTTCGCGGCATTCTCCGGAGCGGCGAATCGAGCAAGCTTGACATCTGGATCGACGATGCCGTCAGCTCCGGGCTCGCTCCGATGGTGCGGTTCGCGCGGGTCTTGCACCGTGACATCGGCGCCGTCCGCAACGCCATTGAACTCCCCTGGAGCAACGGCCAGGCGGAAGGCCAGATCAACCGCCTGAAGACGATCAAACGTGCGATGTATGGCAGAGCGGGCGCGGAGCTCCTCAGAGCGCGCATGCTACCGCTCATCAATAATCATCACCACACAAGGTGAGAAAGACCCGGGCACAAGTCATGTGCCGAACTTAAAGAGTCAGAGCGGCGCCTGAGAGAAATTGCTGCGGATCCGATCGCGCATTAGACAACGCCCTCCCCACCTCTTACAGTTGAATGATGCAGCGAATCGGCACTCAACTCATCCTCAGCGCGCATGATCTGGTTGGCCACCTGAACTGTCGCCATTTGACGGAACTCGACCTTCAAGTGACAGACGGCGTACTAGCGAAACCTACTCGGTGGGACCCATTGCTCGAGATCCTCCGAGAGCGGGGCTTGAAGCACGAAGCCGAGTTCCTCGAACATCTCAAGGGTCAGGGATTGGAAGCAACCTTGATCCCCGGCGTCGAGGTCAATGACGGCACCGTTGCTGCCACGTTAGAGGCAATGCGATCCGGCCAACCTATCATCGTCCAGGGGGCGCTTCGGGATGGGCGCTGGATAGGTAGAGCGGATGTTCTGCGGAGGATTGAACAGCCGAGTGAGCTGGGTTCGTGGTCCTATGAGATCATCGACACCAAGCTCGCTCGTGAAACCAAAGCCGGAACGGTGCTTCAACTCAGCCTCTATGCCGATCTGCTCAGGTCGATGCAAGGGATCGCCCCAGAAAACGTTTATGTTGTGGTGCCGTGGACCGATTTCGTGCCTCAAGTCTTCCGCGTTGCGGATTACGGCGCGTTTTTCAGAAAGGCGCGCCGCGCGGCTGAGGAGGCCACCAACGTTCGATCGGGGGAGTACTACCCGGAACCGACCGAACATTGCGACGTTTGCCGGTGGTCGGACACATGCGACGCTCGCTGGCGAAAGGACGACCATCTGTCCCTCGTCGCGAATATCTCCAAGTCGCAAATGGCAGACCTGCGTGCGCACTCCGTTTCGACAACAAAGTCATTGGCGGACCTTCCATCTCCGTTCCCATGGAAGCCCGACAGAGGCTCCTCGGCGAGCTTCGAAAAAATCAGGGCGCAGGCGCGTATCCAAGTGAGTGCGCGCGAAGCAGGCGAGTTGCGATACGAGGTCCTCGAAGTAGTTCCGGACACCGGGCTCTGTCGGCTTCCGGAACCGTCGGCCGGTGACATCTTCTTCGATATCGAAGGCGACCCGTTCATCGGTGAGCATGGGCTCGAATACCTGTTCGGGTACCATTACCGCAACGAGGCAGGCGAAATCGTCCGGATCGCCGACTGGGCGTTCGACCGGAGCACGGAAAAGGCCA
Source organism: Sinorhizobium terangae (assembly GCF_009601505.1). GTDB lineage: Bacteria > Pseudomonadota > Alphaproteobacteria > Rhizobiales > Rhizobiaceae > Sinorhizobium > Sinorhizobium terangae. Next base: position 12,169 of record NZ_WITC01000055.1, read on the forward strand.
TCTTCGAACGGTTCATGGATTTCGTAACCGACCGCCGTGTGCAGTTCCCGAACCTTCACATCTATCATTATGCGCCATATGAGCCCGGAGCATTGAAGCGCCTGATGGGACGCTACGCTACCCGCGAAAGCGAAGTGGACAAACTGTTGCGCGGCAGCGTCCTCGTCGATCTCTACGCGGTGGTCCGTAACGCAGTCCGCGCGAGTGTAGAAAGCTACTCCATCAAGAGGCTCGAAGCGTTCTACGGGTTCGTCCGCGCCATGCCCCTGAAGGAGGCGAACGTTGCACTTTCGGCATTGCAGGTGGCGCTACAGGTCAATGACTTTGTCTCGGTGTCAGACGAGATTAAGGAGGCTGTAGCCACCTACAACGATGACGATTGTCGATCGACGGAAGCCTTGCGCGACTGGCTGGAGCAGCTGCGTACGGATGTTGTCGCCTCTGGGATCACTATCGACCGTCCTCCGCCCGAAAAGGAAGACGCAAGCGAGGACGTGTCTGAGCGTGAGGCACGCATCGCGGCGCTCATTGGAAGGCTGATTGACGATGTTCCGGTTGACCAGGCAGAAAGAACCCCCGCCCAACACGGCAAGTGGATTCTTGCCCATTGCCTCGACTGGCATCGACGAGAGGCCAAGGCAAGTTGGTGGGAGTTTTTCCGGCTTGGCGACCTGACAGCCGAAGAGCTGCTGGACGAGAAGGCAGGGCTGGGAGGTCTGCGGTTTGTGGGCACGGTGGATCAAACAAAGACCGGCATCCCCACGGACCGGTACGAGTTCGATCTGCAGGACACCGATATCCGGGACGACGACGATCTGCGCGCGGCTGGCGGGGACACCTTCGGCAAAGTGGTGTCGATCTCGCAGGATGGGCAAACGATCGACATCAAGAAGACCAGGCGGACGGCGGACCTTCACCCAGACGGGGTGTTCGCTCACACCCACATCGGCACGGCTGAACAGGAGAACTCCCTCTTTAGGCTTGGCGAATACGTCGCAGATCATGGCATCGAGGGAAGCGGCCGGTACCAAGCGGCCCGTGATCTCCTTATCCGCCACCGCCCGCGGGTCGCCGGCGCGCTTCATATAGACGGCGAGAATACTCTTGCCTGCGCGACCAGAATTGCTCGGCTGCTCGAGGGCGGCGTCCTTCCAATCCAGGGGCCGCCAGGAACAGGTAAGTCTTTCACGGCCGCCCATATGATCTGCACGTTGATCCAAGAAGGGAAGAAGGTTGGAATCACGGCCAACAGCCACAACGTTATCCGGAACCTGATCGACAAGGCCTTGGAGGTCTCGAAGGGAAGCGGCAGAAAGATACAGGCCGGCCAGAAGCTCTCGTCGAAAGCGGAAGACACGGAAGCTATCCACTTCTACACGGACAATGCTGATGCCGTCACGGCGATCGCGACCGGCGAAGTGCAGATGTTGGGAGGAACCTCGTTTTTTTGGGCTCGCGAGGATGCCGCTGGCTGCGTCGACGTGCTGTTCGTGGACGAAGCAGCGCAAATGTCGCTCGCCAATGTGCTGTCCGTCTCGCAGGCAGCGCCGTCGCTCGTGCTACTTGGGGATCCGCAGCAGCTGGAGCAACCGACCCAAGGGTCCCACCCAGATGGAACGGACGTGTCCGCACTCGACCACCTTCTTTGCGGCCACAAGACAATTTTGCCGGACCAAGGTCTGTTCCTGGCGGAAACGTGGCGGCTACACCCAGACATCACCGCCTTCAATTCGGAGCTATTCTACGAGAGCAAGCTCGAGTCCGAGAACAACTGTCGGGCTCAATCGACGACTTCGTCTGGGCCATTCACGGGGACTGGCCTGCGTTTTGTGCCGGTCGCCCATTTTGGCAATCAGTCGCGCTCCCTCGAAGAAGCAGCCGCGGTCGAGCGGATCGTTAATATGCTGCTTGCCTCCGGTATGTGCTGGACCGACCGTAAGGGTGTATCCAGACCGCTGGCGCTGGAGGACATCATCATTATCGCGCCCTACAACGCCCACGTTTTTGAGATCCAGAAACGCCTTCCGAATGCCCACGTCGGCACCGTGGACAAGTTTCAAGGCCAAGAGGCGCCTGTCGCTATCTATTCGACGGCCACTTCTAGCCACTCCGACGCCCCTCGCGGAATGGAGTTTCTCTATAGCTCAAACCGTCTGAACGTGGCCATCAGCCGGGCGAAGTGCATGGCCATCCTCGTCGCCTCACCTGATCTTTTTGAAGTTGAATGCAAGACGCCTCGGCAGATGCAACTTGCGAATGCCTTTTGCCGATATCTGGAAATGGCCGAAACGGTAAAGCTCTGATGGTCTTCACTCCCGTTTCGAATCCACACAACGAAGAGAACAGTCTCTATACGACATTCCCGTTCACTGGCTATCGACAGGCCTCTCCATAAAGTTGCGAGTCTTCCATGGAATCCGTGCATAACCCCGATCGCTTCCTGGCGGACCTCAGGCAGGTACTGTCGCAAGGCAGGAAGCGTATCGGCATTCTGATTGGGGCGGGCGCTCCACTCTCCGTTCGCGTGGATGGCGAAGGGAAGCTTTCCGCGAATGGGAAGCCACTGATCCCGGGTGTTGAAGCCCTAACCACGGAGGCGCTGACTGGCCTGACGGGCGTGGACAAAACTGCGGCGGACGCCATAAGAGCGGCACTTCCGGCCGGCGGCAACATAGAGAGCATACTTACCCGCATAAGACTTCTACAACAGGCACTTGGCGACACCTGCGTTAACGGCCTCGACGGGAACGGGTACGAGGAACTAGGCAGAAAGGTCTGCGCGGCCATTGGAAGCATCGTTGGCGCCAAGCTTCCAAGCGAGCGTTGCGCGTATCACGAACTAATTTCGTGGATCGCGGGTACGCAGCGGCCGCATTCTGTCGAAATTTTTACCACGAACTATGATCTCTTGTTGGACACCGCTTTCGAAGCGGCAAAAGTCCCGTATTTCGACGGCTTCAGCGGAGGACACGCTCCCTTTTTTGACCCCGTCACGGTAGCGGGAGACGATCTCCCTGCGCGGTGGGCGCGTCTTTGGAAACTCCACGGCTCCTTGGGATGGAAAGTCGATGGAGAGCGCGTAGTGCGCTCCGGCGGATACGACTACAACGAGCTTATATACCCCGACCACCTCAAATACGACCTGACGCAGAAGCAGCCGTATGCAGCTCTCTTTGAGCGGTTGAAGCGCTTCCTGATGACACCCGACTCTCTGCTTCTTACTACCGGCTTTTCGTTCAGGGATGCCCACATTTGCGCCGTTCTCGACGAGGCGCTTGCAGTGAACGCGAACAGCTCCGTTATCGCCTTCCAGTTCATGACGTTGAAACAGGAGGAAGCCGCCCTCAAACTCGCCTACGATCGGCCGAATGTATCCGTGTATGCTTCTGACGGCGCGGTAATCAACGGTGTCGCGGGCAAATGGAAGCTTGGTGATGCTCCAAAGAACTGGGGCGAGATTCGAAAGAGCTTTTGGGGACCGCGATGGGACAGCGAGAACCCGATGTTCCTGCTAGGTGATTTCGCAACCTTCTGCCGGTTTCTGGCACTCTCCTATTCTAGTGACATCGCTCGTGTGGAGGTAGAAGCCGTAAGCTCGGAATCAACTGGGGGCGAAGAAAAGTGAGCTCCACTGACCCGACTTTTCTGGGGGTGGTGACTGCGGTCTCGGGCGCATCCATTACCGTCCGGCTTTCCGAGTCATTGGCATCCGGTATGGCCATCATCGGAGGGCACACCTACCGGGTCGGACAAGTAGGCAGCTTTGTGCGCATCCCTCTTGGATACCAGGACTTGTTTGGCGTCGTGGCTGAAGTCGGCGCCACGGCCGCTCCCGAAAACGTGAGAGAAAACGCCCCAAGTGCCGCGAGATGGATGCGAGTTGAACTCGCAGGCGAGGCGATAGGAAGCAACTTCGAGCGAGGACTGAGCCAGCATCCGAACGTCGATGACAATGTGCACATTGTCACGGAATCCGATCTGAAACGCATATACGGCGGAGTCGACAACACACAGGTAGCGGTTGGTACCCTCTCGAGTGCCGAGAACATCGTAGTTCGCCTGTCGCTCAATGCGCTGGTTACCCGACATTCCGCGGTTCTTGGATCGACCGGGTCAGGAAAGTCGACCACGGTAGCGAGTATGCTGCGCTCGATTGTTGGTTCGGGAGAAGCGGCGGCTTCCTCGGCCTCACGCATTCTGCTTCTCGATATCCACGGCGAATATGCGTCAGCCTTGGGCGACCTCGCGAAGGTTTTCAGCGCGACTCCGCAACCTGGGGAGAACCCCCTCCATGTGCCTTACTGGGCGCTCGAGGCCGGAGAACTGCTAGAATTCATTGCCGGTGGCCTAAATGACAACCAGTTGATCGCCTTCACCGACAAAATCCAAGAGCTGAAGCTCCAGAGACTCACAGCCGCTCCGTTGGCGGGGCTCGACACACAGTCGTTGACCGTCGACACACCCGTGCCGTTCTCCCTGAAACAGCTATGGTACGATCTGATCGACTTCGAAACCGCAACCTTTACTGGACCTCAAAGAGATCAACCGGCGCTGCAGGAGCCTGGAGACGCGGACACACTTACACCGCCGCGATACGTTCCGCATGCCATGGGAGCCGCCGGTCCATTCATCAATCAAGCGGCCAAGGGCATCCGGCGTCAGCTCAATCTTCTCCGATCGCGTCTCCTAGATAGACGGTTCGATTTCATCCTTCACCCCGGCCCATGGGAGCCGGACCTTGCGGGCGTTTCAGAGCAGGACCTCGATACGCTTCTCGCTGGATGGCTGGGTCACGACAAACCAATTACCATCCTCGATCTCTCCGGGGTTCCAAGCGTCGTATTGGTCAGGTTGATCGGTTGCATCTTGCGGATCGTGTACGAGGCCTTGTTTTGGAGCCGAGAGAAAACAGAAGGCGGAGTACTCCGGCCCTTGCTTGTCGTGATGGAAGAAGCCCATCGCTATGTCTCCCCAGAGGGGGGCAATGTTGCCGCCGACATCGTCAAAAGGATCGCGAAGGAGGGGCGCAAGTATGGGGTCGGAGCGATGGTGGTTTCGCAGCGGCCGTCCGAAGTCGACGAAACAATCCTCTCTCAGTGCGGCACCCTGGTGGCACTCAGGCTGACGAACCCGACGGATCGCGGACGTGTCAAAGGCGCGCTGCCGGACAATCTTTCCGGGCTGATGGACTTGCTACCGGTGCTACGCACGGGCGAAGCCATCATTGCTGGAGAGGCCGCACGGCTTCCTGTCAGGACCCGCATATTCCTGCCCCCCGAGGAGCACCTGCCCAAGAGTGCAGATCCCGATGTCGCTTCCGCGTGGAAAACAAGGCGCGTGGCCGAAGGGTACGACAGAGTCGTCGCGTCCTGGCGTGCGCAGAGTACGATCGCGGTCGCGCGCAACCTTGAGATCGAGAGACATTTGGTTTCGGACTTGGCTGAGGAACAATCCAACAATGATACGTGATCCCGTAGCTTCCAGCACCGTCGTGTCAATCGGGTACGACCAAGCCACAGAAACGCTAGAAGTCGAGTTTCTGAATGGTGGCGTTTATCAGTACTACAATGTGGGTCAGGTCGTTTACGACGAGTTCCTGACCGCCCCATCCAAAGGACAGTATCTCTATCTCAACATTCGGAATTTCTACCCGTATTCACGGGTGGGCTGATGCACGTCGACGGTGATGTCCCGCCCGGGGACCGCCCTTGACGGCAAGGACGCTATCGGCAACTTTAGCTTGAGGAATCTGTTGGGGGGGGCCCATTGTCTACGATTGAAGAGAGCCTGCGGGCGATATCAGAGCGCGTCAAATCGCATTCCAGCACCATGGCAACCGAAGAGGCGGTGAAAACGGCCGTCGTCCTGCCTTTTCTCCGCTCCCTTGGTTACGAAGTATTCGATCCCACCGAGGTCATACCGGAATTTACGGCCGACGCCGTGGGCAAGAAGGGCGAGAAGGTCGACTACGCGATCAAGATCGACGGCGAAATCCGAATCCTCATCGAGTGCAAACCGATTTCGGTAACACTGGAAAAGAAGCATCTCGACCAGCTCTATCGCTACTTCAGTGTGACGAACGCCAAGTTCGCCATATTGACGAACGGCCGCACGTTCAATTTCTACACGGACCTCGAAGCTCCGAACAAGCTCGATGCCCGGCCCTTCTTCGTCTTTGACGTCACTGATTTCAACGCGGGGATCGTGACCGAGCTGCGTAAGTTCGAAAAGGTCTCTTTCGACGTATCCGCCATACTCGCGACCGCCGAGCGGCTGAAGTACACGTCCGGTGTCAAGCAGGTGATCTCCAAGCTTATCGAAGAGCCTTCCGAAGACTTCGTGCGGCTCGTCGCCGGAAATGTCTACGAGGGCAGGATCACAGCCCAGGTAAAGGAGATGCTGACCGGCGTAGTCAGGACTGCCTTCCGTGACGTGATCATGGACTCGGTGAAGAACCGGCTCTCCAGCGCACTTGCCGATACCGAGGAGGTCATCGAAAGGATTGATGAACCCGTCGAGGAAGAGCCCGAAGTCGTCACAACCGAAGAGGAGCGTGAGGGATACATGATCGTGAAGGCTATAGTCCGAGACACGATCTCGCCGAAGCGCATCGTGATGCGCGACCAAAAATCCTACTGCGGCATCCTGATCGACAATAACAACCGCAAGCCGCTGGCGCGGCTACATTTTAATCGTTCGGTCAAGTACATCGGGCTTTTCGATGGTGAGGCGGAGGAACGGCTCATAGTCGACTCTCTCGATCAGATCTACGATCACAGTGATCGGCTCCGAGCTACAGCGAAGAAGTACTCCGGCGAATAGCGCAGAGCCAGCCGCGACTTCACAAGATCGATGCCGATGACAACGCTCCCCCAGGACTTTCTGGCGGAGTCCAGCGGTCGTAGCTGCCCACCTTTTGGGTCTTTGTGGCTCTTGCCCCCCGAGCTAGCTGGCCCCCAAACTCGGCGGGCGAGCCCCTATCGTTACGGCGGATCTCGCACCACTCCGCCATTTCAGCGTTTAACATCCGATCGAAAGCTTAGCGAATTGCTCCCCCGCTCCCTGTACAGTCCGATGGTCAGCGCGGCCGATGCCGCGATTTCTCACAGCCTCTCGCGCGGCGCTCCATTCTCCATCAAAGCACCACGGACCGAGCCAGGCCTGGTCGCCGCTGTCACGCTCCATGGCATACCGCAGATGGCGATGGATTGGAGGAAGCTCACGACACCGCACGGAGTTCGCTTGAAGGTCAGCGCAGTATTCACGCACAAGGCGCCCCAGGTCAGTTTTAAGAGTCCCGTTGCGGGAGGAAGCCCCTGCGAGTTGGCGGACCTTCTTGTGGTGGTGGACGATTTTAACCGTCGGCGAGCCGCTTTGGTCCAGGCTAAGATGGCCGCTAGAAAGGGAACCGTGCAAATCAGCGGCACCAAGAACAAGGCACAACTCGACCTGTTTACACGGTGGCCGGTTTTTGATTTCGAAGAAACCATATATGGGCTGAAGGGGCTAGATTTGCACCGCGGTGGCCGGGGCCTGACATCGGGTATGTACGGCATAATCGACCGCCACTGGAGCAATCCGCCTAGACACCCGAGTTGGAAGCAAATGGTGCCCGCCTCGGTTCCGGGGTCGGTGGGGGCGGCCCCGTCACTCGGCAGGTTCATCGTGAGGATGATTTTCGGAACGGCCGGACGTGACGCCACCCCCGGCTCTGCCGCTCGAGACTGGGTGCAGATCGTAGACGCCCTTATGTCCGTGACCTACACGAAGTATTTCCACGATCGCCCGTCGCTCGGTCCACCCGCGTTTCCTCGGGGGAACACCACCGCAGCGTTCTTTTTGCAGGGCCAAGCCAAAAGCATCTACACCTTCACGGACGGCGGCCTCGCGGTTGATACTGAGCCGGAGATCATCCGCCTCGAGCGCGAACCAGAAATCGGCGCGCTGAGCCTTCTCCACATCATCAAATCTCCCGCATGACGGTTAGACCGCCCAGCCACGGCACTGGTCGGCTCCCCTCACCTACGATCGGCTGGACGTTGCCTGACTACCGCCGACGCCGGCGTCTTGCACTTCTTCACCCTATGGTCTGATCCACATCGCGACGCGCTTCGCGCGTGAATCGGCACGGCCCACAAATCTGCCCCGGTTACCCCGGTTAGTACGTGGGGCAAATTGGGCGGCATGCGCTGACAGAGCGTGTTCTTGCTGCGGCTCCGACACCCGGAATTCAGTTAGTTGTGCATAATGCTCGGGCTTGGCTTCAAAGAGCGTTGGCGCCGATTCCGCCGATTGGGCAAATCATGATTCCCTCCAGCCATGAAGAAGAGGCTGCCCTCTGTCGAGCATGTTGAGACGCTGTCGCTTGTGGCGATGCGCAGGCTGGTGGGCGGGCTCGTGGAAGAGATGCAAGCGCTCAAGACAGAGGTCGCAACACTGCGATCCGAGAACGAAGCCTTGCGGGAAGACAATGCCCAGCTTCGGCTCGACAATGCACGCCTCAAGGCTGAGAACCAACAACTGCGCGACGAGATTGCCCGCCTGAAGAACCTGCCGCCGCGTCCGCCGTTTCGACCGTCCGGCATGGAGAAGGCGACAGAACCCGGTAACGGTGATCGTGCCCCTGGTAAATCGCCACGCGGCCCCAAGCGTGACAGGAACCGGATCACGCGCACCGTGATACTGAGGGCCGATGCGCCTGAAGGCTCTCGGTTCAAAGGCTACAAGAGCTTCTTCGTGCGCGATCTGGTGCTTGCGGCCGAACTCGTGAACTACCGCCGCGAACGCTGGCAGACGCCCGAAGGCAAGGTGATCGTCGCGCCTTTGCCAGAAGGGGTCTCCAGCGGCTTTGGTCGGAACCTGCGCCGCGCCTGTCTGGCGCTGCATGCCCAGGGGCAGGTCACCACACCGCGCCTGACCGCGATCCTCAACAGCATCGGCGTCGAGATCTCGAAGCGGCAGGTCGTCCGGCTGCTCACCACCGATCTTGAGCAGTTCGTCGAGGAAGACAGTGCGGTTCTGCATGCCGGACTTGTCTCGGCGCCCTTCATCACAGTCGACGATACCGGCGCCCGCCACAATCGGCGAAACGCCTTCACCACCCAGATCGGCGGCGAACGCTTTTCGACCTTCCGCACCAGCCTGTCGAAATCGCGGCTAAATTTCCTGTCCGTCCTGTGGTCGGGCCATCAAGATTATGTTCTCAATGACGAGGCGATGAACTGGCTGAAGGCGCAAGGGCTCGAGCAGGCGCTCATGGCAAAGCTCAAGACCAATCCCCCACAATATTCGCCGACCAGGCTGCGTTCCTCGAGCATTTGGTCAGCAAGGGCATCGATATCCTCGACTGACAGCTTCTGCGTCCTGTCGCGGAGGCGGCAATCTGGGGGGCGATCCGCCACCATGGACTGCTCGGCAACACGGTGATCGTTTCGGACGATGCGGGTCAGTTCCGTGTCGCCAACCACGCCTTGTGCTGGATCCATGCGGAACGCCTGCTGCAGAAACTGATGCCGGCGACACCGAAGACCTGCCACAAGCTCGACATTTCATTCTATATGTATCTCGGCGATCGTCTTGGCCTTGACGCTGCTGGATCACGGATCCCGCCGCTCGCTGACCTCGTCATCACCGCGCCCTAACGTTCATCCCTTCCTCGGAAACGGCACGAGCTTGCCACCCTGCAATTTCCCAACGCTCTTTTCTTTTCGCAGCAACTGCGGTGAGACATTCCATTGGCGGGCGTTGTCGCCGTGCACCGTGACCGTCTTGCGGTTTCGCCGGATCACGATCCCTGCCTGCGTCTGGCCGTTATTGTCTTCGAACATGACACGCTCACCGATCGCCAGTTCAAGCAGCGCGTGAGTTGTCTTCTGTTGATGCAGAAACTGCAGCCGATCGACGATCTTATCGTGCAATTCGATCAGCTCCGCTTCACTCAAGGCGTCAAGGTCGATCCTGTGCATCCTGGCCTCCACTCATGACGATGGTCGCCCCGAACATGCGCCAACGCAATCGCCCTGCACGAACAACCCACAAGATCCTCCGGCAAAGGAAAATCCAGCCCCGCCACCCAATTTGCCCCACGTACCCCCGGTTACGTCGCTGTGGTCGCCTTCACGAATAATTACCTATCTGTATTAACTAAGCAAATCTCACAAATGGAAGCTAAGTACGGTTATCTTTCCGTCATCCGGACGGCGATGTTCGCGATCCATCACTATCGATAAGTTTCCAGTATCGATGATAAAGCGATTCGCGGCGCCGGTCATCGAATCTTGGGCGTGCCGGATCGGCAGCTTCGCCTGGAAGTTTGGACCTTTCGGCCCCTTCCTGACTCGTTCAGCCGACTCATTTGCCTGACCGCGTGGACTGGACCTCTCCCAGCGGCCGGCCGCGGAGCGGTGCCCCAGCGACCACTCCATCTCAAAACGCGGCTGCGGTTCCTTTTATAACAGCTGATTTTATCGTTCTTCGGCCATGGAAGGCGGCTGACGCGAGTTCCTGACCTTCGACGAACCGATGCTCATTGCAGCCCCCATTTCGCGCTGTACGGCCCTCCATTTCGAGCATAAAACACGCTTGCAAAGGTTCCTTTTCTCGTGCACGCCTTGTTTGTACAAACGTCGCTACAGAAGTTTCCAAGATTCGGATAGCCATGCCCGCGAACTTCAGTCCCCCTCCCCTGCCCCGAAGACTGGTTGGATATGCGCGTGTTTCAACAGACGATCAGCTCAATGATGCCCAGGTTGACGAATTGCGCGCGGCCGGGTGCGATCGCATTCACCAGGAACACGGATCCGGCGCGTCGCGTACGAGGCCGGTTCTTGCGAAACTGCTGAAGGATCTCACGGCTGGCGACGTGCTCGTCGTCGTTCGCCTTGATCGCCTGGCCCGATCCGTCAGCCATTTGCTCGACGTCATAGAAGACCTTGAAAAGCGAGGCGCCCACTTCCGGTCTCTGCGCGATCCAATCGACACATCCACGCCGCAGGGCATATTTTCTTTGCAGGTGCTTGGAGCTGTCGCCCAACTCGAGCGTGCCCTCATCGCGGAGCGAACCAAATCCGGCATGAAGGCCGCCAAGGCGCGTGGCAGGATGCCCGGCAATCCCGGGCTTCGCGAACGCCGACCGGAAGCGATCCGTTCGGTTTCGGCCGCTCGCGAGCGAGCCTACCTCGATGAGCTGATTTCGTCAGCGCAGACGTGGCTGCCGACGGTACGTCAGCTACGTCCGCAGCATAGCTGGGACAACGTCGTGCGTGTCCTCAACCGTAGGGGTCACAGTTGGACGGTGGAACGCTTGCGACGGGCTGTCCACCGAATGGTGCGTGAGAAGCTCGCTGAACCGGAACTGCTCGCTCGATCGCCGCGTCGGCCGGCTGAACATCAACTGATGAGGCTGGTTGCCGCAATCGCGATCGCCGATTCCAATCTGTCGCTGCGCGACATTGCTGCCCAGTTGGATCAGATGCATGAGCGACCGCCACGTGGGGGGCGGAAGTGGCAACCGTCTTCCGTCAGGGCATTGCTGGAGGAAGCGCGTCGCTTCGGGCTTATCCGCTTATGAGTGCTTGGTCCAAGGCGCGGGCGAGCTGCCTATTACGCGAGCGCTGTGGAAAATGTCGTCCACGCGCCGCGCGCCAAATTTGCGCCGGCCAGAGGGGAGATTCGATGCCCTGGGCTATCCGAATCGGTGAGCCGATACCCTGCCCTCGCCTACGCCGTGGACGGCTGCTCCAATGAACTCCCGGAGCGTAGAGAACTCACGCTCGATGAAAGCCTAGCGGCGTGCCGAGCCAGCCGTCTCGATTGGACCAGATCCATCGGCGCGGCCAACATAAACCGGCGCGGAGCCCAACGAGAATGGTGCGCGGCAGCATGTTGGCCGAGGTCCAGACTGCCCGCGCGTCGGCGACCTAGTGGAATCGGCCGGGGCGCATGGGCCGGAAACGGCGCGACGACGCCTGACGGCTGATCCATCCGCCTTGGGTCTCTCCAGGTGTGCGAAACAACTATTCCTAAAGCGACACAGCGACCGCTGCACAAGTCGGCAAAGCCCGCGGCTCGCTATTACCGCAAGAAACGGAGAAACGGCCCGGTGGTACGTCTGTTGACTTGGAGGCGCCCTACGGCAGCTGTTCTAAGGGAGAACATGGTCATCGGGCACGTCGTCGCCCGACGACCAGGTGACAGATGTGCAGATGATCGACTGCGCTTCCTATTGGCGATCTCATTGTGCAACATGGTTGGCTCGCGCGCCTGATCGGTGGCCTTTGCAACGAGATTTTGCGCGGCATCTGTGCCGACAAGACGCTCACCGCGTCTCGGCTCAACCGTCTGGCGCGGCGCTCATTTCCGCTCCGTGCGCAGCCGATCTCACGTCGGCCGAACGTCTTCGCGGAAACTAACCCAAGCTCCTGAACGTTGATTCGACGAAACAATAGAATGCATTCTTTTCGCCCATCGACCATGCAGCCAATCCGGCCTCACCTCCTGCTTCTAGAGAGACTATCCCTTGCGATGGGGCATCAAAAACCCTGACAACTGTCAGGGTTTTTGACCCGACCGCAGCTCATCGGGCCAGAACAGCCGGACGCTTCTGATCGATCTCTCCAGCCGGGGTCCCTCCTATACATTCCTCGCCGGATGCGTAGATGCTTGAGATGAGAGCTCCGCAGACGCGGCATTTTCGTTGCAGCAAGGTCTTCAAGAAGCACCATCAGCTTTCCAAAGTCACGCATGGCCGCGCGCGTCGGGGAACGTGTTGTGTTTCGGCTTATCTCCACGAGGTAAATCACAAGGGACCCGAAGACCTTTGGGCATTCATGTATCGCACGGTCGTGTAAATCTCGAACGGGCCCTTCGCGTGGGCGTAGTTTGCATGAGAAGATGATTGCTCGGGGCGAAAATGACACGTGACGATCTCTGTTCGAGGCTGGTCCAACGCGAAGCCACGTAGAGTATCCGTAGGTCGCGTGCGCTCCAGGCTTGCGGTGTCGGGGTCAAAAGGGGACCCGCCCTTCAGCGGGGCGTACCATCTGGTTCTTCGCGGTAGAGCTTACTCACGTCCTGTAAAACTGATCGCTAGGTGCCCTCGATGCGCTTTAAGAGCATTAGTGTGAACTGCACATAGCTACAGTCCCCCTGTCCCGACTGGGCAGGCAGGTGGACCTTTCAGAAGGTCGCTATGCTCCGGAGTTCAAGATCACGCCGGCCTGTGCACAAGCTTGGTTCCTAACGCCGGCGTGGCCAGACACAATGAGAGACTCTAGAGAGGTTCTCTCCCGGCCACGAGATTTTCTAAGCAGTTGAAGCTACGGGTAAGGGGCAGGGGTGACGGGGCAGTGGGTCGATCTTGCGGTCGCCAACTGCGTCCCGCCGTGTTTCGCTCAAATAGCAGGGCTTTAGGCGGTCGCTGAACCCAACTTGAGACCATAGCCATCGCCTCTAGTGGTACTTCACAGAGGATTCTAAAACCATGTGCTAGTCAAAGTCGGTCGCCCTCGTGAACGCCGTCATCATCACAACATCTCGCCATACCTGCCTCGAGGTAGCGAAGTCGATGCTCGCCATCTTGATTAGGCGCCAACCGAAAGCCTGACAGTTGTCAGGGTTTCGGTTGTTGCTCCTCCCGGTTAGGGGACTTTCTTTTGTCACCTTTCCCCTTGTGCCCTGAGCCGGGCCATTAGAGCAGGCCCAAGCGAAAATACACCACGCTTCGACTTCGACGTCAGATCTCGGAGGTACCCGCCTGCGGAGTTGATCTGCTCTGCTCGCTCCAGGATGCAAGCGATTGTGACGGCGGCATTTTGCGGCCCCATGGTCTCACATGCTTCCTGGTAAGCCGATGGGCTGACCCGAAGCATCGACCGCACGACGACGGCCGCGACCATCAGGTCCCGCCAGTTGCGTATCGTGCCGGAGGGACCGTATGCCACAATCTCTGGGCACGCTTTAAGCACCATTTGCAGTGAAAACGTCTTCGGCGGTTCGCTCGGGCTGTTGTGGCCTGCACTCGGCTTGGCTTCCAGCTCTTCCTCAGAGCGAGGTTCAAGTTCATATATGGATTCGGTATCTGAATTCTGTTTGTGGTGCTCATTGTGAGCATCATTGGTGCTATAATTCTCGGAATTTGTTTGGAAATTCAACGTGGTAAGGACGTGCTCCCGCAGCATAGTCATTTCATCGAGAAGGCCCAACAACTCGGAAAGGCTTGGGGCGCGCGGTATACGGCGGACTAGCTCGACGTACGTGGACTCAATCTTCGCCCAATCCCCGCCCGCGCCCTCTTCGATCGCGGCAGTGATGAGCTTGCACACGTCCCGGCGGCAGATTGTGAGGTTTTCTTTCGCTCTCCTGAAGGCCGTGCGAGCCGCAGCGACCCGTTGCGCCATTTGAGCGAGTTCTTCAGCGCGGGTGAGGAGGGGCGAGAGATCGAATCCAAAAGCGCTTTCGATCTCGCCAAACCGATCCTTTCGGGCGTAGCGTTTTCCATTGGCACTGTCCTTACGGACGATTAGACCCGCCTCAACCAGAAGGGCGAGATGTCTACGAAGCGTAGCCCCAGCAATGCCATGGGCGCGGAGTATCAGCTGCGCATTAGACGGGAAGACTATGAGCTGCGCATCCTGACGGAGTTCATTGTCAGGATAAAAACTCAACAACGCGTTAAGTACGGCGAGGCTGCGGTCCTGCAGCCCGAGCAATTCGCGCGCTTCGGAAGCGTCCCGAAAGACTTTCCATTTGTCGATCGACTTGCCGGGCCTTATCCGGGTCGCGGCAATTTGTTGGCGAACCAACGCAAGCGTCATCGATCGCCGCCCGAAGGGCGTCGTCACGCTTCCACTCTGCATAATCCTTCACCCTTTAAAAAAGGCAAAAGAAATCCACTCACCAAAAAACGGTGCCAAAGACTCTTGACTGGGATTCGGGGAAATGCGATTCTCTAGTTGTCACACTCAGAGAGAGGCTTCCACGACGGCAACGTTTGGGGGCCTTTTTCTTTTGCGGCGCTTCCTTTCCTCAATAAATTCCATTCCTGACAGCTGTCAGGGATTTTCCTGTTCGCGCTGGCGGGCAAAGCGCTCGGCCAAGCCAGGCAGCTCCGCCTCAACAAACCTTAAGAATTCGATCCCAAGTGAACCCTGAGCCAAGAGACGCACCTCTTTCGGGGACACCATCAAGCCGCCAAGTCTCGTGCCGGAACCATCCGAAATTGGAATTGGCTCAACGCCCTGGTTGGCGGTCGGCTTGATAGTCTTCAGGACACGCTGAAACCTCTGGTCAGAACTTTCGGCACCGTCGATTTTCCTTTGCAATGCAGCGCGAATGGAATCGAGAGTGGCCGGATCGGTGGCGACCGCCTTGGCAAGATCCAGCCAACGCGGCCGGCCGATCTTTGGTGCCCGCCCGATAGCCTCGATGACGTCCGCCGGCACGATGCGATAGACATTCCGCATACGCGCCAGCTCAGCGTCCTCAATCGAAAGCGCTGCGTAGATATAGCGTGGCTTAATCCCTGCACCATCCATGCGCGACGCGAACAGCGCGCGCTCAATCCAGGTCAGGTCCTGCCGGCTTGCATTCTCGATTCCTTGCGCGAGAACCAGATCGAGATCGGAAATCTCAACCTCAATGGCGCGAACCGGCCTGCCGAGTTGTTTGGCGGCAAGCCAGCGCCGGTGACCGTAGACGATCTGGTAGCGATCAGGCGACGAGGGGTGTTTCCGGACCTGGACAGGAACCTTTTGCCCCTCGGTCTCAATTGAACGTTTGAACGCTTCGAAGTTCGTCTCGTCATCGTCCGGCAGTCTGTCGGGGTAAGGGGAGGGGTCGATGAGGCTGGGATCTAGCTCGCGAATCGCACCCCCGCCCGACTCGATGAGGGCCTTCAACTGATCTCGCTCTGATCGAATTTCGCCAATCGCTCGGTGGGTCGCGCCGATGACACCAGCCCCGACACGTTTCCCTGCGGACGGGATAGGGGTCGCTGGATGTTGATCGCTCGCCAGTTTGTTCTCCAGCTCTGCAGAAAGCAGTCCGAAGCTGGCCACAATCGATTTACGAGAAGATTTACTCATGTTCGCCCCCAACTGTCGTTGATAAGGCGGACAATCGCCTCGTTCACGGCGTCTACGGCCTCGCGGGCGCGCTTCTGGGTTTCGCGTCCGATCTGTCCCATTTCGAGCTCGTATACCGAGCGTTTCGCGAGGCCGGCGGCCTCAACTGCCGTGCTCTCGATGGCCGTAGGCAACAAAACATCGTCCCCGAACAGATGTCGAAGCATAGCAACAACCTGAGACTGCGGGGCATCATTGGGATCGTGCCTTGTCACGAGATAGCGGATGAAATCTTGGTCAAGCTGAGCGCCGCTCTCATTCAGCACGCTAATAAGATCGCCCATCATGAGAAGGAATTGGCTCATTGATGCAACGTCCAGCATGGCCGGATGCACCGTTATGATCATGCTCGTCGCTGCATATATCGCGCCGAGCGTCAAAAAACCGAGCGACGGTGGAGTATCGAGAACCACGACGTCGTAGTCCGACTCGACTTCTGAAAGAGCGAGCTTCAAGCGCTCAAAGAAGATTGCGCCCGAGCTAGATTTGTTTGCCAAGACCCGCGGCGTTTCGTGCTCATATTCCATGACTTCCAAGTTGCCCGGAATGAGGTCGATACCATCAAAGTATGTCTTGCGGATGATCTCGCGGATTGGGCGACGTTCAGCGTCGTCATAGCGCAAAGCGGCATAGATCGTTTCGTTCGACCCGACGTCGATCTCTGGCTGCGCACCGAACATAGCGGACAGGGATGCTTGAGGATCCAAGTCGAGTGCTAGAACGCGATAGCCGTGCAGAGCCAGATAGTGGGAAAGGTGGACGCAGGTAGTCGTCTTCGCGCTGCCGCCCTTGAAGTTGGCTATCGCAACAACCTGAAGGTGCTCCCCGGGGCGACGGCGAGGAAGAAAGCGCAAGGCCTCCGCGGGTTTCTGCTTTGCGAACAGCTCTCGCAACTCGTTGATCTGGGCCAATGTATAGACGCGGTGGTTGTTTTCCAGCCTGCTGGGAACCGGCCCTCGTCCTTCCGTGGACATGAGCTTCAGAGTGGAATCGGGTATGGACGTCAGCTTCGACACTTCGTTGGTCAAGAACGGTCGAAGCGTCTTTTCCGACGTTGGCGGATACATCCGAGTTCTGAGTTGCTGCAGCTGCCCGGACAGAAGTCCGGCATGCCGCGTGATTTTGCTGCCCGCATCTTCCTGCGAGCTAACAACTGATTCCACTCGGTTTGCTATCGCCATTGATCCCTCTTGGCGGCCTTCCGCCGGTTTACCCGCGTTTGCCCGCCAAAGGTAGAACACGATTCTCCCGAGCCCGTCCAGAAGTTTAGCGTTAACAAAAGTTTAACGAGGCGAAAGTTTCCTAGCACCCCAGCAAGCGGCTTCTCGGCTTTTTCTGTTCCCGCTCCGAGGGTTAGCCGAAACTCTCCAACTTCCTGATCCCGGATTGTTCTCCTGTGAATCTTACAATCAAAGCTGGCGCTCCGAACCGCGTCAAGGAGGTTCTTGACAGCAAGGCGGTGCCCGACTCAGCTCCACTAATCTTGTCGAATTCTACAACTGCCCAACGATTCTGATCCGTGCTCATCTCCGCAACGATTTTCAACGACGGAGAGAACCATGCAGGTGATTGCGATTTCTGCACGCCCGGATTTTCGGGAGAAGCGACTACTCGAACAACACCACCGGCTGCGAGCGCGAGTCTTTTCTGATCGGCTGGGCTGGGAGGTTAGCGTTTCCGACGGTCAGGAATCTGACCCTTTTGATGAGCTTCAACCGACCTACGTCCTAGCCGTTTCGGAGAGCGGGCGCGTGGCAGGATGCGCCCGGCTACTGCCCGCCCTGGGCCCAACCATGCTGACTGAGGTCTTTCCCTCACTTCTACCGGGCGAGGGATTGAACGCTCATCGTTTCATGATCGAGAGCTCTCGCTTCTGCGTCGACACGACCCTTGCGGAGGGAAGGGGAGCCGGCTCGGTCCATGAGGCGACCCTAACCATGTTCGCGGGTATCATCGAATGGTGCATGACGAATGGGTACGCGGAGATCGTCACGGTGACCGATCTGCGATTTGAGCGGATCCTCGCCCGCGTTGGTTGGCCGCTTCAGCGCCTTGGCCAGCCGAGGACCATCGGTGTGACCAAGGCCGTGGCGGGCACTCTGCCCGCCACTCGGGATGCGTTTTTGAAGGTCCGCCCTACCGACTACCGGTCTGAGTTCGCCCCTCACAGCCAGGCAGCATAAGGAGAAATCCGTGACACAGCTTCGCTCTCATCTTCGACTCGTCCGTAAGCTTCAGGAGGCGCTGGGCAATCAGCTTTGCATTGCACTAGACGATAGCAATGTCGTCGAGATTATGCTGAACCCGGATGGGAAATTGTTCATCGAGCGGCTCGGTCAAGGTGTCGCGCAGGTTGGAGAAATGTCGTCGGCTGCGGCGGAAGTGGTGATTGGAACGGTCGCCCATGCGCTTCGGTCGGAAGTGGATACCGACCAACCTATCATCTCCGGAGAACTCCCGATCGGCGGTCATCGCTTTGAAGGCTTATTGCCGCCGGTAGTTCTCAAGCCGGCCTTTACTATTCGTCGGCGGGCATCACGCCTAATTCCACTTATTGAATACGTTCGTTCAGCTGTCATGACGGAGGCCCACGCCGCGACGATCCGTAGCGCGATTGCCTCACGTCTAAACATTGTGATTTCCGGTGGTACCGGCTCCGGCAAGACGACGCTCGCGAATGCCGTGATCAATGAGATTGTGAAGACCGCACCGGAAGACCGGCTCGTCATCCTGGAGGATACAGCCGAGATCCAATGCACGGCTGAGAACGCCGTTCTCCTGCACACGAGTGATACCATTGATATGGTCCGGCTCCTGAAAAGCACGATGCGCCTGCGCCCCGACCGCATTGTCGTTGGCGAGGTTCGCGACGGCGCCGCGCTGACGCTTCTAAAAGCTTGGAATACGGGCCACGCCGGCGGGGTGGCAACAATTCACTCGAACACAGCGACGTCGGCGCTTCGCCGCTTGGAACAGCTGACTGCCGAAGCCAGCCAGCAGCCGATGCACGAGGTGATCGGCGAGGCGGTCGACCTCATCGTTTCGATCGAACGGACGCCACGAGGACGGCGCGTGCGCGATGTCATCCATGTCGAGCGCTTCACCAACGGCCAATATGAGATTGACTCCGGTCAACTCACACAAGAACAGGAGGCGCGGCATGTGGCGTAAGAATATGGTTGCGTCCATTGGACTCCGTGCAGCGCCGATGGTCCTGGTATTGGTCGCCCCAGCGCTGGCCAGTTCCGGCGGCGGCGGGCTGCCGTGGGAAGGACCGCTCGAGCAAATCCAGGAGTCGATCACTGGCCCCGTCGCGGGCTACATCGCGCTTGCCGCGGTAGCGATCGCTGGCGGCATGCTTATCTTCGGCGGTGAGCTTAACGATTTCGCGCGGCGGCTGATCTACGTCGTTCTGGTCGCCGGTATTCTTCTCGGCGCGACTCAAATCGTCGGTCTCTTCGGCGCCACCGGCGCTTCGATCGGATTGTCCGACGAACAAACCACACCAAGCGGCTCGAACGGAAAAGGGGAGGGGGCTCATGGCTGAGTCCCTGTCTCGCCTCCAGCGCAACCGAATACATCGAGCCCTGTCACGCCCGAACTTGCTGATGGGGGCGGACCGAGAACTTGTGCTCATCACCGGTCTCGCCGCCATCATCCTAATCTTCGTCGTGCTGACGATCTATTCGGCCCTTTTCGGGGTGGCTGTCTGGATCGTCATTGTCGGCTTGCTCCGAATGATGTCGAAGTCCGATCCGCTCATGCGGCATGTCTACGTGCGGCATGTTTCCTACAAGCCCTACTACAAGGCGACTAGTTCGCCTTGGCGGCGGCATTGAGGTGGCCGCCATGGTAGCTCTGAAACGCGTCCGGGCCACAGGGCCATCCTTCGCCGATCTCGTTCCGTATGCGGGCCTAGTTGACAATGGCGTGTTGCTTTTGAAGGACGGGAGCCTGATGGCCGGTTGGTACTTCGCTGGCCCGGATTCCGAAAGTGCCACCGATCTGGAACGCAACGAGCTGTCGAGGCAGATCAACGCGGTGCTCTCGCGGTTGGGCAGCGGCTGGATGATCCAGGTCGAAGCGATCCGTATTCCGACCGTCGACTACCCATCCGACGAACGCTGCCATTTTCCCGATCCGGTCACGCGTGCGATCGACGCCGAGCGCCGGGCGCACTTCACGCGCGAGCAGGGACATTTCGAGAGCAAGCATGCCCTGATCCTGACCTACAGACCGCTGGAACCGAAGCATACTGCGCTCAGCAAGTACATTTACTCCGATGAGGAGAGCCGCAAGAACTCCTACGCCGACACGGTGCTCTTCATCTTCAAGAACGCCATCCGCGAGATCGAGCAGTATCTGGCGAACACGCTTTCGATCCAACGCATGGAAACGCGCGAGGTGGCGGAGAGGGGAGGGGAGCGGATTACCCGGTATGACGAGCTGTTGCAGTTCGTCCGCTTCTGCATTGCTGGCGAACGCCACCCGATCCGGCTCCCTGACGTTCCCATGTATCTCGATTGGATCGCCACGGCCGAGCTCGAGCACGGCCTCAGTCCCAAGGTCGAGAACCGCTTTCTGGGCGTCGTGGCGATTGATGGTTTGCCTGCCGAGAGTTGGCCCGGAATCCTGAATAGCCTCAATCTAATGCCGCTAACTTATCGGTGGTCATCGCGTTTCATCTTCCTCAATGCCGAGGAGGCTCGCCATAAGCTGGAGCGGACCCGCAAGAAGTGGCAGCAAAAGGTCAGGCCGTTCTTCGATCAGCTGTTCCAGACACAAAGCCGTTCCCTCGACCAAGATGCCATGACGATGGTCGCGGAGACTGAGGATGCGATCGCGCAGGCTGCCTCGCAGCTGGTCGCCTACGGCTACTATACACCTGTCGTCGTGTTGTTCGACGACGATCGCCACGCATTGCAGGAGAAAGCCGAGGCAATCCGCCGACTTATCCAGGCGGAAGGATTCGGTGCGAGGATCGAAACGCTCAACGCCACCGACGCCTATCTCGGTAGCCTGCCGGGCAACTGGTATTGCAATGTCCGCGATCCGCTGATCAATACGAGCAACTTGGCCGATCTCACACCGCTAAATTCCGTGTGGTCGGGAAACTCAATCGCACCTTGCCCATTTTACCCTCCGAACTCGCCGCCGCTCATGCAGGTCGCCAGCGGTTCGACGCCATTTCGCTTCAACCTCCATCTGGATGACGTCGGCCATACACTGATCTTCGGCCCGACCGGTTCGGGCAAGTCGACGCTCCTGGCACTCATCGCAGCACAGTTCCGACGCTACGATCGGGCGCAGATCTTCGCTTTCGACAAAGGAAGTTCGCTCCTGCCGCTGACGCTCGCTGCGGGCGGCGATCACTACGAGATCGGCGGGGACAATGAGGACGAGGGGAGGGCACTGGCCTTCTGCCCCTTGGCCGAACTCGGCAGTGATGCAGACCGGGCTTGGGCAACCGAATGGATCGAGATGCTGGTCGCCTTGCAAGGCGTCACCATCACGCCTGACCATCGAAACGCCATCTCGCGCCAGATTGGCCTCATGGTCAGCGCGCCAGGCCGGTCTCTTTCGGATTTCGTGAGCGGCGTACAGATGCGCCAGATCAAGGATGCGCTCCATCACTACACGGTCGATGGGCCGATGGGTCAGCTTCTCGACGCAGAAGAGGATGGCCTGTCCCTCTGCGCCTTTCAGACCTTCGAAATCGAGCAGATCATGAATATGGGCGAGCGCAATCTTGTACCGGTTCTCACTTACCTATTCAGACGGATCGAGAAGCGCCTTGATGGTTCACCGAGTCTGATCGTGCTCGATGAGGCATGGCTCATGCTGGGGCACCCCGTGTTCCGCAACAAGATCAGGGAATGGCTGAAGGTCCTGCGGAAGGCCAACTGCGCCGTGGTCCTTGCCACCCAATCGATATCGGACGTCGAGCGGTCCGGGATCATCGACGTGCTGAAGGAATCCTGCCCGACCAAGATCTGTCTACCGAACGCTGCGGCTCGTGAGCCCGGGACGCGGGAATTCTATGAACGGATCGGTTTCAACGAACGCCAGATCGAGATCGTTGCAACCGCGATCGCGAAGCGTGAGTACTACGTTGCGACGCCCGAGGGCCGGCGTCTCTTCGAGATGGCACTCGGCCCGGTGGCGCTGAGCTTCGTCGGCGCCTCCGGCAAGGAAGACCTCAAGCGCATCCGCGCACTCAAAGCCGCACATGGCCGCGATTGGCCGGTCCATTGGCTACACACGAGAGGAGTTCACGATGCCGCATCGTTGCTCAAACACGACTAGCTGGCTCGCCGGCATCACGTCCCTCGCCGTAATGATCAATGTGACTGAGCCTACGTACGCCGGCACGGCCACCGGTGCTGCGACCGAATGGACGCAGGTCCTCAACAACGGTGAGCTAATCTCGCTGGTAGGGAAGTCCGGTGAACAGATTCAGAATCAAATCACCCAGATCAGTCAGCTTGCGCAACAGATCGAAACTCAACTGAACATCTATCAGAACCTGCTTCAGAATACCGCCACCCTGCCAAGTCACATGTGGGGCCAGGTGGAAAGCGACCTCAACCAGCTACGAAACATTGTCGATCAGGGGCAGAGCATTTCGTTTTCGATGGGCAATGTGGACGACGTGCTCCAGCAGCGCTTCCAAAGCTATGCTGACCTGAAGACGAACCTGCCTGACAATGCATCGTTTTCGAAGTCCTACCAGTCCTGGTCGGACACAAACCGCGACACGATCGCCAGCACACTGAAGGCCGCAAGCCTGACCGCCGACCAGTTCCACAGCGAGGAGGACACGATGGCCTCGCTGCGTTCAATGTCGCAGTCATCCGATGGCCAGATGAAGGCGCTGCAGGTCGGGCATCAAATCGCCGCCCAGCAAGTCGCGCAGATGCAGAAATTGCGCGGTCTCGTCTCGCAGCAGATGACGATGATGGGCACCTGGCTGCAGACCGAACAGACCGATAAGGATTTGGCCCAGGCCCGACGGCACGAGTTCTTCAGCTCGAGCGCTCCCCTCACTTCCGGTGGTGAAAAGATGAAGGTGGAATGGTGAGAACGAAGCTGATCCTGATCACAATCGCGACGATTCTTACGATCGACCGTGCCGGCATCTGGTTCATCATCTCGGAGAAGCAGACAGCACTGGAGCGCCGAGCGAAGTTCTACGGCTCGTCGAAAGAGTACCCGACGTCGGGTGGCCAGAAGATGAAAGTCGAATGGTGAACCCATGAACGTGAAACAACTCCGTGCTCTTCGCGTCGCCATGGTGTTTGCTGCTTTCGCTGTATTCGCCGCGCAGCCCGCATTGGCCCAGGAAGGCTCGGTACTGACGTCCCTTCAAAACCAGATCACGACTGCTGCGAAGGGGTGGGAAACCACCGTCATGGACGCCGCGAAGTCATTGTTCTGGATTCTTGCTACCATCGAGATCGGCACCGCAGCGGTCTGGCTTGCCCTTCAGGCAGCGTCCCTCGACAGCTGGTTTGCCGAGCTCGTCCGGCGTATCATGTTCGTCGGCTTCTTCGCGTTCGTGCTGGCGCAGGGGCCGACCTTCGCCAAGGCCGTCGTCGACAGTCTCTTCCAGATTGGCGCCGGAGGAGGCACCGCCTCGCCGGCGGACGTCTTCAACGCCGGGCTCGCCGTCGCAACCAAGATGTCCGAAAAAATCCAGTTTGGCCTCTTCGAGGACAATTCGCTCGCGATCTCGGCCGCTTTCGCCATGGTGGTCGTCGTCATTTCTTTCTCCCTTGTCGCGGCAGTCTTTGTCTCCGTCATGGTTGAGATGTACCTCGGCCTGCTTGCCGGAATGATCATGCTTGGCCTTGGAGGGTCGTCGTTCACCAAAGACTTCGCCGTCCGCTATCTGGTTTACGCCTTCTCGGTCGGCATGAAGCTCATGGCGCTAGTCATGATCTCCCGCATTGGATCGGAAGTCCTCATCGGGTTGGCGAATGAGCCCCAAGTCGGCGACCAGTTCCAGACCGCACTCGCAATTGCCGGGATCGCCGTGGTCGTCTTCATCATTGCGATCTACGTGCCGAATATCATTCAGGGCGTTGTCCAAGGTGCATCGGTGACCGGGGGCATGGAAACGATCCGTCACGGCGGGCAAGCAGCATCCTTCGCCGCAGGCGCCGGGTTCCTCGCAGCAGGTGGGACAGGAGCCGGTTTTGCGGCAGGTCAGGTCGCCAGAGCGACTGGGTCATCGTTCGCTGGTGCAGCTCTTCGAGGAATCGGCGCCGGGTTTGGATCGGCAGGCAAAGCTGCCGGTTCCGCGGCAAAGGAGAAGGCGATCGGTTCGCCCGGCGCTTATGCAGGTTCAATTCTTGGACTCGCCAACGCCAAGCTCGATGAGAGCCGCGGTAGTTCCAGCGGGCACAAGCCTCCTCCCGAACGCAAAGACTAACAGCAACCAAGAAAGTGATGGATCGATGGCAGCGAACCGCGCCCCCGAAAACCCCTATCTTGCCGCGCGCCAGGAATGGACGGAACGTTACGGTTCTTATGTGCAGGCGGCCGCGGCGTGGCGCATCGTCGGTATTCTCGGGCTGTCCATGGCCGTGATCGGCTTTGGGTATGCCATGTATCTCAGCACTCAGGTCAGGCTGGTGCCTTACATCATCGAAGTTGACAACCTCGGCACGTCGGTCACCGCCGGTTTCCCGGAGCAGATCGAATATGCGGATGTCCGGGTGGTGCGCGCCACGCTGGGCAATTTCGTATTCAGCTTCCGCTCGATCACGCCGGACGCCGTGGTGCAGAAACAATATATCGACCGAACCTACGCGCTCCTTCGGACCTCCGATCCTTCGACGGAGAAGATCAACGCCTGGTTCCGGGGCAATTCGCCATTCGAGAAGGCAAAGACATCCACGATCGCCATCGAGGTCAACAACATCGTGGCGCTGTCGAACCAGACCTATCAGATCGACTGGACCGAATACGAGCGGGATCGCAAAGGCAAGGAAATCGGCACGCGCCGGTTCCGCGGAATCGCGACGGTCGCGCTGACCGCGCCGCAGGACGAGGCGACGATCCGCCTCAATCCGATCGGTCTCTATATCCGGGACTTCGACTGGACAGCACAGCTTTAAGCGTAGGGGATTTTCCAATGCACAAAACAGGATTGATCGCAGCCGCCGGCATGGCCGGACTCGTCCTTGCGAGCGGCGCTTTCGCCCAAAGCATGACATCGAATGAGATGAAGGGAACGAACCTTTCCAGGAAGTGGCGCGGCACGCCGGGCCTTGTAACCACCGGGCCGGATGGGAAAGTTGTCTTCCTGTTCGGCGAAACCCAACCCTCCGTGGTCTGCTCGCCGCTGCAGGTTTGCGATATCGAACTGCAGGGCGGCGAGATCGTCCGGGACGTTCTGGTCGGTGACACTGTGCGGTGGAAGGTCGAACCGGCGACCTCTGGCGCGACCGGCGGACAAGCAATCCATTTGATCGTCAAGCCATCCGAGCCGGCTCTCGTCACCTCGATGGTGGTCACGACGTCACGGCGCACCTACCACATCCAGCTCAAGTCCCATCCGAGCCAGTACATGGCCCGCGTCGGCTTCGAATATCCCGAAGACACCTCGACCAAGCTCGCCGACATTAATGCCCGGCTTGAGACCGGCGGTTTGCCGGGCACCACCGCCCCTGAGAAGTTGAACTTCTCCTATTCTGTCAGCGGCAGCGCCTCGTGGAAGCCGAAGCGAGTCTATTCCGACGGCTCGAAGACCTACATCCAGTTCCCCCGGTCAATCTCGGGACAGGACGCACCCGTCCTCTTCGTCGTTTCTGGCGGCCAGAACCGCATCGTTAACTATCGCATGAAGAACGATATGATGGTCGTCGACTATGTGGTCGACAAGGCGATCCTTGTTTCCGGTGTCGGCTGGCGACAACAGAAGATCACCATCCGGCGGGGAGGCTGATCGATGCGCAAGCTGCTCCCTTTCGTCATCGGCGCCTCGCTCCTTTCCGGTTGCCAGACCGTCGACGATGCTCTCACCACGAACTCCACCCCCGTCGCCGTCAGCGGACCGGCCGCGGGCGCCATCGCCGACGATATCGCAAGTCGGCTTGCCGAACAGATCGGCCCGGTCGCCACGACAACAATCACGATGGACAAGGACACTTCGGAGTATGGCACTGCCCTCAAGGCGGCCCTGAAGGGACGGGGTTACACCGTCGTCACCGATGGAAAAGTCGAGAAGGACCAGAAGCCGGTCGAACTTGCGTGGTCGCTCGACAGTTTTGACGGCCAGGTTCTTGCCCGCCTGACGACGCCATCGATCGCGCTCGGCCGTGCCTATACCCCTACGGCAGCTGGAGCCACACCGGCGAGTCCACTTTCAATCATGCGGCGCAACTGACGGAGAGACAGATGGTCCAGTCGCTTCAGCTCGGCACGTCCGGCAAAGCCGAGGATGAGCAGGGCATGCGCCGTCTCAACCGGCTGCCGATCATCATCGCCATCGTCATCATCGTGCTGTTCTTCGGCGTCGTCGTGATCGGTCTTTCGTGGCGCGGGCTGACCTTCAACCGCGGCAATGATCTCGACAGCGCATCCAATTCCCCGGCAACGAACTTCGGGGACCAGCTGAAAAAAGGCATCTCGGACGGCATCATCGGCGAGCCTGAAAGGCAGGAGGTCTTTCAGCCAACACCCGTCCTCGTCCAGAAAGAGGACAAACAGGAACCCGCTGTCGAGCGCCCACCGCTGGAACGACAAGAGCGCCGACCGCGGCTCGAGTCGGAGGAAGAGTGGAAGGCTCGGCTGATGCGCGAGCAGGACGAGCAATATATCCGTGAGGCGCAGCGCCAGCGGATGGCCCGCCTCCAGGCGCGCGCAACGGCATTGGACTCACCGTTGAAGGTGGATATTTCCGATGTCGAGAAGACCGCGGCAAATCCCACGGACACCAGCCGCGAGAATGCGACCGCGAAAAGTGCATCGGACGTTTACGTTGCGATGAGATCCGGCCTCATGGGACAGAACGTCGATCCGAACGGCCAGACGTTGAAGGAGGATTTCTTCAATCAGGACATCAAGGACCTCGGCTACTTACCGAACCAGGTCGTGCCGCAGGTGTCTCCATACGAGCTGAAGCGCGGGTCAGTCATTCCGGCAACCCTCATCACCGGCCTCAATTCCGACCTTCCCGGGCGTATAACCGCACAAGTCAGCCAGAACATCTATGACAGCGCCACCGGTTATCGCCTTCTCATCCCGCAAGGCGCCAAGCTCTTCGGCCGTTACGATTCTAAGTTGTCCTTTGGCCAGGAAAGAGTGCTCGTTGTCTGGACCGATCTCATTTTTCCGGACGGGTCCACACTGCAGATAGACGGGATGGCCGGAACGGACGCGGAAGGCTATGGCGGTTTTAGAGACAACGTGGACCGCCATCTTTGGCGGACCTTCGGTTCAGCCGCGCTGGTAGCGATCATCGGTACCGGAATCGATAAGTCTTTGCCTGAGAGTTCGACGCTTGCCGCCCACGATACGGCTTCGGAGGCCGCTCGGCGGAATTTCGCGGAGAGTTTCGGTCGTGTGGCAGAACAGACCATCTCGAAAAATCTGAACGTCCAGCCGACGATCCGTATCCGACCAGGTTACAAATTCAACGTCCTCGTCGATCAGGACATTATTTTTCCGGCATCTCATCAGTGGCGCTAAGCAACCCCGCGCGCCTGCGTGTTGATTCAATCTGTGCGCCAGGAGGCAGTCATGCCCCGGGGGCAAATTCTCTCATCAGGAGTCTTCTTTTAGAACAAGACGGCTTGAATACCCGTTAAAGGAGAGTACATCTACGATGCAACAGCCGTGGCCATGCTCGCGCAGCATGGGAGGCTACGCTTCACTTGCCAAACCACAGGTGCGGTGTTTCGCAGTCATGAGCCGATGGTCAAGCGGCTCCCGGCCGGCCGAAACGCACCATGGATAAGCGCCAAGTTGCGACGATCGGAGGCTCGCAACTGCCCAAGAAGACAGGAGAAAAGTCAGTGAACGGAGATCTTCGCTCTCTTATAGACATGGCAGAAGCCGCGCACGATGAACGTATTATCAAAAGCGGTCTGAAAAGCTTCGCGATCTCTTTTGGATTTGAGCGTTTCGCTTATCTGCAAACTGACGGCGTTAGACTCCGTACATTCAACTCATATCCCGTGAAATGGCAGGATATTTACCTCGGCAGCCGATATTCCCTTGTCGACCCAGCTGTGACGGAAGCCAAGCGTCGTATGGAAACAATTTCTTGGACGGCTGATGACTGGCGAGCGCGTGGAACCTCGGAATTCAAGCGCTTTCGAGAGCAAGCGATCGCACACGGCATTCGCAGCGGCGTGACGATCCCGGTCAAAGGGAGCTACGGCTCCGTGATGATGCTCACGTTTGCATCATCGGAGAAGAAGGCTGATATCTCAAGGTTCGAGGATCGGCAAAAAGCAATACAGGCGGTCCTGGCAATCCACTACCGCCTGAAGATCATAGCCGCTGCGACGATTGTGGCCCCGAGACGACTCCTCTCGCCCAGAGAAGCGATGTGCCTCATGTGGGCGGCAAAGGGCAAAAAAGTCGGGGAAACCGCAGACGTAACGGGAATCAATCCAAGAACGGTGCAACATTACCTCGACAGCGCGCGTCGAAAGCTCGATGCGGCAACCGTTCCGCAACTTGTCGCGATCGCCAAAGATCACGGTTTGGTTTGACCTGACTCATCGCCTACCGGAACATCAGGGATATAGCCAAGCGCGTCTATGATCTGCGAAAGCACTTCCTGCTGAGCTTCGGATTTCTTCTGGCGCTCCAGATACTCGTCTTGCAAGCTCTTGAGCACGGCAGTGGAGACTGACCGGTCGTCGTTCGCGCGTGTCCACTCCTCATAAACAGCTTGATCGGCGGCGAGAAGACGACGGTGTTCGAGAATCGCGGAGATCGCCAAGGCCTCCAGTTCTGATTTTTGCATCGAGTTGTAGAGGGTTCCTTTCTCTTCTCTTTCGTCGCTCGTCTCGCACGGGACGACATCGTTCATCCGTTGCTCCTCTCGAACTTCATTCTCTGGGTCGCCGAAACCTTGCCTTCGTGCGCAATCTCATCTCGCCGTATGCCGTTCAGGCGAAGAGAAGCTCAAACCCAAACGGGACTCTTCTTGTTCGGCTACACGTAGGTATTCTGTTACCACAACGCTTGTAGAAGATACTCCGTGGTCGGATACTCATCAAGCCGCTGTTCTCTCGAACATGGAGATTCGAGAGGTATTTGCACGAAACCTGCGAGCAGCCCGGCAAGCCAAAGGCCTGTCGCAGGAGGAGCTTGCTCATCGTGCGGATATTGATCGCACATACATCAGCTCGCTGGAGCGCAGTATCTACAATGCAAGCATTGAAGTCGTGGACCGGTTGGCGACAGTCTTGGGCGTGGAAGCGTCAGAATTGCTGAAGCGGTCGCAAGACGAACATGTTAAATCGACCATCGAGCTAGACGAGTAGAGAAGATATTAAAGGTCGCGACCTTCCGAATGTGGATAAGCGCAACTCGTGGGTCTGCGTCGGAAGCGGACGTCAGGACGTGCAAGCCCATTCAGGATTTAGCCAACAGTCGTTAGGCGGCCTGGAGCGCCGGCGGCGCAACCTGACCCATTCCGCTCTATGAGCTGGCGCAAGCTCTCGGCGTGAGCCTCGCCGAGCTTTTAAGTCTCGCTGATGAAGGTAGGAGGTAATTTTCTGACAGTGCACCGGCCCTACACTAGATCCGGGCTGACGGCTTTTGAACGTCCTCGACGCTCTTTGGAATAAGATGGTCCGCAAAATGGAAGCGGTGCTGCTCGCAGTTTCTCTCCGAAACGCGTCGCACGGTCATGGTCGTGCAAGACTGATCCTGACAAAACGATCGCCAACGGCTGCAACTGCGCCATCCCCAGCACGGTTTCCACGCGTCTTATCAGACGCGCAAAGTTGCTGTAGCACTTTGAAATGCCGGATGTCCTGTCCTTGAATCGAACACAATTTAAGGAGACCTGCAGTAGCGTCCCAAGGCTGCGGCGCGGCTATTGTGCAGGCGATATGCGCTTCGCGCAGCCATCTACCTTCGCGATTCCGAACATTGATGGACACGTTCGGAAGCACAACATCCCGTCACCGCGAGCACATCCGCTTGCGATCGTTCGAAAGGGAATAAGAATGGAAAGGCGTGACTTCCTCCGGGGCTTGGCTCTGCTTGCCGCTTGCCCGCTCTGCGTCAAGACGGCCTACGCGGCCGAAGGTGTGCACTGGAGCTACGAGGGCCAAGAGGGTCCTGAGCATTGGGGTTCTTTGAGTAAGGAGAACAGTGCCTGTTCGGCCGGCTCGCAGCAATCGCCGATCGATATTACCGGAGCGATCAAGGCCGATATCCCGGACCTCGCGACCGACTGGAGGAGCGGCGGCACGATGCTCAACAATGGGCATACGATCGAGGTGAAGGCCGCCAGCGGGACGCTCAAGCGCGGCGACAAGACATACGATCTCGTGCAATACCATTTCCACGCGCCGAGCGAACATTTGGTCGACGGCAAGAACTTCCAGATGGAGGTGCATTTCGTCCATAAGCACGCCGAAACCGGCGCACTTGGCGTCGTCGGTGTCTTCATGGTGCCCGGCGCGGCCAACTCGACGTTCGCGAGTCTCGCGGAAAGGTTCCCGCAAAAGGCCGGCGAGGAGATTGCCCTCAACGGCGTTGATCCGACGGGTCTGCTGCCCGCCTCGCTCAAATATTGGGCCTATGAGGGATCGCTCACCACCCCGCCCTGCAGCGAGATTGTCGACTGGATGGTGGCGATGGACCCGATCGAGGTCGATCCCGCGGACATCAAGAGGTTCACCGCGCTCCACTCGATGAATGCGCGCCCGGCCGTTTCCGGCAACCGCCGCTACATTTTGAGCTCCATTTAATTAACTCTTCGGCGGCTGTCAGTTGTCGTGACGGCCGCCGGCTCACTTTGGCAAGGCGCTGCCCTGTCAAATCGGCTTGCACAAGAGCCTTTTCGCGGCAATGCCTGCCTAAGGACGCCTTCGCTGCAAAAGGCTTCAAGGACAAGGCCATATCGGTATGGATCGCTCCACCAACGACGAGGGCAACGAAGTTATCCTCAAAGAAGAGGACGGTGCGGAATTCCCTTTCAGAAACCTAGGCGCCCTTCGGACAGTCAGGTTCCGCCAATTCTAGACAGGTCGATCCGCATCTCCGCCGCCGCGACACCGAGTTCCCCGCGGTCGTCTAGCTGCGATGCCTTCGGGTCGCTATCTCTGCCGGTGTCTTCCTCAAGGCTCGAAGGCGTAGCACCGAATATCTCCACCGTTCCTCCGGGATCCTCTGCCTGAAACACGCCCGCACCTTCGAACTCACCCGTTTTCCATGCGTAGACGGCGTCCTCGAATATCTGAGCGAAGACGCCTTCACTCTTGGGATTGCCGTACCACTTGGCAACGATCCTTAGAACCTTGGCAAACATGGAGGTTCCCTTGGGGAAGGGTTTCGCAGGCATCGACGAGATTCGGCTGAAGGTCCGCTGCGTTCTTTACGCAGAAGCCCGCCGGAAACTGTGTCAGCCCGACACGAACCACCGCCTGACCGGCATATTGCTTCACGATCGCCATCGCTTCGTTGGCCGAAGTCGCCTTCGACACAAGAATCAATCGGCCACCCGATTTGACGGAAACGGCCACGGGGTCCGTCGAGCCGACAGCCGCGCCGAGCTGCTCGACAATGGCGGGCTTGAGAGAAGGATCGGCGCATTTTTCGATTAGGGCAGCCTCCAACATGACGTCTCCTCGGGTTTCACGTGTTGAAGGAAAGAACAAGTGGTCTTGCAAAGAGCTTCGCCCATGCGACGGCAATCGCGCGCTGGATTGCGACGATGGATGTCCCCTTGGTCCACCATCCGTTTCCGACTGCTAAAATCAGGTCTGGGTCGTGGAGCATCGATTGCAGTACCGGCCAGACGACGAGCTGCTCATAGCAAATGAGGGGCGCGACCTGGCGATCGCCCACAGTCGCAACTGGATTGGCAAAGAAGTTAGCTCGGGCACTGCCGCTTGTCCCCAGCCACAACCGCCACGGCTGCCACATTGAGCCCGGGACAGGCATTCTCTCGCGATATAGAAGCCTGCCGCCGTCAGCGGAGAGCAAGACGAGCACATTGTCATATGCCTCCGCATCGATTGTGGCCGCACCAGCGACGACGGAAATTTCGGTTCCCTGCAGAGCCTCGACCCAGAGGCGTTCGACAGTCGGTGTCAAGAAGCCCAGGCTGCTTTCGGGCAAGACGACACTCGAAATGCGTTCAGATCCGATGTTCTTCACCGTGGCAATCAGATCACGATGACGCTGAATACTGGCGTCACGGCCCAGCGAAGCCCCCACTTCGAGATCGACGCCCTGCCAGCCCTCGGGTAGTTTCGGATCGGTCCAGTTTGCGGCGGACCAAAACCAAAAGCCTAAGAAGGCGAGTGCGACAGCCGGCCACATGCGGGTTATGAGGCCCATGAGGCCGGCCGTCGCCGCAACCAGTCCCCACCATCCCCATCCGGGAAACAGGACACCCGCCGCCGTTATAGGATGTGCCCAGCCGGTGATGCCGAAGGGTGGAAGCGCCGTAAGGGCGGCCGCCAGGAGATAGCGAAACTGGCGAACGCCGGAGCGTTTCGTCCAAAGCACCGCATGCACCGTGACGAAGCTCACTGAGGCGCACAGCCATAGAGCCAAGCCCGGCCAGAGATCGGTCGCGTAAAAGGCCGCTACCCCCTGCGGCAGACCGCGCGATGCCATGAGGAAGTATCCCGCCGAGACAAGCGCCGCCACGGATCTGGTTCGCGCCCGTGACCAGAGGACCGGGAAGACAAGCGCGACCGGAAGAAGCACGACATGACCATTCCATCCGATCGCTCCGGCACCAATCGAAGCGATGACCAGAAGTGCCGGCCGGAAGTGATCACGGCGCATAGGTCAACACCTCTCGCGCCAAGCCGAGAATTCCCGCAGCCGGGACAGGACCGAAATAGCGGGAGTCGTAGGAGCCCGAGAACGGCGAGTGCAGGAAGACGTAATCTGCCGCGACTGTCCCGCCTGGGAACCGCACCATTGGCCGTCCCTGTCCGTCTCGCTGTGCCACGCTGGAGGAGGGAACCGAACGGCCGTCCACGTTGATGCTGGCGCCCACTTCGACCCGCTGTCCTGCAACGGCGACAACCGTCTTGATGAGCGGCGCGACGCCGCCCGCGCACAGGCCGGGGCGCAAATAACCGCGTGTTCGCGCCTGACGCATCGTCGCGGTTAGAGGAGGGCAAATGAAGACGAGGTCGCCAACGGCGGCCGGGCGATCAAGTCTGACGATACGCCAGAGACCAAGCGGTTCGCTCGGCGTGAGATTGACCCGATAGTCGCCGAACCAGACGACCGAGATCGCCCCGAGAAGCGCTGCAGTGATTGTCGCCAAGACAAGAAGCAGCGGCTTACCTGATCGCCTCATCGGCGCAGTCTCAATGAGAGGAACGGTCATTTCAGCGACAGCTCCTGGCTCTTGGTCTGCCGCAGCGTCTCAGCCTGCTGCAGGGCTTCGGTTGTTCGCTCATGGGCACTGAGTTGCTGCACCGAACGCATCGTGTTCCATGCCGACTGGACCTCTGCCTTCTGACCGGGGCTCATGCCCGCGGTGATCGTCTTGAAGGTCCCGCTATTCGTATCCTTGGCGGCCAGGGGCAGGAAGGTGCGCTCGCCGAAACGCTCCGCGACCGCTTTGGCAAATCCCTCCAGTTCTGCCTTTACCATTTTGTCGGCGAGAGCGAATTCGAGCGCCGAAGGAAGATCGTTGCGATCAATGGCGTCACGCACTCGCTCCAGCGTCTGGCGCGCACTTGGAGACAGCACCGGGATATCGATCGAGACCTTGCGGCGGACCGCCAGCTCGTCCGCCCGATAGCGTTGTTCTGCGCGGTTGCGTTGGGTCAAGTAGTCGCCGAGACTTTGGGCCAGAGCAGGAATATTGCGTTCCGCGCGTTCTCGGTCCTGCTTGTCGGCGCGGCCCGCGAGCAAGCCGGTTTTCCCCTTGAGCGCACCAAAACTTTCCGGCTGGCTGGCGATCTTCGCGAGCGTCGACTTGGCTGCGTTCTCATCCTTCAGCATGGCGTAGACATTGACGGACTTGAAGGCGGCTTCCGGCTGCGCATAGACGAGATGGAAGCGCGCCGAGACGTCTTGCCATTGCTTCTTCAAGCCGGGATCGGCTTCGAGCTTGTCGGCGACTGCGTGCTCGAGCGATTTCGGGAACGTGGAAATACCGGCAACCATCGGCCTGGTCTCCTTGATGTTTTGTGACTTGGTTGTTTTTGCACCGACGGCGAGGCCCAGCCGCGCGCCGACGGCAACGAGACGGTGGGCCAGATCGGCCAATCTCTGTTTCTGCCGGATCGAACATTCGAGCCGGTCACGGGCGATCGTACGGGCAACGTTGACGAGGTGCAGGCCGCGCGCTTCGGCAAAACGCAGCGCCTGGCGATAGAAGGTGGCCTTCTCGTAATCGAGCGTCGTTTCCTTCGAATTCTTCCGCGACAGGATCGGTATCAAGCCGCCCGCCTTGGCGAAGGATCGGGCGCCGTAATAGACACCGAGATCCTCGCGATGACGGGTCATCCCCACATAGGTCAGATGCCGATCGAGGGAGAGCGAGGCGAGCACCTTCACCCGGTCGACAGTGGCCCCCTGGCTCTTGTGGATCGTGGTCGCATAGCCATGATCGAGATTGTTGTAGAAGCGTTGCTCGACCCTGACCCGGCGGCGATGCTCGCCTTCGCCGATCTCCGCGACGATGCGGTTTTGAGCGGCTTCGACGACCTTGCCGAGCATGCCGTTCTTGACGCCAAGCGAGCCTTCATTCTTGAGGAAAACAATCTGGTCGCCCGGCGCGAAGCGGCGGTTTCCATCCTCCGTCCGGAAAGCAAAATCCTCGCCAAGGATTCCACGCTCGACGAGCTTGGCGCGCGCCATCTCGTTGAGCATGCGCACATCACGCCTGAGATGGGCCAGAATCAATGTCGTCTTAGTGGGATCGTAGTCCCGGTCCCAATCGGCGATGAGGTTTTCGACAGCTTGAGCTTTGAGATCGGAGCCCATCATCCTGCCATTGGCGCGGTACGCTTCGATGGCCTTGCAGACATTGCCGCGGGCGAGGTCGAGCGAGGCATCGCGCATCCACTGCTCGCGCTGACGATAGATTGTTTCGAGTTCGGCATAGCCGATGCGATCGGCAATGGCGCGGAAGGCGGCCCCCGCTTCGATCGGCTGAAGCTGTTCTGGATCGCCGACCAGGACAAGCTTGGCGCCGGCCTTCGTCACTGCTTCGACCAGGTGTGCCATCTGCCGCGACGACACCATGCCGGCTTCATCAAGAACGAAGACAGTCTTTGCGTCGAGCTGGCTTCGGCCTCCGTTCCAGCGAAGCTCCCAGGACGAAAGCGTGCGGGAGACTATGCCTGCTTCCTTCTCCAAACCTTCGGCTGCTTTGCCGGCAAGCGCGCCGCCAACGACACGATAGCCGGCAGCTTCCCACGCCTCGCGCGCCGCCTTCATCATCGTCGTCTTGCCCGCACCGGCGCGGCCGATGACGGCGGCGATCCGCTCGGCACCCGCGACATGCTCGATGGCCGCCTTCTGCTCCTCCGACAGGCGTGAATGGCGCGCGACTGTCGCCTGCAGCACCGCTTCCCGGACGCCATGCGAGGATTGTCGTGAGAGCCAGATAGCACGGCTCGCCATCTCCGCTTCCAGCCGAATTAGCTCTCGCGTCGTGTATTTTGTCGGCACCCGGATGCCGGTCACAAACGCGATCCGCTCGCGTTGGAGACGGAGCGTCTCGGGGCTCTGCAGGATACGTGCCATCAGACTCTGGAACAAAGCGGGGTCGTCGATATAGCGATGCAGGATCTTCGCCACGTCGCGTTCGTCGAAGACGCTCTTCTCGCGCGTGATCAGGTAGAGAACGATCTCCGGCCGGCGCTGAATGCGCCGGGCATTTTCGGCCCGCCGTTCCTCCTGTAGGTCCAGGCGCTCGAGCGAAAGTGGTTGCTCATCGGCCGCTGATTTCCGCTCGATCGCCTTGGTGCCGACTCCGAGGTGAATGGTCGGCTTAAGCTCGATACCCTGCTTTTCGAAGGAACGACCATCGATGCGAATGTCGAGACCGGCAAGCGCCAGATGCCGGTTCTGGCAGGCAAACCAGCCGTCGCGAAGCGCGTTGAAGTCGTCGAGGCTTCCGGCCCATAGGTCGTAGACGATCTTGCCGGCATCGTTGCGGATTGGATTGCCATCCGGTCCAAGGACAGCGACCTTTTTGGCGCCGAAGCCAGCCTCGGTGAGGGGTCGCAACGTCGTCATCAGGTGGACGTGGGGGTTGCCCGGTGCATCGTGATAGACCCAGTCCGCGACCATTGCCTTGGCGGTCACATGCCGTTCGACGAAGTCTCGGACCATCACGATGTTCTGCTCGACCGTCAGTTCGGTCGGCAGCGCGATCGTGACGTCCTTGGCGAGCTGGGCGTCGGCGCGCTTCTCAAAATCCTCGACCTTGTTCCAGAAGGCTTCGGACGCACCGGAGACCGAGCGATCGGCGATCATCGACCGCAACCATTCCGGTGAATCGGCGGGAATGACGAACTCCTCGTGAAGCAGGCCTTGCTTGCGGGTGTAGTCGATCGTTCGGGCTTCCCGCTCATACTCCATCTTCGCGCAGTGGCGATAGGCCGCGGACAGCACGGCACTGCGGCCGGAGCCGCGGGCGACGACGCTGACGGAAAAATGAGGAACGGCCACGACGCACTGAGCTCCCGATAGCGAACAGATCAACGGGTTCGTCGGGAGCGGCGGCCCCGCCAGGGCTCTCTCGAGCCAAGACGTCGCGACAGCGACGTATAATTGCGCCCTTGGAAGCCGCTCCTTCGGAACGGCCGGGATCATTCACCAAAGCATCGCCCTTGGCGATTGTAGGATTCACAGTAGTGCGTTCCGCACTCCGTTCCGAAAGACTGCCCTCGAAAGACAAGCTTTCTCAGCCAGGGAGACGAACGGAATGAAGAAACCTTCCTCGAAAATTCGCGACGAAATCGCCAGACTCCAGGAGCAGCTCAAGATCGCGGAAACGCGAGAAGCCGAGCGGATCGGCCGAATTGCTCTCAAGGCAGGCCTTGGCGAAATCGAGATCGAGGAAGCCGAGCTTCAGGCGGCCTTCGAGAGTCTGGCGACACGCTTTCGCGGAGGGCAGGGCCTTACGACCGGAGGGAAGAAGGGTAATGGAGACTCCAGCGCCGGCGCATCGATCGCGGCGGTCACGTCTGGCGCGGCTCAGGGCAGCAGTGGCGAGGCTTGAGCGGATGGCGAGGAGGACGACATCCGACGCCCGCAGACAAGACACGCGGGAGAAGATCGAACTTGGCGGCCTGATCGTGAAGGCGGGTTTGCGATATGAGAAACGCGCGCTCCTGCTCGGGGCGCTGGTCGAACTCAGCCACCGACTGAAGTCCGACGAAGGCGAGCGGGCGCGGTTGATCGCTCTCGGCGCGGAGGCCTTCGGCAATGACGGCGAATAAGCTTGCTCTCGTCGCTGTCCCCGTCGCGCTCATGATGCTGGCCGTCATCGGCCTGACCGGGATCGAACAGTCGCTATCGAACTTCGGTAAGACGGAAGCCGTGAGGCTGACGCTGGGCCGCCTCGGCATCGCCGCGCCCTATGTCACCGCCGCGGCGATCGGTGTGATCTTCCTGTTCGCGAGCGCCGGCTCCGCGAACATCAAATTCGCTGGCTGGGGCGCCTTGGCCGGAGCCGCGGCAACAATTCTGACCGCGGCGACACGCGAGGCGGCACGTCTTGCCGCGTTCGCCGGGCAGGTGCCAGCGGGCAAGTCCATTGCGTCGTACCTCGACCCTGCAATGATGATCAGTGGGGCGGCGGCGCTGATGGCGGGATGTTTCGCGCTGCGCGTCGCGCTCATCGGTAACGCCGCCTTTGCACGCGCCGAGCCGAAACGCATCCGCGGGCCAAGGGCCCTGCATGGCGACGCCGATTGGATGAAGATGCCGGAAGCGGCAAAGCTCTTTCCCGATACCGGCGGCATCGTCATTGGCGAGCGTTATCGTGTCGACAGGGACAGCATAGCCGCGCAGTCGTTTCGCGCCGATGATCCCGAAACCTGGGGCGCCGGCGGCAAGTCGCCGCTCCTTTGCTTCGACGGGTCGTTCGGATCCTCCCACGGGATCGTGTTCGCGGGCTCGGGCGGCTTCAAGACGACATCGGTGACGATCCCCACAGCGCTTAAGTGGGGCGGGGCGCTTGTCGTACTCGACCCTTCCAACGAAGTGGCGCCGATGATTTACAAACATCGCAAAGACGCCGCCCGCTTCATCCGCATTCTCGATCCGAAGGAGCCAGAAACAGGGTTCAACGCGCTCGACTGGATTGGCCGCTTCGGCGGAACCAAGGAGGAAGACATCGCCTCCGTCGCCTCGTGGATCATGAGCGACAGCGGCGGTCCGCGCGGCGTGCGCGACGACTTCTTCCGTGCATCGGCGCTGCAGTTATTGACCGCGCTGATCGCCGATGTCTGCCTTTCCGGCCATACGGACCAAGAGAACCAGACGTTGCGGCAAGTTCGGTCCAATCTCTCCGAGCCGGAACCGAAGCTGCGTGAGCGGCTGCAATCGATCTACGACATTTCGAACTCGGACTTCGTGAAGGAAAACGTCGCCGCCTTCGTCAACATGACGCCGGAAACCTTCTCCGGCGTTTACGCCAATGCGGTCAAGGAAACGCACTGGCTGTCATACACCAATTATGCCGCACTCGTGTCGGGTTCGACCTTTTCGACCGACGCGCTGGCGAACGGCAAGACCGATGTCTTCATCAACATCGACCTGAAGACATTGGAGACGCATTCCGGTCTGGCGCGTGTGATCATCGGCTCGTTCCTCAACGCGATCTACAATCGCGACGGCGCGGTGAACGGCAGGGCGCTCTTCCTTCTCGATGAGGTTGCACGCCTCGGCTACATGCGCATTCTGGAGACCGCCCGCGATGCCGGTCGCAAGTACGGGATCACGCTCACGATGATCTACCAGTCGATCGGCCAGATGCGAGAAACCTATGGCGGCCGCGATGCCGCGAGCAAGTGGTTCGAGAGCGCGAGCTGGATTTCGTTTGCCGCGATCAACGATCCTGAGACGGCCGACTACATCTCGAAGCGTTGCGGCATGACCACGGTCGAAATCGACCAGGTCAGCCGCAGTTTTCAATCCAAGGGGTCGTCGCGGACGCGGTCGAAGCAATTGGCGGCGCGACCGCTGATCCAGGCTCATGAGGTGCTGCGGATGCGCGCCGATGAACAGATCGTGTTCACGGCCGGCAACGCGCCGCTTCGATGCGGTCGCGCAATCTGGTTCCGGCGCGACGACATGAAGGCTTGCGTCGGAACGAACAGGCTTCACCCTAGCGGAAAGACGTCTGAAGCCCGCCTGATCCGGCCGGCGCGCAGTGCAACGAGCAAGGCGGATCCAGAATTATGAAGAGTATCGGAGAAATCAGCGTGAGCGACGCCCAACGGGCGGGATTTCGGGAATTCTCGTCGTGCGAGGGCGGGAAACAGCGCAGCCGCAGGAGCCTCATTGTGGCCCGAAGGGAAGGCGGGACCGA
Organism: Sinorhizobium terangae; assembly: GCF_009601505.1. Classification (GTDB taxonomy): domain Bacteria; phylum Pseudomonadota; class Alphaproteobacteria; order Rhizobiales; family Rhizobiaceae; genus Sinorhizobium; species Sinorhizobium terangae. Next base: position 52,018 of record NZ_WITC01000055.1, read on the forward strand.
CTGCGCCCCGCACCTCGCACACTGCTTTATCGGCCGTACCAGGTCGTCGGTAAACCCGGACGAAACTATGGCCGTCGTACCGTTCGACGAAATGCATGGAGACTAAATTGGCGCAAAACAGCGTGACGCCATTCCGGAGACCCCGGAAGGCCGGCGGCGGCCGCCGGCAAGAAATACGTGCTAAGCGGAAGAGACCTCGTGTCGCTTATCCTCTTCGTCGCGGAAGACCAATCGCGATCGTGGGGCTCGCGATCATTGCCGTCGCTGGATTCCTCTCAGCTTACGGCACAAGCAACCTCACGAGTCTCCTGGCTTTCGCCAACCCCTCGACAGCGGATTCACTGTCAGCTTCGTTTTCGATCTGCGGCGATAGCCGTCACATCAACTGTGTCGTCGATGGCGATACGTTCTGGTTCGAAGGCGAGAAAATCCGCATTGCCGATATCGACACACCTGAGTTGAGCCCGCCGCGATGCGAGGCAGAACGGCGAAAAGGGGAGGCGGCGAAGGCGCGCCTACTGGCCCTGCTTAACGCGGGGACGTTCTCGCTTTCGACCGGCGTCCGAGACGAGGACAAATATGGGCGCAAGCTCCGTACGGTGACCCGCGCGGGACGCTCGCTCGGCAGCACACTTATCCATGAAGGCCTTGCAAGGTCCTGGGACGGTGAGAGACACGGATGGTGTGATTGACGTTCGCGAGAGGATCGTTACCGAATGGCCGAAACCGTTTCGCGGGTTCGGGGAGCGGGAGCGAGTAGAGCCGTGCGCCGAAGGCGCCTCGCCCGAGCTTTTCGCGACCTGTCCGATATCATCACCGATCTGAATCGATCCATGCCGACCGATTCATAAGTGTTGTTGGACGCGATTATCGTGATCAGCGATCCTGATCTCATGATCTCTCAACCCTATCGACTCTATGTGGAACGCTCCGATGCCTCGAGGAACATGGCACGCTATTATGCCATGTCGATCGAACCAAACCTTTTCGGTGATGTCTGCCTGTTTCGTAAGTGGGGCCGCATTGGAACCAGAGGACAGATGACGGTTCATCATTTCAGGCGGGAAGAGGAAGCGGTCCGGCTGTTTCTCGATCTGCTGCGACAGAAACGAAAACGCGGATATCGGCCGCGTGCGTCCATGCCGAGATGAAAAAGGCCCGCCGAAGCGGGCCTCGAAAAACCTCATCGGCGCTGGTTCCAGCCGGTCTCGAAGGACACCTCGATCTCGACGAAAAACGGGACCTTGATGGCGAGCTTCAGGCCGAGCTTTCCCTTGCGGAAGAAGTAACTGATCACTTTGCCAAGGACGCGGAGCCGGCGGCCGGTGGCGGCCAGGAATTGAGCGAGCTGTTGCATGATGGATCTCCTTTCGAATTGCGGTCATCGCAGGGATAGGCTGCTGACCGGAAAGGAGGGACGCACCGGGACGGCCGCAGCAGAGCGGAGGACTTGGCGACGCCTGAATTTTGTCCCGCGAGGAGCCGCAGCGCGGCGGGGAAAATTCCGGCGGCGGCAGGTTGCGTCGTGACGACCGGGTTGCAACATCCCGTACGCAGCTGACAGCAGGGTCGAAAGGAGAGGCGCAGCTGATCGCTATCGCTGCGCTCAGCGCCAGAAGGCGTTCTCGCCCCTAAACTACCGTGATCCCGGTTTCCCGGTCCGAGCCAGCGGGGAGCGTCGGTCGGGTGGCCGATCGATCCGGTTGGACGGGGTCCCGGACGTAGCGAGAAGCCTCCGTCAGAACGGAGGCTCGGCGCTGAGGCGGCCGTCCAGCTCGGCCAAGATCACCTCGCGTTCGGCCTGGGCGAGTACAAGTTCGCCCTCGATCTGTCGACGCTCGTCCATGTCGACGGCGTTCCACAGCTCGGCGCGCAGTTCTTCGATGTGCTGTTCTATGGTCATCGGCGTCATCTCCTGATGTTTGAGAAAGATGACGCCCGCGGATGTGAGGAGAGGGCGGGGTCAAGGAGCGCGGCACGCGACCGCACCGCGGCGGGTGGGGGAGCCGAAATGCGCAAGCATTTTGGGGGGAACCGCTCGTCCTTGAGACTGCCCTCTCACCACGACAAGATGGCTCGATCTGAGCAGACCCCTACCTCTCGCTTCGCAGCAGAAAGCCGGAAACCGGCTCGATGCCTGTTTCCGGCTTCGAAGACGAGGAGTTGGCCCCGCCTTGGCGGGGCCAGTGGATCCTTAGTCCCGGTTCGGGCGGGACCAGATGAGCTGGAAGCCGTCTTCGCCTTCGACTTCCGTCAGCGTCGCGTAGATCGGAGCCGGGAAGCTCGGGTCGTCGAGCTTGACCGAGAGATAGTCGCGGTCGCTCTCGTTGGAGCGCTTCTGCCAGGCGGCGCCCAGTTCGACGGCACCCGCGTAGATGCGGAAGTGCGGGCCCTTGTCGGAGGGATTTTCGATGCGGGCGATGCGAGCCTTTACGTTGAGGGCGAGGGTGCGGATCGAGCCGGTGAAGCCGTTTTCGGTGGAGGTGAAGGTGCCGATGGTAGCCATTGTCATGTTCCTTTCGTTGTTTCGGGCCGCGCCCTTCGCGGCCTCGATGGCTGTCACAAAGACCGGGGACGATCGGACCGCACCGATAGGCCGGAATGAAATGGAGGGCGGCCGGGAGGAATTTTGTTGCTCCGCGAGGAATGGCGGCGCAGCCGCCAGGGGAAGAAAGTTCCGAGGGCCGTTGCGGGAAGACGATCGAGGCGAAGCCGCTCTCCGGTCAGACATGCCTCATCGAGCCCGCAGAACGAGCGCCGGCAACAATGAGGAGAAGGAACATGGCGATGGGTACCTGCACGCCGTTCGAGCGCGATTGTGCAAACGGCTCACAGGCGAAACTGCGCAGGATGCCAGATGTGCTGCCGCGGACACTTCGATGTCGAACTCCCTAGACGCCAGTTGCTTTGATCCATACGCGGGATATCGTTGCAGCGCGATTCGTTCTGCCCAAGAGGATCCATGCGCAAACAGACAAAGCCGTTCACTGTCGAAATCAAGCCGTCGCGCAAGCCGAAACCGGGTCCACAGAAAATGTCGATCTGGGGCAAGTTGGACCTGAGAACGGATGAAGATCTGCAGGTGAAGACCGAACCGGTGGTGGAGCCGGCCACCGCCGTTGGCGGCGACCAGTCCTGATTATCTGTGCGCGGGAGCGGCACTACCTTTTTCAAGCCGCCTGCCGGTTCTGGCTCTCCGTCGGCTGAAGATCGTGAAGATAGGCGACGGCACGCTGGGCATGCGCCGCGGCGTGGAAGATCGCTCGCTTGTCGCCCGATAGAACGGTGAGCCAGGATTGAAGGTAAGACGCGTGATCCGGCCTCGGCTCGAGCTCTGGCGCAATGCAGAGATCGGCGCAGAGGAAGCAGCTGCCAAGCTCGGCAATGAGTTCCTCGCGGGCACGTTCGCTTCTATCCCTGGAATAGCGGGAAAGCTCCCGGCCGACACGGCCGGCCGGCGCCGTCCAATGTGTGGCCTCATGACTGAGCGTCGCATAATAGCTCGCCGCGTCCTTAAAACTCTCGAACGGTGGCATCTGAATCAAGTCGGTACCTGGCGCGAAGAAGGCCTGGTTTCCGCCATGGCGGATTACCGCGCCGGTGTTTCGGAAGAAGCGGTCCACATGCGCAATGCGCTCGACCGGGTCGAGGACGGGATCCGGGCGATGATTATAATGGTCGGGCAAGCCATCGATCTGCTCGACGTTGAAGACGGTGTACGCCTTGAGGAACGGGATTTCCCGCTCGATCTCACCGCCATTACCGTCCGCTTCGGATTTGGTGAAGCGGCTCGCGAAGACGACCGTCGCGCCGGTCTCGCCCTTGCGGACGGACGATCCCATTTCGCGCGCCTGCTTGAATGTCATCCACATCGGCGAGGAATAGCCACGCGCCATGCCCTCCGACCAAAGCAACAGCACGTTCATGCCAGAGTAGGGCTGGCCGTTGTGGCGCAGCGGCCGGGTGATACGGCCGTTCATATTTGCCGCGTTCCATGGTTTCATCCAGGGCCGAACGCCATTCGTCAGGTCCTCGATGATCTTGTCAGTGATCCGTGTGTAGATGTCGGCGCGCTGGCCTTCGTCCTTCCTGCTCATGTTCAAACCTCCATTTCCAGGAGGTCGCGCCGATCGCGACCCCGTCACGGCGGTCCAAAGGCGGAGCGGAAAGGGGGGAGGGCACCTTGAGGCCGGAACGGAGGTGGAGGACGGCGAAGCCGTTGCCCGAACGCTTCGCTCCGCCAGCACCTAAGGCCGGACGGGGTAGCGGCGGGCCGATCTCGGCGTAACCGCTTCAGCAGGTTCAAGGAATGGTTTCGAGGTCGGTCGACCTAAACTCGTCCGCCGTGGCAAGGATCGGCACGCCATGGAATTTGGCGCAGGCATAATGCAGGCAATCGCCGAGGTTCAGGCCATGGCGGCCGGTGCGATAGCGATGCCCGGCGACAAGGGCGAGCCGCGTCGTCTCGGAGGCCGGCGGAAGATCGCGAACCTCGATTTCCTGCGCTTCGAGGAATTCCATCACGATCGTTTCGACCGAGGCAACCGGAAGATTGAACTTGTCGGGCCCTGCAAGGCCGAGGACGGTCTCGAGAATAGCGACCGGGGATGTGAAGGGATGTCTGGCAGAAGCAACAGCGTCCGAGACGCGCGCCGCTTCCGGTTCATCGGAGAGAAGCGCGATGATCGCACAGGCATCGATGAACATCAGGCCTCATCCCACATCTCGTCGAAGGCTTCACGGGGAAGAGGCTTGCGGGCATTGTCGCTCAAGGCAATTCCATGCGCTTTCCGCAAACGTGCCGCAGTCTGCAATGGCGTCTCCGCGCGATTGCGACGCTCGATCGCCTCCCGCATGGCGATGACGATGGCGTCGGTGATGCCGACGCCCGCCATTTGGGCGAACTCGCGCGTCAGCGCATCCGCTTCCGGATTGTTGACGTTTATCGGCATGCATCATCTCCATGTAGATAATTCTCGAAAATAATGTAGATCATCGTGCGACCTTTTCCAAGGCCGTCGGCACGCTTGCTTCTCGTCAGGGAATAAGGCGGGGCCGGAGCCCCGCCGGAAAGCGCTCAGTCGAAGGCCGACATCTGTGCCTCGGCTGCTTTGCGATCGAGGGACTGACCTGGGTTGTCGACGGGTCGATCGAAGGACTTCCAGGTCTCGCCGACGATGTGCTTGTATGCTGCAACGGCGCCCTCCGCGGCCATCCTGAGCGCGTGTGCCTGCACGCCCATGTCGGCGGCAAACTCCCGCTTGCGCTGGGCAGCACTATCGTAGCCGACGGGGCCGTCGAGGTCCTCGTCGCGGCTGTCGTTTGCTGCCTTTGCCGTGGCGTCCCGCGCCTCGGTGACCGCGCGGCTGTAGAACTGTCCCGCACCGTGTGCGGAGCCGACGAAGGCGCCGACGATCCGCTGCAGGTGGATCTGCATGGCTTTCTCACCGAGACCGTCGCTCAGAGCATCGGCCGTCTCGCAGATGAGGCGCTCATGGAGATCGCGGATTCCGTCGCTGTCGACGATCGTGATTCCGAAGCTTTCGGCGATCTTCAGCGCCTGGGCGCTGTCTGGGCATGAGAGCCGGACCATTTCGAGGGTGGCGCCCTTGCGAAGCTGAACGACGCGGGCGGATTGACGAGAGGGTGTTGCGGGCTTTGCCATCGGTTCTTCCTTTCCAACTTCGAAGCGGCTCCGGCCCCGTGCCGGCTTTCCCTTCGGTGCGGTCGCCCCGAACCGGCGGAAGACGGACGCATCAAGGTCCGGACACGCCAGGCCGAGCGGAGCCGGTTTGAGTGCGAGCAGGGCATCCTGCCCTCGCGATAGCCAAGCGAACCTGCTCTGCGAGGGACGGCGAGTGTCGGCCGCACTGCGGCGCGATAGCGGCCTTGAAGCGAACGGCCACCGGTTCAGACCGCAGCAAAACCGAAGGACAACCGGCATGAGGGCGGCCTACGGAAAGTGCCGAAAGGAAGCTCTCGGCCGGCTCCCGCACCGCCACTGGCACCGGTCCAGCCGATGTTGCGTCGGCGCCACATCCGAGATAGAGGCTCTCCCCGGCTGTTCCACTGGTGCAGTCAGCACGACCGAGGGGTCACAGCGTAAATTGACACGACGCGGAACGGATATGAGCGACCAGAACGACGACTACATCTATGACGAAGCTACCGGCGAGTGGCGGCCTGCTTCCGAAATTGCCGCGGAGAAGGCCAAGGCCGCTGAAGTTCGCGATGCATCGGGCAACGTTCTTGCAGACGGAGACTCGGTCGTCCTGATCAAGGACCTGAAGGTCAAAGGTGCCGGGCAGACGCTGAAGCAGGGAACGGTCATCAGGTCGATCCGGCTCACGGACAACCCGGACGAGATCGACTGCCGCCATGACGCGATCAAAGGTCTAGTCTTGCGCACGGAGTTCGTGCGCAAGCGCTGATCGATCATCGGCTTCCGAGCCCTCCACGGCATCGGGTTTGAACTGCACCGCTCGGGCGGACGTGGGGGTCCCGTCGGACCAGGAAACGATGGAGCCGATCGGAGCGAGATCGTAAATCAAGAGGCAGACATGGGCTTTCTCCGTCAGGTTCTGCGGTGCTGAAAATAAAACCGCCGCCGGGACAACCGGCGGCGGAAGGCGTTCGGAAAAGAGAGAGGGAAGGCGCTTACTCCGCCGCGATGCCATAAGCGGTTTCGTGCTCCCCTGGAGCGTCGTCGGAGGCGTCCTCCGATCCGCCGACCTCGTCCAATTCCGCTTCGGTGGTGCCGAGGTCGCTCGGGATATCGGTATCGCGGGCTGCGGTGGCACCGATTGGCGCACCGTCGAGATCGTCGTCGGCGCTATCCGCGGAGGCATCATCGTCGAGGTAATCGGCGTGCTGGATCAGATCGGCAACGTCCTTCGGATCAGGCGCAAGCAGCGCTGCCGGATGTACGAAGCTCGCATCGACCTTGAAGTGCTCGACGAGTGCCGCTCGCGTGTCGCGAACACGCGGCAGCGGCTGCACATTTGCTTCCTTCGCCGCAGTTTCGAGCGCCTGGCGCGACAGGCAAACGAGAAAGTCTTCCGTGCCCATGTTCGGCAAGAAGCCGTCCGCTCCGATGGCCTCTCCGGCGATGCGGGAAACGACCCCGCTGTTCGACATGCCGCGCCGGCATGAGAGGACTTCGATCAGCATGGAGCGGGCGGCGACACGGACGGTTTTCATGTCGAAGGAAAGCCTGCCGTCTTCGCAGAAGAGGCGGGCAGCGTGACGCTTGAAACGCTTCGGTCCGAACACATCGTCGTTCGCACCGGAATCGACGCGGACGTTCCGGCCAGTGAAGGCAAGCACGAGCAGCGCGATCAGCATGTCGTCCTCGATGGGCGCGCGGCTTAGAGCCTCATGCAGAGCGTCGGTACGGAAATCGCCGATCATGTCATGGCCTTTCTGCGTGACATCAGGGCGCGGCTTCGAGATAACGGTCTCGTCGTCAATCGCGTCCTCGCCAGCCGGCCCGGTCTGCCCCTTCGCCGTCTTGGCCTCCGGCATCCGGTAATGGACGGTTTGCACCTTGCCATCACGGTCGAGGTACATGCCGGTGTGGTCACCCTTGCCGGGCTTGCCGTAGACTTGGCTTGCCTTCTTCGGCAGGTCGGGCTGGCCCCAATTGTTCACCTCGACGATGGCGCCCTTCTTGGGCAAGTTGTTCGTCATCCACTCCTGCTGCGCACCGAGAAAGGCTTCGAGATTGGTGGTGTAGCGATTGTCTTCGTCGGCCGGGCCAAAGAGGTCCTCCGCCCATTCGATGCCGTAGGCTTGCCGCAGATCGTCGCCGAAGCTCGCGTCGCGGGCATACATGCGGGTCTTGGAAAGACCGTTGGCAATCACCCACCAGGGCGCCGTATCACCCTTCTTCGGCTTATGCGCCTTCCAGACTTCTTTCTGCTCGTCGAGCGAGGCGGCGGCGATCGTCCGCAGTTGCTGCTCCGACGGCATGTCGCCCTTCGCCATCTGGTCGAGCATGGCGGAAAGAACGTTGGCGAGAAGGCGAAGCTTTCGAATCTGGCGGACGGGCAGCGCGAGCGCCACGGCGATCGCCTCCTCGGTCCAGCCGAGCGCGACAAGACGCTCGATGCCGCGCCATTGGTCGACGGGGTTCAGCGGTTAGGTTATGCGTCAAGTGTCCTGTTAGCTGGATGACGCTGATTCTAAGGACTTTTCAGCTGTGAGCGGTAGTTCGAGTGTATCTTTGGCTTCGAAGCCGTCTCGGGTCTGTCAATTACGCGCTTTCGCGACGGAACCGGTAGTCGCCCTTTGATACGCGCATGGCCTTGGCGATCGCCTTGTTGATGTCATCGAGATTGCAGGCCTCCGGGTGGAACTTGCGACCCACCCACCGGCGCATGGCTTTATGTTCCTCGTGGTCAGGATCGAGCCAGGCTTCGAGGAAGTCAGCATAGCCCGAAGTCCCACCAACATCCTCGGGAGGTCCGGAACGTTTGCCTGCGATACAGCGAGGATATTTGGCACTCTCCTCGCGCGCAACGCGCTCCAGGCGCAGCAGATGACGCCAATTATCGCCAAAGTCGTATTCGTAGAGGATCGTGAGAGGGTCTTCCTCGGGATCGTAGGGAAAGTGAAGGTCGATCATCCTGACCTCGGTCGCCTCGAAGGTCCGGCTGTCGGACAGACCGTCCTCATCGAACTCCGGGGCTCCGTAGATAAGGCCGCCGATATTGAACTGATGCAAATGACTGTCGGTCCAGCCAAAGGCGGCCTGCAGCACCTCGTGGAGTTGAGCGAGGTTGAGAGTGATTGGCAGTTCGAGAGTGCGGCTGATCTTGGGCTCGATGCCGAGGATATGAACCTCGGCGCGCACGATGAAGCTGTCTGGATCGAAGGGGTCAAGCATGCGGCAGATCATGCCGCGCACGAGTGTCGCAGGCAATGGATGGGGCGACACGAACCCACAATCTTGACGACGTCAGGTTTTTGGCCCGCGCGGGAGGGGCACCGGCTTCACCGCGCGATCACGTTCGGCGATCAGGCGGGCATTATGACGCTTCTGCCGCTCAACCTCCGTTTCGGCTTCGAGGATGCGCTTCAGCAGGACGGCATTTTCCGTCACCATACGCCGCTCCTCGATCTGCAAGACCTGGATCAGAGCGCGCTGCTGGGCGAGTTTGTCTTCCCAGGCCGCCAGCTTCTCGGGGACGATCTTGCGATCGCTGGCGCGACGCAACTCGTCGATCATCGAGCGGTGGTTGGTGTAGATGGCGTTGCGGCCGACACGCGCCTCCCGTGCGAGCGTGGCAATGGTCAGACGGTAGGAGCGCTTTTGCAGGCCCGGGTGTGTGGGCAGTCCCTTCACCAGGCGCTCCAGAGCCTCCCGGAGCTTGCTGTCGGTGTTGCGCAGGCGTTTTTCGTGCGGCGTCAGCGCCGGTGTTTTGCTGGGTTTACGGGCCATCGCGACCATCCTTTCCATGATCGAGTTCGCCAAGGATGCGATCGCATTCGACGATCCGTGTTTCCGCAACCCGGCGGCTGACCGGGTCCAGCCCGGGGTGAGCGAGAAGATCGGCATTGCGGTCGCGGCGCGCCTGCCAGACCGGTCGATGCCGGGCCGTGACGGCAAAGTTGGCGCAGGTGAGACACGTGCTTTCAGTCCGCAGCGCGGGGTTGGGTCCTTTCTCGTCGCCGAAGCAGGCAGCCGTTTCGACGCGGTAGACACAATAGCCCCAGTCGCAGACCCCGAGGCGGAGGTCAGTTTCCTCCATCAGGAAACGGACATAAGCCTGGACATCGCCGTCGCGTGTGCGCCCGCGGAACTGCGAGCGAGCGGCAATCATCCGTCCACCCTTGCCGGCGAGCGTCGTCGCCGTCAGCACCTCTTCCAGGGCGGCGCGGGTTTCTTCCCGGGTATGCCGATCGATCAGGTCGTCAAGCGCGAAGTCGGTTCCGACATAGCCACGATCGGTCATGGCCCGGCTCACATGGCCGAAGTGCGCCTGAAGCGCATGTAGTCCGGTGCGGTCGCGTTTGCCGACAAAGCGCGCAAAGGTCTTTCGGCCCTGATGGGTGTTCAGATGCCAGGGCTCGCCCTCGTGGTCCGGCAGGCCGATGAACGGTGCGAACAGATCGTTCAGCCGCCGTATGATCGTGGAGACGACGGGCAGGTCAGTTCTCGCAGCGGGACCGACAAGGCCCGTGCTGGCCATCACCAGAAAGAGCTCGGATCGCCCGCTTTGGGCCCGCAGGCGAGCGGTCAGTTGCTCCATGACCAAGACGGCCCGCTCGACGGGCGCTGGAGCAACCCAGCGATGGGGTTCGCCGTCGACGCCGCGCGCCGTCTTGTAGATCTGGCCGGCGAGATAGGCGAAGGTCTCGCTGCCATCACTGGCAGGATGCTGCTCGATGCAGCCGACCTGAAGGCCAAGGATCTCCGAGACGCGGGCGCCGACCAGATAAGCGATCACGACAAAGCAGGCGTCGTAGATGCGATCTGCAAGATACCGCACCTGCTTGGTGCTGGTGACAGGCGCTTCATGCCAGGGAGATTCCTCTCCGGACAGGGTCGAGAAGGTAAACTCCCTGATCGCGTCGGTCGCGACAAACCCGGCCTTCGTCTGGCTGATGCCCCTGGCAAGGGCATCGTCATACGCAGCCTGCGCCTGCGTTTGCAAAGCGATGACTTCGTCCGCCGGCTGTTCGATCAGCCGCAAGGCCGCCGAGACCAATGGCACGGCGACCGCGTCCGGCGTATAGGGAAGCCAGCCTCGGTCACGCCGAACGAACGGCGGCACAGTCCCTGGGAATGGATCATCAATTGCCACTTCCGGGAACTTCGATCCTTGGAGATACAGAAGCGTCAGCAAATTTGCGTAGTGTTGCAGGGTCATGGCCGACAGCGCCTTGCCCGGCTTGCTGCCAGGACGCTGCGCCATCGCCGCCAAGAACCTGTCGCTGGCATCGCGGTCGAGATCGGCAAAGCTGCGGTACCCTTGCGCCGCCATCCAGCGGATCAGCGTCCTCTGCATATTAAAGACGCGGACGATCGTCGAATCGTGAACGTTGCGGCGGCCTGCAGGCGGGTCCAGCTTCAGGCTCCACAGGAACAGTTTGGCCGCCTCTCGCCAGTCAGCCCATTGCGGATCGCTGAACCCGCTGTCGTCCGCCAGGGTAAATCCCCAGTCGAGCGAGAAGTCACTCCGGTTTGCGCCGGGGCGATGGCCGTCGAGATGCCAGACCTGGTCTGGCCATACCGAGCGCGCCGATATTCGAAGCGCTGGCCTTGCCGCGGCTGCAAGATCGGGTGCCGTGGACGCTTGCATCGTTCACTCCAGCGCCGGCAGGATTGGCAGAGCCAACATTCGACTTTCGGCCTCCGCGCGCAGCGAGTGCGGGAAGTCGGGCAGGATGTCGTCGGTCAGAATGCGCAGGCTCGGCGCGTATAGAAGCTCGAAGCGGCGCGGATCGATACGCTCACGCGTGCGTTCCAGCTCCTCCTTCGCCTGAAGAATGCGCGCCATGTGCTCCGCATCGAGCGGGATGATTAGTCCCGGGCAGCGCAGGCAGCCGCCGAAGTGCCGACAGACCCGGCCAGCTGCCGATCCGGGCGCTGTGCCAGTGGCCGGGTTGAGGCAATCATGGCTGAACGGAACCGTCGCATTGTTAGCCAGTGCAATGCAGTCGCGTTGCGCCTGATCTTCGGTGTCCGCCTTTGCGCCGACGATCCAGCCAAGCATCAGCCCCTGCAATCGGGCGATGGTCTCGCGCTGGACGCGACGCGTCTCTGGCCCCTTGATGTAAAGCTCAGTCGTGTCGGCGCGAGCGTGATTGAGCACGTCTTGTGTCGCGACGATGTCGCCGCCGGACGCCTTGTAATATTCGGTGGCGACGCTCCCCCGCAGCAGCACCGCCGCAAAATCCGGCAAGAGCTGGCGGGCCCGCTCCGGCGCCGCCTTGTTCCAGATGGATATCCGGGCATTGGAGCGTTTGATGAACGGCTTCAGAGCATGCGACAAGGTAGTCCCAACGATGGGCGTCACCGCGTCCTTCTTCTCACTCTTCACCAGGAATAGCCGGTTCCGATCCTGGCGGCTGGCCCGGGCCGCGAGCGGCGCGGTCATCGCCAGCAATTTATCGATTAAGTTCGGCGCCGCATGTCGCCGACGGCGGTCGAAGGATCGCCGCTGCGCGCGCTTCACCTTCGCACCGGCCCGGGGCTTGGCCCATTCGACGATGATACGATGCTCATCGAGCGGATGCGCCACCTGGCAGTCGCGCGTGACCAGTCGCAGTGCATCCGGATTGCCCGCCGTTTGGATCGAAAGCGCGACAAAGAATGCGACGACCGTTTCGCCGGTCAGGTGAAGATGACCGCCAAGGTGACGAAGGCCGCCAAGACGATTGACCGCCGATATGTTGACGCCGCTGCGGATCGCAAGCGTCCGCGACGGCAGCACGCCGGCATTCACACCCGCAAGCGCCCGGACCAGGCGGCAAAGCTCGGGATCGACGCCATCCACCGCGCCGCCCGTCGCAAGAACGCACCGGCCTATCTCGAAGCGCTCCCACGCCTCATCGATTTCCTCATAGCATGCGCGCAGGATCGCCTTGAGGTCCGCTGCGCCAAGACGCGGCCGCGTATCGGCATTGCGGTTCGGCCAGACCCGCCACGGGAAGTCGATCCGGCCCGACAGCCGCGACGGATGCCGGCGCTTGGTCCAGTCGATCATCTGGCGAAGCTGCATCAGCACATTCGCCCGCGATCCCTTCGACCAGGGCTGGTTCGTCTGCCCTGCGACCTGCCGATCCAGCCATCCGATGTAGCGCCCCACCATCGCACTGGTCAGATCGTCGGCAGACAGGACCTGGCCGTCCTCCACCACAAAGCGCGCGAACGTCCGCAGGGCCATCCAGCAATGACGCTGTGTCTCCCGGCTCGATGCCGCATGATGGTGGCGGAAAGCATCGGCCAAAAGTGTCGCGATGTCCGACGGCAATCCGAGCGTGCCGGGATCGTAGCGCTTTGTGACCTCGCCCCAGCCGTCGCGGAAGACGATGGTGTCGGCCGGCCGGTCCAGAACGATCGGTGTCGCAGCCGACAGCCGCCGGTCGATGTGCCCGCGTCTAACGGCCATCGGGGATCAACTCGCCATAGAGATAGTCGATGCTGTCGGCGAGTTCGCGGGCATTGAGCTCGACACAGCGCAGGTAGATCGCCGTGCTCTGGATCGAGCTGTGCCCCAGCAGAACCTGCACGATCTTCAGCGGATTGAGGTCCGGCGTGGTCAATGCCTGCCGCTGCAACCGCACCAGCATCGTCATCGCGAATGTGTGCCGCTTATGTGGAGGACGACATAGGCGGCACTATCTACCCTGCCGGACTATGTCGGGAAGCTTTTTCCTCAACAGTAAATGACTGAGGAATAAGGATATTTCTTACAGAATCTCCCAAGCTACCCGACATAATCTATCCGATTTACAGGCTGTTCAAGAACCCCAACAAATTGTCGTCAGGTCGGTAGCGGGATGATTTGCCGGAATATGGGGAGGTCTTTGCCAAGGCGGCCTCCTTCATCGCCAATGTCGCCTCGAGATAGATTTGTGTGGTCTCGACCGATTCATGGCCGAGCCACAAGGCAATCACGGCGCGGTCGACGCCCGCTTGCAGCAGGTCCATGGCCATTGTGTGCCTCAGGCGATGAACAGTGACGCGCTTTCCGTTCAGCGATGAGCATGTGCCAGAAGCAGTCTGGCGGTGCTTGTTCAAGATGTACTGGACACCATGAACGCTGAGCCGCTCGCCTCTGGCGCTGGGAAACAGGATGCCCTCTTCTCCGCGCTGAGGTTCCTTCAGCCAGCTTCTCAACACTTCGGTTGTCGACTTGGCGAACGGGGTGCATCTTTCCTTGCGCCCTTTGCCGATGACGCGCAGATGAGCGCCTGCGCCGAAGAACAGATCGTCCCGCTTGAGACCGGTGATCTCCGATAGCCGCAAACCGGTCTGCACGGCGACCAGGAGAAACGCGTGATCACGCCGCCCGGCCCATGTCGATCGATCTGGTGCGGCCAGCAGTGCATCCACTTCAGGGCGGGTCAGGAAGCTGACGAGCGTTCGAGTGAAACGCTTGCTGGGAATGGCAAGAATACGTTGAATTTGAGCGGAATGTTCCGGTACCTCGAAGGCCGCGTAGCGAAAGAATGAATGAATTGCCGTGAGGCGTAGGTTGCGGCTGCGGACGCTGATCCCTTGGTTGCTCTCAAGCTCATCAAGAAAGGCCGTAATCAACGGGGTGTCGATCTCCTCGAAGCTCAGGCGAGACGGCGCCTTATGCAAAGTTCGTTCGGCGAACTTCAACAACTGCCGAAACGTGTCCCTGTAGGAACTGATCGTATGGGGGCTTGCCTGACGCTGTTGCATCAGGCGTTGAATAAAAAAGCGCTCTAAAAGCGGCGCCAGACTGGCATACTTGATCATGTCCGATCCTCCCAGCGGCGTTCAAGACGGCGCATCGCCTCTGTCATCAGCTCAGGCGAGGCGCTCAGATACCATTGCGTATCGGCCACGTGGGCATGGCCGAGATAGGTGGATAAAATGGGCAAAAGCCGCTCTGGATCTTGCTCGGCTTGATACCAGCGCAACAGCGTATTTGTGGCGAAGACGTGCCGCATGTCGTGCAGACGCGGGCCGTGACTGTCATCGATCCCGCGCAGGCCAATCCGCCGGGACAGAGCATAAAATGTTCGATGAATGTCACCCACGTCGAGGCGATTACCTCGATAGGATGTGAACAAATAAGGGGACGCCGCCAGGGCCGAGTTATGTCGTTGTCGGCGTTTAATCAGATCTTGTAGCACCGCGCACGTTGATGCGTGCATGGGCACGAGACGGGACTTTCCGAACTTCGTGCCGCGGATCGTCAGCACCATGGCGTCGAAATCGATGTCCGAAAGCTTGAGGTTCCGGGCTTCGCCGAGGCGCAGGCCAGCAACGCTTAGCAATCCGAACAGGCAGTAGAATGTCAACGGCCTGAGCTTGCAGCAGGTGTATCGGCACGGCATCTCAAGTGCGGCGGACAGAAGACGCCGGATGTCGGCATGGGAGTAAAGATAGGGTAGCGCCCGCTTCGGGCGAAAAGGCAGCAGCCCGTCAGGCGGAATTTGTGTCCGCGGATCGGTGGCGACCCAATGACGGGCAAATCCGCGCACGTAACCCAGCCGTGCCGCCCAGTGAGAGGGCTGCGTATGGGATGGCCGCTGGGCCCATTCGAGGGCCAGTTCCATGGTGATATATGGGGCATCGTTGGCTTCCAAGAAACTGACGAAATCGATCAATCCTCTTCCCGCTTCTCGTAGCTTGAACCCCAATCCGCGGCGCATCTCGATATAGTCGTGGGCAGCCTGTCGGAGTGCGCTCATTGAACTTCTCCCGGCCATGCCACAGCCAATGTTCGCAGGGCGTTGAGGTCAACCTTGGCGTAAATCGCCGTTGTCTCCATATGACGGTGCCCCAGAACTTCGCCGATCTCACCGAGCGAGGCGCCGCCACGCAGCATCTCTGAAGCGAGGCCGTGGCGGAACTGGTGCGCTCCTGTTGTGGGGGCATTGATATCGGCCCGCCGAAGGCAACGGCGGATGACGCATCCAAACCCACTCGGACCCTCGAATCCCCGGATCGGGGCCTTGTCGCGCAAAAAGACACGGCGGCAGGCACTTCGTGGCCGCCCGTTCCGTAAGTAATCGGCGATAGCCTCACCAACATCAGCTGATAACGGCAAGTCATTGCGTTGACTGCTCTTGCCCCGGACACGGATCTGCCCGGCGACCCAATCGATATCGTCAAGATCAAGCGTGATCACCTCGCTCGAACGAAGGCCGAGCCGCGCCAGCATGAGGATCATGGCATAGTCGCGGCGTCCCATGGGTGTCTGGCGATCGATGCTGGCAAGCAACCGGGTTACATCGTCACGGCTGATCGCACGAGGAATAGACGAAAGCCTCCAGTTGGCGACGATCGGGACCGCGGCAGCCAAATCTGAGGTGATATCCCCGTTATAGCGCGCATAGGAAAGAAATGATCGCAACGCGGTGGTCATGATCTTCGCGCGTCTTATGTTCAAACGCGAAGTTCTCTTTTGAACAAAGTCGGTCACGTCGACAGCGCGCAACTCTGCGAGCAAAACAGCACCATCACTGAAGCAGAAATTGAGGAAATCCCGGACGACTGGCCGGTAATTTACAATTGTTTTGCGGTTCAGGGCGCGGGCGTCTCGCAGATACGACTCGTATGCCTGCACATGCAGTTCGATCGGCGACGGCTGATACTCGTCCTTGACCTCTTCGGGCATGGCACCGACACTTCGCAAAAAATCCAGCAAGTGTCGGAGAGCGGCGTCATCTCCACGCTTTGGCCGGCGAAATTGTGCTCGCTCCCGCAAATAACGTCCTGGGTGTTCTCCACTTATGCCAGCTAGAGCAATCCGGTTTTGCCAAAGCCAACTGCTGAAACCGGCCGCCATAAGCACCTGGTTCCTCGTTGAGACAAGACTGTAGCCCCGACCAACGAGCCATTCAGCAAACGAAATAATATAACTCGCGACGGGCCCTTCAGGAGGCCGCGACAACGCAAATTGATCATTGATGCGATACTTCATTGTTTGCTCCCTTCCCAAGCTGAATTGCTGGAAGGGCTACGAACTATCTCTACACGCTATCTATAAATCCTTGATACCTCTGATCGAAATCTAGTTACCCGACATAGTCCGGCAGGGTAGATAGTGCC
>NZ_WITC01000056.1 GCF_009601505.1 Sinorhizobium terangae
AGCCGCCACGGCTGGCGCTCCCTTATGAGCAATGAAGTTGGTTCTGTCCCTGAGCAGGCAATGCAACACCACCGCGAGCTTGCGGGCCAGCGCCACGCGCGCCTTTCTGGGACCGGCCCGTTTGGCGACCGCCAACGCCCAGCGCTTCAGATCGGAACCTTTGACCGGTCGCGTCAGGATGACGTTGGCCGCCTCGTAGAGCGCGGTGCGCACGCTCCCATCGCCGATCTTCGAGATGCGACCGCTATGATCGGTCTCGCCCGATTGATATTTCTTCGGCGTCAATCCGAAGTGCGGCCCCACCGCGCGTGATGAGCGGAAGCGCTCCGGCGCATCGACGGCCGCCACAAACGTCAGCGCCACCAGGACACCAACGCCTGGCGTCGTCATCAACCGCTGTGCGTTGTTATCCTGGCGGGCGATGGCGCGCAGCTGGCGCTCAAGCCCTGCAAACTCATGCACAAGCGCGTCGCGCACCTTCAGCAGCGAAGCGGCGATCGCTTCCAAGGTCGAATGGCCTGCAATCAGCTCGCGGATGCGCCCCGCGTAAGTGCGCCGCGTCGTCGGCCCGACCTTGAGGCCGAAGCCGCGCAGGATGCCCCGGATGCTCATCTCGATGTCGTGAAGCTTGCCTTGAATGAGCTTGCGGGCGGTCAGCAGCGCACGCACCTCCTGGGCCGCAAGAGATTTGCAGTGGACCGGCCTGAACCAGCCAAGCCGCATCAACTGCGCAATGCCCCGAGCGTCCTTCTTGTCGGTCTTTACCGGCATTGTCTTGAAGGCTGCACGCACGTGGCGCGTCTCGATCAGCTCGACCGAGAGACCGGCTTTCACCATCCCGGCATGGAGCCACTGCGACAAGGGCCCGGCCTCCAGACCAATTCGCTCCATCGCAACGCCGTGCGCGCCGAACCAGGCGATCAGCGCAGCGGGCTCGCTGAGGATCTTTGCTTCCCGCACAATGCGGCCATCCGCATCCACCACGCACACACTTGAGTATTCCAGGGATACGTCTATGCCGGCATACTCTTTCATGGTCGTCTCTCCGTGCTGCTATGGAGCAGGCCACTCCTGACTCCGCGACACCATCATTGTGAGGGACGACCACCGGCCCTTCAAACCTGCCGGGCCGGGTCGGCCCGTTACACCATCTTCGAACCACAGAACGGAACATCGCTCGTCGACGAAGTAAAACTTGTGCATGAGCGTCTGTCGGATCAACGGCCGCCCTCGAACCGTTGATGACCTTGGTCGTCTCAGACTTGTGCGTCCAAAACGAGGTCGGGAACCGGACCTTCAGCGCAATAGCATTCGGGAGTGCTCTCGTGTGAGGTCATTCGCCACATTTGGCATCCGGTCATATCGAGGCCGCCCGAGTTTCAAGACGTTGAACACTGGGAGGTGTACCGGCCGCCGAGAAGGCAATCGAGATCCACTGTGCGCTCGACCAACGAAGCATCTGGCGGTGCCGTTGATCGTCCTGGCGCTGGCGCAAATCCACCAATCCACGGAAGCCGGAACTCGCTGTCCGTTATTATAGCGAGCGCTCATGACGGCTCGGGAGACGGGCGAACCGCAGATGCTTTTTCCGTGTTAAGATGGGCTTGCAACGCTTAATCTCGACCTCGGCAATGTGGCTGAAGCCAAACGCTAACTTTCTCTGGCGCGGGAGGTTTGCGCCCAGCACGGGCTCAAACCCGAAGCGCTTTGCCTTTTCTTGCGAGGAGGTTGTCCATGTCCACGAGTAGTGTCGACCGCCCGCTGCAGCCGGGCGTCCGGGCACCAGATGTTGTACTCGATGCCATCTCGCGCGAAGGCAAGGTCGCGCTCAATGATTTTCGAGGCCGTAGCCCGTTACTGATCGGTTTGTTCCGAGGCCTGCACTGTCCGTTCTGCCGGCGCCATGTCGCGGCGATGGCGCAGCTCAAACCGGCCCTGCATGAGAAAGGCGTCGAATGCCTGGCAGTGGTCAACACGCCGGTCGAACGCGCGCGGCTCTATTTCCGGTACCACCCGATGTCAGATCTTCTCGCGGCGTCCGACCCGGAGCGGGCCTCGCATCGTGCTTTCGGCTTGCAAGAGGTCGGGATGGAGACGGTCATGGCGATACGGGTCCATCTCCCGCGCGAGTTGCCCGAGCCTATGGACGTTATGGCAATGAACGAGTTTCTCAACAGGAAGGAAGGATATGAGATTACGGAAGCCGATCAGCGGATGATGGCTTCCGGCCAGGCGCAGCTTGTCGGTCAGTTCCTACTGGACCGGGCGGGGATCGTACGCTGGAGCTTCACTGAAGTTCTGGAGGAGGACTATACATTCAAGGCACCGAATCCCAAGGAACTGATGTCGGCGGCTTCCCAAGTCGCACATCAATAGGCTGCTGAAAGCTCGCTCGACGACCACCGTCCTGTGGCAATTCCGTGGGTTTGAGCCATCGTCAAGGTAGTCAGCTCCTAGCCTGCGCTGCCGAGATTTCAATTTTGGCGGATTACCTGTCTCGCCCCGCGCCGATCGAGTCGACCAGGTCCCAAAGTTGATCTCGCAAGCTTCCGCAATGCAAACGCTTTTTCAACGGTGCAACATTTCACTTAACTCTACATGCGAACGCTACCCCTCCTGAAGAGCGCTGTTTTTCCGTCGAGCCACGCTCAGGGCTGCCGCACCTTGTGGCCGCAGGAACAGCCCGCGATGGAGCCGTCGAATCCCGTGCGCGGCATCTCGGTTCGGCAAGCACTAAGATATCCCTGCCTCACCGTTGTGAATGATGAAACTGGCGGGTTCTTCGCGAAACGGTGATTGGTCTCCCTGTGCCCCCTCAGCCCCTCAATCGGGACATTCGGCACCGGTGCTGACCCAGGCATCGATCAATGCGGCAAACGTCTCCTGCGAACCGGGAGGAGCACTGCGACCTTCGCCAGGGTGCCAGGCCCAGCCGACCAGATGGTCTTCGCCCATGTGGCGGATGAGATCGGCAAGGGACCGATTGCCGTTCCGGTTCGTGTCCTTCACCTGCCGGCAGATATCACCCACCGTCAATCCTTGCCACGCCATGCTGGCCGGCGCCAATGACCAGTGCGCGTTCCCCGGAATTGATTTCATGCGGCTGCCGACCACCGGACGATTCTCGGCTCCGTGGCAAGTGCTGCAGACAAGTCCCGCCGGACCCAGCGAGCTTTCGGTGGCATTCATCAACGGCACATGCGGGTGCATGTCTTCACCCTGCGTCGGGCTGCGCGTCGCCGGATGGCAGTTGATGCAGCGCGGATGCGTGATGACACGGCTTGCCTCCTCGAAGATGGCCTTCGAGCGCGCGCCGGTGTCCGCAATCGCCTCAAAGTCGGAAACGGACTTGAGGGCTCCACCATCCGACGGTTCAGCATAAGTCTGAAGGGATCCCATACCGGCAACGATACCGGTCGCAGCGAGAACGGCGACGAGCGGGATGGCGAAAATCCGCTTGATCATGATCACGCCCTCCGCAATTCGTTATGGTCGATCGGGAGCGACCGCAGTCGCTTACCGGTTGCCACAAAGATCGCATTGAGGAGCGAGGGGGCGACGCCCGGTGTGCCGACCTCTCCTATGCCGCCTGGCGCCTCGGAACTTGGCACGATGTGAACCTCTATCTTCGGCGTCTCGTTTATTCTTAGAACGGGAGAATCGTCGAAGTTGCCCTCCACGACGGCGCCGTTCTGGACAGTGATGCGTCCATAGAGAGCGGCGCTCAGACCGTAAATGATGCCGCTCTGTATCTGGGCTTCGACCGTGTCCGGATTGATGACCTGGCCGCAGTCGACGGCGCAGATGATGCGCTCGGTCTTTAGGCTTCCGTCCTCCCCGACGCTCATTTCCGAGATCATCGCGGCGAAACTGCCGAAATCCTCCGAAAGCGCGATGCCCCTTCCCTTCCCAGGGGGCAGAGCAGTTGCCCAACCGGCCTTCTCCGCCGCGAGATCGAGCGCGGCGAGGAGACGCGGCTTATGCTGAAGCAGGCGTCTGCGGTATTCCAGCGGATCGACGCCGGCGGCATGGGCCAACTCGTCGATGCCGCCTTCTATGGCAGGAAGGTTGCGTGTGGCACCGACGCCGCGCCAGTTGCCCGTCAACATGCCCTCCGGTGCCTCATGGCGCACGAAGTCGGTGTATTTGTTCGGGATCGCATAGGGGGTTTCGGCCCCCGCCATGATGTCGAGGTCGATGCCATCGCGGGTGAAGGCCGGCAGCCAGCGCGCCATGACGGCAGGGCCGATGACGCGGTGACGCCAGGAAGCGGGCATGCCGTCGGCGCCCAGAGTCGCCGTGACCTTGCTGTAGTTCAGGTAACGATAGCAGTCGTGGCGGATGTCCTCCTCGCGGCTCCAGGTAACCTTGACGGGGCCCTCGACCTGCTTTGCGATTTTCGCCGCCAAAATGATCCCGTCGACATCAAGCCGCCGCCCGAAACCGCCACCCAGCAGGTGGTTGTGCACAACGACCTTCTCTAAGGGAAGCCCGGTCACATCGGCGACGGCTTGCCGTGCTCGCCCCATGACCTGCGTACCAACCCACACGTCACAGCCATCGCTGCGAACGTGCAGCGTGCAGTTCATCGGCTCCATTGCCGAATGGGTGAGGATCGGGAGGCGGTAGACGAACTCCAGCGCAGGTCCGTGCTCGGCTTCGGCTTTTGCAATATCGCCCTCGTTGATGTGCGGCAGGGCGTTGCCGTCAATCGCCTCTTCCGCGCGCTTCTCCAAGTCCACCAGCGAAAGAGTGCCATTCGGGCCTGGCTCCCATTCGATGGAGAGAGCAGCGAGCGCCTTTCGTGCGGCACCCGTGTTGTCGGCCACGACGGCAACAGTATCCTCGATCCGGACAACTTGTTTGACGCCTTTCACCGCCATTGCCGGTCCGTCTTCTACCGCGCGCAGCTTGCCGCCGAAGTGGGGACAGATTGCGATCGCCGCGTAAGACACGCCTTGCGGACGTGCGTCGATGCCGAATTTCGCGGTACCGTTGACCTTTTCCGGACTGTCAAGGCGCCGGACGGACTGGCCGATCAGCTTGAAGCTGGACGCAGGCTTCAGTGGCATTTCCTGTGGAACGGCTTCGGATGCCGCAGCCCGTATCAAACTGCCATAGGCAGCGCGGCGGCCGCTTGCGGCGTGAACGACATGCCCGGCCTCGGCACTGCACGTCTCGGGCTCGACGCCCCAGCCTCGCGCTGCAGCGTTCACCAGCATGATGCGGGCGGCAGCGCCCGCCTTGCGCATGGGCTCGTAAACAGCGCGGATTGCGATGGAGCCCCCGGTGATCTGATCGCCCAGCAAAGGGTTTGCATAGCGCGTGGGATCAGCAGGCGCATGCTCCAGCTCCACCTGATCCAGGGTGACTTCCAATTCTTCGGCCAAGAGCATAGCTACCGAAGTGTAGATCCCCTGTCCCATCTCCACGGACGGCATGACGAAGACAACCTTGCCTTCGGCAGGGATGCGAATGAAGGCGTTGGGTTCAAACGCCTCTGCGGCAGCGGACGAAGGCGAAGGCTGCAGGCCAATGACGAGGCCCGCTCCCGTCAGCGATGCGCCGATCAGGAAGTGCCGGCGCGATACCGGAAGGGTGAGTTTGTCGTGAACGGCCATGGCAAATCACCTCCCCGCTGCAGCCAGCTTGATGGCGGCGCGAATGCGCGGATACGTGCCGCATCGACAAATATTTCCGGCCATGACGGCATCGATGTCGTCGTCGCTCGGCGACGGATTGGCCGCAAGGAGCGCGGCCGCGGACATGATCTGTCCAGACTGACAGTAGCCGCACTGGACGACATCGATGTCGAGCCAGGCCTTCTGCACGCGGGCGCCTTCGGCAGTCTCGCCAATCGCCTCGATCGTGGTGATCGGCTTGGCCGCCGCTTCGGCGACAGGCATGATACACGACCTCACGGGCACGCCATCGACATGCACCGTACAGGCACCGCACATGGCGATGCCGCACCCAAATTTCGTTCCAGTGAGACCTATGGTGTCGCGTAAGACCCACAGAAGCGGAATGTCGCCATCGACATCGACGACGTATTTTTTGCCGTTAACCAGAAGATCGTAAGTCATGTGAACACCGGCCGATGGCCGTCCCCTTAATCATACAGTCGCGCTAAACCAAACCGCGCGCTGACCTTTTCACCGGCGTGTTCCCGGTGCAGGTGCAGTTTTGTGTCTCTCGCTTCAGGAGGTCTTCGTTGGCGCGGGTAGGCGCGAACGTTGCCATGCCGAGGCTTGAGGCTGCGGCGGCGATTGTAGTGCTGAATGTGGTCATCGTCGTCTCCATTGCTGTGAAGGATCGCTGACGGGTAGTTTGGAGGTGATTTGCAGCATGTGTTTCTCCATTTGCGATGCTTCAATCGGTACTTTCACACGTGCCAGGGTCGCTTATGAGCATGCTGCTGGACGAATGCCGTGGCCGCCATCGTACGAGCGGTTATGCGGTTCATACCTTGGTATGAGCCACTGACCAGGTGTCCGCCGGTCAGTTCAGATGGACGGCTGCCGCCCGTGCAGAAGGGCAACCACCACGCACCGTTCTGTTGAAATCGTGACTCTTTGCGCAACGTTCCAGCGAGGGGGGCAGGCGGGCTCATGCCCTCATCACCATTTCCAGGCAGTCAATGAAGGCCGTGGTGTCTATCGGCTTCCTGAAGAAGGCCACGGCCCCGCTGGCAAGAGCGCGCTCCTCGAGTCCAGGCTCAGTACGAGCGGTAATCAGGATCACAGGCACCTGGGATTGCCGCTCCGCGAGCAGCATTGTCAAATGAATGCCGCTCATGCCCGGCATCTGGACGTCCGTGATGACACAGGAACAACCCGGCATGACACCCGCTTCGATGAATTCCTCGGCTGATGCGAAACCACGCGCAATATATCCGAGCGAACGGATCAGCCTGACAAGCGCTGACCGCATCGCCTGATCGTCGTCGATAATGGATATGAGTGGTTCCCCAGCCACGCGGCATCACTCGCTTCTTGTTAGCTTGGCCGCGGAGATGGGCGGAGCGCTGGACATCAGCCTCGCACACGCATCACCCATTGGGAATCATACTCAGGTGTTAGCGTCAGTGCTCATGTGCCAGGTTCAAGGCGTCGGCCATTCGCACCAGATCGGCGAGAGTCCGAGCACCCATCTTGCGCATCGCGGCGCCACGATGGATTTTGACCGTTACCTCGCTGAGACCCAGATCGCCGGCGATCTGCTTGTTCATCCTGCCGGAGGACGCCAACATCATCACTTCCCGCTCGCGCATCGATAACGTGGCAAAGCGATCTCTGAGACCGGCAGCGAGGTCCTCCGCGGCGCGTCGGCTGCGATCGCGATTGATCGCCGTGCTCACTGCATCGAGCATGTCCTGGTCGCGGAAAGGCTTCGGCAGAAAATCTACGGCCCCGGCCTTCATGGCCCGAACCGTCATAGGGATATCGCCGTGACCGGTGATCAGGACGACGGGTAAGTTGATGCCCAACACGCCAAGCTGCGCCTGGAATTCAAGCCCGTTGATGCCCGGCAGCCTTACGTCGAGTACGATACAACCGGGTAGATCCGGTCGCTGCGCATCGATAAATTCGCGGGCAGCTCCATAGCTGCGCGTTTCAAGGCTAACAGAGCGGAACAGGCGGTCTAACGCGCGACGCAGCGCTTCATCGTCGTCGACGATGTAGACAATCGCTCTCTCGTCCGAACTGTGCGACATCTAAAAGGCCATCTCTAAAAGCGTTGGAACCATAGCATGACGGAAACTGCCTCGGAGATAACACCAAGGTATTAGCCGATTGACCGTTGGACTTGATGCCGTCTCATTCATTGCGTCGCCGTGGGACTGACCGAAGCAGTTCAGGGGACCATATCGCCGAGCGGTTGAGGCGCTTGAGAGGGCATGACGGCATCCAGAACGCCTATCCTGCAATTTGCCGACGTGGAAATGGGAACGGTAAACGAAAACACGGCGCCGCCTTTCTCGGCGTTCGTCGCCCAAAGCGCACCGTTGTGGGCCCCTATGATTGAACGGCAGATCGACAGCCCCACCCCGAGGCCGGTCGGCTTGGTCGTGTAAAACGGTTCGAAGACGCGCTCAAAGGTGGCTTGCGTCAAGCCCGGACCGGAGTCCTGCACGGTGACAAAAACATTGTCGTCGTCTCTTCCGGCGGTGATCCGAACATTGCGATTACCATCGTCGACATCGCTCATTGCCTCGATGGCGTTGGTGATCAAGTTGAGCATCACCTGCTGCAACTGTACGCGGTCTCCTCGGACGGCCGGCAAGCCCTCCGCGAGTTGGATCTGTAAGGAGACACCGTTCTTCAGGGCCTTGCCACGGCTAAGGGCAACGATCTCGGTGAGCGCCTCGGTGATGTCCAGATTCTCGAGCGACGGCGGTGCGTTCTTGAACAGCGAGCGTATCCGATCGATGACAGCTCCGGCTCGCGTGCCGTCCTTCACAACGTCGTCAAGTGCCTCTCTCACTTCCGCAAGATCGGGCGGGTCCTTTCGCAGCCAGCGAAGCGCAGCCTGCGCGTTGGCGAGTGCAGCGGCGATCGGCTGATTGACCTCGTGCGCGATCGAGGCGGAGAGTTCCACCAGGCTTGCGACCTGCGATGCACGCGCCAGCCGGTCGTTCGCGGCCTGGAGGGCCGCCTCGGCCCGTTTGCGGTCGTCAATGTCGATCAGCAACTCAAACCATCGCAGAATGTGTCCGTCGACATCCCGCAACGGCATAGCCAGCACATTGAACCAGCGATAGACGTCATCTGCGCGTCGTAGACGGGTCTCGATGTCGTAGGATCGACCTGCTTCATAATTTGCATTGTGGGCGGCGATTGTGCGCTCCAAGTCCTCGGGATGGACGGCGTTCGTTGCTTCCCATTCCTTCAGAGTCTCCAGGGTCTTTCCGAAATAGTTGAGCGTGGCCTGATTGAGGCCCTCGACCGCCCCCGATGGCGTCGTCACGGCGACCGGAACTGGGATGCTGTCGACGATCAACTGAAAGTCGAGCGCGCGCCGCCGCAGGGTCTCCTCAGCTCGCCGAAAATCCTCGATATCGCTGACCGCTCCGCACCATTTCATGATCCGTCCGGCATCGTCGAACATCGGACTGCATTGCATGCGAACCCAGCGATACTGCCCGTCGAAGCGCCGTACGCGCGCCTCCATCTCGCCAGGCTGGCCGGACGCCAGAATAGACCGCCAGCGTTCGAGCAGTGTAGGCAGGTCGTCCGGGTTGACCGCGGCCTGCCATTCCGCGCCACGGGCTCCGTCCAGACCGAGGCCGGTGAATTCAGACCAGCGTCGATTGACAAGCTCGAGCTGCCCGTCCGGCAGTGCGATCCACACCATGACCGGAAGCGCGTCCAAAACGTGGCTGAGGTCGAACTCCATTGCTGTCCTTTCCCCTCGGAAGTATTGATTAGAGATTGCTTACGCTGTCATGCGATCTGTGTACAGGCCGAAGAGACAGACGCAAGGAGTGCGCTTCCGCGCTTGCCTTGCACGTCTCATTCGAAAGCTCTTATGATAAATCGCCCGCCCGAGCGCTTCCGGAGGATCCAAATGATCCAGCTTGAGTGTGAAGGACGGCTGGGAGACCGATACAGAGCACTGGATGCTTCTGATTAAATCGCTCCATGCAGCGGAAGGCCGCTAAGTCTGCACTGCAGACGTTCATCGCCATCGCAATGAACTTCGGCTCTCCACCCACTCGAGACGATCAGCACTTGCCCCACGCCTTGAAGGGAACAGAACCTGAAACCTCGTCACTTGACGTCTGGAGCAGTTGAACGGAATCGAACCGCGGACCCGCCGTCATAGCGGCCACATCAAAGTGCTGGATGACGACGCGACGTTTGTGATCGGTAGAGCTTTTTCCGGCCCGGCCTGATAAAGACTCAGCCATGACCACACTCATTCCTTCATCTGGCGGCGACGGTTATGCCTCTCTGCTTGCCGAACTTAAGGACAGGATCCGAACAGCTCGCCTGAAGGCGGCCGTCGCTGTCAACCGCGAACTCATCTTGCTCTACTGGAGCATCGGGCGGGAGATCTTGGCACGCCAGGTCGCCGAAGGATGGGGCACGCGCGTCATCGATCGGCTCGCCACGGATCTTCGGCGCGATTTTCCCGAGATGACGGGGCTTTCGCCGCGGAACCTCAAATATATGCGCGCCTTTGCTGAGGCGTTTCCGGATGAACAAATCGTGCAACAACTTGTTGCACAATTGCCCTGGGGCCATAACGTCAAGCTCATCGAGGCGTTGAAAAGCTCCGAAGAGCGGCTCTGGTATGCTCGGCAAGCGGTAGAACATGGGTGGAGCCGCAATGTTCTCGTACATCAGATCGAAAGCGGCCTCTACCAGCGGCAGGGCAAGGCACTCACCAATTTCGCCCGGACACTGCCTGCGCCGCAATCCGATCTGGCGCAAGAGTTAATCAAAGATCCTTACAGCTTCGATTTTCTTGCCCTCGGTCCGGCAATGTCCGAGCGCGAACTTGCGCAAGGACTCCTTGAGCACCTACGCTCTCTCATTCTTGAGCTCGGTAAAGGCTTCGCATTCGTCGGCAGCCAGCATCATCTCGAGGTTGGTGGGCAGGACTATTATCTGGATCTTCTATTCTATCATTTGCGGCTGCGCTGTTTCGTCGTCGTAGAGCTGAAGATCGAGGACTTTAGGCCGGAGTTCGCTGGGAAGATGAACTTCTATCTTTCCGCGGTCGATGCCCAACTTCGACACGAGTCAGACGCCCCGAGCATCGGCATCATTCTGTGCAAAGGAAAGAATGAAGTGATCGTCGAATACGCGCTTCGAGACTCCACAAAGCCGATGGGCGTTGCGGAATATAGGCTCTCTGCCGCCCTCCCCGAGCCATTGCAGACAGAGCTACCGACAGAGGCGGAGTTTGCGCGGGAATTCCCGTTGATGGCGCTCGTGAAGCTACGCATAGAGGTTGAGCGTGAAATCCGACTACTGATGGCCGATCAGACCGAATCCGAGCGTCCGCTGGCTCTCGGACCGATGCTAACGGAACTGCAGCGACTCGGTTTGGCGCCCCAAAGCGCAGATCGGTTCCGGAATGCTCTACAGACCATGAACCGCGCTGCGCACGGTTTGGATGTCGAATCCGCGGATGCGTCTGAGGCAACCGAAATTGCAACGGCATTCCTCGCGGAGCTCCGGGCGATCCGCGATAGACGATCATCGTGATACAGAACATCTGCACCCAGCAGATTCCGACAGCCACGCAGGGTAAATGAAACGGCTCCGAAGGACTGCTTCCTGCCCCTCGCCCGTTTCGACCGGGCGTTCCTGTTGATACATTATGCGATCTTCTGTAACGGGCGTTGCGTCAATCCCTTG
>NZ_WITC01000057.1 GCF_009601505.1 Sinorhizobium terangae
AGCCGCCACGGCTGGCGCTCCCTTATGAGCAATGAAGTTGGTTCTGTCCCTGAGCAGGCAATGCAACACCACCGCGAGCTTGCGGGCCAGCGCCACGCGCGCCTTTCTGGGACCGGCCCGTTTGGCGACCGCCAACGCCCAGCGCTTCAGATCGGAACCTTTGACCGGTCGCGTCAGGATGACGTTGGCCGCCTCGTAGAGCGCGGTGCGCACGCTCCCATCGCCGATCTTCGAGATGCGACCGCTATGATCGGTCTCGCCCGATTGATATTTCTTCGGCGTCAATCCGAAGTGCGGCCCCACCGCGCGTGATGAGCGGAAGCGCTCCGGCGCATCGACGGCCGCCACAAACGTCAGCGCCACCAGGACACCAACGCCTGGCGTCGTCATCAACCGCTGTGCGTTGTTATCCTGGCGGGCGATGGCGCGCAGCTGGCGCTCAAGCCCTGCAAACTCATGCACAAGCGCGTCGCGCACCTTCAGCAGCGAAGCGGCGATCGCTTCCAAGGTCGAATGGCCTGCAATCAGCTCGCGGATGCGCCCCGCGTAAGTGCGCCGCGTCGTCGGCCCGACCTTGAGGCCGAAGCCGCGCAGGATGCCCCGGATGCTCATCTCGATGTCGTGAAGCTTGCCTTGAATGAGCTTGCGGGCGGTCAGCAGCGCACGCACCTCCTGGGCCGCAAGAGATTTGCAGTGGACCGGCCTGAACCAGCCAAGCCGCATCAACTGCGCAATGCCCCGAGCGTCCTTCTTGTCGGTCTTTACCGGCATTGTCTTGAAGGCTGCACGCACGTGGCGCGTCTCGATCAGCTCGACCGAGAGACCGGCTTTCACCATCCCGGCATGGAGCCACTGCGACAAGGGCCCGGCCTCCAGACCAATTCGCTCCATCGCAACGCCGTGCGCGCCGAACCAGGCGATCAGCGCAGCGGGCTCGCTGAGGATCTTTGCTTCCCGCACAATGCGGCCATCCGCATCCACCACGCACACACTTGAGTATTCCAGGGATACGTCTATGCCGGCATACTCTTTCATGGTCGTCTCTCCGTGCTGCTATGGAGCAGGCCACTCCTGACTCCGCGACACCATCATTGTGAGGGACGACCACCGGCCCTTCAAACCTGCCGGGCCGGGTCGGCCCGTTACACCATCTTGTTGGCCAGAACGTGAACATCTTCGCAAGAAGCCGTGTACAGGGCTCGAGAGGAACGGCTCCCTTCGACCCACTGCGGAAATTGGCCGCTAGCGCCCAGAACATCCGAATTAGTTGCGCAAAGCAGACCCTTTGTATGGCTGAGTGTTCGGATGCGGGTTTATCCTGGCCTCCTCAAAATCTCGACCGGCCGCACTTTGGTCGTCGTTATAAACCACCGCACCTTATCGCCAAGAAGGCCCACAAACTACATTGATCCTGCAATCAAACTAAGGTACCAAGCTTGATGTACGTACCTCATATTCGCATAGAGGAAGCGGACAGTGAAGGTCTGAGGTGCGCGGATAATGACTAAGATACAAATGGGAGCAGCCTGGGAGGTGGATCATGGCGGCATTTCAGCTCAATCCCGATTTCGCGATCGAGGATGAACGGTCACTTCGGGGGCTGTTCGAACCGACACACTCCCTGGCTATACTGAAGTGTCAGAATTCGCTTGGTGAGCATGCGCGAGAGTTTATCAGGCGCTCGCCATTCTTGTGCATAGGTTCCCAGCATCTGGATGGAAAGGCCGATGTCAGTCCTCGTGGCGATCCTCCTGGCTTCGTGAAGATTCTTGATGAGCTTACCCTCGCGATCCCCGATCGGCCCGGCAATAATCGTCTTGATACCCTAAGCAACATAATCGCCAACCCGAACGTCGGACTGCTGTTCGTAATTCCCGGTTTCGAGGACACATTGCGCGTAAACGGGCGAGCCACTCTGACTCGTGACCCTGAACTCCTGAAGAGCATGGGGGTCGCTGGTCGCATCCCAAACCTTGCTATCATCGTAAGCGTGAGCGAAGTGTTCATGCACTGCGCCAAGGCATTCCGGCGCTCCCGTTTGTGGAGCGCAGATCATTTCCAGGACCGCACCGAGATGCCCTCGCTCATAAAGATGATTCTGGATGAGACTACAGGGGCCCCCACGGACAGGGATGAAATGCGAAAGATGGACGAAGGACTGGAGGAAGACTATCGAAGGACACTCTACTAAGGGCGTTCTGCGGTCAGCCGATAGCTTCTTGTTGGTGGCACGGGAAGCGATCAGTTGTACGGCGATGCCACCTTCACCGGCGGCGCCGACCAGTTCCTGTTCGCGTTGGGCAGCGGGCAAGACAGTAGGGCAACTCTCTCATCGTCGCCGCCATTTCTACGGCACTGGCTGTCACAGCCGGCGCGCTCGCTGCTTACGCACTGTCGCGGATCCAATTTCGACCGCGGCTATTGTTGATTGGCGTCTTTCTCCAAGTGATGTCTGCTGCCATCGTTGCGGTCGCCCATTCCGGCGCCGATTGGCGCATTGCTGCGGTATCGCTCTTCGTGCTTGCAGCGCCCGCGACCCGAAACCATCCATTCTGTTTGATCTCTACGTCCTAACCCGCGTATCAACACCACGGCATGCGCTGGCCGGTTCACGCACGGTAACTCGTTTGGGCGACGCTCCTAATCCTTGACTGCAACCTGTGCAATGAGCACCCTACGGCCTCTCGGTTGTAACACCTAAGGCGTAAACGGCAGTTAGACGATCGAGGGTGCAACGATGAGGTCGTTTCGCGGTGCTGCGTCGTTGATCGCGTTTTTCCTTGCGACTGTGCAGTCCGCACAAGCGCTCGACACGTTTCCGGGCGCTTCGGGCGCCGGCAGGGCCACGAGCGGCGGGCGCGGCGGCGCCGTCTTCATTGTTACGAACACGGCAGACAGCGGGACGGGCAGTCTTCGGGCCTGCATGCAGGCGACCGGGGCCCGCACCTGCGTGTTCAGGGTGAGCGGAACGATCCAGCTTGCGTCTCCGATCGTTGTAAGCAGTGGCGCCCTGACGGTGGCGGGTCAGACAAGCCCGGGCGGCATCCAGATCCGCCTGAAGTCCGGCATCGCTGCGACTGCCGCGAAGACCCCCATTCGCATCCTGGCCAGCAACGTGTTTCTGAGGCACCTGCGCGTGCGCCCGGGGAACGAGGCCGCATGGGCGAGCACACGGGGCAGTCGGAGCGGAATCGGCATCGAGAAGGCAGGCACAGTGGATCCGCAGAACATCTACCTCGACCACATGTCGGTCGGGTACGGTTCCGACCAAGCAATGTACTCGTTTCAGAGCGGTAAGAACATCACGATCGCATACAGCCTGTTCGCCTACCCGCTTTCCCCCTCACATCATGATTATGGTCCCCTCATCTGCTCAGATCAGCACCGGGGAGACTGCGGCAAGACCACTCTCTGGCGCAATATCATCAGCGCGCATCGGTGGCGCAATCCGGCGTTGAAATCGGTGGGATGCGGCACCGCGAACGAACGGGTGCATGACGTCATCAATAACTTGATCTCGAACCCGGGCGAGTTCGGCATCATGGTTGTCGACGATCACCCTGACGCGAACAACGTCGGCACCTGCGCGAATGTCGCAGCCAACATCATGGAGCGCGGTCCGAAATCGACGGGCCCGATCGCGCTCGTCAACCAAAGCAACGAGACGGCTGCCACGAACAGGTGGTATGCGCCGGTTGGGACGGGTACCGGCAACGACAACGTGCTCCTGGGTTCGCCGGCCATCCCCCAGTGCCGACTGACGCAGATCAGCCCGGTGGCGCCGTGCACCGAAACAAGCAGGGCTGCTCCCATCGGAGCGCTGAGTGCCCCGGCCAACAGCACGGCGACGCTCAAGAGTCACCTGACGCAACAAGTCGGGGCCTTTCCCCGCGATAGCCTGGACGCGAGGTGGATCGGCTTTGTCAGCAATGTGTCGACGGCCCCTGCCACCAACCCGATTTATACGACATCGGCCTCTTTCCCCGTGATCACCGGGGGGTCACCGCCGACCGATAGCGACAACGACGGAATGCCGAACAGCTTTGAGCAGGCAAACGGTCTCAGCACGACCAATGCAGCCGATCGAAACAATATCGTCCCATCGGGCACGTATGCCGGCTATACATGGCTTGAGCGATATCTCGACGAACGTCATCAAACGATTACGCCGCCCTGACATCTGCGCAGAGTAGGTGGTGCTGACTTGAACGGGGCAACACGAGGAGCCGCAGGCCCTTCGATTTGGCCGCCCCCTTTGGCACGCTGAGTAGGCACTCCGGACGCCGTTATTTCAGATGTCGATGCGAATGCATCGCCCGCAAGGACCGGGGCTGAAGGCATTCGCCGTCTGCTTCATCCGTCGTCGGACTTCGTCCGGAAACGCCCCCACTTCGGTCATAGAGGCCGGCACGCGCCTGCCTGAAAGCAGACATCGTCTTGCAAGCGGCATCACGTCTCCAAAGAGCGTGGCTCCATGCCACGGCAGACGGAGCCAGGAGAAAATTGACGTGCAAGATCGCCTCGGCGGAGCGCCAAGGTTTTCCACGAACTGTTTGAAAGATCAGCCGACTAACCGGGTCGTTGAAAAGACCGACACGAATTCAGCTTTTCACAAAGTCCGCCGGGCTGAGGGGAACAGGTCTGTAGCCGTCGACGTCGGCAATGTCATACTCCCGAGCCAGCTCTGCCGCGACCAGGACACGCCCGGATTTCGACATCAGCGCAGGGTCCCGCCAAAGTCCGGCGATGACATGGCCGATGAACCTCGGGGATTCGGAGTTGGACAAGTCGAAATATTCGGCGTTCTGCATGACGGCTTCGGTGCGTACCAGCCCGGGATAGAGTGCGACGGCGGCGACTTTATGTGGACGCAGTTCATGTGCGAAGTCCGCGGCCATCTTGTCGGCGGCGGCTTTGGCCATGCCGTAGATCGCGTTGCCGTCGTAGAATTGAGCTGCCCAGAACGAAATATTGACGATCAGACCGCGCTGCGTCGAGATCATCGTCGGCGCCACTGCGCGCGACATCATGAAAGCCGCCCTCAGCGCGGTGCCGATCATTGCGTCCCACCGCCAGACGGGCTGCTCCCAGAAAGGGCGCGGCCAAGTAAAATCGCCATCCTCGACCATGTTTTCATAGCCGGGCCATGCATTGTTCACCAGAATGTCCAGACTGTTGGCGGCCCTGATCTCTTCAGCCACGCGCTCGGTTTCGGCGTCGTTGCTGTGGTCGCAATGATGAACGACCAGTCGTCCGGGTAATGCCGCAGCCTCAAGCGCAAGCCCCTCCAGCGATCCCGCGCGCTTACCTCCCAGGCTTGCTTCCGCATCGGAACGGGACCTGCCGGTAACGTGGACCGTGGCTCCCTCGGCGAGCAGCGACAGCGCAATCCCGCGGCCGACACCGCGGCTTGCGCCCGTAACCAACGCGACGACATCTTTCATACTGGCTAGCCTCCCATACGATGGCTGTTGCAGGCAGGGGACATCGGAATTTTGCTGCAGGCAGAAAACGGATGCTTGCCGCATGAAACCTTGGGGAGCAGTCAAATACAATCTCGCTGCCCGATTAGGGCCGATGGGAGATCTTGGCAGCTTCGCGCCCCGAATCGGACGCAGAAATCAGCTTCGCTGCTGCCTGAATGCAGACCTTCCAGGCGATCACGCAGGAGGTCGTGGTTGCGCCGAAGCAGTCCTTACGATCTGTCTGAGCAGCCACCTGTGTGCTATATTTCCCCTCCCGGACCGCACGGCCGGAACAGGGGGAGCGAAATGACACGACGAGTCGCCGTTCTGTTGTTCGACAACGTAGAAGTGATGGACTTCGCAGGGCCTTTCGAAGTGTTTGGAGTAACGGGGCAACGGGAAGGCAAGCGCCTCTTCGACGTCTACACCGTGGCCCGGGAAAGCAAGCCTGTCCTGGCCCGGAACAACCTCAGCATCAATCCGGACTATAGCTTCCGCGACTGCCCCACCACGGACATCCTTGTGGTTCCAGGAGGTTTCGGAACGCGCCGGGAGAAGCACAATCCTTCAGTTCTGGATTTCGTTCGCCAGCATGCTGGCCAGGCTGAGCGGGTATTGTCGGTATGTTCTGGTGCGCTGCTGCTTGCCAAGGCCGGCTTGTTGGACGGATTGCATGCGACCACGCATCGTGGAGCCCTTGCGGAACTCCAGGTGGATGCTCCGACCGCGAATGTTCTTCCGGACGTGAGGGTTGTCGACAATGGAAAGGTTGTCCTCTCGGCTGGCATTTCCGCCGGGATCGACGCTGCACTCTACCTCGTCGCCGAACTGCATGGGCTTGAACAGGCAACTGAGACAGCAACGTACATGGAGTATGATTGGCGGTATCATCCGAACGCAGCCAACTCGGCCATTCGCATGGTGACGGCATCTTCGGACGACGCCGCACCGTCTCCCGGGTTGAATGTGACGACTCTATAAGTTCAGGCAGAATGTCTGCATTGCGGAAGAGGCGTGCAGTGGCGTCGTGGTGACACACGGCACCGACACAATAGAGGAAAGCGCATACCTGGCCGATCTGGTGGTCACTAACGACAAGCCTGTCGGTTGTTCGGCCCGAAGCGGTGCGAAGGCCGATCGTTCTCGAGGGGTTCGGCCGCGGAAACGCTACGCCAAGCGTCGCGGACGCCGTCGCCGATATAATCTCCGCAGGCTTGCCCATATTTATCGTGTCCCGATGCCAAGGCGGCCGCGTCGCGCCCATCTGCGGCAATGGCGGCGGCAAGGATCTAGAGAAGGCGGGATGCATCTTCGGGGGTGATCTGACCGGCCCGCAGCTTCGCGTCCTTGCTGCTGGGGCTAGGAATGACATCCGCTGAAATGGCGCTTGAAATAGCAGAGCTGGGAAGCTGACCTCGCCCCCGGTCACCCAGATCGGCGCTGACTGGAAGAATCGATCCTTTGCAGCGCTCGGTGACTAGCCATGTGAGTGGCTCGATTGAGCCCGAAGCGGACATCAAAATAAGACAGGCAAGACCGCTACTTTGCGCTCGATCTGGATGCCACGAATTCAGCTGCGCCGAACTACCGCTAAGTTGGAACCTCGCCGCGAACAGCCCAGAACGAGGTGGCAAAGGCGCGTGGACCGTCCACCATGCCACAAAGATAGGCTGTCTTGACGTGGCGCTCCAATTCGCTGCGTTGCGCGCCCTCAAGGTTCGTGACATAGCTGCCGGTCTTTCCCTGCCCCGTGAGAAAGCAGGACCAATAGTCTCCGAACGACTGGTACTCGAAGATCGCGCCGAGCGGTTCTTCCACCACATTCGCGAAACCGACCACACCGAACAGTCTTGCGAGCCCGCCAGGCCAACCCAGCGGCTTGGATACCATTTCATCGCGCATCGCTGCGCCGTCAGGATCGAGCACCGCCGCCGCGTCCCAAACTAAACTGAACGGCGTCCAGCCGCAGCGGAAGTTGTTGACGACTACTGCCACAGTGCCTCCTGGCCGCGTAACCCGACAGAATTCGCGTAGGCCTCGGGCCGCGTCGGGCAGCAAATCAAGAGCGAGCATGGACAGCGCGCGGTCAAAAACGCCATCTGAGTACGGCAGATCAAGGGCATCACCAATGTCAAAAACGACCTTCTCGTCGGCAGTCATACGTCGCGCGAAATCCACATATGACATTGACAGATCGATACCGGTTGCTCGCGCATTCGCTGCCGCGATTGCACGTGTCAAATGCCCCGTGCCACAGCCGACGTCTAGGACTCGCTCGTTGGCTGAAACACCGGCGAAGCGTACGAAGGCCGGGGCGAGACGCTGACTGCCTCGCCCAACATAAGCTTCATAGGCTTCGGGGTTTGTCGCCACGAACGTTGCCATGTCACAGTCCTCATCGGGAACGCACGATAATTTCACCGCCGCCTGCACGCCGTCAAGCAGCATCCAATGCGACAGGGCGAGCCGAAGAGCTTTGTGGTCATTGGCGTCAGTGGCAGGGGATGATCAGGTTCCACCCACTTGTGCCGCTGACGGCGACACCTGGAAGGACCGGATTGGGCTCGTTCGCGACCTCAATCCCAGCAGGTTGAACGTCTGCAATCGCCGTTGTGAACCCGGAAGCTGCCAGTCTGCAAACGGCCCCAAACACGTCATTCGGCAATCGGCTTTGCGATGACCGCTCAGTCCGCATCTCGGCCATTCGGGCTAACCACAGCAGACGACTGGTCACCACCCGAAAAATCCTTCTCGAAGTACGATCCGCCCGCTTGAAGGTTGAGCGCTGCGGTGTGGGGGGTGGCTTTTGGGAGGAAGGCTATGTCTAGCTGGAACTCGGGCCGTATCATCGGTCAGAAGCCCCCATTGAAGCCGAAGGAGGTCTGGGCCATCCCAACCCGCCTCCAGATGTTGGGTGCAGTGCGCGACCTGGCGCTGTTCAATCTCGCGATCGACAGCAAATTGCGCGCTTGTGATCTGGTCGCGATCTCAGTTGCTGATGTCGCGATTTGCGGACGGGTTCGCGACCGGGCAATCATCATTCAGAAGAAGACCGGCCGACCCGTGCAATTCGAATCACCGATCAAACGCGCGAGGCTGTCACTGCGTGGATCGAAAGTCGCAGGCGCGGGGAAAGGGATTACCTGTTTCCGAGCCGCGTGCACGCCAAGCCGCATCTGTCGACGCGGCAATACAGCAGGATCGTCGAAAGATGGGTGTCGAGCATCGGGCTTGATCCCAAGCGCTACGGCACGCATTCGATGAGGCGGACGAAGGCGGCGCACATTTACAAGAAGACCGGCAGCTCTTGCTCGGCCACAAAAAGCTGGAGAGCACCGTGCAGTACCTCGGGATCGAGGTCGACGACGCCCTGGCCATCTCTGAGCAGGTTGAGCTGTAGTACTCAATAGCGGCGCTTCGAACAGAAGCGCCGCTAGCTCGGCGCGCGGAAGGCCAAATTCGACCCGTGGCGGTCACTCGCCGACAACGATGGGAATTTCCGGTGCTGAGTGAAAGTGGACTCCGGAGCGGTGCAGGGAATTTTGCCGGAGACCGATCACTTACAGCACCTGCGAGGAAGCCGCCGAATGCCGCTTCGGATGAAGACAATAGGTGGAAGTTACCGCAGCCGCAGCGACATTGACTGCGGATTTTTCCGCAATATCTTCCCCGACCGGGAACCGGTATCCGTAGAGGCATGAATATCATCCATGCACGACGGGGTCGACATCCCTGGCAGTCCAATCCGAGGTCCTCATGACAGCAACACAAGCCGGCCATCCCGACAAAGCTCACGGCCGCTTCGCCGCGCTCCTGGTGGGCTCGATCGGGGTTGTCTATGGCGATATCGGCACCAGCCCGCTTTACGCCTTTCGCGAGGCGTTGCGGCCGTTCGCGCACGATGGCGTGCACGAAAACGAAGTCATCGGGTTGATTTCGTTGATGATCTGGACGTTGACGGTCATCGTGACGCTGAAATACGTGCTCTTCCTTCTTCGCGCTGACAATGACGGCGAAGGCGGGACTCTCTCTTTGCTCGCTCTCCTGATGAAGAAAGCACAAGGCAGCATCGCGCTGCTGTTTCTGGCGGGCCTGACGGGCGCGGCCCTCTTCATTGGCGATGCGATGATCACGCCGGCACTTTCCGTGCTTTCGGCCGTGGAGGGATTGAAGCTGGTCACGCCCGCTCTTTCGGACTACGTCCTGCCGATCTCCGTGACGATCCTGGCGGCGCTCTTTCTCGTGCAATCAAGGGGTACCGCCGCTGTATCCAAGTTCTTCGGCCCAATCACCCTCGTCTGGTTCGTCGCCATGGCGCTCGGCGGGATCGCCCACATCAGTGACGATTTCTCGATTCTCAATGCATTCAATCCAATCTACGCGCTCGATTTCATTACCCATGCGGGTTTGGTCGGTCTGGTCGTTCTCGGCGCGGTGTTTCTAACCGTCACCGGAGCGGAAGCCCTCTATGCCGACCTCGGCCACTTCGGGCGCACACCCATTCAGACGGCATGGTTTCTGGTGGTATTCCCGGCGCTTGCGCTCAACTATCTCGGACAGGGCGCACTCGTGCTCACCCAGCCGACGGCGATCGAGGACCCTTTCTTTCTGATGTTTCCGGAATGGGCGCTCCTGCCGATCGTGATCCTGGCTACACTTGCGACCATCATCGCCAGTCAGGCGGTCATAACCGGCGCCTTCTCGCTGGCCCGCCAGGCGATCCACCTCGGATTTCTGCCGCGCCTCGAGATACGCTTCACGTCTCAAACGACGACCGGCCAGATCTATGTGCCATCCGTCAACTCGCTGCTTTTCATGGGCGTACTGACGCTCGTCATCATCTTCGGAAGTTCGGAGGCGCTTGCCACCGCCTATGGAATCTCGGTCACAGGGGCGATGGTCGTGACCACGCTCTTGGCATTCCCGTTCCTGACATGGGTGTGGGGGTGGTCGATGATCTTTGCTCTAAGCGTACTCCTGCCCCTGTTCGTTCTCGAGTGCATCTTTCTCGCGGCCAACCTGCTGAAGGTCCACGACGGTGGCTACGTGCCCATCATGATCGCCGGCACGATTATGCTGATGATGTGGACATGGCAGAAGGGCACGCGCTTGGTAAAGGAGAAGATTGGCCGCAACGACATGTCGCTGGAAGCGTTCATACGACTGGTCGAGCGAAAATCTGAACACGCTCCCTCGGACGTCCCAGGGACGGCGGTCTTTTTGGCGAGCGTGCCGGACAAGGCCCCCGCGGTGCTGCTTCATAATCTCAAGCACAATCATGTGCTGCACGCGCAGAATATCGTCCTTCACGTTAGAACCCGTCGCGTTCCGTTCGTGCCTGAGACCGATCGGATCGAGCTAACGAGACTTTCGAATCGGTTCAGCAAGCTCACCATCAACTTTGGCTTCATGGACGAGCAGAACGTCTCACAGGCCTTCGCAATGTGCAGGAAAGCGGGGCTGAAATTCGAGATTATGTCGACGTCCTTCTTTGTTGGACGGCGCAAGCTCGTGTCAGACCCCGATACTGGCCTGCCCGGATGGCAGGACCGGCTGTTCATAGCGATGTCGCATGCGGCGATCGACCCTTCTGATTACTTCAGCCTGCCGCCCAACCGCGTTGTCGAGATCGGCGAGCAGGTGCTTGTCTGACCGACGGATCGATAGGCACGCTGCACGCCAGACACGCTCGGTTCGTTGGTGTTCGCCGCCGACGTCTCGGCCTAACAGTTCACGTGCGCAAGCCCTTAGCTTGCGATTTTTACCGTGACCATTCGCGGCTCAACATGCAGACCGAGCATCACGGCCATTCGGAGTATGCTGACGATCAAGTGCCAAGGCCAGAACACTCCGAACGATGTCGACGGAAGTTTCCGGTTCCGACATCGCTGCGGTTGAACGCCAGTCCAATGGCAGCGCACTGACCCGTCGACGTTTTTTACGGGCCAAAATTCAAATCGTGAGGCCGTAGCTGGGTAGGTTTCGGCACGAATGACAGTGCGCATCTCCAATGAGGAGCGCGCCGCTTCGAATTCGGCCTCCTGAAGCTCAATATCTCCCACTGCGTTGACGGAGACCACTTCACTCCCCGATACGGTCATCACGGCGACAGGAACTTGGAAAAGCGCTGCAAGGGTTTGGACGGTGGTTGAGACGATCGCCTCCATGCTGGCGGCCGCGACGACGGCACGGCCGTAGTCTTGCAACACCGCCGCTTGGGACCTCAACAGTGCCGCATCAGTCGCTCTGCGCCGAGAGGTATAGGCAACGCTACTGACGATAAGCCCAATGACAAAAAGCAGGCCTATTGCCCAGATGTTTGCCGGATCATCGACGAGCAGCGTGTAGCGCGGCTCGGTCAGAAAGAAGTTGTACGCGAGAGCGCCAAGCACGGCTGAGCAGAGCGATGGGCCCAAGCCGAAGCCTACGCCGGCGACGACCACCGGCACCACGAATATGAGAGAAATGTTCGGGATCGCCACGCCGCTGTCGATTCCAACGGCAATCAACGTGGCGATGGCGGTCATTGCTATGGATGCAAGTAACCGACCACCTCCGGAACCTCCAACGGTGCCGAGCTCAAACGCAGATCGGCTGCCACGCGTGGCGTGATGTCCTGTTGTAGCTTCGATTTACCACCGGCCATTGGTGCGATTCCTTCTAAAAAGCACTCGTCGTGCCGCGATATACGTACCAATTATACTCCCATTGCGTGTTCGCGGTCCGCCAGAGATGCGGCTTACAAGGCACTTTGCCTCGTATCGGTTCACACCGTTCGTTTCCGGCACTCACTGTGAAGACAGTGAGTGCATGTTGCCCAAGAGGGTGCAGCGGTCTGCGTCAACGATATGCACAAAACAAAGACCTAAAGCGTTGAAGCGTCAGACACTCTCGTCCAACAGCGACAGGTATACCTCCTCCGGTTCTGAGCCCTCTCGTATCGCGCTCAGGGTCTCCGATGAGCGAAGCTTTCGCGCGAGCAAGGCAAGGACGTTCAAATGGGTGGCACTGCCTTGCATAGGGGTGAGCAGAAGACAGACTATGTCCACGGGGACATCATCGATGGACTCGAAATCAATGGGTTGCTTGAGCCGTACGACGAGAGCAAACGGCGCCTGAAGGCCAGCAATGGGAGTATGCGGAATCGCAATCCCTTGGCCAATTCCCGTGGAACCAAGATTTTCGCGGTTGTTTATTGCGCGAAATATTTCATCCTCGTCGATGCCGACTGCCTGGCTCGCCTTCTCCGCAAGGAAATGGATGAGCATGACCTTTGAAGGAGCATGGACATTGATGACAACATGCTCCGGCTTGAGAATCTCATATATATTCATGTCACAATCCGCTTCCCGAACAATCTCGAACGGGAGCCTCAATTCTGTTCTGCTTCGCGGAGGCGATAACCGACGCCTGTTTCCGTGGTGATATATTGCGGTTGATCCGGGCTGCACTCGATCTTCTGGCGAAGCTGGCGCACGTAGACCCTGAGATATTGAACGTCAGTCGGTCCGCCCCAGATCTGGTTCAGCAGGTGCTGGTGCGTGATGACACGGCCCGCGTACTGCACGAGAATGCGCAGGATGTCGTATTCCTTGGGAGACAGTTTGACCTCCTTGTCGGCCACCTTGACGATCCGCTTCACCAGGTCGACGGAAAGATCGCCCGTCTTGAATATCGGCTTCTCGCCCCGCTGCTGCAGTCTGTGCCGAAGAGCGACGCGAATGCGGGCGGCAAGCTCCTTCATGCCGAAGGGCTTCGTGACGTAGTCGTCGGCACCGCCCTCGAGGGCCCTGACGATGCCCACCTCATCGGTGCGGCTGGAGAGAACGACGATCGGCTGCTCCAGGAAATCGCCGCGCCATTTCGCGAGCAGATCGTGGCCAGCTATGTCTGGCAGACCGAGGTCGAGAAGGATCAGGTCCGGCTGTTCTCTGGCAACAAGGCTCATCGCCTCCTTGGCGTTCATGGCTTCAATTACGGTATAACCCTCACTTGTCAGCCCGACTCGCAGCAGCTTTCGAATCGCAGGCTCGTCGTCGACGACGAGTATTTTCACCGTTAAGACTGTCATGTCAGACCTTCCACATTTCTCGCTTCGGTCGGGATCGGCATGGAAATCGTAAAGATCGCTCCCGACCGATCGGTTCTGTTTCCGGCACAGATTGTTCCGCCCATGGCTTCGACAAAGCCCTTGCAAATTGAAAGTCCGAGTCCGGTGCCCGCGCGCACGTGATCGGTCTTTTGAACACGATAAAAGCTGTCGAATATGCGCTCGAGATCACCGCCTGGGATGCCCGGGCCCTCATCGATGACCTGGAGAGTAACCGCTCCTCCGTCGATCCATGCTCGGATCATCACCGTTGAGCCTTGTGGAGCGTATTTGGCTGCGTTGTCGATGAGATTGAACAGCACTTGCTCGAACAGGACGGGGTCGAGCTTCAACATTGGCAAATCGGCCGGTATGTCGATCGCCGTCTTATGTCGTGCCAGGATCTTGCCCGCTCGGCGCAAGGCCGTGCCGACGATATCATCGATATAATGGAAGGATGCAGTCGGTGCGGTCGCGCCGGATTCGATGCGTGTCATGTCGAGCAGATTGGCGATGAAACGGTTGAGCCTCTCGGACTCATCCACGACTGTGGAGAGCAGGTCGGTGCGGTCGCCTTCAGGCATAGAGCCGGAATAGTCGCGCAACGTGCCGGCGGCTCCCATGATTGCGGCGAGCGGCGTCTTGAGATCATGGGAGATCGACGTCAACAGCGCGGAGCGCAGCCTGTCGGCCTCCGCTGCCAATCTCGCCCGATCGACGTCGGCCACGAGTTGGATCCGCTCGATGGCGAGCGCTGCCTGATCGGCCAGCGCATCGAAGAGCCGCTGCTGCTCGGGCGTCAGCAGCGGTCCCTGCTTGTCATTGTCGAGCCCAACCACGCCGATCGCCGTGCGGCCAGTCTTCAAGGGAAGATAGAGGCGCTTTGCACCCGGCAGCGTGTCGGCCCCGCGCCCGGCGGGCCGGTCATGTTCCCATGCCCAGCGGGCGGCGGCGATATCGGCATCGACCAGTGTGTCGTCCGGCGGATAACCTGCCTTGACCTCGATCGAATTTTCCTCCGGAAGGAGAATGACGACCCGCACCTTCAGCATGGAGGCGATCTGGTAGGCCGTGGCCCACAGCACGTCATCGAGCGTGCCGGTGCTGGCGAGCTTCTTGGAGAAGAGATAGAGGTCTTCAGTCGTTCTGGCGCGCTGGCGAGCCGCGGCGGCCTGACGTTGGACGCGCGCGGTCAGATTGCTTGCCGTCACGGCAACCACGAGAAAGAAGACCAGTGCCAGAACACTTTCCGGATCCTCGATCGTCAGCGTGTAACGCGGATCGAGAAAGAAGAAGTTGAAGGCCAATGCGCTGACGACGCAGGCATAGAGCGCTGGCCACAGTCCCGCGGTCAGCGCCGAAGTCAGCACCGCCATCAGGAAGACGAGCGCTATGTTCTGGACGTCCAGAACCTGGTCCAGCAGCGCGCCGAGCGCGAGTGCGGCGGAGATGTAGAGCGTACTCAACAAATAGGGTCGGAGCTTGACCTGCGCCGGAGGCGGCGCCGTCTTGATGCCGCGCTGCTCGGCTGCCGCTGCCGCCGCTCCCGAAATCACATGCACACTGATGTCGCCCGCCTGCCGGATCAGGTCATGGGAGACCGATCCTTCGACGAGCTCGCGCCAGCGGGACTTGCTGGGCTTGCCGATGATCACTTGGGTGACATTGTTCGCCGCCGCGTGGCGAAGGATTTCGCTTGCCACGTTCTGCCCGGGAATCGTCGTTGCCTCTCCGCCCAGTTGCTCAGCGAGGCGCAGATGCGCGGCAAGCCGGTCCTTATCGGCATCCGAGAGGTTGACCGAGCGCGACGTCTCGACGTGAAGCGCCGCCCAGGGAGCGCGCAAGCGGTCCGCCTGGCGCTTGGCGTAGCGCACGAGCGACGCGCCGCGCGGATGCTCGTCGACGCAGACGAGCACCCGGTCTCCCGCCGCCCAGGGGCCGGGAATGGCGTGCGCCTGCATATGGCTTACAAGCTGCTCGTCCACGCGCTGCGCCGTGCGGCGCAAAGCAAGTTCGCGCAGGGCCGTCAGGTTGCCGGGCGAAAAGTAGTTCTGGATCGCCCGCTTTGCCGTCTTCGGCAAATAGACCTTGCCCTCGTGCAAGCGCTTGATCAGGTCGTCCGGGGTGAGATCAATGATCTCGATGTCATCGGCGCGATCGATGATCGAGTCCGGCACGGTCTCGCGGACCCGGATGCGCGTGATCTGCGCGACGACGTCATTGAGGCTTTCGATGTGCTGGACGTTGAGGGTCGTATAGACGTCGATGCCTCGGGCCAGGATCTCCTCGACGTCGAGGTAGCGTTTCGCATGGCGGCTGCCGTCGACATTGGTGTGGGCAAGCTCGTCGACGAGAACCAGTTCCGGGTGGCGCGCGAGGATGGCGTCGAGGTCCATGTCGTCGAGGAGGTGTCCCTTGTAGTTGACCCTCTTGCGCGGGACCACTTCGAAGCCATCGACAAGCGCCTGGGTTTCCTTGCGACCATGGGTCTCAACGACACCGATGACGACATCGCCGCCTTCGGCCTTGCGCGCCCTTCCCGAAACCAGCATCTCGTAGGTCTTGCCGACGCCGGGCGCGGCACCGAGAA
Source organism: Sinorhizobium terangae (assembly GCF_009601505.1). Classification (GTDB taxonomy): domain Bacteria; phylum Pseudomonadota; class Alphaproteobacteria; order Rhizobiales; family Rhizobiaceae; genus Sinorhizobium; species Sinorhizobium terangae. The sequence continues at coordinate 16,145 of NZ_WITC01000057.1, forward strand.
AGATCTTCAGGCGGCCGCGGGCCTCGCGTTGAGCGGCCTCGAGGAGCGCTTCCGGCGAGGGCCTGGTATCGATGTCGCGTCTTTCGTCAGGCATTGTGGCGCATTCCCTCGCGATCAAGGTCGGGGATGACCCCGGCCGCATTCGTCATTGGGCCCCAACACGATCAAGTGCAAGGTTCACGGCGAGAACATTCACCGCCAGTTCGCCCATGAACCCAAGTTCGCGCTGTTCGACATGGTCATCGACCAGCGTCTTGACTGCTGCTTCGTCGAGCCCGCGGGCTTTGGCGACGCGCGGAACCTGGAAGTAGGCGGCTTCCGGCGAAATATGCGGGTCGAGGCCACTGCCCGACGTCGTCGCGAGGTCCATCGGTACCGGCGCCAAGGGGTTTTCCGCCTTCAATGCCTCCGCTTCATTCTTCATTCGATCGATCAGCTTGGCATTGGTGGGACCAAGGTTTGAACCGCTGGAACTCGCGGCATTATACCCGTCGCCAGCAGCAGAGGGACGGCCATGGAAATAGCCCTCACCGCTGAAGGACTGACCGATCAGCTCCGAGCCGATCACCTTGCCGTCCTTTTCGATCAGGCTACCATTGGCCTGATACGGGAAGAGCGCCTGGGCGATCCCGGTCATGCCGAGCGGGTAGGCCAGTCCGGTTATGGCGGTCAATGCGATGATCATGACGATCGCGGGTCTGAGTTGTTTCAACATGGTCATGATCCTTAAACGAGGCAAAGCGCGGTTATGACGACGTCGATTGCCTTGATGCCGACGAAGGGCACAATGATGCCGCCGAGGCCATAAATCAGGAGATTTCGCGACAGCAGCGCACCGGCGCCGATCGGCCGGTATTTCACGCCCTTCAGCGAGAGCGGGATCAACGTGACGATGATCAGCGCGTTGAAGATGATCGCTGACAGGATGGCGCTTTGCGGTGTCGCGAGCCCCATGATGTTGAGCGCACCGAGCTGCGGATAGAACGCCAGGAACATCGCCGGTATAATCGCGAAGTATTTCGCGACGTCATTGGCGATGGAGAAGGTCGTCAAGGCGCCGCGCGTCATCAGCAACTGCTTGCCGATCTCGACGATCTCGATGAGCTTGGTCGGGTCGGAATCGAGATCGACCATGTTGCCGGCTTCGCGCGCCGCCACCGTGCCGGTGTTCATCGCGACGCCGACGTCGGCCTGGGCGAGAGCCGGAGCGTCGTTGGTGCCGTCGCCGCACATCGCCACCAGCTTGCCCTGGGCCTGCTCCTCGCGGATGAGGCTGAGCTTGTTTTCGGGCGTGGCTTGCGCAAGGAAATCGTCGACGCCGGCCTCCGCCGCGATCGCGGCGGCCGTCATCGGGTTGTCGCCGGTGATCATGACGGTGCGAATGCCCATGCGGCGCAGTTCGGCAAAGCGCTCCTTGATGCCGCCCTTGACGATGTCTTTCAGGTGTACGACGCCGAGCAACCGGCCGTCCTTGACGACGGCGAGCGGCGTGCCGCCGGACTTGGCGATCTCGTCGGCGATCGCCTGGAGCTCTCGCGCCGCCTGCGGATCACGCACGACGACGCTTGCCGTGCCGTTGATGTTCGCCACAGTCGTACGATCGGCGTGCTGGAGAACGGCATCGACCGCCCCCTTTCGGATGCTAGAGCCGTCGAAATCGACACCACTCATCCGGCTCTGGGCAGTGAACGGAACGAAGTGCGCATGCAGACTTCCCATGTCGCGGGCACGGATGCCGTATTTTTCCTTGGCAAGCACCACGATGGAGCGGCCCTCCGGCGTCTCGTCGGCCAGCGATGCAAGCTGCGCCGCATCTGCGAGTTCCTGATCGGAGACGCCGCGCACGGGCCTGAATTCGGTGGCCTGGCGGTTGCCAAGCGTGATCGTGCCGGTCTTGTCGAGCAGCAGCGTGTCGACGTCGCCGGCCGCCTCGACCGCACGGCCGGACATGGCAAGGACGTTGAAACGCACCAGGCGATCCATGCCCGCGATGCCGATCGCCGAGAGCAAGGCACCGATCGTCGTCGGGATCAGGGTGACGAAGAGTGCGACGAGAATGAGAACCGGGATATAGCCGCCAGCATAGGTGGCGAAGCTCGGAATCGTCGCCGTCGCTAGAACGAAGATCAGCGTCATGCCGGCAAGCAGGATGTTAAGCGCGATCTCGTTGGGGGTCTTCTGGCGTTCGGCGCCTTCGACGAGCGCGATCATGCGGTCGATGAACGTCGAACCAGCCGCGGCGGTGATCCGCACCCGGATCCAGTCCGACAGGACCTGGGTACCGCCGGTGACGGCGGACCGGTCGCCGCCGGACTCGCGGATGACAGGTGCGGATTCGCCGGTGATCGCTGCCTCGTTGACTGAGGCCACACCTTCGATCACCTCCCCGTCGGAGGGGATGATGTCGCCGGCTTCGACGAGGACGTTGTCGCCGACCTTCAGGCTTGTGCCGGGAACGAGCTTGAAGTTGTTGATATCGTCGCCCTTGAGCAGCTTCGCTTGCGTTTCCGTGCGTGTGCGCCGCAGCGACTCCGCCTGCGCCTTGCCGCGACCCTCAGCCACCGCTTCGGCAAAATTGGCAAACAGAACGGTGAACCAGAGCCAGATCACGATCTGGAAGGAAAAGCCGATGTTATCTCCGCCCGTGATCAGATCACGGACAAGCAAGACAGTGGTCAATGCGGAGACGACGGCGACGACGAACATCACCGGATTCCTGGAAAGTGTCTTCGGATTGAGCTTTCGAAAAGCATCGCCGATGGCGGGTATGAGAATGCGAGCGTCCATGATGCTCGCGGATTTGGACTGGCTCATAGGAGACTCCAGCTTGAAGGTCTAAGATCACCGCGATCCGTCAGACCGCCGTGAACAATGGAATGAGCGCCTCGACAAGGCGCGCGATCAGCACCACGACGCCCGTCATCAGGAGAAGGATGCTCGATACGCGCGGCGGCTCGACCGGTCCCCGCGCCGTGGCGCGGGGATCAAAGTGTTTGCGTGACTGCTGGAATCGCTGTTCCATGGCATCACCTCAGAAGGTCTGTCCGAGAAGCGTGGCGAGATGCTCGACGATCGGCCCGACGGCGAGCGCCGGGAAGAAGGTCAACCCGCCGACGACCAGGATGACGCCACCCAGGAGGCCAACGAACAGCGCGCCATCGGTCGGGAAGGTGCCGGCCGAGGCAGGCACGGTCTTCTTGGTCACGAGCGAGCCAGCGATCGCGAGCGCCGGGATGATCACCAGGAAACGTCCGATCAGCATCGAGAGACCGATGGTGATGTTATACCAGGGCGTATTCCCGGTCAGGCCGCCGAAGGCAGAGCCATTGTTGGCCGTACCCGACGTGTAGGCATAGAGGATCTCCGAAAAGCCGTGCGGGCCTGGATTGGCGATTGACGCTACCGCATTCGGTAAAACCGCTGCGATCGCCGTGAACCCGAGGACCGAAAGCGGGACGCAAAGGATGGCAAGAACCGCCATCTTGACCTCTTTCGCCTCGATTTTCTTGCCAAGGTATTCCGGCGTGCGGCCGACCATCAGCCCGGCGACGAAGATTGCCAGCACGACGAACAGAAGGATGCCGTAGAAGCCCGCGCCAACGCCGCCGATGATGATTTCGCCAAGCTGCATGTTGATCAACGGGATCAGGCCACCGAGCGCGGTGAAGCTGTCATGCATGGCGTTGACAGCCCCGCACGACGCCGCTGTGGTGATGGCGGCGAAGAGTGCCGACAAGGGAATGCCGAAACGCACTTCCTTGCCTTCCATGTTGCCACCCTCCAGGCCAAGCGCATGCACGAGCGGATTGCCTGCAGCCTCCGCCCAATAGCAAACGGCAACGCCCGCGAGGAAGAGAACGCCCATGGTGGCAAGAATGGCCCAGCCCTGCCGCTGGTTGCCGACCATGCGGCCGAAGACATTGGTGAGAGCCGCGCCGATCGCGAAGATCGAGACCATCTGGATCAAGTTCGAGATCGCGTCCGGGTTCTCGAACGGATGCGCCGCATTGGCGTTGAAGAAGCCGCCGCCATTGGTGCCCAGCATCTTGATGGCGATCTGCGAGGCGACAGGGCCGACCGCGATCGTCTGTTGCGCGCCTTCAAGCGTCGTCGCGTTGACGTAGGCGCCGAGGGTCTGAGGCACGCCGAGGTAGACATAGACGAGCGTCAGCAAGACACAGATCGGCAGCAGCACGTAGAGTGTGCTTCGGGTCATATCGACCCAGAAATTGCCGATCGACTTTACCGAAGCCCTGGCAAAGCCGCGGATCAGGGCCACCGCGATGGCAATGCCGGTTGCCGCCGAGACGAAGTTCTGCACCGTCAGTCCGGCCATCTGCACGAGATAGGACATCGTGCTTTCGCCGCCGTAGTTCTGCCAATTGGTGTTCGTCATGAAGCTCGCCGCCGTGTTGAAGGCAAGCTCTGGCGGGACGGCGCTCATGCCGGCCGGATTGAACGGCAAGGCGCCCTGTAGGCGTTGGAGGAAATAAAGAAGCAGGAAGCCGGCGAGATTGAAGAACAACAGCGCCGCAGCGTAGGCGGTCCAATGCTGTTCCTCGCGTTCGCTCGTTCCGGCAATCCGGTAAAGACCGCGCTCGATTGGACCGAAGAGGATCGAAAGAACCGTGCGCTCGCCGTCGAAGACGCGCGTCATGTAACCGCCAAGCGGCTTCACGAGCAAAATGATGATCCCGCAGAAGACGAGGATCTGTATCCATCCGTTGAGAGTCATAGGTATGGCTTTCCGAGCATTAGGCCTGGCGATCAGAACCGCTCCGGGCGAACGACGGCGTGGGTCAGGTAGACGAGAAGAAATACCGTCACCACACCACCGAGAGTGTAATCAATGAGCATCTTTGCGCTCCGCTATTAGAGGTTGCTGCACGCCCTGACGTAGACAAGCGATAGGGCGAAGAACACGATGCCCATGGCGAGAACGACAACGTCCATGTCGATAATTCCTGTGCGCTGTTTCGACTTACTGCGCTCCCCTGGAGGCGGTGAGAACCGATCGGCGGGCAGACGCAATGGCGTGGACATCCCACTCACCGCACGATCGAGGGGTGCGGCGCGCGATGTCAAATTTTGGCGAGAATATGGCTCCGAACCGCATAAAGATTCGAGAGAGGCGGGAAAGGAAAGAAATAGGAAACGTATAGGAATTTGGTGATCGGCTGCCTTGGCTCCCGTATCGCCGAAGAGCTGCATACGCGGTGCGAAGGTAACCCTGCTTGCCCGGCGCCGGCGCGTGCCGGCGACAAGCTGCCTTTCCTGGTCCGACCTATCTCGCCAAGTCCATGACGACGCCAAGGATGACGATAACGGCGAACATCGCGATCGTGACCGGAATGATGCCTTGCAGTTCCGTCGTCAATATCTCGACCGTTGTGGTCGATGGCCTTCGGGTCCGCGCATGCGAGGCCTGTCGGGGGTCTTTGTTCTCCATTTCGCCCGCCCCGCCCGATCAATGCGCGGCCCAGCTTAGAAGCGCTATCGCTATCGAGACAGTACCAATGACGATCCCGAGCCGCAGGAAAATTCACAAATCCTCCGGATAAGGGAGCGCCTCCGCACGCCTCTCATCGGTGACGGCTGGGCGCCGGGTCTGCCGCATATGCGGGGTGAAGTGATCCGTGCCGAGACGGGAATACATTTATCGTCGCTCCATCTGTTTTGCCGGATGCCACCCGATACAATCGAAACCTGATCGACCTCGGGCCATCCATGCCGACACGTTATTGGCGCCCCCATAACTTTTCGATTGCGGGCTCATGGAAAAGAAGTAGGAACTTCATTTGGATAGCCGGCGACTGCATGGGCGTCTTTCATATCGTCCACTCGCCAGATGGGTTGCTACGGGAAAGCCGGTGCAGCACGCGGCGGAGAACTTCGATTCCGGCGACCAATCTGGCGGATAGTCGACAGGCGGAAGATGCGTCGCTGCCGGTCGCGCAGCCCGGCTCAAGAACGCATGCGGGTGCCGTCTGCGCGCCAAGAATGAGTAAGTGGGATTCAACACCGTTAATCAGCAGCAGGTCTTGGATGCACCGCCGCCGGTGTTCAGAAGTTCCAGCGCGAAACGACCATCAGCTAGCTGGAGATATATCTTATAGGATCGGTGTCCCGCGCAGAGTTCCCGAGCGAAAACAACGGCCTCTCGTCGCGACGGATGTGCCACGTCGGAGCGCTCTCCTTCCTTCCGGACGCGCCAGTGTCGGTCGTAGTCCTGAAACACCCACAACACGACCCCAGACTCGGAGCCGTCGTTCGGTTGGCCAATCAGATCCCGAAATTTGAAATTCATCGGCGAAACTCCGGATGGAGAGGAATGATGAACCCGACTGCCATATGAAATCGAGAGGAGACGCCAAGCAACAGCATAAAGATTTCATATGTACGACCTGCTGCCCTCCTAGTGTTGTATCGCTCAGGCCCGGTTGATTGCCTGCACGGACACAACTGGACTACTGCCGGCTCTCAGGAAAGCCGCGATTTTCCCATACGTTCCATCGAAGCACCGGCGCCGACGAAGGCGCAGGTCGCTCGGCCAATTTCGCTTCCTTGAGATCAAAGAAGATTTCGGCTTCTTCACCAACCCCATCCGCCGAATGGAAGCTCACGTCCACCTGCGCCCGTTCAAATAGAGACATCCCGCGCGCAAGGAGATCGAGCAGATGAACGCGATCAAGGCGAGACTGGATGGCTCCTGCTGAATGAAGGCTGGTGCGCTACGACCCTCAAATCTTCTTCGCTCCGTGGTTGCGGACCGGCTGGTGCGAAAAATTCATCAAATGCCGAATGCCGATAGAGTTCCGAACGTCGCGACGGCGAGAACAAGATAGCGTCCCGTCTTCGCGATTGTTACCAGCAGCAGAAAGGACCACCACGGCTCCCGCATGACACCCGCAAACACAGTGGCACCACGTCACCGACACCTATCGAAACAGACGGCCGCCGCAGCGAGTTGGATCAGTGCCGTGGCCATGCCTCCCCGTGCGTCCTGTACCAGCCGGCGTTAGCCCGGCATGCTGCCCGCCCGCACGAAAAGGGCTCGATACGCCATAAGCCAGGCTGTGCAAAGAATGGAAGCGACCTCCATTGACATGCGCATTGCGTCGTGGAATGGCGATGTAATCGGCAAAGGTTCCTGGCAGAAATTCGCTGAAGATGTGCCAGTGGGGGTCCAGCGTCTCGTTGTCTCGCCAATCGTCCCTGCCGACCGTCGGATAGATGGCAACCGGTGTCCCGTCATTCAGCGTGCCGGCGCCGTCATTGCCCAGAATGATCGGGAACCAAAGAGGATCTGGGTGGTGCGTGATCCCCTGGAGGGTAAAGAGATCGTGCCGGTTCAAGCTCGCATGCGAGACTTTGACCTCGTAGCAAGTCATCCGGACCTATGGGGCAGGGCTGCTCGCCAATACAAAGCGCCCTCAGCGGATATTCCCTGCTGGGGTTCTCAACCTAGACGGCAAACATTCGACATGGCCTCTCATTGGAAGCTTGATCGGCTCGACAATAGCTTTGGGCAAGGCGCGTCCAAGTGTCGACGAACACCTACGCGGAATCCCCTGCCGCACTCCTTATTATCTGAACGAGTGGTTTTAAGCGGTAGGTACCATGCCACCGTCGATGACATATTCGGTGCCGGTGATCGCCCCCGCACGCGATGATGCAAGGAACGTTACAAGATCAGCAACCTCTTTCGGTTTCGTCGGCCGCCCGAGCGGTATACCGCCAAGCGCACCCATGATGATCTTTTTGCCACCCTCGTAGTCGGTACCCGCTTCCTTCGCGAGCCGTTCGGCAAGCGCCACGGCCGCATCGGTTTCGATCCAGCCCGGCGACACACGGACCACCCTGATCCCCTTTGGGGTCACTTCCTTTGAGAGGCTTTTGCTGTAGGTCGAGAGTGCGGCCTTGGCCGCGGCGTAGGCGGTCGTCGATTCCGGCAGCGGCAACTCGTGCTGTATCGACGTCACGTGAATGATAACACCAGATCCCCGCGCTATCATTGCCGGCAGAAGTGCCCGGTCGAGCCGAACCGCGGGCATCAGATTGTGGTTCAGTTCCTTCAGCCATTCCTCGTCGCTCAGCGCAGCAAAGCCACCGGCCGGCGCGCTGGACCCGCCAAGCACGTTGACGACGATGTCGATGCCGCCAAAATGGGCCAGCACCTCATCGGCGACCTTCGCACAGCCCTCGGCAGCCATGAGATCGGCAGCTATATAATGGGGACCCTCCGCCTTGGGTTCGGGCACGGTCCTGGCAGTTGTCGCGACCCGCGCGCCCGCGGCCAGCAAAGCCTGAACCACCGCCGCACCCGTACCCTTTGTGCCGCCCGTCACCAATGCACGCTGGCCCTCAAGACCTAGATCGAAGTTCATCAGGCGATCTCCAGGTGCGCGATCGCATCGCCCGCAAGTACGAAGGCGTAACGAAGGTCGACCGGGCTGCCGGGGAAGTTACCAGTCAGGTGCGCGGTGACGATGATCTTTCCCCCCTCCTCCTCGGCGGCAATCGGCTCGCAAGAGTACTCGTACTTGGTGGACGACTCCGCCTTCCATCGAGCAATGGCCTTGCGGCCTGTGTACGTCTGTCTTTCGTCGATCACCACAGCATCAGGGGTGAAGCGGTTGGCAACTGCCGAGCCGTCCTTTGCGTCGGCAGCGAAATAGTCGGCAACAGGTTTGGGAAGTTTAAGAGGCATAATCACTCTCCGGTGTTTACTTGCGTACGTATGGAAATTGCCTTAACTTCCACAAAGTTCAAGAACGCACGAATAAGTCAGGTACTTACGAAAACGTATGCCCCATCAATACACGCGGGAAACAGCGGCCGAAGGAGTTGAGGCCGCTCTGAAGCTGCTCGAAGGCCGCTGGAAGCTGGTGATCCTGTTTCACTTATTCGGTGGACGGGTGTTGCGCTTCTCGGACCTGGAACGTGCCATACCGGCAGTTTCCCAGAAGATGTTGATCCAACAGCTCCGGCAGTTGGAGAATGACGGGATTGTCCGCCGCATTGTTCATCATCAGGTGCCGCCGAAGGTTGAGTATTGCCTGACCGATTGGGGACAAGCGCTTTGCCCGGCTCTCGATGCCCTGCTTACATGGGCCGGCCAGCGTGGGGAGAGTCCGAATCCCGATAATTGTCCGCCAAGCGGGATGCAAATTGGACACCCTGATGACCGTAGCGACGCTGGGCCCCCCGCTGGCAGCTAGGCAATCGTCGTCCCAACAGCTACTCGACATTCTTAGTGTCGCTTCCTCAATTTGTGTGGCGCAGTCGCAGCATTCGTGCCCGCAGTAGTTCGGGACCTGCCCTGCCGTACATTGCGGGCTTGAGGGTTTTGAGGCGATTGATCTGGCCTTCGGCCTGTCCGTTGCTCCAGGGTAGCTCGATGGCGTTGTCGACGGCATCGATGTCTCTGCGCAAAACACATGCGAAAACGCATGATCGGAATGCGTTCTGAGTCGATCGCATCGTCGATCCACACGTCCAGTGCTTCCGATCTTTTGCTGCGAAGGATTCCGGTGAAGCGCGTCGCCAGGCCGCATCTCGGCGAATGCGGTAGATCCCTGCTTCAGGGCATCGACCTTTCTTGCCTGTCGAGGCGTCAAAAGGCCTCGTGGCTGGATGCACAGCGCCGCGGCAACAACTGGCGACATCGCGTGGCCGGTATCCGGATCTCGAACCGATCCCAAGCTGAGCGCGATGGAAGGACACCATCGACGGGCTCTTTTTCGGCACGCCGCCAAGCTCCCAGCAGGCGCTCCAGATTGGAGAAGCTGCCGGTGTAGCCGCGCTGCTTGACGTCATGATACTGATACCGCCCGCAACGGTTCCCTTCCTTCCAGATCGGGCAAGGAACGTTTCAAAGTACCATGGTGATGTCGGGTTCAATGCTGCTCGCCGCCTATCTGGCGGAGCCTTGAACTTGAGCCACTTCGCTACGCTGCGACGCTCATAGCCGGTCCGTCGCGCAATTTCGCTGTAAGACAGACCTGCTGGCGTAAGGCGTGGAGCATCTCGAATATCTCCTCGCGAGCCTGCCTGTGCGCGAGACGGGCTCGCCGGCGATGTGCCGCAGCCTCGACAATGGCGTCCTCGGACAGGATGGCTCTTCCTGAGGCACGGTCGCAAAGGTTCATCTGTTCCTCGATTGCCGTACGGAGATTCTAAATCCGGGACAGCATTTCCGCTAATCCCCGGACAGTCTTTCGGCGACAAAGAGATCGACTTTCGCACGCGCCGTTTTGCCATACTGGACATCGATTTGAACGAGGGGCTGATGAATGGCGAGAGGGAAGCAGGCGAGACTTACTGACGTGAAGGTCATTGTCTGCGACTACCCCGATGGTCGGCTCGAGATCACCCATGAGGCGACCTCCCTGCCCTACAACACAGCCGGTGCAAGTTCCTGGACTGCATGTCGCGGAAAGCTCGACGGTTGCAACGGCAACAGTCGAGCGGATGGCGAGGCTCTGGCAAGTCGAGGAGAGCGTCCGCGGCCAAGGCCTGATCGTCCCGCGACGCGTCAGGAGGCCTCTGCGACGATCGTTACCGGGGTAGGCCGACGCATAGACAAGCCCGTGCTGTCAAAAAGGTGCAGGCTCTCGCTTTTTACAGAGAAAGTTACCTGCATACCCGGAGTTGGCGCTGTTGCTGCAGGGACCAAGGCGCCGATTTCTGTTCCTGCGGCCTGAAAGGAGACCAGTGCATCGTCCCCGTGGAACTCAACGAGATCGATGGAGCCGGATAACAAGTTCTCGGCCCCGGCAACGTGGGGGCAGGAAACAAGTGCCGATGGACGTACACCTAGCGTCAGCTCTTGCCCCTCCCTCAGCTCAAAAACTTGGCGAGACGCGCGGAAACGGAAACCGTCGCCTTCAAGCCTCCACGACTCTCTATCGGAGTGCGCGGTGACATCGAGAAAGTTCATGTTCGGCGTACCTATAAACCCCGCTACGAAAAGCGTACGTGGACGTTCGTAGATTTCGGCGGGCGTGCCGATCTGTTCGATCGCGCCGCCCTTCATGAGGACGATGCGGTCGGCGAGCGTCATCGCCTCCAGTTGGTCATGCGTCACGTAGATCGTCGTCGTCTGCAGTTTCTGGTGCAGGCGGGCGATCTCGATGCGCATGTGGTTGCGCAGCTTGGCGTCGAGGTTCGACAGCGGTTCGTCGAACAGGAACACCTTGGGCGTCTTGATCATGGCGCGGGCGATTGCCACACGCTGCTGCTGGCCGCCGGATAGTTCTGTCGGCTTGCGTTCCAGGTACGGATCTAGGCCGAGCGTCGCCGAAACAGCGCGGATGCGCTGGTCGATCTCGGCCTTCGGCACCTTCATGCGCTTCAAGCCGAAGGCGATATTGTCGTAGATCGTCATGTGCGGGTAGAGCGCGTAATTCTGGAAAACCATGGCAACGCCGCGATCACGCGGTTCCAGCTCGTTGACGCGCGTTCCGCCGATCATGACGTCGCCGCCCGAGATCTCCTCGAGGCCGGCAATCATGCGCAGAAGCGTGGACTTGCCGCAGCCGGACGGTCCGAGGAAGACGATGAACTCGCGGTCGGCGACTTCGAGGTTAAAATCCTTGATGACGTTTATGGCGCCATAGTTCTTGTCGACGTGCGCGCAGACGATGTTCGACATCTCATTTACCTCCGCTTTCCATGAGGATCTGCAGCTTCACATCGGTGGGGATGGCAGAGGCGGCGCGCTCGAAGGCCTGGATGCTGTCTTTGAAGTCATAAGTGTCCGTGATCAGAGGCTTCAGGTCTACCTTGCCGGAGGCTATAAGCTGCAGGGCGCGCTCGAAGATGTTGGCGTAGCGGAACACGGTTTCGAGCCGCACTTCCTTGGCGATGGCGCCGGATACGTCGAAATTCACCTGCTCGACCGGCAGGCCGACCATCACCAAGGTGCCGCCCGGGCGCACGAGGTCGAAGATCCCGCTATAAGCCTTGGCGCTGCCGCTGGCCTCGAACACGAGGTCGGCGCCCCACATGTCGGTTTCTCGGGCGACGACGTCCTTCAGCGATTGCTCGCCGATATTGATTGGCGTGATGCCGGCATAGCCACCAGCGATCGCCAGCTTCTCGGCGCTGAAATCAGAGATGAACACGCGGCTGCAGCCACCGGCGAGCGCGGCCAGCGCCACCATGATGCCGATCGGTCCACAGCCGATGACGACCGCGACATCGCCCGGGGCGATACGCGCGCGCGCGGCCGCCTGCATGCCGATGGCGAAGGGTTCGACCATGGCGCCTTCGGCGAAGCTGACATTGTCGGGTAGCTTGTAGGTGAAGGCGGCGGGGTGAACCGCGTAGGGGGTCAGCACACCATGGATCGGCGGTGTTGCCCAGAAGCGTACGCTCGGATCGACGTTGTAGATGCCGAGCCTGGAGGCCCGCGAAGTGAGGTCGGGAATGCCAGGCTCCATGCAGACGCGGTCGCCCACGGCGAGACCCCGCACATTGCCGCCGACCTCGACGATCGTGCCTGCGGCCTCATGACCGAGCACCATGGGTTCGCGCAGGACGAAGGGACCGATGGCGCCATGCGTGTAATAATGCACGTCGCTGCCGCAAACACCGACGGTGTTGATCCTGATCTTCACGTCATCGGGGCCGAGTTCGACCGGCAAGTCGATGTCGCGCATCGAGAGGACGCCCTTTTGCTCAAGAACCAGAGCTTGCATCGAGAAATTCCTTTTTATGAAGACTTGCGCTTGAAGGCGCTGTTGAGCATTCCGCTGAGGACCCCGATGAAGAGCAGCGGAGGAATGGAGAGCAGCACGACCGAGGCGTTGAGGATGCCCCAGGGCACGTCCCGGCCGAGCTGGGTGAGTTCGGAGGCGACGATCGGCAGCGTTTTGGCGTCGGAGGTCGTCAGCATCAATGCGATCAGGAATTCGTTCCAGACGAGCACGAAGGCAAAGGCGACGGCGCCGATCAGCGAGCGCGAGGCGATCGGCAGTGCGATCAGGAAAAAGATCGCATAGGGGCCGTAGCCATCGACGCGGGCGGCTTCCTCTACCTCCTTCGGCACGCGGGCAAAGGCCGGGACCGAAAGCCAGACAACGGTTGCAAGCGTCAGCAGCGTATAGGTGATGATGAGCGACAGCCTCGTGTCGTAGAGCTCCAGCTGCAGCCAGATTACCATCAGCGGAATGGCGACGGCGACCGGCGGCAGGAAGCGCAGCGACAGCACGAAGAACTGAATGTCCTTCGACCAGCGGTTCGGATGGCGCGCGGTGGCATAGGCCGCAGGCAGACCAAGCACCGCGCCGATTAGCACGGCGGCGCCCGAGGTCACCAACGAATTGAACAGGCCGTCGAAGACGCTGTCGCGACCGAGCACGTAGGCGAAATTGTCGAGCGTCGGGGTGAAGATGAAAAGCGGCGTGGGCGTGACGATGTCCACGCGGTTCTTGAAGGCGTTGAGTGCAGTCCAGAACGCCGGGAACACGGCGGAGAACGCTGCGAGGAGGAGGATGGCGCGGCCAGCGAGGCGGCCGATCGAACGGCCGCTCATATCTTCGCCCTCTTCCAGATGACGGTGAAGGCAAGCGAGGTCGCGATCATCATCAGAACCGCCATGCCGGATGCATAGGAAATGCGGCCTGACTCGATGAATCCTTGCGAGAAGGCGTACATGTCGAGCGTCTCGGTGGAGATGCCGGGGCCGCCCCGGGTCATCACGTAGATCAGGTCGAAGGCGCGCAGCGATTCGATCATCTTGACGAAGGCGAGCGAGATGAGCGGCGCCTTCAGCATCGGCAGCGCCACATAGCCATAGACTTCCCACGTACGCGCATGGTCGAGCCGAGCCGCCTCGAACGGCTGCGGCGGCAGGGTCTCCAAAAGCTTCAGCACGATGACGGAGAAGAACAGGCCCCATTGCCAGACGTCGACGAGGGCGACCGTTCCGAGCGCGGTCAGCGGATTGGACAAGAGATCGAGCGGCTGGCCGGTGATCGCCTTGTAAGGATAGGTGGCGATGCCATAGAGCGGATGGAATGCGAACTTCCAAACGAAGGCGGCCGAGACGCGCGGCAGGATAACCGGCACGATGAACAGCAGCGCCAGAACATTGCGGGTGCGCCGCGAGACGCATTCGAACAGCAGGATGCCGAGGCCGACCGCGATCAGCATGGTGAAGCCAACTGTGATGACCTCCCAGCTCAGCGAAACCGTAATGGCGTTGACGAAGCGCCGGTCCGAAAACAGCGCGAGATAGTTGTCGAAGCCGACGAAATTTCCGTCAGGTCTGCTGAGTTCGCGATCCTCGAAGGATATGACGATCGCGCAGACGGTCGGCACCAGCGCCAAGACGGCGAGCACGACCATGGCAGGCGCAAGGAACACCCAGGGCAATGTATTCTTGTTCTTCATGAGTCCCTCCGACGACGCCGTGCGCGTCGCCTTGGATGGAAAGCCCCGACGCCGCCGAAGCCAGCGCCGGGACGGGAGGATATCTGTTCAGTCTGGATTACTGGCTGCGGCCGACGAGGTCGGTGGCAAAGCCGTTGAGCTCATCCAGGCCTTCCTTGATATCCGTGCGGGTGCCGGTGATCAGTTCTTCCAGGATGATGCCCCACCGGTCGCCCAGGTCCGGCCACGATGCGTTCTGCCAGAAGTTGACCGCCGTGACCTTGCCGGTGTCGGCGAGCGCTTGGCCGAGGTCGGGACCATAGAGTTCGGCGAACTTCGGACTGGTCATGACGCTGGTACGGTTGAGTTCGCTAAATTGGCCTTCTTCGAGACGGCGCTGTTCGTTTTCCTTCGACGTTGCCCAGGCGATGAACAGACCGGCGCACTGCTTGGCCTCTTCCGTCTTGTTCGCCTTGGTGCCGATGGCGAGGCCGTGGCCGTAGCCACCGCCGGTCAGCGGGGTCGGCGGCGGGAGGTAGCCGATCTTGTCGGCGACCTGCGACGACTTCGGATCGAGCGCCATCCCGACCAGCGGCGTGGATTCGATGAGGAGGGCGACCTGGCCGGAGGTGAAGGCGCCGACCGCCTCGTCCCAGCCGCCGGTCTGGCTGCCCGGTGCGGAATACTTGAAGATCTCGAGGTAGGTCTCGGTCGCCTTCAAGGCCGCGTCGCCATCGAAGACCGGCTTGTCCCCCTCGAACCAGTTACCGCCAAAGCCCTTGAAGTAAGGCATCCAGCGCCAGACGTTGGCGCCCGAGCCGCGCTGGCCGCGCAGGGCGGTGCCGTAGATGCCCTTGTCGGGCTGATGCAGGGCCTTCACGGCAGCGATGTATTCGTCGAGCGTGGTCGGCGGCTTGATGCCAGCGGCTTCAAGCAGATCCTTGCGGTAGACCATCAGGTCGCCGCCGCCGGTCAAAGGCGCAAACCAAACCTTGCCGTCATAGGTGGCGACCTTCTGGCGCCCTGGATCGAAATCGGCATAATCGTAATCAGCAGGATAGTAGTCGGTCAGCGGAGCGACCCAGCCGGACTTTGCGAAAAGTGCGACGTTGGCTTCGTCAATATAATACACATTGTACTTACCGATCGTCGACGCATCGGCCTTGGTCTTGGCGCGGCGATCGTTCTCGTTCAGATAGTCGATCTGGAAATCCGCACCGCCCGAGAGCTTGGCGAATTCATCCTTGTAGTTTTCAAGCAGCGTCAGGCCGTCGCGCGGCTGCGCGATAACCCGGATGGTCCCGGTGCATTGTGCAGCCTCAGCAATTGAAGACGCCGAGCTTGCGAGAGCGCAAGCGATAGTGATGCTCGAAACGAGCGCTTTCAGGTCTTTCATGTTTTGAACCTCCCCTAAAGGTCTGCAGAGCAGGCTTCAGAATCTCCCGATTCCGCTCGCCTGCTCCTCCCGTGCGAGCTTGCTCGCTGATGTGATCCTATGAAATACGGCGCGATGAACTAGCGCCCCTCATGCACGTAATCTATACTTTAATGCGCGTTGAAATGCTGCGCATCGATTGTCCGGACCGGTCGCCTCTGTCCTGTCAACCGCCGATAGGCGGAGGGTGTCATCTTGTGATGACGCAGAAATGTGCGGTTGAAATTGGAAATGTTGAGATAGCCTACCTCGAAGCAGATGTCGGTGATCGGCATCTCGCTTTCGGCGAGCAGCTTGCAGGCCTGCCAGATGCGCAGCTTGTTGACGTGATCGGTGAAGCTGTTGCCGGTGTTCTTCTTGAAGAAGCGGGAAAACGCGCTCTCGCTCATGCCGGCTAGCGCCGCCACGTCCGCGAGGTGAATATCGGTCGCGACATGCTCGAAAATATAGATGAGCACGCGCTGCAGCACATCGAGGGTCTCTGCGTCGAGCTTCGGTGCAAATTCCGGCGACGACAGGATTTCATACTCGTGGCTGCCAGACAGGAGATCCAGGAGCTCGGCGAACGCGGCGAAGCGGGAGAAACCGGAGTGGGCGCCCATGCTCTCCATGAGCTCCGCGCCGCGGTGGCGCGTTTCGCCGTGAAAGACGAGGCCTTGTTCGGCGAGCCGGAAGAAGGCGTCGAGCTGGGCAAATTCCGGTGCCAATTTGCTGAGTTCGCCGATCCGCTCCTGGTCGAACTGGATGACGATATCGCGGCCTTCGATGATCTCGCCCGGCTCAGTGGCCGTTACCCAATCATGCGGCAGGTTTCGGCCCACGACGGTGAGATAGCCGGGGCCGAATTCGCCGATGTAGTCGCCTACGAAGGCCATGCCTGCGGCATTGCGGATCAGGTGAATTTCAATCTCGGGATGGAAGTTCCAGACATTGCGCTCCCAGGGATAGTTGTCCTTGCGCCACAGAAAGGTCTCATTCACGCCGGTGACGATGTGCTCGAAGGTCGGCGGGTTGTTGGCCATCGCCGCCGTCTTGACACCAAGAGCCCTCCCGGCCTCCGTCCCTCTCGCATTCCTCAGCATTGTTCCTCGCAGCCTCCTTGCCGAGCGCGGATGTACCGCCATTTCGCAATGTCGATGTTGCGGCCAAAGTACTACGCCGTGCCATTTGACGTGATGAACGCAAGAGTCATAGACATGCAGATCATGGAATTCATGTTTAAAGCTGATTTATTTTGACAATTGGACTTTGCCATTCAGCCGCATCTTCACGCCTGCGTACTCATGTGGGCGAGCAAATCTCACGCACCGCAGCACCCGCCGCCTTCGTGAGAAAAGGCGCGAACGATGTCCTTTGTCTGCCCAACTCCGCCCGCGCTCGCTAGGAGCGTGCTTTCTCGTCGCACTGCTCAGGGTGAGCCTCCCAGCCAAAGATGCTGCGACCGCCCCATTCGGGGGACCGGCGGAACTCCCCGGCGACAATTTCTTTTAGATCCGGGCCGGTAACGTATTTCTCCAGCTGCCTCGCCTGATCGTCCAAACGTCTCAGCGCCTGTAGCTCCTCATCACGACCGAGCCGCGCTTTGGTCACAGCCGATTTCATTACGCGGATCGTCTGATCGTAGACTTGGAGTGGCACGGGAAACGGATGGCGATCCTTGCCGCCGTGCGCAAGCGAGAACCGCGCGGGATCGGCAAAACGGCAGGGCGCGCCATGCACCACTTCTGCCACCATCGCCAGCGCGTTGACCGTCCGCGCACCGACGCCTGGAACGAGCAGGAGTTGTTCGAAATCTTCAGGCCCGCGATCGACGGCCGCAGCAAGCGTTGCGTGCAACCGCCTCATGTTGATGTTTTCTTCTCGCACCTCGTGATGTGCCGGCATTACAAGGTGCGGCAGCAGGGGTTGCACGAGTTCTTTCGTTTGGACCTTCGAATCAATCCGGACTATCTCGCGCACAATTCGGTCCGGCCCGAGAGAGGTTAGAAGGTCAAGCTGACCCTTTCGCGATGCTGCGGCACGCCTATCGGCGAGATTGACGATTTCGCCCTGGCGCTTTCCTTCTATCGCTGCATGGGGGGAATCGACGAAACTGGAAACGCCTTCTGATAGCCAGTGGTAGCGCCTAGCCTGTCGCTTGTCACCATTCATGCCCTGCTGCACGACCACCCATTTGCCGTCGTCGGCCACGATGAAGCCGTGCAGGTAAAGGTCGAATCCATCTTGAACCGCTGCGCTGTCAACCTTTGCGACGAGCCGGCTGGTGGCTGCGAGACGGCCGCCGTCGATGCCGACACGATTCCCGATGTCGATCAATTCGGCTGGCGTCTGCCTCGAATTTCGCCCACGTCCTCCGCAGACATGAACACCTAGTTCCCGCGAAAGGGGTGCGAGGCCGCGCTTCAAAGCGCCAATGACACTTGTTGTGATTCCGGAGGAGTGCCAATCCATACCCATGACGCAGCCAAAGGACTGGAACCAGAAGGGGTGCGCCAAACGCCGGAGAAACTCGTCGCGGCCATATTCAATCACGATTGCTTCGGTGATGACCGCGCCAAGCTTCGTCATGCGTTCGCCCAGCCACCGGGGAACCTTGCCACCATGAAGCGGGAGATCTGCACTGCCTGCTCTTTGAACCATCCGATCCTTATAAACCGGCCGTCGAAGTTATGACAGGGAGAAGTTCCTAAAATGTTCTGTTTTGCGCGTATCCTTTGGGCGCTTGACATCCAAGTACACACCTTGGGCAGAATCAAACGGTGCACCCGATGCTCTGTCGGGGTGTAGTCACAGGCAACCACGCTCAAAAGCGGGTTGGGCTGCCGGCAGGTCCGGCTGCGGCCATTGCTGCAGCGCTCTCCGACCAACGTCGGTCAAGCCACAGACGCCACTCTGGAGGCGCTCAAACCAGCCATAGAGGTGCAAAATGTTCCCGGCATCCGGTATCCTGGATCTGATTTCACGCACGCACATCGGTGGTGCAAGGACAAGTGGGGGATTTCCTCGCAGATCACGCCGCGTGTGCTGACTGATGCGCTGGCCGCCGGCGGCGCTGAGGCAAAGCGCGCGTTCGATGCCATGATGGACATGGGGAGAATCGACGTCGCCGCGATCGAGACGGCGCGGCGGACGCTTCGTCGCGGCTTACAGCCAAGTTGCTCTCGGAGGGTGCTGCGCGCACTTTCGTGCGCCACACACCCTCCGCCCCGACTCCAGTTCGACACGCGTGATCCACCCGCTCATGCGGGTTGCGTGGCCCCTCGGCTTTCCCCTGGGCTTATCGACAAATCGCTCTACCTGCTTAATGAAACAACGCGGACGCCATTTTCATCCAGCTTGCACGGGAGGTCAGCGGAAGGACATGAGCGAGGAAAGCAGCAGGGATTACGGCTCGGGATCGATAGCCACAGCACAGCCGTCCAAGTTTCCAACGCTCGCTGCGATGGCTGCCGCGGTCGCTGTCCTCTATTTCGCCCGAGCAGTATTCCTGCCCCTGGCCGTTGCCATCCTGCTTACGTTTGCGCTGGCACCGGTCGTCGCGAACCTCAGAAAAGTCGGTTTGCCGCGCATGCCTGCCGTCATCGTAAGCGTGGCTGCGGCCTTTCTCTCGCTCTCGATCTTCAGCGCCGTCGTGGCGATGCAGGTCAGCGAGGTTGCGCGGAACCTCCCGACATACCAGTCCAACATCGTTGAAAAGATCAGGGCCCTGAAAGAGGCGGAGTCGGAAAACAGCGTGATCGATCGGCTTGGCCGTCTCGTGGAGAGGATCGGGACCGAACTCAGCCGGTCGGAACCTCAAGCCCAACCATCTTCCGGGGCGCAGCCGCCCAAGCCGCTTCTGGTGGAGATCTTCTCGCCTCAGCGCCCGATCGAAATGCTGAGGAGCATTGTCAATCCTCTCGTTGGTCCATTGGCGACGACCGGACTCATCATCATCGTCGTCATCTTCATGCTTCTGGAGCGGGAGGATCTGAGGGACCGTTTCATCCGCCTCGTGGGCTACGGAGACCTCCACCGCACAACGCAAGCCCTCCAGGATGCTGGCTCGCGTGTCGGCCGATACCTGCTCATGCAGCTGGTGGTGAACATCACCTATGGCATACCGCTGGCAGCCGGTCTCTGGGTGCTGGGCATACCCAATGCGGTCCTCTGGGGCATGCTGGCAATCGTCCTCAGGTTCGTGCCCTATATCGGCCCCATCATCGCCGCGCTCGTTCCCTTGTTC
Organism: Sinorhizobium terangae; assembly: GCF_009601505.1. Taxonomy (GTDB): domain Bacteria; phylum Pseudomonadota; class Alphaproteobacteria; order Rhizobiales; family Rhizobiaceae; genus Sinorhizobium; species Sinorhizobium terangae. The sequence goes on from NZ_WITC01000057.1 coordinate 36,184, forward strand.
CTGGCTTTTTCGGTGGCGCCGGGCTGGAGCGTGCTGCTCTGGACAGCAGCTCTGTTCGTTCTCCTCGAAGTGCTCAGCAACAATGTCGTGGAGCCCTGGCTCTACGGTTCGCGCACCGGCCTGTCACCGCTTGCGATCATCGTTGCGGCAATCTTCTGGGCCTGGCTCTGGGGACCCGTCGGGCTGGTGCTGTCGACGCCGCTGACGGTCTGTCTCGTCGTTCTCGGCCGCCATGTTCCCCAGTTCGAGTTCTTCGAAATCCTTTTCGGCAACGAGCCGGTCCTCGATCCCAAGGAACGCCTGTACCAGCGCCTGCTCGCGGGCGATCCCGACGAGGCGACCGACAACGCCGAGGAGATGCTCGAGGAGAAGTATCTCGTCGAGTTCTACGACTCCGTCGCCATTCCGGCCCTGCTGCTTGCAGAACGGGATCGCGCTCGAAAGGCGATGACGGATGCGCAACTGGAGCAGGTTGCCGAGAGCGGGCACGTGCTCGTCGCCAATCTTCAAGAAATCGCGAGCGAAGAAGAGGAGGAAGAGGAGGACGATAACGCCGACGGTCCAGACGAAGAAGATGAAGCCGGCGGCTTTGAGTTGCCGGACGGGGACGGGAAATCCGTACTATGCATCGGGGGAAGGGGCGATCTGGACGACGTGGCTGCCTCGATGTTGTCGCAGGTCGTCACGATCCAGGGCGCCGAGGCTGCATTGGCCAGCTACCGGGACCTGAAAGTCGGCAATATAAGGGCTCTGGCGCTGGAGGGCCGTACCACGGTCATCATCGGCTTTCTCAACCAGGATTCCGGGAAACACGCGAAATTCATCGTGCGCAGGCTGAAGCGTTTGACGCCGACGGCGCGCATCGGCATCGTATTCTGGCGGGAGGACCGAGAAGGAGCGTCCCACGCAAAGGCGCAGCTCATCGAAGAGTTGCAGGCGGATTTCGTCGCCTTTTCGATCGTCGATGCGGCCCGCGAAAGCCTTTCCGAAGGAGAAGCGCGACCTTTGAAAGCGGCGCGCATGAGGATTGTTCATCGTTCCACCACCCGCAGGGCGGGCACGCAAAGAAAGGAAAAGGCGCCCGCTTAGAGCATTCCGTTTTGGTTCAGAAACTCCGCCGCACCACGGCTCAAGGCCTTCACCGTCAGCAGGCGTCATCGAAATTGACATTTCTCGCGTAGGACTGTTGCGTACGGTCCCTGCAATGCGGATCACCGCGCATCCAGAGCACTCTCCCTCCGTCTTGATCCGCGCCATCAGCTTGCGGCATGGCACGGTTATGAAAGGATCTCTTCGGCGGTTCGGCGCTCGTCTTTCGTTGGGGCCGTACCGGTACTCGCGGCCATCTGTTTGAGGATGACCGTCAGGCTACCGTGACGCAATCGGAGGCCGCATGACCAGCACTGCTCAGAAACTTTCGCTTGCATACCTGTCCGCGCTCGTCGTCGGCTCCATGGTCGGCGCCGGAATTTTTTCCCTGCCGCGCACCTTCGGCAATGCGACCGGACCGTTCGGCGCGATCGTGGCCTGGTGCATCGCAGGGGCGGGAATGTACACTCTGGCCCACGTGTCCCGGGTGCTTGCGGAATGCAAGCCGGATCTCGACGCGGGCGTCTACGCATATGCGCGGCCGGTTTTGGCGACTATGCCGGCTTCCTTTCGGCCCTCGGCTGGGCTCGTCGGTTGTATTGCGGATGTATTGTACTGGGTGTTGATCAAGGCGATCCTCGGCGCCTTCTTTCCGGTCTTCGGAGACGGCAACACGGTCGCCGCCGTGCTCGTCTCCTCCGTGGCGCTGTGGGGCTTTCACTTCATGATCCTGGGGGGGATCAAAGAGGCAGCAGCCATCAACAGTGTCGTCACCGTGGCAAAGATCGTCCCCATTGTGATCTTCGTCGTCATTCTGCTCGGCGCGTTCGAGGCCGACCTCTTTCGAACCAAGTTCTGGGGCGGCGCGGGCATGCCCGAGGCGAGCCTGTTCGAGCAGGTGCGTGGGACCATGCTGGTCACGGTTTTTGTGTTCATAGGCGTAGAGGGCGCGAGCGTCTATTCGCGCTGCGCCCGCAAACGTTCCGATGTGGGCGTGGCCACTTCACTGGGCTTCGCAGGCGTGCTGGGACTGATGGTGTTGGTAAGCTTCTCCCCTACGCCGCGCTGGAACGACCGGAAATCGCAGGCATGCGGCAACCCTCGATGGCTTCCGTGCTGGAATCCGTCGTTGGGCCTTGGGGCTCCGTTTTTGTCAGTGTCGGTTTGATCGTTTCCGTGCTCGGAGCGTACCTGGCATGGTCGCTGATCTGCGTCGAAGTAATCTTCTACGCCGCCATGAACGGAGACATGCCGCGCGTTCTCGCCAGAGAGAACAGTAACCACGTTCCTGCTGCGGCTCTGTGGCTGACAAACGGAGTGATCCAGCTCTTCCTCGTCAGCACGCTGTTCTCGGAGGACGCGTTCCGGTTGATGGTAAACCTGACGAGCGCGATGGTTCTGGTTCCATACCTGCTGGTCGCGGCCTACGGGTTCCTCGTCGCCCGGCGCAGTGTGACCTATGACAGGCCGGAAGAGCGGCGCCGGGATCTGACCTTCGCAGGTGCCGCCATGGTCTACACAGCGCTCATGATCTATGCAGGAGGTCTGAAGTTCCTGTTGCTTTCCATCATCCTCTACGCACTTGGAACGGTCCTGTTCTTCCACACAAGGCGCGAACAGAAGAAGCCGCTGTTCAACTCTCGGGAATGGCTCGTCTTCATGGCTGCAATGGCCGGATGCTTCTTCGGCATCTACGGTCTCGCGACGGGCTACATCACCCTCTAGATTTCACAGTGCTTTGCGCGTGAACAGGCGCGCGGTGCCGTAGTGCGCACGCGTCTCTTGTGGCGGCATGTCAGCGGACAATCGATTCCCTCTAGGAATTTTGAGGATTACACGCTAACATTGCGCTCGGACAATCCAAGCATGTTATAGAAGTGGTGCCAGGAGCGGGATAACCGCTTCGAGTCATAGGCAAGTTCCACTAGTTCATCCGGCATCACCAGCGGTACCAGATCTGATCGGCGTCCGCACCGGCGCGGACGGCCTCCTACATCGGTCAATCCGGGAGTGGCGCGATGGCGACCAAAGCTGAGCAGAAGCTATCCCTGTTCGCCCTGACCGCGATGGTTGTCGGCTCCATGGTGGGCGCAGGCATCTTCTCGCTTCCGCGGACATTCGGCATCGCGACAGGGCCATTCGGCGCAATCATCGCCTGGTGCATTGCGGGCGGCGGCATGTACATGCTGGCGCGCGTCTTCCAGTCGCTGGCCGAGCGCAAGCCTGATCTTGACGCCGGCGTTTTCGCCTATGCCAAGGAAGGCTTCGGCGATTATCCAGGCTTCCTCTCCGCCTTCGGCTACTGGATCGGTAGCTGCATCGGCAACGTATCATACTGGGTGCTGATCAAGTCCACGCTCGGCAATTTTATTCCCGCCTTCGGCGATGGCAATACTGTGATCGCCATCCTCGTCGCCTCGATCGGAATCTGGCTCTTCCACTTCATGATCCTCAGAGGCATCCAGCAGGCGGCGTTTATCAACATGGTCGTGACCGTCGCAAAGGTCGTTCCGATCATCGCCTTCATCATCATCCTCTTCTTCTTCGTCAAGTTCGACCTCTTCCGGCTCAACTTCTGGGGCGGCGAAGGAATGCCGGAGGCAAACCTCCTCCAGCAGATCCAGGCGACCATGCTGGCGACGGTCTTCGTCTTCATCGGCATCGAAGGCGCGAGCAACTATTCGCGCTATGCTGAGACGCGCTCCGATATCGGTGTGGCCACGATCATGGGCTTCGTCGGGGTCAGCGCCTTGATGGTGCTGGTCACGCTCATGCCCTATGCAGTCCTGCCGCGCGCCGAGATCGCCGCTATGAGCCAGCCTTCAATGGCCGGCGTGCTTGCAGCCGCCGTCGGCCCCTGGGGCGCGGTTTTCATCAGCGCCGGCGTGATCGTCTCGGTGCTTGGAGCCTATCTCGCCTGGTCTCTGGTGTGCGCGGAAGTGCTCTACGTCGCCGCGCGCACGGACGACATGCCCCGGCTTTTCGGCACCGAGAACCAGAACAAGGTCCCGGCAGCGGCGCTCTGGCTCACCAACATCGTCGTCCAGCTTTTCGTCATTAGCACCTACTGGTCGCAAGACGCGTTCGCGCTGATGCTGAATCTGACAAGCGCAATGTCGCTGATCCCCTACATGTTCGTGGCCGCTTTCGGGTTCCTGCTGGCGCGACGCGCCGAGACCTACGAAGTCAGGCCGCATGAACGCAACCGAGACCTGGTCATCGCCAGCATCGCCGCCGTCTACACGTTTTTCATGATTGTCGCGGGCGGCATGAAGTTCGTGCTGCTGTCGGCGCTTCTCTATGCCCCTGGCACGGCCCTTTATTTCTGGGCCAGGCGCGAGCAGGGCAAGCAGATCTTCACCACATCCATTGACTGGCTGATTTTCGCGGCTGCGGTCATCGGCTGCATTGCTGCGGTCATCGGATTGTCCACCGGCTACCTGACGATCTGAAGAAGGAGATGTGCAATGTCTTCTCAAAGCTCGAACCAGCACGCTTTCGGCGTCCACTCCGAGGTTGGCCAGCTGCGCAAGGTGATGGTTTGCGCGCCGGGCCGTGCCCATCAACGGCTGACGCCCAGCAATTGCGACGCCCTCCTGTTCGACGACGTCCTGTGGGTCGACAACGCCAAGCGCGACCATTTCGACTTCATGACCAAGATGCGCGACCGTGGCATCGACGTTGTCGAGATGCACAACCTGCTGACCCAGACCGTTGCGGTCCCCGAAGCCAGGAAGTGGATCCTCGACAACCAGGTCGTTCCGAACCAGGTCGGGCCTGAGCTCGTGGACGAGATCCGCAGCTACCTCGAAGGACTGCCCGACCGCGAGCTCGCGGAGACCCTGATAGGCGGGTTGTCGACCTATGAATTTCCCGAGACGCTTGGCGGCGAGATGCTCGAGCTGATCCGGGACGCTGCTGGCGTCGCGGAGTATCTCCTGCCGCCATTGCCCAACACGCTCTACACGCGCGATACTACCTGCTGGATTTACGGCGGGGTAACGCTCAACCCGCTCTATTGGCCGGCACGCCATGAAGAGACCATCCTCGCCACAGCCATCTACAAGTTCCACCCGGACTTCGCCGGCAAGGTCAATGTCTGGTGGGGCGACCCGACCGGAGACTGGGGTCTCGCCACCCTCGAGGGCGGCGACGTCATGCCGATCGGCAAGGGCAACGTGTTGATCGGCATGAGCGAGCGTACGTCGCGGCAGGCAATCAGCCAGCTCGCGGCGACCCTGTTCGAAAAGGGCGCTGCGCAGCGCGTGATCGTTGCCGCAATGCCCAAGCTGCGTGCGGCCATGCACCTCGACACGGTGTTCACCTTCGCCGACCGCGACTGCGTGCTGATCTATCCGGACATCGTCAACAGCATCGAGGCGTTCTCCTACAGGCCGGGCGACAAGCCGGGCTCCGTCGAGCTGCACAAGGACAGGGGCTCGTTCGTCGAAACGGTGCGGAACGCCCTGGGGCTCAAGGAGATGCGCGTGGTCGAGACCGGCGGCAATGCATATGTGCGCGAACGCACGCAATGGGACAGCGGCGCCAATCTCGTCTGCCTCTCGCCCGGCGTGGTGCTCGCCTACGACCGCAATACCTACACCAATACGCTGCTGCGCAAGGCGGGTATCGAAGTCATCACCATCACCGGGGCCGAGCTCGGCCGTGGACGCGGTGGCGGCCACTGCATGACCTGCCCGATCATCCGCGATGCGGTTGACTACTAAGGCCCGAGTGCACCGCGACGACCTGTGAAAGGCGCCAGCCATGGCGGGAACTCCAATTGGACAAGCGCCGATGAGCGACTCCTCCGGAGAAGGAGTCGATTACGAGCGCCGGGCAAAGTCGCTGCATTCGAGATGGGGGTGGTTTCTCGCCCTGGGTATTGCTCTGGCGTTAGGCGGCGCAGTGGCTGTCGCGCTTCCTGCCGTCTCCGAATTCGCGGCAAGCGTCGTTCTCGGAGCGGTGCTTGTGCTCGCGGGCGTGGCCAAAATGGTCCAGTCCTTGCAGGTCAAGGACTGGAACGGCTTCATCTGGCAGGAATTGACGGGTGCGGTCGAGGTGGTCGGCGGCGTTCTCATCTATTTCAACCCGCTGAAGGGTGCCCTCGCGATCACTCTCCTGATCGCCCTGGTGCTTCTCGTACAGGGTATTCTGCAAATCGCGCTCGCGGCAATCGTGCGGAAGCAGGATGGCTGGCACTGGTTCGCGATTTCGGGCCTGGTTGCGCTGGCAGCCGGCGCGGCACTTGCCTTGAAGCTTCCGCATACCAGCATCTTCCCGTCAGGCACCATTGCCGGCATTTCCCTGCTTGTCGCCGGCGGTGCGTACATTGCCATTGCTCTCACGATACGCAGAGCGCGGCCATGAGGACGTCGCATGACAGCCCTCAGCAATATCGCGCAATCGGAACGGCACGATGATCGGACCTGTTTCTTGCATTCGCCTGATGTTTGCCTGCCTGGCAGGGACCGCGGCCCTCTGCGTCAGTTCGACTTCATTCGCCCAGCAGCAGGGAGCAATGCCGCCCCCGGCCGTCGTCGTCGAGAAGATCGAGGTTCAGCAGGTAAGTAACCCCGCGCGGTTTACGGGCCGTGTCGAGTCGATCGATGCGGTGGATATCCGGGCGCGCGTCACCGGCTTCTTGCGTGCCGTGGCATTCACGGATGGGCAGGCCGTCAAGACCGGAGATACTCTGTTCGAGATCGAGCCGAATCAACTCGACGCCTCGGTCGCTTCGGCACGGGCGCAGCTAGCGCGCGCGGAAGCGACGCGGAAATCCGCTGAGACGACCCTCGCGCGCAATCGCGACCTCTTCGCGCGCAACACCGTATCGCGGGCCGTCCTGGATGATGCCCAGGCCGCATTTGATGTCGCCGCCGCGGACGCGATGGTGGCCGAGGCGGCTTTGAACACTGCTGAACTCAACCTTTCCTATGCCCGCATCACGGCGCCGATCCCCGGCAGTATCGGCCGCGCTATGTTCACGGTCGGCAACCTGGTCGGGCCGGACTCCGGTTCGCTGGCGCGCATCGTCAGCCTCGATCCGATCCGCGTGGCCTTCGCCATGACCGAGGGCCTGCTTGTGACTGCGCGGCAAAAAGAGGCAAGCGGAGGCGGGTGGGATCCGCATGCATTCAAACTCTCGCTCAGTCTCGCGAATGGCACCGAATACGACGAGGCCGGCCGAATCGAGTTCGTCGAGAACGAGGTCGACCCGCAGACCGGAACAGTCACCGCTCGCGCGGTCTTTCCCAATCCTCATCACGTGCTGATCCCGGGGCAGTTCGTCACGCTCTCCATAGAGGAGAAGGAGGTACCCAAGCTGCCGGTGGTGCCGCAGGCGGCGGTGCTGCAGGATCGCGAGGGGCGCTTCGTCTATCTGCTCGGCCAGAACAACACCGTCTCGCAGCGGCGTATCGATACGGGCGCGCGTATCAGCAACGGCTGGGCGGTTACCGCAGGCCTCAACGGCGGCGAGCAGGTCGTCGTGCAGGGAATCCAGCGCCTCGCCGATGGCATGACGGTACAGCCGAGCGAAGGCCAGCCCTTGGGCGGTGGCCCATGATCTCCGATCTGTTCATCACCCGCACCCGGCTGGCGATCGTCATCTCCATCATCATTTCGATCGCCGGTGCGATCAGCATCTTTGCGTTGCCGGTGCAGCAGTATCCCCAGATCACGCCGCCGACCGTGACCGTCTCGACCACCTATCCAGGCGCCAGCGCCGACGTGATCGCCGACGTGGTCGGCGGCCCGTTGGAAACGGCCATAAACGGCGTGGCCGACATGATGTACATGTCGTCGACGAGCTCGAATGCCGGGCAGTATTCGCTGTCCGTGACCTTCGAAGTGGGCGCCGACCCCGACATCGCGCAGGTGAACGTGCAGAATCGGGCGCAACTGGCGATTTCCCAGCTCCCGTCCGCCGTAACCCAGCAAGGCGTATCCGTGCGGTCACGCTCGCCCGATTTCGTGCTCGGCATCGCCTTTTATTCGCCGGGCGACAGGCTCGACGCGCTTGAGATCACCAATTTCGCCGCAACAACGCTCATCGATGCACTCTCGCGCGTCTCAGGCGTTGGCGAGGCCGCCGTCGTCGGCGCGTCGGAATACTCGATGCGCGTGTGGCTCGACCCGACACACATGGATGCGCTCGGCATCACCGCCGGCGACGTGGCAACTGCGATCCAGGGCCAGAATATCCAGGCTTCCCTCGGACAGGCCGGCGCGCCCCCGGCGCAAAAGGGCACGGAGCTGCAATATACTCTGGTCGCTGAGGGGCGTCTTATCAGCGCCGAGCAGTTCGGCGAGATAGTCGTGCGCACGGGTGAGGCGGGCGCGGCGCTGCGGCTCAGAGACATTGCGCGCATCGAACTCGGCGCACGAAGCTATTCATCGAGGGCATATTTCGGCGGGCACGAAGCGGCGATGCTGCAAATCAGCCAGGCACCCGGCGCCAATGCGATCCAGACGGCCAATGCAGTGCTCGCCGAGCTCGAACGCCTTTCGCCGAGATTCCCGGCAGGCCTCGAATACGAAGTCGTCTATGACGCCACCAGGTTCGTCAGGGCAAGCCTGTCGCTTATCGTCGAGATCCTCATCGAGGCTTTTCTGATCGTGCTCTTCGTCACATTCCTGTTCCTGCAGGACTGGCGCGCCACCCTGGTTTCGGCGCTGGCCATCCCTGTTTCGATGCTCGGCGCCATGGCCGTTCTGCTGGTCTTCGGGTACTCGATAAATACGATCTCGCTGCTCGCCCTGGTATTGGCGATCGGACTGGTCGTCGACGACGCGATCCTCGTCGTCGAGAACGTCAAACACGTCATGGACGACGATCCCGATATCGATGCGGCGAGCGCGACCCGCAAGGCGATGCGGCAGATCACAGGCCCGATCATGTCGACGACGCTGGTGCTGCTTGCCGTCGTAACGCCGACCGGATTCCTATCGGGCATAAACGGCCAGCTCTATCGCCAGTTTGCGGTCACATTGTCGGCCGCGCTGGTTCTCTCCTCCATAGTGGCCTTGACGCTCAGTCCGGCACTCAGCGCAATCCTGCTGAGACGCGGACAGGGCGGTTACCGGCGCGGACCGCTCGGCTGGTTTACACGCGGCGTGAACGCTGCGCGCGACGGGTACGGCCGTGCGGTCGCTTTCCTTGTGCGCCTTTGGATCATCCCCCTCGCCGCGCTTGCCGCCTGCTTCCTCGGCGCCTTCCTGCTGTTCACCGCCCTGCCCTCCACCTTTATCCCCGACGAGGATCAGGGCGCACTGTTCATGGACATCCAGCTTCCGGACGCCGCCTCGCTTGATCGAACGCGGGCGATCGTCAATGAGGTCGAGCATGCACTGTCGACCACGGCCGGGGTTCAAAACGTCATCTCCGTCGCCGGCTTCAGCATCTTGCAAGGCACCGCCTCCCCCAGTGGAGCGATGGTGATCGCGGCACTCGGTCCGTGGGATGAGCGCGAGACGCCGGAACTGCAGCTCTCCGCCATCCTTCAAAAGTTGCGGGCGCAATTCTCGATCGTGCCGGGAGCCAACATCGCGGTCTTTGCGCCACCGGCGATCTCCGGGATCGGCGCCGTCGGCGGTCTCGACCTGCGCCTGAAGGCGCTGCAGGGGCAGAGGCCCGAGGAGATCGCCCAGGTGGTGCGCGCATTCGTTTCCGAGATAAACCAGCAGCCGGAAGTCGGCGGTGCGGCGACGACCTTCAGCGCCGACGTACCGCAGATATATGTTGACGTCGACCGGACCCGCGCCGAGGCCCTGGGGGTGAGTGTCGCCGACATCTATTCGACGATCGGCGCGAGCTTCGGTTCTCGCTACGTGAACGATTTCACACTCGAGGGGCGCGTCTTCCAGGTCAATCTCCAGGCCGACGCGAAGCATCGCGCGGATGCGGAGGACATCCTCAATCTCCATGTGCGCAGCCGCACGGGCGCGATGGTGCCGCTCAGAACGGTGGTGTCGACAACGACTGTTCTCGCGCCCTTCGTCATCTCCCGTTACAACCTGTCGGTGGCAGCCCAGATAAACGGGCAGGCCGCGCCCCGCGGCAGCTCGGGAGCAGCCATGGACGCGATCGAACGTGTAGCGGCACAGGAGTTGCCGGCGGGCTACGGGTTCGAGTGGTCCGGCCTGTCGTTTCAGGAACGACGCAGTAGTGGACAGGAGCCGATCATCTTCGGGTTGGCGTTTCTGTTTGCTTACCTGCTGCTGGTCGCGCAATACGAAAGCTGGACGCTGCCGATTGCCGTCATCCTGTCGCTCGGCGCCGCCCTGGTCGGCGCGACCGGTGCGCTCATGCTTTTCGGGCAGCAGAACAGCCTCTATGCGCAGATTGCCATCGTGCTTTTGATCGGTCTCGCATCGAAGAACGCGATCCTGATCGTCGAATTCGCTAAGGAACGCCACGAGGAAGGACAATCTGTCGCCGAAGCCGCACGGCTCGGCGCCGAGCAGCGCTTCCGCGCGGTGATGATGACCGCGGTCTCCTTCATCTTCGGCATCGTGCCGCTCGCGGTCGCGACGGGCGCGGGAGCCGGCGCCGGTCAGTCAGTGGGCGTCACGATCCTGGGCGGCATGGTGGGGGCAACGACGATCGGCCTCTTCATCATCCCGACTTTGTTTGCCGTGATCGAGCGTGTTGCGGAACGGGTTTCCACGCGAACCGTGCGAACGTCGGAACCGCCCGCGACATAGCCGCGCCCTGGAACTGGCGCGGGACCCGCGCCGATGGAAAGAATTGAACCGAACCCGAGGAGGAAGACATGACCACCTACGATTCTGGAACGTCCACGACTCTGTCCGCACCGCCTACCTGGGTTCGTGTCCTGCTCGGGATCGTCCTGGTCCTCGGAGGCATATTCGTGTTGGGCGACGTGGCATTGGCGACGCTGGTCAGTACGCTGCTCATCGGCTTTACGGCGATCGCCGTTGGCGCATTCGAGATTATTCACGCCTTCTGGACGAAGGGTTGGGGCGGGTTCTTATGGCAGATCCTGCTCGGCGTTCTCTACATCATCTTCGGCTGGATGGTGGTGAGCCAACCCATCTCGGGGGCGTTGGTCCTTACCTTGGTCCTCGGGCTAGTGTTCCTGGCTTCGGGCATCGTGCGGGTCATTGTCGCTGTCAGGCATTGGAGCGGTGGTGGCTGGCTGATGCTCGTCTCAGGAATATTCGGCATCCTGTCAGGGCTAGCCATCATAGCGGGCTGGCCGGCGAGCAGTATTTGGGTGCTCGGGCTGCTGCTGGGGATCGACCTTGTTTTCCACGGGCTCGCATGGTTGACCCGCGCGTCGTCACCTTCGACGCAATCCGCATAAAAGAGAGGGCAGCGACCGTCGCCTACAGCGCGGCTTATCTCACCATAAACGTGATGATGCCGGCGTTGGCGATGTCGATGAAGAATGCCGATACCAGCGGCAGAATGATGAAGGCGATTGGCGCAGCGCCGTGCGTCTTCGTCACCGCGGCCATGTTGGCAATCGCGGTTGGGGTCGCACCGAGCGAGATACCGGTGAAGCCCGCCGAAATCACCGCGGCGTTGTAGCTGCGCCCCATGGCCGGGAAAACCACGAACAGAATGTAGGCGACCGCCGTGACCGTCTGCAGTGCCAGCACCACCAGAATCGACAATCCGAGGCCTCTGAGCGTCCAGAGCTGCAGGCTCATGAGCGACATCGCTAGAAAAATGTTCAGCGACAGATCGGATATCAGCGAAAGCGGCCGCGTCCTCGTTGGCCAAGGCAGCCGCGGCGCGACTAGCGGGACCGTGTTGGTCAACAGGATTGCAAAAAACATGCAGATGACAAAAAGCGGGAGCTTTATACCAAGCTCGACGACAAGTTCGTGCAGCAGGAAGCCGCCGATAACCGCGATGTTCATCACAAGCAGCGTTTGCAGCACCGACTGGTAGCTCACCTCGTCAGCGTGCCGATCGGCCTGTTCGTTGGAAACCCCGACGATCAACTCCTCATCCATTTTCCCGTGAAGCGCATTACGGGAGATGAGGTGACGCGCAATCGGCCCGCCCAGAATGCTCGCGATCACGAGCCCGAGTGTCGCACTGGCAATGCCGACTTCCATTGCATTGGCGAGCCCGAAGCGGCTGGAGATCGTGGGTGCCCAGGCAATGGTGGTGCCGTGCCCGCCGACAAGCGAAACCGAGCCGAGCAGGATCGAGAAGCCGGCAGGCAGGCCGAGCAACGCCGTGCCGCCGACAGCGACCACGCTCTGGATGACAAGGAATACGAGCGTCAACGCCAGAAGGACGAGAAACGGCCGCCCGCCGGCAATCAGGTCGGAGACCCGCGCGTTCAAGCCGACGCCGGTGAAAAAGTACAACAGCAGCAGATCACGCGCGCCGAGTGCAAAGCGTATTTCCGTGCCAAAGAATGCGTATGCCATCAATGTCACAAACGCGGAAATCAGCCCTCCGGTCACGGCCTCCGGAATGTTCCAATGGGAAAGGGCCGGAACCGACCTGTTCAGCCGGCTGCCGATGAAGAAAACCAGGATCGATAGGGTGAACGTCAGGAATGCGGGTACCTGCACTACCGGCATATTCTTCCCCCCATGTGGTCGCACTTCAAGGTTGCCTGCGGCGGTCAGATAATCGATTCCCACTAGGAATTTAGAGGAATACACGTTAACATTGCGGCCAGACAGCCTAGGCATGTTACAGAAGTGGTGTCAGAAGCGGATAATCGCTTCAAGTCATAGGCAAGTTCCACAAGTCCATCCGGCATCACGAGCGATACCAGATCTGATCGGTGTCCGAAAACCGGCACGGACGCCCCCTGCATCGGTCAACCCGGGAGTAGCGTGATGGCGACCAAAGCTGAGCAGAAGCTGTTCCTGTTCGCTCTGCCCGCGCCCAAGCTCCGTTCCATGGAGAGTGCAGGCGCCCCCACGCTCCCGCGGACCTTCAGCATCGCGACAGCGCCGTTTGGTGTCATCATCCCCCGACGCATTGCCGGATCTTGCAGAGATTGGCCACCCTCACAAAGGAGCATGCCATGACTCGAAGGATAGTACTCCCGCTCGCACTTGCAACTGTGGCCGCCTTTGCCGCAGGCTGCGCCACTGAACAGAACCAGCGCGGCTTGGGCGGAGCTCTGATCGGCGCTGGAACCGGCGCGGTCGCGGGCCAAGTGATTGGTGGAAACACCACGAGCACGGTCGCCGGTGCGGCCGGCGGAGCTCTTGTGGGGGCTGCGGTCGGGACTGCGACGACCCCGTCCTACAATCGTGGCAACTGCAGATACAGGCAACCGGACGGCACGATCATCATCGCGCGGTGCCGGTAAGACCGTCCTGCCTCGCGCTCGCTGCAATCTCATATCCGGGATGACGGGCGGATTGCCGTTCAGTGCCTCCAGGGACCGACGAGGCGCCCTCTGCATCACCGCGCGTCCAATCCGACGCGCCAAGGTCGCTGTAGCACTTTGAATTGCTGCTTGGCTTTGTCCCGAAATCGCTTCCGATTTAAGCAATAATGCAGTGGCGTATTCGAACACTCTTGCCGTCTCCGCTGATCGGAGCATCACAGTGGGAACGAGCAGCGGGAGCCACGAGGAAGCGATGGCATCTTACGAGACCATGCCGAGCAATGCAGGCGGCGCCCCGGGAAGCCCCCCGACTTCGGTTCGCGTGGTGCTGGGCGGCGTCATGCTGCTGGCGGGATTGGTCGTCCTGGCGGATGCGGCATTTGCGCCGATCGTTACCCCGGCGTTCATCGGAACCGCTGCCATCCTGGTCGGTATATTCGAAATCGTCCACGCCTTCGTGACGAGACAATGGGGTGCCCTGTCGTGGCAGACACTGCTCGGATTTCTTTATATCGCTCTTGGCTTGGCACTTGCCGACGTCGCCGGATCGAGCGTGATACAGGTTCTGGCATCCTTCGTAACCCGGTCTGCACGCACACACGAGCTGTTTCAAACCTACGCGATCGGCCTGCTGTTCATCTTCTCCGGCATCGTCAGAATGCTGCTCAGTATAAGCCACTGGCGTGAGGCAGGATGGACCATGATGCTGTCGGGAGTCTTCGGCGCCGGCGCGGGGTTGGTCATCCTGGCCGGGTTTCCAAAGATGGCTCTTTGGGTCCTTGCGCTCTTGCTCGGGACCGATTTCCTGGCGCATGGCGTGGCGTGGCTGAGATTTGCATATTTCCCTCGGCCGGACAGAGGTGAAGACAACGCGGCACCACCGCCGGCATAACCTGATTGCCGCGATGGTCACTCAGTTGGGTTCTCATAAATGGTGCCTTCGTCAGCTCACAAATCTTCGAACCAGGCGAGCCCCGCCCCTGCTTGCGCAGCTGAGGCACTGACTTTCCGCCGGAGTTCCGTATCCAACCCTCGCCCGAGGGTTATTGCTACTGCCATGGATTCTCAGAACGGCGGGACTGCCTCCTCTCCTATTCCCCGGCTCCCGGCCTCGATACCTTCCGCTCGTCGGATAGACATGCGGCTCCGATCTTGATCGGCTTCCTCGGATGCCCCGCGCTTTTCGTCTGCAGCAGGCCTTCGACAAGGATTTCCGGCCTGCATAATGTCCTTGTCGCGCTTGAGCCACCCTATGCGTACGTACGGGACGCACGATCAGCTTGTGAACAGCGTAGCGCACTGGACGGGGACCAGCACCGTGACAACCGGCTCCATACAGAAATACCGTTCTGACGGACTCACGGATCAGGAAATCCATGAACCGCAGCGGCAGTGCGCTTGCCCCACCAAGGGCGGGCATGTCTGCTGGCTTATCCAGGGACTCGTCCCTGCCGCGATTCGTGGTCAGGAATTCGACGCGGCGCCTTCACCGTTGGGGCTAATGATCCTGAATAAGGTGAGCGCCATCGATAGTGATGGCTTTCGAGTCGCTGAAGGCGGGAAACTGGCGTGAGGACATGGGCATCTGCAACGGCGCTCGTCCGGAGGCACGCATTGCAACAGCTGCAATCAATGATTAAAATGCAATCAATGATTAACGGAGGCTCCCATGGCCAGCATGACGATCCGCAATCTCGACGATAGCCTCAAGCAGCGGCTCAGGCTGCGCGCCGCCGCGCACGGTCGCTCAATGGAGGACGAGGCCCGCGACATCCTGCGCGTTGCGCTGTCGACGAGTGAACGGCAACCGGGTAATCTCGCCGCCGCCATTCGCGCCCGCATCGCGCCGACCGGCGGCATCACGCTCGAAACACCCCCACGCGAGGCGATCCGTGAAGCGCCGGACTTCTCTGCGTGATCATCCTCGACACCAACGTGCTGTCGGAATTGCTGACGCCGTCGCCGTCCGCTGCTGTCGAGGCGTGGCTCGCCGACCAGCCGCCGACGTCGGTGTTCACCACGACCGTCACCGAAGCCGAGATCCTTTGCGGACTGCGGCTTCTATCGGATGGACGCCGCCGGCGCAACCTCGAGGGGGCGATCGTTCCGATCTTTGGCGAGGATCTTGCCGGGCGCATTTTGCCATTCGACAGCGAGGCTGCAGACGCCTATGCCACGCTGGCCGTGGAGCGGCGCACGGCCGGCCGCCCTATCAGCCAGTTCGACGCACAGATTGCCGCGATCGCCCGTTCTCGCGGCGCGGCGTTGGCAACGCGCAATGTCGCGGATTTCGAAGGCACCGGCATTGCCATCATCAATCCCTGGAACCACCAGCTCCCGTGATTTCGGGACGCCGATCGAAGGGAGCACGTTGCCGGTAGGCTCACAGTCGGGAGAAGCCGGACTCAACAGTTCGACGTTGAAATGATCGAGGACCGGCTCCATGTCGGATTTCTCGATCGCAGCGATTTCATCGTCGCTCAATGTCACGGTTGCTTCTACGCAACGGTCACGCTTAGCCTGCCAGCGACGGTCGTTCCACGTCATTGCAATACTCCCTTTCGCGGAATACACGGGATATCCGTAGTTTTCTCAAATCCGCCGGAAAACGTCGGAGTCAATCCTGGGCAATCGTAAGTCACCGGGTGCCAACAGCCAAGCCGTCCTCCGCCGCGCCGACGAACTCGACGCGCTTGACGAGATCCTTCCATTCGACCGGCGCGACCAGCTGGCCGGCCGTCTCACAGATGACGATGTCGAAACCTTGAAACATCTCGCCGCCGAAGGCATGGGAGAGACCACGCTCCGAGCGCTCGCCTCGGATCTCGGATATCTCGAGGCTTGGCGCCGGCTGGCGACGAGAGCCTCCCTCCCCTGGCCGGCGCCGGAATCGCTGCTGCTGAAATTTGTCGCCCATCACCTCTGGGATCCAGTGAAACGCCGCGAGGATCCGGCCCACGGTATGCCGGCGGAGGTCGAGGCCGGATTGGGGGCCGAACGCCTGCTCCGGGTCGACGGCCCGCACGCGCTCGGCACGGTGCGGCGGCGACTGACCACCTGGTCGATCCTCACCCGCTGGCGGGGCTTGCCGGCGCATTCGCCGCGCCATCGCTGAAAAGCGCGCTGAGGCTGGCTGTCAAGGCGAGCAATCGTCCGCGCCAGAGGAAGAGCAGACAAGCGGTGACCAGTGATGTTCTCGTCCAATTGCTCGCCACATGTGCCAGCGAACGGCTGGTCGATCGGCGTGACCGCGCGCTTCTCCTGACCGCCTTCGCCTCCGGCGGCCGTCGCCGCTCCGAAGAGGCGGGATTGCGCGTCGGGGATCTCGTCGACGAAGAACCGGTGCGGGCCGATCCGGCCGACAAGAACTCCCCTTCCCTGCCCTGCCTGTCGATTCGCCTCGGCGCACGAAAACGACGACCAGCGACGACGACGAACATGTGCTTTTGATCGGCCGGCCGGTGACCGTATTGAAGCGCTGGCTGGCCGAAGCTGGGATTAAGGAGGGGCCGGTGTTCCGACGCATCGACCAGTGGGGCAACCTCGATCGTCGGGCGCTGACGCCGCAGTCGGTCAACCTGATCCTAAAAGCCCGCTGCAAACAGGTCGGGCTCGACCCGGCGCTGTTTTCGGCGCATGGATTGAGATCCGGCTATTTTGACCGAGGCGGCAAACCGCGACATTCCGCTGCCGGAGGCGATGCAGCAAGCACTGCACAAGTCGGTGGCGCAGGCGGCGCGCCACTACAACAATGCTGAACGCAAAGGCCGGGCGGCGCGGCTGATCATTTAACCAGCCTATTGGCCCTCAGGCCGTTTGCGCTTGTTGCCGCCCGGCGTTTCGGAAGCGGCCGTCTTTTTCACCGGCTCGTGCTGTCCGATTGTGCTCTTGCCACCAGTTTCGGCGTCATTTTCGCCTTGGGCTTAACGGCTTCAACAGAAACGGCCGGTGCTGTGCCCTCATCCATCTTTGTGGACTGAAAATCTTGCGTAGCCTCAAGCCAATGCTTCAGGCCGTCTCGCTCCGGTCATCCTGCGCTCTCCCCACAGCTCATAGGCGCTTTTTCTGATCAGCTCTTCGTTGTCCGTTTTCATGGCAACCGCTCCTTATCAGCTATGGTGGAAATGATGGTGGGCGGCGGTGAAGCCTGCCTTCGCCTCGAACAAAAACTCCAGGTCCGAGGCTGCATACACGCAACCGACCTCGCTCCTTGCGCGACCGTGAGGACGCACAAACGCTTCAGCCGAATGAGAACCGGTTGCGCCGCGCCAGTTACCTCCAGGAGAGCTGATCTTTGGGCAGCCGGCCGCTAGGGTCGTTCACGATTACCCGATGCGGGAGGTCCGGTCCCCACATCCATAGGACAAGGTTTCGATCGTCCTCCTTAGCGCCCGGCGCAAAGCTAGGCGCCAGAATGCCGACGGTGCCACGCGAGCTCAGCCGATCATAAATCGCCCAGGAGGCGGGCCGCCTCCCTTCCGCAAGAGCTGTGGCCCAGCTGCAAGCCATCTCCTCCATCGAGACGGAAAATGCACTCCTTCCCTCCTCCGTGGTCAGGTCGGCCACATCCTCGCAATCGATATCGTAGGAGCAGAGCACGCAGGGATCGATGCGATGCGCAAAGCCCTGATTGGCTTCCTTGACCGCCGTCATGATGCTGAGCGCGAGGTAGAGCGCCGGCACACCTTTCGGATTGAAGCGTGCGCCCCTGATGGCGGCGCCATCTCCCGAGGTCGGTTTGAATGCCCAGCGTGGATCATGTGCTCGGTAGCAGGTCTCAACGAACCTCAAGCAAAGCCCCCAAGGGCCATATGATCGAGGTAATCTCTGACAGCTGCCGCCTTGCCATCCTTCACCAGCGCCTCTGCCGTGCGGCCGCCAAAAGCCGGGAGTGGCTGGGCGCGATACCATGCCATGGCCTGCTCCTTGCCCCCGGCCCAATCAGTGACCCGGCTGATGATTTCGAGCATCTCGCGAAGACGGTTCTGCGTCCTTGTTCCGCGGCTGCGCTCCAGGCGGTAAAGCGTTTCGCGGGCGAGACCGGCCGTTTCGGCCAGCTGCTTTTTCGACATGCCAAAGCCGTCTGCGACCTGCTGAACAGCAATCTTTCCGCCCTTGTCCATGTAGGACAGGATCAGCGGTCCGCCATCGTTGTGGATCTTTTGAGCCTGAACCATGTTCCGCCATATCCATAAACACATTTATTGTACAAAATATATGGCGAAGCTGCTACCTCGGCAAGCCCTCCGCCATTCGATTACTTCCCGGCAAACTCGCGATTAAACGGTCGAATGAGTTCAGGTCATAGCGGTGGGCTATTGGCCTGGCCTAGCGGACGCTACGTCCGACCAGTCGAGCACGCCCGGCACCTTCCAGATCGTGTCGCCGGTTCCGATGCCGGCGATGCTCATCACGGCCGCTCCCCGATCCCTTCAAACCGGCCGATTCAGTGCCGCAACGCATTCGTCGTGGAAGGGCATGAGGGCGCAACCGGATCTTTATCCCAGATGTGCCCGTATTCGGGTCCGGTCACTGCCCGCAACTCGACGCGGCCGTCATCCATCTCCAGTGTTTTGACCAGTTCGGCATTGTGGTTCAGGAGCCCGTGCTGAAGATTGATCGCGGCCAGCGGTGCCTGCAGTTACCGCATATAGCTCGCAGGCGCACCGGCGAGGCTGCAAAGCTGGCCATAGCTCCAATGCGTCGGTGCCATCGGCTCACGCCCGCAAGGAACGAGCAAGGTAAGGCGCTCGGCATTGTCACGGGTGGCTTCCACGCGGATCTCGGCACTTTCAACGGTTCGAACACGGGCGCGATTTGTTCTGACGCTGACCGCGCGATGAAGATCGGTGAGCGACAGGTAGCGCTCATCGTCGGGGCGCGAGAACCATTCGGACGAGATGTGGCCGATGCGTTCACCGCGGAAATATCGACCTTGAAGCCGGACGACACCGGCCGCGGGCTGGAAATCATGGTGTTGATGCTCAAATCTCCTGAAACGAAGAAGCCCGGCTGATCGCTTGCGCGACAACCGGGCTGGTGGGGTGGAAGATGGCTCGCCGCCGCAGCCTCTGTCCGACGCGGCAAGCACGCGGGACGCTCACGCGCGCCACTCGAGAGTGGCGCGTATTGGCTTCTCAATCGATCACCTGGAACATCTCGGCAGCTTCCGGACGGTCCACCGCTGCCCCGGCGCTGTAGCGAACCTGTGCCGCGTGCTCGAGCCCGCGCGGGCGCTCGACTGACATAACGGGGATATCCGATAGAGGACCAAAGTTGCGGTGAGGCTCCCGCGGGTATGAACTTGCCGTAGTAGAAGCTGTAAAGGCTCAGCCAAGGGCGTGGCTTGCCAGGCCGTAGAGGTTTGACCCTGGCACCACGTCCGCGCGGCCTTTGCCTCGACGGGACATTGCGAGCACCGTGTCGAAGACGGTCAGGCCGGATTGTGAGAGGAACGTGGCGAAAGTGCCGGTCTCGACCGGTGTGTCGAGCCTCAGAAACTGATTTTCGTGGGCGGCGACATGCTGCCGGATAACTGCGATGGCGTCCGCATCAGTTTCTGCCACGACCGGGCCAATGACATGACCCCTTCCAAAAGGACGGCAAAGCGCGAAAGCGTACAGCCGACCGCCCCGAAACAACCCGTAACCTATGGATTGTGCGAAGAGCTTGCCGATCAGCGCCGCCCTCGAAACGCCGAATGCCCCTGCATCCAGCTCGACGACAGCGACAAGGTCCTCTTCTTTCAGTCGCCGAACCACCGGCTGCTCCGATGGCGTGATCACGTCGATCGGGTGGCGGGCGATGCCCTGGCATTGGTATATGGTCCGCACGGGTTGGAAACCGAGCGAATGATAAAGACGGCGGGCGGCCCTCGTCGCATTGAGCCTGAGATCGCGTCCCTGGCAATCCGAAAGCACGTGGTCCATCAGCCATCGCCCGGCGCCGTTTGTCTGCAGCCGCGGTGAAGTAATAACCATGCCTATGGTCGCGAAATCGTCACCGTGCGGGAACCACATGGCCGAACCTGTGAGCCTGCCAATTTCATCACGCGCGACATAGCCGTGGCCGCACTCGCGCAGGAACTGCAAATCCTCGGAACGGAGGGGCCACCCCACGGAAACGGATAAGGCGTGCAACTGTTCGAGATCGGCGCTCTCGATTCCGGCCACGTGCATTTTGAAACTGTCGATCACTTTAGATTCGGCTGCCGGTGCGTTCACTCCGTGCCTCCCGCCATTGTTTTCGTTTTCGTTTCGTCTTGGCCGATGCAGTTCCAGCCAGGCCGCGGCGAAAGCTTTTCTTGTTCACATTAGGACCTGACGCTCGATACGATTCGCTTGAGAGCGCATCGCCCGCGCAACAATCCTCCGAATTCGACGCGCTTTCAGCATGTAAATCGTTCACAGGCTTCTAAGGTACCTATCGAAAGCGTGCCGCCGTTCGCTTGCCTGTGACCTCATGCGGTGACGCATCGAAATCAAACCTTTCGTTGTGAATTCATGGTCGATGGCATCGATCTCGGAAAGCCGGGCATGTTGTGAGGGCACCGATGCAAGCAACGGAAATCCTGGAGAAACTCGTCGGCTTTCGCTCCGTCGTGGGGCTACCCAACGACGACATCGTGGCCTGGATCCGCGGCTATTTGGAAAACCACGGCATCGCAGTGGATGTCCTTCCCGGTCCGGAGGGCGATCGGTCCAACATCTTCGCCACTATCGGGCCAAAAGAGGCGCGTGGCTATATTCTCTCCGGCCATATGGACGTCGTTCCGGCGGCCGAAGCCGGCTGGACGAGCGATCCCTTCTGCCTGCGCGCCGATGCGGGCCGGCTCCATGGGCGCGGCGCCACCGACATGAAGGGCTTCCTCGCCGCCGTTCTCGCCGCCGTTCCCAGGCTCGCCGCCAGGCCGCTTCGCCAGCCGCTGCACCTCGCCTTCTCCTACGATGAGGAGGCGGGCTGCCGCGGCGTACCGCATATGATCGCGCGCTTGCCGGAACTCTGCGCGAGGCCGCTCGGTGCGATCGTCGGCGAGCCGAGCGGCTTGCGCGCGATCCGCGCCCACAAGGGCAAGGCTGCCGCCAGACTGACCGTCAAAGGTCGTTCCGGCCATTCTTCGCGTCCCGACCAGGGGCTGAATGCCGTTCATGCTGTCACCGGTGTCCTTGCCTGCGCGGTCGCAGAAGCCGACCGCTTGGCTCGCGGTCCCTTCGAGCACGTGTTCGAGCCGCCCTACTCTTCCCTGCAGATCGGCACGGTGAAGGGCGGCCAGGCGGTCAACATCATTCCGGAGACTTCCGAGGCCGAGTTCGAGGCACGGGCGATTTCCGGCATCGATCCGGCGGAACTGCTCGCGCCGGTGCGAGAGGCCGCCGAGGCGCTGTCGAAACGAGGCTTCGAAGTGGAATGGCAGGAGCTAAGCTCCTATCCGGCGCTTTCGCTCGGTCCCGATGCACCGCTCGCGCGGCTGCTTGAAGCATTGACGGGCCTCGAGTCTCTCCCGGCCGTCAGCTACGGCACCGAAGCCGGACTTTTCCAACGGGCCGGCATCGACGCGATCATCTGCGGCCCCGGCGAGATCGGCCGCGCCCACAAGCCCGACGAATTCATTCACGTCGATGAGCTCCTGGCCTGTCAGGCGATGATCGAGCGGATCGGCGAAAATTGCCGCGCCTGAGGCTTCGAGAAGGAGACGCGCGATGACCTTCCTCTTCAATTCCGACGCTAAACGTGGCGCAATCTTCGCCAAGGCGTTTTCGCGTGAACTGCCGGACATTCCTTTCGCCACGGATCCGGCGGCGGTCGATCCGGAAGCGGTACGCTACCTGATCACGTGGACAGTTCCCGAAGATCTCTCGCGCTACAGCAATCTTGAAATCCTCTTCTCGATCGGCGCCGGCGTCGACCAGTTCCGCATCGATGCAGTGCCGCCGCATGTGCAGGTGGTGCGCATGGTCGAGGATGGCATCATCCGGATGATGCAGGAATATGTGGCGCTCGCCGTGCTCGCGCTACACCGCAACCTGCCAGCCTATCTCGTGCGGCAGCGAGGCGAGAATTGGCAGGCCATTGCGCCGGTCCAGGCGGCCGAACGCCGCGTCGGCGTGCTCGGCCTCGGCATGCTTGGAACTGCGGTACTCGATCGGCTGATGCCTTTCGGCTTTCCGCTCTCCGGCTGGAGCCGCAGCCCACACGAAATCGAAGGCGTGAGATGCCTGAACGGCCGGAACGGTCTTGATGCGCTTCTGGGCTCGACCGACATTCTCATCTGCCTGCTGCCACTCACCGACGAGACGCGTGGCCTGCTAAATGCCCAACTTTTCGCCAAGCTCCCGGCCGGTGCGGCACTCGTCCATGTCGGGCGCGGACCGCAACTCGACGATCAGGCACTCCTCCAGGCGCTCGACAGCGGCCACCTCTCCGGGGCCGTGATCGATGTCACCGACCCCGAACCGCTGCCGGCGGGTCATCCCTTCTGGGGCCACCCGAAGATCCTGCTGACGCCACACATCGCGAGCATCACCCAGCCGGAAAGTGCCGCGAAGGCCGTGATTGAGAACATCAAACGGCATCGGTCGGGTCTCGAGCCGTTCGGGCTGGTCAACCGCGGTCGCGGCTACTGAAGCGGACCAATCGGAGCCACGCGTTACGCTCCACGTCTTTTTTCATGCATGTCGTTATCCCGAGACCGCAACACACCTTCGGGCGACAAGGCATCAAGTTCTAAACCCAGGAAAGGAAAACCATGTCGCTCTTGAAAACCATCGACACCAACCCCTCCTTCGCGCCGCGCGAGTCCAGCCCGCTCCCCGAACGTCTGATCTCCGGCAATCCTGCCTTCAAGACCTGGGCCCAGGACGTCGCCCGTGGCGAGATGATCCATACAGGCGTCTGGGAAGCGACGCCGGGCGAGACGCGCTCGATCAAGGGCGAGACCTTCGAGTTCTGCCATATCCTTTCCGGCGTCGTCGAACTCACGCCGGAAAACGGGGAGCCGGTCGTCTACAAGAGCGGCGACAGCTTCGTCATGAAGCCGGGCTTCGTCGGCATCTGGAAGACCATCGAGACCGTGCGCAAGATCTACGTGACCGTGATGTGACCAGAAGATACCGTCGTGATCGAAGGCGCCCGTATTGAGATTAGCGTAAGCGGTGTCCTGCGGCAGCGCCCAGACCGTGGTCTTCTCGGCCTTGGGGTCGAAGCGCACGACGGCATTGAGGCCGCTGTCGGTGATCCACGCAGCGCCATCCGGGGCCCTGGATGACAGCATGTGGGCTGGAGCCTTCGCCGAGCGGCACTTGTCGGACCTTACCCGTCTCAGTATCAAGGATGCCAAGCGCCCCCTGCTGCTGGGCTGTGTACCAGACGCTTCCATCCGGCGCGGGTGCGACATCATGGGGGTGCGCGCCCTGCGGCAGGTCGTAGACCTGGCGCTCCTGCGCGAAAGCCGAGATGGCGGCAAGGCCGGCGGCAATAAAGGCGATACGAATGAGGCTGCGCATAACCAACCTCCCTGCAGCTGCGGTCGCAATATTACGTTACCACCGAGTACTTCCGGCAATGCCGGGAATGGGAGCCGATCATTCACGATCGCGCGACTGCTGTGGAGACCGTTCGAAGAGCAGCGTCCCGCGGAACATCGCCTCCTGACCGGTGTTGAGTTGGGAAAAGCATGTCCCCAACGCGCAAAACGCGACCGGCGACGTGTTGCCAAGCCTTGGACAGCGAAGATGATCAACCAACCAGGTCCAAACGATCCAGTCGATGAGAGCCCTGTCACGGTGTTCGGCGGAACGGGCTTCCTTGGACGGCGGATCGTGAGCAGGCTTCTGGAAAAGGCTGTCGTTGTACGCGCCGTCTCGCGTCATCCGCGCAAGAACAAAGTGGATGACGCATCCGGCGAGAGACAATCTCTGCAGGTCGAGGCGGACATATTGGATCCATCCTCGATGGCCTCTGCCGTGGCTGGATCTCGCGCGGTCGTGAATGCGGTCAGCCTTTATGTCGAGCGCGGTGAGCAGACCTTCGAGCGTGTCCATGTAGAAGCCGCGGCCGATTTGGCGGCCGCTTCACGGGATGCAGGCGTCGAGAGGTTCATCCAGATTTCGGGCATTGGAGCGAACGCGACATCCCGTTCGCCCTACATTCGCGCCCGGGGACGCGGCGAGGAGGCGGTAAAGGCGGCGTTTCCAGGCGCGGTGATCGTCCGTCCCGCTGTGATGACCGGACCCGATGACGCGTTCATCACAACGATCGCAAGGTTGGTACGCCTCCTGCCGATCTATCCGTTGTTCGGCGAAGGCAGCACTCGCGTGCAACCGGTTCATGTTGAGGACGTCGCGGAAGCCGTGAGCCGCTTGGCCCTGGGGCGGAATCCCGCGGAGGCTTCGATTTTCGAGTGCGCCGGCCCGCGCATTTATTCGTATCGGGAACTCGTCCGGGAGATCGCGGCGCAACTCAACCTGCGAGTGAGGACGGTGCCTGTGCCGTTCGCCGTCTGGAGCATATTGGCGACGGCCTCGGAATTTCTGCCCGCCGCGCCCGTGACGCGCAATCAGGTCGATCTCATGCGTTTTGACAACGTCGCGACAAGGGACCTGCCGGGCCTCAAAGAACTCGAGATGCAGCCCCGCGGCATCGAGGACGTCATCCGAATGATCGAGCATGCCGCTTGAGCCGGAACCTTACGCTGCCTGCGAGGTTGGTCCGACTGAACAGGAGGACTCCAACCATGGCCAGATGCGACCAGTGCGGCAATGAATATGACAAGACTTTCCAGGTGAAGATGGGGGATGGAACCTACACCTTCGACAGTTTCGAGTGCGCTGTCCAGAAACTTGCTCCGACATGTCCGCATTGCGGCGTGCGGGTCATCGGGCATGGCGTCGAGCAGGGCGACACTATCTACTGCTGTGCGCATTGCGCCGAACAGGAGGGAGCCGACGCCCTCACCGACCGCGCGCCTTGAGGGAAGCCGTTTCAGGGCCGTTGCGGCTGCCCGCCTTCGGCGGCGGCGAGAATTGCGTTGATAAGCCGGTGGACCTTTAGCGCCTCGCGCCCGTTCACCCGGGGCTCTCGTCCAGCCTCGACGGCACCGAGAAAATCGGCGAGCACCGCGCGATGATGGTGGCGCGGGAAGGCCATGGGATCGGCGCCGGCACGACCAGCCATTTCGTCTTCGATCAATAATTCAGTGCCATCGTGGAATAAGGCGGTAAGGCTTCGCCCGCCGAGACGTGCCATGCCGCGCGTGCCGATGATGTCGATCTCGTCCGGATAACCGGGATAGGCGCAGGTGGTGGCACTCACCGCCCCGATCGCCCCATTCGCGAAGCGGATGGCCGCCATTGCCAGATCCTCGGTCTCCATGCGGTGCACCTTGCTGGTTGCCGCATAGGCTGTGACCTCCTCCGGAAGGCCGGCAAGCGAGACCAAAAGATCGAGTGTGTGGATCGCCTGGGTGAGAAGTACGCCGCCGCCGTCGCGAGCCCGCGTGCCGCGTCCCGGCTGGTCGTAATAGTTTTGTGGCCGCCAATTGTGAAGGCGGGCCGAAGCGCTGACGATCTCGCCGAGGCGCCCCTCATTGATCAGCTTTGCCAGCGCCTCGCTGACAGGGCGGAAGCGGTGCTGGAGCACGATGCCGAGCTTTATGCCGGCGCGCTCCGCCGCCTCGACGAGCGCTCCCGCGTTCTCCCACGTGGTCTCAAGTGGTTTTTCGAGAAGCACATGCTTGCCCGCCTTAGCTGCCTTCCGCACCAGCTCGAGATGGGTGTTGGGCGGCGTCAGGATCATGACGGCGGCTATCGACGGGTCACCGAATATCGTTTCGGCCTTGTCACAAACTGCAAAACCGTAGGCATCCGAAAATGCTTTCCGCCTTGCCGCAGTGGGGCTGAAAGCGGCAGCGACCTCGACCCTGTCGTTGAGGTCGAGCAGGCTTTGAGCATGCGGCGCCGACGCCATGCCGAGACCGATCACGCCAATACGCAGCTTTGCCATCTTGCTCTCCCCCTTAGCCGAAGATCCGGAGCATACACACGAATTCCTCCCCGAGCAGTCATCTTCGGCCCCTGGCTACGCTGGGAGACCGCCGGGCGCAAGAAATTCATCATACAACCTGCTCAATTTTGTATGTTGACAATATAATTTACAAGATCTAGCCATAACAAGCCTGATGGAGGAGCGGGCCGGAATGGAAGCGGCGATCGACCCAAGTCTTCTGCTTCCGGGGAGAAGAATGCTGCTTTGCGCAGGCGGGTGACCGGCGCGTCACCACGTTGTGCGCAGTCCGCGCACTTCTGGCGCGCCGCGTTGCGGAACACGGCTTGGGGGAGGACCAGGCTTGCGAATTCGCCTCGCGATGATGGCGTACCGGTTCTGAGACATCAATTGTTCATGCGAAAACGGGAGGAGAGCATGAGAAACCTAGTCAAACTGGCGGCGGGTCTGTTGACTGCCGCTGCATTCATTACCAGTGCGGCCAGTGCCCAGACGGTGCTGCGGTCGTCCGACACGCATCCGGACGGCTATCCAACGGTCGAGGCGGTCAAGTATTTCGGTGAACTGGTCAAGGAGCGCACCGGCGGCCGCTATGCCGTCGAGGTTTACCATTCCGCGCAGTTGGGGGAGGAAAAGGACACCATCGAGCAGGTCCGCTCCGGCGTGATCGAGCTGAACCGCGTTTCGATGGCGCCCTTTAACGGCACGGTGAAGGAATCGATTGTTCCGGCGCTGCCCTACCTTTTCCGTTCGGAAGAGCACATGCACAAGGTCATGGACGGGGCGATCGGGGACCAAATCAAGACGGCCTTCGAAGGCGCCGGGCTGGTCGTGCTTGCCTATTACGACGCCGGCTCGCGCTCCTTCTACAACAAGCAGAAGCCGATCAATTCGGTCGCCGACATGAAGGGGCTCAAGTTCCGCGTCATCCAGTCCGACATCTTCGTGGACATGGTTGCGGCGCTCGGGGCGAACGCCACACCGATGCCCTACGGCGAAGTTTATTCCGCGATCGAAACCGGCGTCATCGACGGCGCGGAGAACAACTTCCCGAGTTATGACACCGCCAAGCATTTCGAGGTAGCCAAGAACTTCTCGCTCGACGAGCACACTATCCTTCCGGAAGTGTTCGTGATGAACAAGGCCGTCTTCGACAAGCTTACTCCGGAAGACCAGGAACTCTTCAAACAGTCTGCCAAGGAGAGCGTCGCCAAGCAGCGCGAGCTCTGGGCGGCCAAGGTGAACGAATCGCGCGCGAAAATCGAGGCGGCCGGCGCGCAGATCACCACCCCCGACAAGCAGGGTTTCATCGACGCCATGAAGCCGGTCTACGAAAAACACGTCACCGACCCTGTCCTGAAGAAGATGGTCGAGGACGTTCAGGCGGTTCAGTAGCGAGACCGACGGGCAGGCATACAGCGCCGCGCGTCTTACCAGACGCGCAGACATCGCTTTAGCACTTCGAAATGCCTGCCTGTCCCCTCGAAGGGAATGACGACCGTGTCTACCACATTGGTGAAAACAGGCCGCGCGCTGTCCTGGCTGAGCACGCTTTCGCTATGGCTCGCGGGCACCGGCCTCGTCGCGATGACGGCCATCGTCGCGTGGCAGGTGTTCTGCCGCTACGTGCTGAATGACTCGCCGAGCTGGACCGAGCCCGGCGCCGTCATGCTGATGAGCTGGTTCATCTTCCTGGGCGCCGCCGTCGGCGTGCGGGAAAACTATCACCTCGGTTTCGACGTGCTTCTCTACGTCGTGCCGAAAAGCGGCAAGAAATGGCTGCGCATGATCTCGGATCTCGTCGCCCTCGCTTTCGGCGTCGGGATGATCTGGTACGGGATCGAGCTCGTCGGCCTCACTTGGGGCACCATTCTGCCCTCGCTCCATATTTCCGGCGGGTGGAACTACGTGCCGCTGGTTGCCGGCGGCGTTCTCATCAGCCTGTTTGCCCTGGAACGTATCGTTCTGCGCCTTGCCGGCGAACCCATCGACGACCTGCTCGACGAAATGCCGCCGGCGGAGGTCGCCGCCGAACTCGACACCGCGAACGTAAAGGCGTGATGCGATGGATATGATAATCCTCTTCGGCGTATTCACGCTGCTGATGCTGATCGGCACGCCGATCGCCTTCTGCCTCGGCGTTGCGTCTTTCGCCACCGTGCTCTATCTGGGGCTGCCGCCGCTGGTGATCTTCCAGCGGCTGAATTCCGGCATGAGCGTGTTTTCGCTGCTCGCCATTCCCTTCTTCATCTACGCCGGCGACCTGATGGTGCGCGGCGGCATCGCCCAGAAGATCGTCGCCTTCGCCGCCTCGCTGGTCGGGCATGTCCGCGGCGGGCTGGGACAGGTCAACATCGTCACGGCGACGCTGTTCGGCGGCATTTCCGGCTCCGCGGTTGCAGAGGCCGCGGCCGTGGGCGGATTGATGATCCCCCAGATGAAGGAGCGCGGTTACGGCGCCGACTACGCGGTCAACGTCACCTCCATGGCGGCGTTGATTGCTCTGATGTTGCCCCCATCGCACAACATGATCATCTATTCGATCTCGGCGGGCGGAAAGATCTCGATCGCGG
This sequence comes from Sinorhizobium terangae, assembly GCF_009601505.1. Lineage (GTDB taxonomy): Bacteria > Pseudomonadota > Alphaproteobacteria > Rhizobiales > Rhizobiaceae > Sinorhizobium > Sinorhizobium terangae. The sequence continues at coordinate 65,183 of NZ_WITC01000057.1, forward strand.
ACCTCTTCACCGCCGGTATTCTTCCCGGACTGCTCTATGCGGCTGCGCTGATGGTGACCGCCTATTTCGTGGCGCGCCGGCGCGGCTATCCGACTGAGGCTTTTCCCGGCTTCGCCCGAGTTGGCCGCTACCTCATGGTGTCGATTCCGGGCCTCATGCTCATCGCCATCATCTTCGGGGGTGTCCGTTCAGGCGTCTTCACGGCAACCGAGAGTTCCTGCATCGCCGTCCTCTACGCGCTCGCGGTAACCGTCCTCGTCTACCGGCAAATGACCTGGCAGGATTTCGTCCACTCCACTTTCGGGGCCGTGCGCACGACGGCCATGGTCTTGCTCATCATCGGCATGGCCGCCGCCTTCTCCTGGCTGATGGCGTTCCTGAGAGTGCCTGTCTCGCTGATCGACTGGATGAACACGATCTCAGACAATCCGATCATCGTGCTCCTGCTGATCAACGTGCTGATGCTGTTCCTCGGCACCTTCATGGACATGGGCCCGACCATCATCATCTGCACCCCCATCTTCCTGCCGGTGGCGATGGCCTATGGCGTCGATCCGGTCCATTTCGGGGTGATCATGATCCTGAACTTCGGCATCGGGCTCAACACGCCACCCGTCGGCGCTGTGCAGTTCGTGGCGTGTGCGGTCGGAAAAATCTCCGTCTGGGAGGCGATGCGCAGCATCTGGCCCTTCTACCTGGCGGGGTTGATTGTGCTTGGGCTCGTCACCTATGTTCCGGCCCTTTCACTCTGGCTTCCGAGCGTGTTCAAAGGGTAATCGCATCATGGGCTCACTGGCCGAATTCAAGATGGAGCGCAAACCGAAGCTTTCGGAGCGCGTCGCGAGCGCGATCCGGCAGCAGGTGCTGAAAGGCGAAATCCCGCCGGGTGAAAAGCTGCCGACGGAGAGCCGAATGCGGGAAGTCTTCGGCGTCAGCCGCACCGTAATCCGCGAGGCGATCGCAACGCTTGCCGCCGACGGCCTCGTCGAGGCGCGGCAGGGTGCCGGCGTCTTCGTCAAGGAACACCCGACCCTTGCCTTCGGCTCGATCGGCCTCGATGCCGGCAACAAGATCTCCCACGCGCTGAACGTGCTCGAAGTGCGGATGGGGCTCGAGATCGAAAGTGCTGGCCTTGCTGCGCTCCGGCGGAATGCTGCCCAGGAGGCGCAGATCCAGGAGGCCTTCTTCGACTTCGACCGAATGCTCGAGCGCGGCGAGCCGACCGGCAAGAGCGATTTCGCCTTCCACCGAGCAATTGCGGTCGCTACCAACAACCCCTACTACGTGGAGGTTCTCGATGCCCTTGGCATGCGAGCGATCCCATGCGACGTCGCCTCGCCCTGGGGTACCGACAGGGTGCTGACGCGTGAATATCAGGAAAGCCTGCAGCGCGAGCATCTGGCGATCCTGAAGGCCATTTCCGCCAGCGACCCCGAAGCTGCCCGCGCCGCCATGCGCGCCCATCTGACCGCCAGCCAGCAGCGATATCGCGCCCGGCTGAGCGGCCAACAGGCAGAATGGGGCACGACCAAGCGCAAGGTTTGATCTCCTTTTCATCAATACAAGGGCAGTGAGCGATGACCGCGAACCATGTCGAATACACCATCCGTCACGCAGTTGACCCGGCAGCCGCAGCGCGCATGGATACCGAAGCGCTGCGCGCGAGCTTTCACATTTCGGGGCTGTTCCGGCCGGGCCGCATCGTCCTCACCTACAGCCACTACGACCGCATGATCGTCGGCGGCGCGATGCCGGTGGATGGGCCTTTGGCGCTCGAGACCATCCGTCCGACCGGCACACCGCGCTTTCTCGACCGGCGCGAGCTCATTGCCGTCAATATCGGCGGCCCGGGCCGCGTCGAAGTGAGCGGCGAAAGCTTCCGATTGGAGCCGCGCGACATGGCCTACGCGGGTTTGGGCGAAGAGGTGACTTTCTCGTCCGAAGACCCTGGCGCCCCTGCCAAGTTTTACCTGCTGAGCGCGCCCGCTCACCAGGCGCTGCCAAGCCGCCACATCCGTATCGGCGATGCCAAACGGCTCGATCTCGGCAGTGCTGCCACCTCGAACGAACGCTCGATCTTCCAGTTCATCCACCCGGAAGGGGTAAAAACCTGCCAGCTCGTCGTCGGCATGACGCAGCTTGCCGCCGGCTCGGTCTGGAACACCATGCCCTGCCACGTGCATGACCGGCGCATGGAAGCCTATCTCTATTTCGACCTGCCCGAGAGCGCGCGCGTCCTGCATCTGATGGGTGAGCCCAGTGAGACACGCCATATTTTGATGGCAAAGGAGGAGGCGGTGCTTTCGCCGCCCTGGTCGATCCATTCCGGCTGCGGAACGTCGAGCTACGCCTTCATCTGGGCGATGGCGGGCGACAATGTCGACTACACCGATGTGGATATGGTGCCGATGGAGGCGCTCCGATGAGCGCGCCGTCTGCCTTCAGCCTTGCCGGACGCCGCATCGTCGTCACCGGTGCCAATACGGGAATCGGGCAGGGAATCGCGGTCGCGATCGCCCGCGCCGGCGGCACCGTGATCGGCGTGGGCCGCTCAGCCATGGACGAAACCGCGGGAAAGGTCACTGACGCCGGCGGAAGCTTCGTTCCCGCCAATGCCGACCTTTCGGACCGGGAGGCGACCCGCTCGCTGATCGATGGACTGTGGAGCGAACATGGTCCGGTGGATGGTCTGGTCAACAATGCCGGGATCATCCGCCGCGCAGACGCGGTGGAATTTACCGAAGCCGACTGGGACGATGTGGTTGATATCAATCTCAGATCGTTGTTCTTCCTGAGCCAATCCTATGGCCGCCGCCTTCTCGCCGAGCAAAGACGAGGCAAGATCGTCAATATTGCTTCACTGCTTTCCTTCCAGGGCGGAATACGGGTCGCTTCCTATACCGCGTCCAAGCATGGCGCGCTCGGCATCACGAGGGTTCTCGCCTGCGAATGGGCTGCCAAGGGCATCAACGTGAATGCGGTGGCGCCCGGCTACATCATCACCAACAACACCGAGGCGCTCCGTGCCGACGGCAAGCGCAGCGCCGCCATTCTGGAGCGCATTCCGGCCGGACGCTGGGGCACCCCGGATGACATCGGCGATGCGACGGTGTTCCTGCTCGCCCCGGCATCGGACTATATGCATGGCGCCGTCATCCCGGTGGACGGCGGCTGGCTCGCGCGATGAGGAGACAGAGATGGATACGAGACTTTTCGCCCGCGGCAATGAAGGTGAATGGATCGATCTTGGACAGGGCAACCGCCGCCGGGTGATCCTCCACACGGACGAGCTGATGATGGTCGAATTCGCCTTCGAAAAGGGCAGCATCGGCGCGCCGCACTCGCACCCGCACGTTCAGGCGAGCTATGTGGCGGAAGGCAGGTTCGAAGTCATCGTCGGCGGACACAGCGCGGTCCTTTCCGCCGGCGACAGCTTCATCGCGCCTTCGGGTGTGGTCCATGGCGTCGTGGCGCTGGAGGCAGGCCGCCTCATTGACAGCTTTACGCCCCATCGCGCCGATTTCCTGAAATAGGACACTGAACGCTGGCGCCGGCTCGCGCTTCGTCGTTCCTACGGCGCCGCGCGTCCTATCATTGAACTGCTGCATGTTTTGTTTTCTTGAATCGCCTACGATTTAAGAAACATGCAATAGCTTTGCCCCATCAAATTTTGGTTCCGTCACCCAGGACATACGATGGGCCCTTGACCTTCCAACGATGGGAAGCCCCATGTTCTTTCCATCACGAAGCCAAAGGAGACGAGCATGCAACGCTACAAGATCGACGAGATGAGCTGCGGCCACTGTGTCGGCACCATCGAAAAGGCGATCCGGGCCATCGATCCGGTGGCCAAGGTCGAAGCGAACCTCGGGACGAAGGAAGTGCGTGTCGAAACGACGGCGGACAGCGATGTCATCGTAGAGGCTTTGAAGACCGCCGGCTACGACAGTCTGCCGCTGTAGCGTTCGGCCGATTGGCCGGCCGCTTAGCGCGCAACCATGGCTGGGTGCTAGCCGACCTCCGATCCTAGGAGGCCTCACCTTCGTTCGCAGTCGCATTGCAAGGAGCGCGATCATGGGATCCGCGACGATCATCCAAACAAGAAATGCTGAACCGATTGCCGGGTCGGGACGAACGGCCAGCATCGCCGTGGAGGGCATGACCTGTGCCTCCTGCGTCGCGAGAGTGGAAAAAGCCATACGCGCGGTGCCGGGCGTCATGTCAGCTTCCGTCAATCTCGCCACGGAGCGGGCGGATGTGCGCTTCGACGCAACGGCGAGCCCCGCCGATATCGTCAAGGCGATCGAGAATACCGGCTATGGCGCCTCCGAAGAGCTGATAGAGCTCGCCATCGACGGCATGACTTGTGCATCCTGCGTCGCCCGCATCGAGAAGGCGCTGAGGACCGTTCCCGGAACCGTGGAGGCGAGTGTCAATCTTGCCAGCGAGAAGGCCACCGTTCGCGTCGTCAAAGGGCTTGCCTCCGTCGATATGCTGGTCGAAGCCGTGCGTAACGCCGGCTACGACGCCCGGCGCATCGCCGGCAAGCAGGATGCTGATCAGGAAACGGAGAAACGCGAACGGGAAAGCCGTCGCCTGAAGCTCTCTCTCACGATCGCCGCCATTCTGACGCTCCCTATTTTCGTGCTCGAGATGGGATCGCATTTCATCCCGGCGATCCACGATTTCGTCATGATCCGCATCGGCATGCAGGAAAGCTGGTATCTGCAGTTCGTGCTCGCGTCGCTTGCTCTCTTCGGTCCGGGCCTCCGCTTTTTCCAGAAGGGCGTGCCGGCGCTCCTTAGAGCGGCGCCGGATATGAACTCGCTGGTCGCGATCGGCGCGTTTGCCGCCTGGATTTACTCCGTGGTTGCAACCTTCGCGCCGGACCTGCTGCCGGCCGACACCGCCAATGTGTACTATGAAGCGGCGGCCGTGATCGTCACGCTGATCCTGCTTGGCCGGTTCCTCGAAGCGCGCGCCAAAGGCCGCACGTCAGAGGCAATCAGGCACCTCATGGGGCTCCAGCCGAAGACGGCCCGCGTCATCCGCAATGGCGAAACGGTGGAGATTGCGATTGCCGATGTGCATGCCGGTGACGTCGTTGTCGTGCGCCCCGGCGAAAGGATCGCCGTCGATGGCGTGGTCGTCGAAGGCAACTCCTATGTCGATGAATCGATGATCACCGGCGAGCCGGTCCCAGTCCAGAAAGCGGACGGAGCCGAAGTCGTCGGCGGTACGATCAACAAGACCGGTGCCTTCAGCTTCCGCGCCACCAAGGTCGGAGCGGATACGGTGCTGGCGCAGATCATCCGCATGGTCGAACAGGCGCAGGGCGCGAAGCTACCGATCCAGTCGCTCGTCGATCGCGTCACCGCCTGGTTCGTGCCCGCGGTCATGGCGATCGCCTTTGCAACGTTCCTCGTCTGGCTCGTCTTCGGCCCAGATCCTGCGCTGACCTTCGCGCTCGTCAACGGCGTTGCCGTCCTCATCATCGCCTGCCCTTGCGCGATGGGGCTCGCAACGCCCACCTCCATCATGGTCGGAACCGGCCGTGCCGCCGAAATGGGCGTGCTCTTCCGCAAGGGCGAAGCCTTGCAGACGTTGCGCAATGCCGAAATCATCGCGGTCGACAAGACCGGTACCTTGACCCGGGGCCGGCCCGAGCTGACCGACCTCGAAGCCGCTGCGGGCTTTGACAGCAATTCCGTCCTTGCGCTCATCGCCAGCGTCGAAGCGCGTTCCGAGCATCCGATCGCGGAGGCTATCGTTTCTGCGGCGAGGAATGCGGATTTGACGATCAGCGAAGCGAAGCATTTCGAGGCGATCCCTGGTTTCGGGACTCGCGCCAATGTTTTCGGACACACGGTCCTGGTCGGGGCCGACCGGCTGATGGCGCGCGAGGGCATCGACATCGCTGTCTTCGCCGATCACGCCCGCCGTCTTGGCGACGAAGGCAAGAGCCCGCTTTATGCGGCGGTCGACGGCAAGCTCGCGGCGATCATCGCCGTCGCCGATCCGATCAAGGAAACGACGCCGCAGGCGATCCGCATGCTGCATCAGCTTGGCCTCAGGATCGCGATGATCACCGGAGACAACCGCCGCACGGCGGAGGCGATCGCGCGCAAGCTCGGAATCGACGAGGTCGTTGCCGAGGTCCTGCCGGACGGAAAGGTCGCCGCCCTGATGCGGCTGAAGGCGGAAGGGCGCAATGTCGCCTTCGTCGGCGACGGCATCAACGATGCGCCGGCGCTCGCCGCAGCCGATGTCGGGCTGGCGATCGGCACCGGGACGGATGTCGCCATCGAGAGCGCCGACGTCGTGCTGATGTCCGGCGATCTCCTCGGCGTGCCGAATGCCATCGCGCTTTCCAAGGCAACGATCCGCAACATCAAGGAGAACCTGTTCTGGGCCTTCGCCTATAATATGGTGCTGATACCGGTCGCCGCCGGCGTGCTTTATCCGGCCTACGGCATGTTGCTTTCGCCCATCTTTGCGGCCGGCGCGATGGCACTTTCCAGCGTCTTTGTGGTCGGCAATGCGCTGCGTCTCAAGCGGTTCAGGAGGCCTTTCGCGTGAGGCTGCCGCCGTTCGATGATGCTGGGCGCCATTGGCGCCTCGCATGCGAAGTTCCTATATCAGCGGCAAGCTTTACCGCTAGAAAATGGTGATGTCATGAATATCGGCGATGTCGCGCGCGCCTCCGGCGTCTCGACGAAAATGATCCGCTACTACGAGACGATCGGCCTTATTCCTCCGGCCAGCCGCAGCGAATCCGGTTACCGCAACTATGGCGACAAGGACGTCCATACGCTGCGCTTCATCCGCCGTGCTCGCGATCTCGGCTTCACGGTCGAGCAAATGGCGGATCTTCTGGCGCTCTGGCGGGACCGCTCGCGCTCCAGCAGCGAGGTCAAGAAGATCGCGCTCGACCAGGTGGAAATCCTGGAACGCAAGGCTGAAGAACTGAAGGCCATGAGCCGGACGCTCAAGCATCTTGCCGCCCATTGCCACGGCGACGAGCGGCCGGATTGTCCGATCCTCGACGACCTTGCCGACGCGAAGGTGAACTCCGTCAAGGTCCAGGAACCGGCCCGCTTCGGCCGAAATGGCATCGACCCCATGCGGGTCAGGTCACGATGATTCTCGGCTGCTGAGGATTATTTCGCCACGAAAAGCAGATCGAAGCCCCTGAACTCGCGCCGGGAGACCGATTTGCGGATCGCCGCCCAGATGGCGGACGGATTTTCGAGCCTGAACCCGCGAAAGCTCCGGATGAGACGCACCGTGGCGGCGATCGTTCGAAGCGCGCGTAAAAAACGCGGACCGGAGAGCGAGGCGGCGAGGATCTGCGGATGCACCGCGATCAGCACACCCGCCGTTCTCTTGCGGTCGATCGCCCGAAACTGGTCGAGGGCCTTGTATTCGTAGCCTTCGATGTCGATCTTGAAGCAGAGCCGCTCCGTCCTCGCCATTTTCTGAAGGTCAGGAATGGTGACGGTTTGCGCCGTGACGGCCAGACCGGTGTCGTCGGCAATCAGCGCCGAGGTTTCGGAGCTGCCGAAGCCGCCGCCGACCGAGTGCAGCACCAGGCATTCATCCTGAGAGAGCGCCGCGTTGATAAGCTTCACTTCGCCCGTATTCTCGCGCTGCATCTCGGAGAGTATCCCGAAGCACACCGGATCGGGCTCGACGGTAATGACATTGTCGGCGATCTGCGCCGCCCAATAGGGTGTCACGCCGATCCAGCCGCCGATATCGATGAAGGTCGTGGTACCGTCGACGAGTCGCTCGATATTGCGGAATGTACCGGGCTCCCATTGCCCGCCTTGCAGCCGGGCAAAGAAGCGCGCCTTCTCCGGCTTGTCGGGGAAATAAACTGTCTTCTGAAAATAGGTTATCGCGCGCATCGCGCCTCTTTAGTGCATTTCGGGGCGACGTGTGAAGCGGTCCCGCTGAGAACGCGGTAAACAAAGAGTCAGAGCGACACCGCCAAGGTGTGCCGTTCAAGAACGACCCAATGGCGCTTACGCCTCTGCCCGCTGGGCGCGGCTGCGCGCTTCAGTGAGTTCGGAGGTAGTCTGGCTGAGACGGTCGGCGAGCACGCGCATGATTTCCACCGCCATCTCCGGGAAGTCCGCCAGCAATTTCAAGAAATCGTCCTTGCGAATGCGCAGCGCCTCGAGGGCCGAGCTGGTCTTGACCGTCGCCGTGCGCGGCGTGTTGCAGAGAATGGCGATTTCACCGACGATCGAATTCTGCTCCACCTCGGCGACCTTCAATTGCCCGGTTGGCGTTGCAACCAAGACATCGGCTCGCCCGGAAAGGATCACATAGGCGGCATCGCCGATATCGCCCTGATGAAAGAGACTTTCTCCCGCGCTGTACATTACCCTGTCGGAGGTGAACGCCAGAAGTTTGAGCTTGGCTGGCGGCAAGCCGGAAAACAGTGTGATCCGGCGCAGCATTTCCACTTCGTCTTTTAGGAGCATGACAGTCCGTTTCTCCGAGTGTGTCGCGAGCATAAGCACCTCCCGCCCCTTGAAATGGGGAAATATGCTTGCTCCCTCACATTAATATTACATCAAGATGCCAGTTCCTTGTAGTCGCTGTCTTTCGCAGATGTTTCCACAGCTTCGTCGCTTATAAGATGGCCGTTTTCGAAGTGGGCCCGGCGATCGAACAACTCCGAAAGAGCCGGGTTGGCGAGTACCCAGACGATCGCCGGCTTGCGGTCTTCCTGCCTCAGGAAGGCAAAGACGTTGCGGGTGATCTGCTCCTGTGCTCGCTGGTCGAGCGCGAGCAGCGGCTGATTGAAGATGTAGAAGTCCGACATGCGGATCAATGCACGCGCAAGGTTGAGCTTCTGCCGCTGGCCCGCCGTCAACCGCTTGCCGCCGGCGCCGACGTCGAAGTCGAGTCCGAAGGCAAGCACGTCATTGTAAAGTCCGAGCGTTTCGAAGAGGTCGCGCACGATCGCGCGGATTCTCTCGGAGCCGTCGGTGTGCCTGTGGCCGATACGGCCGAAAAGCACATTATCGATGATGCTGGACGATGCCATATAACGGTTCGGCTGATAGTGCTCGATGATGCCGACGAGATCCTCGGGCAGACCTTCGCTGAACTCCTGGCGCGCCGCGACGATCTGAGACATCAGTTCTTCGGACAGCAGGCCGAAGCGGTGGCGTGGCTCGATGTAACCGAAGCACAGGCGGATGATCTTGATGGCATCATCCTCGGAGACTTCGTCGATCGCTCGTCCCCTTACTTTCTGGAGAAGCGCTTCGTAGGTCGGGATCTCTTCCGCCGACATGAAGGTGAGCTGCTGGAAGAACGGGTGGTCCGGAGGCAGGTCGCGGAACAGTTCGACGACGTTGCCGGCGATTTCCAGTCCCATTTCGTAGAAGCTCTCGTGCAGACCGGCCCGCTTCAAGACCGTCTTGAAGAACGGGTGGCTTTCAAGTGCGATTTCCCACCGCGCCTGATCGGTCACCGTCCCGAAGAGCAGGTTTTCCCCGATGGTCGCCTCGACATTGTAGGAACCAGGCTCGAAGAACACGACCAGATCACTGAGCTTCTCCGCCTCGAGACGCCTGCGAAGGGCCCCGCGCATCGCCACGATCTCACCCGCAAAGGCTTCGTGCTGCGCGGGATCGATTGTCGAGCGGACGGCAAGCGCCATGATGTCGTTTGTGAGAAGCACCGTGTCGAGCACGGCTCTGACCTTCCCGAAGAGGTCATCCGGGCCGGTTGCACCTGCGGCTTCGTAATCGATCCAGTCGCTGTTGACGTCGAGCGAGGGATTGCCGGCAAGCTTCGCTTCCAGCAATTCCCACCGACGGTGGGCGGCCTTGTCGCCCTCGTAAACCACCTCTGTCAGCGGCGCGTGCTTGAGCCCGTAGAGCAGGTTATCGCCGAGGCTCCCCTGGAAGGTGAATACCTCCGATGAGGCATAGGAAATTCGCCGCCCGACGACCGATTCCGGCAGGTCGTGGATATCGTCGTCGCCGACGACGATCCTGCCGCCTTCGGGCCATATGAGACGTCCGAAGGCTTCGGCGAGTGCCTCTCCCCCGCCGGTAGAGCCGCCCGTAATCGCGATGGCCTCGCCGGGGCGCACCTGCAGCGACACGTGTTCTATGACCTTCGAGCCGCCATCATCGGCAACGGAAAGATTGACGGCTGCAAGGGTCGCCGTGATCGGCGCCACGGAGGTTACCGAGATCGCCTGGACACTCGGATCGATCAGCGGCTCGACGCTGAACTGCTCGACGACCTGGGCGTATTTGACCTGCACGTCCTGGCGCGCCTGATCCCAATCGATGAGTTCTTTCAGCGGTCCCGGCAGGTCTTTGTAGGCACCGATCACCGCAACGAGCTGGCCAATATCGAGCTGGCCGTGCAAGGCGAAGTAGCCGCCGATCGAGTAGAACAGGAATGGGGTGACCTGAGCCAGGAAGTTATTCAGGAATTTGACCAGGAACTTCCACTGATAGAGGTCGTAGCGGATCTTGAATATCCGGCCGAGGCGGGCAGCAATGTCGGCTCTTTCATAATTGGACGTGTCGTGCCCGCGAATGGTCCCTATGCCGTCGACGATCTCGCCGACCCTTCCCGACAATTGGCGCGCCGTCAGCTGGCGCTCGCGTCCGAGCACGATCAGCCGCCGGCGCATGCGTGGAATGATCACTGCCTGTATCGCGACGATGAAGGCGGCAAGGAGACCCAGCCACAGGCTCTGGAGCAGAATGAAAATCAGCGCCGTCAAAGCCTGGCCGCCGAGGAGCGCCGGCTGCACGAAGGCATCGCCGGTGAACCCGCCGAGCGGCTCGACCTCGTCCTTGATCATGGTCGAGATTTCGGCAGGCTTCACGCGCTTGAAGTGACTGGGCGGAAAGCGCAGCACCCGGTCGACGAGCTCGAAGCGGATGCGCCGCAGGAGTCGCTCGCCGAGCCGGCCCTTGTAGGTGTTGATGTAGAACTTGAAGAGCCCGTTGATGATGACGAGCAGCAGGAAGACAAGGCTGAGGGCAAGCAGCATTCCCTCCCGCTCAAGTTGAAAGCCCGAAAACAGGTCGATCTCGCCGAAACCGGGCAGGTTGAAGGAAATCGGCAGGAAGGCCTGGGTCGACGCGGGTCCTTCGAAACCCTCGCCCTGAATCGGTCCGTTGACGATCTGCTTGGGAAGATCGAAGGACAGGAAGTAGGGTATCATCGACAGCGCGACGACCAGCAGGATCCAAAGCTGCTGCTTGCTGGTGTGAGTCCAGATGTAGCGGGAAAGACGTGTTTCCATGTGCTGGCAATACAACCTAACTTAAATACGGGATCGCCGGGCCGATCGGGCCGGCAGCCTTCCGTCGCAAATGGTTCCAGTCCATCAAATCTTCAATGGACTCGCGCTTCATCCACGGAATCGTGACTGCCCGGCATGAGAGCAGAGCCCTGCCCCATGTCAAGCGGACACGAACCACGAGTAACATCCGTCGAACAGATCGCCCCTTCAGCAAAGCCCCGACGGTTCCTTGCAGACGTGGCGGGCATCCGCGGATCGAGGTATACTCGCGCGTGGCTTGCACTCGCCTATTCGCAAGCTTACAACAGCCTTATGATGCATGCCACCCATACTCCACCCGAAGATTGGCACGAGAACGCCTATGATCTCGTGCGCGGGATCGCTGCCTATTCCGGTAGCGCCGTCGTGGAGGGGATAGGCAGGGTAATCGCCCAGCATCGGGATGCGGACATCGCCAACGCGTTCAACTATAAGCAGGTCGGCTGCAAGATCTGGGCACGTGACAAGCTGCTCGAAAGCGTCGGCTCGACCTTCGGCCGGATTGCGGTTTTGGGCGGCTGGTACGGCGTTCTGCCCGCGATTCTTTTCGAAGACACGCGCTTCACCATCCGCGCCATCGACAGTTACGACATCGATCCCGCGGTGGAAGAGGTCGCACGCACGCTCAATTCAGCACATGGTGACCGTTTCCGCGCGATCACCGCCGATATGTACGCTCTCGACTATCGAACAATCGGAGCCGACCTGATCGTCAACACGAGTTGCGAGCACATTGCCGATCTCAAGCTCTGGCTTGAGCTCCTTCCTCCGGGGGCTCGCGTCCTCTTACAGTCGAACGACTACTTCAGCGAACCGACGCATGTAAGCTGCGTAGCCTCGCTCGAGGAATTCCAGACGCGGGCCGGTCTTGCGAAGCTCGATTTCGCAGGCGCGTTGCCGATGAAGAAATACAATCGCTTCATGCTGATCGGGGCGGTCTGACCACCCGCTGCCGCAGTTCTTCCCTCAGGATCGCTGCAGTCCTGGCAGCGCCGGTAAGATCGAGCGGCGGGATCTCCGGCTTCGGCCGCGCAAGCATCGCCTCAATGTCCCGTGCGAGCCGGTCGGACGTGATGCCTTCCTCCGGCAGGACGCCCGCGAGGCCGAGCCTTTCGAGCCGTGCTGCGCGGGTGCTCTGCTCGGTTTCGCCGGCCGCCGTGAAGGGAATGAGCAACGAGCCGCAGCCGGCGCGAAGAATGTCGCACACGGTGTTGTATCCTGCCTGCGAGACGGAGAGCCGCGCGCCCGCGAGCAGGCCCGCAAAATCCTGGCGAAAGCGGAAGAGGCTGACCCCGGCGGGAGCTGCCGCGGCGAGAACGTCGAAGTCGCCTTGCGGCAGGTTCGGGCCGGTGACGATGCACCAGCGAAGCGCCTTTGGCAGCATCGCTGCGGCGCCGAGTGCCGCACTGATCAGGTCCTTGCCGACCGCACCACCACCGGCCGAAACCACGATGTCGAAGTTCTCGTTCGCTTCGGCCGGCGGCGGCGGTGCGACGAGACCCGTGTAGGCTACCTTTTCCGCGATCTCGCCCGCAAGCGGAAAGGTTTCCTCAAGGCGCGCAAAGGCCGGATCGCCGTGGACGAGCACAAGATCGAAATGCGCCTTTACGAGATCCACGGTCTCCTCGGTACGGCCGGGTTTCACCCGTTCCTGCAGGATGTCGCGCAGCGAAGTCGCCACCAACGGCCGCGGCTCCATTGCCGCGATGGCATCGAGCAGCGGCAGCAATTCGAAGCGCATCTGTCTGCGACCGAACGGGAAAGCCTCGATGATGACGACATCGGGCTTTGCGGCATGCAGCGCCTGGATCAACAGGTTCTTGCGGTGCTGCTGGAAAGCATTCGTGACCGGATTGCCGTCGGCATCGCTAAGACCCGAAAAGCCCTTGTCGCCGGCTAATATCGGCGGCAGCGCGATCGTCGCCAGGCCCTCGCCCGGAAACCCGGGAACGGGTGCGCCGCCCGTCACCATCGTGACTTCGAAGCCGTCGGCAGCCAACGCTTTAGCGATACGGCTCGCCCGTGCCAGATGCCCGATGCCGAGCAGATGCTGCACGTAGAAGAAGACGCGACGATTGCTCAAGAGGCTTTGCTCCACTCGCTTTGAAAGAGCCCGATCAATTGGGTGACGCTCGAGTGATGGTCGAACTCGGCGCGAACGCGTTGTTCGGCAGCAGTGCCGAGCCCGCGCCTGAGATCCGGGTCACGAATCAGGCGTTCGATTGCCGCGGCAAGCGCCCGCGGGTCCTCGGGCGGCACGAGGAGACCGTTCTGATAGTCCGTCAGCAATTCCGGAACGCCCGAGACGGATGTCGAGACGCAAGGCAACCGCTGACTTGAGGCTTCCACCAGAACGTTCGGAAGACCGTCGCGATCGCCATTGGCCGCAACCCGGCACGCCAGCGCGAAGATGTCGCTGTCGCGGTAGTGCTGAAGCACGTCGGTCTGGTCGAGCGCACCTTTCCAACTGACCCGATCGCCGAGGCCGAGTTCGGTGGCAAGCTGCTTGAGCTCGCCCGCCAGTTCGCCTGCGCCGATATGGTCAAAGCGCCAGTTGAGATCGGCTGGCAGCAGCGACAGCGCCTTCAGCAGGATGTCGTAGCCCTTCTTGGCGACGGCGCGTCCGACGCTGACGATCCGCACCGGATCGGCCGGGTCGGAGCCATCGCGGCGGGAATGGTCACCGCCATAGACCGGGAAGCGGTCGAGATCGAGGCCGTGATAGCTCAGATGCACCCGGGACTTCTCGGGCGTCAGGCTTTGCAGGTGCTCAAAGCCGCTCCGCGTGCAGGTAACGGTCCAGCGGGCGCGGTCGAGTTTTCCGGAAAGCTCCCAGTTGGCCGACGTCCAGATATCCTTGGCATGGGCGGAGCAGGTCCAAGGGATGCCTGCGATTATGCTGGCATAGTTGGTCACCGAGGCCGGCGTGTGGATGAAATGCGCGTGAAGCCAGGTCGCCGCGCCCGGCCATTCGGCAACCAGCACCAGCGCCTGTCCAAACCGCCGGAAACGGTTGCGCGACGGGTCGCGCACGAGATCCACAAGGAATGGACCAAGCGCGCGCCAGAACCCGGCTTTCGGCATCAATCGGAACACGGCGCGAAGCACGCGCCACGGCTCCTCATGCAGATACTCCGGCAAATAGTGGACGTTCGCCCGGATTTCGTCGTGCACCGGATGGCGCTTGCCATCGGTCGGACGACGGAGCGCGACGAGAACGAGTTCGTGCCCAGCCCTTTCGAGGCCGAGCAGTTCCTGCGCAATAAAGGTTTCCGACAGGCGCGGGTAACCTTTCAGGATGACGGCAATCTTGCGATTTGGCGACACTGGCTCAGCTCGACTGCTTCACGATGCTCAGGTGCTCTTTCGATCTGTGATCGAGCCAGCTGCCGACAAGCTCGGAGATGTGGACAAGGCCTTCCAGCCTCAGGCCATTGGCAGCGCGCGACGGGGGCGCACGCCCAGGCAAAGCCTTCAACGCAGCCGCGAACCGCAGCGGATCCTCGGCTTCGTGCGGAAGCAGCATCTCGACGAGACCAAGTTCGGACGCCCGTCGAGCCCGGATCAACTGCTCCTCCCGCGGCTCTAGACGCGGCACGATCAAGGCCGGCTTGTCGAAGGAGAGGATCTCGCAATAGGTGTTGTAGCCGCCCATCGAGACGACCCCTCTCGCGCCGGCGATCAATTCCTCCATGCGATTGTCGAACTCGATTACCTTGATGAAGGGAATTCGGCCGCCCTTCTTGATCAGCTTGTTGCGCTGCTTGGCCGGCATATAGGGCCCAAGCACCACGAGCGCATTGTGCGTCAGTTCGGGGTCCTGCTGATAGGCGTGGATCACATCATGAATGAGTTCGGCGCCGTCGCCGCCGCCGCCGGTCGTGACGAGGATATAATCGCCCTCCGGCCTGTGATCGGGCAGCCCGTCATGTGGAACGCTTCGCTGCAGAAAACCGACGAAGTTCATGCGGTCGCGGACGGCCGCGGGCACGTCCAGGCCGACTAGCGGATCGTAAAAATCCGGCGGCCCATAGACCCAGATCGTGTCGTAGAACTGCTCGATCTTGCGCATGGTGTCGCGCCGCTTCCATTCGACTTCGAGCAGGTGCGGTGCGTCCATGATCTCGCGAAGCCCAAGCACCAACTTCGTTCCATGGGTCTTCAGATAGGTGAGGGTATCCTCGACCTCGCTGCGCAGGCCCATGGGCTCCTTGTCGACGATGAAGATGTCCGGCTTGAACGTCTCGGCCGTCGAGCGGATGATCGACTGGCGCATCTTCAGCGTCTCGTGCAGTTCGATATGCCGGTCGAGCGAGGTGTACTCACCGTTTCTCAGTTTGATGACGCTCGGAATCTTCACGAAGTCGACGCGTGCACGATAATCGAAAGCGCCGGCGATCGTTGCGCCGGAGATGATCAGCACCTGCAGCCCGCTATAATCTTCCACCAGCGCATGCGCGATCGTTCGGCAACGCCGCAAGTGACCCAGGCCGAAAGTGTCGTGGCTGTACATGAGGATCCGGGCATCCTCGAAACGCCGTACCATGCGAAGAACCTTTCGCTCATTATCAGAAGGGCTACAAGAGGATGCAGCGCCCGCAGGCAGTCAAAGGCAGTGCCGGCCTTATTTGTAGGGATCGGCGGCGTCGCGCAACCCATCTCCCAGGAAGTTGAACGCCAAAATCACAAGAATGACTGGTATAGTCGGAAACAGCAGCCAGGGATAGAAAGCAATCACGCTGACGCTCTTTGCCTCCGTCAGCAGGATGCCCCAGCTCGTTATCGGCGGGCGCAGTCCCAGCCCGAGGAAGCTCAGCGCAGTCTCGCCGAGGATCATGCCGGGAATGGAGATCGTCGCCGTTGCAATAAGATGGGACATGAAGCCCGGGACGAGATGACGCCCGATGATGCGGCTGCTCCTTGCACCCATCAGTTGCGCCGCAAGGACATAGTCCTCCTCGCGCAGCGCAAGCAGCTTCGAGCGGACGGCCCGCGCAAGCCCGGTCCAGTCAAGAAGCCCGAGAATCACGGTGATGCCGAGATAGATGAGGATCGGGCTCCATGTGGCCGGCATGATGGCCGCAAGCGACAGCCACAACGGAATGCTCGGAATCGACTGCAGCACCTCGATCAATCTCTGCACCAGGAGATCGAAAACGCCGCCGTGATAGCCCGCAAGCCCACCGATGACGATGCCGAGCACGAAGCTGACCGTGATGCCGAGGAGACCGATCGTCAGTGAAATCCGCGCGCCATAGATGATACGCGACAGCACGTCGCGTCCGAGCCTGTCGGTTCCAAGCAGGAAGAGCTGACCGCCCTCCGCAGGACAGACGAGATGCAGGTTGCCCTCGAAAAGCCCCCAGAAACGATAACTGTCGCCGCGGCAGAAGAAGCGGATCCGCTGGACGTCCGCGGGGTTGTCGGCGTAGTTCCGCTTCAGCGTTGCCATGTCCAGCGTCATCGTCCGGCCATAGACGAAGGGACCGACAAATGAGCCCTCATGAAAAAGACGGACTGTCTGCGGCGGCGCGTAGATGAAATCGACGTTGCGCGTATGCAGATTGTACGGCGCCAGAAACTCGCAAAAGAGGATCATAAAGTAGAGCGCTGCCAGGAAAATGCCGGAGGCGAGCGCCACTTTGTGCCGCTTGAACTTCCACCACATCAGGCGCAGTTGCGACGCCTGGTTCACGCGCACCTGCTCCTCCGTCATCACCTCGACGGAATAGGGATCGAACGGTGCGGTCGATACGTAATGCGGCAGAGGTTCGCCGGGCGCCGGTATAGGTGACGTCACTTCGTACTCCTGCCTTGCAGACGGATTCTGGGATCGAGAATGGCGAGCGCCAGATCGGATATCAGCACGCCGATGACGGTGAGAAACGCGAGAAACATCAGGAACGAGCCGGCGAGATACATGTCCTGGCTCTGCAGCGCCTTGATCAGCATCGGTCCCGTGGTTTCAAGCGAAAGAACGATCGCCGTGATTTCCGCGCCGGAGATGATCGCCGGCAGGATCGAACCGATGTCGGAGATGAAGAAGTTGAGTGCCATGCGCAACGGATATTTGACCAGCGTCCGTGTGGGCGAGAGCCCCTTTGCCCGGGCGGTGACGACATATTGCTTCTGAAGCTCGTCGAGCAGGTTGGCCCTGAGGCGCCGGATCATGCCCGCCGTTCCCGCCGCGCCGATGATGATCACAGGTATCCACATGTGCTCGAGCATGGACCTTGCCTTCGCCCAGCTCATCGGCTCCGAAAGAAACTTCTGATCCATGAGATGGCCGATCGAGGTGCCGAACCAGATATTGGCGAAATACATGAGAATGAGCGCCAGCATGAAGTTCGGTACGGCAATGCCGATGAGGCCAATCAGCGACAGCCCGTAATCGCCCCAGCTGTATTGGTGGGTCGCGGCATAGATGCCGATTGGAAAGGCAATGATCCAGGTCAGCATGATGGTGAAGAAGGAGACAAGGATCGTCAGCCAGAGCCGGTCGCCGACAACCTCGCTCACCGGCAGTTCATATTCGAACGAATAGCCGAAGTCCCCCTGCAGCATGCCGCCGACCCAGTAGATGTAACGCAGCAGCGGCGGTTGATCGAAGCCGTATTCCTTGCGCAGAGCTTCGATCTGCTCCATGTTGACGCCTTCGCCCTGCGCCCTGATTTCGGCGACGTAGCTCTCGAAATAGTCTCCCGGCGGCAGTTCGATGATGGTGAACACCAGGGCCGAGATGATCAGGAGGGTCGGCACCATCGCCGCAATACGCCAGAGAATGTATCGCAGCATCTCAGGTATCCTGTTCAAGCCAGAAGGTGTCGGGGTTGTACACGCCGAAATAGGCCGTCGGGTCGAAGCCGTAGAGCGCCTCTTCCGGCACGTTGCGAAGCTTCGAGGAGACGACGATTGGCTGCAGCGATGCATTGACGAGGCCGATCGAAAAGACCTGATCGGTGTAGATCGACAACATCGATTTCCAGATTTCCGTCCGTTCCGCGTCGGTGCTCGAATGCCGCCAGCGCTTGAGCAGGTCAAGGAGCTCGACCACAGGCGGCAGCTGTGGCGCCTCGCCCATTTCGCCGTGCGACAGATAATTCAATCCCCAGACGGGCCACTGCAACTGGTCGTCGGCCGTCGGTGCCAGTTGGCCCGGATTCATGTTCGCGGTCGGAACGCCGTTATCGATGCCAAACCACATCGACATGATGATCTCACCGCCGACAGCGCGACTGCGGAACGTGTCGCGCTGGGAGGTCCGGATAAAGAGCGAAATGCCGACCTCGCGCCAATAATCGGTTATAAGCTGCAGAATATCGGTCTCAAGCGTGCTTTCGCCCGCCGTCTCGACGACGATCTGCGCCGCCCGTCCATCGGGCAGGATACGGATCCCATCGCTGCCGCGTTTCGCCAGACCCGCCGCGTCAAGCAAGCTGTTGGCCTGATCCGGATCATATGCCACCCAGGCATTTGCGAATTCGGGCCGGAACAGCGGGCTATCCGGCAGCACCGTATCGGCACTCTCCTTGGTCAGGCCATAGAAGACCGCCATGTTGATTTCGCGCCGGTTAATCGCCAACGACAGAGCTCGCCTGAAACGGACGTCCTGCAGAAGCGGACGCCAGATCGGATCGGAAGCATTGAGATTGGGAAGCAGCGCCAGACGCGACCCTTGCGTCTTCTTCCACAGCTTGACCTTTAACGGATAGCGCTTCTCGGCATCCTTCAGGAAAGTGTAGTCGACAAAATCGATGCCCGCCGCCTGCAGGTCGCTTTCACCCGTGCCGGTTTTCGCCGGAATGAGCGAGGAGGAACTTACGTTCAGCACGAACTTGTCGATATAGGGCAGTTGCAGGCCGTTTTCGTCGACCCGGTGGAAATAGGGATTGCGCTCGAAAACGAACTGCTCGGCCGGAAGCGGTGTGGTGTTCCGCCAGGGGTCAAGCGTCGGCAGATCGGGATTTTCCGGGCGATAGGAGCGTGCCATGCGCATGTGCAGCTGGCTCCACTTCTTGACCCGCTCTTCCTTCATCGTTGCCTTGAGCTTGTCCTCGTCCTGATACTTCTTGTGGAACTGCTTGAGATAGGCGGACGGCATGACGATGATCAGGGGCTGCGGAGCGGCGAGCTTCTGCAGGAAGTCCGGGTTCGGCATCGTCCAGGAATAGCGCACGGTGCGCTCGTCGATGATCTCGAACTTGCCAGCCTCGCCATCCATGACGAGCGCCGTCGGGAGCCCCGCCGGAGAGAGGTCCTCGTTGAGCAGCACGTCCTCCCAGCAGTAGCGGAAGTCTTCCGTCGTGAGCGGCGTACCATCCGACCACTTGTGGCCTTCGCGCAGACGCAAGGTGAAGATGCGGTCCTCGACCGTTTCGTAGCTTTCGAGAACGTCGGCCTGGAGCTTGAGCTCTTCGTCGAAGCCGACCAGCCGGCAATAGCCGTAGACGGTCATCAGGCGGATGTCCTTGGCACTGCCGATGAGGCTTCGGATCTCGCCGCCATACTTGCCGGCCGTACGCCCTCTCGCCGCGACATTGATCACGCGCGGCGTTTTCGGCAGCCGCTCATTCAGCGGAGGAAGCTTGCCTTCCGCCACCAGCGGCGCGAGCGCCTCAGCCTCTGTTCCCGCCGCCAGCAACCGCGGCGGCAGAACGGTGGACGCCAGCATCGCCAGCGCGGTTCTCCGGGTGATCATGGGCGTAACTCCCTTGCATCCACCGACTTTCGGGCAAGGACGAAATGATCGCCGCCGAGATTCGCAGGAAAGAGGGCGTCTTCCTCACCATCGTCCGAGAACTGTGCACCCCAACGCCGCGTGTCCGAGCCTCCGCTTGCCTGGAGGGCGTCGAAATCGAGCTTCCGGTCCAGATCGGGGTAAGGGACGGCCGCCAGCAGCGATTTCGTATAGGGGTGTACGGGATTGCGCATCAGCACTTCACGCGGCGCGAGCTCGACGATCCGGCCCGCGCACATCACCGCGATCCGATCCGCCATGTAGTCCACGACCGCAAGGTTGTGCGAAATGAAGAGCGAAGTCAGCCCCAATTCCTTCTGCAAATCCTTGAGAAGGTTGAGAATCTGGGCCTGCACCGAGACATCGAGCGCTGAAACGGGCTCGTCGCAGATCAGGAGCTCCGGAACGAGCGCGAGCGCGCGGGCAATACCGATGCGTTGCCTCTGTCCGCCGGAGAAACTATGCGGATAGCGATTGATGAAACGCTGGTCGAGGCCAACCGCCTGAAGCAGCGAGCGTACGGTTTCGATCCGCGACTTCGGCGTTCCACGTCCATGGATCTCAAGCGGCTCACTGAGAATGTTCTTGACCGTCATGCGTGGCGACAGCGACGAGACCGGGTCCTGGAAGACCATCTGGATTTTCGAGCGCAGCTCTTTCAGCGCCGAACCCTCGAGTTTCAGGACGTCGACCGGCTTGCCGCCGTCATCGTAGGTTATCGATCCGGCGTCCGGCGTCACCGCGCGCATCAGGATCTTGCTTACCGTCGTCTTGCCGCAGCCGCTTTCGCCGACGAGCCCGAGGCACTCGCCGCGGCGAATGTCGAAGCTGACATTGTCAACGGCGCGGTGCTGGGCGGCAGCTTTGCTGCCGAACCAGCCCGAGCTGCGGGTGGTGAAGGTCTTCGACAGGTTACGGACGGAGATGAGGACATCGGAGTTGGAAGTCTTGCGCGCCGGTCGATTTCCGAGAAGGTTTTCGGCCTTGACCGGCACCTCGCGCAGCGCCTTCAGCCGCTCTCCGGGCTTCATGTCGAAGTGCGGCACAGCGGCCATCAGGCCCTTCAGATAGGGGTGCTGGGGATTGCGGAAGATCGCATCGACCGGCCCCGCCTCGACGATCTCGCCGTGATAGATGACGACGACTTCGTCGGCCATATTGGCAACGACGCCGAGGTCGTGCGTGATCAACAGCATGGCCATGTTGAGCTTGGCCTGAAGCTCGCGCAGGAGTTGGAGAATTTGCGCCTGCACCGTCACATCGAGCGCGGTTGTCGGCTCATCGGCAATCAGGAGCGCCGGGCGACAGATCAGCGCCATCGCGATCATTGCGCGCTGGCGCATCCCGCCGGATAACTCGAACGGGTACATATCGTAAGCGCGCGACGGATTGGAGAATCCAACATAGCCCAGAAGCTGCTCGGTCCTGGCTCTCCGCTCTTCCTTGTCCGCATCGGTGTGTGTCGTCAGCACCTCGGAAATCTGGTTCCCGATCGTGTGGAGCGGCGACAATGAGGTCATCGGCTCCTGGAAGATCTTGCTGATGCGCGCCCCGCGAATGTCCTGGATCTCGCGCCCGTCCCGGTCGAGCGAGAGCAGATCGACAGGCTTGCCCGCGGCGGCCGGGTCATTGAACAAGACTCGTCCGCCAACACTCGCAACGCTCGGCAGAATGCCCATGATGGCCTGGCTGATCGCCGACTTGCCGGATCCCGACTCGCCGACCAGCGCGGTGACCTTCCCCGGCAGAATCCTGAAATTCGCCCCCCTGACGGCTTCGACTTCGCCGCCAAGCACGGAAAATGTGATCCGCAGACCCTCAACCCGTAGCAGGTCCGCCCCTGATGTCATTGCAGCACGCTTCCCTCACTACCCCAGAGCGTCGTACGTTGTCCCGAAACGCACATGGACGCTCTCCTTTTTTGGTTCTACGCATCGTTGCCATCCGAGGCGTTTCCACCCCGTTGGCGATGCCATAGCGTCCGACACCGAAAAAAGACTAGCCTAGCTTAAACGGGCTGTCCAGCACGCCCCCAGAGCCGCCGGGAGGGCTGCAGCTCGACGGCCAATACGGCCTATGAGAACGGGCAAATGCCATTCGTCAGGACGTCCGCACACCGCGAGGATCGGCGGAAATCGTCATAGTAAAGTGTCCAGTTCGTCGTGTCTGCAGCCCGATATGGCCCGAACTTGAAATACTGGTTCCGGCCGAGCCCCTTATCCGCATGGCCGATATGTCCCTTAACGGTAATGACCGGCTGACCATTGGCGAACAGCTCGATGTGTCCGGACCCGTCGGGTCCTGGCTTGGTGAAGACGGCAAAGTCGATCCAGCCGGACTTCGGGTCCGGCAGCGGATTGCCATGATTGGTGACGGTGATCCCCGTTGTGCATGAATTGAAAAGGCGACCGTCTTCGGGCTTCCAGTTCGGATCGGCCGCGACCAGCATGCGCATCTGGTTGAGCTCCGGCCGAAGCCAGACGGGCACCTCCCCCGGCGCGCAGTGCGCCGGCGTGTTCTCCGGCCCGGTGGACACGGGCGGCAGATAATTGGTCTCGACGGTAACGAAGAGCTTACCCAAGCTCATGCGGAACGCCAGAAACGGGCTGAAGTCTCCGTCGGCGCCGTGATCGATTTCTCGTTTCCATTGCGCAATGAGATAGCGATGGTCTCCGCTCGGAACGGGGTCGGCGAACTTGACCGAAAAGCCGTACCAGACGCCCTGGTCGTAAGGCACGCGCAATGCGGTCTTCTCCCAGATTTCCGCCCGCTCGCTGCATCCGTCTTCCGGCTGTGGGCATTTCGGCACGATGGACAGTTGCAGTCCACCATTGCCGGTGCGCTTGACGTCGCTCTGGAAGACATAGGAGCCGGCGCTCTGTTCAAAGTTGTCGCGATAGTAGAGCCCGCCTTCGGGGGCAAAATCCGTACCCTCGAAGCCATCGACGAGCTTCTGATCCGGGTTCAGTTGCGGTTCCGTCGATTGGGCATGCGCAATGCTTGTCGCAGCAAGGGCTGCGGCCAGAAAAACCACGCGGAACATCGAACCTCCCTGAAAGCAAGCATCGATCTATTGCAGCATCTTGTCGATGAGGCCGCGTGGCCCCGGCGACTGCTTCGTATTGCGATAAAGCAACATGACATGCTCTGCCTCGGAAAGTCCATCCTGAGTTGCATCGTCAGGACGCTCCTCGGCAATCGCCGCAAGCGCTGCGTCCTTGGGATAGAGGATGGTGAATTTCTGGCGGACGCCGCGCAGTTTTTCCTGTCCGAGCGTCGCCCAGTCGCCGCCGCAATAGTTGACGAAGGCTTCGCTGGCGACGACGTTGTGGGCGTATTTTTTCGTGAGACTCTGCAGGCGCTGCACCTCGTTCACCGCCGATCCGAAGACGGAAAAGGTCAGCCGGTCACGAAGCCCGACATTGCCGAACATGACGTTGCCGACATGAAGGCCAATTCCATAGCCGATCGGATCGCGCCCCTGTCTCTTCCTTTCCGCGTTCAGCGCGGCCACACGCGCCGTCGCGGCACTCACCGCCGCAAACGCCTCGCGGCTCGCCATTTCCGATGGTTCCTTGTGGCGGCCGCATGGATAGACTGCAATGAACCCGTCTCCAACGAAGCTCAGGATCTGCCCGCCGTTTCGGTTGAACGGCGTCGCGATCGCATCGAAAAAGCCGTTCAGCGTCTCGATATAGGCCTGGCGACCTTCCTTCTCGGCGAGCATGGTCGATCCCCGCATGTCCGCCATCACCAGCACGGCGCGGACCGTCTCGCCGTCGCCGCGTCGCACCTGCCCGCTCATCACGCGACGCCCGGCGTTGGCGCCGAGATAGGTCGTCAGCATGTTGTCGGCGAGCTTGCCGAGGACCGCGACCTTGGCGGCAACCGCCAGATGATTCTGAAGCTTCAGCAACGCCGCGATCACGTCGTCGCTGAAGCCGCCGTGGCGATCCGTCGTCCAGGACCCCACCATGCCATGGTCGGAATCGGTCCCGAGCGGCTGCATGAAGGCCAGATAGTCGGTGGCCCCATGCTCTTTCAGCTCATCGAAGATCGGAAACTCCGACGGCTCCGTCGGATCGATGCGCCGCCTCACGTGATCGAGGTTGTTGTTGAGCAGATAATAATAGGGGCTGCGCAGAAACCGGTCGGGATTGAGCGCCAGCTCCTCATGGCGCAAACCGCTCACCTCGACGCCCTTGCCGCGCCACCAGGTAAAACCGAGCGCGTCGTAAAGCGGATGCAGCATCGAGAAGGAGAGATGCACGCGCATGAGCGGCAGGCCCGCCGCCGCCAGCCGTTCGCAGAAGCCGCGCACGAGCGTTTCGAGCGTCTCGTCGCTCAACGATGCTCGCATGAGCCAGTCTGCGACCTTGTCCAGAAGAATTTCGGAAACAACGCTATTGTTGATCGGGCTCATGGCATTCCTCATCATCGGCATGACGGTCAACACCGACGGCTATCGCGCGGACCTTGCAATCAAGGCCGCGTCCACCTGTGATGCCCGTTGTAACGAACGGCGTCTGCCGCGCCTGGCGGCAGTAGTTGCGGCGATTCTATCGCAGCGTCTTCTTGCTCCGAGATATTCACGGGCGAGCCCGATTTCCAGAGACGTTCGAAATTTTTAATCACACGTCGAATGTACGCCAGGTCGGCCGTTGAATTGCACCCTGCAATTGTTGGGGCGGCATACGACGCGCGGGCCTGCGCTTGACTTGCGACGCCTTTCTCGCCAACAAAACGGCGACATTTTCCGGCAATCGGGATCGTCGCATTCGCCCGCCCTGCCCCTGACAGATGGAACCCTATCTTGACCGCCCTTCATCACGACAGGTTGCTTGAATCGATCTCCGCGCGCCAGGCACGTATTGGTATCATCGGCCTTGGCTATGTCGGTCTGCCGCTTGCCGTCGCGGTGGCACGCTCCGGTTTTCCGGTGACGGGGTTCGACATCGATCCCGCAAAGATCATCGCCCTCGACGACGGCCGCTCCTATATCGAGGCGGTCACGGATGAGGCGCTTGGCCGTGAGATCCGCGCGGGCCGCTTCCGTTCGACGACCGATTTCACTGATCTTGGCCTGTGCGACGTGATCGTCATCTGCGTGCCGACGCCATTGACCAAGCACCGCGACCCCGACCTCTCTTTCGTTGAAGGAACGGCACGCTCGATCGCCGCAACACTGAGGCCGGGCCAGCTCGTGGTTCTCGAGTCGACCACTTATCCCGGCACCACCGACGGCATCGTCCGTTCGATCCTCGAAGAAGCGGGGCTGAAGTCCGGCGAGGACTTCTTCCTCGGTTTCTCGCCGGAGCGCGAAGACCCGGGCAACCGCGCCTTTGAAACCGCGAGCATCCCGAAGATCGTGGCCGGCGACGGTCCGCTGGCGGCGGCGCTGATGCAGCAGTTCTATGGCGCCGTGGTCAAGACCGTCGTACCGGTCTCCTCGAACGCCACGGCCGAAGCGGTGAAGCTTACCGAGAACATCTTCCGCGCTGTCAACATCGCCCTCGTCAACGAGCTCAAGGTCGTCTACGAGGCCATGGGGATCGACATCTGGGAAGTCATCGAAGCGGCCAAGACAAAGCCGTTCGGCTATATGCCTTTCTACCCGGGACCGGGACTCGGCGGACATTGCATCCCGATCGACCCGTTCTACCTCACCTGGAAGTCCCGCGAATACGAACTGCCGACCCGTTTCATCGAACTCGCCGGCGAGATCAATTCGGCGATGCCGCGCCATGTCGTCGGCCGGTTAGCCGAGGCGCTCGACAGGCGGCAGGGCAAGGCGCTCAGCCGCTCCAACGTTCTCGTCGTCGGTCTCGCCTACAAGAAGAACGTACCGGACATTCGCGAAAGCCCCTCGCTCAGGCTGATCGAGATCATCGAGGAGCGCGGCGGCAACGCCGCCTTCTATGATCCGCATGTCGACGAGATCCCTTCGACCCGCGAGCATCTCCCCTTGAAGGGCCGTCGATCGATCCCCTTCGACGAGGAGAGCGTGCGCCGGTTCGATGCCGTGCTTATCGCAACGGACCATGACGGCATCGACTACAAGGCGCTGGCCGATTGGGCACCGCTGATCGTCGATACGCGCAACGTCTTTGCACGTCTCGGCATTGTTGCGGACCACGTGGTTAAGGCCTGACGTTCCTTGCGAGCATTCGCGCCTTTAGATCGCAATGATTTCGGATCGATTCGACCGAAATCATTGCGATCTAGCCGACTGGAGCGAGCGCCGCCTTGAGGTTCTTCGCCGCCATGGCGTAGCCCCCGGCGGCCCCGTCGATGAAATGCACGTGATCGCGGCTCATGGCCGCCGGTACGATACAGGTCATCAGCGCGGAATCCTGTTGATGCAAGCCGTAGCTGGAGACGCCGGCCTCGGCCGCTCTCTTCAGCCTTTCCTCGATCTGGCTGAGCCGCTCGACGCCGATATCGATCGTCATCTTCAGCCCGTCGTCGAACTTTCGGAAGTCGGAGTTTCTGACGAGATCGCGCCTGTATTGCATGGTGTCGAACGTACCGATGTTCCACCCCAACTTGAAGCACACGAAGAGCATCAGGCTCTGCAAGGTGATCCACGACCAGGCTAGAAGACGTCGCCCTTTCCGCGCCACGGCGCGCGACTCGAAAGCGACCCCTTGCATGGAGAGCCGAGGCTCGGGACCGTTCTCCGGCACGGGATGCCCGCCGCGTTCCTCGCCTTCGGCCAATGCCACGATGTCGCCAACAAGTGCCTGGAACTCCGGACCATTGCCGCGCAGACCCGGAATGGCAATGATCGAGACGATTGCCCCATGGCGGGAAACAATCGGATTCCAGCGGCAGGATAGCCCGGTCAGATCCGGTCTGCTTCCGGTCGGCGCGGCCTCGATCTGGTAGCGCCCGGCTTTCATTTCGGCCTCTGCCCAGCTGGCGCCGCCGCCGGAAAACATGGCGTAGGAGACCTCCTCGCTCGCCTTGAAGCGCGCCACCCGCATGTCGCGCCCGCTGGCGCGGATATCGGCAACCGGAACAAGTGCCGCCCGCAGTTCGAGGCCAAGCTCTTCCGCGACCCAGGTCTTCGCAGCGGCCAATGCTGCACGCGCCTTGGGCGCCATTGACGCCGGTATTGCGGCAAGCGCCCCGTCACCTCCGAAGACGAAGGGCAGGTTTCTTTCGTCGAGCGCATTCATCAGCGCCGATATGACGCTTGCGCCCGCCATATTGACGCTCTTGTAACGCCCCTCCCCAATGGCGCCGGTCGAATCGACGATGTCAGCGACCGCCAACATCCATCCATCGGGCAAGGGCCGGTAGTTCGCCTCGTCGGCAACCCCCTCGAATGCCTCGAAAAGAGGAAGGCCTCCGTAGAACTGCATTTCACCTACTTGCGCCATGACTGCGTCCAACCTTTTTCGACTTTAGCCCTATGCGCTCGGGAATCGCTTTATTCTTTTTCGCTTCGCTCTAAATACGTTAGATCGGAAGACAAAGTTTCAAAACAGGCTTTGGAGGAGACGACTTAGAAATAAAGCAACCCCTACAATCTAATTGGACCTTATGCCGTTGCAGGACCCTTATGATCTGTGCTTGTCTAAGGAAGTGCACGCAGGCAAAAGTGCCGAGGCGAGCAGGACGAAGCAAAAACGGGAATGCAGGAAAACACCTTTCGAGTGCGGTTCTGGGGAGTGCGAGGCAGTTTGCCGGTATCCGGCGAACAATTTCTACGCTATGGAGGCAATACACCCTGCATCGAAGTTCGTTGCGGCAGCGAAGTCCTGCTCTTCGACGCCGGCTCGGGGTTGCGTGAAGCCGGGGTGGCGCTCACGTCGGAGGGCATATCGGCGTACGACCTGTTCTTCACGCACAGTCACTACGATCACATCATCGGCCTCCCCTATTTCAAGCCGATCTACAATTGCAGCACCGCCGTGCGTTTCTGGTCCGGCCATCTTTACGGCAGGATGAGCACCAAGCGAATGGTGGGCGAGTTCATGCGGCCGCCATGGTTCCCGGTCGATACCGACATTTGTCAGTCGAGCATGGATTGTGTCGATTTCCGCCCGGGAGACACGCTCGCGCCCCGCAAAGGGGTTACCATCCGCACGATGAGTCTCAATCACCCCGGGGGTTGCGTGGGCTACAGGATCGACTGGGGCGGCCGTGCCGTCGCCTTGATCTACGACACCGAACACGAGGCCGGGATTCTCGATCCGGCAATCCTCGAGTTCATCGCCGGCGCCGACCTCATGGTCTACGACTGCACCTATCTTGAATCGGAGATGTCGGCCTTTCGAGGCTACGGACACTCGACCGGCATGCACGGCGCCAAGCTGGCGCAAGCGGCCGGCGTGCGGCGCCTGGCCATGTTCCACCACGATCCATCACGGACGGATCTTGAGCTCGCGGTGATGGAAGAGGAAGTGCAGGCCTTTTTCGACGGCGCCTTCGCGGCCCGGGACCGCCAGATCATCGAGCTATGAGGTCGCTTACCCGGCGCCAGCGGCAGGCGGGGTGCACGGCGGTCAGCTCGAACAGTCGCGACAGGAATTCCCATACGCTCTCGTCATGGACGAGATGGTGCGTGAGAATACCCACCGCCTCCTCGTCGACGTTCATCTCGTCCAGGCGACGTATAATGTCCTGAATGATTTCCCGGTGATCCCGACAGCCGCGCGTTCCATGCCAATCCATCACATCCACGTGGGTGTTGATGAGGCTCAGGCCATCCCGGGGAAAAGCGGATGCGATCGAACCGCTCTTCATCGTCTTTGCACCATCCGGGTTGCTCCGGCCCTTCCTTTCGGGACCGAAGACCGAAAGGGCCATGAAGCCGATGCCGGGCAGCCCCTCGATAAGCCCTGGATCGATCCGGTTCCATGGCGGAACGAGAAGCGGGACGAAAGAGGACGGATGGAGTGCCTTGAGATGGGAGTACCCCCTGCCCAGCTCGTCGAGAACGATCTCTCGCGGACGGTGGCCGCCAAGCTCCTGCCGCTTTTCCAGCGGCGTCGCATGGTTTTGGTGCGTCCAGCCGTGAACGGCAATGCCGATATCATCATGCCGGGCAAGGTAATGCGAAAGCTCGCCGCCCGTGTGCCCCGGGATGACCGCCAAGGTGATCGGCACGGAAAAACGATCCGCCAAATCGATAAGCCGGTCGAGCGCCGGCGTCGGCTCGACGGCATCGTCGTCGCGCAACCAGAAATCGACGCGCCGTCCGGCCGCCTTCAAGCGATCGAACCTGTCGATCATCGGCTGCCAAATCGACGTCTCCATCATGGCGCCTTCTCCACGAAACCCTTGAAGATCTCGCCGAGGCGCGTTGCCGCGGCCTCCAACGAGCGTTGCTCGACAACGAAGCGGCGCGCGTTGGTCCCGAACTTGGCACGCAGGCTCCTGTCGCTGATCAGCCGCCGGATCGCCGCTGCGAACTGGTCGATATCACCCGCCTCCGTCAACAGTCCCGTCTCTCCGTCCATGACGACTTCCGGAACGCCGGCCGTTCTTTGCGCGACGACCGGCAGGCCGGTCGCCTCGGCCTCCAGATAGGAGAGGCCGTAGGCCTCCCCGCAGCCCGGCCAGACGTAGAGATCGCCGCGCGCAAGAATCCCGGCGATCGCCCCGGGTTCCTGCTCGCCGAGCCAATCCAGCCTCTCGGCCGGAAGCCCGGAGAAAGCCTCGTGCACGTCCGCCCGGGCGGGGCCATCACCAACGATAGACAGTCTCCAGGGCAGATCGATTACGAGTGCCAGAGCCTTTGCGAGCATCCGGTAGCTCTCCATCTTGTCGCCCGGCCGCATCATCGCCACTGCCAGCAGCCGGCAGATATCGACCTCGGATTGTCGTGATTTGCGGAATGGCGCTACGTCTATGAACGGCGCAAGCATGGCATATCGGACACCCGGTATGGCCTCTTCCAAGCCTTCGCGGTCGCGGTGCGTAAAACAGATATTGACGGCGGCTTGCCTGGCGCCGGCCGCAACCTCATCCTGGGCCGGCTTCCTGGCGCCCACGTTGCGGCGGTAGGAGTACGAGCTTTCGGCGGTAATGTAGGGAATGGAGAATTCCGCGGAGATGCGGGGACCGATGAGGTCCGGCGCCTTGTAGTAAGGGTGGTAGCAGAACCACGCGTCGGGTGGTCCTTTGGCATGCCAGAGGCGTCGAAGCCGGTGAAACTCCAGATCGGCTTGCGCCCGGAGCGATGAAAGTACTTCGTCAGATGCCTCGCGCGAAAAGCTGCGCAGTTGCGAGGCGATGCCGATGTCATGGCCGCCCAGCCGCAGCGCCTCGATCAGCAGGCGCGCCATCTGCCTGTCGCCGGAGGGGACGGGATGATCGGGCGATTTCAAAGGCGCGTAAAAAGCGATCTTCATTCGAAGCGAGCTATCCCGCCTTCACGATCGGATGTCAACATGGGCCGGAGCGAGGGCTGCCGGTAGCCGGCATTACCCACGCGCCGGCAGACCCTGACGCGCATGCAGCGGCTCTCGTTGCGCGTTCTCGAGTTCATTCCGCCGCTGCTTCACCGCCCTGCGCCAAGGCAGCGTTCTTCTTGGCGATTGCGTCGCGTGTCGCGGCGGCCGCGGCCGTCGTCGATTGCGCTTCGTCGCCCGCGACCTGCACCGTCGGCGAGGCAAACGAGATGCCGTTCGTCTTGAAGGCTTCCTTGATCAAGGCCTGCGCCCGTCGCCGCACCTGGGTCTGGTTTCCCGGCTTGGTTTTCATCGCAAAGCTGAGCGTCACGCCGTAATCGCCGAACTGCTCCACGCCCTTCATCTTCACCGTCTCAATGATCAGCGGCGCCAGCTCTGGATCCTCGAGCAGCGCGGCCCCGACACCCTTCACCACCTTTTTCACCTTGCCGACATCGGTGTCGTAGGAAACGTTGATCTTGAACTTGTCGATCACCCAGTCGCGGCTCATGTTCTGGACCGCGCCAAGCGAGCCGAACGGTACGGTGAACACCGGTCCGCGGTGGTGGCGCAGCTTGACCGAGCGGATGCTGAAGGATTCGACCGTCCCCATATAGCTGCCGCTCTGGATGTATTCCCCGATCCGGAACGCGTCGTCCATCATGTAGAACACGCCGCTGATGACGTCCTTGACCAGGCTCTGAGAGCCGAAGCCGAGTGCGACCCCGAAGACCCCGGCACCGGCAATCAGCGGCCCGATCGCAACGCCAAGTCCGGAAAGAACCATCAAAACGGCGACCACCGCGATGGAGACTGCGAGGAAATTGCGCAGGATCGGCAGCAACGTGCGCAGACGCGTGTTACGCGCAAGCCGTACCGGGTCCGCGACGTCGACACTTGCCTGGTTGATGCGCAGATTGATGAACTCCTTCGCCAGTTGCCAGATGAGATCTGCCGCGAGCAGGATGACTACCCCGGCAAGGACGCCGCGGAAGATGCGGTTGAAGACATCATCATGCATCATGGCGGCTCCGTTGAAACGGAAGACGACAGCGAGCCAGGCGGCCGCCAGCCCGATGATCACCAGCCGGGCGCCTCGTTCTATCAACACATTGCGCAGCACGCGCATGCCGTCGGTTGCCGAGGCGTCGAGCATCGCCCTCGTCGTCGCGCTGGTAAAGCGCAAGAGCGGCGGCAAGCCGAGAACATAGATACCGATCCAGAACAGGACCTTCATATCGGCGACCCAAAGGAGCCAGAGCAGGACCAGGAAGGCGATAAACATCGCATTGCGGAACATCCGGCGCGCCGCCGTCATGGGCTGAACAGGCCGGCGAAGTGTCGTGTCGATCGCCAAGCCGAGAATGGCAAGTCCGATTATTGCGGCAACAAGTTTGCGGACGTCTTCCGCAACCGAGAGGGCCTGCATCAGGTCGGTAACCGCCCACACAAAGGCAAGTGCGCAGATGAACAGCACCGATCGATTGAACCAGAACCTGGCGGCGCCCGGGGCAAGTGTCGCATCTTGCCCTTCCGCATCCGGCGTCGGGGCGGCCTCGGCCGCCGGCTTGAAAATGGCCGATGCGACGGCAATCAGCAGGCGCGCGCCGATCCAGGCGATGAGCAGCGGCGCGATCGCGGCCTCCAGTCGGGGCGGCCAACCGGAAAGCACGAAAGTAGCGATCGCGGCGATGGCAAAGGCGACGAGAGGTGCGATGCCTATGAAGGCACCAAGGCCACCTCCGTATTGGGCAGCATTGCGCTCAGCATTGCGACGCAGGAAATATCGCAGCAAATATTCGACGCCATAGCCGACGAGCAGCAGCAAGGCGAACCCCCGCAGAATGGGCATCGTTCCCTGGCTCTGCATGTCGCCGGCGATGCGATCCTTCGCGGCCCGCCATTCGGGAGCCATGCGTGGTACCGCGTCCCGCATGCCGCCCAGGTGCTTCCTGATTTCCGCAACCCATTGGGAGGCAAGCCCGGTGGTCGGGGCCAGGGCCGCTGGCTGAGCCATCTGCTTGGACGTCAGCCATTGGCGAACCTCCGGATCGTCGAGCAATTCGATCAGTTGCTGTACCTTGGCCGGCGGCGGCGCGGCCGCCGGTTCTTGCGCGGCCAGAGGGCCGGTGAGCGCAAAAATCAACTGGAAAGACAGGACGAAGAAGGCGAGAACCACGCCGTTCCTGCAATGACGTGAAGCTGCATGCATGAAGACCCGGCCTTTCCCATTGCGACGATAACCAGGAGGCGGTTAGCCTACACCCTATCCTGCATAGCAGATGCCTAATAAAATATCATAACCCGACGCCATTCTGCTCGATCCGGTTTATCATCAATCGAATTCGCGGGACACGCTCGTCTAGCGCATCGGCCCGAAAATCGGACCCGATTTTCGGAAAAGCACGATGCGTGGAATCAAAGAGTACAGCGTCCTTTGTGCGTCCTAAAGGACGCACGGCGCTGTAGGGCCGTTCTGCCCTTCGTTCCCGTGCCATACGGTATCAGTATTTCGTGCAGGCGGTGTGGCCGCTGAGGACTTGAAACCGGCCGTTGCGCGCATAGTTTTTTCGGTGGACGATTTGGTGATCAAGGAGGGGGAAGCCGCGATGCCGAAGAAGATTGCGAAGATAGCCGCCAGTGATGAAGGCCACGTCGTCTCGACGCGGCTGCTGACGGGCGCCCTGGCGACGGCCCTCCTCCTCTCCTCTGCCGGCAGCATGTCGGCCAAGGACAGCAGGCTTTCAGGCTTGCCTTCGATGATCCTTGGTGGCCAGACCGCAGAGGCGCCGACGTATAATTTCGAGCAGCCATTCGTCGAGGAGGTCAAGGCACCGACCATCACCATCGTCCTCGACAAGACGACGCTCGACGACATCAAAGCTGCATTCGGCGGTGAAGTGCGGATCCGCTCGGCCGGGGATGTTGCCGTCGGCTGGCTGTGCTACACGTTTGCCTCACAATCCGCTCAGCGCGATGTCTGGTTCATTGCCAATGACATGCAGGCCGGATCCGGGGCGGGACAAGTCGTCAATATGATTGCGGTCGAGGAGGTGGCCGAGGATCAACCCGATTGCGACAAAGGGCAATTCGATCTTGCCGACTGGACGATTCCGGTACCGACGCTCGGCGATGACAAAGCATCCCTTCACCAACGCTTCGGCAATGCTCCGGAGAGCGGCCTGGTTCGCTACGCTCATGAAGGAGCCAGCGCAGATGCGCAGATATCGCAGTCGCTGGTCTATCGCTTGAAGGACGGCAAGATCGATGCCGTCGCATTCACGCAGATCAAATCGAAATAGTCGCAATCAGCCGCGGCGCGATCACCCTCGCTCGATCGCGTCTCGTAAGGCCGACCGGCCGCCAGCAGGGCCGTTGCTTATTGCGGATGTGTGCCCAGAAGACTTCAGGTATTCGGGCCTCCAGGTTTGCAGACCTGCGCCGCGCAGTAGCCACGACAGGGCACCCCGATCAGACGACGTTATCAGGCACCGGCAGGTGCACCTTCGACGCCCGCTTCAGCGCGCAGGAGACGAGCCCATCCCATTTGGCGAGTATCTGCTCGGGCATGTACTTTTTGGCGCTCGCCTCCGCCCTTGCCCCCAGCCGTTCCCTAAGGTCACGATCCGCCATTACTCTTTCGAGTGACTCCGCAAGGGCTTCGACATCCTCCCTCGGGACCAATATGCCGTCGCTGCCATGCGTTATCATGGCGCGCGGCCCCCAATCGCATTCGTAGGAAACGACGGGCAAGCCCGCAGCCATCGCCTCCAGCAGGACAATCCCCCACCCCTCGTAGCGTGAAGACAGGACAAAGACGTCTGCGTTTTCGATCCAAAGCCCCGGCCGTTTGGTCAACCCCGGCATTTCCACTCGCTCTTGCAGGCCGAGGGCGTCTCGCAATGCCTCCAGGCTGCGCCTTTGATCGCCTTCGCCCCAAATCACCAATTTCCATTCCGGATGGCTGGCAGCAACCTTTGAGAATGCCTCCAACAAAAGGTCGAACCCCTTTTGGCGTGTCAGGCGGCCAACCGCGGTCAGAATGTTTTTTCCACGTCTCTTCTGCCAACCGTTAGGCAAATCGACAAAATTGGCGATCACCCATCCATTGCGGCGTATTCTCGCCGGAAAATGGTCGAGCGCACCCTGGGTCATCGTGACCAGGCCGAATGCTCGCGGATACAGGCATCTTTGGAGCCACCTCCAAAACGGCCCGAGCGGCTGCAGAGTCGGATTGTTGCGCTCGGAAACAATGACCGGAGCCGCAAAGCCGATTGTGGCCAGGAGCGTCAGGACATTCGTTCGCGTCAGAAAACTTATGACGAGGTCCGGCCGCGAGCGACGGATCGCGGCCCGAAGGCGTTGAAATCGCTGAAGCACGAGGAAGCTGGACCGCATCTTCGTAGCTCTGCGAGGAGGCACACCCAGGCGCACAACGGCAATCCTGGGATCGAAGTCGTAATAGGGCCGCGCATCCGGCGGTTCCAGTGTGATAAGCGTCACCTTACAGCCGAGCCCATTCCAGTGGTTACTGACGACGTTCACCACGTGCTCCGTGCCGCCCGCTCCAAGACCTGGAACGACAATCGTTATTCGCGCGCCGGCGAATGCCGCCAATCCAAAGGTCCGGGAATCCGCACTCTCATTCATATCGAAATGCCCTCCCCCGACTGTCCCAAGGATCGGGGCGACCTCGTCGCTTCGTGCAGACTCCATTGACCACAGTCCCCGCAGACAGGTTTTCGGCGTCGGCACGGACTCGCTCCCAGGTGCAAGTGGCGAGTGCGCTATTGGCAGGATGCAAGTTTTTCATTTCAAAATCAACTAACGGAATTGATTTTCAGAACTCTTGCTAATAGGCTCTAACTCGTTTTTGGACAGTATTTAGCGATTTTCGTAGAATCAATTTTATTTTTACCGACGCCTTCCGGCGATGGAAAAGTATCGCCTGCAGCAATGCCATAACGTATCGAATCATGCCGCAAAAGTACGGGACGAATGTTTTTCCTTTTGCGGATTGCTCCGCCCAATCCGGCAATACGCCGCTACACAAAGCTGAAATTCAAGTAAAATAGACTACATAACATTTATGGTCCCGCTTCAATCTTGGAAAGATACTTTCTCTCTTTTGGTTAAAATGCGGACTGTGGAGGACGTGATGGCTAGCATTTTCAGGCGAGTATGGCGTCGGGTGGAGAAGCGGGTACGGCTTACCGCACATGCGGCTCGAGCCGACAGTTTCCTGATTTCCTATCCGAAATCGGGCCGCACGTGGTTCCGCTATGTTCTTTCCCACTATCTCGCTGCGATCGCCGGTATTCCCGAGCCTGTAACCCTTCACAACATGTTTTCGATCGTGCCAAATTTCGACCTCGACCCGGTGCGCGGAATTCCCGGTTACCGTTTCCCTGGGGGAAAGAGCGGGATCCCGACGGTCCTTGTCAGCCATCTCGACTACAGCACAAGCCTCTTCCTCAAACGTCCGGTGATCATGATGGTCCGGGACCCGCGTGACGTGATCGTTTCGGCCTACTTCCACGCGAGCCGCCATAAGCACCGTTTCGCAGGCAGCCTTTCGAATTTCATAGCGGACCGTGACCAGGGGACGCCGGCGATGATCGACTATCTGAACCATTGGGCCGACGGTTTATCCAACCGCGCTCACTTCGTTCTGAGTTACGAGGGTCTCTCTGCCGATACAGAGCGGCAAACCGAAGCGGTCCTTGAATTTCTCGGCTGCCCGATAGATCGAAAGGCGCTAAGAGCATCAGTCGAGGCTGGACGTTTCGAGGCTATGCAGGCTCGGGAACGTGCGGAAGGCATTCCCGCTCATGACTATGACCGAAACGATGTCGAAAGCCTGCGCATGCGGCGCGGCAAGGCAGGCGGGTTCAGAGACTATCTGAACGATGCGCAAGTGGCGGAAATCGAGCGCTTGTGCGCAGCGAATCTAACGGCAGCTGCCAAGCGCCTTGTCGGCCGCACCGGACTGCAGGTCTGATCGCGGCAACAGCTTGCGCATCGCGCCTCGAACCGCTGGAAGCTGCACTCTTCACGAGCCCAGCACTACAGCGCCTCATTTGCGTTCACTTGAACGCGCGGCTGTTGTGGCGCTGCGAGCTACGACGTTCGTGCGGCGTAACGCGCTTCCTTGGCGTGGCTCGCACTCGCAAGCACATCACGCATCACGTGTGCCGCCTCCTCCATCGCGGCCATATCAAGAGACGGGTCGACGAGAAACGCCAAGCTCGTCTCCCCGAGTTCCCGGGCGTTCGGCAGTCGCTCGGCCGAGCCCATGCCGATATCCGTAAATGCCTTCTCCAGATAAATCTCCGAGCAGCTGCCGCTGAAACACACGACCCCCGCCCGGTTGATCTCCGTTACGATCCGGTCCCTGCTCCAGTCCGACTTCAGGAGTTCCGGCCTAAGAAAGGTGTAGAACCGGTACCACGCATGCCGAATGCCCGAGGGCGGCAGAGGCGTACGCAGAGCGTCGATCTCCTCGGCGGCGCTTGCGAGAATGGCTGCATTATGCGCCCTGATGCCGCGCCATTGCTCAAGGCGCTGTAGTTGGCGCGATCCCAATACCGCCTGGATGGACATCATGCGCCAGTTCGTCCCGATGGATTCATGCAGCCAGCGGAAACCCGGTGGATGATGCCTGTTGTAAACGGCATCATAGGACTTGCCGTGGTCCTTGCGGCTCCAGGCCTTCTTCCACAATTCGTCATCGTTCATGGCCACCAGTCCGCCCTCGCCTCCGGTGGTGATGATCTTGTCCTGACAGAAGGAGAAAGCCGCAATATCGGCGAAGCTGCCGACCGGCCGGCCATCGATTTCGGCACCATGTGCCTGCGCGCAGTCTTCGATGACCCACAGTCCCTTCTCGCGGGCGAACGCCATGATCGCCGGCATGTCGCAGGGCCAGCCGGCGAGGTGCACGGCGATGATGCCCTTGGTGCGCGATGTCAGCTTCGCCCTGATGGTTTCGACGGTGATGTTCTGGCTGTCACGATCGACATCCGCGAAGACCGCAACCCCGCCCGCCATCGGCACAGTCGAGGCCGAAGCGATGAAGCTTCGCGGGGTAACGATCACCTCGTCGCCGGGCTGGAGCCCAAGCGCAAAGAGCGCGAGGTCGAGCGCCACCGTTCCGTTCGCAACGGCTACCGCATGCTCGACACCAAGATAGCGCTCATATGCGGCCTCGAAGTCACGGACATGCGGCCCTGTCCAGGCATTCACCTCGCCCGATCTTAGGACGGACACGACATCCTCGATTTGCTCCTCGTCGTAAACCGGCCACCGTCCCATTCATCCCTCCAGCTCTGTATTTAATCGGTCTCCGGCCACATGCCGAAGGAGCATCGGATCGTCGGGCCAGCTATCGCGCCGGCCGGCTCCCACGAAGCTCAAATCACATGCCTAACCAGGACGAACGCTTCGGCCGCCTGGCGCATCACGGTCGCACCGCGCAGTGTGGCGAGCGCGCGCAGTGTCGCTATGGAACGCTCGTGCGGTGCTTCGCGCAGCTGCGATGCGAACATCTGCATTGCCTTCACCTTCACGTCGAGGTGCTCGGTAATGTCGACAAAAACATTTGGAAGAAATCCTGGTGATAGATACGGAGCATTCCAGTTCGTTTCCGAGAGCGTTTCGTAGGCGAGGATCAGCTTCGGATACTCTGTCTGGTGTGGTCGGCAAGCAACCAGCGCTGAAGTGAAGGTCAGCTGATGATCCATGTGCATGTCGCCCACGAACGGCACGAGCACGGTTCGGGGCGACAGGCGGCGAACGACGTCGAGCAGCGTGCTGTTGACGGTCGCGTGCGCCGTCTCCGCAAGCTGGGCGGCAGGCAAACGCAGCCACAGGGTTTCTCGCACGCCCAAAGCCCGGTGCGCCTCCCTCGCCTCGGCCTGCGTCCTGGCGATGGTCGCCGGGTCGAAAGCCGGCGGCTTTCCCTCGGTTACAACCGCTACGAAGACCTCCTCGCCCTCCGAGGCTAGCTTCGCGATCGTCCCGCCGGCGCCGAGAACCTCGTCATCGGGATGTGGAGCGACGACCAAAGTGCGCCCAAAAGAAATATGCGAAACATCCATGGGACCCCCAAAAGACCTTGCCGCCACGTATGCGCTCCCGCCTGGCGAAGAAAACATATGCCCTGGCTTTGTTAGCGGCCCGTTGTGTCCGGGGTGCCTCTGACCCCTCCGGCACCTCACCAGCTGCCGACACGCGCACTATCGCATCATCATTCGCGGCTGCTGCCCGCGAGAATGATGCAAAAGGAATTCCTTGGCAACTTTTAGATGTAAATCGTTAATTCGTTCTCCGAAAACGAGTGTCTTTAGTGTCAACAAAAAAATTCGAGCATCGAGCCAAACGCCAGCGTGTCCAACATACCAAAGATCGAGCGCGATCTTCTCCTCATCCGTAAGCAGCGTATTGCCATTCACCTGCGCCCATCCCGTCATGCCGGGAGCAACCTTCGAGCGTACGCGGCCAAGCTCACCAAAGCCTGCAATAGTCGCCAAAGGAAGCGGGCGCGGCCCCACCATCGACATGTCGCCTGCGAGCACGGCAAGCAGTTGCGGCAACTCATCAAAGCGAAGTCTGCGCAACATCGCGGTCGCAGCGGTCTGTCGCATTTGGTCCGGCAACAGTGCGCCGTCCTGTCCGCGCGCGTCCGTCATCGTGCGAAATTTGGCGACAGTGATGACACGCATGCCCGCGCCGACGCGTGCCTGGGTGAAGAACAACGGCGAACCAAGGCTCGCCCAAACGACGACCGCCGTTACCGCCATCAGCGGCAGGCAGAGGACGAAAAGCATTCCGCCAAGTGCGCAATCAAGCACGCGCTTGAGATAGTATGATCCCGAGGAGGTAGGCAAACTAAAGGCGGAGAAGGCGTGCTCTCGATTTGGCTTCAAGTCTATGTCCCTTTGGCACACGGAGCGGACTTTTCAGTATAACTTGCCGACAATCCTACATGCCCGCGATAGCCACGACGACCACGTCGCCCGGCAGCAATTCTGTCACGAGGGACGCCTGTAAACTGGTCGGTTTGCCGCCAACGGGGCTTCGACGGATCTCATAGGTATATGAAACCTGATTTTTTTTCGTTTCATCTTCGGCCACGGCGGCCATAAGCAGCATTTGCTCTTCAGCGGAGTGTTGGCTCGAAATCAGCTTCTTGATGGCAATTTCACGCTGTTGGAGCTGGGTCAAAATCTCCTTCTTCCTGTCGGCTGCGAGTTTTGCAAGTTGAAGCTTCAACTCGCTCAACTCCTGACGTGTCCGCGCAAGGGTGGCGAAGGTTTGCAGGAGCTGGGCCTTCTCGGCCGACGCGTTGTTCTCCGCGCGAGAGAGCTCGCTTTCAGTGTTCAGCCCGCGTTTTCGAAGCGCACCAACGCGCGCCACATCTTCCACGCTGTTCGCAACCACATCCCGTTGCTGCTGCACAAGCTCGTTCAGGATCTCTATTCCACCCTCGGCTTGCGCAATCCCTTCGGTGAGAATTTGCGTCTGCGATTTGTTGGCGGCGAGATCCTCTTTCAAGATTTTCGTCTCAAGCTCAATGACGCCGTCAAGCGGCACGCCTTCGACATATGTGCGGGCGAACTCCGGAACGTCGCTCAGTTCGATCTTCTCGCTGGATTTCAACTGCGCCGCGAGTCTTGCCGTATAGACGGCTTCATGAACGATTTCGGCTTTTGCGGCGTCTATTTCCGAGCGGAGGCGGGCACGCGCGATAAGCCGGTCGGACGCGTTTACCGCGACGACCTGCATGCCACCTGCCAGGCCGATAGCTTGCTCGACCGTCACGCCATTATAAAAGGGAAACGAACCGGGACTCCTGACCTCGCCTAGTACGAGTATAGGCCGGAAGCTCGAAATGTTGAGGGACAGCTTTGGATCGACGAGGATCTCGTGGCTCCGGTATTCCTGGCGCAGCTTATCCAAGGTCTCCGTTATCGTCAGACCCAGCACCTTAACCCCGCCAATGAGGGGGAACTGTGCTTCGCCGTTGCCGGAAACAGCCACGGTTACGGGCAATTCGGCATCGTCGAGGAAGTCAAACGTCAGTACATCGCCCGTATTGAGCCGGTAATCATCTGCATTCGCACGCGACACCAGCCCTATTGATAGTCCGACTGCCAACAGCACGACCGCAAAAACATATGCCCCCCAGGCCCGCAGAGGCAAGCTCATGGCCGCTAGCGCAGGTAATATCCCCATCGCAACCGCACCCCAAAAAGCATTAAAGAAAAGGCTGTCAAAATATATTGCGCGACTATATTCTCCCTCGCACTGTCACGTCAAAGGATTTTAGCTATTTTTTTGCGCCGGGGCTGTGATCGATAAGGCGACACTCCTCGAGGCTCATACACCAGATTGTGCGTACGGTCGCGGCAGGTGTTCTTGCCCGATGAAACCACCCCGGCAGACCAAAGATTTAACAAGGGCATCAACCACGTGTGCCACGGCCGTAGGGCGGCGTCTCTTTTCTCAGCTGGCCTCGTTGGGGGGCAGGAGGTATCGTTTGGCGATCGGGAAAAAACTGGCTAAAAATTTTAACGGTCTCAACAAGATATTCGCTGGGGAAAAAAGCCTGAGAGGCCGCCTGGGAAATATCGGGCATCTACTCACTGGGAATGCGCTCACTTCGCTATTAGGCCTCGTCGGTTTCGCCTTGACGGCGAGGGCGCTCGGTCCGTCCGATTATGGCGTCCTGGCGCTCTGCTTCACCTATACGAATGCGGTGGAACGTCTCGTAAACTTCCAGTCCTGGCAGCCGCTGATCAAATTCGGTGCGCAATCCGAGAGCACGGAAACGCTCAAATCGTTGCTCAAGTTCGGCCTCCTGCTTGACGTTTCCGCCGCAGCGACCGGATGCGCGATTGCCGTGGCGCTGGTGTGGGTCTTCGGTCCATGGTTCGGGATTTCGCCCGAGATGTCGGGGCTCGTCACCCTCTATTGCGCCATTTTGCCGTTTCAGATCTCCGGCATGCCGATGGCCGTGCTGCGCCTTTCCGGCAAGTTTCGGTCCATCGCCTACGGCCAAGTCGGTTCGAGCATTTTCCGCATAATATTGTGCGCGATTGGCTTTGCCTTCGGCGGCACTTTGCGTGATTTCGTGCTGATATGGATGGCAGCCCAGATCGTCGGCTCGCTGACCCTCGTCGGCCTTGCGCTTGCAGAGCTGCGAAAGCAGGGAATGTTGGGGGGCATGCTTACTGCGTCCGTTCGCGGTATTACCTCCCACTTTCCAGGTCTCTGGAAATTCGCAATTTCGACGAACCTGTCGCTGACGCTACGTTCGAGTGCCAACCAGCTTGACACCCTTCTCGTCGGCTACCTGGCTGACCCGACCGCCGCGGGTCTCTATCACATCGCCAAACGCATCGGCCGCATGGCACTGCAGATCGGTGACCACGTCCAGGCCGTGCTCTACCCGGATTTGGCTCGGGCCTGGGCCTCGAGCGCGTTCAAGGAGTTTCATCGGGCCGTTGTACAAATGCGGACGCTCCTTCTCGGCTTCGGATTATTGCTGATTGGCGGGGTGTATTTGACGATCGATCCGGTGCTGAGACTGGCTGTCGGTTCGGAATTCGAGGCGGCGGCCCCGTTGGTCGTCGTTCAATCCATTGCCGTGAGCATGACGTTGTACGGGACAGTTACCCGCTCGGCGCTTCTGGCCATGGGGCGGGAAGACCGTGTCTTGAAGGGCGTGTTCGTCGCAACGATTGCGTTTCATGCCACGGCGCTGATGCTGATCCCGCGGGTCGGCCCGATGGGCGCCAATATCGCTCATATCGTCATGGCCTTCATCTGGCTCTCGATGATGGCGGTCGCTTATCGCCAGACCTCGGCGATACGGTAGAGCTCTATGATGCGTTGCCGCGCAATTCCTGAGCACTCGCGGTCGACGGCTTGCTCAACTTGCACACGTTTATTATCATGAGCTCACATTCTCTGTAATCCTTGATGCACTTTGTCCATTTCGATCGTGAGAGTTTTTTCCGCACCGCTTTTGAGTAGAAGGACGTACTTAAGTGGCTTACATCATTGATGCTGAGGAAGAAGGTCTTCTTCCTGGTCCCGGAAAAAGTGTCATAACCTTTCCCTTTGCGTGCGATGAACTGCGCGACAGCCGTTTGTTTGCGGCGGGCGTGATGCTCGCCTCTGCTCACGGGCCCACCCGAGCGCGTCGCCAGCTGCGCGCAAGAGAATTGCGAATTTCGAGCCGATCCAAATGAAGAGCGTTCGCGGCGCGTGATCTGTCGCGCTCGGCTGTGGACGCGTATCTTCAGCCCTGCGCGGGCGCTGTGAGGGGGACAACATGAAGTTGCAGGACATCGATTTCCTGATCATTGGCGCGACCAAGAGCGCCACGACATGGCTCCAGCAATCACTGCAGCAGGACCCGAACATATACATGCCGGCTCCGGAATTGCATTATTTCAGTCGTTACTATGATCGTGGAGACGAGTGGTACCTATCAAACTTCGAAGGATCGAAGGATCAACGTCTCGTCGGCGAAAAGTCCAACTCCTATTTGGACACCGAGGGCGCGGCTGAACGGATAAAACAAAAACTTCCGAAGGCGCTGTTGATCGCGCAACTACGCAACCCCATCGAGCGCGCCTACTCTGACTACTGCATGCTGTACCGCAG
Source organism: Sinorhizobium terangae (assembly GCF_009601505.1). Lineage (GTDB taxonomy): Bacteria > Pseudomonadota > Alphaproteobacteria > Rhizobiales > Rhizobiaceae > Sinorhizobium > Sinorhizobium terangae. The sequence goes on from NZ_WITC01000057.1 coordinate 108,333, forward strand.
GGGCGAGGTCGACCGCGACATCGCAAGATATCTTGACCCACGCAGCGGTGCCGGCGGACGCTTCCTCAACGGCGGGCTGTATTTTCAGCAATTGCAGGCCTATCTCGATCGGTTCCCGGCCGAGCAGATTCTCGTCGTTCTTTACGAGGACATGAAGATTGACGCGAGTGCACAGCTCGATCGCGTCCGAAAATTCATGAAGATAGCCAATGACCTGCCGCTTCGGCCCCTGGACAAGAAGGTCAAGGACAAGGCCGAGCCGGTGATCAACCCGACGTTGCGCCGTCTGCTGCGCCCGTTCAAGCCGATGGTGGCCCCTTTCAGGAAAAGCGCGGGCTTCAAAAAGCTGCGGTCGATCGCCGCCGCCGAAGTGCAGTACGCGCCGTTGAGCGGCGAGCTGCGCGCGCGCATGAGCGATTTCTACGCCACGGAGATAGAGAAACTCGGCACGATCGTCGGCAGGGATCTGAATGGATGGCTAAGAAATGGAAGCGTTCAGCAATGACGGATGGCCAATTTTGCTGGGCGTGCATGCGGCCCATCTCTTTCGCGTGACGACTACTGCCGGCGCCTCGTAAAGTTGACGCATCGGAACTATCTGTTATGCTCAAACGTAAAGCACAATGCATGACTTTCATTTATTGTTTTCCCGGTCGCCAGCACCGATGACTGTTAATCAGCGGATTGCTTGGCGGCAAACCTTTGGTTGAACTTATTTTTTATGTCTTGGCGGAGTAACTTTTGTCATGACGAACTCACAAGGCAATTTCCCCTTGGTAAAACATCCGCTGGTGACCGTACGATTGCAGCAAATGCAACGTTGTCTCGTCGCCTTCGCCGACGTGCAAGGATCATGGGTGCAATGGGGAGGCACCCTGATGGTCGACGCTCGAGTCCGGCGACGCAGCCAGCCTACGGTGCCCGTGCAATTCTCCCCGCCTGCGCGGCAGGAAGGAGCGCCAGCATGAAGCCGCCCATCCGCACAGTTATTGTCGATGATCACCCGCTGGTGATTGCGGGTGCGCGAGCCCTGATCGAGAAATCCGGGGACATTCTCTGCGTCGGCGAAGCCAGGACCGGCGCCGAAGCCATGATTCAGATCAGTCAGGCCAAGCCGGATGTCGCAGTACTCGACGTGTCACTGCCGGACATCAGCGGTCTCGAACTGGCCGCAAAGGTCATAGCTAACGGTCACGCCGCTCACGTGGTGATAATGACCCCCTACCATGACCGCTCCTATGTTCAGCAAGCGCTGCAGGTTGGCGCCAAGGGATTTGTCCAGAAATGTTCGGCGGCGGAGAATCTGTTGCTGGCGATACGTTCGGTGATGCTCGGCGGACTCTTCTTCGACTCCCTGACTGCGCGCGAGGTGGCGAATTCACCCGCCGAGCGGAGCCCCGCAGCGATGGGTGCGCTGGGACTAACCGCCCGCGAACAGGCGGTCCTTCGACTGGTCGCGCTCGGGTATTCGAACAAGGAGATCGGCGCCCACGCGAATATCAGCGTCAAGTCGATCGAGACCTACAAGGCGCGCGCCACCGAAAAGCTCAACTTGCGTTCGCGGGCGCAAATCGTGCACTTCGCCTTGACCCACGGCTGGATGAGCGTCAATTGATGCCAGCAAATTCACCGACCGGCAGGATCAAGGGTGTGCCAGAGGTAAACCGGAGTTGGCCGCAATGCGGTTGGCCACTAATCTACAGTAAGTCCACATTGCTCGCTCGGCCAAGCGATCCGACCTGAACTGCCCCCGGCAAAAAGTCCTTTGCGGGAGGGCCGTAGCGCAAAGCATTGGAGGTTGTCGTGCGCATAGCATTCGTCCTCTCGGGGCTCGGCGCGGGCGGCGCGGAGAAAATCGTCAATCTCCTTGCGCACCATCGCCATGCACAAGGCGATACCGTACACGTTCTCGCAGTCAACGCTGATGGCCCGAAATCCTATTTTCCCTACCACAGTGCCGTAAAGATCGAAGCGCTCGGAGTTTCGGCTCGCGCCATCCCACGCATTGCACAGGCAGCACTACGGCTGTCGAGGCTTCGACGTCGGCTGGCGGCGCTCAAGCCGGATCTTGTCATATCCTTCCTGACCAAGGTCAATGTCATGGTCGGCCTGGCTACCCGCGGACTCAATACGCGGATCATCATGTCGGAGCGCAACAACTTCACGTCCCAGGAGACGCATTTCCTGTGGCGGCTCGCTCAGCCGGTTGCTATCAAAAGCGCGGCGCGCTTGGTTATGCAAACTCAGGATGCCTTTCAATCGCTACCGCCGAGCTTGCGCGGGAAAGCGGAGATCATACCCAACCCGGTCACGCTGCCGCCCGATGTTGCACGCGTTCCGAGCCAAGGCACCCGCGTCGTCGCCGTCGGTCGCCTGGAAAGGCAGAAAGGCTTCGATTTGCTCCTCGAAGCGTTCAGCCACGTGGCACGATCCGTTCCGACGGCCCAGTTGACCATATTTGGCGATGGGTCTCAGCGCGGCGCTCTCGAGCACCTCGCCCGAGAACTCGGCATAGGCGACAATGTCAAGATGCCAGGTATTACCAAGTTTCCACTCGAATGGGTTGGAGCGGGCGATATCTTCGTGCTGAGCTCGCGCTTCGAGGGCTTCCCGAACGTGCTTCTGGAGGCGATGACTGCGGGTTTACCGTCAATCGCATTCGATTGTTCGTGGGGACCGTCGGAAATTCTCAGCAGTCCGGATGCCGGTTTGCTTGTCCCCCCGGGCGATGTCGGGCAACTGAGTGAAGCCATTCTCTCTCTCATGGCCGACCCGACCCTCAGAAATAAGCTTTCCACCTACGGGTCGGCAGCCGCTTCGGCGCGGTATGCGACCTCATCTATCCTGCAGCAATGGGATAATGTGATCGCCAGATCCGTTAAGCCGCCGTCGCTTAAATCGACTTATGGCGAAAGCGCTGCTCCCCCTCGTGCGGAACGCCATGCCTAGCCCATCGGCCCGAAAATCGGACCCGATTTTCAGAAAGCACGATGCGTAGACTCAAAGAGTTAGAGCGTCCTTTGTGCGTCCTAAAGGATGCACGGCGCTGTAAGCGCGTTGCGTTCAATCGCACTCATGCGACGACCTTTAAGTCATTGCTCTTATGCATGTCGTTGTCCCAAAACGCTGCACACTTTTGGGCGACATCCATTACAGCGCCGCGCGTCCAATCGGACGCGCGGCGCTGTAGGTCATTGCGGCGACGGCTTCAGATAAAGAACCGGGCTGCCATATCGATCCTTGAAGCCAAGGTCGGTTGAAGGCAGATAGCCATTTCGCCGCGCATAATCGAGCATCGGCCGCTCAAGCACCTCGTCGAACCCCAGCAGCAGCGCGGCCGGCGGGTCAGCCTCGAATATGGCCGTGATGCGGCCCGGCGACGTCATCCTGTACCAGGCTGCAAGCGCCGGTTCGGTGAAATCTGCGGTTCGATAGGCGAAAGGCCCTGTCGCCAGTTCCGGATAGACCTCCAGATGACCCTCAAGCGGATAGATCGGCGACAGCGTGGCCACCTTTCCTTGCGCGCGCGCCACCGCTATCCGCTGCGACATGGCAACACCAGCCTCGTGAACCCGCGTCACCGTCCACCGGTCCGCCCGGACAGCTGTTCCGACATACTGGGCAAGACGCGGCGCCTCTATCGCTAGAACCACCATCGTCGCGGCAACAAACACTGGCTGGAAGCGTGTGCGCGTCTCGGGCTCAAGGCTTCCGAAAAGCAGAGCGAGCCCCAAGGGGAGACAGATCAGCGGCGGCGCGAAATATTGGGGGAAGCTCGGCGTGGGCAAGAGGCTCATGGCGGCGCTGCAAAGGAACGCGCCGGCGACAACGAGAAGCGGCCCGTTTACGATGCGGGAAAGCCGCGCTCGCCCACCGCCATCCGGTGCCTGGAGTGCCGTCAGAAAAAGTGCGACGAGAACGGAAATCACCACGGCGCAGGTCGCGGAGAACCACATGCCCTGCGCGAGCAACAGCTTCGCCACCAGCGATAAAGCCTGCTCTTCCCCAGGTGTATTTGCTGTTCGCCAATACTGCAGATGCGGACCTGTGTGATATTGCACAACATGGGCAAGGAACCTCTGCGGCGCCAGGAGCAAGGGTATGAGAATCGGTATGCCCCCCACCAGCCCTCCTGCAGCAAGCGGCGCAACGACGCGCAGAAGGCGATCCTTGAAGCGGTAAGCGCGCGGCAGCAGGAAAGCTGCGATTGCCACCGGCGGGATAAAGGCCACGGCACTGATCTTGAAGGCAGCGGCAAGTGACAGGCAGAGGCCCGCAATCGCAAACAGGAAAGGCTTGGGATGGCTCTCTCTGACGGCGAGCACGAACAGCCCGAGCCCGATGAACGCGAAAGGCAGCGGTAGAAAATTATTCGTCGCCGCCATGCCTGTCTGCGTCAGGAAGAGATCGTTCGCAACGGTGAGGACGACAACGCACCAGCTGACCAGTCCGGATCGCGTCAGCGCGTAGGTGATGGCTCCGATCGCCGCCAGCAATAACATCCATGCAAGAAACACGGACAGCCGGCCACTGAACAGCAGATGATCCGAGCCGACGATCGCACCGACCCAATGGAAGAACCACGCCGAGCCCGGCGGATGATTGTAGAAGAAGTCCTCATAGAGGCGATGGTGATCGAGCAGCGCGATTGGCGGCACGTACAGCTGCTCGTCCTTACGCATCTCGTAGTTCATCACGCGCAGCAGCAGGGCGAAAAGAAGCAGCGCCGAAAGAATGAAGATTGCCGCCCGATAGAGCAGTGCCCTCAGATCTGCCGAGGGGATTGCGACCTGTGATGGAGTGACCTCTTTAACATCCGTCATTCAGATTCCCCCGACCGCAAAGACAATCCAATACTTGGGATATCGAACACATTTGCCGCCGGCGGCCCGCAGCCACGCCTCGCCTTAAGGAAGCACGGTCAAAGGTCTCGATGTCCCATAACATCCTTTTCTGTATCGAAAGCGATTCCTCGGCACCATCCCGGGTTATTCCCTACAAGGCCATAGGGATTATCCTGACACCGCGCAGCTTGCGGATTTACGGAAGGATGGATAGCATGACCTTAAATAATGTATATTTCGAATAATCTTGGACAAGTGTAGCTTAATTACAGTCGTTTTAGTACTGAAATCTTCGTGCCCGATCGGCTTGTTCGCTTTTTTCATTCACGCCCGGGCGGATGCTTTCACAGGTTCGCTATGCGCACCCGTTTACTTCTATGATTCCTGAGGCTGGCCTTGGTTTAAGGCGAAGCGACGCAGCAAACATAACCTTGCGACCTTGCGCGTCCAAAAGGATGCAAAGGGCGCCGCCGTAGACGCGTGCACGAGACCGATTGGATGATCCGATCGGATATCCGTCGCTAAAATTGTTGGAGGCCGTCATGAAGGTCGTGCTTTTCGCAGGAGGTCTCGGATCCCGCCTCGCCGAGGAGACCGTACGCATTCCGAAGCCCATGGTGGAGGTCGGCGGCAAGCCCATCATTCTCCACGTGATGGACATATACAGCCATTGGGGCTTCAACGACTTCGTCGTCGCCGGCGGCTACAAATGCATGTTCATCAAGAACTTCTTCCACAATTTCCACTTGTCGACTGCGGATTTCACGGTCGCGCTTGGAAACGGTTCCATGGTGCTGCGCCCGGTCCATCCCCTCGACTGGAACGTGTCGGTGGTCGACACCGGCCTTTCGACGATGACTGGTGGCCGATTGCTTCGGCTGCGTGACTGGCTCGACGGCGAGACCTTCATGGCCACCTATTCGGATGGGGTCGGCAACATCGATATCCAGGCGCTGCTCGAGTTCCACCGCTCGCACGGTCGCCTGGCCACTGTCACCGCCGTGCAGCCGCCGGCGCGCTTCGGCAACCTGGAGATCGAGGGCGACAAGGTCGTCGAGTTCACGGAAAAGGTGCGCAAGCACGAGACCTGGATCAATGGCGGCTTCTTCGTCTTTGAACCAGGCGTACTGGATTACATCTCTGGGCCGTCGGATCCGTTGGAGATGGCGCCGCTGACGAATCTCGCTCGGGACGGTGAACTCTTTGCCTACAAGCACAAGGGCTTCTGGCATCCGATGGATACGGTGCGGGACCGTGATTATCTCAACGGCCTTGCGGAAACCGACGATCCGCCGTGGATGCAGTTTGACCCAAGGCCAACATCTCAGTCTGCCGCGGCTGAGTTACCGCTGGCACGATTCTAGGCGGAGCGAGAAACGTGAACGAGACGGATCTCTCGCAGATTCTACGCGGCCGCCGCGTTCTGGTCACCGGCCACACCGGTTTCAAGGGCGGATGGCTTTCGCTTTGGCTTCGCCGTCTTGGCGCGCATGTGGTTGGTATTGCCCTGCCGGCGGTCGCCCCCTCGTTCTGCTCCGCCGTTGACCTCGAGGGCCTCGTCGACGGGCGCGTCGGCGACATTCGCAGCGAGGCAGGCTTCGGGGAGAGCATTGGCGGGCAGGACTTCGACCTCGTCATTCACATGGCGGCGCAGGCCGTGGTGCGCGCCTCCTACGAGATGCCGGTCGACACCTATATGACCAACGTCATCGGAACGGCCGTGGTGCTCGATGCGGCGCGCCGCATGCCGTCGTTGCGTGGCATCGTCGTTGTCACGAGCGACAAATGTTACGAAAACCGGGAATGGGTGTGGGGATACCGAGAGAGCGACCCCATGGGTGGTCGCGACCCGTACAGTTCGTCGAAAGGATGCGCGGAACTGGTTGCCGCGGCCTACCGCTCCTCCTTCTTCAGCGATCCAGGGGGTCCGCAACTTGCCACGGTGCGGGCTGGCAACGTGATCGGAGGCGGCGACTGGGGCGCCGACCGGTTGATTCCGGACCTGGTGCGGGCTGCCGAAACCGGAATACCGGCGCGCCTCAGGAACCCGAAAAACGTAAGACCATGGCAGCATGTTCTTGAGCCGCTTCGCGGCTACCTGATGTTGGCGGCCGGCCTCGTTGATGCCGGCGCGCGCTTCGCGGGGGGCTGGAATTTCGGCCCCGAAAAGGACGCAACGGTGAATGTCGGTGCGCTCGCGGAACTGGTCGTCTCTCAATGGGGCGGCCGACCGCCCGAATATATCGCCGAACGCCGGGTCGACGAACCGGCCGAGTCGGTCGTTCTGCGCCTCGACAGTACGAAGTCGCATGTCGAGCTCGGCTGGAAGCCCTTGCTCCGGCTGGACGAGGCCGTCGCAATGACCGTCGCCTGGCACCGCAGATACATGGAAGATCCGACAGACATGCGCCGGTTCTCACAACAGCAACTTGACGGATACGCAGCAGACTGGGGCCGAGCGGCCTGAACCGCAGATGGGGAGCATCACATGCGTGTCAATTATGGGCAGGCCGTTTACGGAGAAAAGGAAATAGCAGCCGTTGTCGATGCCATGCGGACGTCGACCCAGATGGGCCGCGCGGTGAGAGGAATGGAGGAGCGTGTTGCGGCGCTCTTCGCCAAGCGGCACGGCATCATGGTCAATTCCGGATCTTCGGCCAATTACCTGGCCGTGGAGATGCTGCAGTTGCCGCAAGGCGCGGAAGTCATCACCCCCGCCCTGACCTTCGCAACAACCGTCGCACCTATCGTCAGGGCGGGTCTCGTACCGGCATTCGTCGATGCGGCGGAGGCGACCTACAACATCGATGTCGACGCGATCGAACGGATGATCTCGCCCAAAACCCGGGCCGTGATGATCCCGTCACTGATCGGCAATCTTCCGGATTGGGATCGCATTCGTGCGATTGCCGATGCGCATGGGCTATTCGTCGTCGAAGACAGTTGCGATACGCTCGGCGCCACCATCAAAGGCGCCAGCACCGGCAAGCGCTCCGATATCAGCACGACCAGCTTCTACGGCTCGCATGTGATTACGGCGGCCGGAAACGGCGGCATGCTCTGCGTCAATGACGATGAGCTGGCGCGCCGCGCCAGATTGATGCGGTCCTGGGGCCGCACCTCGTCACTGTTCGTCGATTCCGAGTCGGTCGAAAATCGTTTCAACGTCGACATCGACGGCTTCTCCTATGACGCGAAATTCGTGTTCGAGGCGCTCGGCTTCAATTTGGAGCCCTCCGAGATGGGTGCCGCCTTCGGGCTTGTCCAGCTTGATAGGCTCGAAGAGAACATTGCCGCCCGGGAGCGCAACTTTGCCGCCCAGTTGGCCTTCTTCAAACAATACGAGGACTGGTTCATCCTGCCGCGGCAATTGCCCGAATCCCGTACCGGCTGGCTTGCCTTCCCGCTTACGGTGCGGCCGGACGCGCCGTTTACCAGGCGCGATATGCAGATCTTCCTCGAACGCAGGGATATTCAGACTCGCCCCGTGTTCACCGGCAACATCCTGCGCCAACCGGCAATGCAAGGCGTCAACCGCCGGGTCTCGCAGGAAGGCTACCCTGTCGCGGACGCGGTGATGCGCGGCGGGATACTGCTCGCCTGTCATCACGGTCTCACGTCAGAGCAACTCGACCATATCCATTCGTCGTTCTGCGAGTTCGCCGACAGTTTCTCGGCGAAGCCGAAGGTGCGAATACCGCTGCAGGCGGGTGCTACTGGAATCTAATGGAGCGAGGTGAGCAAGGAATATGCACAGGATTCCGCCCGCCTCTCAACTATCGGAGACAACCCCGTTCATTAGCTCGGGGCGACTCCGCGATGGCGATCCCGGCGGCACCGGAACATGGGTGAGGCGCTCAAGGAGGGCGGTAATGCTTCGCAGTTCCTGAGCGGCACGCAGGTTTCGCTCTCATGATCAAGGCGCAACAAAGCAGGCTGGTCCAAGTCGATGGCGCGTATTCTCATAACCGGTGGCGCAGGCTTCGTCGGCTCGCATCTTGCGAGGGCTTGCCTTGAGGCCGGCCACCAGGTTCACCTCATCGTCCGACCCGGCTCCGACGACAGCCGGATCCAGGACCTGCGTGTCGGTGTCATCCGACACAATTTTGACCTGCAATCAGAGACAGCGCTCAAACATTGTCTTTCTGACGCAGAGCCCGAGTGCATCTTTCACCTCGCGGCCCGTCCGCGTCGGCCGGAAGCTCCCGACTTCTCCGACGCCAGGGATGCGATGCGAGAGCAGGTGCAAGTGCTGGTCGGCTTGCTGAGCGCAGCCGCAGCCGCGCCCCGTCCTCCAAGAGCGATGATCCGGACCGGCTCGCTCGCCGAATATGGCTCCGCACAGGCGCCCTTTCAGGAGGAGACACGCGAAATGCCGGTCAACGCCTACGGCGCCGAACTCGTGGCTGCCACACACTTGGTCGGCGCTCTTCAGCGTCGCCTTCCGTTCCCGGTCATCACCGCCCGCCTCGCCCTGGTCTACGGCTCCTGGCAGTCGACCGCCTATCTCCTGCCATGGCTCGTTACCCGATGCCTGGCCGGAGAGACCTCGATGGTCCGACATCCGGAGGATCGGCGTGATCTGATCTATATCGACGACGCTGTGGGCGGGCTCCTCCGCGTGGCAGCGGCGCAGCTGCCTGGCGGCACGGTCATCAATATCGGCACCGGTTTTGCTCCGACGATGCGTGACGTCGCCCGGCTGATCATTGCCGAAACGGGCGCCGATCCGACACGCGTTGAATACGGTCCGGCGGACGGTTCGTCCGGCATTCCGGATTTCCGCGCCGTCACCGCCTTGGCCCGAAACCTGCTCGGGTGGAGCGCATCCACTCCGCTGGCGGAGGGGCTCGTGCGGACCGTCGCCTGGTATCGCGAGCACCTGCGCTTGCAGGAGCCGCAGAATCAATTGGCGGGCACATCACGCCGGGAACGAACGGGAGCTCCATAGTGGCCGACAAGAAGCCGTTGATTTCTGTCCTTGTACCAGCGTTCAACGAGGAGGCGAACGTCCGGCGAGCCTATGCCGCCATCGTGGATGCGTTCGGCGAAATGCCCGGCTACGGCTATGAGATTATCTTCACTGACAATCATTCATCGGACCGTACCTTCCAGATCCTCCAGGAGATTGCGCGCGAGGATCGCCGTGTCCGCGTCATCCGTTTCAGCCGCAATGTCGGATATCAGCGCTCGCTCCTCGTTGCGTACAAGGCGGCGACTGGCGATTGCGCCGTTCAGATCGATTGCGATCTCCAGGATCCGCCGAACCGCATACCTCAGATGGCGGCGCTATGGCGGCAGGGACATCAGGTCGTCTACGGAATTCGCCGCTCGCTCACGGATGACTGGTTCACCGCCTTCCTGAGGCGTGCTTTCTACCGATGCATCAACGCCTTGAGCGAAGACGACCTCCCCCTGAACGTCGGTGAATTCCGCCTGGTCGACAGGCGCATCCTGGATGAGTTGCGCCGGGTCGACGACACGTCGCCCTATTTGCGCGGGCTGATCAGCGCAATGGGCTTCTCCCAAATCGGTTTCGAATATGACCGCGAGGCGCGGGTGGCGGGTGAAAGCAAGTTTCCGTTCAGGGCCATGTTCTCGCTGGCCGTCGACGGCATTCTCAACCATTCGCTGACGCCGCTGCGGATTGCCTCGATGACCAGCCTGATCATGGGAACAGCAACCTTCCTGCTGCTCATCGGCTACGTCATCGGCAAACTGGTTTTCGGCCAGGAATGGCCTGCAGGTTTTGCGACGACAACGATCCTGATCCTGCTCTCCATCACGCTGAACGCGATCTTCCTTGGGATTATTGGCGAATATATCGGACGGATATTCATGCAATCCAAGCGACGTCCGACACCGATAATCGAGGCGAGCTTGAACGACGAATTCCACAGCCAGCCAGAGCATGCGCCGTCGAGAGTGGGGTCAGCCTGATGCGCAATCTTCTCGTCCGCTACACCTTCGGCCGGCAAGAAAGCATCGACAGGTTGCTGCGCTTTGCCACTGTTGGTGCGGTCACTACGACGATCGATTTCGGTCTCTTCACGGGTCTATTTGCCGCCGGCGCCGCACCAGGCCACGCTAACATCCTATCCTATTCCTGCGGCATTCTCGTAAGTTATGTTCTCAACCGGTCGTGGACTTTCCGCGCACGGCACAGTCAGATTCAGGCGTTGAAGTTCGTCCTCGGCACGCTTACCGGCCTCGTGATCTCGACCTTTTTGGTCGCGCTGCTGGCGACGTTCATCCCACCGCCTCTTGCTAAAATTCTGAGCGTTCCTGTGGTCTTCGCCTGGAACTATCTCGTCGCACTCCTGTGGGTCTTTCGGGCCTGATGGACACGCCGAAACGCGCGATGGTTTTGCGTCAATGACATGCGCGGCAAGAAAATGAACGGTGCACGAGCGCATCGCACTGAAGCATTGAGGCATTAGAGAATTAGAGCAATAGAGCGAACCCCTGCCCCCGCCCATTGCGGCTTTCAAGGGATTCCGAACGGGAGGATTTTCCATGGCAACGATCACCGGCACATCCGGAAACAACACCCTGATCGGCACGGATCAAGACGACACGATTATCGGCGCGGGCGGTGACGATCTCATTCAGGGACTGGAAGGGGCGGACGTCATCGACGGCGGCGCGGGCATCGACACGGCCGACTATCGGGAGAAGACGGCAGGGATCACCGTCACGCTCAACGGGATCAATGATGCGGTAGTGACGGTCGGCGGTGTTGCCGAGGACATTCTACGCAAGATAGAAAACATCTATGGCGGCTCGGGTGACGACACCATCACCGGCGACGCGCAAAACAACCTTTTTAGAGGCGGGGGCGGTAGCGACGTGCTTGACGGCGGCGCCGGCAACGACACGGTCGACTATACCGACAAGACGACGTCGGTCGTGGTCACCCTGGGGGGCGCGACACCTACCACGGTGTTCGTCAACGGTCTCGCCGAGGACACCATCAGCAACTTCGAGAACGCTTATGGCGGCTCGGGCGATGACATCCTGACCGGCAATGGTCAGGCCAACACCTTACGCGGCGAGGCCGGAAACGACACGCTTGACGGCGGCGGTGGCGACGATTCCCTCTTCGGCGGCGCCGGCAACGACACGGTCGACGGCGGCGCCGGGGTCGACACTTTTGATCTCCGGGAGAAGACGGATGCGATCGTCCTGACGCTCGACGGCGCCAATGACTCCACTGTCTTTGTTGGCGGTGTTGCGGAGGATACGATCCGCAACATCGAGAACATCGTCGGCGGATCGGCGGGCGACACGCTCACGGGCGATGCCGGCGCCAACAAGCTTTCGGGCGCGCGCGGCAATGATTGGCTGCGGGGCGGCGACGGGGCCGATATCCTGGACGGCGGCGAGGACATCGACACCGCCGATTACAGCGACAAGACAGCCGCCATCGCCGTGACGTTGAACGGCAGCGGTCTGGCCACTGTAACCGTAGGCGGAGTCGCCGAGGACACGATTGCGAAAATCGAAAGCATCGTCGGCGGATCGGCGGGCGACACGCTCACGGGCGATACTGCCGCCAACACGTTCCGCGGGGGTCTCGGTGCCGACGTGTTGGATGGCGGTGACGGCAGCGACACCGCCGATTTCAGCGACAAGACTCAATCCGTTGTCATCGCACTCAACGGTGCTACCAACGCCGTCGCGACTATTGGCGGAACGGCAGAGGACACGGTCCGCAACATCGAGAACATCATCAGCGGATCGGGCAACGATCAACTCACCGGCGATGCGGCCGCGAACACCTTCCGCGGCGGCCTCGGTGCAGACGTATTGGATGGTGGTGCCGGCGTCGATACAGCCGATTATAGCGACAAGACGGCGTCCGTGGTCGTCAGTTTGGCCGGCGCGAACGCCGTCACGGTGTCCGTCGGCGGCGTTGCGGAGGATACGCTTCGCAACATTGAGAACATCATCGGCGGCTCGGGTAACGACGTCCTCGCAGGCGACGGTTCTGCGAACGTACTCGATGGGGCGGGCGGCAGCGACACCGTGGATTATTCCGCGTCGACCAAGCAGATCGCGGTCACGCTCAACGGCTCCAACAACTCATCAGTCCTCGTCGGCGGTATCGCAGAGGACACCATCCGCAACATCGAGAATGTAACAGGTGGCGCCGTCTCAGACGTAATCACCGGCGACGCGCAAGCGAACGTCATCAATGGCGGCGCGGGCGGCGACCTTCTCAAGGGTGCAGGTGGCCTCGACGTCATCGACGGAGGTATTGGTTCCGATACGATCGATTTCAGTGACAAGACCGCCGCGGTGGTCCTGGCGCTGGCGGGGACGGCCAACGCCATCGCAACAGTCGGCGGCGTTGCCGAGGACACGGTGCGCAACATCGAGAACGTATTCGGGGGTGCCGGCGCAGACGTCCTGACGGGCGACGCCGGCAGCAATACGCTGCGCGGTGGCGGGGGCACCGATAGTCTCGACGGCGGAGCGGGTATCGACACAGCCGACTATAGGGACAAGACGAAGTCCATAGCTGTTACGCTCGACGGCGCCAACGCCGTGACCGTCAAGGTCAACGGCGTGATCGAAGACACGATCCAGAACTTCGAGAATATCTCCGGTGGCTCCGCCGGTGATACACTCACCGGTGACAGCCAGGCCAATGCACTGCTCGGCAATGATGGCGGCGACACCCTGAAGGGCGGCCTGGGCAAGGACGTGCTGGACGGCGGCGACGGCGCGGATACGGCCGACTACCTGGAGAAGACCGATGCAATCAACGTCAGTCTCAACGGCACGGCCAATGCGAGCGTCTTCGTCGGCGGCATAGCCGAGGACACCGTCAGAGGCATCGAGAATATTTTATCGGGATCCGGCAACGACACGCTCGTCGGCGATGCCGCAAACAATCTGTTCCGGGGCGCGCTTGGATCTGATTTCATCGACGGTGGCGCGGGCGCCGACACCGCAGACTATCGCGAGAAGAGCGCCGCAGTCCGGGTGACCCTCAACGGATCGAGCGACAGTTTTGTTTTCGTTGGGAACACCGCTGAAGACACCATCCGCAACATCGAGAACGTGTTTGGTGGTAAGGGCAATGACACGCTGACTGGCGACGATCTCGCTAACCGGCTCGACGGCAATGACAACAAGGACCTGCTCACAGGTGGCGGCGGAGTGGACACGCTCGATGGCGGCGCGGGCGTCGACACGGCAAGCTATCGCGACAAGAGCGCGTCGGTCTCCGTCACCCTCAATGGCGCCACGACTGCGACCGTCACGGTTGGAGGCGTGGCCGAGGATACGGTCCGCAACATCGAGAATGTCTGGGGCGGGACCGGCAACGACACTCTCAATGGCGACGGGACCGCCAATCTCCTTTCGGGCGGCGGCGGAAGCGATGCCCTGTTCGGGGGCTCGGGGGCTGACACCTTCCAGTTCGATTTCGCCCTGGGAGCGACAAATGTGGACACGATCTCGGATTTTGCCCCGGAGGATACGCTCGCCTTGTCCGCAAGCGTCTTCACGGCGCTGAACCCCGGCTTTCTCGCCAGCACGCAATTCTACGCGGCGGCCGGGGCAACCACGGCGCAGGATACGAACACCAGGATCATCTATGATACGGTCACCGGCTCGCTCTATTACGATGCCGACGGCAGTCTTTCCGGTGCCACAGCCGTGAAGTTCGCCGCACTGTCGACGCATCCGGGCCTGACATCAGGAGATATACTCGTCGTGTAACGAGCGCTGCTGGACCCATGTGTCGTGTCAGAGGCGGAGTTTATTTTCCGATCCGTGCTGGCGCTGCAAAATGGGGCGGAGCAAACAGCCACTGCTGCAGACGTGCCGAAGTTCAGGAGGCGCGGAAATCCAGCACGAGCTTTTCGATCTCTGATCCCCCGCCCACGCGCTCCAGTACGGCGAACGAGCCGTCCTCCTTGAGTTCAAACAGCGTGCCGGCATTCTCCTGCGCGCGGTTCGTGCGCGCAATCATGACCAAGGCACCCGGACCGCGGAGATAGGAATGGATATTCCCAATTGCGGTCCGGATCTGATCCGGGGAAAAATAGTTTGTATTCAGAATGTTGGCGGCACGCACCAGATCAAACCGACGGACAAAGTGCTGTGACCGACGCATGATATCATTTTCTTCGAACTCTATTTCCCCATTCGACGGCAATGATCGGGTAATCATTTTCACTGGCCTGCTCATCCCGGCCCTTATGCGCGAACGCAGGCGCGGGCGCAGCAGCTTGCGGCCAAGGACAAGTGGAATGAATGCCAGCGTCACGTAGTCCAGCCTTCGGACCCATGGACGAATTATGATGCCCGAGACGTCATATTGCAGCGGCCACCCCTCCGGATCGCACAGAATTTTGAGGCCCGGACCCAGTTCAACGATGTGCGCCTCGATGAAGAGATCCGTTGCCGTGATGCGGGCAGCAGCGCCACACCCCTTCAAGAAGCTGGCGAGTTCCACAGTCGTCAACCCCGTGGAAACCCCGACATCCAGCACTTCGTGAAGCGAGCCCGTACGCTGCTCGATAAGCGGTCGAAACGCGACTTCCAGCTCACGAAAGCGCGAAGGCCGCGTCAGCTTAAAGGTGCCGTTTCGCATCTTCAGCTTGGCGAAGAAGGCCGATTCCGACGCCGAATCGATCGTATCGGCGCTTGATGAATAGAACTTGCTAGCACTCACGGTCATGGCTTGCTAATCCGTCTTCAGGACAAAATCATGCAGCAATTCAAAGTACTACAGCGACCTTTGCGCGTCCGATTGGACGCGCGGTTCTGTAGATATCATCACCTGTACTCATAAGCGTCTCCGTGCGCCCCCAACGCGCATTTTCAAACATTTGCGTAATGCCAAGATCCACTGCAGCATGATCGGAAATTACGGTCTGAAAGGGCGACGTTGCAGCGAATAAGGAGAGGATCTTAGGCCGCAACCAAATTATTCTTCAACCAAGGGCAATTTGACGTCGCCGTCTTCGCTATCACCGGCCATGAAATGGAGAAACTCCTCCAGGTTTGTCCATCCGTCATTGTCCGCATCTTGCGGGCCATCATTGGCATCTGCCGCATCCATGCCGTTCTTGACTTCCCAATCGTCTGAAATGCCGTCCATATCACTGTCTTGGTAAGGCACCCCAGCGGCAAGGTCCGGCCATCCCCCGACGTCCTCCGGATCTGTTTCGAGCAATCGTCCGCGGCGATTTTTGACGTCCTCAATAATGCGTCGGTCGACGGCATCGCGTTCCGGCTTTGTCGCGCCGGCATTCGCCAGGACATCTTCGTAGGCACTCATCGGCGCGGAAGTGCGGATCTGGGGCGCGTCGAATGGTGCCGCCACAACAAATCGCCTCTGGCCCTCGGCCAAAACCAAGCTGTCATCCTGCCCGGATTCAGTCCGGTAGGGTTCGTCATAGTTGTCCTTGACGTAAATCGAGTGACCAAGCCCGCTTTCATTGAAGAGATGCACCATGTGGTCGTTTCGCAACTTCTCTCCTGCGATCTTGTAATTGCCGACGACGTTCGCCTGGATATGCGCCCATTCATCGCCAAAGCTCACGACGTACTGCCACTCTGGCGAGAAAAATACATTATTCACAACATCGGCAACCGCTCCGGCATTTTTCATTTTGATCTGCGGATTTCTGTATTTTCCGAGAGCAAAAAGCGAGTGGTGCACAGAGACGTTGCCGCCCTTGGTAAACAACATATTGCGTGCGCGATTCTCTTTCCCCGGCCCACCTATCAGGAGCGGCTCGCTCGTAATTCCCCACTGCCACGTGAAATTGCTGGCATCTTCTGAATCGATCGTCTCATCCGATCCCCAACTGGCAGAGATATGATCGAGCATGATGTTTCTCGCCGCCTCGGTGTACATTCCGAGGCTCCCGGAACAGCAGGCTTTACGCGTATGTGGACCAGCGCGCAGGCGAACGTGTCTTATGATCACGTCGTTGGTCACGATTTCGATTGAAGGACGTATTTGTGTCCGACCGTTGCGGATCGCGATGCCTCCGCCCGGTGCCGTCTCTCCGGCAATGGTCAAAAATGGATTTCGAACAACCAATGATCGCTCGCGGAGAACAATGGTACCGCCCGTGCGAAAGATGCAAATGCGCGGCCCGGACGCTTCGATGCAGTCACGCAGGGAACCTGGACCGGATTCTTTCGTGTTGACGACATAGATCACCTTCCCCCCTCGGCCGCCAAGGGAGCCGGCACCGAAGCCTTCGGCCGTGGGAAAGGCGCGTTGTCTACCGTCGGGAAGCTTGGGTGAAAGAGGCCCCTCGAGCGCCGTTGCGGTCTGGGCAACAGCCTCCCCTGGATGCCCGATACACAATGCGCAGAGCAGCCCCGCCAACATCAAGAAGCGGGCGACCGTGAAAGGAAATACGCTTACACTACGCGACCGAATATTTACCTTCATGCTCTCATGCCACCAAATCGAAGCTGAAATTCAATCTTGCCAGAGTGCAATTGCCAGCGCAGGGGCGATGACTTTCGCCGAAGACATAATCCGCATTTCTCAAAGATAGCCGTAGCGCCTGAGCATCCAACCGCCCAATCGCTGAAAGGAAGCTTGCTGACCGGATGGCATGCGTGTTCGCCACGTCTCATCTTTATTGAGTGCGATCGATGCATTCATGCGTAATCGGTTCCCTGCGACTTGGTGTCCTGGCCCCATGGAACCGCCGCTTTGAAGAGTTGAACCGATCTGGCTTAGATCAAGCTCAAGAAATGTCCCGATTTGCTGCATGATCCCGACAGGATCAGATGCAAAATCCTCGTATCTTACTCGCATGACCTTTTGTGGGCCCAGTTTTCGCAGGAGGTATTCGACTGCGAGATTCACGATGCTCCATCGCAAAGCGGTCCTGAATACCGACTTTGGCTTGATTTCCTTCTGCAGTCCTGATTTTTCGTCACGCTGATAGCCCTTGAGCAGCGACCAAGCCACACCGCGCCCGTCGCGCACCAGGTGGATGACGCGCATGTCAACTCCCGGGATCTGCGCAAGCGCCATCGCTCTCCCCGGCAACTTCGAAGAGTCGACAACCATCTGCTTGCCCGACGACGACAGCATCTCATCAAATAGACGCTTTGTATGAAGTGCATATGGCGAAAACTGCCTTCCGAGACCAATGCCACTAAGTACTTTAAAGAATACCGGCAAGCCTTCAAATTTCTTTTGAAGTGCGCAATATTCTGACATGAACGTCGGATCGCTATCCTTCGACCACTTTTGCAAGACTGTGCTCCAGACGGCACAATCGCGAATTGGATGGCCGCACGCACAATATTCATTCCGGCGCCACACGTGCCGCGTGAGACACGTTATCTCCCCCGCGCCCACCACCACAGGATGTTGTCCCAAGGCAATATCGAGAAGGGTTGACCCGCTACGTCCGTAACCTGCGATATAAACGATGCGCGTTGCTTGCGTGGGCATCCTATAAGCCTTCCATCTCCTAGTGCTTTATCTTGAGGTTGAGTTTGGCTTTCGTCTTGTGCGGGTGTGTATGCGCGGTGGAACAAGGCTCACGCTCGCCAACTAATCACTGCTCCGGCGAACTGCCCAACAACCCAATATGCTTGGCCATTGACCTCCGGTATCGAAGGAAGATCCCTATCATTGTCACTAACGATCCAGGACATCGACTGTCCTCCCAATCGTTACGCCCGGCGCTGTCCCGCATTAAGTGGGCAGGAACAAAGTGATCACAACCTCGTTTGACAATCGGATCAACGCCTGACCGACGGCCCCGAGCGGCCGCGATGAAATAAGAAAAAACATCTCAATAATAAACGCTTGATCGTCAGCAACAGTCCGAGTTACCGCGACTATGGGCGAGGTTACTTCATTCTCCTGTCTTCGCCAACCTTAGAGATGCGGTGAAGGACGCTTTTCTGCCCGACTTTAGTGGCGGAGCGGATCGGTGTTTGTGTCTTGTGCTGAACGTATCTTGCCCGCGACCCGCCGGGGCGCGTGGGTATAGCCCGCCGCAGTTGTGCAAGGCCGAGTCCAAGGCACAAAAAAACTGGTATTGTCCAATATCTCGCATACATGTGCGGATTGAACAAAGCGATCGTGAGAAAGACAATGACAGTTGTCACCATCGCGGCAAGTACGTGTTTATCTCCACCGTCTCTTCGGATTCCCACCGCAAGCAGTACAGCGACACCCGAAAACAACATCCAGCCGACAAGCGCGAGCAATCCGCCTTCAACCCAAAGAAGAAGATAAAGATTGTGAACGGGCGCAGTTTGCACACTTCTCTCTCGGAATTGGTCGGCTCCGACTCCTACGAACCAAATCTGCTCATCGGAGATCATCTGAACAGCTTCTTCCATAAGTGCTGCTCTTGAAACGAAGGTTCCGGCTTCTGAGATGTCGCCGGAGGAAATAGCGTCCAAAACGCGCGTTTGGAACGCTCGGGGCAGCATATCTTTGCTGCCAAATAGCGCCAACGCTCCAAGAAGAATGGCCGCTCCAAGTGTCAGGCGTAACAGCAATCGAGGGGTTGAAATGAACGCAACGAAAACGGTCAAGCAAATCGCCATCACAAACAGCCCGCTGTTGGAGCTTGTCAGAACAACTGTAACGATGAACAGTGCAACTATCGGCAAGGCCAAGTAAGACTTGAGTCGGCCTGAAGACCAGAAAAAGAGAAGAATTGGCATTGTCAGCCCGTTCATCGCTGCGGCCAGATTCGGATTTCGCAGCACGGTCGCCAGGCGCTTCCCGCCCGTCACCACGCCCCTTCCTTCTCCTGGTACATACCCGACCGCGTAGAATGTAAATATACCATGAATATCGATGAGAATTATGCTTGCCAGGAAGATCGCGGCCAGCCGATACGCTTCCTTTGGATCGTTTCGGACCAGGATCATCATCAAAAACAGGTAGGCGAAGAGATACTGCGCCGTCACAATCAGTCCTCGATCAGGACTGTTATGGAAAAGGCTGCCAATCATCATCCCGACGAACAGAAGCACGAACGCGACAAGCCAAAGTGTCGTTGCCTGCTCGAGCGGTTTGTTTAAGATCCGTCCGCTGATCAATAGAAGGAAAAGGCTCAAGCAAAAGAAGAAATCGCTAAACGTAAAGAAAAGATCAGAAAACCGCAACGTCGCGTACGGCGCCAAAAAAACAGCCACGTAGACGACAGCGCGCTCAATCGCCGCCAAGCGAATGTGCAAATTGCGGGAATGGCCCCCGGTATATGGTTGAGCGGCCTCTGTCACGCCTCCCTCCGACGCTGTAACTGTCGCTTCGTACAAGATACCCGATCGATCACGGATTATCGACCTGCGCTCGCGAAGCGCTGAATCCATTGATACCTATGAGTTCCTCGTAGACTGATGTAATTGCATGCACGTGCCGCTCGACACTGAAGCGCGCCCGCGCTTCGACGCGTGCTGTCTCCACGATGTGTTCGTGGCAGGCAGAATTGTTGAACAGAGTTAAACAGGCTTTGGCGAACTCATCCGGATCATCCGGGCGAACGAGCATTCCGGTCTCGCCATCTTCGACGACTTCTGGATTTCCACCTGAGTCGGCCGCAATGACTGGTGTGCCCAGCAACATCGCTTCGACAAGAGTTCTTCCCAGAGGTTCGTTGACGGCCGTTACCAGAAGGGCATCGAGCCCCGCGATCCAGGGTTCGCTCGGATACCGAAAGCCCATAAAGTGAATGCAATCCGCAACTCCAAGTGCTTCGGCTCGCGATCTTGCAGCGTCGTCGAGCCCATTAAGTGCGTTCCCGAAAAACAGTCCTGCAAACTTCACTTGCGGCGCCAACCGCTTTAGGGCAGCCAAAGCTTCTACAAACAAGATAGGCCGCTTGCGGTCCACCAGGGTTCCCACATATCCGAGGAGCTTTGTCTCGGGCGAACAACCAATTGCCGCTACCACATTGCTCCGAGCGGCTTCGCGTTCGACGCAGACCATCTTCATCACGTCGAATGGGCTATGAACGACACTGCACTTGCCTGCTGCAGAAAAAAGGCCAGGGCGAGGCGACGCAAATTTTGATACAGCCACGACACGACTGGGGAGCCAGGGAGCGACGCGTCGCAATCCGAACGAATATGCATCGCCGCGGTGATGCCAGAGATGCTTGGATCCTGCGAGTCGTGCTGCAAGTCCCCAGACGAGATGCGCACGGCCGTCATTTGTATGCACTATTGCGGCATTTCTCGCTCTCAGAAACCTCACAAGCGCAGGAAGGCTTCGCGCGACGTTCACGGCTGCGGCGCCATTGCGCGCGCCCGCCCGCTCCAAACGGTTTATGACGGGAGCGGCTTCAAAGTCGATCCCCTCGCGGCGAAAAAGTTCTGCAACTGGCCCGTCCACATCATGAAGAACAACCAACGGCAAAAAACGGGAATCGGGAAGATTTCGTATCAATCCAAGTGCGGACATATGGCTTCCGCCGACAAAATCTCCTATGAAGGGGAAACATACAACTACCTTCTGGCCGCATTTCGTCATGCTAATCATTCTCCATGCGAGCACTTCTCAAATGCAAGGTGATTATGGAAGTAAGATTCTTTTCTTTTCTTCCCTGATGGCCTTTATATATTTTCTATATATTGCTGCGCGCATTCGCACCGGCTCATCGACCCCATCATCCCCAGGCTATGCGGCCTGCTATCGGCCGATCAAAGGCGAGACCAAATTCTTATGAGAACGGTTCTAACGGACGTGCGATGAAGAATTGAGCGAGTCTCGCGCCGGAGGCGTGGGAGCGGTGTTCACTTCTAATTCTGTATCGGCGCCACTGAAAGTTTCACCATTTCTGCGGATACGATTTTGAATCCAACCGCCGGCCGCCGGAATGCGTTTGGAAGTTATGACAAAGCCTCCGTAATGATGGCTCTTGTGAACTTCGGGATTGACCTGGTGAATTACGGTGCCGATCAAAGGCGCATGATTCATCCGGAGCTGCGACACACTATCCAGCAACTGCTCTTCTGTAGTCTTGCCCCAAGACACCAATAAAATCACCCCATCAACAAAAGGCGAGAGCCAGTTTGCATCCCCAGAGGTGAGGACCGGCGGAGCGTGAAGCACAATGAATTCGTACCCGTTCTGTCTGAGGGCCAATATCAGCTCACAGAGTTTTTCGGAGTCTAGCGATCTGAATGGCTCCATCATTACGGGCGTCGCGTCAATGAAGCCAAAAGCAGGCAAAGTCGGAATTGTCTGCACCACGTCCGCCAGGGAAGCTTCATTTCTAAGATAGCGTTCGATCAATTCCGGCGAGCGTTCCACGCTTTTCAGATACGGAACGTTGTGTTGATGGAAATCGAGATTGACGAACACGGTAGGGCGCCCGTCTGCTGCAGCGGCAGTTGCGATACCCCAAGCCGTCGAGGCGTTCGCAACGTCCTGAAGGCAAGAGGTCACCATGACAACGCGATGCGGTTGTTTCACCTCAGAATAGCGGCAGGCCATATAGACTGACCGCTCTGCCTCTGCACACGTAAAGTTGCTCCAGTCTGGAATGCACGAGGACCGCTTGGTGCCGGGCAGATGCTTCGGGACCTTTGGTATGTAGCCCAGATTGGGCAACCGCAAAAGTTGCGAGGTTCGTTGCCCGCTCCGGATTCGCGTGTCGGCTGTCTCCAAAAGGAGCGCGAGCAAAAAGGCCAGCAAAGTGGATCCGGTAAATGCCGCCGGGATAATAATATTGGGCTTAGGAAATGATGGTGAATTCGGAACCTCGGCCGCTGACACAATCCGTGCACTCGGCTTTAGAGATTCGGCCTCGAGGTCCGACAAAATACGCTGAACCTCGTCTTCGATCATATTGCGAACACCCGCGATTTGCGAATCTGCATCGATCATCTGAGGATGGTTCTTGCCAAACTTGGCGGCGAGCTCGGCGCGATTCTGCTGTAACCGGGCCTCTTCATTCCGCAACGTTATCAAGAGCGGTTGCGTCATGCTCTGCCGAAGAAAAGCCACGGCGCCACCGGTGTTTAGCGCACGTTCCTTGTCTGCAATCCGCTCATACTGCTTGAATTCGAGCGAAGCTTCGACGTAGAGGCTGGCAATCGTATTTGCGAGTTCTTGAGCAACTTTAGGATTGTTGTTTGTTACAGTGATTCTTACGGCGAGGCTCTCGCCAGTCCGGCTGACGGTAAACTGGGACAGTACCGCGGAGATCGCGCGATCCCGTTGCGTTCTTTCATCCGGCGGAGGCCTAACGGAATCACGCGGCCTCTGGGCTCCGATGATCCCCGCGAAATATCTGGCCAGCCGGTCGCCGAGGCTTTCCGGCCTATTGCCGCTGCGGGCAAACGGGTTGAAGTTTGGATCATCGATGAGATTCAATCGATCGACAATACGACCGGCAAATTCCCGTGATTGCAGAACGTCCATCTCGGTTTCAGCCGCCGAGCGATCGCGCTCAAGCGACGTCAAGGATGCGTCGGTGGCAAACGGCCGAACATCTTTCCGTTCCAGCACCACTTCTGAACTGGCGGTATAGGTTTCGGGAAGCGTATACGATGCAATCGCAGCCAGCAAAGTGCAGAAGAGAACCACTGACGCGATAAGCCAAATACGCCTCTTGATCAGGGCCCAAACATCTAGAAGGCCTATCGTATGCCCACTCCTCTGAGCGGCAAATTCAACACTTTCTCGGTAATGAGCGCGAGCAGATAGGCTGCCATCCGGAACGAATGTCGTCATGGAAACCTTCAAAAATAAAATTTTTCTCTATTCGGTTAGCTTAGTAAAATATTCAATACGGCGCAATAACTCAGTTTGAAGTTGTTAGCATCGCATTTTACGGCATCGGTGTCACGCCTAATCGGCTTCACGTCCGGCGTCCTGTGAGGCGAAAGGCTTAAAGGCGCTCCCGTGACGGCCTCAGAATAGCGCGCGGCGCATTATTCGCAAGGATTGACTTGAGCTGTATCTCCATTGCTGACGGCTTCGAATGGCACTGCTGCGATCTGCCGCCCCGCAAGCCGACGCTCTTCGCACAGCAGATAGCTGGTCACCAGCTGCGGCAAAGCCAGTCGACAGGGAAAGGAGTTCGAGGAGTTCCGATCGCGAAGAAACTGGGCGCTTCTGCGCTGGACAGCGCTGTTCTTACAGTGTTCAATGACTTAATTGTACATCACGTTGCCTATTGCCCGTCCGGTTAGGACGTCTCGCGTTGTTCATTACTTTGGCCATTCTCGGATCATGCGTATCGTTTTCGTTGGTTCCGTCGAAAGCTCCAAAATCGCTTTAGAAGCGCTCATCCAGGCTGGGCGGGTTCCTGTGCTTGTGATTACGCTGCCCCCCGAGGCGGCAGGACGCCATTCCGATTTTGCCGATATAGGAAATCTGGCGCGGGCGGCCGGAAGCGCGGTTTGCTGCACCACAGACATCAATAGTCCTGCAGTCCTGGAGACAATGGCATCGGTCGAGCCTGATCTCACGCTTGTCATTGGCTGGTCGCAAGTCTGCCGGCAGCCGTTTCGAGACATTGCGCGGGAGGGCACCATCGGGTTCCATCCGGCGGCGTTGCCGCGTCTGCGTGGTCGTGCGGTCATTCCCTGGACGATAATAAGGGATGAAGATGTGACAGGCTCGACGCTGTTCTGGTTGGATGAAGGGGTCGACTCTGGTCCCATTCTGCTTCAGAGGCTGTTCGCGGTCGCGGCCGACGAAACTGCACGCAGCCTCTATGCCAGGCACACAGCAAATCTCGCCGAGATGGTAGTCGAGGCGGTTGCGCTGGTTGAGACCGGTAACGCACCGCACACGAAGCAGGACCATGAGAAGGCAAGCTACTGTGCGAAGCGTACAGCAGAGGACGGCCTGATCGACTGGAATGCTTCAGCCGCCTCGGTGCTCCGCCTTATCCGTGCAGTTGGCGCCCCTTACCCCGGCGCGTTTTGCGTTTATAACGGCGAGAGGATCCGCATCGACGCAGCCGTAAAGATTGAAAACGCCGGTCGCTTTATCGGACTGGCAGGCCAGGTTCAATGCCATTCGGAACGCGGTTTCGTCGTCTTATGTGGCGATGGTGAATGCATCGATGTCCTGGCTTGGGCCTCGGCCACTGGCAAGCGTCCGCCGGTACACAGCAAACTCCGAGGATAAGCGCCTTGATGACGCTCGCGCGCGCCGGCAATGAACGCTGGAACGCTCCGTGCGATCCACAGGTCACTTGTTCTCTACCGTTTTCTGCGTGTCTTGCGGCATCGGCGCCATGCGACGAATGATCTCCTTAGCTGCGAACCTGGCCCCATCGCGGCTGAAATGGGCATCTGGCGCATACATGAGAAGCGGTTCGGGGTGGGCGCGAAGGGCCTCGAGGATATCAATAGCCATGATGCCTTCGGCCGCGGCAGCATCGAGGACCTCCCTCCTCAGCGGGTCGAAGGGCCCGTCCGACGAAAAGGGTCCGATGAAACGGTCGATCCTGGGTACGTAGACGAGTGTAAAGGAGCCGCCCCAGCTCTCGGTGAGGGCTTTCGCACGATGCAATATTCGTCTGAAATCCGGGTTACTTGGGGTAATCTTTGGATAGACCAACCCTAGCCTCGTGAGAGTTTGTTGCAGGGCGACAAAATTGCGAAGCAAGGCCGTTTTCGTGAAGAGCTGGACACTCGTCACAGGGGTGCTCTGGCGCTCCGCCAAAATGTTTCGGGCCTGGCGCATGGTTTCTTGCGCGGTCGCCTGCGAACCATAGTCCGCATCCGGCGATATCGCCGTGCGAAGCCACGGCACTGCAAGTTCGCGCTCCAAATTCTCCCAGTCATTTCCTTCGAAGAAGACCATCATCACCTGACGGGGTCGCAAAATTTTGCCAAAACGGCCGAGCGTTGCAAGTTCGACCAGCGGACCGCTTCCTCTAATACCTATGCTCGCGGTGCTAAGGCCGCCCGCCCGCAGTCTCGACGCAAGGTCCTCCCCCGGGGGCAAGCAGAAGCCCTCGACGAACGAATCTCCGAGGAGCATCAGATCCAGCGGATGGTTATACACGTCGTCGGGATTATTGAAGCCGTACCGGTCTGCGGTATAGCTGACGACGCCGCTTTCGGACGTGCACAGCACCACTTGCGTCGACGGAAAGCCCGACAACAGCGCCTCGGAAAGTTGGTCGGTGCCGGAAAGCCGGTTCAGTCCACGAAGTGTGAAGCCAGGAACCACGTTCTTGTTGCGCTTGAGCGTTTCGGCCTGCGCCTCGCTGAGTTGGCCAAGCATACCCAACCGGACGGACACGACCGAGACCGTATGCATCGCCTCGAAGAGGAAGAGGGCTAGCAACACGCTCGAACCACAGATGCCGACAAGTGAGGAAAAGCGCGGCTTCGCAAACAGGCCCACGGCGAAGAAGGCTGCCGCCAGCAGGCCCGGGATCAGCACGTAACGGATGAAATGCGGGGTCTCAGCTGCGAACAGTTGGTAATGCAGCAGAGCGTAGATGGGACTTGACAACAGGTACAGACCCAGAAGCGCACACACCACAAGTCCGAAATGCCGCTTTATCATGACGCCTTGTCCCCTCTCGCAAACCGTTCAGTAAGAGGCGCGCTTGCCGATCGCCGCAATCAGGCGGCGGATTTGGTCGTCTATGTTCTGACGGCTTCGGCTGATAAGAGTTTATCTTTGTACATGAATTCACATAAAATGACTGAGAATAAGATTTAGTATGGGAATTTTCTTGCGCAGCAAAATATAGCGAGTTTTGTCGACGGAGTCTCCCGAAATTGGGGAAGCCCAAGCATGATCGACGGCCTGCCCAGCAACTGCACAGTGAAACAATGGCGCGAAGCTTTCCAGAGCACACGCCGCAGCTGCTGTCGAACCACAGCCTCGGCTAGGATATATTGGGTCGTCCATTAGGCCGTCGAATATTAGGTAGTCGACATTGCCTCATGACTATGCGATTATCAAACCCGTTGAGCGGGCACTTTATAGCCGCGCCTGTGTAATTGCATAACAAAATCGCTTTCAAGGACTGATTTACGCGCTTGGCCAATGGAGCGCCAGTATTTTTTAAGTTCGCGGGCATATCACGTGCATGACGGGGGCTTAGCGAAGATTTCGATCGACGGCTGTCACTCTGCCTGACCGGATTTCCGGTTGTGGCAAAGAACAAAGTCCCTTGCGGGGTGAATTCTACCCCCTGTCAGCATGTTGAAGCCAAACGAACGCACCAGAAATGGGAGCGGCGGCTACATGAAGCGAGAACAACAACTGCGAGTGCAATCCGGTTCGGCGGCAACCGCCAACGATGCACTGGCTCCCGTCCATGCGAGGGCGCAACTCGTCGCGGCTATCGTCCTTTCATTGGCAGTCTCCGTGCTGTTCCTTGCAACGACGTCACGCGGAATAGGAATTCTGCCCGACTCGGTCGCATACATGCGCATTGGAAGCGCGCGTCATTTCGCTCCTCTCTATACATGGATCCTGCAATTCATGTCGCTTGCTCACGTCGATATCGTGGCGGCGGCCTGGTGGCTCAACTGGTTTCTTTATGTCGTCAATACGGTGTTGGTTCTCCGATTGCTGCTTCTCGCGCAGTTGACCCCAATCTGGGCTGCATTGGGAACGGCCCTGATCGTTGGCCATCCGGTCTTCGTCGAATTTCACTCGGTGGCAATGACGGAGCCGTTGTTTATCGCATTGACCCTCGCCTCCGCCCTCGTGTTTTTCAGGGCGATGCAAGACAACCGCGTCGCAACTGCCGCACTTGTGGGGGCGATTGTGGGCCTCGCTATGCTGACGCGGTTTGCTGCCGCTCCCCTCCTGCTGACTTTTGCAATCTTGAGGCTCTGCGCCGGCGGCGGGAGCCTTGCGAAACGGCTGGTCGATTGCGCTGTGATGGCCGGAGCGTGCGGTGCCGTTTTCGGATCATGGCTGGTCGCGAGTGAGTTGACGTCCGGGGATTCGACTGGACGTTCATTGGAACTGCTGGGCAACACCGATCTGGCGTACTGGATTCGGACGGTGGGCGCCCTAGCGACGATGCTCCTGCCATCCGCGGCCGGGCCGGTCATTCGCCTTTTGTTCCTTGTCTTCGCCAGTGTTGTCGTCGTCTTCGTTGCCGTGACCTACGCACTCGCATGGCTGCGCCTATCCTACGGGCAACGCGCACGACCGCATGCGCTTGTGCCCGTCGTATTCAGTCTTCTTTCGATCTTGTATCTGCTGTTCCTGATACAGTCCGTCATGATTCAGTATCGACTGAGCCTCACCGGACGGTTTCTCCTGCCGCTCTATGTTTTTCTCGCACTCGCTGCCATGACTTCCTTCGGAGCGAGCAGGTCTGGTGTTGTGCGCCACCGCAAACTCGGAATTGTCCTTGCCGGGCTCGCAGCTGTGATCGGGGCCTCGAACCTCGTCCGTACGACAGTGTTCACCGCAGCAACTTATGAATCGGGCCAAGGATACGCTCACAAAATGTGGTCCACGTCGCCCGTGCTTACATCAGTGGCAAAATTACCTGCGACTGCTGCAATCTATTCGAACGCACCGGATCTGATCGAATTCCGCTTGAGACACAGCGCGGCGTACCTACCCCGCCGCTTCAATCATCTTTCTGGCAGGGACGAGGCAAGCATGCCTTTTGCGCAACAGATGGACGCTATGCGTCGCCGTCTTGCGGAAGGCAACGCCTACGTCGTCTTCATCTATGGCGTGGACTGGCGAGACTACCTGATCAGCGAGAACGACCTTCTTAAGTCCGTTCCGCTGATCGAGGAGGAAACTCTTGCTGACGGGCGGATCTATCGCTCAGCAGGCCGCGCAACCGAGTTGCAGGTTTCGCCGTGAAGAGCCGGCCGAGCATGGCCGAAATTGGACATTGGCTTACAGGATTGGTGCACCGAAAGGAATGTAACGGGAGTACGGACCGTCATGTTTGAGAAGAAAATTTTTATTGTTATCCCCGCATATCAGGCCGCTCTGACACTCGAAAGCGTGTTTGAGAGAATCCCGAGGGAAATTTACGAGAAAGACGTCCGAATTGTCGTCGTCAATGACGGCAGCTCCGACGGAACTGGCGACATCGCACGCAGAATTGCTCGTTCACGGCCAAACGTCGAAGTAATCGACCATCCTCAGAACAAGGGCTACGCCCAGGCGCAGAAGACCGGTTTTTCTCACGCATTGGATCAAGGTGCGGACATCGCGGCGCTCCTGCACGCCGATGGGCAATATGCACCGGAGCTGCTGCCACGTTTGCTTGCGCCCCTGGAACGGGACGAGGCTGACGTCGTTATCGGTTCGCGCATGCTCGAGCGTGGCGCTCTGAAGGGCGGCATGCCGATGTACAAGTACATCGCCAACAAAGCGCTGACTGCGATAGAAAATCTCGCTTACGGCCTTCGGGTAAGTGAATACCACAGCGGTTACATGCTCTATTCCCGCCGGTGCCTGGAAGCTATTCCCTTCGTTCGCCTCAGCGATACATTCCATTTTGATGGTGAAATGATCATGATGGCGGGTAAGCGCAAGTTACGGATCAAGGAAATCGCGATACCGACACGATACGCTGATGAAAAATCGCACCTGAAACCGGTACAGTACGGTTTTGATGTACTGAAGATCGTATGGCAGAATTACCGAGGCAAATACGAATTTTAGAGATAGCAATTTTCTTTAAACATAGGGAGCGATGTCATGAAGATACTCGTCACAGGGGGTGCAGGCTTTGTCGGCTCATTCTTATGCGAGAACCTTCACAAATCCGGACACGACATACGAATTTTTGATAATTACGAACCCCAAGTTCATTCTGGATCCCGAGGCAACCTTGACTCCCTGTTGCAGCCGAGCGGATTACCTGTGAAGGGAGTCGAGATCATTTTCGGTGACACTCGCAACCCTGCCCAACTCGACGCTGCTTTGAAGGACGTTGACGCCGTTGTCCATCTCGCCGCGCAGGTGGGGGTCGGCCAGTCGATGTACGAGATCCATCGTTATGTCGATCACAATACGGTTGGAACCGCGGTCCTTCTGGAACTGCTGGCCTCCCGCAAGCACAGCGTAAAGAAGCTGGTCGTTGCGTCGTCGATGTCGATTTACGGCGAAGGTGGAGCACGGTGCAGCCATTGCGGCGATATCACGCCGACGCTTCGTGAGGGGGAGCAAATGCGGCGTGGCGATTGGGAGGTGCGGTGTCCGATCTGTGATCGAACCGCAACGCCGATACCGACCAGCGAGACGAAGCCGGTCCTGCCGACGTCGATCTACGCCATTTCCAAGAGGGATCAGGAGGAAATGTGCTTGGTCGTCGGCAGAGCCTACGACATTCCCGCAGTGGCGCTGCGCTTCTTCAACATCTACGGTCCTCGACAGTCGCTGGGCAATCCCTATACCGGGGTCGCTGCGATCTTCTCTTCCCGTCTGCTGAACAACAATAGTCCGGTCGTTTTCGAAGATGGCAACCAGACGCGAGATTTCGTGCATGTAAAGGACATCGTACAGGCTATTTCGCTTGCCCTGGCAAAGGACGAGGCGAATGGCCATGTCTTCAATGTGGGAACCGGTCGCCCGACGTCGATCAAGGACGTCGCGATCATCCTCGCCCGGAACATGCGGCGCGATATCGCTCCCCAGATCGAGAACAAGTTCAGGGAGGGGGACGTCCGGCATTGCTACGCCGACATAAGCAAGATCCAGCGATGCCTCGGCTACAAGCCTACCGTCGAGCTCGAATCCGGCATCGAGGATCTGATCGCCTGGGCAGAAGAGCAGAAGGCGGACGACCGGTTCGAGCATGCAGCCGCCGAGTTGGCGAAAAGAGGGTTGGCCCGGTGATGGGCTCCATGAAGCTTTAGAGCGCGTTTGCGTTGGGGCGTGGATGTGGGCTCAGACTTTCGGTCGCTGGCAGGAGCCTGGTACTGCAATCCCGCTGCAAGCCGCTTCAGATGAGGTAAGCGTAATGGCGCGTCAATTTACTAATCGCGTATTGGTGACTGGAGGGTGCGGCTTCATCGGGTCGCATCTTTGCGAGCGATTGATCGAACGCGGAGCGGACGTTCTGTGCGTCGACAATTTCTTTACCGGGTCGCGCGCGAACGTGGAGGAACTCCTTTCCCATCCGCGCTTCGAGCTGCTGAGGCACGATGTGACGATGCCCCTCTATGTGGAGGTGGACAAGATCTTCAATCTTGCCTGCCCGGCTTCCCCGGTGCACTACCAGTTCGACCCGGTGAAGACCACGCGGACGAGCGTGCAAGGGGCGATAAACATGCTCGGCCTCGCCAAGCGGCTGAAGATCAATGTTCTTCAGGCCTCCACGTCGGAAGTCTATGGAGACCCCTCCGTTCACCCGCAGACCGAGGATTACTGGGGCAACGTCAATCCTATCGGGCCTCGGTCTTGCTACGATGAAGGCAAACGTTGCGCCGAAGCCCTATTCTTCGATTACAGGCGGCAGCACCAAACGGCGATCAAAGTCGCGCGCATCTTCAATACCTATGGGCCTCGGACGCATCCGAGTGATGGCCGCGTTGTTTCGAGCTTTATCGTCCAGGCACTGCTCGATGCCGACATAACCGTCCACGGGAACGGCTCGCAGACCCGGTCCTTCTGTTACGTCGACGACACCGTTGCCGCCTTGCTGCGTTTGATGGATTCGCCGTTTGATGTGACCGGCCCCATCAATATCGGCAACCCCAACGAAATTTCCATGCGCGAACTGGCGGAACTGATCATCGATCTTACCGGATCCAGGTCGCGCATCGTGTACCGGCCATTGCCCCAGGACGATCCTTGCAGACGGCGCCCGGATATCTCGCGAGCAAAAGAACAGCTCGAATGGGCACCCAAGATCGGCCTGAAGGAGGGCCTGCTGAAAACGATCAACCACTTCAACGAGCTCCTGATGCGCCCCAGTTCCCGCACGGATCTCGGTGCCCTGTACGAGGCACATCATGCTTAGCAGACGGAGCCTGCCTGACGTCGCGGAATCGCGCGACTGTGCCTCGGACGAAGGGGCGCCACCGCGGGGTTCTCGGCTGCAATCGATGGGCCACCGGTCTGGTGAACCTCATGCCAGCGCAACACCTCGCCTTGGGCCCGACATCATGCGGCAATTATCTCTTTTGACGGGGTTTCTGAGAGCTGCTTTTGCCGTGCGCGTGCTGAGATACGCGCTTGTCGGGGGTTGCGCGGCGCTGCTGCAAGTGTGCCTGCTCACCCTGTTCATAGAACTGGCCGATATGAACGCCGTGGTGGCGTCAACGTTGGCGCTCTCGATCTCGGTCATGGTCAACTATAGTCTTCAGCACCGTGTGACATTCAGGTCGAAATCGAAGCACACCGTGGCGGCGCCACGTTTTGTCGTGCTGGCGCTCTGCACGCTGGCGGCGAACGCCGTTCTCTTCAACAGCCTTTTGGCTGTGCTGCCCTATATCGCCGCCCAGATCGTCACGCTCGGAGCGATCTTCCCCGTCAACTACTATTTGAATCGAACGTTGACGTTTCGCATCTGACCGCCAATGCGGGGCTTTGCCGTTTCTTGCGAGCCGTTCGCCTGGAGGGAAACGACCAAACACACAGCGAGCCGTTTGTCAGAAAACTATAATTGGAGGGATCCGTCCTAGACTATTTACAACCAGTTAATTACATGCTTTTTTATTACAGAATTCGAATATGCCAAGGACATTTTGCGCCGTGACCTAATTAGTCGCGGTCGCTTATATTTTGTTGAAGTTAATTTATCTAGCCTCCCGAGCCAGTCAACGGGACAAGACCAATAGACAGCAACCTTCGGCCACCATCTAGTTTGTGGGGGAAAGGTGCAGCGTCGTTGAGCCGGACGGTGAGGCTGACAGTTTTTCAGGAAGGGGCCTTCATGCTGCGTATACACACCGCTGCTAAGGCAGTTCGTGATCGTTTCTTGATGCTGCCATCGAAATTGCGGAGAGAAGAGGCGGGAAAAAGCACCGCCAAGATGCTGTTGGCGGTATGGGGTGCGGCGGTCGACATAGGCAGTCGACGCATCCGCGGCGCTGTTCGCAGCGTTCACAAATGTTCTACCCTGTACCTCGCCGATCTCGGATCAGCGGCCATTGCGCTCGCCGTGGCCCTGTTGTTGCGCTACGGCGTGGCCGAGCTCAAGACGAGACCGGAAACCGCCTCCGTCCTGTTATGGTCGGGCGCACAGTACCTCATCATCTGCGCACTCGTTTTTCCCTTGTCCGGACTCTACAGCCGAAACTGGAAGTACGGTTCCATTTCTGACCTTTTCATCATACTTCGCGCGGTACTCCTGACATCCCTGCTGCTTGTTTCGCTCCTATTCTTCTCCACGAGGCTGACTGACATTCCACGGACCGTCGTGCCGATGCAGTCACTGCTACTGATCGCATTCCTTGCCGCAGCACGGCTGAGTTTTCGCGCTGAGGAGATCCCGCTGGCGCGGCCCGTTTTCAGGAACGGACGCAACAAAGGGGCAGATAACGATCACCGCATACCGTTGTTGCTCGTCGGCGCCGGCGACGCGGCCGACCTCTATTTGCGGGCGCTCGCACGCGATCCCAACGCCACCTATGTGCCGGTTGCCTGCCTTGACAGGAATGAGGACCAGATCGGCATGAGCCTGCGCGGCGTACCGATTGCGGGACGCATCGAGGATTTCGAGCAAGTGGTGGCGGATTTGCAGCAGCTCAACAGGCAGCCGCGTCACGTAGTCTTCACGGAAGCCCCCGCGGCGTTCGGCGAGGAGGCATCGGATAACCTCCTGCGGTCCGCCGAAAGACTTGGGATCGCTGTCTCGCGCCTGTCGCAGATGACCGAACTCAAGCGCGCAAAGGGCGACAACCCCTACGAGCTGCGGTCCATCGAACTGACCGACCTCCTGGAGCGGCCCCAGGCGTCGCTCGACCGCGAGGCAATCGGGCGCCTCGTTCGCGGCCGGCGCGTGCTCATCACCGGGGCAGGAGGTTCGATCGGCAGCGAACTGACGACGCAGGTCGCCGCCTGCGAACCGGCGGAACTCGTGCTGATCGACAACACAGAATACAACCTTTACGCGATCGACATGGCCCTGAACGAGAACTTCCCGGCCGTATCCCGGTGGAGTTACCTCTGCAGTGTCCGCCGCAGTCAGAGGGTCGAGGAGATCTTCGCTCAGCATCGACCCGAGCTGGTCTTTCATGCAGCGGCGCTGAAACATGTGCCCATGGTGCAGTTGAATCCCTGCGAGGGCGTACTCACCAATGTCATCGGCACCATGAACGTCGCCAATGCAGCGAAGAAATACGGCACGCTCGCCATGGTTCAGATCTCGACCGACAAGGTCGTCAATTCGACGAGCGTCATGGGCGCGACAAAACGCCTGGCGGAACTCTATTGCCAAGCGCTCGACCTGAACGGTCTCGAGACCGGCCGGGGGCCGCGTTTCATGACGGTTCGTTTCGGGAACGTGCTGGGGTCGAGCGGTTCGCTGATCCCGCTCTTCAAGCGCCAGTTGGCCAGGGGCGGGCCGCTGACGGTAACCGATCCGAACATGACACGCTTCTTCATGACGATCCGCGAGGCCGTCGAATTGACTTTGCAGGCTTCCGCTTACGGTTTCGAGAAACAGCTCGGACAGGGCGAGATCTTCGTCCTCGACATGGGCGAGCCGATCAAGATCATCAATATCGCCCGCCGCATGATCCGGCTGGCCGGTTTCACGCCGGATCAGGATATCGAAATCAAGATCATCGGTTGCCGCCCGGGCGAAAAGCTCTTCGAAGAGCTGTTCGACGAAACCGACAAGCGCATCAACTCGCCGGTCCCGGGTGTCCTCGGAGCCGTTCCGGAGCCTATCCCATTGCCGACGCTGAGGGACGCCTTCGCACGCCTGCAGCGCCATTCGGAGCGGGGCAACGAGGCGGACGTCGTGGCGGTCATGCGCGAGCTGCTCCCACGATATGTGCACGATGCTGATCGCAAGCCCGCAGCCGCGAGTAAGCGCCTGCCGCGGCGGCCGAAGGACCACATCAAGGCCAAGGCGCGCGGATCGCGATCCGGCTACCGCAAGGGCACCCGCGCAGAGTTCCGCTCTCCGGGCAGTTAAGGGATAACGGGCGCGATTGGTCAGGGCGGATCGTGCAATTGAGATGTGGTGCCTGCGATGCTGCCTTGCTCAGAAACGATGTCGCGGTCAGATTTTGCAGGCCGGGACGCGCACCACTCCCCTGGCTGCGAATACGGCCACGCCGCGAAGCAGGAGAGCCAGGCGCGGATACTCGTCTCAATGCTCGAGGTGGAGTCGAATCCGGGAGGTAGGTCTTGAACCTTGTTGAGCAGGTTTCGCGCACCGCAACCGAACAAATTGCGGGCCAGTCGGCAAGACCCGCCGACGCAGCATACCCGCCCCGGCAGAAACGCGTGATTGCCGTCGTCGCCAGCTTGACGGCATCTCTCGTGATCTTTCGGCTCGAATTGCTGAGACGGATGGTCGCCGCCGGCCATGACGTCATCGCCTTCGCTCCCGAAAACGACCAGCGAGTGGAGCGGGAGCTCGCTGAAATCGGTGTTCGCTTCGTTCGCATTCCGATGGCCCGGACCGGTCTTAACCCGCTTGAAGACATCCGCACCTTTTGGTCGCTGCGGCAACACTTCAAGCGGCTGAAGCCGGACATGGTCCTTCCCTATACGATGAAGCCGATCATCTATGCGGGCCTCGCCGCCCGGACGCTCGGAATCAAGGAGCGGTGTTTCCTCGTCACGGGTCTCGGCCACGTCTTCTCCGACGCCGGCGGTCGCTCGTTCAAAGCTTTGGCCGTTCGCCAGCTATGCGTCCGGCTATATCGATCGGCGCTCAAGCGCGCGAGGGTTGTGTTTGTCTATAACGACGCCGATGCCGAGGACATTCGCCGCTACCGGATGCTTGGAGACGGCATATCGCCGACGATGATTTCAGGATCCGGCGTCGATTTGAAGCATTTCGCCTACGCGCGAGCGCCCCGCGGCGGGCTTGTCTTCCTCATGATTGCACGGTTGCTGCGCGACAAAGGCGTCGTCGAATATATCGAAGCCGCGCGGATCGTGCGGCGCACTTTTCCTGAAGCCAGGTTCCAGCTGCTCGGCCATTTCGATTGCAATCCGACGGCAATCTCGCGCGAGGAAATCGAAGGCTGGGTGGGCGAAGGGATCCTCGAATATCTCGGCACCACCAATGACGTGCGGCCCTGTCTGTCAGCCTGCAATGTTTTCGTCCTGCCTTCCTACTACCGGGAAGGTATTCCCCGGAGCATCCTCGAGGCGCTGGCGATCGGAAGGCCGGTGATTACGACGGACCTGCCGGGCTGCCGCGACACGGTGCAGCCGGGTGTGAACGGCATGACGGTGAAGCCGCTCGACATCGTCGCGCTCGCCGATGCGATGGCGTCCTTTGCCCGCGATCCGGACTTGGCGGAAAAGATGGGCAAGCGCTCGCGGGAGCTCGCGGAGACCAAATTCGACGTGCACATGATCAATCGGACGCTGTTCGCCGGCATGCGCTTAACCGAGTGACGCGAGTTCCATGACGCAGTTGATCTACCCGTTGAGAGACGCATGGGCATCGCCGAACACAGAGCCGCCGCGATGATGATGCATGTCATTACCAACTTCACCGCCAGCGCCGGCGCCGAGACCATGCTGGCGCGTCTCCTGCGCGGTGCGACCGACGAGCGCATCATCGTCGTTTCGCTCATCGGCGTGTCGGATCGCAATCGCAATCTCGCCAACAATCCGAGAGTTATCTATGTGCCGCTGGCGGCCGGCTCCCTCGCCGCCCTTCCGGGCGCAGTCCTCAGGCTCGCGCAACTCATCCGCAAGGAGCGGCCTGACGCAATCCTGTGCTGGATGTACCACGCGATGATCGCCGGCATGATCGCCGCGCGCATGGCCAGGTGTGAAGCACCGGTTTACTGGAACATTCGCCAGTCCCTGGATGATCCCGCTTCGCTTACGCGCAGTTCACGCCTCGCAATTGCGGGCGCAAAGCTGCTGTCGAACCAACCGGCCGGCATCATCTACAACAGCACGCGCGCCCTGGAGCTACATCGGGCTTACGGCTATGTAAACCGGAACATGGTTGTCATTCCGAACGGCTTCGAGTTGCCGCGGATCGGTCCCCCAGAGGCGACAACCGCCCGCCGGATCGGCATCGTCGGTCGATTTCATCCGCAGAAGGATCACGGCACATTCTTCAAAGCCGTGGCCGCTGTTCGCGACACGCATCCGCACGCACTCTTTTCTGCGGCGGGCAATGGGGTTTCCCGCGACAACCGCGCTGTCGTCGACCTGATGGCGGAAGCGGGTTTGCCGGAACATGCCGTCGATCTCAAGGGTGAGATCTCCGACATGCCTTCCTACTACCGCAGCATCGACGCCTTGGTGCTGTCTTCGAGGACCGAGGGTTTTCCCAACGTGATTGCAGAAGCGATGAGCTATGCCAAGCCGATCGTCACGACGGACGTCGGCGATGCCGCCGCCGTCGCGGGAAAGGCCGGCATTGCCGTACCTGCACGCAACCCCGAGGCACTCGCCAAGGCGATCCGCGAAATCCTTGACCTCTCGCCGACCGAATATGCCCGCTATGCGCGCACCGCCCGAGAGCGGGTCGAAAACGAGTATGCGATCAATGCGATCAGGGAAAAATATGCAGAGTTTCTAATGCATTAAAGCAGACTCTCGCATGCAATCATCGTCCATCGATTCATTGCATTTCCCGGTAAAATTGCTGAATCTTAAAGAAATGATGTTCGCTTTTCCCGTCTTGAGCGCAGTTGAGGAGCGTTGAAATATTCTAAGATAAGTAGTATCATTAACTTTTCCACTGTAAAATACTGCGTCTTCTGCGTCGATGGGCGTCTTTGAGGCTGGGATCACTTTTGCGCCCCATTCTCAAATTATCGGCCCTCCTGCAACAGCTAGGAGATGATGATGATTTTTAAAGGAACCAGTCTGTCCGACACGATCCGCGGCGCTCTCAGCGACGACGAGCTTTGGGGCTATGCCGGCGATGACTATCTCGACGGCGGAGCAGGCAACGACAAGATCTTCGGCGGCCTTGGTAACGATTACATTGTCGGCGGCGACGGCGACGACTATGCCGAGGGTGACGACGGAAACGATCGCTTTGCCGGCGGCTTGGGTAACGACACACTCAAGGGCGGACTAGGAAACGACATCTTTGACGGCGGCGATGGCAGCGACATCCTGGATGGCGGCGACGGCCATGACCAAATCCTTGGCGGCCGCGGACACGACAAGATCTTTGGCGGCGCAGGCGAGGAATACATCGATGCGGGCGAGGGTGATGATATCATCTACGCCGGCTCAGGAAATGACGGGTTCAACAATCGCGTAAATCCGGCGACCGGAAAGGTCACGCAGCAGGCGGTCGGCGGCGGCGCCGGCAATGACAAGATCTACGGTGAAGAGGGCAACGACGTTCTCAAAGGCCAGTCCGGCAATGACCGGGTCGATGGCGGCATCGGCGATGACATCGTTGATGGTGGCGATGGGAACAACTACCTGGACGGCGGGGACGGGAATGACATTCTCGACTCGGAAACCGGCATAGACGAGGCCCATGGCGGAGCCGGCGCTGACAGGATCGAGGTCGGCGCCGGGAACGATCTCGCGTACGGGGACGCCGGCAATGATGCCATCTCGGGCGAAGCCGGGGACGACGCCCTCGACGGTGGCATCGGCAACGACACCGTTTTTGGTGGTGATGGCAACGACACGGTTCGCGGCGATGCGGGGAGCGACGTTCTCCTTGGCGAAGCTGGAAGCGATATCCTATGGGGCGGAGCGGATTCCGACCGCTTCGTCTTCAAGGCGACGCCGGCGCTTAGTGGCCAAGACACCGTCATGGATTTCCAGGATGGCGTCGATTTCCTGGTTATCGAAAAACTCGGGGTTACCCAGTATTCCAGCTCCGGCGCCAATGGGACCGTGTATGCCTACGACACCTCCGGCGGCGACGTGCTGATAAAGGGTCACGACTCTGCCGGTCACGCGTTTTCGATTCTCGTGGACGACCCCAACGGCACCCTCAGCGCCGCCAATTTTTCGAGAAGCGACTTCCTCTTCGCCTGATGCAGATCGGCAGGAAGCTCTGAACAACAGGAAAATTCGGAAAAGCGGTACGCTTGAACGGGAAGTCGCCACACGGCGACTTCCCGTTCGCCGTTCAGGGCCTCACCCGGTCCTCGCCTCAGCTTCGAGCGGAGCACTATTCTTGACTGCTGGCGCTCTGGAAGTCCGAAAATCCTGTCTCTGCTTTCCATGCTTCAATGCCTTGGCGGAAAGAGCGCGGGATGTATCCTAACTGGTCGACCGCCTTTGCCACGTTCAAAGCAGCAAAACCCATCATGGTCTCATCCGACCTCGCGCCTTCAACGTTGACGAGATCCGGGTCCGCTCCAAGCGCGTCGGCGATGATTTCCGCCGCTTCCAGCGACCTGCAGGCCTGGCCGCTGCCCGCATTAAATATCCCCGCCTGTTCCTTCTCGACCGCCGCCAGAGCAAGCGAGATGACGTCGTCGACGTAGACAAGATCGACGCGATATCGTCCCCCATCCCGTATGGCCACAGGGCGCCCACTCCCGAGCGTGCGGATGAACGTCGGTATCATCCCCGAGCCATGCATACCGGGACCATAAACGGATGCGAGGCGAAGCACCGTTACCGGCATGGTGTTTGCCGTTCCGAAAGCCAGCAGGCAAATTTCCGCCGAGAGCTTGCTCGCCAGGTAATAACTGGCGCGATACACGGGAAAGGCGGCGCTTGTCTCCGACGCCGACTCGGAAGCGGGCGTGTAAACCTGTCCCGATCCGAAAAAAACAAACCGCTTCACGCCCTGCGAGGCGGCATCCATCGCGAGCCGCAAGGCACCGTTGGTGTTGACCTCGAAGCATCTCGCGGCCTGACGCGGATCGCCGAAATCGGCTGGAATATAAGCGGCAAGATGGAAAACCGCGTCCGCTTGCGTCACCGCCGGCAATGGGTCACCAATCGCCCATTTTTCGATCTGCAAACGAGAGCTTTTTCTCCACGTCACACGATCCGGGTCGCGTGCAAGGGCGATGACCTGGTACCCTTTTGAAAGTGCCTGACCGATCAGTCTCGAAGCGATAAACCCTGTCGCGCCGGTAACAACGAGCTGCATCTGTGTCGAACCTCGCCTTCCCGTGCTGGCCGCCTAGACTTCTTCCTGCAGCCGCCCGGTGGCCGTGATCAATTCGCCGGGTCTCACGACGGTCTCCGACCAGTGCCGCAAAATCGTCACAGGCATGATGTCCGGCTGCTCGACTGGCTCGCCAAAAAGGATATGCCGGATCGACATCTCCACCTCGTTGAACCCTGCATGGATCCGGACTGCCGTGGTGCCTGAAAACCGCGCATTGATCTCGAAAACGCGGGGAACGCCATCGTCCAGACGAAACTGAAAGTTCGCCGGACCATAGGCGCCAAGAGCGTCGGCTGCCTCTGCCATTGCCTTGTTCAAGGCCGGAAAGGGCTCGGCAAAGGCCCTGTAGGTGTTGCCATCCCGAAGGTCTCTTCGCATGACGATTGTCGCGCGGCATTTTCCATCGAAGGTCAGCGTGCCGGCGGTATACTCGGTCGCGTCCGAGCCGACATATTTCTGGATAACGATGTCGGGCTGCTCGGCTATGGCTTGCCTCAACTGCTCCCGGTTGCGCACGACGCTGAAGCCGATCGACCTGGCGCCGACCCGGGGCTTGACGACGAGCGGAAAGCCGCACCGTTCGATCAGCGTCTCCTCATCACCCGGCAAACACGAAGGAACGAACCCCAGTCTCCGCTCCCGGAGGAACTCGGAGGTGAGCCATTTGTCGTTCGCGATCGAGACCACATGCGGCGAACTGATGATCACCTTGGTTCCGTAGGCCCTCTCGATCATCTCGCGGTTCGCTGCAAGGATTGGCAGCTCCACATCGGTCCCGGGGATGAGGATGTCGGGCCGCTCGGCACGCAGCAGCTCGCCCAGCCTGTCGAGATATTCAGGGTCCTTCGCCATCGGGACGAGGTAGGCGACATCGCCCCAGTACAGGCCGGCCGAGAGCGGGCTCGGGTCGCCGACGATTATCGTCGCCTTCAGGGTCGAACGCCGCAAGGCGCGAATGATGCCTTGCCCAAGGAGGGCGCCTGCACCCGTGATGAACACCTTCATGATCGCCCTACCCCCAGTTCAATGAGCTGATCCCTGCAGCGGCCCAATTCGCTCAACTTGTGCGCATCAGAACCGATCGAAACAAACGGGTTGACCTCTTCGCACAAGGCCAGAAATGCCGGCATATCGACGAGATACGAGGAGTTGATCTCGATCGCGATCCCCCGCTCGAGCGTCGCCGTCATCAACGCGCGAAAATATGACTCCGGAAACCGGCCATGCCGCCTCAGGCTCATGCCACCCGGGTGACCAAGCACGTCGATCGGCGCACTTGCGATCATTCCCATCGACAGCCGGAATTCGATTTCGGACGTCTCATCGAATGACAGTTGTTTGAAATCCAGATAACCGCCGTGGCCGTCCGGGAATCGGTGAACGACGCCGAGAACGATGTCGCACGCGTCAAGCACGGACTGCGACACATCCAGCCGGCCATTGTCGTCGATGGCTTTCGTTTCACAGCCGACATAGACGCGCAAATCATCGAACCGGCGCGCAGCGGAGAGAATCTCGGCCTTGAAGTCAGGAAACCACGAGGTGTCTTCTCGGACGTGCTCCGTGAAGGCAAGCTCAGCGAGACCGCGCTGCTTGGCCGTTTGCAGGATCTCAAGCGCCGTCGCCTGCCCATCGGTCCAGCTGGTGTGGACCTGCAGCTCGACATTCAAGTGCTCTCGGCTGAGATCCCGAAAACGACAGAACACAGGCTTGCCGATGCGCGTTTTCCCTTGCCCGTCCATGCTTTACCGTGCCCTTCGCCAAATACTCCCGGTAGACGTACCAAACTGTCGATTCTGCGGCCAAATGCGCGGGAGACCACGTGCCTTCAGCATTGGACAGGCGGAGCGGTGGACATGTCCGCCCAGGCGATGAAATGCGGGTTTGCAAAGTCGCTATCGCTGTCCTGCCTCGTCTTGCCATAGAGCAGGCGCGAGCCATCCAACCGCACCACCGATCCGCCCGCGGCCTTCAGCACCGCATCGCCGGCCGCCGTGTCCCACTCCATCGTTCGGCCAAAACGCGGATAGACGTCGGCCTTGCCTTCGGCGAGCAGGCAGAACTTCAGCGAAGACCCGACCGACGCAAAGTCGGTCACGCCGTGACCGGCTAGGAACGCCTCGGTCTCGAAACTTCCGTGCGAGCGGCTGGCAACGGCTGTCAGCGCGGCGCCGCGCGTCCGCACCCGGATCGCCTGCCTCTGCTCGACCTTCCAATCTTGGCAAAGGAGAAGCTTTTGCGCCCGGCCAGCATCGGCGACATAGGCGCAGCGCTGCGCAGGCGCATAGACTATGCCCGCGATCGGCACATTCCCCTCGATGAGAGCGATGTTGACGGTGAAGTCGTTGCGTCGGTTGATGAACTCCTTCGTCCCGTCGAGCGGGTCGACCAGAAAGAAGCAGCCGCTGCTGATGTCGGGAACGCGACCCGACGCCACCGCCTCTTCGGCAACGACGGGAGTGTGCGGAAAGGCGGCCGCCAGCCTGTCGAGGATGATGGCTTCGGCTCGTTCGTCCGCCTCGGTGACGGGCGACTGGTCGTCCTTGTAGGAAACATTGGGGCCGGCGTCATAAACATCGAGAATCGCCGCTCCGGCGTCGAGCGCAATGCGTTCAAGCACTTCGCAAAGGGGCGTCATTTGTCCTCCATCAGCCGGTCGAGGAATTCCTCGATCTCAAGCGCCAGATCGATCGGCTCATGGCCGACCGTCCGCAGATGCAATTCCGGATTCTCCGGGGCCTCATAGGGCGAGGACACGCCGGTGAAGTTCGCGATCTTGCCGGCGAGTGCCTTCTCGTAGAGCCCTTTCGGATCGCGCCGCGCACACTCATCGAGCGGGGTATCGACGAATATCTCGATGAACTCGCGCTCGTCCATCAGTTCTCGCGCCATGCGGCGTTCGTCGCGGAACGGAGAAATGAAGGAGACGAGCACGATCAGGCCGGCATCGGCCATGAGTTTGGCGACCTCGGCCACGCGACGAATGTTCTCGACGCGATCCTCCTCGGTAAAGCCGAGGTCCCGATTGAGCCCGTGGCGCACGTTGTCGCCGTCGAGCAGATAGGTGTGCTTGCCGCGCGCATGCAGGATCCGGTCCAGCGTGTTCGCGATCGTCGACTTGCCGGAGCCCGAAAGGCCGGTGAACCAAAGCACGGCAGGGCGCTGGTTCTTCATCGCGCTGCGCGCGCCCTTGTTCACCTCGAGCGCATGCCAATGAACGTTGTCGGCGCGGCGCAGCGGGAAGTCGATCATCCCGGCGCCGACGGTTGCGTTCGTCACCCGGTCGACAAAGATGAAATTGCCTGTCGACCGGTTGTCCTTGTAGGCATCGAAGGCGATCGGCGTCTGCGTCGAGATGTTGCACACGCCCACTTCGTTCATCTGCAGCGACTTCGCCGCCTCGCGGATGAAGCTGTTGATGTTGACCTGGTGCTTGAGCGTCGTGACCGTCGCGCTGACGCTGTCGGTCTCGGTCCTGAGGATATAGCTGCGCCCGGGCATCATCGCATTGGCGTCGAACCAGATAACATGCGCCTGGAACTGGTCCGCCACGAATGGTCGCGAGCCGGGGGCGACGAGCATGTTGCCGCGCGAGGCGTCGACTTCGTCCGAAAGCATGAGCGTTACAGCCTCGCCCTCCCCCGCCGTCTTGAGGTTGCCGTCATAGGTGACGATCGCCTTGACCGATGAGCGTTGCCCGGATTTCGCGACGACCACCGGATCGCCGACCGAGATCCTGCCGGACGCAACCTGTCCGGCATAGCCGCGGAAATCCGCATTCGGCCGCATGACCATTTGGACCGGGAAACGGAACGGCTTCTCCCGATCGGTCGGGTCGAGTTCAACCGTCTCCAGATAATCAAGCAGAGCCGGCCCCTTGTACCAGGGCGTGTTCGCGGAAGCCGAGATGACATTGTCGCCGTAACGGGCGGAAATTGGGATCGGCCGGATACTGGCAAAGCCGAGTTCCTTGGCAAAGACCAGGTAGTCTTCGACGATCTCGTCGAATACCTGCTGGCGGAAATCGACCAGGTCGATCTTGTTGACCGCCAGCACGA
The DNA here is from genome assembly GCF_009601505.1 of Sinorhizobium terangae. Classification (GTDB taxonomy): domain Bacteria; phylum Pseudomonadota; class Alphaproteobacteria; order Rhizobiales; family Rhizobiaceae; genus Sinorhizobium; species Sinorhizobium terangae. Next base: position 152,385 of record NZ_WITC01000057.1, read on the forward strand.
CATGCCGGATGCCGAGCAGCGAGGCGATATATGAATGGCGCCGCGTCTGCTGCAGAATACCCTGGCGGCTGTCGATCAGGATGATGGCGAGATCCGCGGTCGAAGCGCCGGTCACCATGTTGCGCGTATATTCCTCGTGGCCGGGCGTATCGGCGACGATGAACTTGCGCTTCGACGTGGCGAAATAGCGGTAGGCGACATCAATTGTGATGCCCTGTTCACGTTCGGCCTCGAGCCCATCGAGAAGCAGGGCCAGATCGATCTCCTTCCCGTTGGCGGCGCCTGGACTGCCCACGCGGCCGAGATTTGCCAACTGATCCTCGAAGATCAGCTTCGCATCGTAAAGCAAGCGTCCGATCAGGGTCGACTTGCCGTCGTCGACAGAGCCGCAGGTGATGAATCTCAGGATCGACTTGTTGTCGTGCTCGGCCAGATGCGCCTCGATGTCATGCGGCGGCATGGTTTGAAGATACGACATCAGAAGTACCCCTCCCGCTTCTTTTTCTCCATCGCCCCGACCTCGTCCGTGTCGATCAGGCGACTCTGCCGTTCGGACGTGCGAACCGTCAGCATTTCCCGCAATATGTCCGGAAGCGTGGCAGCCTCGGATTCAACCGCCCCGGTCAGTGGATAGCAGCCAAGCGTGCGGAAACGCACTAGGCGCTCCTCGACCGCCTCGTCGGGCTGGATCGGCATGCGGTGATCATCCACCATGATCAGCATGCCGTCGCGCTTCACCACCGGCCGCCGGGCTGCGAAATAGAGCGGCACGATCGGTATGTTCTCGCGCAGGATATACTGCCAGATGTCGAACTCGGTCCAATTGGAAAGCGGGAAGACCCGCATCGTCTCGCCCTGGCCGACCCGCGTGTTGTAGGTCTTCCACATCTCGGGGCGCTGGCGCTTGGGGTCCCAGCCGTGCTGGGCGCTGCGGATGGAGAAGATGCGCTCCTTGGCCCGCGACTTCTCCTCGTCGCGCCGTGCTCCTGCGAGCGCCGCGTCGAACCCGTATTTCTCCAGCGCCTGCCTGAGCGCCATCGTCTTCATGACGTGGGTATGGATATTGGATCCGTGCGTGAACGGCCCAATGCCCTGATCGATCCCGTCCTGATTGACATGCACCAGAAGGTTGAACCCAAGCTCGCGTGCCATCCGGTCGCGAAACTCGATCATCTCCCGGAACTTCCATTTGGTGTCCACATGGAGAAAGGGAAAGGGCGGCTTGGCCGGATAGAACGCCTTCATCGCCAAGTGCAGCAAGACCGATGAGTCCTTGCCAATGGAGTAAAGCACGACCGGGTTGGAAAACGTTGCAACGACTTCTCGAATAACATGAATTGCTTCGGCTTCAAGCCGCCGAAGATGGGGAAGAGACATGTCGCAATCCCTCTGATTTTAAATAATATAAATTCTTGTATGCGATAAAAAAGTTGCCGCCGCCACGGGTTTGCAGGCGCGACCAAATAATGAGTCCAGCAGATAAACATTGTCCCGCCGACTAGGCGGCATTTAAGCGCCATATTGCTATTATTTCAAGTAATAATAGCAATCCTGCTCTTCGCGAGGCGGGTGCGAGACGTCGGCCTCGTCCTGTTCCAGTCAGACCGCACCCGCCGTGCGTGTCTTCAGGATCGCGGAAAAACGAGGATCGAAAGTCCGGCTGATCGGCTCGGCAGCGGCACCGATGGCCACCGCCCAGGGATCCGTAAAGCCCAGTTGCAGGCGCGGCATGTTGCGTGCGCGATGCTCGGCGATCGAAGGCAGCAACGGATGGATGGCCTCGATCAGCAGGCGGGCGAGGCCCGGCGGCATGCCGCCACACAGGATGATGGTTTGCGGATCAAAAATGCTCTCCAGCGCCTGAACAGCCGCCCGCAGCTCGAAGGACACGTCGCCGACCCATGCGGTGACGCGTGCGTCCGGTGCGCCGGCGCTCTCGTCGATCCGGCAATAAAGATCGGGATCGGCGGGATCGAGACCAAGGATCTTGCTGAGCGATGCAATCGAAGCGCGGTGTTCGAGCGGGGCACGCTCAATGCCGGAAGCCGCGCGCGGCTGGCTCAAGATCATGCCGATCTCGCCGGCATTGCCGTTGGCGCCGCGATAGAGCTCGCCGTTGAGGATCAGCCCGGCCCCGAGGCCATAGCCAAGATAGATGCAGATCGCCTGATCGACCCCGTGCGCCGCGCCAACCATCTTCTCGGCCGTCGCGGCCGCGGCTGCATCGTTCTGCAAGCGCACGTCAAGACCGGTGCCAACTGACAGTGTTTCCAGGAGAGGGAAATTCTGCCAGGCCGCCATCATCCAGGGATCGTCAGCGTCCGCATCGATGCCGAACGGCCCGGGCATCGCCACGCCGAGGCCGACGAAGCGATCCTCGGATTCAGGCGCGATCGCCGCCAGGTCACGACGGGTCCTGGCGATCAAATCCAGGATGGTCTTAACTCCCGTCTCCGGGCCACCGGCAGGCAGGTTCGCCTCGCCCCGCGCGAGCACGGTGCCGACCAGATCGACCGCGATCGTACGCGTGACGTGCCGGTCGATCTGCAGGCCGATCGCGAAGGCGCCTTCGGGGACCAGACGATAGGGCGTTGACGGCTGCCCCCGGCCCCTGCGCACGGCGGCGAGGGACGTAACCAGGCCGTCGCTTTCGAGCTCCTCGATGATGTTTGAAACGGTCTGCTTGGTAAGCGCCGTCGCCCGCGCCAGATCGGCGCGCGACAATTGCCCATTCAACCGCAAGGCATCGATCATCACGCGGCGATTGTGCGCGCTGGTCCCCTCCTGATTGGTCCCGCTCTTGGCCCGGATGGAGCGCATCTCGTTCATCCACAAATCCCGCTTGACACTGTTAGAATATTGGCGAAGAAATAAGTCAAGACAATTGACTTAATAGGAGGTCGCAAGAAACCTCGGGGGAACGAAGGCGGCGGTGCTATGCTGCCGCAAACGCTCCGATTGATTTGTCGACGGCCGCCGCGTTCGCGGCGGGGTTCACCGCATCCGGCGCGCCGATGAGCGCCCGGAGCTGAAAGATCGGTTATGGAGGCAACAATGTTGAAATCCACGCGCAACGCATTGCTTGGCGCCGCCCTTGTCGGAATATCCTTCAGCGACCAGGCCTATGCGGAAACGACGCTGAACGCGCTATTCATGGCTCAGGCCGCCTATAGCGAGGCCGATGTCCGCGCCATGACGGAGGCCTTCACCAAGGCGAATCCGGATATAAAGGTCAACCTCGAATTCGTCCCCTATGAAGGGCTGCATGACAAGACCGTGCTGGCGCAGGGCTCCGGCGGCGGTTACGACGTCGTTCTCTTTGATGTCATCTGGCCGGCCGAATACGCCACCAACAAGGTGCTCGTCGATGTCACCGACCGCATCACCGACGAGATGAAGAAAGGCGTCCTGCCGGGCGCCTGGACCACGGTCGAATATGATGGCAAGCGCTATGGCATGCCGTGGATCCTCGACACCAAATATCTCTTCTACAACAAGGAGATCCTGGAAAAGGCCGGCATCACCGCACCACCGAAGACCTGGGACGAGCTTGCCGAACAGGCAAAGACGATCAAGGACAAGGGACTGCTCGCAACACCGATCGCCTGGAGCTGGTCGCAAGCCGAAGCCGCGATCTGCGATTACACGACGCTGGTCAGCGCCTATGGCGGCAAGTTCATCGACGGCGGCAAGCCCGCCTTTACCACCGGCGGCGGTCTCGATGCGCTGAACTACATGGTGACGAGCTACACCTCCGGGCTCACAAATCCGAACTCCAAGGAATTCCTTGAGGAGGATGTGCGCAAGGTGTTCCAGAACGGCGAGGCCGCCTTCGCGCTCAACTGGACCTATATGTACAGCCTTGCCAACGATCCCAAGGAAAGCAAGGTGGCCGGCAAGGTCGGCGTCGTGCCGGCTCCGGGCGTCGCCGGCAAGAGCGAGGTTTCGGCCGTCAACGGTTCGATGGGCCTCGGCATCACCTCGACCAGCCAGCATCCGGAAGAGGCATGGAAATACATCGTCCACATGACCTCGCAGCCGACGCAGAACGCGTATGCGAAGCTCAGCCTGCCGATCTGGGCCTCGTCCTACGAGGACGCCAGCGTGACGAAAGGCCAGGAAGAGCTGATCGCGGCGGCCAAGCTTGGCCTCGCGGCCATGTATCCGCGGCCGACGACGCCGAAGTATCAGGAGCTTTCGACTGCCCTGCAACAGGCAATCCAGGAGGCGCTGCTCGGCCAGACTTCCGCCGAAGACGCCTTGAAGACGGCTGCCGAGAACAGCGGCCTCTGAGAAGGCCAGCGTCACGTTCCGGGCCGGTCGCTCGGAACGTGACCTACACCTGCGGCCTCCTGGAAGCCCTCGGCACAACCGAAACATATGAATCGCATGAAACGGCCCTGACGGCCGCAAGGGTCTTCATCCGATGCCCGGTACCTGGATAACAACACGCGCGTGGCTCCTGATGCTGCCGCTGCTCGTGGTCATGATCGCCGTCATCGGCTGGCCATTGGTCGATACGGTGCGGCTCTCCTTCACCGATGCGAAACTCGTCGGCACTGCTGGCGGTTTCGTCGGCCTCGACAACTACGCAAAAATGGTCGGCGGGTCGAACTTCCAGCGGGCGCTGATCACAACCACATGGTTTGCGGTCGTGTCCGTCGCCGCCGAAATGGTGCTGGGCGTGCTCGCCGCGCTCCTGCTCAACCAGCAATTTCGCGGACGCACGGCGCTCAGAGCCTTGATGATCCTGCCTTGGGCGCTGCCGACGGTGGTCAACGCCACGCTCTGGCGGTTGATTTACAATCCGGAATACGGCGCCCTCAATGCGGCGCTCACGCAGCTCGGCCTTCTCGACAGCTATCGCTCGTGGCTCGGCGAGCCAGGTCTGGCATTGGCGGCGCTGATCGTCGCCGATTGCTGGAAGAATTTTCCGCTGGTGGCGCTGATCGCGCTCGCTGCACTTCAGGCGGTCCCCCGCGACATCGCTGCGGCTGCACTTGTCGACGGCGCGGGCCCGCTCAATCGCTTTCGCTACGTGATCATGCCCTATCTCGCAGGCCCGCTGCTGGTGGCGCTGGTGCTGCGCACGATCGAGGCCTTCAAGGTCTTCGACATCATCTGGGTGATGACGCGCGGCGGACCGGCAAACAGCACGCGCACGCTCTCGATCCTCGTCTATCAGGAGGCCTTCTCCTTCCAACGGGCGGGTTCCGGCGCATCGCTCGCGCTCATCGTCACGCTGCTCGTGACCATTCTCGCGGTTGCCTATGCGGCGCTGCTTCGCAAGGCGGCGGGAGCATCGTGATGGAACGCCAGAACCGGCTCTTCACCGCCTTCGTCTATCTGAGCGCGCTGCTGCTTACGATCGTCATCCTGGCGCCACTCGCCTGGCTCTTCGTCATGAGCATCTCGTCGGCCGCCGACCTTGCCGCCAAGCCGCTCAACTGGTGGCCGGACGAGATCGATCTTTCGCGCTACCGCGCCCTGCTGTCGACGATCGAGAACAGCGCCGGCGCCGCCTTCGTCGCCTCGCTGCTCAACAGCCTGAAGGTCGCCGGCATGGCGACACTCGCCGCGGTTACCGTCGCCATTCCCGCCGCCTGGGCGGTGTCGCGCACGGCCACGGTCTCCTGGTCACTCTATGCGGTGATCGCCACCTATATGTTGCCGCCCGTCGCGCTCGCGGTGCCGCTCTATATGGGGCTTGCCTATTTCGGCCTGCTCAACTCGGTGTTCGGATTGGCGCTCGTCTATCTCACCATCCTCGCACCCTTCACCACCTGGCTCTTGAAATCGGGCTTCGATTCGATACCGAGGGAGATTGAAAGCGCCGCGATGATCGACGGCGCACGGCTCGACCAGATCCTGCGGCTGCTGACCCTTCCGCTTGCCGCCCCGGTGATGGCGACCTCCGCGCTCTTTGCCTTCCTGCTCGCCTGGGACGAATTCTTCTACGCGCTGCTCTTCACCTCCGACCTGCGCGCCAAGACGCTGACTGTCGCCATAGCGGACCTCGCCGGCGGCCATGTCTCCGACTACGGATTGATCGCCACCGCCGGTGTGCTTGCCGCCCTGCCCCCGGTGCTGATCGGTCTTGTCATGCAACGGGCCCTGATTTCCGGGCTCACCAGCGGCGGCGTCAAAGGATGATCATGAAGGCTTCCAAGCAAAGGCCCGCCGGGCTCATCGCGATCGACAAGGAAATGGCGCGCCAGCATGCCGATGCCATCGCCTCCTATGAACAGTCGGCTGCTCTGGCGCGGAAAATTGCCGGGTCGCTGAGATCGACAGGCCGCCTCCTGCTCCTGGGCATGGGCGGCTCGCATGCGGTCGGGCGCGCCGTCGAGCCGCTCTATCGGGCACTCGGCATCGAAGCCGTGGCAATCCCGCTTTCCGAACAGCTCGGCCAGCCGTTGCCAATCGAGGGGAAGACCATTCTCATCACCTCGCAATCGGGCGAAAGCGCCGAGGTGCTGCGCTGGTTCAAGGAGACCAATGGCGGCGCGGCCGATACGTTCGGACTGACGCTGGAAGGCAATTCCTTTCTGGCGCGCACCGCGCCATCGCTCATCGGCGCCGGCGGCACGGAGCAGGCGTTTGCCGCGACCCGCAGCCTGACGATCAGTTTCGCGCTGCATCTTTCAGTCCTGGCCGCCCTCGGCGAGGATCCGGCCGGCGCGCTTCACGCACTTCGCGAGCCGGAAGCCCCGGCGATCGACGAAGCGCTTGCCGCACTCGCCGGCGCGCGCGCGGTGGTCACCTCTGGCCGCAGGTTGCAGGGCCTTGCCGAGGCGATCGCGCTCGGACTTACCGAGCTGTCGCGCCTTCCCTGCTTCTCGCTAGAAGGCGGACAGCTTCGCCACGGCCCGATGGAAATGCTCGGCCCGCCTGTCGGGGTCGTACTCTTCCGCGCCAGCGACCCGACGGCAGGTCTCGTGGCCGCGATGGCGACTTCCGCTGCAGAAGCGGGCTCTCCCGTGATCGTCTTCGATGCTTCCGGCGAAGCGCCGGTCGAAGGAGTCGTGACCATCCGTTTCGAGCGCGCCGCAGGTCTGGCGGCCGTTTTCGCCATCCTGCCCGTCGCACAGTCGCTGATGCTCGCCTTCGCGGATGCGCGCGTCGACAATGCCGGCACCCCAGTGCGCTCCACCAAGATCACCCGGAGCGAATGACGCCATGCGCCCGCTTGCAGCCATCGGCAACGTCAACATCGACCTGATCCTCGGTCCGGCCGAGCCGTGGCCGAAGGCCGGCACGGAAATCATCGTCGATCATGACGAGCTGCGCGTCGGCGGCTGCGCCGGCAACAGCGCGCTTGCCTGGGACTCGCTCGGCGTCGACTACGCGATTGCCGCGAATGTCGGCAATGACCAGTTCGGCACCTGGCTGAAGGAGGCCTTCGGCGTGCGCGCGCGGGAATGGCCGGTCGAAACAGTGGGCACGACGCTATCGGTCGGGATCACCCACCCGGACGGCGAGCGCACATTCTTCACCACGCGCGGCCACCTGCCGCTCTTCAGCTTCGACGAAGTTCGCACGATGCTGGACGGCGAGCGCCTTCGCGACGGCTTTGCGCTGCTTGCGGGCTCGTTCCTGACCGACGCCCTGACGCACGCCTATGACGAATTATTTGACTGGGCGGATGCACATGACATTGCGGTCGCGCTCGACACTGGCTGGCCGCTCGACGGCTGGACCGAGGCGAACAAGCGCAAGACCCTCGACTGGCTGAAGCGCTGCCATTGCGCGCTCTTCAACGAGGTCGAGACAACCACGCTGACCGGCGAGACTGACCCCCGCGAGGCCGCCCGTCAGCTGAAGGCAGAGATGCCGTCCGAAGCGATCGTCGTCGTCAAGCGGGGGGCCCATGGTGCGCTTGCCCTCGACAAGACCGGCGCGGAATATTCGGTTCCCGCGCCTCGTGTCGACGTCGTCGACACGATCGGCGCCGGCGATGTCTTCAATGCCGGCTTCCTGGCCGCGCTTGCCGCCGATTTGCCGCTCGAAACCTGCCTGAGGGTCGGCGTCACCGTCGCCTCCGAGGCGATCTCCACGCTGCCGCGCAGCTATGGCAACCCCCTTTCGGCCTTCCTTGAGGAGACCAGGAAATGAGCGCACTCGAAATCCGCGACATCCACAAGCGCTACGGCGAGGTGGAGACGCTGAAAGGCATCGACATCGCGCTTGAAAGCGGCGAGTTCCTGGTGCTCCTCGGCTCCTCCGGCTGCGGCAAGTCCACCCTCCTGAACATCATCGCCGGGCTTGCGGAGCCAAGCCGCGGCGACATCCGCATCGGCGAACGCTCGATCCTGGGCCTGCATCCAAAGGACAGGGACATCGCCATGGTGTTCCAGTCCTACGCGCTCTATCCGAACTTGAGCGTCGCCCGCAACATCGGCTTCGGCCTTGAGATGCGCAAGGTGCCGGCGGCCGAGCGCGAAACGGCGGTGCGCGAGACGGCACGGCTTCTTCAGATCGAAAATCTTCTCGACCGCAAGCCGAGCCAGCTTTCCGGCGGCCAGCGCCAGCGCGTTGCAATCGGGCGGGCGCTAGTGCGCAATCCGCAGGTCTTTCTTTTCGACGAGCCGCTGTCGAACCTCGACGCAAAGCTGCGCATGGAGATGCGCACCGAACTGAAGCGGCTGCATCAGATGCTGAAGACGACCATCGTCTACGTGACCCACGACCAGATCGAGGCGATGACGCTTGCGACCCGCATTGCCGTCATGCGCGACGGCCGCATCGAACAACTCGGCACGCCGGAGGAAATCTACGACCGGCCGGCATCGCTCTACGTCGCCGGTTTCGTCGGTTCGCCGCCGATGAACATTCTCGACGCGGAAGTGGCTGACAAGGCTCTGAAGATAAGCGGCTCCGAGGAGACGCTTCCGCTGCCCGCAGTTCTCAGAAGTGCCGCGGCGGCGGGCCGGCGCGTCAAGATCGGCATACGGCCGGAGGCGCTGCGGCTCGCAAGCGCCGACGCGCCGGGCGTCCACATCAAGGCGCACGTCGAGGTCATGGAACTGACGGGACCGGAGCTGGTCACGACGGCAAAGCTCGGCGAACAGACGATCACCGCCTGCCTTCCGCCGCGCACGCGTTTTGGCGCCGGGTCACAGCAACTCTTCTCCTTCGATGAGGCGGCGCTGCATCTCTTCGATCCCGAAACGGGCGCTCGTTGCTGACGGCGTGAGAACCGTCGAGACCGTCGGCAATAATGGCGGTCTGCAACGAACCTGGACTTTAATAGCCGGTGGCTGCCCGGGCTGCTGTCCGAACCGGCGGTCCGTCCTGGCTATAGCCAAGCTTCTCGGAAAGTTCCGCCGCCGCACCAATCAATACGCGAAGATAAGCATCACGATTGCGCAAGCCGTCTTCCTTGGGAGCGACGAGGCAGAGCGTCGCGATGCAAATTCCTTCAGCGTCGTACACCGGCACGGCAAAGCAATGGGTAAAGCTGTCGACGATGCTGTTGAAGGTGAAATAGCCGTCCTTCTTGGCTTCCCGGACCTGGCCGATGAAATCGGATGGATCGAGGCGCTTGCCCGTCGGCAGCACGAAATCTTCGGCCGGAATGAAATCCAGTATCTGCTCGTCGCTCATGTGGTCGACCAGCAGACGACCAGACGCGGTCCACGGAATGGCGACCGGCTCGCCGATATTGGTGGAGATGCGGAAGGGGCGGCTTCCCTCGTTCATCAGAACGACGGCATATTTGTTGCCTTCCAGTTGGCACATCTGCGCGGTCTCCCGCGTCTCCTCGGCGATCCTCGCCAACAGATGTTCGCACTCGCGCATAAGATCGAATTGCTCGGCGTAGGCCGCACCGAGGAAATAGAGCTTGCGCCCGAGAAAGACACGGCCATCTTCGCCCCGATACTCGATTACGCCCTGCCGGATCAGCAGGTTGACGAGCTCGTAGACGGAAGAGCGCGGGGCGCCGATACCCTGGGCGATTTCGTTCGGGCGCAGGGGCTGGCGTTGCAGGCGCAAAAAGTCGAGGATTTCGAATGCCCGGTCGAGACCCCGTGCCCTCCGGTTGACCGTATCTACCGCATCAGCCATAGCCATTCTCCTGCGGTCCCGGAGCGCGAGTGAAAACCATGCGGGCAGAAATCCGCACTCACTTCACCCGCTCCGCAAACCCGACGCCAAGTTCACCTCATTTAGCCTTGTAGGCGACGCAGTCAACTTCGACCTTGCAGTCGACCATCATGCGTGACTGTACGCAGGCGCGTGCCGGCGGGTTCTCACCGAAGTATTGCGCGTAGATCCCATTAAAGCTCCAGAAGTCGCGCGGGTCATCGAGCCAGACGCCGACACGCACGACGTCTTCAACGCCGTAGCCCGCCTCATGCAGGATCGCGATCATGTTTTCGATCGCCTTGCGGCTTTCGGCAATGATGCCGCCGTCGATGATCTCGCCGGCCTCAATGGCGACCTGTCCCGAGACGTATAGCCAACCGTCTGCCTCGACGGCGCGTGCAAATGGCAAAGCCTGCTTTCCCGCACCGGTTTCGCCCGTTCCATAACGCTTAATCGTCACAGCACTTCACTCCAATTCTGCATTTCGATTATCGGTCTCCGGTTGAACCGGCCCTTCAGTTGAACGATGAAGTTTTCAGAAAATCTGTCAGGCGCTCGGTCTTCGGTTTCAGGAACATCTCGCGCGGATTGCCTTCTTCGCCGATGCGGCCCTGATTCATGAAGATTACCCGCGACGAAACCTCGTAGGCGAAGCGCATCTCATGGGTGACGAGGAGCATGCTCATCCCGTCCTCGGCGAGCCCCTTGATCACTTGCAGCACTTCGTTGACCAATTCAGGGTCCAGCGCCGAAGTGACCTCGTCGAAGAGCATCAGCTTCGGGTTCATCGCGATGGCGCGAGCGATTGCTACGCGCTGCTGCTGGCCGCCGGAAAGCTGACCAGGATAATGATCCTTGCGCGATAGCAGCCCGACGCGGTCAAGCCACTTCTCCGCGATCGCCTTCGCCTCGTCACGGCTCATCCTCTTGACCTTGACCAGGCCGAGCGCGACGTTGCCGGCGGCAGTCATATGCGGGAAAAGGTTGAACTGTTGAAAGGCCATACCGGTGAGTGCGCGTTGGCGTGCGATATCCTTTTCCCGCTTGCGGCGGCGGACGCCGTTCACCATCTCATAGCCGATTTCCTCGCCGTCGATGCTGATCGTCCCGCCCTGGAACTCCTCCAGCATGTTGATGCAGCGAAGCATTGTCGTTTTGCCGGAGCCGCTCGAGCCGATGATGCTGATCACCTCACCCTGCCGCATGGTGCAGTCGACGCCCTTCAGTACTTCAACCGTGCCGTAGCGCTTGTGAAGATCGCGGATTTCAAGAAGATTGTTGGTCATCGGATGCGAAGCCTCACGACGGAACAGCGGTCTTGCGCTCGACATAGCGACCGAAGCGCTCGATGCTGTAGTTGATGACAAAATAGAGAAAGCCCGCGAAAAAATAGAATTCGAGGCTCATGAAAGTGCGAGAGATTAGCTCCTGCGTACGCAGCAGCAATTCGCCGACGCCGATGATCGAGAGCAGCGTCGACGCCTTGACCATCTCGGCTGCCGTATTGACCCAGGCAGGCAGCGCCTGGCGCAATGCCTGGGGCCCAAGCACATAAGCGAAGGTCTGCGAGAACGTGAGCCCGATCGCTTTTGCAGCCTCCGTCTGTCCCTTGGGAATCGACTGCAATGCACCGCGCACCAGCTCGCCAACATGCGAACTGCAGAAGACGGCGAGCGCAAGGATGCCCGCCTGGAACGGTCCGAGTTCAACGCCGACGGTGCTCAGCACGTAATAGCTCGCCAGCACCAGTACCAGGACCGGCGTGCCGCGGATGAAGTCGGTATAGCCGCGCACCAGCCATTGCATCGGCTTGTAGCCATAGGTCAGCGCCAGCCCGACGAAAATGCCGAGCACAGTGCCGACCGCGATCGACAGGAAGGATATGGAAATCGACACGCCGAGCCCCTTGATGAGCGGCAGCCGGGCAAGCCAGAGTTGATCGAGAAATGCGAAATCCATGATGGTCACCTCGGAACGGCCAGACGCCGCTCGACGACACGCATCAGCGCGGCAAGGAGCGAACAGGTTGCGACATAGAGGCAGCTCGCCACGATCCAGGTCTCGATGACCCGAAAGGTCTCGACATTGATCTTGCGTGCCTCGAACGTGAGTTCCGGTACGGCGATTGCCGCAGCGAGCGAGGTGTCCTTGAAAAGCGAGATCATGGTGCTGCCAAGCGACGGCAGGACGTTGCGCAGCATCAGGGGGATGATGATCGAGGTGCGGATCTGCATCTCCGTCAGCCCAATCGCAAGGCCCGCCTCGCGCTGGCCGGGCGGCACGGCGATGAGGCCCCCACGGAACACCTCGGCAAGATAGGCGCCGGAGTAGATCGCCAGCGTCAACACAAAGCTTTCGATCTTGCCGAGGCGGACACCAAGTTCCGGAAGAGCGAAATAGCTGAAAAGAACGAGGACGAGGATCGGCGTGTTACGGATGATCGTGACATAGAGTCCGGCAGGTTTGCGCAACGCGACAGTCTTGGAAACGAGCCCGAAAGCCGCAATCAATCCGATGACGCAACCGGCAAGGATTGCCGCGAAGGCGAGGCCGAGACTGAGCGCAAGTCCTTCCAGAAGAAGGTCGAACGAGCGCCAGACGGCCGCGAAATTCAGTGAGTAAGTCATGCGCGCCAGCCATTATTGAAAGCAGGGCGAGAGGCAGCCCCGCTGGGGCCGCCTCGGCGAAGGGTTCATTTGTATTCGACCGGGAAACCGATCTGCGGCGTGGTCAGATCCTTGCCGAACCAGGTCTTGAACGACTTGGCATAGAAGTCGAATTCGACGCCTGTCATCGCCTCGTGCAATGCCGTGTTGACGAAGTTCAACCAGTCTTGGTCGCCGCGCTTGACGCCACAGGCGTAGGTCTGCGGATTCCAGCCATAACCGGCATCCTTATAGCGCTCCGGGTTCTGGGTCATGTACCAGGCAAGCGAGGACTGGTCGGTGGCGGCAGCATCGGCACGTCCCGATTCAAGCGCCTGATAGATCAGGTCAACAGATTCATACTGATCGACCGTTGCCTCCGGCAGGGCGGCGTGGACCATATCCTCGGCATAGACGTTCTGCAGCACCGAAATCGTGACCGAGGAACCAGCCTCCTTGAGCGCCTTGTAGTCGGCATACTTGCCGTCCGCCTTCAGCATCAGGCCCACGCCTTCGCGATAATAAGGAATGGTGAAGGCGATCTGCTGGGCGCGCTCGCCCGTGACCGTCATGAATTGGCAGGTGATGTCGACCTTGTTGGTGGTGATGTTCGGAATACGGGCATCGGACGACTGATTGACGAATTCGATCTTCTCCGGATCCCCGAACAGCGCCTTGGCGATAATGCGGCCCATATCGACGTCGAAGCCCTGCAGCTTGTCGTCGGCGCTTTTGAAGTGCCAAGGCGCATTCGTGCTGCCGGTTCCGAGCACCAGATGGCCGCGCGCAAGCACTTCGTCGAGTTTGCTTGTCGGCTGCTGCGCGAAGGCCGGCGCCGCTGCCAGTGTGGCGATTATGAGGCCCGCAGTCGCATGAAATGTCTTGATCATCGGAGATCTCCCCTTTGTCAGTTCCCGGTGATTTTCTGTTATCCAATATAATGGACATGCGTCCTGAATACCGGATTGACCTATCAAATGCCTTGGGTCATAACTTGTCAAGCCGGATCGGCTAAGTTCGCCGCCCATCCGCCGTTGTCTGAGAGAGGAAGCCAGCCGTATGACCCTGCCGATCGAAACGCCCGCGGTGCTGGTCGATATCGAGATCGCCCGCCGCAATATTCGCGCGTTCCAGGACTACGCGAATCGCCACGGCATTCGGGTGCGGCCGCACATAAAGACGCACAAGCTTCCGCAGATGGCCGAACTGCAGCTTGAGGCCGGAGCGATCGGCATAACCTGCCAGAAAGTCACCGAGGCGGAGGCGATGGTCGAGGGCAGCGCGCAGATCAAAGATGTGCTGATCACCTACAACATCCTCGGAGCGGAGAAGCTCGCGCGCCTCGCTGAGCTCAACAAACGCGTCATCCTCAGCGTGGTCGCCGACAACCCGACCGTAATCGACGGCCTGTCGGCCCGCTTCGCCCGCGAAAACGAACCGCTGACCGTGCTTGTCGAATGCAACACCGGCGCCGATCGTTGCGGCGTGGCGACACCGGCCGAGGCCGCGAGCCTCGCCCGGCGCATAGCCGATGCACCCGGATTGCACTTCGGCGGGCTGATGACCTATCCGCCAGTCGGCGGAACGGAGCGCGTTCAAGCCTTCATGAGCGAGGCGAAGCGGCTGATCGAAGCGGACGGCATCGACGTGCCGACCGTCACATCCGGCGGCACACCGAACATGATGGAGGCGGCCGGCGCGTCGGTCGCGACCGAGCACCGTCCGGGAACCTACATCTACAACGATCGCTCGCTCGTTGCCCGCGGTGTCGCGACGTGGGACAATTGCGCGCTGACGGTGCTTGCAACGGTGGTCTCGGTTCCCGCCGAAAACAGGGCGATCATCGACGCCGGCAGCAAGGTCCTGACCTCCGACCTTCTCGGTCTTTCCGGCTACGGCCACGTTCTCGGGCGCGATGACATCAGGATCGACCAGCTTTCGGAAGAGCACGGCAGGCTCGTCTCCGACGGTCCGATCAGCTTGAAGGTCGGCGACAAGTTGCGCATCGTCCCGAACCACGCCTGCGTGGTGACCAACATGGTCGACGCGGTGCATATCGTCGAAGGCAATGAGGTGAAGTCGATCTGGCCCATCGTCGCGCGCGGCCGCGTTCTCTGAGCGTTCGCGGCGTGCCCGCCCAAGAGGCCTGTCAGCCAATTCGCGACGCGAGAAGCTTGTCGATGCGCATGCCGTCCATGTCGACGACTTCGAAGCGCCAGCCCTCGAAATCGAAGCTCTCGCCCACATGCGGGAGATGGCCGAGCACCTGAAGCGCAAAGCCGGCGATCGTGTGGAAGTCGCCCTCCGGCCGATCGTGGAATCCCAGCCTCTCGAAAGCGTCATGAGCGGCCATCATGCCCTCGATCAGCATGCTGCCGTCCTCGCGCACGATGATATCCGGCTCGACGGCTTCCGTGTCCGGCAGGTCGCCGGCAATCGCCTCCAGCAGGTCGGTCTGGGTGACAATCCCCTCGAGGCTCCCGTACTCGTCAATGATCGCGGCCAACCGGACGGGGGCGCTCTTGAACTTCTCGAGCACACGGAAGACGGCTGTCGACTCATGCAGGATCAACGGCTCCCGAATAATGCTGAGGACGTCAAGCGGTTGCTGATCGAGCAACTGGTCAAGCAGGTCCTTCTTGAGCACCATGCCCAACGGATAGTCGATGTTGCCCCGGCCGATCAGGAGCTGCTCGTGGTGACATTCCCTGATCGTCCTCAGGATCTCTTCCTGGCTGTCGTCGGCGTCGATCCAGTCGACCTCGATCCGCGGCGTCATGATGTCGGAAATCCTTCGGTCGCCGATGCTGAATATCCGCTCCACCAGTTCCTGCTGGGCGGCATCGAGAAGTCCGGCCTCCTGGCTTTCGGCGACAAGGAGCTTCAGCTCCGTCGGGGAATGCAGCGATGCCTCGCCGGCACCTGGTCGCAGACCGATCAATCGAAGCACGAGATTGCCGAGGCCGTTGAGGGCGAGGATCGCGGGGCGCAGCAGGAAGAGAAACAGCGCGAGCGGGCGGACGACGGCGAGCGCCGTGCCCTCGCTTCGCTGCAAGGCGAGGCTCTTCGGTGCCAGTTCGCCGAGCACGATATGCAGCGCAGTGATGATGACGAACGAAACCGCGACGGAAATGGCGTGTGATCCGACTGATGCCCAGGCCGCGGGCAAGACCGTCAGCAACGGCTCGACGAGATGGGCGAGCGCCGGTTCACCGACCCATCCCAGTGCCAGGGACGATATCGTGATCCCAAGCTGGGTGGCCGCCAGGTTGGCATCGAGATTTTCGACGGCATGCTGGAGCGCGCTCGCATTCATGCGCTTTTGCGCTACCAGTTCAGCCACGCGGCTGCGGCGGACGGAAACGAGCGAAAACTCGGCAGCGACGAAGAAGCCGTTCGCACCGACAAGCAGAAACACGGCCAATACCCCGAGAAAATCGAGAATACTGCCATCGGAACCGGACATGATCTCCCTTCGGGCGGTAACGCCTCGGACTGTTGAAGGTCACCAAGCGTATCACGCTCTTGCCGCCGGAGGCAGACGAGATATCCGCGTGTCGTGGGTTTGGATGGATGGACGAACGCGGCCAAAAACACCCGGGCCGCGCACGGGCATCCCTTTCGATTTCACACTAGATTTGCACCCGGGAACTTTTCTAGGATACATGGACGGCCGCTTCGCGCCTTATCATCACCGATACCTGCCTCCCCACTCATGGGACACTACCCGATGCCAAAGACATTTCTCTCGATCGGCGAATGCATGATCGAACTTTCACAGGCCGGCGACGGCCATCTCAAGAAGGGTTTCGCGGGCGATAGCTTCAATACGGCGTGGTATGCCCGCGCCTTTCTCGGCAACGACTGGCGGGTAAGCTACTTCACGGCACTTGGAACAGACAGGCTTTCCGACGAAATGCTCTCCTTCATGAACGGCGCCGGCATCGCCAGCGATCATGTGCGCCGCATCGAGGGGCGCAATCCCGGCATGTACATGATCCACCTGAAGGACGGCGAGCGCAGCTTTCAATACTGGCGGGACACATCGGCGGCAAAGCTGCTGGCCGAAGATGGAGACCGACTGCGCGCGGCAATCGATGACGCCGCGCTCGTCTATTTCTCCGGCATCACGCTTGCGATCCTCTCGCCCGGCGATCGGAGCCGCCTGCTTGCGGAGATCCGCCGGGCGCGCGAGTTGGGAAAGACCGTCGCGTTCGATCCGAATCTGCGGCCACGGCTTTGGGAAAACACCGAGACGATGTGTGCTGCGGTTTCCGACGGCGCTCGCGTGGCAACAATGATCTTCCCGAGCTTCGACGACGAGCACAGTCATTTTGGGGACGCCAATCCCGAAGCAACGGCGAAGCGCTACCGCGATCTCGGAGCGGAGCTTGTCGCGGTCAAGGACGGCGAGAACGGGATTAGGATCATGAGCGCCGGCCCGGTAACGCATGTTCCTGCCCATCCTGCAAACCCTGTCAGGGACACGACCAGCGCCGGCGACAGCTTCAACGGGGCGTTTTTGGCTATGCACCTCAGGGGACAGCCCTGTCGCGACGCCGCGGCCTTCGCCGCAAAGGTCGCTGCACGCGTCATCGAGCAGCCCGGCGCCCTCATCGGAACGGACCATCTACCGCAACCAGACGCTGCCTGATCTGCGATAGCCTGGCGGCGGAGGCGAATCCGGCGGCTTTGGATATATGGCACCTTCCTAATATGCTGTGCTATTTTGCGGCCGCGCCCAACCGCAGGAGAACCAAGCGAGAAAAGAATTTCCGCAAAGACCCGATTGACGACAGGACATTTCACGAAAGGGGGACAGAGCGTCATAAGTTTGCGTTGAGATAGTCGATTAAATTGATAGTTTTATTTGGTAAAGGATGGAGGGCAATATGGGCTCGAATAGACTTACCGGAATAGTAAAACTAGCGCTTGTGGTCGGCAGTCTGCAGCTTGGCTCCGTTGGCCTCGCTCAAGCGGACACAACGATCCTGAACGTGTCCTATGATCCCACGCGGGAGCTCTACAAGGAATTCAATGCGGCGTTCGCCGAAAAATGGCAGGCCGATACCGGCGAGACGGTGACGATCCAGACCTCCCACGGCGGCTCTGGCAAGCAGGCTCGGTCCGTGATCGACGGCCTCGAGGCGGACGTCGTTACGCTGGCGCTTGAAGCCGATATCGACGCGATCGCCAAGGAGAGCGGAAAAATTCCGGCCGACTGGAAGACCCGCTTCGAAAACAACAGCTCTCCCTACACCTCGACCATCGTTTTCCTCGTTCGCAAGGGCAATCCCAAGGGCATCAAGGATTGGGGCGATCTCGTCAAGGAAGATATCCAGGTGATCACCCCCAACCCGAAGACCTCGGGTGGTGCGCGCTGGAACTTCCTTGCAGCCTGGGCCTGGGCACGAGCTGCCAATGGCGGCGACGATGGCAAGGCCCAGGAGTACGTCGCGCAGTTGTTCAAGCACGTGCCGGTCCTCGACACCGGCGCACGCGGCGCGACGACGACCTTCGTCCAGCGGGGCCTCGGCGACGTGTTGCTCGCCTGGGAAAACGAAGCCTATCTCTCGCTGGAGGAACTCGGGCCTGACAATTTCGAGATCGTAACGCCATCGATCTCGATCAAGGCCGAGCCGCCGGTCGCACTTGTGGACGGCAATGTCGACAGCAAGGGCACGCGGAAGGTGGCGGAAGCCTATCTGAACTATCTCTACAGCGACGTTGGCCAGAAACTGGCAGCCAAGCACTACTACCGGCCCTTCAAGCCGGAGCTGGCCGACCCCAAGGACACGGCGCGCTTCGCCGATGTGAAGCTGGTCACTATTGACGAATTCGGCGGTTGGAAGGAAGCTCAGCCGAAATTCTTCGCCGACGGCGGAATTTTCGACCAGATCTACAAGCCGGGACAATAATATTTCATGGCCTTTCGCAGCAGCAGGCGATGGCAGTTTCGGCAGCCGAGCGTCATTCCGGGTTTCGGATTGGCGCTCGGCGTCACCCTGACATGGCTCACCCTCATCGTACTCATTCCGCTTTCCGGCCTCATCTGGCGCTCGAGCGGCCTCGGCTGGTCGAAATTCTTCGCGCTCGCCTCTGACGAGCGCACCGTCAATGCCTTGACGATCAGCTTCGGTACGGCCTTCGTGGCCGCCGTCATCAATCTCGTTTTCGGTGTCGTGCTTGCCTGGGTGCTCGTGCGCTACCAATTTCCCGGAAAGCGCGTCATCGACGCCATGGTCGATCTGCCGTTCGCGCTGCCGACCGCGGTTGCCGGCATTGCGCTGACGGCGCTCTATGCGCCGAACGGCTGGATCGGTTCGCTTCTCGAACCCCTTGGCATCAAGATCGCCTTCACGCCTGCCGGCATTGTCGTGGCCCTCGTCTTCGTCGGCCTGCCCTTCGTCGTCAGAACGGTTCAGCCGATCATGGAGGAAATCGACAAGGAGGTGGAGGAAGCAGCCGCAACGCTTGGCGCCAGCCGCTATCAGACCATCAGCCGCGTCCTGCTCCCGGGCCTTCTTCCGGCCGGGCTGACGGGCTTCGCGCTCGCCTTCGCGCGTGGCGTCGGCGAATACGGCTCCGTCATATTCATCGCCGGCAACCTGCCTTACGTTTCGGAGATCGCACCGCTCCTGATCATCATTCGCCTGGAAGAGTTCAACTACCCGGCGGCAACCGCGATCGCCGCGGTGATGCTGGCCCTTTCGTTCATCATGCTGCTGGTCATCAACACGATCCAGTCCTGGAGCAGACGGAGATACGGCTATGGCGCATGATGTCGGTTCCGCGTCGATTACGGCGCCGTCAACACTGGTCAAGTCAGCAACCTCGGAGACCCGGCTCGCACGTACGATCCTGATCGTGGTTGCACTCGGTTTCGTGGCGCTGTTCCTGCTGCTGCCGCTTGCCACGGTGTTTATCGAGGCGTTCCGCAAGGGACCGGCAGAGTTCGTCTCGGCGCTACGTGATGCGGAGACGTTTTCCGCCATCCGGTTGACGCTGCTGGTCGCTGCGATCGCCGTGCCGCTCAATCTCGTCTTCGGGGTGGCGGCCGCTTGGGCGATCGCCAAGTTCGAGTTCAAGGGCAAGGCGTTCCTGACGACGTTGATCGACCTGCCCTTCTCGGTGTCGCCGGTGATTTCGGGCCTTGTCTTCGTGCTGCTCTTCGGGTCGCACAGTCTGTTCGGCCCTATCCTGCAGAGGTATGGCATCCAGATCCTCTTTGCCGTGCCCGGGCTGGTGCTCGCAACAGTCTTCGTCACCTTCCCCTTCGTCGCGCGCGAACTGATCCCGCTGATGCAGGAACAGGGCACCAGCGACGAGGAAGCGGCATTGTCGCTTGGCGCCACGGGCTGGCAAACCTTCTGGCATGTGACGCTGCCCAACATCAAATGGGGCCTGCTTTACGGCGTGCTTCTCTGCAACGCCCGCGCCATGGGAGAGTTCGGTGCGGTCTCGGTCGTGTCCGGGCATATTCGCGGCCAAACGAACACCATGCCGTTGCAAGTGGAAATCCTCTATAATGAGTACAATTTCGTCGCCGCCTTTGCAGTGGCGGCACTCCTTGCGCTCCTGGCGCTGGTAACGCTCGTCTTGAAGACGGCACTTGAACTTCGATACAGCGACGAGATCGCTGCCAGCCGCAGGCATTGAAAGGTCCAGACATCCATGGAAGTCCGCGTCCAGAAAATACGCAAGGAATTCGGCCGCTTCCCGGCGCTCGACGACGTCTCGCTCGATATCCGGTCCGGCGAACTGATCGCCTTGCTTGGCCCGTCCGGCTCGGGAAAGACCACGTTGCTGCGCCTCGTCGCCGGGCTCGAGAGCCCGACCGAGGGCATGATCTTCTTCGGCGACGAGGATGCGTCGAAGAAAACGGTGCAGCAACGAAACATCGGCTTCGTCTTCCAGCACTACGCCCTTTTCCGGCACATGACGGTGCTCGACAACGTCTCCTTCGGGCTCAAGGTACGGCCGGCCAACAGGCGGCCGCCAGCGGCCGAAATCCGCCGCCGGGCCCTTGATCTTCTCGATCTGGTACAGCTCTCCGGTCTCGAACGGCGCTATCCGGCCCAGCTTTCCGGCGGCCAGCGCCAGCGCGTGGCGCTCGCGCGCGCCATGGCGGTCGAGCCTAACGTGCTGCTGCTCGATGAGCCCTTCGGAGCGCTCGACGCGCAGGTACGTAAGGAACTCAGACGCTGGCTCAGGGAAATCCACGATCGAACCGGTCACACCACGATCTTCGTCACGCACGACCAGGAGGAGGCCCTCGAACTCGCCGACCGTATCGTCGTCATGAGCAAGGGCGCGATCGAGCAGGTCGGTACGCCGGACGAAATCTATGATCGTCCAGTCTCGCCCTTCGTCTACGGATTCATTGGCCAGTCGAACAGCCTCAACGTAACGCTTGCGAACGGTGAAATCTGGTTCGAGGACCGGCCGATCGGCCTGCGCGCCGCCGACGAACCGGACGGAGAGGCGACGCTCTACTTCCGCCCGCATGACGTCGAGCTCATCGATGGCTGCGGCGGCTGTCTGGCTGGTCTCGTGACGGGCAGCCGCCGCGTGGCCGGAACGCGCCATCTCGAGCTAGACCTTGGGCGGACGCAGCCCTCGGTGGAAATCGAACTGCCGCCGGAACGCGCGACTTCCACCGACCACACCCGCGTCGCCTTCCGGCCGACGAAGTGGAAGCTCTTCCGCAAGGAGGAGAAGCTGCCTGAGGTTCAAAGGACCGTCGCGACACAGACCGCCGAGCTGGCGCGCACCGGCACGTAATGTCCGTCATCGAAGAGCTCATCCGAACCCTCGGCGATGCCGTGCTGATCGGCGACCGGATCACCGAACGCCATCGCAGCGACGCGAGCCTTACCGGGCGAAACCTCCCAAGCGCCGTGGTTCGCCCGGCGAGCACGGCCGACGTCGCGACCGCGCTCAGTATATGCAACACGCATCGTCAAAGCGTGGTGCCGCAGGGTGGCATGACAGGGCTCGCCGGCGGCGCAAACCCCGACTGCGGCGACATCGTCATTTCGATGGAGCGGCTTTCCGGTATTAAGGAGATCGATACGGCGGCCGCGACGATGACGGTGCTTGCCGGAACACCGCTTGAAGTCGCGCAACGCGCGGCCGAGGACGCGGGCTTCCTGCTGCCGATCGATCTCGGCGCGCGCGGCTCGTGCCAGATCGGCGGCAATCTCGCCACCAATGCCGGCGGCATCCGTGTCATCCGCAACGGTGTTGCGCGCGACAATGTCCTGGGCCTCGAGGTCGTGCTCGCCGACGGCACGGTGGTCTCCTCGCTCAACAAGATGATCAAGAACAATACCGGCTACGACCTCAGGCAATTCTTCGTCGGGTCGGAGGGCACGCTCGGCATCATCACCCGCGCCGTGCTGCGCCTGCGCCCCTTGCCGGCCGGGCGGCTGACGGCACTCTGCGCGCTCGACAGCTACGCGGACGTCGTCGCCTTCCTGAAACGCGCTCAGCGGGCGCTTTCCGGTCTCTCCGCATTCGAGGCGATGTGGGAAAGCTATTTCCGCTTCAATTGCGAGGCGGAAGGACGACAATTCTTCGAAACCGCTCCAGCTTTCGCCGCGATCATCGAGCAGGACATCCACGGGCAGGACGGCGAGCGCGAGCAGTTCGAGGCCTTCCTGGGACAGGCCCTTGAAGAGGGGTTGATCAGCGATGCGCTGATCGCCCAGTCGGAGAAGGAGGCCCAGAGCTTCTGGCGCGTGCGCGAAGGCCATGCCATGGACAGGTTGCTGCCTTCCCTCGTCAATCTCGATGTCAGCTTGCCGATCGGCGATATCGGCCGCTTCGCCGAGGAATGCGGCAAGGTGCTTTCCGCCCGGTTTCCATCGGCACATGTCTCCTTCTTCGGCCATGTCGGCGACAGCAATCTCCATATCGCCTTTTCCGTTCCGGACGCGGATCAAGAAACCGCGCATCAGGTCGATGCCGTTGTCTACCCGCTTGTCGCCGCGTATCACGGATCCATTTCCGCGGAACACGGCATCGGCACGCTGAAGCGCGACTTCCTCGATCAGTCCCGCAGCCCGGCCGAACTGGACGTCATGCGCCGGATCAAGAATGCCCTCGACCCGAACGGCATCCTCAATCCCGGCAAGGTGCTTCGCTAACGCAAGAGGCGGCGCCAGCACCAGTGAAAGGACCTGCACATGACCGACAAACAAAGCAACTCAAGATCGGCAATGAACGGAGAGCTCGGCATTCTTGCCAGACGCAAGATCGAGGCGGGGATCATCGCGCCGATCTATGAGGTCATGCGGGAGAAGATCGGTGAGGAACTCGCCCAATCCATTATCGATACCGCGATCACGCGCGCTGCCATCGACGCCGGAAAGGCCTTTGCCGCAAAAACGCCCGGCGGAACCAGCCTGCGGACGTTTCAGGAATTGCAGGATCTCTGGACTCAGGACGACGCGCTGACGATCGAGGTCGTCAAGGCGACGGACGAGGAGTTCCATTACAATGTGCTGCGCTGTCGTTATGCCGAGACCTATCGGGAAATGGGTCTGGGACATATCGGGCATCTTTTGTCCTGCAACCGCGACGGCGTATTCTGCACCGGCTATGACCGGCGCATCACGCTCGAGCGGACGCAGACGGTGATGCAGGGCGCATCCCATTGCGACTTCAAATATCGCCTGAACAAGACCGCCGATCCGTCCTCCAAGTAAGCGTTGCGCGGACGCGGGATGCGGGTGGCTAATCCGTCTAAAGCCAGGAGGCTGGCGATTTCGGCAGCCTGCCTTCTGGATCGATGACCTCAAGGCGTGGCGCACCCGCGCCGTTCCAGCGCCAGAGCGCGACGCAGGTACCGCCGGGCGACATGAAAGACGGGTAGATCACGCCGTGAAATTCGCGGGCCAGGAGATGGGTCTGCAGCTTGTGGGTCTGCGGCACTGCGCCTTTGTCGAGGTCGTCCCGCCATTCGCATCGGTGGATGGCATCCGTCAGGCCAAGCTCCTCAAGAACATGGGCGTCCGTGAGATCGGCCAGCCGCGCATCGTAAAGCTCGAGCCGTACGATCAGCGCCGGATGCTGCACGAAACCCTGATTGTATTCGGCCCAGGCGGTCGAAAGTTCGCGCGCGGCGTAGATGGTCGGCATGCCGACCGGATTCCATCGGCCGCCGAAGCGCGCCGCACCCTCGCCGGAAAGCGGGACATGAGCCCAGCGCGGCACGAAGGCGCGCCAGAGCGGCATCGGCCCGGCAGGCGGCGGCTGCTCTAAGTTGGAGCGGGATGCGGACGGAAAACCGCTCACACTTTCCTCATCCGGCTCTAGGCGTAGACGCCGGCGCGAACAGCTTCCAGATAAGCGAGCACCTTGTCGGCCTTGCCTTCACCGACGAGATCGAACGCCGTCCTTCCGGCCCAGCCGGGGATCGGCTGATGCTTGAACCAGATGACGGCGCGGGCCTCGTCGCCCGCCATTTCGGACGCCATGGCGAGGATGCGGACGACCTTGCTCAGGGCGCTATCGACCTTGCGGGCGCCGCTCTTGGCTGTCAGCGTGTTCCGCGCGACGCCAATCAGCTTGGCGAGTTCGGCGAGCGTTATGCCCAGACGGTCGGCGACAAGGCGTGCCGACAGGAACGGGGAGTGATCCTCCCCGAAGCGGGCGGCGGGAATGTCCAGGTTGAGGGCGACCATGGCAAAACTCGATCCTGTTTTGATCAGCACAGGGATAAAGTATGCTCAATCCGCGGTCATTTCAAGCGCAAGCTTACTGCACGTTTCCTGAATCGTAGTCGATTCAAGCATAAAAACATGCAGCAATTCAAAGTGCTACAGCACCCTTTGCGCGTCTGATAAAACGCGCGATGCAGTAGCTCATCACGGCCAGGAGGGCGCCCGCCGGTCGAAGAAGGCGGAGACCCCTTCCCGGGCTTCCTCCGTTTCCCAGATGTCGGCAAGCTGCTCGATCGTCGCTGCGATGACGGCATCCGTGATGGGCATGCCAAGCGATCGCGCCAGGCGTTTGGCCCTTCCGGCTGCTTGCGGCGCGGCGGCAAGATAGGGGGGGATTTCCGCATCGACAGCGGCGTCCAATTGGCCAACGTCAACCACGACCGTCGCAAGACCGGCGGCAAGCGCCTCCTCCGCGTCAAAAAGCCGTGCCGACATGAACAGCGGTCGCGCCCTTCCCTCGCCGATCCTGGCAACGACATAGGGACTGATCGTAGCCGGGATCAGCCCGAGCCTTGCCTCCGTCAGGCCGAACTTTGCGCCCGCCGCCGCAACGACGGCGTCGCAAACGCTCATCAGCCCGATCCCGCCGCCAAAGGCATTGCCATGCACCCGGGCGATCAGCGGCTTCGGCATTTCGTTCAGCGCCTTGAACATCATCGCCAGCCGCGTCGCCTCGGCAATCCGCTCCTGCCGGTCGGCGTCGAACTGCTGGCGCATCCAGTCGAGATCGCCGCCTGCACAAAAGCTCTTCCCCTCGCCGGCGAGGATGACGACACGGACCGCCTTGTCATCGCCAAGCCGGACCGCCGCATCCGTGAGTTCGCCGATCATCGCGGCGGAAAGCGCGTTGTGCTTTTCCGGACGGGCGAGCGTCAGCCGGGCGATGCCCCGTTCGTTGACAGTGCACCGGATCGTTTGCTCAGTCATGCTGCACTCCTCAGGGATCGGGCGAAGGCCGCCGCGCGATCGAGCTTTGCAGTGTCGAGGCCGGTCGAAAATCCTTTCGTCTGCAGGAAGGCATTCACCGCAAGCGTATCGACGTTACCGGCGGCGCCCGGGGCATAGGGGCAACCGCCGAGCCCTCCGGTCGAGGCGTCGAACACCCGCAGGCCGCGATCAAGGCCGACGGCGATATTTTCCAGCGCCCGGCTGGACGTGTTGTGGAAATGACCCGCAAGCTTCGCCGCGTCGATGTCGCCAAGCACCGTCGCCAGCATGATATCGACGGCTTCGGGCGTGCCGCGCCCGATCGTGTCGCCGAGACTGATCTCGTAGCAGCCGAGCTCGGAAAGAAGGCGTGCGACGCGGGCAGTGGCCTCCGGCGCGATCGGACCCTCGTAAGGGCACTCGACGACGCAGCTGACATAGCCGCGCATCGGAATTCCATGGTGCCGGCTTGCCTCCGCGACCGGGAGGAAGCGCTCGATGCTCTCGGCAATCGAGCAGTTGATGTTCTTCTCGGAGAAAGTTTCGGAGGCGGAGGCAAAGACCGCCACCTCGTCAGCGCCGGCGGCGAGTGCGGCATCGAAGCCCCTGATGTTCGGCGTCAACGCCGCGTAGCGAACGCCGGGGCGCCGCGCGATGCCGGCCATGACCGCCGGGGCATCTGCCATCTGCGGCACCCATCTCGGGCTGACGAAGCTCGTCACCTCGATACGCTCGAAGCCGCAATCGGAGAGCAGGTCGACGAGCCGGATCTTGTCATCGGTATCGACGAGCCGGGGCTCGTTCTGGAGGCCGTCGCGCGGCGCCATCTCGACAATCGTGACATGCTCGCTTGCCGAGGATGTCATTGTGCGGCCTCCTCACTGAGCGATACAAGGACGGTGCCTTCGCTGACCTGCGTGCCCTCGGCCACGTGCACGCTCGCGACCGTTCCCTGCCGCGAAGCCGAAAGCGTAAGTTCCATCTTCATCGCCTCCATCACCACCAGCGGCTGGCCCTTGGCGACGGTCTCCCCGGCGGCGACACGGACCATCTTGACGAGCCCCGGCATCGGCGCCACGAGTTCATCGTCGGCAATCTCCCCGCCATGTCCGCCGGACAACGCATCCGGCAGGTGAAACACAAGGTTCCGGCCATCGAGAAACAATGTCAGCATCTCGCCCTGCTGGAGGAAGCGAAGCGTTCGCCTCTGCCCGGCCACTTCCAGCCGCGCACCGTTTTCGAAGCGTTCGAGCACGAGCACCGGCAAGGTGCTCGTCCCGGCACGAACGGCGAACTGATCGCGTCCGCGCGACGCGAGCGTGACGGCCGCGCGCCCGTTCGCGTGGTCGATGGAAACCGTCCGGTGGGCGTCGCCCCAGATCTGCCAATAGCCGAGCGAGGCCCAGGGATCGCTGGAGGTCATTGGCTGGAGGACGCCGGTGGAGACGATTGCGGCCAGCGCCAATGCTTCGTCGTCCGGGTCGCTCGGCGCCACCAGCCGCTCGACCGTCCGGTCGATCAGTCCCGTGTCCGGCCTGCCGGCGCGAAAATCCTGTTCGTCCGTCAGCCTGATGAGAAAATCGAGATTGGTAACAGTTCCGCCGATCTGGACCTCCTTCAAGGCCGCCTTCAGCCGGGCGAGCGCTGCCGACCGTGTCCCCGCATGCACGATCAGCTTGGCGATCAGCGGATCGTAAAAGGGCGTTATCGAGTCCCCCTGCTGCACGCCGGAGTCGATGCGCGTGTTGCTGTCCGGAAAGCTCAAGTGCGCCAGCCGGCCGGTCGCCGGCAGGAAGCCGCGGGTGGGATCCTCGGCATAGATTCGTGCCTCGAAGGACCAACCGTCTATGCTGATCTCGCCCTGCTTTTTCGGCAGCGGCTCGCCGGCTGCAACGCGCAACTGCCATTCGACCAGATCGAGCCCGGTGACCGCCTCGGTGACCGGATGCTCGACCTGCAGCCGCGTATTCATTTCCATGAAATAGAAATGGTCCGGCCAGAGGCCGTTGGTCACGTCGGCTATGAATTCGACTGTGCCGGCGCCGACATAGCCGATCGCATGCGCGGCCCTGACCGCGGCGTCACCCATGGCGCGGCGCACTTCGGCGGTCATGCCCGGGGCCGGCGCCTCCTCGATCACCTTCTGGTGCCGCCGCTGCAACGAGCAGTCGCGTTCGAAAAGATGAACGATGTTGCCGTGCCGATCCCCGAAAATCTGGACCTCGATGTGGCGGGGGCGGTTCAGATATTTCTCGATCAGGACCCCGCCGTCGCCGAAGGAGGCCTGCGCTTCCCGCTGCGCGGATTCCAGCGCCGAAGCGAAGTCCTCTCGCCGCTCCACGCGCCGCATGCCCTTGCCGCCGCCGCCGGCGCGCGCCTTGATCAGCACCGGATAGCCGATTTCCGCAGCCTGGGCTGCCAGGAACTCAGGGTCCTGGTGGTCGCCGTGATAACCCGGCACGACGGGCACGCCGGACTGCTCCATCAGCGCCTTGGCCGCATCCTTGAGCCCCATGGCCCGGATCGCTTCCGGTGGCGGCCCCACGAAAGCGATTCCGGCGGCTTCGACCGCCTCGGCAAAATCGGCGTTCTCGGAGAGGAAGCCATAGCCCGGATGGATGGCGTCAGCGCCGACGGCCCTTGCGGCCTCGATGACGCGGTCGATCGCAAGGTAGCTTTCGGCTGCATTCGCGGGGCCGATCCGCACCGCCTCATCGGCGAGCATCACATGAAGCGCATAGCCATCCGCATCGGAATAGACGGCAACGGTGCGAATGCCGAGCCGCCGGGCGGTGCGAATGATGCGGCAGGCGATCTCGCCGCGATTGGCAATCAGGAGTTTGGAAAACATGCCCCTCGGTTCCGCTTCTATTCTGCCGCCATCACTTCGACTTCCAGGAGCCAGCCGGAATCAAAGAGCCCGGCTATCACGAGCGTCATCGCCGGTGCCAATGCACCGAGGTAGTCGCTGCGGATCTCGCGGTTTGCGAGGACATGGCTCCTGTCGGCGAGGTAGGTCGTCACCTTGACGATATTGTCCTTGGTCATGCCGGCGGCCTTGAGCTGAGCGTCAATGTTCAGCCAGACCTGGCGTGCCTGCGCCTCGAATCCTTCCGGCAGGACGCCATCGGAGGTCATCGGAATCTGGCCGCTGACGAAGAGCAGGCGTTGAAAATTTTCGACGCTGACGGCCTGCGAGTAGCCGCCACGCGGCTGCGGTGCATTGATCGCGTTGATATTGTCGCGTTTCATGGCCCACCTCCCCTACATCCTGAACAATCCGAAACGTGTGTCCTCGATCGGGGCGTTGAGTGCCGCCGACAGCGACAATGCGAGCACGTCCCGGCTTTTGCGCGGATCGACGACGCCGTCATCCCAAAGACGCGCCGAGGCATAGAGCGGATGGCTTTGCCGCTCGAAAAGATCGAGCACCGGCTGGCGGAAACGCGCCTCCTCCTCCTCGTTCCACGGCGTGCCCGCGCGCCGCAAGGCTTCGCCGCGCACCGTCGAGAGCACGCCCGCCGCCTGTTCGCCGCCCATCACCGAAATGCGGCTGTTCGGCCAGGTCCAGAGGAAGCGCGGTGAAAAGGCTCGCCCGCACATGCCGTAGTTGCCTGCCCCGAACGATCCGCCGACCAGCATGGTGACCTTTGGCACCTTCACTGTGGCCACCGCCGTCACCAGCTTGGCGCCATGCTTGGCGATGCCTTCGGTCTCGTATTTGCGGCCGACCATGAAGCCGGTGATGTTCTGCAGGAAAACGAGCGGGATCCTGCGCTGCGCGCAGAGTTCGACGAAATGGCTTCCCTTCAGCGCCGACTCTGAAAACAGCACGCCGTTGTTGGCGATGATGCCGACCGGTATGCCATGAATATGGGCGAAGCCGCAGACGAGCGAGGTTCCGAAACGCGCCTTGAATTCGTCGAAACGGGAGCCATCGACAATCCGGGCGATCACCTCGCGGATCTCATAGGGCGTTCTGAGGTCGGCCGGCACGATCCCGGCGATTTCCTCCGGATCGTAGAGGGGCGGCTCCGGCGTGCGAAGCTCGACCGACGTTGGTTTTTCACGGTTCAAGCCCGATACGGTGCGCCGCGCCAAGGCCAGTGCATGCGCATCGTCGCGCGCCAGATGATCGGCAACGCCCGACAGTCGCGTGTGGACGTCTGCGCCGCCGAGGTCCTCTGCCGAGACCACTTCGCCGGTCGCCGCCCGCACCAGCGGAGGGCCGGCCAGGAAGATCGTGCCCTGCCCCTCGACGATGATCGCCTCGTCGGACATGGCCGGCACGTAGGCGCCGCCCGCCGTGCACGAACCCATGACGACGGCGATCTGCGGGATGCCGGCAGCCGACATGTTCGCCTGGTTGTAGAAGATCCGGCCGAAATGCTCGCGATCGGGAAAAACCTCGTCCTGGTTCGGCAGGTTGGCACCGCCGGAATCGACCAGGTAGACGCAGGGAAGCCGGTTTTCGGCGGCAATTTCCTGCGCCCTCAGATGCTTCTTGACGGTCATCGGGTAATAGGTGCCGCCTTTGACGGTCGGATCGTTGCAGACGATCATGCATTCGCGCCCGGCGATCCGGCCGATGCCGGTAATGAGCCCGGCACCCGGCGCGTCGCCGTTGTACATACCGTGCGCGGCCGTGGCGCCGACCTCCAGAAAGGGCGTGCCAGGATCGATCAGGGAAGCGACCCTGTCGCGCGGCAGCAGCTTGCCGCGACTGACATGGCGCTCCCGCGCCTTCTCGCCGCCGCCGCTGACGGCGAGCCGCACCGCCTCCTCGACCGTCGCGATGGCATCCGTCATCGCTGCGTAGTTGCTCTGGTAGAGGTCGGAGGATGCCGAGATATGCGATCTCAAGATTGTCATGAAGCCCTCAGGCACGGGATTTGACCAAGATGCGCGACGAACGGCAGTCGCCGTTCGTCTATTTCGTTTCCGCGAACAGCTCGCGCCCGATCAGCATCCGGCGGATCTCGCTCGTGCCGGCGCCGATCTCGTAGAGCTTGGCGTCACGCAGCAGGCGGCCGGCCGGGTAGTCGTTGGTGTAGCCGTTGCCCCCAAGCGCCTGGATCGCCTCGAGCGCCAATGCGGTCGCCTTTTCCGCCGCATAGAGGATGCAGCCGGCGGCATCCTTACGCGCGGTTTCGCCGCGGTCGCACGCTGCCGCCACCGCATAGACATAGGCGCGCGCCGCATTCATCGTCACGTACATGTCGGCAAGCTTTCCCTGCATCAACTGGAACTCGCCGATCGGCTGGCCGAACTGCTTGCGTTCATGGAGATAGGGGACGACGACATCGAGGCAAGCCGCCATGATGCCGAGCGGCCCGGCCGACAGCACCACGCGCTCATAGTCGAGGCCGGACATCAGGACATTGACGCCGCGGCCTTCCGCGCCGAGCACGTTTTCTTCCGGCACCTGGCAGTCCCTGAATATGAGTTCGCAGGTGTTGGAGCCGCGCATGCCGAGCTTGTCGAGCTTCTGGCCGGTCGAGAAGCCGGCGAAACCCCTTTCGACGAGGAAGGCGGTGATGCCGCGCGGGCCGGCGGCCGGATCGGTCTTGGCATAGACCACCAGTACATCGGCGTCCGGGCCATTGGTGATCCACATCTTGTTGCCGTTCAGCACGTAGCGGTCGCCGCGCTTGTCGGCCTTGAGCGTCATCGAGACCACGTCGGAGCCGGCACCCGGTTCGGACATGGCGAGCGCACCGACATGTTCGCCGGAAATGAGCTTCGGCAGATATTTGGCCTTTTGCGCGGAGCTGCCGTTGCGGTTGATCTGGTTGACGCAGAGATTGGAGTGGGCGCCGTAGCTTAGGCCGACGGAGGCGGATGCGCGGCTGATTTCCTCCATCGCGACGCAATGGGCGAGGTACCCCATGCCGGCACCGCCATAGGCCTCGTCGGCGGTAATGCCGAGCACGCCGAGCTCTCCCATCTCCCGCCAGAGGGGCGCGGGAAACGCATTGCTCCGGTCCGTCTCCTCCGCGAGTGGCGCGATCCGTTCGCTCGCAAACCGGCGTACGCTGTCGCGCAGCGCGTCGATGTCATCGCCGAGGGCGAAGCTCAGTCCACCTTGATACATGTCTTTTCTCCTCCGCATGCCTCCGGCGGCGATCTCCTCATCGCCGTCAGAAACAGGCCTCGCGGGCATCCTCCTCGATGCACGATCGCCGACTGCGCCGCGCGTCTTTCCTGACGCGCTTTGGTTCATGAATCGCTGCATCGTAACGCCGCACGGCCATTGCCGCGAACGATAACATCGCGCTCGGCTAATTTCCTTCCAAAGAGCTTGGCAGCCAAGCACGATTTGAAAAGGGGAAGGCTCACCTACGGCAGATCGATGCTTTGCACCCGGCATGGGTCGCGCCCACGCGATGCCGCGATTCGAGACGGATGACGGGCATCGAATCCCGAGCAATCAGCGCGCGCTACATCCTGCCGAGGGCGCCAAGCGCCTCATCGACGATTGCGTCCAGCGACTGGTCGATGTCGACCGTCACGGTCTTCGCCTCGCCGGTCGGATCTTCCAGGGTTGCGAGTTGGGTCTTCAACAAGGACGCAGGCATGAAGTGGCCGGTGCGGTGCTGCATCCGTTCCGCCAGCACCGCCTCGCTTCCATGGAGATGGACGAAGGCCAATCCCTCCGGTGCGCATTCACGCAGCTTCTGACGATAACTCACTTTGAGCGCCGAGCAGGCAACGACGGCCGGGCCCGCATTTTCCGCGAGCTTACGGCCGATCGCCGCAAGCCATGGCCAGCGGTCATCGTCGGTCAGCGGAATGCCCTCGGACATCTTCTTGATGTTCTCGGGCGGATGCAGAGCGTCCCCTTCGATGAAGGGATAGCCATAGGCCTTCGCAATCCGTTCGCCCACAGATGATTTTCCGCTTCCCGACACACCCATCACGATGATCGAGCCTGGAAATCGGTGCTCCGACACCGTGTCTTTCTGTCTCTTCTCGATCATTGTCCTGGACCTGTCTTCCCTGTCTGCTGGCGAGCAATTGCGCTTCCGCTCATAGCTTCCGCGCCGCCGGTGGGCAAGCGGCATGGCCGATCGGCGGAAGGACTGCCGCGATGCCAGAGAGGACTGCACAAAAGGAAACACTTGAATTTCTCCAAACTTCCACGTATTTTTCTAAAATGGACGTGACGGACAGAAAAATCATTGGAATTCTTGCGAACGACGCTCGCACGTCGCTGACCGATATAGGTGCGGCGATCGACCTCTCGCCGTCCGCGGTCAACGAACGCATCCGCCGTCTGGTCGCAAGTGGCACGATCCGCCGCTTTACGCTCGACGTGGATCATCGCGCCCTTGGCCTCGACGTTCTGGCCTTCGTCTGGATCGCCCTTTCGGCCGATGCCGATGAAGCCGAATTCCGTGCCTTCATGGCGGCGCACCCGGTCGTCGCCGAATGCCATCACGTGACCGGCTCGTGGTCCTATTGCGTCAAGATCCGCATGCCGACGCTCGGCGACATTGAGCCGTTTCTCTCGGAGCTGAAGGCACGGCGATATCTCGCCCGCAGCGAAACCGTCATCGCGCTTTCGACCGTTGCTGATAACCTCTTCACAGGACCGGAGGTCCGCTAGAGATGTCCGTATTGCTCTTCGGCAAAGGCCTCCTGCTCGGCCTAGCCATTGCCGCGCCGGTCGGGCCGATCGGCGCGCTTTGCATCAGCCGCACGCTGACGCGCGGCTTTTGGGCCGGCGTCGCCGGCGGCCTTGGAACCGCGCTCGCAGACGCCACCTACGCGATGCTTGCTGCGGTCGGGTTTGCGGCATTCGCTGCCGCGCTTTCCGTGATCGCAACGCCACTCGGTCTGGTGGGAGGCCTGTTCTTGATCTGGCTCGGCTGGCGCGGACTGGCGCCGAAACCCGTTGCCGCGGCCGCCGAGATCGACGCGCGCGATCTCTTTCACACGACGACCGCGACCTTCTTCCTGACGATCGCCAACCCGACGACCATCCTCTCCTTCGCTGCCATCTTTGCGGGGCTCGGGCTTTCGACGGTCGGCGAAGGAGCAAAGGGCGCAATTGTTGTTTCGGGCGTCTTTCTCGGCTCGCTCGCCTGGTGGTTTTTCCTGAGCGGCGGCGTCGCGCTTGCCAAGACGCGGCTCCCGGACAGTTTCGCCACCTGGGCGTCGCGCCTTTCCGGGCTTCTGCTTATCGGATTCGGCGCAACCGCGCTCGCCTCGACGGCAATCCGGTTTGTCTGACGCCTTCGCAGTCAGCCGGCGCAGCGCATATGCCTTGTGCGCGACATAATCACGACGCAACACAATCACAAAATGTGTTTCAGCCCCCGGTTTCTGGCGCGCGCTGATTGCATCACATCATTTATTCGAGCAAACTTATATGGACGAGGTCGAACCGTTCCGAGGAGAATCACTGCGATGAATAAAAAGGATCCCAACCCGATAGATACCTTTGTCGGTTCTCGTGTCCGAATGCGCAGACTGATGGTCGGGCTGAGCCAGGAGAAGCTGGCCGACGGCTTGGGCATCACGTTCCAGCAGGTACAGAAATACGAAAAGGGCACAAACCGCATCGGCGCGAGCCGCCTGCAGGCGATCGCCGATATCCTGGGCGTCCACCCGAGCTTCTTCTTCCAACGCGAAGACGACAAGCCGTCGGGACGGGACAGCGCCGGCGACATGCATGAATCGAACGAGATTTCTTCCTTCGTGGCCTCGAAGGAAGGCATCGCGCTCAACAGGGCCTTCCTGAAGATCGCCGATCCGGTGTTGCGCAAGAAGATCATCTCGCTCGTTGCCGCCATGGCCCAGGCACCGGATATGGAGTCGACGAGCGCGATCTCCGGGGCGCGTCGCACCGAGCCTCTGCACGGCTAGAGACCACGGCGCTGCGCGTCTTATCAGACGCGCAAAGAGCGCGGTAGCGCTTTGAATTGCTGCATGTTTTCTTAAATCGGTCGCGATTTAAGAAAACATGCAGTACAGATAACCTTACCGTCAGCGAGGGGGCCGCATGACCTATAGGTTGCAGACTCTGGGACGATTGCGCCTATTAAATGAAACGGGGCGCGAAGTCGCCTTTCCCGAGAAGGGTCTGCTCATCCTGTGTCTCGCGATTGCCAACGGCTGTCGCGAACAATCCCGGGCGGAAATCGCCAGGCTGCTCTGGGACGGGGTCGAGCCCAGTCAGGCCTATGTCAACCTGCGCAAGACAATTTCCCGCATCACCGCGCAACAGATGGAGCTCGGTCGAACCTTCCTGACCTTTTCGCAGTCGTCGATCCTGCTCAATCCCGGAAGCTTGACGAGCGATCTCGATGCCGTGACCGACGACGGCGACGACGCCGTCGCTCGCTTCTGCCGCATTGCCACTGTGCTGCGCGACGACTTCCTGAAGGACGCGAAATCGCACGGGAAGGCGCTTGATGCCTGGATCAACCGCCAGCGCGAGACGCATATGTCCCTGCTCAGGGAGAGCCTGCTTGCCGCGGCGCCCGCTGCCGCGGGCAAGCATCGCGACCTTCTCAAGTCGGCGGCAATGCGATTGCTCGAACGCAGCCCGTTGGACGAGGAAGTCCGCAAAATCTTGAAGGCTGCGCTGGAGTCGGAAGGACGGCACCATGATGCGCAGGTCATCTTCGAAAGCGTCAGCCGGTCGGTGCCGATCATCGGCAACCAACCGTCCGCGCCCGTCGAGATCCTCCCCCGGGACGACTCTCACCAGAGAAAGCCGCCGCGGCTCGTGCTGCTGCCGCCCAACTCCGAGCGTGGAGACAGCACCGCGGCGATCTTTGCAAGTTCGCTCATCGAGGACGTGACGATCGGCCTATGCGCCCTTCGCTCCGTCAGTGTCATCGCGCCCTATACCGCGGCGCAGATCGGCCTTCAGGCCGACAAGGCCAACACCTACGAACGGCATGCCATCAGCTATATCCTCGACACACGATTGACCGACGAGGGTGACCGCCAGAGCCTCTTTGCCCAGCTGATCTTCTTCGCCAACGACGAGGTCATCTGGGCCGACCGGTTCAATCTCATCGGCGATGGGCTGATGCAGTCGCGCAGGGGCATTGCGCATCGGATCGCTGCGGCTATTGCCAGTCAGATTGAACAGAACGAAGCCGTTCGCGGTTCCTATGAGGGCCACGCGGATTCCTATCGAAGCTATCTTCTCGGCCAGCGACACCTGAAGGACCTCAACCTTCCCGAGATCCGCCGCGCCCGCAAGAGCTTCAGGGAGGCACTGGGCCAACAGGCGGGTTTCGCACCCGCGATGGGCGGACTGGCCCGGACCTATTTCTTCGAATGGCTGCTGACGGCACGCAATGATCGTGAGCTGCTGGGGCTGGCCGAGCGACATGCCCGGGAGGCCGTGGTCGCCGACGAAACACTCGCCTCCGGCTATCTGGAACTCGGCGTCGTCAAGCTCTACATGCGCCAATTCGACGAGAGCGTTGAGTTCCTCGACAGGGCGGAAGCTTTGAGCCCGCACTACGCCAATGTCCTCGCCAGCTACGGCGACACCCTCGTGCAGGCGTCACGCCCAGCGGAGGGACTTCAAAAGATCAAGACGGCGATCGATCTCAATCCGATCGCACCCGACAACTATTTTTGGGCGGCGGCTGGTGCCAGCTATTCCCTTGGCCAATACGAAGAGGCCCTCGGCTACATTGATCGGATGCGGGACAGAGCGCCCGCCGACCGGCTATCGGCGGCAAGCTGGGGCATGCTCGGCGACCGCAGAAAGGCGCGCCAGTTCGTGCGCAAAACATTCGATGTCCACCCGGATTTCGATCTCGACAGATGGATGGCGATCGTGCCCTTTCGCGAGGAGTGGCAGAGGGAGCATTACCGCGAGGGCTTGAAGAAGGCAGGCTTTTGAGGCGCAATTCCGCGCGAGAGCAAGAGGGGATGAAATGAATGGCTGAAGTTGTTGTTTTCGGCATTGCCGGAGAGGATCATTTGTGGCTTGCGGACCTCAAGGCGGGGACGGTCACCAGGATCGATCCGCCAAAGCAGGGTGCGCTGGCCGACGCCGACACATTGCGCAAGTCCGGGTGCACGGTTGTCAAAACAGTCAATCTGGCAGCTGCGGCAAGTTCCGCCGACGCCGTCTTCGGTGGCTACATGGACGGCTAGCCGCCGGCCATGCGCGACGGGCGGTAGACCAAGGGGGTTCCGCCCGCACGTCTCTTCAAAACCATGTCCAGCTCAATTCGCTATTCCGATCGGATCTGCCCCGCCGAAGCGACCTTCGGCCGGATAGAGGCGCTTTTGCCGGAGTTCGGCATCACGCGGCTGGCGCGCCTGACCGGACTGGATTGCATCGGCATACCCGTCTGGAATGCCGTGTCTCCGAACTCAAAGTCCCTGGTCATCAATCAGGGCAAGGGCATAACGGACATCGACGCAAAAGTCTCGGCGGCCATGGAGGCGCTCGAGCGCGCCGTCGCATGCGCGCCGCGCGTGCCGGCGAGAGTTGCGAGCCGCAGCGACCTGTTGGCCGAAGGCAATCAAGCCTTGTCTCTGCCGGGGTTAATCGCGAGCGGCCAGCCGGACCTTGCCGACAACGAGCCTATCCGCTGGGTTCTCGGCCGCAACCTCGACGGCGGAGTGTCGACATGGGTTCCGCTGGAGGCCGCCCTGCTCGACAGGACGGTGGAGAACTGCCGGTACTGGCAATCCTCCGATGGTCTCGCCTCCGGCAACAGTGAAACCGAAGCGGTGCTGCATGGGCTCCTCGAACGGATCGAACGCGATGCGGAGGTGCTGTGGCGCATCACGCCAATAGCCTCGAGGCTTCGAAGCTGCGTTTTACCCCAGGCGCTCGGCGATGCGGTGCTTGCTGCGATGGCCGGGAAGATTGCCGCGGCCGACCTGGAGCTGCGCCTTTTCGACATCACCAGCGATGTCGGCATACCGTGCTTCACCGCCGTCGTAGCCGGGAAGGACATCCTCACGGCGAAGGCGCCGCTTTTCCACCATGTCACGGTTGGACACGGCGCACATCCGAATGCAGTGAGAGCGGCAATCCGCGCCGTGACCGAGGCGGCCCAATCGAGACTCACCTATATCAGCGGCGCGCGCGACGACGTCTATCCGGAGACGTTCGTTCGCCCTCTGCCGCAGCAGACGCAAAAACTGTTCGAGGCTCTGCCGCAAGAGCGGACACGCGTCCACGCCGGACAAGAGGGGGGACCGGATGCGCTCTTGTCTTTCGTCCTGCAACGGCTGCGCAATGCCGGCATCGGTCCGGTCGTCTCCGTGCCGTTGCTTGGCGATGACCTGCCCTTTGCGGTTGTCAAAGTGTTCGTTCCGGAGCTGGAAAACCCGGAGGGCGAGCGCAAGCGCCGCTTCGGCACACGGGCGCTCTCCTGGGCACTGGAGGCGGCGTGAAGATCGTCTTCGTCGGCCCGACCGTCCCCGATGCGCCCGAACGCGCCGGTGCGGCCTTCGCGATCCGGCCGCCGGCGATGCAGGGAGACATCTTGCGCGCCATACGCGCCGGCGCGACGATCATCGGCCTTGTCGACGGCAATTTCGAACGTGTGGCTCCTGTCTGGCACAAGGAGATTCTGTTCGCCCTTTCAGAAGGCGTACAGGTCTTTGGTGCGGCGAGCATGGGCGCCTTGCGCGCCGCCGAATGCGCGGCCTTCGGAATGGTCGGGATCGGGGAAATATACCGCCAATATGCCGCGGGCGAGCTCGCGGACGACTCGGATGTGGCGCTGCTTCACGCTCCCGCCGAGCTCGGCTATGCGCCGCTCACGGTCCCGCTGGTCAATGTGCGCGCGACGCTTGCACGCCTCAGGCAGGGCGGCTCGATCACCGCAGCGGATGCAGCACGGATCGAGGCGGCAGCCGGGCAGATATTCTACAAGCGGCGCACATGGGCAGCGATCGTTGCCGACGCAGACCTTCCAGCGGATGGCGATCGCGTCGCCTTGGCGGCAAGGCTGCAACAGGAGATGGTTGACCAGAAGCGCGCCGATGCCCTCGCGCTTTTCGACGCGGTCCGGGCTCAGCCGAACGAACGGCGCGGCGAAAGACCCGGCTGGGCGTTCCATTCGACAACTATGTGGAAGGTTTTGCTTAATCAACCGGAGACGTAGGACGGGTCGCTTTTCCCATTCAGCGTGTGTCACGCTCGTGTCACGCCCACGGCCCGGAAGTCACGCTATATTGCTGACGAAAGCGGGTCGCAGTGACCCCCGAGTGGCACTGGGGAAAATCATGAAGCAATCCATCAAGTTACCTACCGACGTGGAAGACAGGGAGAAGGAACTTCTGGCCCTTGCCCGCCTCGTCAGCTACGCGCGAGACTCCGCCAAGACATTGAACGTCGAAGGCGTGCAGTATTGCCTTGAACTGGCTTTGGCCTCCCTGCTCCAGGAAGTCGAATACATGACCGACAAGAACGTTCTTCCGACAGTCGACCTGATGGCACTGGGCAGCCTGGGCCGCTGCTGAAATAGGGACAAACGTAGTTTCAAAGAGTTAGATCGTTCACTGTTTCAATGAGACAATGAAATGATCCGGAGAGGGGCGAGGAGCATGGAGCGGTTTCCACCGGGATCCCGCTCCATGCTCCTCGGACTCGTTGGCGTCGCCCGCTCATGATCGGGCGATGGGCACCAAGGTCCTCTTTTCGATCTTGCCCGCCACCGAAAAGATCAGGAATTCGGTCGCCTGGCCGATCCTCTCACCGTCCATCAGCCTGACGACATCGTCCACGCCGCCGAGAGGCTTGCCGTCGATCGACAGGATATAGTCGCCTTCCCGAAGACCACCGCGCTCGGCCGGGCCGCCGGGTTCCAGCCGTCTCAGACGGACCGACGTCGTCCGGTCGGTTCCGGCTGCCAGCGCGATCCTGCGCGGCAGTTCGATCGTGTCGCCGGCAATGCCGATATACGCCCGCCTGACATGGCCGTATCGGAGGATCTCGGAAATCACGAAATTTGCCGTGTTCGAGGCGACTGCAAAGGCGATGCTCTGCGCGCCCTGGATCACGGCCGTGTTGACCCCGATCACTTCGCCGCCCGACGAGACCAGCGGCCCTCCCGAATTTCCTGGATTGAGGGCCGCATCCGTCTGGATGACGTCGTCCATCAGACGCCCGTTCGCCGCCCGCATCGTGCGTCCGAGTGCCGAGACGATGCCCGCCGTGACGGTCCATTCGAAACCCAGCGGATTACCGATGGCGATTGCGATGTGCCCTCGCCGCAGCCGCTTTGAATCCCCCAGCTTCGCCCAGGCGCCGACGCCCGAGTTCGCCCGTATGAGCGCGATGTCGGTGTCGACGTCGCGACCAAGCACACGGCCTTCCGTCACGAAGCCGTCCGGCGTCGTGACACGAACGGCCTTGGAATCCCCGACGACGTGATTGTTCGTCACGATCAGCCCGTCGGAAGAAACCGCAAAGCCCGAGCCATGACCGGCCCTGCCGCCAACCCGCTCGATGCGGCTGACCGCCGGGCCGACCACATCGACCGCGCCGGCAATTGCATGCGAATAGGCATCCGTCAGCGCGCCGTCGTCGACGGGCGCTATTTCCTTGTCGATGAAACCCATGATCTGATCCTCAAACGGCGGCGACCATCGCCGCCGAACCAACGGACCGAAACAATTTGGTACTGTTGTTCAAAATAGATGGAGAGACCTGCAGATCGGTTCAAGCCTTGGCTCGATCTGGGCATTTCGCCCACCACAATGCCTTAAATTCATGCATTTCATGACGTCGCAAAATTTTTAGGCAAACATATTGCGAAATTTGCTGCGCTGCATCATGATCGCCGCATGACCCGCCGCGACCTGACCATTCTTGTGATTGACGAGAACGCCATCCGCGCCTCGATCATCGAGGAAGGCTTGCGCGATGCGGGCCACAACCGCGTGAGCATCGTGCACGATGTCCATGGCGTCGGGCGGGTGATCGAAAGGTTGCAACCGGACGTGATCGTCATTGATCTCGAAAATCCCAACCGCGATCTGCTGGAGAGCATGTTCCAGCTCTCCCGCTCGGTAAAGCGCCCGATCGCCATGTTCGTTGACCGATCCGACAGCAGCATGATCGAAGCGGCGATCGACGCCGGCGTCTCGGCCTATGTCGTCGACGGACTGCGGCAGGAGCGGGTGAAGTCGATCCTCGACATGGCGATCAGCCGTTTCAACGCCTTTTCACGCATGGAGCGCGAGTTGGCGGAAGCACGCAGCGAGCTTGCAGACCGCAAGGTGATCGACCGGGCCAAGGGCATCCTGATGAAGTCGCGCGGCATCGGCGAAGAAGAGGCCTACAAGCTCCTGCGCACGACCGCGATGAACCAGAACCGCAAGATAGCCGAAATCGCACAGAGCCTGGTGCTCGCGGCAGGATTGCTGGAGGACCTGTAAATGGCTGCCACCGCCGACATCACCCTCGGCTTCATGCCGCTCTTCGACAGCGCCGTGCTCATTGCCGCCAGCGAAAAAGGCTTCGTCGCCGACGAGGGCCTCACGGTGCAGCTCGTCCGGGAAACCTCCTGGGCCAATATCCGCGATCGGATCGCCGTCGGCCATTTCCAGGCGGCCCACATGCTGGCGCCAATGCCGATTGCAGCCAATCTCGGCCTCACGCCCCTGTCGCTGGACCTCGTGGCGCCCTTTGCGCTCGGACTTGGCGGCAATGCAGTGACGGTGTCGCGCGGTCTCTGGGAAGGCATGGTCGCTGAGGGCGCCAGGCCCGGCACCGACCCGGGCACCAACGGCGCAGCCTTGAGGCGCGTCGTCGAACGCCGCCGTGAAGCGGGCGAGCCGCCGCTGCGTTTTGCCGTCGTCCACCCCTTCTCCGGCCATAACTACGAGTTGCGCTATTGGCTCGCGGGCTGCGGCATCGATCCGGAAAGCCACGTCGAAATTGTCGTCGTTCCCCCGCCGCTGATGGCCGATGCACTGTCGACTGGCGCGATCGACGGGTTCTGCGTCGGCGAACCGTGGAACAGCGTCGCGGTCGCACGCCATGCCGGACGCATTGTCACCACCAAGGCGTCGATCTGGCGACTGAGCCCGGAAAAGGTGCTCGGTGTGTCAGCCCGGTTCGCCTCCGAGAACCGCCCCGCGCTGGACGCGCTGCTGCGCGCGCTCTACCGAAGCTCGATGTGGTGCGGCGAAAGCGCAAATCACGAAGAACTCGCGGCGCTGATGAGCAGCCCTGCCTATCTCGACCTTCCGCGCAAGATGCTGATGCCGATCCTCACGGGCCGACTGACGCTCGGTGACGGCGCGACCGGCGACATTCCCGAATTCTTTGTCCCGCATGCCAAGGGAGCGACCTTTCCCTGGCAGAGCCACGCCCTCTGGTTCTACAGCCAAATGGTGCGCTGGGGACACACGCCGCATTCGGCAGCACTTGCCGAGCGTGCGCGTGACACCTATCGGCCGGACATCTACAGACAGGCGCTGAAGCCGATCGCTGCGCCGATGCCCGGCGCCAACATGAAGGTCGAGGGCGCCCTGACCGTGGCGGCACCGGTCGGCGCTTCGGAAAAAGGGCTTATTCTCGGTCCCGACGGCTTTTTCGACGGCCGGATCTTCGACCCGGACCGCCTCGAGGGCTACCTGGCGAGCCAGCGCTGACGACCTGCTCGATTATTGTGCACTGCGCAAAATTTATTCAAGAGACAGCTTAATCGCCTCTCACCAGCGCACTGCGCTTTGGGCCCAATCACCGAAAAATCATGAGAATCCGTCCGTCCACGAAACTGGCACGGTTCCTGCATTGTGGAGAGCGTAGGGCCCTTGGGGTCCGCTTGAAATAATCGGCGTCCAATGAAGGGCGCAGAAGGCAAGGCTGCCAAACCGGGAACGCGCTCTGAACGAGGCAGAGCGTCGGACTGCGGTTTGGCAGCCTTTTTATTTGCCCCGAACGTCGCAACCGCAGGCGAGCCTCCCATCGCCGGCACACAGGAGAAAAACATGACGAGGCCTTCCACCGGAAAATTCGCGAAGTGTTCGCTCGCCGCCTGGGCGGCCACACTCTATGTCGGCGCCGGCTCTTTCGCGTCTGCCGAGATGCTCGTGCCCGAGAAGGACGAACTCAAGCTCGGTTTCATAAAGCTCACCGACATGGCGCCTCTCGCGATCGCCTATGAGAAGGGCTTCTTCGAGGAAGAGGGGCTGTTCGTCACGCTCGAACCGCAGGCCAACTGGAAGGTGCTGCTCGACCGCGTGATAACAGGCGAACTGGACGGCGCGCATATGCTCGCCGGTCAGCCGCTCGCCGCCACCATCGGCTTCGGCACCAAGGCGCATATCGTGACGCCCTTCTCCATGGACCTCAACGGCAACGGCATCACCGTTTCGAATGACGTCTGGGCGATGATGAAGGAGAATATTCCGCTCGGCGCGGACGGCAAGCCGGCCCACCCCATCAAGGCCGACGCGCTGAAGCCCGTCGTCGATGCATTCAAGGCCGAGGGCAAGCCATTCAATCTCGGCATGGTGTTTCCGGTTTCCACTCACAACTACGAGCTTCGTTACTGGCTGGCCGCCGGCGGCATTCATCCGGGGTTCTATTCGCCGGAAAACGTCACGGGACAGATCAGGGCGGACGCGCTTCTTTCCGTGACGCCGCCGCCACAGATGCCCGCCACGCTCGAAGCCGGCACGATTGTCGGCTACAGCGTCGGCGAGCCCTGGAACCAGGCCGCCGTCTTCAAGGGCATCGGCGTTCCGGTGGTGACCGACTACGAAATCTGGAAGAACAATCCGGAGAAGGTCTTCGGGCTGACCAAGGAATTCACCGAGAAGTATCCGAACACGACCCTTGCGCTGACAAAGGCGCTCATCCGCGCCGCCAAATGGCTGGACGAAAACAACAACGCCAACAGGGCCGAGGCAGTCGAAATCCTGTCGCGCAGCGAATATGTCGGCGCCGACGCGGACGTGATCGCCAACTCGATGACCGGCACCTTCGAATACGAGCGGGGCGACAAGCGCGACGTTCCCGACTTCAACGTCTTCTTCCGCCACAACGCGACCTATCCGTTCTACTCCGATGCCATCTGGTACCTGACGCAGATGCGCCGCTGGGGTCAGATCGCCGAGCACAAGGACGACGCCTGGTACGCGGAAACGGCGAAGTCCGTCTATCTGCCCGACATCTACATGAAGGCGGCAGGGATGCTGGTCGAAGAGGGCAAGGCGGACAAGGGCGACTTCCCCTTCGGCACCGACGGCTACAAGGCGCCGACCTCCGACTTCATCGACGGCGTCACCTTCGATGCCAAGGCGCCGAACGCCTACATCGACTCCCTCAAGATCGGGCTGAAGAACGAACAGACGATATCCGGGTCGGATGTCGTTGGCGGCTGAACACTGGACTGGCGGCGCGAAACCCGAGGCCGCCTGTTCCCGACCAAATTTCAACAGATGAGACAAATCGATGACTCAAGCGATCACCGTGGCTGACCCGAAACTCGCACGACGAGAGCGTCTGTTTCAGCGGATCAATAAAGCCGCCGGCTGGCTCAACGCGCTTGGCCTCGGCTGGGTGACCCCGATCCTGCGCATGGCAGCCGGCGACAATGTCGCCGAGCAGATGTCCGAAATTCGCAAGGTGCTGCTGGTGCCGCTCGCGGGCATCCTGTGCTTCCTCGCGCTTTGGGGCTTTCTTGCGCCGAAGGTTCAAACCTCGCTTGGCGCCATTCCCGGGCCTGCGGCCGTCTTCGGCCAGGCCAACGTGCTTCTGCAGGATCATTTCGTGGAACGGAGCAAGGCAACGGCTTTCTATGCCCGGCAGGACGAACGCAACGCCAAGCTCGTTGCCGATGGCAAGGCCGATCAGGTGAAGCATCGCGTGTTCACCGGCAAGCCGACCTATATCGACCAGATCACGACCTCGCTGATGACGGTCGGGCTCGGCTTCGTGATCGCGACGCTGGTCGCCGTGCCGCTCGGGATAGCCTCCGGTCTCTCCAAGACGATCAACGGTGCCATCAACCCGCTGATCCAGATCTTCAAGCCCGTCTCGCCGCTGGCATGGCTGCCGATCGTAACAATGGTCGTCTCGGCGCTTTATGTCGATCCGTCGAGCCTGCTGCCGAAGTCACTGGTGATCTCGGCCGTTACCGTGACCCTCTGTTCGCTGTGGCCGACGCTGATCAATACGGCGCTCGGCGTGGCTTCGATCGACAAGGACCTGGTGAACGTCGGCAAGGTGCTTCAGCTTTCGACCGCGACGACGATCCGCAAGCTGGTTTTGCCTTCCGCCCTTCCGTTGATCTTCACCGGGCTGAGACTCTCGC
The DNA here is from genome assembly GCF_009601505.1 of Sinorhizobium terangae. GTDB lineage: Bacteria > Pseudomonadota > Alphaproteobacteria > Rhizobiales > Rhizobiaceae > Sinorhizobium > Sinorhizobium terangae. The sequence goes on from NZ_WITC01000057.1 coordinate 197,049, forward strand.
TCGGTGTGGGCTGGATGGTGCTGATCGCGGCCGAAATGCTCGCCCAGAATCCCGGCCTCGGAAAGTTCGTCTGGGACGAATTCCAGAACGGCTCTTCCGACTCGCTCGCCCGCATCATGGTTGCGGTGCTGACGATCGGCATCATCGGCTTCATTCTGGACCGCATCATGTATGCCCTCCAGTCCGCCTTCACCTTCTCGTCGAACCGATAGGACGCGCCCCATGACCGTTCTAGGCGGGACCATTCTTCAACTGAGCGATGTCTCGAAGTCCTTCGGCGAGGGAAAATCGCGCAATGACGTCCTTTCAGGCGTCAACCTCAAGGTCGAGGAAGGCGAGTTCATTGCCATCGTCGGTTTTTCCGGCTCAGGCAAATCGACGCTGATTTCCCTCCTCGCCGGCCTGACGATGCCGGATCGCGGTGCGGTGCTCTTCCGCGACAAGGAAGTGTCGGGTCCGGGGCCGGAGCGCGGCGTCGTCTTCCAATCCTATTCGCTGATGCCCTGGCTGTCGGTCCGCGCCAATGTCGCCCTTGCCGTCGATGCGGTGCATTCCGCCAAGAGCAAAGCCGAAAGGGCGAGCCTCGTTCAGTACTATATCGAGATGGTCGGTCTCGCCCACGCGACAGAGCGCCGGCCTGCGGAGCTCTCGGGCGGCATGCGCCAGCGCGTGGCCGTGGCAAGAGCGCTCGCGATGCAGCCCGACGTGCTCCTGCTCGACGAGCCGCTCTCGGCACTCGACGCGCTCACCCGCTCGAAGCTTCAGGACGAATTCGCCGAGATCTCGTCGAAGGAAAAGAAGACCATCATCCTCATCACCAACGACGTCGATGAGGCGATCCTGCTTGCCGACAGGATTGTCCCCTTGACGCCCGGTCCGAATGCCTCGCTCGGTCCCAGCTTCGAGGTGAACCTGCCGCGACCGCGCGACCGTGCGGAAATGAACTCGAACGCCGAGTTCATCCGTCTTCGCGGCGCCGTCACCGAATATCTGATGGATCTGGGCGCCGGACGAACCACCGCAGAAAGCGGCGCCGTCGCCTTGCCCAACGTCGTGCCGATCACCCAGAAACTTGCCGGCACCAAGCTGCCCGACGCCTATGCGCGAAAGGCGCGCTCCGCGATCGAAAAGAGCTACGTCGAGTTTTTCGAGGTCCGAAAGGTCTATCCGACGCCGAAAGGTCCGTTGACAGTGGTCGATGGCTTCAACCTCAAGATGAATAGAGGCGAGTTCATCTCGATCATCGGCCATTCGGGATGCGGCAAGTCGACCGTTCTGTCGATGATGGCCGGCCTCAATCCGATCTCGTCCGGCGGCATCATCCTCGATGGACGGGAAATTTCCGGCGCCGGTCCGGATCGGGCGGTGGTTTTCCAGGCTCCATCGCTGCTTCCCTGGCTGACCGCCCGCGAAAACGTCGCGCTCGGCGTCGACCGGGTCTATCCGGACGCGACGCCCGCCGAGCGCCGCGACGTGGTCGAATATTACCTGCAGCGCGTCGGCCTCGGCGATGCGATGCACCGGCTTGCGGCGGACCTCTCGAACGGCATGAAGCAGCGCGTCGGCATCGCCCGGGCGTTCGCGCTGTCCCCTAAGCTGCTGCTGCTCGATGAGCCCTTCGGCATGCTCGACAGCCTCACCCGCTGGGAGCTGCAGGAAGTGCTGATGGACGTGTGGAAGCGGACGCAGGTGACGGCGATCTGCGTGACGCATGACGTCGACGAGGCGATCCTGCTCGCCGATCGGGTGGTGATGATGTCGAACGGCCCCAATGCACGGATCGGCAACATCATGGAGGTGAACCTGCCGCGGCCTCGCTCGCGCAAGGAGCTCCTGTCGCACCCCGACTACTACGCCTACCGCGAGGAGCTCCTGGACTTCCTGGAGGCCTATGAAGGCGGGGCCAGCCCCGCTCCCGAACATCTCGAAGCGATCCGGGCGAAGCGCGCCGCCCGAACGATGTTGTCCGCCCAGACCCTCAAGAAACAAGCCGCGGAGTAATGGAATGACCGAGAAACTGGTGATCGTTGGCAACGGCATGGCGCCGGGCCGCATGCTGGAAGAACTCTTCGAGAAGGCGCCAGGGCGCTATGAAGTAACGATCTTCAACGCCGAGCCGCGTGTCAATTACGACCGCATCATGCTCTCGCCGGTGCTGTCCGGCGAGAAGGATTACGAAGAGATCATCATCCATGGCGACGGTTGGTACATCAAGCACGGCATCACGCTGTACAAAGGCCACAAGATCATCGCCATCGACCGGAATGCCAAGACGGTCACCTCCGACCATGGTGTGACGGAAAGCTACGACAAGCTGGTGATCGCCACCGGTTCCGTGCCCTTCATCATTCCGGTGCCCGGCAAGGATTTGCGCGGCGTCATCACCTATCGCGATCTCGACGACGTGCAGGCGATGCTGCTCGCGGCGCAGTCGCGCGAAACGGCCGTCGTCATCGGCGGCGGTCTCCTTGGCCTCGAAGCGGCGGCAGGCCTGAAAGCCCGCGGCATGGATGTCACCGTGCTGCACGTCATGCCGACGCTGATGGAGCGCCAGCTCGACCCGGCCGCCGGCTACCTCCTGCAGAAGGCGGTCGAGGAACGCGGCATCAAGGTCATCACCAAGGCAAATACCAAACGGATCGTCGGCGAGGAGAAGGTCGAGGGCATCGAGCTCGACGACGGCCGCATCATCCCGGCAACACTGGTGGTGATGGCGGTCGGCATCAGGCCGAATGCCAGCCTCGCGAAGGAAGCCGGGCTTGCCGTCAACCGTGGCATCGTCGTCGACGCCGGCATGCAAACCTCCGACGGAGACATCATGGCACTCGGCGAATGCGCCGAAGTCGACGGCATGGTCTACGGCCTGGTGGCGCCGCTCTATGAGATGGCGCGGGTTGCCGCACGCCACCTGGCCGGTGATCGCAGCGCCGCCTTTGTCCATTCCGATACGCCCACAAAGCTGAAGGTGACCGGCATCAATCTCTATTCGGTCGGCGATTTCGCCGATGGCGACGGCCGCGAGGAAATCGTGCTGCGCGACGCCACCGCCGGAATCTACAAGCGGCTGGTCTTGAAGGACAACCGCATCATCGGCACGGTGCTCTATGGGGACACCGGGGACGGCGCCTGGTTCAACGACCTGTTGAAGCGCGGCACCGACATTACCGAAATGCGCGACACGTTGATCTTCGGCCAGGCCTATCAGGGAGGGTCTCCGCTGGACCCTATGGCGGCCGTTGCAGCCTTGCCGGATGATGCGGAAATCTGCGGCTGCAACGGCGTCTGCAAGGGCAAGATCGTCTCGACGATCACCGGAAAGGGCCTGACGTCGCTCGACGACGTGCGTGCCCACACCAAGGCTTCGGCCTCCTGTGGTTCATGCACCGGCCTCGTCGAGCAACTGATGTCGCTCACCCTCGGCGACGCCTACAATCCGGCCGCCGTGCAGCCGATGTGCGGCTGCACGGACCTCGGCCATGACGACGTCCGCCGCCTCATCAAGGCGAAGAAACTGAAGACCATTCCCGCCGTCATGCAGGAGCTCGAATGGAAGACCTCCTGCGGCTGCGCGAAATGCCGGCCGGCGCTCAATTACTACCTCGTCTGTGACTGGCCGGACGAATATGCCGACGACTACCAGTCGCGCTTCATCAACGAACGCGTCCACGCCAACATCCAGAAGGATGGCACCTATTCGGTGGTGCCGCGCATGTGGGGCGGCGTGACCAATTCCAAGGAACTGCGCGCCATCGCCGATGTCGTCGACAAGTTCGATGTCCCGCTCGTCAAGGTCACCGGCGGCCAGCGCATCGACCTGCTCGGCATTCAGAAGGAAGACCTGCCGGCCGTCTGGGCCGATCTCGGCAAGGCCGGCTTCGTCTCGGGCCAGGCCTATGCCAAGGGATTGCGGACGGTGAAGACCTGCGTCGGCTCTGATTGGTGCCGCTTCGGCACGCAGGATTCGACGGGGCTCGGCATCCGCATCGAGAAGTTCATGTGGGGCTCGTGGACTCCCGCCAAGGTGAAGATGGCCGTCTCCGGCTGTCCAAGGAATTGCGCCGAGGCCACCTGCAAGGACGTCGGCGTCATTTGCGTCGACTCCGGCTTCGAGATCCATTTCGCCGGCGCCGCCGGGCTCGACATCAAGGGCACCGAGGTCCTGGGGCTCGTCAAGACCGAGGACGAGGCGCTGGAGCACATCGTTGCCCTGACGCAGATGTATCGCGAGCAGGCCCGCTATCTCGAACGCATCTACAAATGGGCAAAACGCATCGGCCTTGACGAGATCCGCCGCCAAATCATGAACGATGCGGAGAAGCGCAAGGCCTATTTCGACCGCTTCGTCTTCAGCCAGAAATTCGCCCAGGTCGACCCCTGGTCGGAGCGCGTCTCCGGCAAGGACAAGCATGAGTTCCGGCCGATGGCGACGGTCGGTTTCAATCAGGCAGCGGAGTGAGGTGATGGAAATGAACTGGATCGCAATCGGCAATGTTTCCGATATCCCTCTGCGCGGCGCGCGTTGCGTGAGAACGCCGCAGGGCAAGATCGCCGTCTTCCGGACCGCGGAGAACGAGGTCTTCGCGATCGAAGACCACTGCCCGCACAAGGGCGGGCCGCTCAGCCAAGGGATCGTCCACGGCACCGCCGTGACTTGCCCGCTGCACAACTGGGTGATCTCGCTCGAAACCGGCAAGGCGCTCGGCGCCGACGAGGGCGAGGTCCGCACGGTCCCGGTGAAAAACGACAACGGCGCGCTTTTCATCGCGCTCGAGAGCCTGGCGCTGGCAGCGGCGGAGTAGGCATGGCGCGCGAGGTCAAGACCACCTGCCCCTATTGCGGCGTCGGCTGCGGCGTCATCGCCCGCGTGGACGATGAGGGCGCCGTCAGCGTCAAGGGCGATCCTGAGCATCCGGCCAATTTCGGCCGGCTCTGTTCCAAAGGCTCGGCACTTGCCGAAACCCTCGATCTCCACGGTCGCCTTCTCCATCCGGAGATCGGTGGCCGCCGCGCAGGCTGGGACGAAGCGCTCGATCTCGTCGCCAGCCGCTTCGCGCAAACCATTGCCGAGCACGGCCCGGATTCGGTCGCCTTCTATGTCTCCGGCCAATTGCTGACCGAGGACTATTACATCGCCAACAAGCTGATGAAGGGTTTTATCGGTTCGGCGAACATCGACACGAACTCGCGCCTGTGCATGTCGTCCTCCGTTGCCGGTCACCGCCGCGCCTTCGGGTCCGACACGGTTCCGGGCGCCTATGAAGACCTTGAGCTTGCCGATCTCGTCGTGCTCACCGGCTCCAATCTCGCCTGGTGCCACCCGGTCCTTTACCAGCGCCTTGCCGCGGCCAAGGCAAACCGCCCCGAGATGAAGGTCGTCGTCATCGATCCACGCCGCACGATGACCGCCGACATCGCCGACATGCATCTGGCGCTTGCCCCGGACAGCGACGTTCCGCTTTTCAACGGGCTGTTTGCCCATCTGGCGGCGAGCGGCGCCGTCGATCAAAACTATATCTCGGCGCACACAAAGGGCTTCGCCGAGGCCTTTGCGGCCGCTTCGGCGCTGGATCTCGCGGAACTTTCGGCGCTGACCGGACTTTCGCAGACGCAATTGCGCGATTTCTTCCGCCTGTTCGAAACGACCGAGAAGGTCGTCACCTGTTACAGCCAGGGCGTCAACCAGTCGGCTTGCGGCACGGACAAGGTCAACGCCATCATCAACTGCCATCTCGCGACCGGCCGGATCGGCCGGCGGGGCATGGGTCCCTTCTCGCTGACGGGCCAGCCCAACGCCATGGGCGGACGCGAGGTCGGCGGGCTCGCCAACATGCTCGCCGCCCATCTCGACATCGAGAAAGCCGCTGACCGTGATCTCGTCCGGCGCTTCTGGGGCGCACCCGCGCTCGCAGGCAAGCCGGGCCTCAAGGCCGTGGACATGTTCCGCGCCGTCGCCGACGGCCGGATCAAGGCGCTCTGGATCATGGCGACGAATCCGGTTGTCTCGATGCCCGACGCTAACGCGGTCGAGGCCGCGATCAAGGCCTGTCCCTTCGTCGTCGTCTCCGACATCCTTAGTGAGACCGATACCGCGCGCCATGCCCACGTGTTGCTTCCTTCGCTCGGCTGGGGCGAGAAAGACGGCACCGTCACCAATTCCGAACGGCGCATCTCCCGCCAGCGCGTCTTCCTCCATGCTCCCGGCGAGGCCCGCGCCGACTGGTGGCAAATGGCGGAGGTCGGGCGGCGCATGGGCTTTGCGCAAGCCTTCGCCCATGCCTCCGCCGCCGAAGTCTTCGCCGAACATGCCGCGCTTTCCGGTTTTGAAAACGATGGCCGCCGCGATTTCGACATCAGTGCTCACGCGACGATCGACAAGGCGAGCTATGACGATCTCAAGCCTTTCCAGTGGCCGCAGCCGCAAGGCACGCGGCCTCGGGAGAGGCGGTTTTTCGCCGAGGGCGGGTTCTACCATGCGGACGGGCGCGCCAGTTTCATAACCGTCGACGTGTCCCCCTCCAAACGGGCAAACGATGCCTATCCTTTCACGCTCAATACGGGTCGGGTGCGCGATCATTGGCACACGATGACCCGGACCGGGAAGAGCGCCCGGCTCTCCGCCCATATCGCCGAACCTTTCGTCGAAATTCATCCGCGCGATGCCGAGAGGCTTGCCGTCGCGGACGCCGATCTGGTGACGATCGAGAGCGCCTACGGACAAGCGACCGTCCGCGCGCTCCTCACCGAGCGCCAAGCGGAGGGAAGCCTTTTCGTGCCGATGCACTGGAACGATCAGTTCGCCTCGAAGGGCCGCATCGACGCGCTGGTGCCGCCGATCACGGACCCCGTTTCCGGCCAGCCGGCGTCGAAGAACGTGGCGGTAAAGGCTACGCGCTTGGACGCCCGGGCCTATGGTTTCGCGGTCTCCGCCGAAAAACCGCAAGGTATTGATGCTGCTTACTGGGCGATCGCCAAGGCCGACGGCGGCTGGCGCCTGGAACTTGCCTTCTCCGAGCCGCAAGCAGACTGGATCGGCTGGTGCCGGCGGGCCTTTTCCATCCCGGCCGGAATCGAGCCGATCGGCTATACTGATCGTCAGTCCGGCGAACTCCGCCTCGCCTTCTTCGACAGCGACAGGCTGCTTGCCGCGCTGTTCCTTGCGTCCCGCCCCGTGGCGGTCGCCCGCAACTGGGCGGTCTCTCAGCTTCTTGCCTCGCATACCGACCTCGGCACGCGCTTCGCCGTGGCGGCGGGTCGTCCCGGCGCCGGCAGAGAGGACCCGGGCGCAACGGTCTGCTCCTGCTTCAGCGTCGGCGTCAATCAGATCACGGCCGCCATTCGCGACGGCTGCCACAGTGTCCAGGCGATCGGCGAGAGGCTTAGCGCCGGCACCAATTGCGGCTCCTGCCGCGCAGAGATAAGGGGGATCATCGATGGATGCCTTGCCGCTGCCGCTGAATGACCGGACCGCAAGGCCGTCGCAGCAACGTGTCGCTCCGCTCGCCACCCTGCCGCTGTTCTGGACTTTGAAAAAGAAGCGCGTCGTCGTCGCCGGCGGCAGCGATGCCGCCGCCTGGAAGGCGGAATTGCTGGCAGCCTGCGGCGCGGAGGTTCATCTCCATGCGCCACGCACGGAGCTTAGCAATGTCTTCCTCGATCTCTTGAGACGCGGCGCCGCCCACGAAGACGGCCGCCTCGTCCATCACGACGAGATATGGCACTCCGGCGCCTTTTCCGGGGCCACGCTTGCGATTGCCGATTGCGACGACGACGCAGAAGCGGAGGCATTCTTCAATGCGGCGCGTGTCGCCGGCGTTACCGTCAACGTCATCGACAAGCCGGCCTTCTGCCAGTTCCAGTTCGGCTCGATCGTCAATCGCTCGCCGGTCGTCGTGTCGATTTCGACCGACGGCGCCGCGCCGATCCTCGCGCAAGCGATCCGCCGTCGGATCGAGGCCTTGCTGCCGCCGGCAATCAAGGACTGGGCAACGATCGCGCAGGCGATCCGCGAAAGGGTCAACGCACGACTGAAACCGGGCGCGGCGCGCCGCACCTTCTGGGAGCGGTTCGTCGATCGCGCCTTTCTGGAGACACCGGAGGAGGGTGTCGAGACGCGGCTGATGGAGGAGCTGGGTTGCCTTTCCGCGACCCGCTCTGCCATCGGCCGCGTCACGATCGTCGGCGCGGGTCCGGGCGATGCTGAACTCTTGACGTTGAAGGCCGTTCGTGCCCTGCAGGCCGCCGATGTCATTGTCTTCGACGAACCGATCTCAAACGACGTGCTCGAACTTTCCCGCCGGGAAGCAAGGCGGCAATTCGTCGGCCGGCCGGATAGCCGGGTCTCAGATGGCCGGGGCGATATCCACAATGCCATGGTTGAGCTGGTCCTGGCCGGCAAGCGCGTGGTGCGCCTCAAATCCGGTGACCCCACCGCTTCCATCGGAATGCGTGAGGAAATCCGACTGCTGGAAATCGAAGGCATTTCCGTCGAGATCGTGCCGGGGGTAAAGGCCGAGCGCCGTCGCTCACGAACGGAGGTCCCGGACGAAATCGGCGGGCTCGCCAATGTCGGTATTGCGGCCGGCCTGGCCGACGCAGCCGCGACGCAGGTCGCCCACATCGCCAATCATTGACCGTGCGAGCCTTCGCCGACTTTCCGAAAGCTATTTGGGTGACAACGAGGCCTCGAGGCGATCAAGAAAAGCACGCTGGGACGCGTTTATTTTCTCCCGCGCTTCCGGCAGGCTGAACCATCCGGCGCGATCGACTTCCGGAAAGGCCTGTGTCTGGCCGCTGTGTGGCGGCCATTCCATTTCGAACATATTGCTGCGGATATCGGTGATGTCGACATCGCTCTCGCCGGCGAAGGCGGTGACGAGCTTGCCGCCTTTCTGGCGCAGCTCGCCAAGGTTCACCAAGGTCCCGTTCATCGCGACGCCGGTTTCCTCAAGGAACTCGCGCCGCGCAGCAGCCTCTGGCTCTTCATCCGAGTCATATTCCCCCTTTGGGATAGACCACGCCCCAGCATCCCTGTTGCTCCAGAAGGGACCGCCGGGGTGGACAAGCAGGACACGCAACGCCTCGCCGTCGTATTTGTAGAGCAGGATGCCTGCGCTTCTTTTCGGCATTTGCGATCCTTTCGACGTCCGTGGCCCGAAAGGATATCATTGCTGAGCCGCATTTCGAACAGAGCGAGCGGCAATCGGGCTTATGCAACTTCAAGGAGGCCAAAGCCGATGCGCGCGATGGTCCTTGAGAGGGTCGGGGAACCGTTGAAAGCGGTGGAGCGGCCGCTTCCCGAACCGCTTGCCGGTGAGATCCGGCTGCGCGTCGAGGCCTGCGCTGTCTGCCGCACCGATCTGCACGTGGTCGACGGCGACCTGCCGCGGCCGAAGCTGCCGCTCGTTCCGGGCCACGAGATCGTCGGCATCATCGAAGCGGTAGGCTCCGGCGTCGATCCGGCGCGCATCGGCCGGCGCGCCGGGGTCCCCTGGCTCGGCCATACCTGCCAGCACTGCCTCTACTGCCGGTCGGGCGCAGAAAACCTTTGCGACGATCCGCTGTTCACCGGCTATACCCGCGACGGTGGCTTCGCCACCGATGTCATTGCGGATGCCGACTATGCTTTCGATCTCGATCGCGACGGCGATCCCGTGGCGCTTGCGCCCCTCCTCTGCGCCGGGCTCATCGGCTGGCGGTCACTAAAACGCGCCGGCGACGGCAAGAGGATCGGGATCTATGGCTTTGGCGCCGCCGCGCATATCATCGCCCAGATCTGCGTCTGGCAGGGCCGGCAGGTCTACGCCTTCACTCGCCCCGACGATGCACCCGCACAGCGCTTCGCCCTCGACCTGGGCGCGCTCTGGGCCGGCGGTTCGCACGAGCCGCCGCCGGAGCCGCTCGACGCTGCGATCATCTTCGCGCCGGTCGGAAATCTCGTGCCTGCAGCACTGAAAGCAGTGCGCAAGGGCGGACGGGTGGTGTGCGGCGGCATCCACATGAGCGATATTCCCGCCATGCCCTATGCCGTGCTTTGGGGCGAACGCGAACTGGTTTCGGTCGCCAACCTCACGCGCCGGGATGGCCGCGAGTTTTTTGCCATCGCGGCGGAAGCAGGTGTCAAGACGCACACGATCGTCTACCCGCTTGATGAGGCCAACCGTGCCCTTGCCGACCTTCGCGCCGGTGGGCTGAGCGGCGCAGCCGTACTCGTTCCCTAAGTGGGCCGGGTGGACGCAGGCCCGCCTTCCGATTTCAGGTAGCTGATCACAGCATCGGCAATCATCGTGCGATGCCGTTCGATGGTTGCCTCTTCCGAGAGATCACGGCGGAAGATGGTGCCGAACGTGTAGCGGTTCGACACACGGAAGAAGCAGAAGGCGCTGATCAGCATGTGAACATCGATCGGATCGGCCTTGCGGCGAAAGGTGCCGTCGGCGAGACCGCGCGCGATGATCGCCTCGATCATCTGAATGACCGAGACATTGAGCTCACGGATCGCCTCCGAACGCAGCATATGCGCCGCGTGGTGGATGTTCTCGATGCTGACCAGACGGACGAAATCCGGATTGGCCTCATCGTGATCGAAGGTTGTTTCGATCAAGGTCCTCAGCGCCTTTTCCGGCGGCAGGTTGGCGAGTTCGAGATCGGCTTCGAGCGTGCGGATCCTGCGATAGGAGCGCTCGAGCACGGCGAGATAGAGCCCCTCCTTGCTGCCGAAATAGTAATAGATCATCCGCTTCGAGGTGCGCGTGCGCTCAGCGATCGCATCCACCCTGGCACCGGCCAGCCCATGCGTCGAAAACTCTTCCGTCGCTACCGCAAGGATATCCTCCTGCGTCCTTTGCGGATCGTTCTTTCTGCCATTCCCCTGCCGCTCCGCCATTTCCGCACTGCTTCCCGGCCCCGACAGGCCATTGAATCATCATGCCTATTTCCTGCGGGTCCCACGGCGCCTCGATGGACACCTGAAACGCCTCGTCTCGCGATCCGAGACCGCCAACGTCGTCGAAGATGGCTGCGATTTTCGACCCTTAGCTGTGCCCCGCAAGAGCAATTCCTCAAGTCATATTCACGTTATCATCCTCTTTCAATAGCACAGCACTTGACATTCGAACTAGTTAGTACATTTTATAAATCCATTGCCGAACCGCGCTGAGGAGCGTGGTGGCCGCCGGCGAACCGCCGCGCGTTGGAGGAGGAGGCCTGCCACTGGCGCGTCGTCGCGACGTGCCGCCGGTACGCCCTATCGCTTTGGGAGGAGCGAATGGCCCGCATCATCGATTTCTATTTCTTCGTGCTGAAGGTGACGATCGCTCTGCTGCTCGCCGGCATGGTCGTGCTCGTCTTCGGCAATGTCGTCCTGCGCTACGCCTTCAACCAGGGCATCACCGTTTCCGAGGAGCTGTCGCGGATGTTCTTCGTCTGGCTCACCTTTCTCGGCGCCGTCGTTGCCATGCGCGAGCATGGCCATCTTGGCGTGGACTCCCTGATCAAGCGCTTGCCGCCGTCTGCCGCAAAGGTGGCCGTGCTTTGCGGCCATGCACTGATGCTCTATGCCACATGGCTGGTGATCAGCGGCAGTTGGACGCAGACGCTGATCAACCTCCATGTCGGCGCGCCGGCGACCGGCATCCCGATGGCGTTTTTCTATGGCGCTGGCATCGCCTTCGGCGTTCCGGCCTTCCTGATCCTGCTTGCCGACGCCTTCGCGGTCGCGACCGGCCGCATCGACGTGACGACGGCCGACCTCGTGCGCGAAAGCGAGGATGAGGCGGCCCTCGACGATCTGCCCGAGCCCATGCTCGGCCAGCTCTCGCCGAAGCACTGAGGAGGCGACGATGACCGTCACCATCTTTCTCGGCGCGCTTCTCGGACCCATGGCACTCGGCGTGCCGATCGCCTTCGCCCTGATCTTGAGCGGCGTCGCGCTAATGCTCCATCTCGGGCTCTTCGACGCCCAGATCGTCGCGCAGAACGTCCTGAACGGCGCCGACAGCTTCCCGCTGATGGCAGTTCCCTTCTTCCTGCTCGCCGGCGAGGTGATGAATACCGGCGGCCTTTCCCGCCGCATCGTCGCGCTGGCGATGGCGATGGTCGGCCATATCCGCGGCGGCCTCGGCTTCGTCGCGATCTTCGCAGCCTGCATTCTTTCAAGCCTCTCGGGCTCTGCCGTCGCCGACGCGGCCGCCCTTGGCGCCCTCCTCCTGCCGATGATGCTGAAAAGCGGCCACAACCCGGCGCGCGCCGGCGGGTTGCTTGCGTCCGCCTCGGTCATCGGGCCGATCATTCCGCCGTCGATCGGTTTCATCCTCTATGGCGTGGTCGGCGGCGTCTCGATCACCAAGCTCTTCCTCGCCGGCATCTTCCCCGGGCTGATGATCGCCGTGGCGCTTTCGATTACGTGGCTCATCGTCGCCCGCAAGGAGCAGTTCGAACTGCCGCCGAGAGAGAGCGGCGCAGTGCGCCTCAAGGCCTTCATCGACAGCTTCTGGGCGCTCATGCTGCCGGTGATCATCATCGTCGGGCTGAAGTTCGGCGTCTTCACGCCGACGGAAGCGGGCGTGGTGGCGGCCGTCTACTCGCTCTTCGTTTCGATGGTCATTTACCGCGAACTGCCGCCGGCACAGCTCTTCCACGTCTTCGTCGCGGCCGCCAAAATCACCGCCGTCGTCATGTTCCTGGTCGCCTGCGCGGCGGTCTCGGCCTGGCTGATCACGGTCGCCGACGTACCGGGCGCGCTCGCCGCCCTCGTCGAACCGCTGATGGACAACCAGACGGCGCTCCTCGTCGCCATCATGGCCCTGATCGTCGTCGTCGGCACTGCCATGGACATGACGCCAACCATTCTGATCATGACGCCGGTCTTGATGCCAATCATCAAGCAGGCGGGCATCGACCCGGTCTATTTCGGCGTGCTCTTCATCATCAACAACTCGATCGGTCTCATTACCCCGCCTGTCGGCACGGTTCTGAACGTCATCTGCGGCGTCTCGAAACTATCGATGGAAGACCTGATGAAGGGCGTCATGCCGTTCATGATCGCCGAACTGATCGTTCTTTTCCTGCTCGTCCTGTTCCCTCAGCTGGTGACCGTTCCGGTCTCCTGGTTCGGGCACTGACGGGCATGGCTTCACGCACTGTCAACACGGCCGGTCTGAACACCGGTCCAACCTGGGAGGAAAACATGTTGAACAGACTGACGAAACTGGCATTGGGCCTCGCCCTGCCACTGGCACTGCTGACGGCAGGACCGGCGCTCGCTGAGATCCGCGACCAGACCATCAAATTCGCGTCCGCCAACAACAAGGGCCACCCGCAGGTGACCGGCATGGAGAAATTCGCCGAACTCGTCAACGAGAAGAGCGGCGGCAAGATCGCGGTGAAACTGTTCCCGGGCGGCACGCTCGGCGGCGACGTCCAGACCGTCTCGGCGCTGCAGGGTGGCGTCATCGAGATGACGGTGCTGAATGCCGGCATTCTCGCAAGCAACGTCAAGGAGTTTGGCGCAGTCGACCTTCCCTTCCTGTTCAACAGTGGCGAGGAGGCCGACAAGGTGATGGATGGTCCGTTCGGCACCGGCCTGATCGAGCGCCTGCCCGACACCGGCCTCGTCGGCCTTGCCTATTGGGAACTCGGCTTCCGCAATCTCACCAACAACCGCCATCCGGTGACTAAGCTCGAGGACATCAAGGGCCTCAAGATCCGCACGATCCAGTCGCCGATCCCGGTCGAACTCTTCAACTCGCTCGGCGCCAACGCCGTGCCGCTCCCCTATACGGAGCTTTACACCGCGCTCGAAACCGGAACCGTCGACGGCCAGGAGAACCCGGCCGCAAACATCCTCAACGCGAAGTTCTACGAGGTGCAGAAATACATGACGCTGACCCGTCACCAGTACAACCCGCAGATCGTGCTGATCTCGAAGAAGTTCTGGGACGGCCTCAATGACGAAGAGAAGGCGGTCCTGCAGCAGGCCGCGGTCGAAGCACGCGACTTCCAGCGCAAGGTGTCGCGCGAGCAAGATGCCGCAGCGCTCGAGGAAATCCGCAAGACCGGCATGGAGGTCAGCGAACTCAGCCCGGAGGAAACGCAGAAACTGCGCGATGCCGTCAAGCCGATGATCGAGAAGTTCAGCGCCGACATCGGTCAAGAAACGGTGCAGAGCCTCTTCAAGGAAATCGGCGCCGTGCGCGGCCAGTAACGAGGAAAGCCGCCGGCCCGCCTGCTGCGAAAGGTGGGTCGGCTTCAGCGGCGCTGCGGATGCCGTCGGCGCGGAAAGCACATGGAACGGGAAACCATGACCGATACGCTCGTAAGATCTTTGAAGGCCGGCCTGATCGGCTCTGGCATCCAGGCCTCACTGACACCGGCGATGCATGTGGCGGAGGGCGCGGCGCAGGGACTGCGCTATGAGTACGAGCTGATCGATCTCAATGCGCTCGGCGCGACGGAGAATGATTTGCCGCATCTCATCGCCGATGCCGAGCGGCGCGGCCTTGCCGGGCTGAACATCACCCATCCCTGCAAGCAGGCGATCATTTCCTTTCTCGATGAGCTCTCCCCCGACGCCCGGCGGCTCGGTGCCGTCAATACCGTGGTGCTCAAGGGCGGCCGGCGCTACGGCCACAACACGGACTGGTGGGGTTTCGCCGAAGGCTTCCGGCGCGGTCTGCCGGATGCGGACCTCGCCTCAGCCGTGCAGCTCGGCGCCGGCGGCGCGGGCGTGGCGACGGCTTACGCTGCCCTCTCGCTCGGTTTGCGGCGGCTTACCGTCTTCGACCGCGAGCCGGAGCGCGCGCAATCGCTTGCCGAGATGCTTTCGCCCATTTTTCCTGAGGCCGACATTGTGGCCGGTACGGATCTCGCCGCCGCGATGCGGGACGCATCGGGCCTCATCCACGCCACGCCGACCGGGATGACGAAATATCCGGGGCTGCCGCTCGACGCCGAGCTCCTCGACGAGCGCCACTGGGTCGCCGAGATCGTCTATTTCCCGCTGGAAACGGCGCTGCTCCGGGAAGCGAGAAGACGCGGTTGCCGCACGCTCGACGGCGGCGGCATGGCCGTGTTCCAGGCGGTCGGCGCCTTTCGCCTATTCACCGGGCTCGAGCCGGACGCGGCGCGGATGCTCGGCCATTTCAGGGCGCTGACGGGCTGACGATCGCTCGGTTGGACGCGAGCCTGGCCGGGAATACCCCCCTCTGCCCTGCCGGGCATCTCCCCCACAAGGGGGAGATTCGAGAAAGGCGCCGTCGGCACCAATGCCACCTCTCTCACAGCGGGACTTGGCGTTGTCGATGAGAAGACCGGGGAGCCCGCCGCTTGCCGATCTCCCCCCTTTGTGGGGGAGATGCCCGGCAGGGCAGAGGGGGGTGCACCAACACCCCCTTCCCGCTTCCTGCCTTTGCAATCTAGAACCGAGGACAGGACCATGAAAACCTCGATAGCGACAGTCTCCTTGAGCGGCGATCTCAAGGACAAGCTGCAGGCGATTGCCAGAGCCGGCTTCGACGGCGTGGAAATCTTCGAGAACGATTTCCTCGCTTTCGATGAAGGCCCGCGAGAGGTCGGCCGCATGGCGCGCGACTTCGGCCTCGAGATCACCTTGTTCCAGCCGTTCCGGGATTTCGAGGGCATGCCGGAACCGCTTCGCACGCGAACTTTCGACCGTGCCGAACGCAAGTTCGACGTGATGCAGGAGCTTGGCACGGATCTCGTCCTCGTCTGCTCCAACGTATCGCCGGCCGCCCAGGGCGGCATCGACCGCGCGGCCGCCGACTTTCGCGAGCTCGGCGAGCGGGCGGCGAAGCGAAACCTCAGGGTCGGCTACGAGGCGCTCGCCTGGGGCCGGCACATCAACGATCATCGCGACGCCTGGGAGATCGTCCGGCGTGCCGACCACCCCAATGTCGGTCTCATCCTCGACAGTTTCCACACGCTTTCGCGCAAGATCGAAGTCAATTCGATCCGGTCGATCCCGAAAGAACAAATCTTCATCATCCAGCTCGCCGACGCGCCGCTGATCGACATGGACCTGCTCTACTGGAGCCGGCATTTCCGCAACATGCCCGGCGAAGGTGATCTTCCGGTCACCGACTTCATGCGCGCCGTCGCCGCCACCGGGTACGACGGCTATCTGTCGCTGGAAATTTTCAACGATCAGTTCCGCGGGGGCAATGCCGGCGCAATCGCGGTCGATGGGCGCCGCTCGCTGATCTATCTCGGCGACCAGGTCAAGCGCTCCGAACCGGACACGCCCTTGTCGGTACCTGCGATGCCGGCGCCCGCGGAGGTCAAGGGCGTCGCCTTCATCGAATTCGCCGCCGACGAGGAGCAGGCGGCCGAATTGGAGGCCCTGGTCAGAGCGCTCGGTTTTCAGAAGACTGCGACGCACAAGAGCAAACGGGTCGCGCTTTATCGCCAGGGCGCAATCAATCTGGTCGTCAATACGGAGCGCGAGGGGTTCGCCAGTGCCTCCTACCTGGTGCACGGCACGTCGGCCTATGCCTTCGGGCTGATGGTCGACGACGCCGCGGCGACGGTCGAGCGCGCAAAGGCGCTCGGCGCTGAACCCTTCGCACAGGCCGTCGGCCCCGGCGAGCTTTCGGTACCGGCGATCCGTGGCGTTGGCGGCGGGGTCATCTATTTTCTCGACGAAAAGTCGGAGCTTGCGCGCATCTGGGAGATCGAATTCGAGCCGGTGGAAGATGACCTGCCAACGACGCCGGCCGGCCTCGCCTCGGTCGACCATGTCGCCCAGACCGTCAAATACGAGGAGATGCTGACCTGGCTTCTCTTCTACAACTCGCTGCTCGACGTGCATAAGACGCCGATGGTCGACATCGTCGATCCGGCCGGGTTGGTACGCAGTCAGGTGGTGGAGAATGACGCAGGCTCGCTGCGCATCACGTTGAACGGCGCCGAAAACCGCAACACGCTTGCGGGGCATTTCATCGCCGAGACCTTCGGCTCCGGCATCCAGCATCTCGCCTTTGCCACGAATGACATCTTTGCGGCGGCCGATGCGTTGCGGGCAAACGGCTTTCGCGCGCTGCCGATCTCGCCGAACTACTATGACGACATCGAGGCGCGCTTCGCACTCGAGCCGGAGCTGATCGAGCGCCTGAAGGAGGCCAATATTCTCTACGATCGCGACGAGCACGGAGAGTACTTCCAGCTCTATAGTCCGACCTATGGCGAGGGATTTTTCTTCGAGATCGTGGAGCGACGCGGCTACCGCGGCTACGGCGCCGCCAATGCCATCTTCCGCATCGCCGCTTTGAAGAAACAGTTGCGGCCGGCGGGGCTGCCGAGAGATTAGACCGTGGATACATAACGATCTGATCCAAATCCTTGCTGCGGCGAGTTTGACTGCATCAAGGAAATTCAATGGGTCTTTGTCATAGCGAGTCGCTATTCCTCTGAAGTTCTTGAATCATGGCCCGGCGGAGGCGAAAGTGATTTTTGAATCGCATCGGAGCGAAGATTCATGAATGAGCGATAAAGGCTGAGGAACACTATGGCTGAAGTGCATCGAACCGCCGCATCCCTACGCTTTTGCGGCGACGACCTTGATCCGGAGGAAATATCCCGCACGCTTGGGGCGCAGCCGACAAAATGCGCGAAAAAGGGGGGTATTTGGTGTACGCCTAACGGGAAAGAGATAGTTGCTCGGCACGGCTTCTGGCATCTATCCGCTACTGAAGAAAGTCCCGGCGATCTCGACAAGCAAGTAGGCGCACTCTTCTCCGCATTGAGTAATGATCTCGATGCGTGGAGGGCACTTGCAGCACGCTTTCGCGGAAACATATTCGTAGGTCTGTTCCTATACGGCTGCAATGAAGGACTTGGCCTCTCGCCGGCGACAACGAGTGCGATCGGATTACGTGGATTAGAGCTCGATCTCGACATCTATAGTGGCGATGACACCGACCAAGAGATCGTTTGAAGCCATCTCGTTATGGGTTTACGGCTTAGAGCAATTCCAGGAAAAGTGTGTAACGTCCGAAATTGCGTTGTTTCAAGGAGTCAGATCATTTCACTTTTTCAGTTAGATTGTGAGATGATCTAGGAGCAAAGCAACGTCCCGCTTTATTGCGAAGAACCGCCCATCTTGGTCGCGAGGATGTTCGCCAGATCCATCGGGAACGGAAAGATGATCGTAGAGCTCTTTTCAGCGGCGATCACGTTCAGCGTGCTGAGATAACGCAATTGCATGGCCTGCGGCTGCCGGGCGAGAATTTCCGCCGCTTCGAGCAATTTTGCCGCCGCCTGCTGTTCGCCCTCGGCGTTGATGACCTTCGCCCGCCGCTCGCGTTCCGCTTCCGCTTGGCGCGCGATTGCCCGGATCATAGATTCATTGATGTCGACATGCTTGATCTCGACGGTGGCGACCTTGATCCCCCAGGCATCCGTCTGGACGTCCAGTATCTTCTGGATATCTTCGTTGAGCCTGTCGCGCTCGGCCAGCATCTCGTCGAGGTCGTGCTTGCCGAGCACGGAGCGCAACGTCGTCTGGGCGAGCTGGCTCGTCGCTGCCATGAAGTCCTCGACCTGGATCGTCGATTTTTCCGCATCGATCACCCGGAAATAAATGACCGCGCTGACGCGGACCGAAACGTTGTCGTGGGAGATGACGTCCTGGCTCGGAACATCGAGCACTCGCGTCCTGAGATCGACCCGCACCATCTGCTGGACAATGGGTACGAGCAGGATCAGCCCCGGTCCCTTGACGCCGGTGAACCGGCCCAGTGTGAAGACGACGGCACGTTCGTATTCGCGCAAAATCCTGATCGCGTAGGCAATAACGATGAGCAGCACCACGAGCGCCGCTATGAAGGGGGCGAGACTTCCGACTATGTCCATGACCTTCTCCTGTCGAGGCAGTCAGCTTTGCGATTCACTGCGCGCGACTTTCAGCGTCAATCCGTTGCGGTCTATGATCGTCACATCTTCTCCCGCGGAGAGCGGCTCGCCGCTGACGGCTTTCCAGCGTTCGCCGCGGGCAATGACGTAGCCTGTGCCGTCCGTCCAACTGTCGACTGTGCCTGACATGCCGATCATCTGCTCCCCACCGGTGACGACCTTGTGCCGGCGCGAGATGAAGGCGAGCCGGGCGACGAGAGCGCTGAAGGCAAGGCTTGCGATGGCGACACCGCCGAGCACAGGCCAGGAGACCTGCAGGCCCGGGACGTCCGTGTCGAAAAGGATTGCTGCGCCGAGAACAAGCGCGACCCCGCCGCCGAGTCCAAGCGCCCCGAACGACGGCGCATGCGCCTCGGCAATCAGCAGCCCCACGCCGAGGATGATCAGCCCGATGCCGGCGTAGCTCACCGGCAGGACGGCGAGCGCGTAGAGCCCGAGCAGGAGGCTGATGCCGCCGATTGTGCCGGGCAAAACCGTTCCCGGCGTCAGAAACTCGAAGATCAGCCCATAGATGCCGACGATCATCAGGAGCAGCGCAACATTCGGATCGGTGATCACAGACAGGAGGCGGGTCCGCCAGTCGGGCAGAACGTCCTCGACCGCGAGACCCGCCGTATCGAGGCGGAGATCGGCCTGGCCGACACGGACCGTGCGGCCATGGGCCTGCTTCAACAAATCCTCGATGCTGACGGCGATGAAATCGACAACCTTTTCGCGGACGGCGGCGGTCGACGAAAGGCTCGCTGCCTCGCGCACGGCGCGCTCCGCCCAGTCAGCGTTCCGATTGCGCAGTTCGGCAAGACCACGGATATAGGCGACCGCGTCGTTTATCATCTTCGCTTCGCCGGCATTGGCCGGTTGCTTCGCGCCACTCTTCTTGTCGCCCTCGTCGTCGCCGCCGAACAGTCCACCGCCTATGGCAATAGGCGTGGCCGCGCCGAGATTTGTGCCCGGGGCCATCGCCGCGACGTGGCTCGCATAGAGGATATAGGTACCGGCGCTCGCCGCCCTCGCCCCGCTCGGCGCCACGAAACTTGCGACCGGTACGGAGGAATCGAGGATGGCGCGGATGATGTCACGCATCGACGTGTCGAGGCCGCCGGGCGTGTCCATCTGCAATATGACGAGGGAGGCGCCTCGCGCTTCGGCCCGCCCAAGGCCACGGATCACATATTCCGCGGTCGCCGGACTGATCGCGCCGTTCACATGCAGGACCATAGCCCGACGCTCGGCCGCGGAAGCGGACGGGGCAGGAAACGCGAACGCCGATATCAATGCCAAGAGCAGGATGAGGATTCGGGACATTCGCCGCCACAACCTCAGAGTTTCTTTGGATCGCGATGATTTTGCGCCCAATAGATCCATTCCAATATAGGCCAGAACTGCCGAAAGGGTAAGGCTCCCGCAACCTGCCGTGGAAGTCGCGCGGAGGAATTCGGTCCGTGCCGTCGCTCAGAGCGGCGGCGAAGCAGGTACCTGATCGCCCTTACCGAGCACCGCCGAAATCTGATGGCTGCGCGCGACGACATCGAGCAACTCGGCAAGCGGATCGGCGGCCTCATCGACGCAGGCGACGTATCACGGCAGCTCGATTGACGTTGCCAGGGTGCTCCCATACGCTGATTGCGCGGTTCTGCTGCACCTCTTCCCGGGAGGAGAACATGAAGGGGAACGCTATCGCCGTCATTGGCGCCGGCATGATCGGCGCCGCGCACGCCTTCGGCTACCGAACGAACCTACCGCGCTTCGAGAAGCGCATTTCAGGTCTTCGTCTTGCAACGGCCTGCGACGGCAACGACACGCTCGCGGGCCGCCTCGCCGCGACGTGGGGGTTCGAAAAGACGGAAACAGATCTCAACGCGGTTCTCGCCGATCCCGAAATCGGCATCGTCAGTGTCTGCCTGCCGAACGCGCTCCACGCGGAGGTGACGCTGGCGGCGATCGCCGCCGGAAAGCACGTTCTCTGCGAAAAGCCGCTCGCTCTCAATGCCGAGGAGGCGCTGCGCATCCATCGCGCCGCGACGGCATCGCCGGTCGTCTCCGCAACCGTCTTCAACTACCGGCGCATTCCGGCCGTTGCGGCGATACGCGACATCATCGCTGCGGGAGAGATCGGCGACCTCGTCAATCTACTGGTCCAGTACGAAAGCGAATATGCCGCCGATCCCAACCTGCCACACAGCTGGCGGTACGAGCGTAGCCGCGCCGGCGCCGGTGCATTGCTCGATATCGGCACCCATGCCATCGACATCGTCCGCTTTCTCTGCGGGGAGGTCTCCGAGGTCGCCGGCGCGATCGCCACGGTTTCGATCAGGGAGCGTTTCCTGCCGGCCGCCGACGGCATCGGCCACGACAAGGTTGCGCTCAGTACCGAAAAGAGGCCCGTCGACAACGACGATGTCATGTCCGCCCTGCTTCGCTTCGAAAATGGCTGCCAAGGCATGTTTCTGGCGAGCCGGGTGGCGGTTGGCATGGGCAATACGCTTTCCTTCTCGATCACCGGGACGAAGGGTGCACTACGCTACAATTCGCGCCTGCCGGCGCACTATGAAATCGCGCGTTTCGACGGCAGCGGACAATCGCCCTTTGCGCTGGTGACGAACAACCCGGCCCTCCCCTATGCCGAACTGCTCCCCGTTCCTCACGACGGCGTGGCGATCGGCTACGCGGAAGTGTTCGGATTCATGATCCACGAATTTCTCGAAGCGATCGCCGACAACCATCCCATGCACAACGGATCGACGCTCGACGGCCTGCGCGCCGCACAGATTCTCGACGCGATCCAATTGGCTGCGGATACCGGTGCGCCGGTGAGGGTTTCGCACGCCGATTGAACGGCCATCGCGCCGATCGGGAGGAATGGATGAAGATCGGCCTGAACACCGACGGCTTCGCGGCGCTCTCGCTGGAAGCATGCCTGGACCGCGCCGCCGAACTCGGGTTCGCTTGCGTCGAATTCGGCCTCGGCGGCTGGTCGAGCGCACCGCATCTCGACATTGCCGAATTGCTTGCGAGCGGCGCGGCGCGTGATCGGCTTCTCGGCATGCTGCGTGACCGCAATCTCGAAATCTCCGCGCTCAACTGCTCCGGAAACCCGCTGCATCCGGGCGAGAGCGGGGCAAAAGACACAGATCTCGCCCATGACACGCTGGAACTCGCGGTGCTGCTCGGCGTCCGGCGCATCGTTATGATGTCCGGTCTGCCGGCCGGCGGTCCGAGCGATGCCTTCCCGAACTGGATCACCTCCTCCTGGCCGCCGGAAGCGATGGCGATGCTCGAATGGCAGTGGTGCGAGCGCGTCATCCCCTTCTGGGAGGACTATGCAGCCGCGGCAGAGAAGAAGGGACTCCGCCTCTGCGTCGAGCAGCATGGCCGGCAGGCCGTCTACAATGTCGAGAGCTTCTTCCGCTTGCGCGACGCCGTCGGCCCAACCGTCGGCGTCAATTTCGATCCGAGCCACCTGATCTGGATGGGCGGCGATCCGGTTTCGGCGATCCGCGCGCTCGGCGACTGCATCTACCATGTCCACGGCAAGGATACGCGCATCGAGCCGAGGGCGCGTATCGACGGTCTGCTCGACCCGAAGCATGTACTGCCGGTCCGCGGACGATCATGGAATTTCGTCTCGCTCGGGCACGGCACGCCGGTCCGGGGCTGGCTGGAGATTCTCAAGGCCCTCAGGGAGGTCGGCTATGACGATGTGATCAGCATCGAGAACGAGGACTATGCCCTCGACGCCGACAAGGCCGTCGCCACCTCCGCGACGACGCTGCGCTTCTGCATCGAGCAGCTGAGCACTGACAGCCGGCTCTAACTCATCGATGCAGGCCGCAACTCCTCCGATCCGCCGTCTCGCGATTGAGCGGCTTTCGCCGCTCCTCGCCCGCCGGCGAGCGCGGCCACCTGCTCCGCCACGAAGATGGCGTGATCGTTGACCTGCGGCAGCCCCATTAGCTCCCCGAAAGTTCCGCGAGCGAGCGGTCCGGCGATGAATAGCGTCTCCGTCTCCCGGCCCTCACTGTCGAGCGCGCGGCTTGTCTCGCTGCAGGCAAGGCCGAGCCCGACGGCATCCGGCTGCAGGTAGCCATCGGCCGAAAGCGTTTCGAGGAAAGGCTGGCTTTTCAAGATGGATTTGTGTGCCGGCCCGGTGGTGATCACCACCGCATCGACAGCCCAGCGCTCGATCCCGGCACCGTAGCGCCGCCGGAACGCCACGGCGATCTCGTCGCCGTTTCTCTCGAGCCGATCGATCCGGCCCGCCAGAATGCGGATGTCGCCGGACTGCAGTCCGGCCCTGACGATGGCATCGATCTGCGGTGCGATGCGAAAGCGGTGAACGTCCCAGAAGGGGCGCAGATGGCGGATCAGCCGGCGCCGTTCCGTGACTGGCAGGCTGCGCCAGATCTCCCCTCCTTGGCTGCGAAGCGCATCGAAGACCGCATGCCAGGAAAAGCCGTCCGCTTCGGCGTCGGCGACCGCCCGCCGCACGCGCACGAGAAGTTCCGTCGCCGTTCGCGACGGCGCCGCCGTAAAGTCTCCGTAGGGGTCCTGGGCTTGGGCCGGGTGCCCGCGCGAGCGGAGGCCGCGCCGGGAATAGGCGGTGATCGGCCCCGTCCGCCCGGTCGTGCGCAAGGAAGCGATGACGTCCGCCGCGGTGAGGCCTGTGCCTATGATCAGGACGTGGTCGTCGGGGCGGATGGCAGCGAGAGCCGCCGGGACGGTGGTATCCGGTACATAGCGCGGGTGCCCCCGCAACGTGGCGTCGATGCCAGCCGGCGCCGCTGGGGCCGGATGGGTGGTTGCGATCACCAGTATGTCGGCGCGAACCATCGTGCCGGCGTCACCCCGGATTTCCCAATCTCCGTCACGCCTTTCCGCGCTGATCACCCGCTGCCGGTGGTGGACGATGCAGCCGTTGCCGAGGTGCGGCGCCACGGCATCGGCGACATAGCGGCCAAAGAGGCCGCGGCGCGGATAGAGATGGCCGTCCGGCGCCCGTGCCTCTCGGTCGTCGCGCGGCTCGCCCCGAAGCTCCATCCAGCGGACGAATTCGTCGGCGTCGTCCGGATCGAGGCTCATACGCCCGGCCGGCACATTGACCCGGTGCGCCGGATCGTCGGTGTCATAAGCAAGGCCACAGCCGAGGCGCTCGCGCGGCTCGAAGACGGCGATCTGCCACCCTTCCATGCTCTTGTTGCGTGCGAGAGTTGCGGCGACGACCGCCCCGGTAAAACCGCCGCCAACGATAACGACCGTGGGGCGCCCCCCGCTCACGAAATTCATTTCGCGTCCCTCCGCTTCAGCAAGGGCACCTCGGCGATCTTCCTCACCACGTGCGGAGGCTCGCCCCGCGTCGCGCAATTGTCAATGGTGCGCGCGCCCACCTGCTTGCCGCGCAAAGGAACCAGCTCCACCGATGTTGCGGAGAGTAACCCCTTCACGTCCCCGCGCGCCGTCGCCGGCCCCTTCACGGATCGTCATATCGCCGTTACCGCCCCGCCGCTCGGAAAAGCTGAAAAAACAAACAGTAAGACTGCTTGCGCGCGCGCAGGACCGCTTGCCATCGAAGATGATTTGAGGGAACATTTAGAGCTGGCCCTTGAGGCCTGGGCAATCTCCGGTGAAGGGAGAATACCATGCCTCTTAAATTTCTGATTGCAGCGTTGGCACTCCTGGCGCTTTCAGGATGCGCAAGCACCGGCACAGGTGACATCAACACGACCTATGCGCAATGGCAGGGCGCCTATCCTGAGCCTGAATTCGCCGCGAGCGAGACGGGTAGCATTCGAATCCCATACTGATGCATGTCGCCCTGTGTAGCGGTTTTGGGACGACGACATGCATAAAAGCAATGACCTAAAGCGCGTCGCAAGACTCCGATTGAACGCGACGCGCTTTAGCCGTGTCGCGTTCATCCGGCTTCGGTCCCGAGCCGCTCGGTTTTGGGCCGATACTGCGCCGACTTTCCACCGCAGACACGGCGCAATCCATCGCCTTGAAGCGTGCGCTTCACAGTTCCAGCGAACTGTGAAGCGCAGGCGGCATGGACGTCCCATGGAAGGAGGCGCGCGGAAGCGGCTCGCTCAGTGCAGCCCGAACTCGCGGAGCAGATCCTTGCGGTACTGGACGAAGCGCGTCTCACTTCGATCGCGTGGCCGGGCGAGATCGATCTCGATGATCTTCGGGTTGCTCTCCTTGTTCGTCGGAAGAACCAGGACACGGTCCGCGAGATAGACCGCCTCCTCGAGATCGTGCGTGACGAGAACCATCGTTACGTTCTCATCCCGCCATATTCGCTCCAACTCCTCCTGCATCGTCAGTTTTGTCATCGCATCGAGCGCGCCAAACGGCTCGTCAAGCAGCAGGATCTCCGGTTGGACCGTCAGCGCCCGCGCAATGCCGACCCTTTGCGCCATGCCGCCCGAGAGCTGCTTGGGGTAGGCGTCCGCAAATTCGGCCAGTCCCACCAACGAGATGTAATGGCGTGCACGCTCCTTGGCGTGACGAGCCTGGCCGCCCCTCACCTCCAGCCCGAACGCGACGTTTTCGAGCACCGTCTGCCAGGGAAGCAGCCGTGGCTCCTGGAACATGACGGCGCGTTCGTTGCCAACGCCGCTGATCGGCTCGTTGTCGATGAGCACCTTGCCGGCATCTGCGGCCTCGAGGCCCGCAAGGATGCGCAGCAATGTCGTCTTGCCCGATCCGCTGGCCCCGACGATCGCAAGGCATTCGCCCGCGCGGATGTCCAGATTCATGTTCCTGAGAACCCGGAGCGAACGGCCGCCGATCTGGAAGGATTTCGAGAGATCGCGCAGTGCGATCTCCCCTTTTCGCAAAGCCTGGACGTCTCCCATGGCTGTCCCCTCAGTTTGCAGCAGTGCTGGCGATGTTCTGGAGTAGAAGATCGGAGGCCTTGTACTTGCCTTCGGGCAGGCTGCCCTCGCGCTCGAGAACGCCAATCCAGAAATCCAGATCTCTTTCGGTCGCTCGCGCCCCCGGGCGCAGCCCGAAGCCGGTCCAGTGCTTTGCCAGTGCGCCATTCTCGCCGCGTTTTTCGAGAATTTTTGCAAGCAGCGCCCGTGCTTCTTCCGGATTTTCCCTCGACCAGTCGGCCGCGCGGGCAGACTGTTCGACAAAATTCCTGGCCGCTTCCGGGTGTTCCTCGACGAAGTCGCGGCGAAGAACCGCAAAACCACCGGCAATCTCGCCAAGGACGTCGGTGTCATCGAAGATCGCGCGCACGCCGCCATTGTCCAGGATCTGGCCGTTGAACGTTGCCTGCCAGTATCCGACAGCCGCGATGTCAACCTGCTTCGAGCGCAAGGTCTGCTCCAGCTGCGGGCCCGGCACGGCGACGAGGTTGGCGGCATTCTGCGGCAAGCCCTTGCTGTGCAGCGCTTCCCGCACCGCGTAGTCGAGGTGGGCACCGAGCGTGTTCACCGCAATGGTCTTGCCGACGATATCCTCGATGGATTTGATCGGGCTGTCTTCGAGCACGTAGAAGATGCTCTTCACCTGTTCGTTGATGCCATTGGTCGGATAGGCGGCGACAAAATCGTTGCCGCTGGCGATCGAGTTGATGACGGCCGCGGTTGCCGCCGAGCCTATGTCTACGCTGCCGGATGCGAGCCCGAAGAGCGACTCCGGACCGCCGCTCGCATAGCCGACGTTCTCGAGCTTTATGCCCGTGCCGTCGAAGTAGCCGAGTTCGGCAGCGAACTCGTGCGCCGATACGCTGCCGTGGCTGGCAAGGTAGCGCAGGGTCACCTCATCGGGCGACTGCGCCGCCGCGTAGCCGGAGAGGCCGATGGCAAACAGCGTGCCAAGACCGAGGGAGCGGATGGAGATGGTCATGTGTTCGTCTTTCCTGGTTGGAGAAGTTGATGGCGAAGCGCGTCGCACCCGCTTTAAGTCTTTGTTTGCATGCATGTCGTTGTCCCGAAACCGCTGCACACTTTCGGGCGACATGCATTAGATCGAAACATCGCTCCAGCGGCACAGGCGGCGCTGAGCAAAGACAAGCGCGTAGTTGGCGATGAGCCCCAGCCCGGCGAGGATGAAGATCGCCGCGAACATCAGCGGTATCTGAAAGTTGTACTGGGCGTTCATGACCTGGAAGCCGACCCCCTTGTTGGCGCCAATCATCTCGGAGGCGATCAGCAACAGAAGCGCAGTCGTGGCACTCAGGCGCAGACCAACGAAGATGGAGGGGATGGCTCCCGGCAGGACGACGCGGCGGAAGACGGTCGCGCGGGACGCTCCGTAGACACGCGCCATTTCGATCAGCTTCGAATCGACTTCCTTGACCCCGCTGATCGTGTTCAAGAGGAGCGGGAACAATGTCGCCCAGAAGATCACAAAGACTTTAGATGCCTCGCCGAGCCCGAGCAGCAGGATGAACACCGGATAAAGCGCCAGCGCCGATGTCTGCCTGAAAAGCTGAAGGATAGGATCGAGCGCCTGCTCGATCGAGCGCACCTGCCCCATGAACAGGCCGAGCGGTATCGCCACGACCACGGCCGCCACGAATGCCAGGCCGGATCGTTGAAGGCTGATGGCGATGTCGTCGAGCAAGGCTCCGCCGAAGACGCCTCTCCACAGGGCAGAAAGGATCGCGTCGATCGGCGGGAAAACGGCCGGATTGATCCAGCCGCTGCTGCTGGCTGCCTGCCAGAAGACGAGAAAGGCAGCGAGAAGTCCGTAGCGCGACAGCCAGTTTCGAAGTTTTACGCTGGCCCGCAGAAGATATTCTTCGGCCTTCGCCCCACCGGCGCCGCCGTTGGCGAGGATTGATCTGTCGACATCTTGCAAGCTCATCTGCTTGGCCCTCCTCTTTGGCGTTTCATTCGGCGGCCTGAACGGCCCCGCGCGATTGCGTCCACGGATTTTCCGGTCTGGGGAGGCCGAGGTTTTCGCGAAGCGTGCGGCCTTCATATGCGGTCCGGAACAGCCCCCGACGCTGCAGTTCGGGAATCACCAGGTCGACAAAGTCGTCGAGCGCGCCGGGAAGCCACGGCGGCAGGATGTTGAACCCGTCCGCGGCTTCGTTGCGGAACCATTCCTCGAGCTGGTCGGCAACCTGCTCGACGCTGCCGACGACGGTGTAGTGACCTCTCGCTGTCGCGATCCACTGGTAGAGCTGCCGTATCGTGAAACCGTGCTCGTCGGCGATCTTGCGGATCAGCGCCTGGCGGCTCTTCATTCCTTCCGTCTCCTGGCTGACGGGCAGCGGGCCGTCGAGCGGATATCCCGTCAGGTCGAGCGTTCCGCCGGTCAATCCGTTGAGCAGCGCGACGCCGTCTTCAGGAACGATGAGATCGTTCAGCCGCTCGTACTTGCTGCGCGCCTCTTCTTCCGTGCGGCCGACAAAGGGTGCGACCCCCGGCATGATCAGCACGTGTTCGGGATTGCGTCCCGCGCGTCGGACACGCGCCTTGATGTCCCGGTAGAACTCCTGGGCAGAACTGAGATTCTGGTGGGCGGTGAAGATTACTTCCGCCGTCGCAGCGGCAAGCCTGCGTCCGTCTTCGGATTGTCCCGCCTGGACGACGACCGGGTGGCCCTGTATCGGGCGCGGCACGTTGAGCGGCCCTTTCACAGAGAAATGCTTGCCCCGATGATTGACGTCGTGGACGCGTGCGGCATCGAAGAAGCGGCCGGTCGTCTTGTCACGTATAAAGGCGTCGTCCTCCCAGCTGTCCCAGAGGGCCTTCACCGTTTCGACATGCTCGCGAGCGCGCTCATAGCGCTCGGCATGGGCCGGCTGCGTTTCCCGGTTGAAGTTGCGAGCCGTCTCGTCGCCCGCCGACGTCACCACGTTCCAGCCGGCCCGGCCGTTGGACAGAAGGTCGAGCGACGCAAATTTGCGGGCGAGCGTATAGGGCTCTTCGTAGGTGGTCGACGCGGTTGCGATGAAGCCGAGATGCGTCGTCAGCGGTGCGAGTGCGGCAAACAGCGTGACCGGTTCGAACCCTGCTATCTTGGCGTTTCCGCCCTCACGACCGCCGAGCCCGACGGAGAGGTTGTCCGCGAGAAAATAGGCGTCGAACAGGCCGCGTTCGGCCGTCTGCGCCAGCTTCCTGTGAAACTCGAAACTTGTCGCGCCGTCGGCCGGAGCCTCCGGGTGTCGCCAGGCGGCAATATGCTGGCCGCCGCCGGGCAGAAAGGCGCCGAGCTTGATCTTTTTGGTCATTGAACCCTCCGAGAGTTTTCGGCCGATCGGCCATGAGCGAGTGATTGCTTCACGATGCTTGTTCGCGGCTAAGCGGCGATGCTGCGTCGGTCGGAGCGTCCGAGGACCCGCGTTGCTTCCTCGACCGCCTGCCCGACCCGAGCATGGATCGCTTCCGAAATGAGGGCGCCGTCCGCGAAGTCCTTGTCCGACGTGTAGATGGCCGTCGGCATTGCGAGCGCTTCAAAGAAGCCGAACAGTGGACGCAGCTGGTGCTCGACGATCAGCGAATGACGCTCGCCGCCGCCGGTTGCCGCAAGGATGACCGGCTTGCCGCGCAGGGACGAGGGATCGAAAAGGTCGAAGCAGTGCTTGAACAGCCCGGTGTAGCTGCCTTTGTACGTCGGTGAACCGACGACCAGCACGTCGGCCGAAATCGCCTGATTGACGATATACCGCGCTTCGGGAGCGAGATCATCCAGCCGCCTTGCATGCGGCAGGGAAGGACCAAAGTCCTCGATGTCGAATGTCTGTGCCGCGGCTCCCACATTCAGTGCAAGCCGATGGACGATATGATCGACGAAAGTCCGGGTTTTGGACGGGCGCGTGATGTTACCCGAGATTCCGACCACTCTTTTTTCCGGCATCGGTGACCTCCGTCGAAGCCGTTTCAGATGTGATCATCTAAATCTATAATTTTTGTGAATTATAGCAACACAGTTCCATTTCGCATCGCTGAAGGAGAAGAGTTTGCCATGGTACCGCACCTGTCTGCGGCCATCTTGGCGGCAGGTGAATGACGGGCGCTTTTCCGCTGAATGCGCCCGGGACCGTCGGTGCTCTGCCAAAGCTGCATTGCACGTGCAACGATCGCTGCGACGGCCGGTCTCAGCTTGGGCAAGACCCGCTCCGAGTGAATCGTCGTCGTGACCACAGAGTACGGATTAGGCCTCCTGATCTACCTGAGAACGGCACTCCCCACGGCCTTGCCGGGCATCTCCCCCACAAGGGGGGAGATCGGCAAGCGGCCAATGTCCCACTCAGCTCTAACCGCCTGTGCGCGGCGTTTAGTGACCCTATGCGCGCGATGGTGAGTTGAGAGACTTCGGCATCTGCGATTTCACTGTCGGCCAGGACCTTGCTTCTGGCCAATCTCCCCCCTTGTGGGGGAGATGCCCGGCAGGGGAGAGAGGAGGGTGTTAACTCCGCTGGTCCGGCTCCGTCCTAGAGAGAACGCGTCAGCCCGCCATCGACCCGGATGTTCTGGCCGGTGATATAAGCCGCGCCGTCTGAAGCAAGGAATGCAACGGTGGCGGCAATCTCCGCGCTCGTTCCATAGCGCTTCATCGGCACGCTATCACGACGCTCCTCGGTCGCGGGCAGGCTGTCGATCCAGCCGGGAAGAACGTTGTTCATCCGGATATTCTCGCCCGCATAGGTGTCCGCGAAAATCTTGGTGTAGGCGGCGAGACCCGCGCGGAAAACGGCTGAAGTCGGAAACATGGCGCTGGGTTCGAACGCCCATGCCGTGGATATATTGATGATCGCGCCGGACTTCTGCTTCTGCATTATGGGCGTCACGAAACGCGTCGGCCGGATCACGTTCAGAAGATACGTGTCCATCCCTCGGTGCCAGTCTTCGTCGGTGATTTCGAGGATCGGAGCGCGCGGGCCATGACCGGCGCTGTTGACCAGCACGTCGATGCGGCCCCACGTTGAAACGGCAAGATCCACGAGCCGCTTCAGGTCTTCATTCGACTGGTTCGAACCCGTGACACCCACGCCGCCGAGCTCCTTGGCCAGCGCTTCGCCCTTCCCCGAGGAAGAGAGAACTGCAACCTTGTAGCCATCGGCCGAGAGCTTGCGTGCAGCCTCCGCTCCCATGCCGCTCCCGCCTGCCGTAACCAGCGCGACCTTCTCTGTACCCATGTCATTTCCTTTCAGGACGTTCACTCAAGAGTCGCGCGAACTTTGACATAAAGGGTGCGCGGCGGCTAAACAGAAATACACGCACGAGCCTGTAAAACTATTGGATGTCCACTGAGCTTTCGAGACTGGCTGCTCGGCCAGATCGGAAGGCCGCGGTGATGGGCGGACCCGCGCGTTACAACGCCGCGCGTCCAGGACGCGCAAAGATCGCTGCAGCACTTTGAATTGCCTGATCAATCAAGCGCGTCCAACGGCGTTTCGTATTCGCTCTCTGGTGAAGGGCAAATCATAGAGACGCTTGCCGGTGGCGTTTCTGATCGCGTTGGCGACAGCCGCTGCCGCAGGTCCCTGGGCGGCCTCGCCGGTGCCTAGGAAGGGTTCGCCGGGGCGCTCGATGATATGCACCTCGACACTGTCCGGGACGCTTGCAAAACGCAGGATCGGATAGCTCGACCAATCGGTGCTGGTGATCCTCGTCCTGTCGAATGCCACGGCCTCGTAGAGCGTCCAGCTGATCGATTGCAGGATGCCGCCCTCCGTCTGGTTGCGGATACCGTCCGGATTGACAATTTCGCCGCTGTCGATGGCGGATACGACGCGGACGATGCGCACACGACCGGTTTCCGGCTCGACTTCCGCTTCCATCGCAACCGCCAGGTAGGCGGCGAGATTCTTGTAGCGGGCAAAGGCGAAGCCGCGTCCGCGATTCCTCGGCATTTGCGCCTTGTCCCAGCCGAAGCGCTCCGCAGCCAGTTCTATGACCGCACGCGCGCGCGGATCCTCCATGTGGCTCAGCCGGAATTCGACCGGATCGGCTTCGGCCATCAGCGCCAGTTCGTCGATCGTGCTTTCGATCGCGAAGACATTGGCATAGCCGCCCAGCGCCCGGAGCGCCGAGACGCGCAGCGGCATGTCGGGCAGGAAGTGCCAGAGCACACGCTTGTTCGGAATCGCGTAGAGCGGATTGGCGTTTCGGTCGCCATTGCCGGAGGGACTGATTCTGAGCTCGGCCGGCTCCGGCTGGAAAGCTTGAGCCTTGTGGCGCGCCGCGAGCAACGCGCCGGCCCCGCCGGGACGCGTGGAGTGCGTATTGCTCCAAAGATCATAGGCCCAGCTCGCGATCTTGCCTTGACCGTCGAGTGTCGCACTGACCTTCATCAGCATCGCAGGGCCATAGGGCTCCCAGCTGTGCTCCTGCTCACGCATCCACTGAACGCGCACCGGCTTGCCGGGAATTTTGCTGGCGATGAGCGCCGCGTCGCCAGCCGCGTCGTCGGCACCGTTGTGTCCGTAGCACCCCGACCCTTCCATGTGGATGACATGGACCTTTTCTTCCGGCATCGCCAGCATCTCGGCGATCGCCCCGCGGTCGGGAAAGACCCCTTGCGTGTGCGACCAGACGTCCAGTGTCCCATCCGCCTTCATATGCGCGACCGCACAGGACGGGCCGATCGAGCCGTGGATCTGGTAGGGCCGCGTGTAGGTCGCCTCGAACACCTTGCCGTTGGACGATAGCGCACCCGCCTCTGCGACGGTACCTACCTCGCGCTCAAGCCCTTGAAGGACAGCCGGCAGGGTCGTCTGGTCGGGAAGCGTGTCGCGTTCCTGCCACCGCGCTGCCGCCGCCAGAGCCCGCATGGCGCTCACCGCCTGGAACTCTTTCTCGGCGACGACGGCGAGGAAGTTGCCGTCGCGCACGACGGAAATGACGCCGGGCATCCCCTCGGCCGCGCCTTGATCAAGTTCCGTCAGCGTCGCTGCCGGGCTCGGGGGCCGCACGACTCGCGCGTGCAGCATGCCGTCCATGCGTAGGTCATGCACATAGGCAGGCCGGCCCGTCACCTTCGCGGGGATATCGACGCGCGGAAGCGGCTTGCCCATCACGCGGAAGGTCCCGGGCTGCTTCAAGGCCGACTGTGGCTGCGCCTCCACGTGCAGCATCTGGCCCGAAACAAGCTCGCCATAGGTCGCGCTTCTCCCATCCTTTGCCAGCACCGATTTGTTTTCGGCCCTGAGTTCCGCCGGCGCTGTCCCGAAGCGCTTGGCGGCTTCCGCCAGAAGCAGCGCGCGCACCTGCGCTGCGGCGTTCCTGATGGCAGTACCGCTGTTTTGCATCGACTGGCTGCCGGCCGTGAACCCCTCGTTTGGCGTGCGACCGGTGTCGGCCGTCACAAACTTGATCTCCTGAGGGTCGACCTCCAGCTCCTCGGCGGCGACCTGCAGGAGGGCGGTGCGGATGCCTTGGCCGAGCTCCGCCTTGCCAGTGAAGACGGTTACCGAATTGTCAGGATCGATCCGGATCCAGGAATCGAGGAAACGATCGTCGTCAAGGCTGCCGGGCAGGGACGCGGGCGGTGCCGGTGGCGTCGCTGCCGGTGGCGTTGGCGCGGGCGCCTGGGCAAATGCGCGGCCGAGCGAAAAGCTGACGACGAGGCCTCCGGTGCCGGCGATCACGGTGCGGCGGGTGATTTCGTGCTGGAGAATACCCATCAGCCTGCCCTCCCTTTATCAAGTTCAGGCAGCGACGCAGCCTGCATCAGTTCGCCCGCCCGCCGGATCGCTGCCAGAATTCGCATATGCGTGCCGCAACGACAGAGATTCGTCGTCAGCGCCTCGCGGATCTCCGCGTCGCTGGGCCGCGCATTGCGGCGCAAGAGAGCGTGCGCACTCATCATCATGCCCGGGATGCAGTAACCGCATTGCGCCGCCTGCAATGCGATGAATGCCTGCTGCAACGGTCCGGGCTCGTCGATCGTGCCCAAGCCCTCGATGGTCGTGATTTCGCGGCCTTCCAGCAGCATGACCGGCACCATGCAGGAAAGCACCGCCTCGCCATCCACAACAACGGTGCAGGAACCGCACTGGCCGAGTCCGCAGCCGTATTTGGCGCCGTTCAAGGCCAGGTCATCGCGAAGTACGTAAAGCAGGGGCGTCGCCGGATCGACATCGACCTGATGCGGGCTGCCGTTGACTGTCAGCGAAATGCTCATCATCCCTCCTCGGCGCCGACATTGTGCGGCGCCCTTTCAATGCCGTCCGACGGCCGGATGGTGACCTTGTGCGCGCCGGATCGGGTATTGGCGATCAGTTCCACGAGCCCGGGCCACGGCTGCTCCTCGGAAAACCGATCGCGCATGTAGGTGAGAACGTCGGCCACCTGCTGGTCGCTGAGCAGATGCCGGAAGGCGGGCATCACCGCACTTGCCTCGCCGTCCGCCGGCGGAAGGCCGAACAGCACGACGTTGACGATATTTTGCGGGTTCGGCGCATTGACGGCGGTGCTCAGCTCGAAATTCAGGCCTCCGAACGGCTGGCGTCGCTGGCCTTCGTGACAGCTTGCACAGGCGGCAGCATAGATCGCCTCGCCGGGGCTGCCGCCGGAAGCGCTCACAGGGGTACTCTGGCTATCGGCCGCCTGTTCCCGGTAGTCCCCCCCGAACTGCTCGCGCAGTTGCGCCGCTCTTTGCCCGCGTTCGGGCGTGGGATCGCCCATGATCGAGGTGACATAGGTGGCGATCGCCATGATGTCGCTATCGGGGAGGCCCGACAGATTGCCCGTGACCTCGGCCATGGGCCCACGCGAAACGCCATGGAATTCATGCCAGCCGTTACGAAGGTAAAAGGCGAGGCTTTGCTCGTCCCATGGAATCGGCGCCTTGGAATCCTTGTTGATCGCGTAAGCCTGCCAGCCCTCCGCCTCGCCGCCGCCAAAATGCTGGTCGCGATCTTGGGCGCCGAAGGCGTTTCGGGGAGTGTGGCAGGCGCCGCAGTGGCCGAGACCCTCGACAAGATAGCGCCCGCGCGTCCATGCCTCGCTCTGGCTGGTATCCGGTTCGAGCGCACCCCTGTCGAGAAAGGCGAGCTTCCAAGCAGCAAGAAGGGGCCGGTATGTGAGTGGAAACTGGAGATCGTTCTGAGGCGCTTCGGCCTTTACCGCGGCCCGCGTCATTAGGAAGGCATAAAGGGCGCGGTTATCCTCTGCCGAGACATGCGTGAAATGATCGTAAGGAAACGCCGGATAGAGGTGGCTGCCCTTCCGATCCACGCCTTCGTTCATGGCCCGCTGGAAGGCCTCTTCGCTCCAACCGCCAATGCCGGTCTCACGATCGGGGGTGATGTTGGTGGAGTAAATCGTTCCGAACGGCGTCGGCACGGCAAGGCCACCCGAAAATGCGGGCTTTCCGGGAACGGTGTGGCAGGCGATGCAATTGCCAAGCGCCGCCAGTTGCGCTCCCTTCGCAACGAGTTCCGGAGCGAACGTCGCCTCTGCCGCGGCAGCTTCCTCGGGAATCTCGGAACGCCACGCCAGAAAAAAGAACGCGCCTGCGGCCAGAACTATGGCCGCCACGAAAACGATCAACGCCCGCAAGGCCCACATGGCAGATCTCCGCCGATTGGGGGAAACGTCGCACTTGCCGATCGGTTCCCCGGTGGTGAAATGACGTCTGCGTGAACTCTACTGCGTGTTCCCCTTAAAATCGTACCGATGCAGCAAGTCAAAGTAACGCGCGACCAATCAGACATCTGATGAGACGCGCCGCTATAAGGCTACAAATACTAGCCCCCGTCTGTACCGCTGATACTAGCCCCGTCTGTACCGCTGACCCGCGAGTGGGCGCGCGGGCATTCGGTGGAGGGGCGCGCTGGACGCCCCTCCACCCGCAATCACGATCGCCTTCCTGCTCGGACGGCACCTCAAAGCCGGACATCCCAAATCGAAAATTTGGCTTCGAGGAGCCCGCGCTCCCCGTCGGGGAGGCCGATGTCGCGGCGCATGCGATCCGACAGGTGCGAGACCTGGTTCATCGTCTGACGATGCCTCCAGGCGGCCATGATCAGCGCACGCGCGGTGTTCCGGACGCCGAATTTGCGGCACAGGTCCTCGATCGTTGCGGCAAGGGTATCAACAACTAAAAATTGTGCTTCACGCATGATTTTTCCGTCCCGGCACGACAATGCGGCCAGTCCTCTCGAAGGTCAAAGAGACGTGCGGATGCGGACGCGGAAATGCGAACAGTCGCTCCGCCAGCCGGTCACGTCAGGTCAAATGGGAAAGCGCCAATCGGCAGAAATCCGGGGTTTAGAGACCCTGGAAGCAAAATCGGCTCGAGCAAGATGTGCGATACATCGTCGTGCTGCCAGCCGTCCCGCCAGAGAGGCGCATAGTCACGAGAACAGGATTCATTTCACGCCTCCTCTGATTTGAATTGCGAGTGTGGCCACCTTACACGAGACCGGCCGATCTGCAAAGACACAATTTCGGATTGCAGAAATCACCTCGGGTCCGTTGCGGGAATGCAACACTTGTTCAAGGGCACGTTCCTCGCCGTGCCGGCGAGCCAATCTTCCGAGTGTGTCGCTCGCGGAAACGACAGCGCTCGGCCGGCTCTCACTGCCGGAGCACTGCCCTCCTCAGAGAATTCATCGGTGACCAGCGTCGTTTGCAAGGAGCGTTTTGATTTCGGCTACTGTCGCTTCCGGCAGCGGTCCCTTCTCCAGCGCCGCCAGATTTTCACGTACCTGCGCCTCCGTTTTGAAACCGGGTATCGGAAAGGTGCTGGGCGAACGGGCAAGGATCCAGCCGAGCGCGCCTTGCGCCAAGGTCCGACCACCGCTCTTAAGGAGTTCCCGCACCCGCGCGAGGCGGTCGAGGTAATCGGCACGCGGCCGTCCGTCCTCAAAGAACCGCACCCAGCTATGGCCGGCGGCGCGCACGTCGCTCGGCGGCAGCCGCATTTGCGGACCGAACTTGCCGGTCAGGAAACCCATCGCGAGCGGCGATCGATTGAGGCTGGCGAGATTGTTGCCCTCACACATTGCCAGCATCTCCGGCCCATCAATGAAGACATTCAGTTCCTGCTGAACCGCGACGAAATGCGGGAACTTCACCATACGCTTCGCCGCGGCGGCGTTGTCCGTGCTCCAGCCCCAGAAACGGATGGCACCTTTTTCCGCGAGCCTTTCAAGCGTCTCGCCGGCCGCGTCCGCCTGATCGTCCCGAAGCTCCCCGACATGAATTTGATAGAGGTCGATATGGTCGGTCGCCAAGCGCTCGCGCGATGCCGCGCAGGCCCGTTCGATGTAGGCCGGGCTGACATCGGTGCCGACAAGGGCGCGGGCAGCGCGATCGTGGGTGTATCCGAACTTGGTCGCGATGATTGCGTCACCCCGTCGCCCACGCAGCGCTCGGCCGATCACCTCCTCGCTGTGCCCGGTTCCATAGGCATCGGCCGTATCGATCAACGACGCACCCATCTCGAGCCCAAGATGAATGGCGCGGATAGACTGTTCGTC
The DNA here is from genome assembly GCF_009601505.1 of Sinorhizobium terangae. GTDB lineage: Bacteria > Pseudomonadota > Alphaproteobacteria > Rhizobiales > Rhizobiaceae > Sinorhizobium > Sinorhizobium terangae. Next base: position 234,367 of record NZ_WITC01000057.1, read on the forward strand.
GTCAATCTCGCCCCAGCCGTCCGGCTTTCCGTTGAGCGTGAAATGGCCTCCGATCGCCCAGCAGCCTAATCCGATGGGTGCAGCCGACAGGCCGGAGCGGCCCAGTGGCCTGCGGCTGGCCGCAGAGATGTCGCTGGCAAGCATGGCATTCCTTTCCAGTCGTGGAGCAATGCTGGCCACTATGCCATTGGTCGCTTGGCGATCAGAAGCTTCGATTCCGCAGGAGATTTTTCAGCGGTGAAAAACTGTTCCGGGATTCGGCCAAGGCAAGCGCTCACGGCGCGGCTGCTCGCGCAATTGGGAAGACTGCGGCGCGGAACCGCCGGTTCGATCTATCCCGCCTTCAGTGCCATCCGTTTGCCGGCCGCGATCAGGCGTGCCGCCGCATAAGTCTGGGTGACGATCTCCGGAACGAGATCGATGTCAGGCAGGCTCCCCACGCCGAGCGGCCCGATCGCAAAGAGGTTCGGCGTGCGGCCGCTGCTGCCGAGCACTTCTCCGGTGGGGCTGACGGCAAGTCCGAGTTCGAGCTCGTCCGGCATGGCCAATCCGCCGACAAAAAGGCTTTGAAACAGCGGCGCCTGCATGTCCGGCGCCGAGCAGCGGCAGTCGATCACCTGGTCGGCGCGCAGCAATTCCTCCGCCGGCTGGCCGGACCAGCGGACCATCAGTCCTTCCGGCACGCGCCGCCCGGCCCATCCGCAGCGAAGCACGGTTCGCCCTTCGGCAAGCTCCTGCTGGAGACGCGCATGCACGGCCGCCGGCAGGCGGTTTCTATGGCTGTCGTAAATGGCGCGCAGATGCCGGTTGAACTGGCGCTTCTCCCGCGCGGGAAGCGCCTGCCAGAGCGAGCGCGCCCGGCGGCGAAGGCCGTTCATCGCCGATTGCCAGCTCTGCCCCTTGGCCTCGGCATCGGCGCAGGCCTTGCGGACGAACCGGACGATCTCCCTGAGGGTCGACGGCATCGGATCGACAGGGAAGCTCGGCGCCGCCGACAGGCGCGTATGCGACTGCGGCAGGAAACCATGTCGCGAGAGCAGCGTGATCGTGCCTGCGTACCCCCCGTCGCGCATCTGGAACAACTGGTTCACGACGCGGATGCCGCTGCCGAGCAGGACCGCATGGCGCGGATCGACGAGCCGGCGGGCTCTGACGACCGGCCGCTCTTCATCCGAAATCTCGACATTGCGTGACCTGACGCCGAAGCCCGTCGCGAGAACGACGACATCGCTTTCGTCCGTTCCGCCATCGCGAACCAGCGTGAAGCGGCCGGTGGCGAGCTTGCGCAGGGCGTGGACCGGCTCATGAGAAAACTTCACGGTGATATCGGATCGGCGCGCAAGCGCCTCGGAAAAGCGCTGATGCACATAGTCGCTGAAAATGCCCTTGGGCACGAAAATCTGCTGGAAGCCGGGAATGGCCGCCGGCACCGCCGCCCGGAATTCACCGTTGGCACAAAGCCAGTCGTTGAAATCGTCAGGCTGCCCGGCGGCGACCGACAGATCACGCACGCGGCTGTTGAGGATCTCCGTGCTCTGCGGCGACGACAGGGCCTGGCCGCCGCTGATCGACGGGTGCGGATCGTACATGGTCAAATGGAAGGAAACGCGGACCGACTTCATGAGCGCGATCGCCATCATGATGCCCGAAAATCCACGCCCGATGATGGCAATCTCGGGCCTCGACGATAGGCCGGCAGCCGCGGACGACTTGGCTGCAAACAATCCGTGCACAGTCATGTGAGCTCCTTTGCGCCCCGGCCGCAGCCGGACCAGTCATGGGCAACCCCTACGCAGGACCTTGAGACACACACATAGCTGCCGTTTGAATTTTCAGGGATGTCTGGGACTAGACGCCGCACGCCTCCCGCGAAGTCTCCGCTCCTTTGGCCAGCCTACAGCGCCGTGCGTCTAATCAAATACGCAAAGGACGCTGTAGCACTTTGAATTGCTGCATGTTCTATCCTTAAATCTCCTAGGATTTAAGGAAATATGCAGTGGCCCTTTAGCTCTTGGGCATTGTTATACGGCATAGTCTATCAAGTTAGTATTTTATGACAAAGGGGCCGATCATCAAGCATTTTGTTCAGCCGCTTGTCTCCGGCGGCCGCCACCGAAGAGCGCAGCGTGCTCTTTCCGATTGAAATCAAACGACGATTCCCCTTCATCGGTGTTGCGCCACACGAGCGTCATTTGCCGCGCGACCATAGCTCCTTTCCTGCGACCGGACCGATATTTGGCTGATGAAAGAATAAGTTTCATGCTTCATACTATGGAAAGAAGCTCGACGCGAGCGAAGCAAAGAAAGTTCAATATCCATAAATTCTATAGAACAACCTTTCTTACCCGGTGTAAGATGTTCGTTCAGTGATACCGGCCGATGCCGGAGAGGTTGCGGAACGTACGACCCAGCCTCCATCCGCAGCGAAGTTCTGGGAATCGGTCGCGATGGTCCTGGATTGATGCGATCCAGGACCTATTTGCGACCCACGGAGGATCGATATGGGAACCATCTCGCAGTTCGCCGAGAAGACGAGGCCGCCCGCGCAGCGCATCGAGAGCGAAGAAGAGGCCTTGTCGGTTGCAAGAGAGCTGGCGAGCCGTTTTGCGGCACGTGCCAGCGAACGCGACCTGGAGCGCGTTCTTCCCTATGAGGAACTCGATCAGCTTGCGCAATCCGGCCTGCTGGCGATCAGCATTCCATCCGACTATGACGGGATCGATGTCTCGAACGCCGTGCTTGCGGAGGTCGCGGCGATCCTTTCCGAGGCCGACAGTTCGATCGGCGAGATTCCCCAGAACCATTTCTATGCGCTCGAGGCCCTCCGTCACGATGGGACCGAGGAGCAGAAGAAGTTCTTTTTCGGCCGGGCGCTTGCCGGCGACCGGTTCGGCAATGCGCTTGCCGAAGACGGGACGAGGACCGGCGGCCGTTACAGCACGCGCCTTAGCGAAGATGGTGCCGGTTATCGCGTAAACGGCCGCAAATATCATTCCACCGGTGTACTCTTTGCCGACTGGATCGCCGTTTTCGCGCTCGATCCCGCCGACCAGCTCACCATGTCCTTCGTGCCGCGCAGCGCCGATGGTGTCCAGATCATCGACGACTGGGACAGTTTCGGGCAGCGCGTCACCGGCAGCGGCACGACCGTTTTGCAGAACGTCCATGTGGACCTCGGATGCGTCGTCAGGCTCGATCGCGGCTTCCAACGACCCGCCACCATCGGTTCCGTCGGCCAGATCATCCATGCCGGCGTCGACCTCGGCATCGCGCGCGCCGCCTTCCGGGAAACCGTCGATTACGTCCGCAACAAGGCCCGACCCTGGATCGACAGCGGCGTCGACAAGGCTTCGGAGGATCCGCTGACGATCGCCAGGATCGGCGAGATCGCCATCCGCCTGGAGGCGGCTACGGCGGTGGTCGAACATGCGGGACGAAAGGTCGACGTCGCCCAAATCGATCCGACCGAACAACACGCAATCGAAGCAAGCCTCGCCGTCGCCACCGCCAAGGTCCTGACGACCGAGGTGGCGCTTGACGCCAGCAACACGCTCTTCGAGCTGGCCGGCACCACCTCGACGAAGGTCGCGCTCAACCTCGACCGCTATTGGCGCAATGCGCGCACCCACACGCTGCACGATCCGGTGCGCTGGAAATATCACGTCGTCGGCAACTACCATCTCAACGACGTGGCACCGCCTCGAAACGGGGCCCTTTGACTTGCTCGAGCCGGGCGGCCGCCGTCTCTCGTTCATATCAATCGTGTCGATTGTCTTCCGTTTGCCTCAAGGACCCGCATCAGGAGCTTTGCTGGCAAGGCCTGCCCGGAACTCATCGATCAGCGATTGTTCCCGACCGAGATAGCGCGGTGAGAAATGCATAGGAACGGACCTTGCTACCCGCGCGGCTGCGGCGATGCTGCCCGCCTGCAATGCGGTCAGATGTTTTTTGGAAGCTGCAACGGCCTTGTCCTCGTCAAGGAAGCCGCCCTCGATGAAGAGGTAGTCCGACCCGTTTGCCAACTTAAGCAAGCGCGAGACGTTCGCGTCGGTGAATGCCAGGTCCGTTGCGTAACAGACTCGTTCTCCGGGGCCAGTGACGAGCGCCTTAGCATTGAGGAGATCGCCCAGTTTCATGTCGCGGTGGCCGGGAATTTGCACGATCGCGCCCGGGTCCCCGCGAGACCTCACGAGACGCTTGGCCTCCGTCAACCAGGGCCCCACCGGGAGACCAAGCCGATCCAGCACCGCCTTGTGCACGTTTACCCGCAGGCTCTCCTGAAACGCGAATGCGAGGCATGGAATCCCGTGATCGAGATCGATCGCTTCGACATGGAAGTCCGGATCCACGAGGAGATGCGGGGAAGTTAGCACCTCGACACCGAGCGTTTCGCGACCGAATCGGTTGCGTGCCCTGAACCGGGATCGCGTCAGTTCGTCCTTGAGATTCCACTCGGCCGCAACGATCGAGAAATCCTCGGAAGTCTCATTGAGAAGATTCCACGTGTAAGATCGCAGCTTTGCCTCGACGGCGTCTGTCAGGCCGGGAGGACCGAATATTTGAAACTCTGCCGTCCGGTTGAGGAGAAACCGGAGCATCCGGTCGAAGCCGGCGAAATGATCCATATGCATGTGAGACACGAATACGTGCCGGATCCTGGAAAGGGTGCCAGCCGGAAGAGGAGACAGGTCGCCGAGATCGAACAGGATCGCTCGCGACTTGAAAGTGAAATCAAGCAGCAGACCTGCATCGCCGAACGGCTCATTGACCAGCCTGGGTTGAACAAGGAACACCACATGCCGCTCCTGCGGAATCGGAAGGGCGGTAAACCGCTCTCCTGCGCGGGGGAGTGCCGCGGAGCGCAGTTCTCAAGTCATCTGACGCCCACCGCCTGGCCTCTGTCAACCGCCCGGCCCCTCAGCGCCGCGCGTCTGATCGGACCCGGAAAGACAGCTTTGGCGCCTGGTATCGCTGCATGTTTTATCCTTATTTGACGCCGCTTTGAGGAAACATGCAGTCGCAGCATGCCGCCCGATTTAACGGGAGCATGGACGTTCGTGCAGTCGCGCGCTAGGTAAACGCGGCATGTGTAATGACTTGGGCACGCCGTTGAGCAAGGGCATCGAGATGCGCTCCCAGCACGAGGCTCTCGCCTACTTCGATAGCCTGGATGCGGTGTCGGTGACCGAGATGGTCGGGCTTTGGAAAGGGCGTGGAGTTCCGACCGACCATCCGCTGGACGGGGTGCTGGAGAACCTGGGCTGGTTCGGCAAACGCTTCCGCGCCGATCTGCGCGCCGACGCTCTGTTGTTCAATACATATGGCAACCGCCTCGTGCCGGTCGATCCATCTCCAATCCCGCTTCGTCTGGCCCTTCGCTTCCATCGGCTCGGTCGTAGCACCGCCGCGCGGAATTTGTTCTCCCATTTGGTCAAATATTTGCGCGCGCAAAGCCCGACAGGCACTCTGCGGACGTCCCGCTTTCGAAACCGGACCAGCGCGGCCATGCTCTACGACCGCAAGCCCATCATCGACCATTTCCGAAGGATCGATCCGAAGAGGCTGCTCGGAGTAATGGTCCTGGAGGGAGACGACCGATATTTCTTCTTTCAACTCGACTACGTGGACGATCCCAGTCCATCGCTTTGGTACGACTAATGCGCCGCGTCCATCAGACGCGCGAAGGACATAGCAGGATCTTCCGCTTACCCGGGCAGTTTTCTGATAGCCAAGCTCACTTGCGCACGAGGCTGAAGGAGAAATGGCTGCCGCGGTGATAGTCGATCGCGTAGTTCACTGGCGTGCCGGCAGCATTGAAGCAGGTCTCGGTGATGAGCAGCGCCGGTCCGAAATCGCGCAGGTCATTGCGCTGGACAACCTCGTCGGGCAGCATGACGGCAGAGACGGTGGCAGCCGACATGCGCGGCCGGTTCTTGTATTCCTCCAGCAGGGAAAGCAGCGAACCGCTCCAGTCGATGTCATAGAGCCTGGCCGGAATGATGCTGCGCGGCACGTAATCGAGGCAATAGAGGATCGGCTCGTCGCCCTGCAGCCGCAGCCGCTCAATGCGGATGACCCGGTCTGTCGCGGTCAGTTGAAGCTGTGCGGCCACATGCTTGTCAGGAGTTTCCTCAGCGATCGAAAGCACCTTGTTGAGCGGCCTGTAGCCGTAATGGTGCGCCATGTCGGTCACGCTCTCGAAGACCGTAATAGGCCGGTCGACGTGGACGGCGGAGATCGCCGAGACGAAGCGGCCACGGCCGTGCTCGACGTAGATGAGCCCATTCTGTTCCAGCAGCTTCAGCGCCTCGCGCAGCGCAGGCCGGGAGATCTTGAAGCGCTGGGTCAGCTGCGCCTCGGTCGGCAGCTTGTCGCCCGGCTTGAGGCCCTCGCCGCGGATGAGATCGGCGATGCGGTCACGAAGCTGGATGGCCAGGGTACGCGAATCGCGAAGGGGTTCGTCCATGGCGGGCCTCCGGCAAGAAATGATCTCGGCCCTGTTCTTGTCTGACAAATTCGCGGAGGTCAAGCGAATCAAACGGCTCTCAGTCCAAAGGAGCGTTCTGCTGTCACGGGAAACTGCAACGAAAAATCAGAAGGGTGTGGCTTGACTCGTTCTCGGCAAGATGTCAGTTGTCTTACAACATTCGGAAGCTCAGGCTCCCGACGATCACCACCCATTTTACCGAGAGCAGGACCATGCTGAATTTTGACGAACAGAGATTTCTCCGCATACAGTCGGGGGCTATCGCGCTGCAGAAGCGCCTCGAAACGGTGATCGCGTCCTGCCTTTCGGCCGGCGCCGAAAATATCTTCTTTCTCGGCACGGGCGGAGCGGCGATTCTGATGCAGCCGGCTGCTCAGCTGCTGCTGCGCCGTTCGCGCTTCCCCGCCTTCCTCGACATGCCGGCCGAACTCGTCGTTACGGGCTGCGCGCATCTGACGGAGAAGTCGATCGTCGTTGTGCCGTCGCTCTCCGGCACGACGAAAGAGAGCGTCGCTTTGCTTGGCAAGCTCAAGGAGATCGGGGCGACCGTCATCACGCTCGTCGGCCATGAGGAAACGCCGTTGGGCAAGGGGGGCGATCATGTCTTCGTCAACTTCGCCGAGGACGACACGTCCTGCGAGTCCTTCTATCTGCAGTCGCTGTTCATCGCACTCGCCATCCTGAAGCAGCGCGGCGAGATCGCGAACCACGCCGAGATCGTCGCCGAATTGGCGCGGATGCCGGAACTGCTCTTGGAGGTGAAACGCGCCTACGAGCCGAAGGCCGAGACCTTCGCGGAGATCCTCGCAGGGTCCGACTATCACATCGTCACCGGCGCCGGGAACGTATGGCCGCAGGCCTTCTACTACGGCATGTGCATTTTGGAAGAGATGCAGTGGATCCGCACCCGGCCGGTGCATGCCTCCGACTTCTTCCATGGCACTCTGGAACTGGTCGAAAAGGGCGTTAGTGTCATCCTCTTCAAGGGCGAGGATGCGCTCCGTCCGCTCGCCGAACGTGTCGAGAACTTCGCGCCGAACTACACCGACAAGCTGACGGTACTCGACACGGCGGATTTTGCGCTGCCCGGCATTTCCTCCGAGGTCCGCGCGCTCGTTTCGCCGGTGTTGCTCGCCACCGTGCTCGAACGCATCAGTGCCCATCTCGAAGTCATGCGCAACCATCCGCTCACGACTCGCCGCTACTACAAGCGCGTCGCCTACTGACCGCGGATGCTAGACTCCCCGGGCCGCTACAGCGCCGCGCGTGTAATCAGACGCGCAAAGGTCGCCGTACAGCTTTGGTCTCTGCATGATTTAAGGAATCATGCAGTAGCCGCGAATGCACGTCGTCGCATTCGCGGCTTTAATGTCCGATCACGAGGGCCCGCATGAAACCCCTTCGATTCGCCACCGTCGGCGACAATTGCATCGACCGCTTCCAGCCGCCCCTGTCGCAGTCACTCGTCGGCGGCAACGCCGTGAACGTTGCCGTACAGCTCTCCCGGATGGGGCATGTCGCCTACTACTTCGGTGCCGTCGGGCGTGATGCGGACGGCGTGCGCACGCGCCGGCTGCTGCAGAACAACGGCGTCACCCTGGATCATCTTCAGGAGCGGCCGGGCATCACCGCCTACACCGATATTGACGTGCTGCCGTCGGGCGAGCGCCTCATCTCCTACGAGGATTTTGGCGTCTGTGCCGGCTATGCACCGGACGACGCGGAGGTGGCTGTGCTGAAGACGTTCGACCATGTCCATATCGGCTGGATGGACGACGGCGGCGCGCTCAGGCGCAGGCTGGTGGCGGTAGGGGTCAGCCTGTCGCAGGATATTTCGGTAAATGCCAACCCGGACGACCTCGGAGTCACGGGGCTTGCCATCGCCTTCGCCTCGGCCGGTCCCGACGAAGTGGCGGCGGAGCGGATCGCAGCCGAACTTCTGGCGCAGGGTGCCCGTGTCGCCGTCGTCACGCGCGGATCGAAGGGTTCCGTGGCAACCGACGGGATTATCCGCGTCGAAGCCGGCATCAGGCCAGTCGCGGTCGTCGACACGACGGGTGCCGGCGACAGTTTCATCGCTGCGTTTCTCGCGGCTCATGTCGCCGGAAAGCCGCTTCCCGCATGTCTGGAGGCCGGTCGGGACTGGGCCGCCGAGACCTGCACCCACGTCGGCGGCTTTCCGCAGGAGCCTTTGTCATTCTAGGCCGCGGGAGGTCCGGGGGCCGCTTCAGTGGAGAAGCTGGCTCAGGAACAGGCTCGCACGCTCCGTCCTGGGGCGCGCGAAGAACTCGTCCGGCGTCCCCTCTTCGACGATCCGGCCGCGGTCCATGAAGATCACGCGGTCGGCGACCTGACGTGCAAAGCCCATCTCGTGCGTGACGCAGACCATCGTCATGCCCTCGCCGGCAAGCGCCACCATCGTATCGAGCACTTCCTTGACCATTTCCGGATCGAGCGCGGAGGTCGGCTCATCGAAGAGCATGACGCGCGGGTTCATGCAGAGCGCCCGCGCGATCGCGACGCGCTGCTGCTGGCCGCCGGACAGTTGCCCCGGATATTTGTTCGCCTGTTCGGGAATGCGCACACGCTCAAGGAAATGCATCGCGATCTGGCGCGCCTCCTTCTTCGGCATCTTTTTCACCCACATCGGTGCCAGCGTGCAGTTTTCGAGGATTGTCAGATGCGGAAAGAGATTGAACTGCTGAAACACCATGCCGACGTCGCGGCGGATCGCCTCCACCCGCTTCTCGTCATGATCTAGCTCGACGCCGGCAACGACGATCCGGCCGCTTTCATGCGTCTCCAGACGATTGACGCAGCGGATGAGCGTCGACTTTCCTGAGCCGGAGGGGCCACAGATCACGACTTTTTCGCGTGGGGCGATCGAGAGGTTTATGTCGTCAAGCGCATGGTAGTGGCCGTACCATTTATGAACGCCACGCAGCTGGATTTCCGACAGTCCTTCGGCGGACGTGGGCATGATGAGTCTCCCGGATGTCATTTGAGCACGAACCAGCCGGACAGGACGATGATCCCGGCGCCAGCCAGCGTGTGGAATTCGAGTGGTGTTGAGAAGAGGAACACGCCGTAGAGGCCGCCCCAGACGATTTGGCTATATTGGAAGGGGGCGACAACCGAGGCTTCGCCAATGCGAAACGCCCGGACCAGCAGAGCGTGGCCGCCAAGAAGCAACGCTCCGCCGGCGAACGCGAGCGCGAAGTCTTGCGCGCTGACGGGGACGATGCCGCCGACGAGTGCCACGCCGAGCGAAAGCGGCGTCAGAACGACGAGCAGGCTCGCGACCAGCGCCTCATCGGTCTCCGCCGCCTTCGCCCGACGCAGGAGAACGAGCGAGAGCGCGAAAAGAACCGCCGAGCCGAGGGCGGCAGCATGGCCGAGGTTCAGCGGCGCGACGCCAGGCTTCAACGCCACCGCCACGCCGGCGAAACCGATCACCACGCCTGCCCAGCCGATCGGAGAAAGCCGTTCCCCAAGCAGCACAAATCCGAGCATCGCCACAAGAATCGGCGTCAGGAAGGCAAGCAGATAGGCCTCGGCGAGCGGCAGGGCCGCAAAGGCATAATGGATGAGCAAGGTGTCGCCGGCTAGAAGAAGTGCACGCAGCAGCGCGAGACCGGGCTGGCGCGGCACGAGCCGCCGGAGGCGTCCAACGACGCCAGCATGGCAGAAGAGGATCAGCAGCGCCGCCGCCGTTACCAGAAACGTCACTTGCGGCGCCGCGATTCCGGCGGCAAGCACTTTCACGATCGCATCCGTACCGGAAAAGACGGCGAAGGCAAGAAGCACCACGAGCGCGGCCCGCCCGTTGGCGGGCGCGGGCGCCGCACCGTCGGCACCCGCAGAGGAGACCTCAACGGACATCGAAGCGTCCGAAGCGTTCCTCGATGCGAGCCTGGGCGTATTCGAGGCAGATCGAGAGGATCCAGTAGATCATCGAGGCGGTGATCAGCATCTCGATGTGGCGGAACTCCGTCTGACCTTGGGTACGCGCGAGATACATGATTTCCCAGACGCCGACGACCGACACAAGTGAGGAGTCCTTCAGCATCGCGATGAACTGGTTGCCCGTCGGCGGGATGATGACCCGCATCGCCTGCGGCAGGATCACGAGGCCCATTGTCTGGGCGGGGCTGAGGCCGAGCGCGGTCGCGCCTTCCGTCTGGCCGCGTGGAATGCTCTCGATGCCGGCACGGAAGATCTCGGTCATGTAGGCGCCGTAGCAGAGCGACAGCGCCAGGATGCCGGCGGGAACAGCGCTGATCACGTAGCCGACCTGCGGCAAGCCGAGATAGATGATGTAGATTTGCATGAGCAGCGGAAGGCCGCGGAACAGCGAGGTGTAGAAAGTAGCGAGCCCGTAGACGACGCCGTTGCTGGAGAGCTTCGCAATGGCGCCGGCAAGCGCAATGACCGTCGCGATCACGATGGAGATCGCCGAGATGTAGAGCGTGGTCACCACACCCTGCGTGACGAGGAATCCGATTTTCTTTGCGATGAAGGCGAAGGATAGATCGAAGGAATAGAAGAACAGCATCAGGAGCGCGAAGAGTTCGGCCCAAACGGCGACGATCTGCTGGCGACGGGAAAGCTGGCGTAGCGCCTTCCAGTTCGCCGCCACGATCAGCGCGATCAGGAGTGCCGAAACGAGGCGGCCGGCCGCCGGATTTTCCCCGAGCCAGCCTTGCGACGCCGGCAGCAGCCGGCCGATCCAGGCGGAGCTGATCCCGAGTTGATAAAGCGCAAGTGTCACGAGCGCGAGCACGAGAAGGGCACCGGCGCGCCGGGATGCTTCCGGATAGGTAAGGATCAATCGACCGATCATGGGTGGGTCTTTCCTGTCTCAGGCGGCGCGTTCGCGCCACCAGTCCTGCGCCTGGAGTTTCCAATAGGTGAGCTGAGCGACGGCGAGCCCGGCAAGCCCGCCCGCCCAAACGAGTCCGAACGGCTGATAGAGCTTGTAGCGCTCCGATTGGCCGAGGATGCCCTCGGCGACGACCTTGCCGCCGATTGCCGTCGTGTTGAGCCCATGGCCGCCAAAGGCCGTGCAGTACCATACGCCCGGGCTCATCCGGCCGATCTGGGGCATCAGGTGCCGGGCGTAAGACATTAGGCCCGACCAGGCGAGCTCGGTCTTCAGACCGGAAAGCTGCGGATAGGTACCAACCATCTCCGCCCTCAGTTCCCGCACGAGCGCATCCGTCGAGGCGGCGCGCGTGGTGATACGCCCACCCCACAGCAGGCGCTTTCCGCCGTCGACGACGCGATAATAATCGCCGGCACGACGGTTATCGCCGATCGCGTCGCCGGTCGCGATCGCCGAAGCGACGAGATCGGGCGCTTCCTCGCTGACCATCACGTAGGTCGCGATCGGCAGGAAGGCGCGCTTGAGCCTGCCATGAAGCGATCCCGTGTAGCCGCCCGTCGTAAAGACGACGGTGCGGGCGCGGACCTCGCCACCCCCGGTCAAGACTCGCTTCTCGGCGCCGTCGAGCACCACCTTGGTCACTGCAGAGGACTCGTAGATCAGGCCGCCGAGGCGCTCGATCTCGGCGGCCAGCGCGCGCAAATAGTTGAGCGGATGCATGTGGAAGGCTCGCCTGTCGCGCAGCGCCTGGAAATAGCGCTTGGACTTCAGCACTGAACGGACCTGGTCGCGGTCGAGGTAGTCGAGTTCGTAGTCGTACAGACGACGCATTTTCTCCGCATGCGCCTTCAGGCTGGCACCGTCCTCATAGCGCAGCACGCTTGTGATTCCGCGTGTCGGCAGGGCATCGCGGATCGCCAACGCCTCGATCGTTTCGCGCACGAAGTCCATGCCTTCGATCGACAGCAGATGGAGGCGACGGGCGGCGTCCTGACCGGCGATCCGTGCGATCTCGGCGCTGCCGGTCGCATAGCCGGGACTGACGAAGCCTCCGTTACGGCCGGAAGCTCCGAAGCCGATGCTCTCGGCCTCCAGGACCGCAACCGCCTGCCCGCCCCTTGCAAGCTGCAGTGCCGTGGTGAGGCCCGCGAGGCCCCCGCCGATGATAACGGTGTCGCAGTCCACTTTGCCTGCGAGCGACCGGCGCACCGTCTGGTCCGCCATGGTTCGTCTGTAATAGCTGTCTGGGTAGGTCATGTCGTGCCGGTCCGCTGAAAACGCAAAGGGCGCGAGCGAAAAACGCCCGCGCCCATCCTGTCAGTCCGCGCTGTAGTCCTTGCCGTACCACTTGGTGGTCAGCGTCGCCAGCGTTCCGTCCTTCTTCATCTCTTCGATGATGCCGCCGACCTTCTCGGTCCACTCCGGATCGACTTTCTCGGCGATGACGACCAGCGGCTCCTTGAAGGCGTATTCGCCGTCCATTACGCGCAGCGGATAGCCGTTCTTGATCGCGTTGAGCGCGGTCTGCTCGGGTGCGATCACCGCGTCGAGGCGCACACCGTTGCCGAGGCGCAGGTCATCGAAGGGCAGCATCGAGTCGGCAAAGGTCCGCACCTCGCCCGGCTCCAGCTTGTACTTGATCGGCGGCAAGCCCGGCGCGTCGATTTCAAGTCGGCGGTTGATGAAGTCTTCCGAGGTTGTCGCCGTCTCGACGCCGATCACCTTGCCCTTCAGATCGTCGGTCGACTTCGCCTCGCTGTCCTTGTGCAGGACGTAGACGTACGGGCTGTAGTAGTAGATGCCGGCGAAATCGATGACCTGGGCGCGCGCCTTGGTGGGTGTCACCGAGCCGACGCCGAGGTCGTAGCGCCCCTGCCAACGGCCACCGGTAAGCGTCGCCCAGTCCGGCGTCTCGAAGCTCACCTCGACGCCGAGGCGCTTGGCGATCTCACGCGAGACATCGATGTCGAAGCCGACCATCTCGTTGTTGTCGTCCAGGTAGCTCTGGGGCGGCCAGCCGCTGTTGGTCGCGACGACCATCGCCTTCTTTTCCATGACGCGATCTAACGTCTCTCCGGCATGGGCAGAGACTGCAGCAGCGACGAATGCAACCCCGATGGCAAGTCGTGCGATGAGCTTTTTCACATGATCCTCCTCTTCGATCCGTCAGCCACGATCCCTCTTTATGTAAGATGTCTGACAACTCCATGTGTAAAGGTGCACCGGCAGGAGTCAAGGGCGATGCCGGATGCGAATCATGAAACGATTAGATGAGACGATGCGATTCCGTGATGAATGATGGCGAAGTTCTGCGGGGCCGAAGGGCCGGGAATCCCGAGAGAGTTTCAGTGCTGAGGAGCGGGGGAGGCCTGGTCCAGAAGGATGCGGTCGAAGGGGTCGATTACGATCTGGAAAGACGGACCAACGTCTGTCTGGCGACCATCGATCAGAACGCCCAGTGCGTTGCGCGCCGGCATCGCACCCCCGCGCCGAACGACAAAGCACGCGGCACACTTCAAACTGCAGACCATCAGTCCGGTTGTTTACGAAGGGTAAGACCTCAACCGGCTTCGCTGCGAAGCGCGGCCACGGTCTCTTTCTTCTCGCCCTCTTCCTTCTCGCCGGCGGCGAACTGTTCGAGCGTCATGTTGTCGAGAATTCCTGCCATGGCATCGCGCACGACCACCATCGAGCGCCGCACGTGACAGTTTTCCGGATCACGACAGTCGTCGCAGGCTTCGAAGGCCGTGCGGCTGGCGCAGCGGATCGGCGCGAGCGGGCCGTCGAGGGTGCGGATCACCTGGCCGACGCGGATTTCTGTTGCCGGACGCGCCAGCGAATAACCGCCGCCCGGGCCCTTCTTGGAGCGAAGGAACCCGGCGTTCCTAAGTTCCAGCATGATCGTGTCGAGGAATTTCTTCGGCAAATTGTTTCGGACGGCGATGTCGGTGATAAAGGCCGTCTCGCCCGGCTGAAGCTGGGCAAGGTCAACCATTGCCTTCAGACCGTATTTTCCTTTTTTCGTGAGCATGAGGCATCGCTTTCGAGAAGGAATTTTGCACCGCATGTTCCCTTAAATCGTAGCCGGTTTAAGGGCGAAAACTTGCGGCAATTCAACGTACTACGACGTCCTTTCGCGTCAGACAGACGCGCCGCGCGGGGGGTAGCGCCCAACACGCCGCGCATCGTGACGGCCCAGACGTTCCCTTTCTGCATGTTGCCTTTAATCGTAGCCGATTAAAGGACAAAAACATGCAGCAATTCAAAGTGCTACAGCGACCTTAGCGCGTCTGATAAGACGCGCGACGCTGTAGGCATCTTAGATATATATTATATAGATCAAGCCCATTCCGGCGGCAAGAATTCAAATCAGTTTGCAGATAGATTTACTATGAAGCTGACCGTCGAGCGTGTTGCAGAAACGGGCATTGCGGTTGCCGGACTGCTTTCGTACCGCCGATGACATCCCCGGCGACAATCGCTCCCGTCCCAGCGGCAAACCGGGTCGATCGCTGCGGCGGCAGCGATCCTCGGACGGACAGCATTTAGGTCTCGGCCGACTGTCAGGCGGCCTGGATGGAATCGTCGACGATGACGACCGGGCGGCCCATGGAGCAGGCCTCGACGCGGGCTTCGACGCGATAGACGGATTTCAGCATCGCGGCCGTGATCACGTCCGGCGTCGCGCCGCTGGCGATCACCGATCCGTTGCTGATCACGATGGTGTCGTCGCAATAGCGCAGCGCGTGGTTGAGGTCGTGAAGCGCGATCAGCACCGCCATCCCGGATTGCGCCGACAACCGCTTCATGAAGCCGAGCACCTCGATCTGGCGGAAGAGATCGAGCGCGGATGTCGGCTCGTCCATCAGCAAGACTTCGGGCTTGCGCACCAGCGCCTGCGCGATCGAGACGAGCTGGCGCTGACCGCCGGAAAGTTCGCCAAGACCGCGGAATGCCAGGTCATCGATCCTGAGTGCGGCGAGCACACGATCGATTTCGGCAAGCTCGCCGTCCTTGACCTTCCAGCCGGAGGATCCCTGCTTCGCTGAAAGCAGGACCGACTCGTAAACGGTCAGCACTGCATTCGCCCCGGTGTCCTGCGGCATATAACAGATCGCCTCCGGCCCCTTCGCCGTATCGGAGAGGTGAACGAGGCCGGGGCCGCCAGCGAGCCCGGCAATGCGCTTGAAGAGCGTCGATTTGCCGGCGGCATTCGGACCGATCACGGCAGTCAGGCCACCACCCCGCAGCATGCCCGTATTGACGTCGGACAGGACCACGCGCCGACCGTATGTCGCGCCAAGCTTTTCCAGCGTCAGGGCTACCATGAGCGTCTCCTGTTGGTGAAAATCAGGACGAAGAAGAAGGGAACGCCGACGAGCGCCGTGATGATGCCGATCGGCAGCACCGCGCCGGGGATCAGCATCTTGCTGACGACGGACGTCACCGAGAGCAGGAGCGCACCGCAAAGAACGGACGCCGGCAGGAAGAAGCGCTGATCCTCGCCGACCAGCATGCGGGCGATATGCGGCCCAACGAGACCGACGAAACCGATGGTGCCGACGAAGGAGACGGGGATTGCCGCAAGCAGGCTGACCGTCAGCATGGTTTCGAGCCGCAGGCGGCGGACATCGATGCCGAAGCTCGCCGCCTTGTCGTCGCCAAGTCTCAGCGCCGTCAGCGCCCAGGCATGGCGCGCAAAGAGCGGCACGGCGACGAGGAGCACTGCGCCAGTGATCCAGACCTTCGGCCAGGTCGCCTTGGTGAGGCTTCCCATGGTCCAGAACACGACAGCGGCAAGCGCCTGCTCCGACGCCAGATACTCAAGCAGCGACAAAGCCGCATTGAAGGTGAAGACGAGGGCGATGCCGAGGAGTACGATCGTCTCCACTGTCACGCCGCGCATGGTCGAGGCGAAGTGGATGAAGAGTGCCGCCACCATCGCCATTAGGAAGGCGTTGATCGGCACCATGTAGTGAACGGCGACTGGAAAGATCGCCACGCCGGCGACGAGGCCGAGCGCTGCGCCGAAGCCGGCGGCGGCGGAAATGCCGAGCGTGAAAGGGCTCGCCAGCGGGTTGGCAAGGATCGTCTGCATTTGCGCACCCGCCACCGAGAGCGACGCGCCGACGGTGACCGCCATCAGCGCGATCGGCATGCGGATGTCCCAGATCACCACGCGAAGCTGGTCGCCGACCGTCTCCGGCCGGAACAGGGCCGCGAGCACATCGGCGAGCGGATAGTTCGCCGGCCCGAGCGCCATGTCGACCGCGACCGACACGAAGAGCGCCGTGACGAGAGAAGAGATCAAGAGCAACCGACGCAGGACGAGGGCGCGGTAACGCCCGCGCCCCTCGACAGCGGAGAATTCTCCCACAGCCGCAACCATCATTCACCCCCTTGCCGAAGCGAAACGAAATAGCCGGGCCGGTAGGCGATCGGCAGGAATGTTTCGTGAAACTCGCGGAAGGTGCGGTCCGGATCGATGTCGGCGAAAAGCTCCGGGTGGAACCACTTGGCAAATTGCTGGATCGGCACGAACTCATAGGGTGCGCCGTAGAACTGGTGCCAAACGGCGTGCACCCTGCCCTCTTTCACCGCCTTGAGCGTCGTGAAGCCCGGCCGCTGCATCAGAGCCGCCAGCCTTTCCCGGGCCGCCGCCGGTTCGGCGCCGCGGCCGACATTGACGAACTGGTTGATGTCGGACTCGGCCGCCCAGTTGCTGCCGGTGACAATCACATGCTCCGGATCGGCGACGACGAGTTGTTCGGGGTTGAGATCGACGAAGTTTGTTGTGGTCACATCCGAGCCGATATTGTGGCCGCCCGCCTTTTCCACCATCTCGCCGAAATTGGCAGGCCCAAACGTCCTGCAGCAGGCGGTTTCGCCGGTGATGCCGGGCGAACGTTCGATGAAGACCTTCGGGCGCTTGATCGCGCCGGCTGCCGCCAGACGGTCGGTCACCAGCGCGATCTGGGCCCCACGCCACGCGATGAATTCCTTCGCGCGTTCCTTCGCGCCAAAAAGCGCGCCGAGGATTTCGACGGATTTCACGCTGTTCTTCGCCGGGTCGACGCGGAAGTCGAGAAAGACGACGGCGATACCGGCGGCGGCCGCCTTTTCGATGAAGCCGGATTCCTCGACCGCCTGCTGTGCTTCAAGGTTCAGCGTCAGCACGTCCGGCTTCAGGGCGATTGCCGCTTCGAGGCTGAAGTCGCCGCTCGGTATATAGCCGAACAGCGGCAGGTCCGCGATCGCCGGAAAGCGCTCGCGATAGGCAGCGTAGGAATCCGGATCCTTCTTGATCAGGTCATCGCGCCACCCGACGATCGTGTCGAAGACATGCTCGCCCCTCAGCGCCGCTGCCACGTGGATCTGCCGCGCCTCGCCGAGCAGCACCCGCTTGGCCGGGAGTTCGAGCTCGATCCGGCGGCCGGTGACATCGGTGATTTCCGCGGCCATCGCAGGTGCAGCGATGAACACGGCTAGGGCGGCCAGCGCCGGGAGAAGTTTCTTGAAGAGCGACATATGCAACCCTCGTGACAGGCGCGCCGGAGGCCCCTTCCCTCCGGCGCCCGATCCTTTATTGACCGACATTCAGCGAGACGAAGTAGCCACCCTTGTAAGGCAGCGGCAGGAAGCGCTCGTGCAGTTCCTTGAACGTCGCCTCGGGATCAAGATCCTTGAAAAGGTCCGGGTGCAGCCATTTGGCGATCTGCTGGACGGCGACGAACTGATAGGGGTTGTTGTAGAACTGGTGCCAGATGGCATGGACGTTGCTGTCCTTGACGGCTGTCACGCCGGTGAAGGCCGCACGCTTGGTGAGATTCTCAAGCTTCCGGCGTGCTTCCGTCTCGTCGGCGCCATAGCCGACACCGACCCAGGCGCCACCCGGCACGTAACCCTGCCAGTTGCCACCGGTGATGATGATCTGATCCGGGTTGGCGGCGATGATCTGCTCCGGATTGACCGTGCCGAACGTGCCCGGGATGATGTCCTTCGCCATGTTCACGCCGCCGGCGAGTTCGACCATCTTGCCGAAATTCTCATTGCCAAAGGACATGCAGCAATCGTCGGAATAACCGCCTGCGCGTTCAACGAAGACGAGCGGCTTTTTCGCGTCAGCCTTGGCGAGCACGTCGGTCACCCTGGCGATGTTGTCGGCGCGGAACTTGATGAACTCCTCGGCCTTTTCCTCTTTGCCGATGAGCTTGCCCATAATGCGCATGCTCGGCTCGGTGTTTTCCATCGGCTTCTCGCGGAAATCGACGTAGACGAGCGGAATGCCGACCTTGCCGAGCTTTTCGATGTACCCGGCCTCCTCCGTCGCTGTCTTGGCGTCGACATTCATGAGCACGACGTCCGGCTTCAGAGCCACGGCCTGTTCTATGTCGAAGGTTCCGTCCTTCATGCCGCCGAAAGCCGGCAGCTTGGCGATGTCGGGGTATTTTGCGAGGTAGGCGGCATAGCTTTCCGGGTCGGCCTTTGACAGGTCGTCGCGCCACCCAACGACGCGCTTGAACGGCTCTTCCCGGTCGAGCGCGGCGAGGAAATAGATCTGGCGCCCCTCGCCGAGGATCACGTGCTTGACCGGCACCTCGACCTCGACGTCCCGACCGGTGACGTCCCTGATCTTGACCGTTTCGGCTAAAGCCGGGGCCGTAAAAAGGACGCACGAAACCATGGCGGCGGTGGCCACCCTGTTGAAAAGCCTCATCGTTCTTCGCTCCGCTAAAAAATTGTGGCGATCTAATATTTCATGACTTTATCAGTCAACATTTATCTTTTAGAACGCTTCCAAACCTGCGATTTAGGGGATCGGGATGAGCGACGTGGCAGAGCGGCGGAACTATAATCTTCGCGACGAAATCAAGGCCTACTGGTCGGAACGTGCGGCAACCTTCGACCTTTCTCCCGGGCACGAAATTTTCTCCGAGGAAGAGCGCGCGGCGTGGCACCGGCTGATCCGGCACCATCTCGGAGAGGGCGAAGGCCGCATGGCGCTGGATCTCGCAAGTGGCACGGGCGTTGTCTCGCACCTGCTTGATGATCTCGGCTTCCAGGTGACCGGCCTCGACTGGGCCGAGCCCATGCTCGAGCAGGCGCGCAACAAGGCGCGCGAGCGCCGGCGCAAGATTTCGTTTCGCATGGGCGATGCCGAAAACACGATGGAGCCGGACGAGCACTACGACGCGGTGGTCAACCGGCATCTGGTCTGGACGCTGGTCGACCCGGCCGCGGCCTTTGCGGAGTGGCTGCGCGTCCTGAAACCGGGCGGCACGCTGCTTGTCGTCGACGGTGACTTCGTCAACACGAATGCACTGGAGCGGCTTTTCTCAAAGCTCAGCGCCTGGGGCCAGCGCGCCGGGCTTCTGAGGGCTGACACGCCATCCGGTTCGCGCGAGATGATGGAGACCCACAGGAGCATCCTCTCCCGCGTCCACTTCTCGCAAGGCGCGCGAGCCGAGGAGGTGGCCGAACTCCTGCGCAAGGTCGGATTCGTCGACGTCGAGATCGATACCGATCTCAGCGAAATCCATCGGACGCAGGCGAGAAACTGGAATTTTTTCAAGGCGCTCGCACGCAAGAGCCAGCACCGCTACGCAATCCGGGCAACCAAGCCGTCAAGTTGAAGGGTGCTCTTTCGGAGTGTTCCGCCCCCGATTTGCGTGAAACTGTCTTTCTTCAGCCTGCTCGGCCAAACGCTTGAGGCCGGGGATGTCACACAGGACGAGCTTCTGCCGACCGCCCTGGACAAGCCCCCGTCCTTCCCAGGCACTTAAAATCCGCGAAACGGTATGCAGCGTGGTGCCGGTCATTTCGGCGATATCCTGCCGTGAAATCGGGAAATCGATGCGCACCCCGCTCTCCTCCCGTCGGCCGGCCTTGTCGGCAAGCCGCAGCACCGCATGCGCAACCCGCCGTTCGACTTCCTCGGTCGACATTTCCCGGATTCGGGTATGCGCCTCATCCAGCCGTTGGCCGATCGTATGCATGGCGTTTACGGCGAGGTGCGGGTTCATCTCGACAAAGACGTTCCAGAGTTCCGTCGGCCAGGCAAGCACTAGACTTTCGGTCGCCGACGTCGCGGTTCCGGGATAATCGTTGCGCTGAAGGGCGCGAGCAAAACCGAAGAGATCGCCGGGATTGACGACGCGAACGATGATCTGTTGGCCGTCCCGCGTGACCTGGGTCACCTTCAGGCGTCCATGCAGCAGCAGGTAGAAGAAATCCGCCGTACCCCCCTGCTCGAACACCGCCTCGTTCTGCGGAACGCGCCGGACGGTCGCGTGGGCCAGCAACTGATCGAGCTCCTGGTCGCTCATCTTCTGAAACAATGGGAGTGATTTTACGAGTGTTCGGTCGAGCGCGGCCACGTCGTTCCTTGTCATCTGCCGTTCCGAGATGGCGGCTGCTATATCATACAGCACCTGAGCAACAAAGGACTGCCCGTCGTCCGCGCGGGCCTCAACGGCCGGCCCGGGACGGCATGTGCGCTGTCATACCGCACCCTCGCGACGACGTTCGAAGGCATAGAGCAACCGGGCATACCAGCGATCGTCGCGCACCAGGCGGAAGCCGAGATTGTCCGGCGGAACGCCGACGGCACAACCGCCGCTCTTCGGCTCGCGCACAAAGAAGCTCATCGACGCGCGGTGCTTGCCGTCGACGACATAGATGCCGCAGGCGGGCTGTTCCTTCAGCACCTCGCCGTGCTCGCCGATCGTCACACGGCGATGGCAGGTCCTGGTCCATTCCCAGACATTGCCGCCGACATCCGCCACGCCGTATTCGTTCTCGCCGAACGTGCCGCGCGGCTGGGGCCGCGGATCGGGCGACTTCTCGCGGCTCGCCTCACGCTCATAGTCGGCGAGCCAGCGGAGCGCCGGATTGCCGCTTTCGGCATCTATCCCCAACGCATCGTCGGGAAATTTGCTGCCGGCGGCGAAGGCCCATTGCTCGTCGGTCGGAAGCCGCCAGACCTGTCCCGTCTGTGCCGTAAGCCACTTGGCGTAGTTTTCTGCATCGCTGTAGTTTACGCCCGTGACAGGGACGTCCTTACCGCCATTTGCGGCCTCCGACGCCTCGCAGGCGCCATCCTCGACACAACGGCGATATTCACCGTGGCTCACCTGGTACTTGGTGATCGCGAAGGGTGCCCTGAGCGCGGCATCGACCAGAGGCGCGTCGACGGCCAATCCGCGTTTCAGGAAGTGCCCCTCGGCGCGATAGCGCATCTGCCTTGGCCCGATGACGACGGTCTCCGGCCCTTTGATCGCAAGGCCGGAGACCGGCCCCACCGGATCGAACAGGCCGAGTTTCGCCGACAGTGTGACGCCGAGCGCGACGAGCAGAGCCGCCGGTACAGTCAGCGAGAGGATCGACGGCGAGGTTTTCCGGTTCTTCTTGCTCATGGCTTGGTTTCCGGATGGGACACTTGTCATAGCCGACGCGGGAGATCTGGCAGCCCCGCGGCGGCACTTCGTAAGTATCAGCTTACATCGATGCCGGTTTGACCACCGACGTCATCAGGTCGTCGTTCCATTCGCCGGTGACCTTGAAATGGCCGGCCGCGCCGAGTTCGAACGCTTCGATCAGATTGTGGTTGACGTAGGCATAGATGCCGGGCTGCCGGAATGTGTAGAAGGCCGCGCCCGCCGTGCCGCCGGGGATGAGCCATGTCTCCTGATCGAGGTCCGGCGGGTTGCGGAACTTGCCGGTCGCCCAGACGTAGTCACCATGTCCGCCGATCAAGTGCGGCCGCGTATCGCGGTTCGCCTGCGAATGGATGATCAGCACCCGTTCGCCGACGGCAGCCGTCAGCGCGTTCTCGCCGGTAAGCGCCCCAACGGCGCCGTTGAAGACGACGTGCGTCGGGGTCAGCGTACGCATGGCCTTGACCGTGTCTTCGTAGGCATCGCCGGGCGTTTCGTATTTCTTGAAGTTGCCGGCCTCGTCGCGTGGCACGTAGAAATCCTGCTCGCCGACATAGTAGATGCGGTCATAGGTGAGCGGTTGGCCCTTTTCGTCCTTGAGGCCGTCGCGCGGCAGCACCATGATTGCGCCGTTCATGCCCGAGGTGACGTGCCAGGGCACCATGCCTTCCGGCGCGCAATGATAGACGAACACGCCCGGCTTGGTTGCCTTGAAGCGCAGAACCGCCTCTTCGCCGGGATTGACCTTCGTCAGGCCGCCACCGCCGAGCGCGCCGGTCGCGGCGTGGAAGTCGATATTGTGCAACAGCGTGTTGGTGTCCGGATTGATCAGCGTGAGTTCGACATAATCGCCCTCGTGGACGACCATCAGCGGGCCGGGGACCGAGCCGTTGAAGGTCATCGCGTTTATTTCCGTTCCGTCGCCGTCGATCACCAGCTTCTTTTCCTGAATGGTCATCGTGAATTCGACGATGCGGGGGCCGGTTTTCGCCACCTGGTCATGCGAATGGACGAACGGCGGGGTAACGAGATCCACCTTCACGCGCGGCAAGGTCGAAATGTCGACCGGCGCGGTGGCCGCGGCTGCAGGCGCCGCCTGCGCCGTCGCCGTCTGCAAGAGTGGCGTCAAGGCGCCTGCAAAAGCCGCGCCGGCAAGAACCGTCCTGCGAGTCATCTGAAGCTGTTCACTCATCATCGCTCTCCTTGAGCATGATCACGGCGCCGGGATTGGCTGCCGAAAGATCAAGCCGATATTCAACGTGTTACGGTCGCCAATACCTCTCGGCCGGCTCACCGTTGCTTTGCTCGCTGCTTTTTCAGCGTTCGTATTCCAAGTAGAACCAAATCCCATCGACATCTTTGTCTTGGAACAAACGTTTCCCGTTGGCTTGGGTATTTTGGAGAATTCACGTGCGCACTTTGTCGCACCTTCACCAATACTTGCGTATCAGCAAAGCGCCCCAATACTTGCGTTTTCGCAAAGAATGGACCTCCCCCCATGGTACTCGGTGCCATCCCGATATCGGTCGGGATCCCGCAGACAGGATCGGACAATGTTTCATATGCGCAGCAAATCGCCGCCCCCTGGCGGCATCCCGCGCGGGCTTGCCACCACCGGGCCCGTTCTCTTCTCCTATGGCTTCAGACCATTCTTTCTCGGCGCCGGTCTCTGGGCGATCGGCGCGATGGCCGCGTGGGTCGCGGGGCTGAGCACCGGCATCGACATCGCGGGGGGCTATGGCGCCGCGCACTGGCACGCCCATGAAATGTTGTTCGGCTTCTCGTCCGCCGTGCTTGCAGGCTTTCTTCTGACCGCGGTACCGAACTGGACCGGCAGGCTTCCCGTATCCGGCCTGCCGCTCGCTGGGCTCTTCGGCCTCTGGGTCGCGGGCCGGTTGGCGCTCCTCGCAACCGATCTGCTCGGCCTGATGCTGGCGGCTGTGATCGAGGCACTGTTTCTTCCGACGCTACTCGCGATCTGCGCCCGTGAAGTGATCGCGGGGCGCAAATGGAAGGACCTGAAGGTCGTCGGCGGGCTGGTGCTTCTGTCCTGCGCCAACGTGCACTTCCATCTCGCCGTGCTGGCGAACGCCAATGTCGATACGTTTGCAAGGCTGGCGATCGGGGCATACGTCATGCTGATCATGATCGTCGGGGGACGGATACTGCCGAGCTTCACGCGCAACTGGCTGAACAAGTTCGGCCGCAGCGATTTTCCGACACCTTATAATCGCTTCGACACGGCCACCATCCTGACGGGCATTGCCGCGCTCGCTTCGTGGGTGCTGACGCCGGAACATGTGCTCACCGCCGCAATCGCGACGATCGCATCCGTGCTGCACATGGCCCGCCTGCTTCGCTGGCGCGGCTGGACGACTTATCCCGAGAAGCTGCTCGTCGTGCTGCACGTCGCCTATGCCTTCGTGCCGCTGGGATTCGCCGGGATTGCCGCAGGCGCGCTTGGCGCAGTCGGGGAATATCCGGTGCTGCACATCCTGGCCGTCGGCGTCATCGCGTGTATGATGCTGGCGGTGATGACCCGCGCAAGCCGCGGACACACCGGCCGGCCGCTGACGGCGTCGCCGATCACCAGCGCATCCTACGTGGCGATCATAGGCGCGGCGCTGCTGCGGCCTCTCGCAGAAATCGTGCCGACCTACTACCACGTGCTCGCCGCCGCATCGGGCACCTTGTGGATATGCGCATTCACGCTGTTTATCCTGGAATACGGGCCGATGCTGGCGTGTAACCGCCGCTCACCGCGCGGCGCAGCCTGAGATCCGTTCGAAGCTGCGTCGAACCCCTGTGACTCTCGCCGGCGGCAGCGCCCCGCCGGTGGTTAGCTACTGCTTGAGTCGCAAGATAGCCTTCCGCGCTTCCTCAGCCAGGGCGTGGTCCGGGTGACGGCGAATGAAGCGTTCATAGGCCTCGACCGTGTTCTTCGCCTTCACCCGTTCGAACTCGGACCTGACGGCGACTTCAGGATCCGGAGGCTTCTGCATCTCTATCCCGTCTGCTTTTGTTGCGCCTTGCACGGAGGTCGACATCCCCATCACGAGGATGGCGAAACCGACCGATTTCAATAATCCATGCATGGCCACAAAAATGTCTCCAATTTTAACGATCGGCTTATGAGAATCGTATCTCGCGGCGGCTATTGTCCCGGACGCGAGCTTCCAGGCGCTCAGCGCCATCACGTCAAGATCGGGAATTTGCATGAGCGGAACGGGCAAATCCATCAAAATTGTGAAGCCAACCGGGAACAGCCTGATTGATGGAGTGCTCTCGAATGCGGCCTGGTACGGCACGATCACCTATGCCTTTCCGACAGCCGCCGGCAGCTACAGCTACAGCGGGGAAAAGAACAGCGGCTTCGCTGCCGTGTCGACCGCTCAGAAAAACGCCGCGCTCTTCGCCATGGAGCAGTCCTTCGGTTCCGCCGCCAATGACGGCTTTTCCGTCGAGGGCTTCACCAACGCCAGCTTCGCGCTTGGCAACGCCAGCACCGCGTCGGTTCGGTTCGCGCAGTCGAAGCTGCCCAGCACCGCCTATGCCTATTATCCTGGCACCTATGCCGAAGCCGGCGACGTCTGGTTCGGCACCGCCTATGCCGGCACCGTCAACGACTACCGCACGCCCGTTGCCGGAAACTACGCGTGGCACACGCTGCTGCACGAGCTTGGTCACGCCCTTGGCCTGTCGCACGGGCATGATCCCGACGACTTCGGGGCGCTGCCCGCGCAATACAATTCGATCGAATTTTCGGTCATGACCTACAGCGGCTTCATCGGCTCCGGCAACGCCTATTGGTACGAGCGCTTCGGTGCGCCGCAGACCTTCATGATGGCCGACATCGCCGCGCTGCAGGAGATGTACGGCGCCGACTTCACGACCAACAGCGGCAATACCGTCTACAAATGGACACCGGGCAGCGGCGCCACGCTGGTCAACGGCGCGACCGCCATCGCCCCAGGCGCCAACCGGATTTTCGCGACCGTCTGGGATGGCGGCGGAAACGACACCTACGACCTTTCGGCCTACAGGACCGGGCTCAAGATCGATTTGCGCCCCGGCCAGGCCTCGACCTTCAACGCCGACCAGCTCGCCTATCTCGGCGGCGGCCCGAACGACGGCTTTGCCCGCGGCAATATCTTCAATGCCCTGCTTTACCATGGCGACACGCGCTCGCTGATCGAAAACGTTCTGGGCGGATCGGCCAACGATTCGATCATCGGCAACCAAGCCGCCAACACAGTGCGCGGCTATGCCGGCAACGACGCGCTGAGCGGCGACCGCGGCAACGACTTGCTCGACGGCGGCGTCGGCAATGACAGCCTGTATGGCGGCGCCGGAGCCGACAGGCTGGTGGGCGGGACCGGAGCCGACAGGTTTCTCTTCAAGTCGCTTGCGGAAACGACCGTCGCCACCACCGGCCGCGACACGATCTACGATTTCGTCGCCTCGCAATCCGACAGGATCGACCTTTCGACGATCGACGCCAACACGACGGTGACGGGCAACCAGGCATTTGTCTTCGTTGGAACAGCCGCGTTTTCCGGCGGCAAGGGCGAGCTACGCTACGACCGCGCGGCCTCCGACACCTATATTTATGGTGACGTCAACGGCGACAGAAAGGCGGATTTTGCCATTCATCTCGATGATGCCGTCGCCATGCAGAAGGGCTACTTCATTCTCTGAGCGGGATTGCCGCTTCGATGAAGCGCCGGCGCCGTGGCCATCCTGTCCGGCGTCCAGGGCGGCTCGTAGGTCAGCCGCACCTCGGCATATTCGACGCCGGGGACGACCAGACGCAGTTCTGCACCGCCTCCTTGAGGAAGGCCGTCGCGGGGCAGCCCTTCACGGTCGTCGTCATGGTGACACGCACGACGCCGCCTTCCTGAACCTCGATGTCATAGATCAGACCGAGGTCGACGACGTTCGATCCCAGTTCCGGATCGATGACGATTCGCAATGCGTCGCGGATCCGCTCGACCAGTTCGTCGTTATCAGGCGCCGACATGATGAGCTGGCTTTCCGGCGCGAATGAGGATGCGATAGACCTCGCCGGTCACATCGAAGTTTCCGGCCCAGCGATGACCGCGCTTCGCGAGCTCGGGATAGAGGAGAAGCGGCTCGCGCGAGAGCAGCGCGAAAAGCACTTCGCCGACTTCCATCTTCTCGAGCGCGGCAAGGATGCGCACCATAGGCTCCGGCGGATCGAGGTCGGTGAGGTCGAGCTGGCGCGCCGGATCCGGCCATCCATCCAGATCCATGTCCCCGGCCGACATGCGGATGTCGTCGACCTGTCCTTCCGGGGTAAACAGCACCGCCCAGTCGCCATTGCCGAGGTCCTCCTCCTGGTGGGAAAACCCGCGCCCGGCCATGACGCTGAAAAGCGGCACCGGCCGGAACGAGGCGATGAGCCTCAGGCCTTGTCCGGGAACGAGGTTGTCGACGGCGTTCATGATCACCTGAAAAGGATCACCGCCGCCACGCAATATCGGCCGGACGTCAAGTGCATGGGGTTCAATGGTCATGGTTGTCTCCACAACGGAAGGGACGGCAGGAAAAGGTGCGGACGAACGGCACCTGTCGGCAAACGGAGAGTGGCGGGTACGTTCGAAAGCCGGCGCGCGCGGGTGAACTCAAGGACAAGCACCAAGATTGCGACCAATTGGCAAAGGCTGGCAAGCCGGAAAAGCGGTTGCGCACCGACCGAGAGACTGAGGGTTGCGACAAGCACCGATGTATAGAATGCACGAAACCAGCCAAGCGCCCGCCTTTCGACGACCAGATCCTGAACACGCGGTGTCGGGGTGCGGCCGAGCGCCGGACCATAACATTCGAGCCAGGTCATGAAGGGAATGATCTTGTAAAGCTGCGCAAGACCCATGCCCGTCAGCCATCCGAAAGCTACGAGATAAACGAGCGAACCGATACCCTGTTCCATACGGTCGGTCACGAGCAGTCCAATGAAAAGAACGGTCGCGGCTGCGAGCGCGCAGAAGGCACCGATGCCGGCGCGGGCGTTGAGTTCGATTTCCCGCCTCCTTCGCTGCCGGTAGATCCGGAGGATATCGCTGGCATAGACCACGACGGCAAGCACGCCGAGAAGGGCGGCAAGGAGCAACAGGGCGAGACGGCCGAACGAGCCCGTCAGAATGAGCGGAACGACGCCCGTTACGAGGCCAAGCGCAGCGCTGCCGGACAGCCAGACGATCCTGGTGCTGCGACGCTCGGCATCCGGCGAAAGCATGAACATGGTCAAGAGACGATAGCTGACGCCCATCGTTGTAAAGGTCAGCCAGCCGCCAAGGCCGAGTACGGCATGCAGCGAGACCCCTTCCAATGTGAGAGCGATCGCCGCGCTGGTCTCCACCACGCCGCCAAGGACAAAGGCATAGGTTCCGCCGAGCAGCACCGTTACGACCAGTGCCGCCGAGACCGACGACGACGAACCGCGCGGTGAGCGGCAGCGGACGGGCGCGCCACAGCGTCACCGCGAACGGGATTCCGACACAGGCAAAGCCGGCTATCGTCAGCACTGCCGCCACCGGAAGCACGACAGGCGGCAGATCGATGCTGCCGGAAAGCCCCGCGAAGCCGAAGACCAGGCCGGCGATGCCCGTTACAAGAAGCGCCAGCGCGGGAAAGGCGAGATGGGCGCAGCAAAGCGGCCGGCCGACAAGGACCGGCACGAACTGCAGCAGCGCGCCCGCCATCAGCAGGCTCAACCAGCCGAGCGCGATCGTGTGAACCAGCGCCAGGGTCTCGGGCGCCTCAATGGCCGCGGCCGGATATCCGTAGCCGAGCACCATCATCGCCTCGCCAATTACGAGAAAGGCGAGTGCGGCCGCAAAATAGGACATGGTCCAGCGGGAAAGCGTGGCCCCGAACATCTTCATTCACCTGGTTGACCGGATCACGTGAAGCAATCGGGGTCACGTGATCGGTTTTTATAAGGAGCGGAACTCGGTGGCTCAATGGCTACCGCAGCAGCATTCGCAACCGGAGGCCTCATGGCGCCCGATTTCGACCCGCCAGACGTCAGGTCCCTGCTCCAGATACTCCCAGAAGAATTCGCCCGGATGTCTCGCTTCGAGCTGGTAATGGAGCGGTCGCGGGTCGTGGTCATTGATGAGAATGAGAGAACCACCTGTGGCGAGAGCATTCAGCATGCCGAAAATTTTCGGGTGGCGTTCCACCGGCGGAATGGTCCGGACGTCGATGAAGGGCTTTGATTCCGTTTCTGCAGTTGTCATGAGGGATCCGTTCGCCGCCGCCGACATTGTTCAGTTCTCCAGGGCAAGGCGGCGTGACCGCCCCGGACTTGAGAAAACTAGTCGGCGCCGCAACGCGACATTTTGTCGAAGCGCAAACAAATTCCGGATTGAGCAAGACATCCGTTACTTGGCTTTTCGCAAAGAACGGTCCGGCATCGCAGCCTAGAGTCGGGTCATGAATTCCGACATGACCACAGGAGCCGCCATGCACGCCTCGATCCTTCAGAAGTACGGCGAAATGCGCCTGCCGCGTTACACAAGCTATCCGACCGCGCCGCGTTTTGCGGACACGATCGACTACGAGACCTATTCCGGATGGTTGGCGGCGATACCGCGCGAGCAAGACGTATCGCTCTATCTGCACATCCCCTTCTGCCGTTCGATGTGCTGGTATTGCGGCTGTCACACGACGATCACCCGGCAGGACGATCCGATCCTCGACTACCTCGCCGTCCTGAAGGACGAGATCCGGATGGTGGCGGGCGGCGCCCGTCAGCCGCTTCCGGTCGGCGAAGTGCATTTCGGCGGTGGCACGCCGACGATCATCGAGCCGGAGGAATTTCTCGCGCTGATGAATTTGTTGCGCGAGCATTTCTCCCTCGCCGGTTCAACCGGCATCGCAGTCGAAATCGATCCGCGCCGGCTGACGGTCGAGATGGCGGAAGCGCTTGGCGCCGGTGGCGTCACCCGCGCCAGCCTCGGCGTGCAAAGCTTCGATCCGGTCGTCCAGAAAGCCATCAACCGCATCCAGAGCGAGGCGCAGACGGCAGACGCCGTTCATCATCTGCGCCGCTCCGGCGTCGAAAACCTCAATTTCGACCTGATCTACGGTCTACCGCATCAGACCGTCGGGTCCTGCGTCGCAACCGCTAAGGCGGCCCTGGCGATGCGGCCGGAGCGCTTCGCCGTCTTCGGCTATGCGCACATCCCCTCCTTCAAGAAGCACCAGCGCATGATCGACGAGAACGCACTGCCGGATGGTGCGGCCCGTAACGCCCAGGCGATGGCGATCAGCGAGACGCTGGTTGCCGCCGGCTATCGGCAGATCGGCCTCGATCACTTCGCCCTGCCGCACGACGACCTCGTAAGAGCCCAGGATACCGGAAAGCTGCGGCGCAATTTCCAAGGCTACACCACCGACAATTGCGAGACGCTGATCGGTTTCGGCGCGTCCGCCATCGGCCGCTCGCAGGAAGGCTATGTGCAAAACGAAGTGGCACCCGGCCTCTATGCCCGCCACATCGCGTCCGGCCGCCTGGCGACCGCAAAGGGTTATCGCCTTACCGGCGAAGACCGGATGCGGGCTGAGATCATCGAAAGACTGATGTGCGACTTCACCGCCGACATTCGAGCGATCGCCGCGGCCCACGGTTTCGACGCTCGTCCGCTTATCGAGGGCAACGCCAAGCTCGCTGCGCTTGCCGAAGACGGCGTGCTGGATGTTGCAGGCGGCGTCATCCAGGTACGGCAGGATCACCGCTTCGTCATTCGTGCGGTCGCCGCCGCCTTCGACTCTTACCTCGAGCAGTCGCAAAGGACGCACAGCAAGGCTGCGTGAGGAAAGGGTGCGGCAAGCGAAAGGCTAACCCAAAGCGCGGCTAATGTTTGCCACCCGAAATGCAATCGGGTCGCCATCCGGGTCTCGCGCGATGAAGGTGCGGGCTCCCAACGGCTGTCCTCAAGCTCTGGTGGAATGTGACGCCTGCACTTTGATCACGGGAATGGCGGCTTCGCGTGGCCGAAGGGAGACATTTTCTCATGCGCGGGAGGAGCGGAGGGGACGCCCTTGCTCCGTCCTGCGCCCGCTCAACGCCGGCGTGGGACGGGGTTCCCCGGTCATTTGCCGTTAGCGGATCACTTGATCCGGTGAACTCACCTTGATTCCGAAAGGACGGAAATGTTTCAGGTTGGCCGTGATGACCGTCAGCTGGTGAACGCTGGCGGTTCCTGCAATCATGGCATCGGACGCGCCGGGATTGTGACCAGCCGCAATCGCCTTGGCTTCCAACTTACCGCCTTCGCGTGCAACGTCCGCGTCTACAGGCAAAATCCTGTCACGATAACCGGCGATCAAACCCTGTAAGAACAGCTCGATTCCGGCCGCTTTGGCCTTCGAGCCCTTAGCTTCCAAAAGCCGCACGCCCTTTTCAATTTCGTGCACGGTAACGGCAGACAGGTAGACCGCGCTAAGCTGATCCCGCTCATCCAGCCAGTCCGCAAATTCCGATGAGGCCGTAGCCTTGGAGGGCGAGAACATCGAAATTGCGTTCGTATCGAGAAGGTAGCCGGTCACAGATCGACCTCACGCGAGGGAGCCGGATTTCGGGCGAAAACATCATCGTCAAGATCGATGTCGGCCGGGAATGATCTCAGGTACTGGACGAGGCTAGGGCGCTCTTTATGAAGCGCCTTCCTTGCCGCTTCTGCGGCTCTTACAGAGACGAGGACGGCAGCAGCGCGGCCGTGCCGCGTGATCGTAACAAACTCACCAGCGGCGGCTTGATCTACGATATTCGAGAAACCAGCTTTGGCGTCCTTCAGGCTGATTGTTGACATTAGAACCTCCTAAGGGTGGTCACATATGACCACCCTAGGCATTGTAGCAGATGAAATCAAGGCAAACGGTGGGGATGGATAGAGAGCCCGGTCGCGTAGCGATCGTGAACCCTCGTCGCTGTCGACTGGTCGCTGGAGGCCTATCCGGCAAGGCCGCGATAGATGGCGGGAAGCGCGGCCGGTAGGCGGGCAATGTTGCCGACCATGGCATAGCCGTTCTGGCCGAACATCGTCGGCACATAGGATCGCGCCTCGCGATCGACCGTGACGGCAAAGGTGCTGATCCCGCTTCGGCGCGCCTCCGCCACGGCTCGCCGGCTGTCTTCCAGCGCGAAGCGTCCCTCGTAATGGTCGATGTCGTTCGGCTTGCCATCGGTGAGCACCAGAAGCAGTTTCTTGCGGTTCGGCTGCTTGCGGAGCTCAGCCGAAGCATGCCGGATCGCCGCGCCGATGCGGGTGTAATAACCGGGCTTGAGCGCGGCGATCCGCGCCTCGACGAGACCACTCATCGGCTCATCGAAAGCCTTGACGGTTTCCACCCGCACCCAGTCACGCCGCCGCGACGTGAAGGTCAGGATTGAGTGGTTGTCGCCGCAAGCCGCCAGGCCATGTGCCAGGATCGTCAACGCCTCCTTCTCGACATCGAGAACGCGGTGATTGTCCGACCAGGAATCGGTCGACAGGGACACGTCGACGAGGATGGTCACAGCGAGATCGTGCGCCTGCGGCCGGCTCATCAGGTGAATACGGTCGCTTCCCTGGCCGCCGGCCGCAAGGTCAGTGCGCGCACGAACAACAGCGTCGAGATCGAGATCGGCGCCGTCGATCTGCGCGCGCAGGATCTCGTGTCGCGGTCTGAGCACCTCGAACTGACGTCGCACACGACGAATGAGGCTTTGCGTCTCCCAGGTCAGCTCGGCCCGGTCGCCGAGTGCGGAAGCGGGAGAAGCCAATACGCGGCAATGGTCCTTGAGATAGGTGCCTGTACGGTAGTTCCACTCCGGATAAGTATGTTCGGCCGTCAACGGTGTGACGTCGACCGCCTCGGGCGGCAGGTCCAGATCGAACCGGAAGCGTGCGGACGGGCGCCCCTTCCGTTCGCCGAGCGTCATCTCGTCCAGCTCTTCCGCAGCCTTCGCATCGTGGTCGTCGCTGTCGTCGGCGGGCCGGTCGACGTTGACCATCTCCGCCATGGCAAGGATCTTCTCGAAGCGGTTGAGAATGAACAGGCTGCGGTCGCCCTTGCGGTTCCTGCGATTCTCGCGAGTCGCGACATGGCGCTCGGTCTCGGTGAGCGACGCCGCCGCCCCGCCCAACGCCGGGTCATCATCCTCGCGTCGCGTATCCGTCTCGGAGCGCACAAGCGCATCCGGCCAGAGCGGCAAAGGCAACATCGGCAGATAACCGGGCGGCGCACGATGCGGGAAGATCACCGGCAAAGTATTGCCCGGCTCCCCTGTGGCCGTCCGCAAAATGCCGAGAATGCGGTTTTCGACATGCTGCTCCACGGATGGCAGCGCGCCTCTGGTTCGCTCCGCAAGGACGGCTGCCGCGAGCCGGCGGTAACGCAGACGCATGCCCGGAAACATATCCAACACGGCCGCGACGGTTACTTCCGCACGAGTAAGTGCGGCAAGATCGCGGCGGAGCAGATCGGCCTCCGCCAGCGGCTCCAGCGACATCGTCGCCATATAGGCGACGAGCCAGAAATAGAGGTCGCGATTGAGGTCCTTGTCTGGAAAAAGATCGATTTCCGCCGGCAGCATCAGCGATGCGTGATCGCGCCCGGGCTGCGTGAGCTTCTCCTCCCCGAGGCCCACGCGCTGGCGCCATTTGAGCCTGTGGGCCGACGTGCGTCCGCGCGCCGGGGCGATCTGCACTGCGCTCTCGCCGCCGTGCCCCCGGAACGAGATCGAAAGCACCGGCAGGAGATCCGCAAGCCGAACGGCGTGCTCCGGGTAGCGCCGCCACGTGCGCGTATTGCCGATGAAGCGGTGCCAGGCACGGCCGACCGTTTCTTCCAGTTCGAGGAAATCGAGCATGGCCAGGACCTCAGGCTATCAGGGAGTCGGCCACTTCCAGAAGCGCCGCCCTGACGTCGGGCTCGTCGGTCAGGGGCTCTATCATGGCTGCGCGGACAGCTTCCTTCGCCGGCATCCCGGCGTCGATCAGGCAGGCACAGTAGACGAGCAGGCGGGTCGAAACGCCCTCTTCGAGATCGTGACCTTTAAGCGCTCTCAGGCGCACGGCGAGATCGACGAGCCGGGCCACTTGGCACTCCGCAAGCCCGCTTTCCGCCTCGACGACGGCGATTTCCTGGGCCTTCGGCAGAAAGTCGAACTCGATCGCGACGAAGCGCTGCCGCGTGCTGGGCTTCAAGCTCTTGAGAAGGTTCTGGTAGCCGGGATTGTAGGAGACGACCAGCATGAAGCCGGACGGCGCCTCGAGCATCTCGCCGGTGCGCTCCAGCGGCAGCATGCGGCGATCGTCGGTGAGCGGATGGAGGACGACGGCGACGTCCTTGCGCGCCTCGACGATCTCGTCGAGATAGCACACGCCGCCCTCGCGCACTGCGCGCGTCAGCGGCCCGTCGACCCAGACCGTGTCGCCGCCCTTCAGCAGGTAGCGGCCGGTGAGATCTGCAGCTGCAAGATCGTCATGGCAGGAAACCGTCGAGAGCGGCAGGCCGAGCCTCGCGGCCATATGGCTGACAAAACGCGTCTTGCCGCAGCCGGTCGGGCCTTTCAGCAGGAGCGGCAATTGCCTGATCCAGGCGGTCTCGAACAGCGCGCATTCGTTGCCGAGCGGACGGTAGTGCGGAATGTCGGCGGTCGGGCGAGGTGCGTTCGGCAGAACAAAGTTCATTTTGGTCTCCGTGACAAATAGTCGAAGCAAGAAGGACCGATCCCGACGTGGGCGGGATCGGTCGGGGCGATCATTCGGCGGGCTGGATCGAAGCGGCAAGCCGTTCGCTGCGCTCGCGGCCTGGAACCAGCACGGCCCAGATGAACATCAGCGCCGAGACGAGGACGACTGCACCCGAGCCGAGGCGGATCCAGTAGAACAGCGCCAGCTGGTCCTGCACGTCCATGTAGCTCTCGCCGAGGACGCGCTGCAGGTGGACCTGAAGGACGCCCGCGAAGGTGAGTGCGAAGGTCATCACCGACATGGCGGTACACATGGCCCAGAAGCTGACGATCGAGAGCCACTGGTTGTAGGGTTGGCGGCCGCGGATTTCCGGGATCGCATAGGCCATCACGGCCAGGTTCAACATCACGTAAGCGCCGAAGAAGGCGAGGTGGCCGTGGGCCGCAGTCACCTGCGTGCCGTGGGTGTAGTAGTTCACCGAGGACAGCGTGTGCAGGAAGCCCCAGACGCCGGCGCCGAAGAAGGCCATGACCGAGCAGCCGATCGACCAGAGAAGGGCCGCACGGTTCGGGTGCTTGCGCCCGGCCTTCCAGGTCATGACGAAGGCGAAGATCACCATGGTGAAGAACGGTGCGACTTCGAGCGTCGAGAAGAGCGAGCCGATCCACTGCCAATAGCCCGGCGCGCCGATCCAGTAGTAATGGTGACCGGTGCCGAGGATGCCGGAGAAGAGCGCCAGGCCGACGATGACGTAGAGCCACTTCTCGACGACCTCGCGGTCGATGCCGTTAAGCTTGATCATCAGGAAGGCGAGCACCGATGCCATGATCAGCTCCCAGACGCCTTCAACCCACAGGTGGACGACGTACCACCAGTACATCTTGTCGAGTGCCAGGTTCATCGGGTTGTAGAAGGCAAACAGGAAGAAGATCGCCACACCCCAGAGGCCGAAGATCAGGATGTTGGTCACCGTCGTCTTGCGGCCCTTGAGAACGGTGAGCGTGATGTTGTAGAGGAACATCAGCGCCACCACGACGATGCCGACCTTGATCGCGAAGGGCTGCTCGAGAAACTCACGGCCCTCGTGGATATGGAAAAGGTACCCGACCACCGCGACGGCCGCCGCGATCAGGAAGAGCCAGAACTGCGCCGCCGCGATCTTGGTGCTGTAAAGCTCCGTTTCCGCTTCCTCTGGTAGGAGATAATAAGTGGCGCCCATGAAGCCCATCAGCAGCCAGACGATCAGCGCATTGGTGTGCACCATGCGCACGATGTTGAACGGCAGGAGCTCGGAGAGCGTGTTGGGCAGGACGTAGATGGTGCCGGCGAGAACACCGAACAGCACCTGGGCGAGAAACAGGCCGAGTGCGCCATAAAAATAGAGCATCGCGACCTTCTGGGTCTGGTATTTCATGGTTCTTTACTCCAATCGCAACGCTTAGCCAGCCTCGTTCGGTGGCCAGTTCTGGGTCTTGATGCGGCTCGTCCACTCCAGGAAGTCGGCGAGGTCGTTGAGCTCCTGTTCGGTGAGACTGAATTGCGGCATCTGCCGGCGCCCTTCGACGCCGGAGGGTTGCGCCGCCATCCACGCCTTCAGCGTTTCGCGCGCGCCTTCCGGATCCTTGTCGCCACCCCAGCGCTTCCAGACATTGCCGAGCTCGGGCGCGAAATAGGCGCCTTCGCCGAGAAGCGTGTGGCAGTTGATACAGGAGTTCTTTTCCCAGACGTGCTTGCCGCGCCCGACCGAGTCCGTCAGCGTCGTCTCGTCCGTCGAGCTCGTCTTCATGTAATAGTGGCTATGGGCGGTCAGCCCGACAAATATGGCAAAGAAGAAGAAGGACCCGCCATAGAAGACGTTTCGGGCCCCGGTCTTGGTGAGGCGTTCTGCCATCACGTGGTCCTTTCGATTTCAGATGGCCGCGAAAGCGTGGCCGGCTTGATCTGATCCCCTCCCCGTTCGGCGGTGCCGACGAATGTCCGGGGCGCGATCCATGTCTATGGATTTCCCGCGCGCGTTCTTTGCGTTTCGGCAAACAAGGAAAGCGGTTTCAAACGGATGGCATGCCGGTGGCGACGAGCTTCGCCGCTGCGAGCAGCACGAGGACCAGCGGCCAGACGAAAAGCCCACGCCGCACGGCGGCCGAACCGGAGCGCAGGCCCATGAAATCCAGGATGATCAGCCTGGCTTTGATGAGCGCCAGAGTGAGGATGGCGAAAACGACGACAGAGGCGCGGCCTTGAAAGGCGACCGCCGACATGCCCGAAAGCACGATGGCAACGAGCACGATCCAGGTTCGACCGAGTTGGTTTCGAGTGCGGTCCGTCATAGGTCATACCAGATAGATGATCGGGAACATCACGATCCAGATGAGATCGATGACATGCCAGAGGGTTGTTATCAGGGTTACATTGCCGGGCGTCGGACGCCAGGCGACGAGAAGCAGGATCAGGCCACCGAAGGCCACATGCAGCAGATGGAAGCCGGTGATCAGGAAATAGAGCTCGAAGAAGGCGCCGAACCGGGCAATGTCGCCGCTTGCGAGCTCACCGCTATATTCCGTGAGCTTGATGGCAACGAAGACGAAGCCGAGCAGGGCGGCCATGACGAGGGCACGCCGGCGCTCCCCGGGTAGAGCGGATTTGCGCGCGGCGAGCGCCGCCTGCCAGCCGCTCGTCAAAAGTACCAGCGTGTTGATGCCTGCGAGCAGGGGGTTGAGTTCGTTTCGCCCGGCAGCAAATGCCTCGGCCTGCAGGACGCCGGTGACGAGAAACGCCACAAGCAGAATGCCGAAGGCCGCAAGTTCGCTCCAGACCAGAATCCAGAGCAGAAGCTCATCTGCGGGCGCTTCCTCGCCCGCCTCGATATCAGACGTTACCCGTGCATCCATGCCGCATCTCCCTTGATCGGAAACGATCGGCACTTAGGCGAGCCGGCAGAGCGATGTCTTTGACATTTCGCAAGGAAGCAGGGCCAAAAACCGGATATCGGCGAGGGCACCCAGAGCGGGATGAGGAAAAGTGTGCGCGGTTTTCCGCCCGCATCCCGCGTCTCAACTTATTAGAATCGATCACGTTTATGATTTTGGGTCGATTCGACCGAAAATCATCGTGATCTAGGAGTTCTTCGATGACAGACGCACAGATCGGCCTTTCGGTCGCTACCCCCATCATCATCGTTTTCGCCCTAGTCCTCCACCGCATGGGCGTGTTGCAGCGTGCCGGCACGGTCTCGGCCGTCCTGTTCTCGATCGCGATTGCCGTGGTGCTCTTTCTCGACCGCTAGCGCATGGCTCGTATCAATCGGGACTTGCGATATGTCAAAGAAGCGAGCCGGCTCGCCGGCTAGACGATTGCGTCAGGATCAATCGATTGGAGTCCGGCTGATGGCTGGAAAAGAGACGATGCAACCAAGCCGCATGCTGGAAAACGGCTATGACGCGCTGTTGGAATTATGTGATCGGCTGGAGGCAATCGCCGACACCTTGCCGAACGCAATCGATGTGACGCGCTACGATGAGATCGCGAACACGCTGGTACCGACGCTTGGCAACCTGCACGAACTGGAGGAGCAAGTCCTCTTTCGGCAACTTCGCTCACAACCG
The DNA here is from genome assembly GCF_009601505.1 of Sinorhizobium terangae. GTDB lineage: Bacteria > Pseudomonadota > Alphaproteobacteria > Rhizobiales > Rhizobiaceae > Sinorhizobium > Sinorhizobium terangae. The sequence goes on from NZ_WITC01000057.1 coordinate 272,484, forward strand.
GACGGTCGCAACGTGACGACGTTAATCGAGCGTCTTCGCAAAGAGCACGAACACGATGAGAAAGCTGCGGCGGAAGTCGCCGATGCCCTGCGCGAGCTTCTTCACGGTCGCTGCCGGCTAAGCTGGGACGCGATCGGCTATATGCTGCGTGTCCTCTTCGAGAACCTCCGCCGCCATGTCGCGACGGAGCGTCTACTGCTTGCCGAACGCCGTCGGGGTGCCTGCAATGCGTGAATTTTTTCTGGCCTTCGCGGTCTTTCTCGCGCTGCACATGGTGCCCGCCATGCCGAAACTTCGCGAGCGGCTTATTCAGCGGCTGGGCCGCAAGGGTTATTTTGCCGGCTATTCGCTGCTGTCGATCGTAGCGCTCGTCTGGGTCTTCCACGCGGCGCTGACGCTGGATTTCATACCGCTCTGGGACCCGGCGCCTTGGCAGGCCTGGGTGACCTTCGTGCTCGCACCCCTCGGCATATTTCTTGTTCTTGCGGGCCTCTTCAGCGAGAACCCGCTTTCCGTCTCGATCTTTCAAGGCACCGGACGGACTGGAGCGATCGTCGGCATCACGCGACATCCGGTGCTCTGGGGGTTCCTCATCTGGGCGGCGGGACACGTTGTGCCGAACGGCGATCTTCGTTCGCTCGTACTTTTCGGCGGTTTTGCGCTCTTTGCCGCGGGCGGTTTCCTGATGGTCGAACGGCGCGCGCGCCGGCGCCTGGGCGACAAGTGGCCGAGCGCTGCCGCCGGCACGTCGATCTGGCCCTTCGCCGCCGTCCTCGGCGGCACCACTCGCTTCCGCCTCGATCCTGTGCTGGTGCTGTCGGCCTTCGCCACGGCAGCCATTACGCTCTGGCTGCTTGCCGGCGGCCATCACGCCCTCTTCGGTGCCGATCCTCTGCTGCAAGCCTTTGCCATGATTTGACCTTGCCGCGCGTCGCACATTCCTGACGCGGCTTTATCCCTGCCAGGTTTCGGCGAGCGGCGCGATCGGCAGCGCGAGAAGGTCGATGGCGCGCGCGGCAAGGTGATCGACGATCGCCTCGACGCTTTTCGGCCGGTGATAAAATCCTGGCACCGGCGGCATGACGATCGCCCCCATTTCCGTGACGGCGCACATGTTGCGCAGGTGCCCGAGGTGGAGCGGCGTCTCGCGCGTCATCAACACGAGACGCCGGCGCTCCTTCAGATGCACGTCTGCGGCTCTGACCAGAAGGTTGTCCGCAAGGCCGCTGGCGATCGCCGCCAGCGTGCGCATCGAGCAGGGTGAGACGATCATGCCGGCGGTCGGAAAGGATCCGCTGGCGATCGCCGCGCCGATGTTGTCGTGCTCGTAAACCCGATCGGCCTTTTCGAGCAAGCGCAGTAGCGCGTCCCGTCCGACCTCGTGGCTCAGCGTGCGATGGGCCGCCGGCGACATGACCAGATGCATCTCGACTTCGTCGATCCGCGCAAGTCGCTCGGCGATGCGCAGCGGGATCGCGCCCCCCGAAGCGCCGGTTACGCCGACGACTATCCTCGATCTTGCCGTCATCGGCTCTCTCCCAGACCCAGCTCCGCCCACATCCGATCGACATCGGCTTTCACCTCTGGCGACATGTCGAGCACCTTTCCCCATTCGCGGTCGGTCTCCGCGCCGATCTTGGTGGTCGCGTCGAGCCCGAGCTTGCCGCCGAGGCCGGAGCGCGGCGAGGCGAAATCGAGATAGTCGATCGGCGTGTCGGTGACGATGGTGACGTCGCGGCTCGCGTCGAAGCGCGTGGAAAGCGCCCAGACGACATCCGGCCAGTTGCGCACATTGATATCCGGGTCGACGACGATGATGAGCTTCACGTAGCTGAACTGCGGCAGCATCGACCAGAGCCCCATCATCAACCGCTTCGCCTGGCCCGGATACCGCTTGTCGATCGCCACGACCATCGCCCGGTAGGAGCAGGCTTCCGGCGGCAACCACAAATCGACGATCTCCGGAAACTGCTTCTTCACGAGCGGCACGAACAGCACGTTCATCGCTTCGCCAAGACGCGACGGCTCGTCGGGCGGCCGACCGGTATAGGTGGAGAGATAGATCGGATTGCGACGCATCGTGATCGCCGAAAGCGTCATCACCGGAAAGCGGTCGACGGAATTGTAATAGCCGGTATGGTCGCCGTAGGGCCCTTCATCCGCCGTCTCGGCCGCAGAAACGGTGCCTTCGAGGACGATCTCCGCGTTGGCCGGCACCGAAAGCGGTACCGTACGACCAGTCGCAACCGGTGTTCGGCGCCGGCGAATGAGCCCTGAAAAATTAAGTTCGCTCAGTCCGTCCGGCAACGGCATCACCGACGCGAGGATAGTGGCCGGATCCGCCCCGATCGCGACCGCGACCGGCATGTCCCGGCCCTGTTTCTGCCAAAGGCGATGATGGCGTGCACCGCCGCGATGGGCGAGCCAGCGGACGATCGCCCGATCTCTGCCCAGAACCTGCATGCGGTAGATGCCGACATTGATGTCGGACGGGTCGTCCGGAGCCATGGTGATCACCAGTGGCCAGGTGATGAGCGGCGCCGGTTCGCCCGGCCAGCACCACTGGATCGGCAGTTTTCCGAGATCGACATCCGGACCGCTCCAGACGATCTCCTGGCATGGCGCCCGGCTACAATGCTTCGGCCGCATCGAGAGCGCGGACCGCAGCAACGGCAGTTTCTCCCAGGCGTCACGCAGCGATCCCGGCGCGCGGGGGTCGCGCAGCTCGGCGAGTTCCGCGGCAAGGAACGGCAATCCGCCCGGCTCCAGGCCGCAGCCGCGCTCGATCCGCGCTTGCGCGCCGAAAAGATTGGCGAGCAGCGGAATCTCGTGCACACGGCCGGAAGCATCGACCGGCTTTTCGAACAACAGCGCCGGTCCGCTTGACGCAAGCACGCGCCGGTGGATCTCGGTGACTTCATGGACGAGCGAAACAGGCTGCGAAATCCGCTTCAGCTCGCCGTCGCGTTCAAGCGACGAAGCAAAATCCTGTAGCGAGGCGAAGTGCTGTGCTGTGCGGAAGGCTTTGTTCATGCCGCCTCTTTGTGCCGGTGATTTCAGCCTGTCTTTGATGTGGGACAAACACAAGAGACAGCCGCCGGCTAACATTAGGCAGATATTCACATTTTGCAGGCCCCACATGACCGTTCCCCCAGCGATGGCCGTTCCGCTCCGGCTCATCCCCCTTCCCGCCATCGAGCGGGCAACAAGGCTCGTCTTCTCCCACGTCATGACGCGGCATCCGGGCCTTTTCGGTCGCCTCGGCGAACACGCGGCCAAGCGATACGGCTTCTTCCCGTCCGACCTGCCGGTCGGCTTCCTGGTCGAGCCTGCCAAGAACCGCATATCCGTGCACCGCAAGCCCGACCTGCCTGCCACAGACGCTGCGGTCACCGGCGGTTTCGTGCTTCTGCTCGGGCTGCTTGAAGGCCGCCTTGATGGAGACGCGGTGTTCTTCTCGCGCGACCTGACGGTGACCGGCGACATGGAGGCGATGCTGGCGCTGCGCAACGCGCTCGACGACTGCAACATCGACCTGCCCTCCGACATCGGCAGCCTTGCGGGCCCCTTTGCGCCGCTGATCCGGCGGGCCGCCGCGGAGATCAGAAGCCGCGTCCTGCCCAGGGAGGCCGGCCAATGGAACTGATCTGCCCGGCCGGAACGCCGGCCGCCTTCCGCGAGGCCGTCGATGCCGGAGCCGACGCCGTCTACTGCGGTTTTCGCGACGAGACCAATGCCCGCAATTTCCCGGGGCTGAACTTTTCCCGCGATGAGTTGAAGGCGGCGATCGCCTATGCCCGCCAGCACGGAACGATGACCTTCGTCGCCATCAACACCTTCATGCGCGCCGGTCGCGAAAAACTCTGGCACGAGGCCGTGGACGACGCCGTGCGCCTCGGCGCCGACGCCGTCATCCTCGCGGATTTCGGCCTGATGGCCTATACCGCCGAGCGCTATCCCGACCAGCGCCTGCACGTGTCCGTGCAGGCTTCCGCCGCTAATACAGACGCGGTCAATTTCCTGGTCGAGACGTTTCGGGCAAAGCGGGTCGTGCTGCCGCGCATTCTCACCATTCCCGACATCGCGCGCCTTGCAAAACAGATCCGCTGCGAGATCGAGGTTTTCGTCTTCGGCGGGCTCTGTGTGATGGCGGAGGGACGTTGTTCGCTCTCCTCCTATGCCACCGGCAAGTCGCCGAACATGAACGGCGTCTGTTCTCCGGCAAGCCATGTGCGCTATCGCGAGGATGGCCGCGAACTCGTCTCGGAACTCGGCGAGTATACGATCAACCGCTTTCCCGCCGGCGAGGCAGCCGGCTATCCGACGCTCTGCAAGGGACGCTTCAACGTCGCGGACGAGCGCGGCTACGCCTTCGAGGACCCGGTTTCGCTCGACGTGATGGACCACGTCGATCTGTTGCGCGAGGCCGGCGTCAGCGCGCTGAAGATCGAGGGACGCCAGCGCGGCAAGGCTTATGTGGCGGAGGTCGTCTCGGTGATGCGCCGCGCGCTTGCCGCGAATGCCGCCGATCGACCTGCCCTCATCTCACGGCTGAGACTCTTGAGCGAAGGCCAGCGGACGACGTCCGGCGCCTATGAAAAGCGTTGGAGGTAGATCATGACTGGCGCAACGCTTCCAAGCCTTAGCCTCGGCCCCGTCCTCTACTTGTGGGACGGACCCAAATGGCGCGATTTCTATTTCCGCATCGCCGACGAAGCGCCGGTCACGCATGTCGTCATCGGAGAGACCGTCTGCTCGAAACGGCTGCATTTCATCGAGCCGCATGTCGGCGAAGTGGTCGAGCGGCTGGAGCGCGCGGGCAAGAGCGTCAGCCTCGCCTCGCTGGCGCTCGTCACGCTCGAACGCGAAAGCCAGATCGTGCGCGCTCTGGTGCGCGACAGCGCCCACCCGGTCGAAGCCAATGACCTGTCGGCGCTCGGACTGCTGGCCGGCAAGCCGCACTCCGTCGGCCCGTTGATCAACGTCTATAATGGCGCCACAGCGCGGCTGCTCGCTTCGCGCGGTGCGACGAGCATATGCCTGCCGCCCGAACTGCCCATGACATCCGTGCGCGAGATCGTTCGCGATGCGCCCGGCGTGGCCTTCGAGATATTCGCCTTCGGGCGGGTGCCGCTCGCGATCTCCGCCCGCTGTGCGCACGCCCGGTCCAAGGGGCTGGTCAAGGACAATTGTCAGTTCATCTGCGGCGACGACCCGGATGGTCTGGTCGTCGAAACGCTCGACCGGCAGCCCTTTCTTGCCCTGAATGGCGTGCAGACCGTGTCGCACACATGCCAGGCACTGATCCAGGAGCTGCCGGAATTAGCGGCCGCCGGCATTTCGCGGATCCGGCTTTCGCCGCAGGACTGCGACATGGTTGCCGTTGCACGAACCTTTGACGACGCGATCGCCGGCAGGTCCGCACCGGCCGATGCCATCGCCGGTCTTCAAGCCGCCTATCCCGCCGCAAGCCTTGCCAACGGCTTCCATTACGCCCAGCAAGGCGCCGCCTGGATTGCTGGCCACGCATCAACCTAGTGCGGGGCGTGGGCGGTTTTCGCCCGCATCCCGCTGTTAGCCGGAGTCTCGCCATGGTACGTGAAATCGACGTTCTCGCAGGTGGAAGCGCTGATGATGAAAATCTCGTGGCGGTCATCGGCCAGATCCGCAGGCTGATCGACGGTGCTGCGCTCGAATGCGGCTGCCGCGCTCGTGTCGACGACTTGCTGCTTCGCTTCGAAAGCCTGACGGCGAGGCAGCGTGAAAAGCGCATGCTCGACCAGGTCCGGCGCCGCCGGCGCCGCATCGCCACGATCATGGAACTGCTTCACGAGCTTGACGAGATCGGCTATGGGGATGCCGACCGAAGCGTGTTGGTGGAAGCGCGGCTGCTTTTCGAGGACATTGCCGAAGCCGCGCTGCAAGGTGCGCGGCTCCTCAATGTCGCCGCCTTGCCAAGCTCGAAGGCGGGTGTGCGATGAACACGGTTACCCTTTCGGGAGCGCGTGATCTGGAGACGGTGAATGAACCTTCCGTTGCGTATCCTTTGTTTGTGCCTTGGCTGGCTGATGGTCGGGTTCGCCATCGCCGGCGTGTTCCTGCCGCTATTGCCCACCACACCTTTCCTGCTCCTGGCGGCCGGCCTGTTCGCCCGGGCGTCTCCCCGGCTTGAGCGCTGGCTCGTCGAGCATCCCGTTTTCGGTCCTTCACTGCGCCTCTGGCGGGAAAAGGGTGCGATCGCGGCGAAGGCGAAGTTCACCGCCGTCGCCCTGATCGCCGCAAGCTTCGGTCTCTTCTGTCTTTTCAGCAATCCGGACGCGATGCTTGCGGCCATCGTCGCGGCCGTGATGGCACTCCCGGCCGCCTTCATTCTGACGCGCCCGAGCAATTGAGTGCCGATCCAACGGCTTTAGAAGTTGCTCGCGTGCAGCTCCTTCATCGCCTGCCGCAGTTCGTCGATCGGGGTTGAACTCGTGGTCGTCTCGCCTTCCAGTTCCGGCGGCACCTTCCAGCCTGGATCGATGCCCTGCATGTTCGGCAGCTCGTGCGCGATGCCCTTGTGGCAATCGATGCAGGTCGCCCGGCCGGGAAGCAGATAACGGGTGTGGATCGTCGCCGCCCGTTCCGTCTGCTTCTGGAGGTCCATAGCCACCGACGAATGGCAATTGCGGCATTCGAGACTGTCGTTTGCCTTCAGCCGCGCCCATTCATGCTGGGCGAGTTCCAGCCGATGCTCGAGGAATTTCGGGCGGGTGTTGATCGTCCCGAAGATCTTGCCCCAGACCTCCTTCGATGCCTGCATCTTGCGGGCGATCTTGTCCGTCCAGTCATGCGGAACGTGGCAGTCCGGGCAGGTGGCCCTGACGCCGGAGCGATTGGAGAAATGGATCGTCCGCGTCAGCTCCTGATAGACGTTGTCGCGCATCTCGTGGCAAGAGGTGCAGAAGGCCTCGGTGTTGGTGAGCTCGAGCGCGGTGTTGAAGGCACCCCAGAACATCACGCCGCCGACGAAGCCGCCGAGCGTCAGGAAGCCGAGGCTCAGCGTTCCCGCCGGCGTGCTGACAATGCGCCACGCCCAAAGGACGAGTTTCCTGATCCATGCCATGGCGTCACTCGCTCCCCGCGGGCTTGACGCCCAGCTCGCTCATATCCTTGAAGGTATTGCCGACGAGCGGCTTGACGTTCGCCTGCGGCACGTGGCAGGCGGTGCAGAAGTAGCGCCGTGGCGACACGTCCGCGAGCATCTGGCCTTCACGCGTCATATAATGGGTGACGCTGATCATCGGCGCACCCGACTCCTCGGTAAGCTCGCGCTTGTGGCAGGAGAGGCAGCGGTTGGTGTTGACCGAAAGCTGATAGCCCTCGATCGAGTGCGGGATCACCGGCGGCTGGTCAGGATAATTGCGCTCCTTGCGAACGTCATCGACCACCCATTTCGGTATCGGGGGCGCCCCTGGCTCGGTCATCTCCTGCGGGGGACCGGAGAGTTCCGGCACCCTTTCTTCGGGCGCCATCTGGGCGATCGCCGCGCTGCTGACGAACAGCAGCGCGAGCAGCGCACCAAACATCCATACGGGGCTTCGCATCATGCGACAGAGACGATCTTGACCGCGCATTTCTTGAAATCCGTCTGTTTGGAGATGGGATCGGTGGCATCCAGCGTCACCTTGTTGATGAGCTTGCTGGCGTCGAACCAGGGGACGAAGATGACGCCCGGCGGCATGCGATTGCGGCCGCGCGTCTCGACGCGGGCACGGATCTCGCCGCGCCGGGAAATGATCCTGACCTCGGCACCCTGATTGAGGTTGCGCTTGCGTGCGTCGTCAGCATTCACGAAACAGACGGCGCCCGGGAAGGCCCGGTACAGTTCCGGCACCCGCATCGTCATCGATCCGGAATGCCAATGTTCGAGCACGCGACCGGTGACGAGCCAGATATCGAATTCCTCGTCCGGCGACTCGGCCGGAGGCTCGTAGGGAACGGCGAGGATCACCGCCCTGCCGTCCGGACGGCCGTAGAACTTCACGTCCTCGCCCGGCTTCACATAGGGGTCGTAGCCCTCGCGGTAGCGCCAGAGCGTCTCCTTGCCGTCGACCACGGGCCAGCGCAGGCCGCGCACCTCGTGGTAGCGGTCATAGGGCGCGAGGTCGTGTCCATGGCCGCGCCCGAAGGAGGCATATTCCTCGAACAAGCCCTTCTGGATGTAGAAGCCGAAGGCCTCGGCTTCCCGGTTCGCGTAGTCCTTGTTGATCTCGCTCGCGGCGAAACGATCGACATTGCCGTTCTTGAAGAGCACGTCGTAGAGCGTCTTGCCGCGATAGCCGGGATTGGCGTCGAGGGTTTCCGCGGGCCACACCTCGTCGGTGGTGAAGCGCTTGGAGAACTCCACCATCTGCCAGAGATCGGAACGCGCCTCGCCGGGCGCATTGACGAGTTGGTGCCATACGTGTGTGCGCCGCTCGGCATTGCCGTAAGCGCCCTCCTTCTCCACCCACATCGCGGCCGGCAGAATGAGGTCGGCGCTCATCGCCGTGATCGTCGGATAGACATCGGAGACGACGATGAAATTGTCGGGGTTGCGGTAGCCCTGATAGGTCTCGTTGCTGGTGTTGGGCGCCGCCTGGATGTTGTTGTTGACCTGCACCCAATAGAAATTGAGCTTGCCGTCCTTCAACATGCGGTCCTGCTCGACGGCATGGTAACCCGGCTTTTCCGGGATGATGCCGTGCGGCACCCGCCAGATTTCCTCGGCGTGCTTGCGGTGCTCGGGATTGGTCACTGTCATGTCGGCCGGCAGCCGGTGCGCGAAGGTGCCGACCTCGCGTGCCGTGCCGCAGGCCGAAGGCTGCCCGGTAAGTGAGAACGGGCTGTTGCCCGGCTCCGAAATCTTCCCCGTCAGGAGATGGAGGTTGTAGACCATGTGGTTGACCCAGACGCCGCGCACATGCTGGTTGAACCCCATGGTCCAGAGCGACATCACCTTGCGGTTCGGGTCGGCGTAAAGATCGGCCAGTTGTTCGAGGAAACCGACCTCGACCCCGGTCAGCTCCACTGTCTTGTCGAGCGTGTACTCCGAGACGAACTTCTTGAAGTCCTCGAAAGTGCTCGGCGTCATCTTGGCGGCGTCCTTGGCGTTCACTGCCTTGACCTCGAGCGGATTGTCCGGCCTCAGGCCGTAGCCGATGTCGGTCGCGCCGACCATGAAGGTCGTGTGCTTGTCGACAAACTCCTGATTGACGCGCCCCGTTTGAATGATGTGGTTGGCGATGTAATTGAGGATCGCGAGATCCGTGCCCGGCTTGAAGACGATCGGGATGTCGGCGAGGTCCATGCTGCGGTGGGTGAAGGTCGACAACACCGCCACCTTGACATGCTCCTGCCCCAGCCGGCGATCCGCAAGCCGCGTCCACAGGATCGGGTGCATCTCCGCCATGTTCGAGCCCCAGAGGACAAAGGCGTCGGCATGCTCGAAATCGTCGTAGCATCCCATCGGCTCGTCCATGCCGAAGGTGCGCATGAAGGCATAGGCGGCGGACGCCATGCAATGGCGGGCATTGGGGTCGAGATTGTTGGAGCGGAAGCCGGCGCGCATCAGTTTCGTCGCCGCATAGCCCTCGAAGATCGTCCACTGCCCGGATCCGAACATGCCGACAGCCGTTGGCCCCTTTTCCTTCAGGACTCTCTTCGCCTGCTCGGCCATCACGTCGAAGGCCTCGTCCCAGCTCACCGGTTCGAACTCGCCGTCCTTGGCAAAGGCGCCGTTCCGCTTGCGCAGAAGCGGCGTCTTTAGCCGGTCGGCGCCATACATGATCTTCGAGAGGAAGTAGCCCTTGATGCAGTTGAGGCCGCGATTGACCTCCGCCTGCATATCGCCATGGGTGGCAACGACCTGGCCTTCCTTGACGCCCACCATCACGCCGCAGCCGGTGCCGCAGAAGCGGCACGGCGCCTTCGACCATTTTATCTGCAGTGCTTCGACACCGCCCGGCACCGGCTGTGCCGCGGCGGGGAGCGCAATGCCCGCGGTCGCCGCCGCTATGCCGGCCGCATGGGCCTTGAGGATGTCACGCCGCGTCAGTTCGTCGGTCATTGCCGATCGTCTCCTCTTTCTCGACATGCTCGAACACCATGTTGGCCGCGACCACGCCTTCGAGCGTAGAAACCTGCGACAGGCACTCGCCGAGCATGCCCGTGCTCGTTCCTTCGATGACCACCACGATCTTGCCGCCCTGGTGGCCGTGCACCTCGACATTGTTCATGCCGGAAAGCGCCGCCAGAACCTTGTCCTCCATCGCCGGAACGGCGACGATGACGGCGCTCGAGATATGATATTCGCTCGGTTTGTCAGGCATTGGCGCCTTCCTGATGTCGCGCAGAGACGTGAACGGCGCCGACCGGACAGATGCTGACGCAGGCGCCGCAGCCGCTGCAGGCGTCTTCATCGACGACCGGCAGGAAAGGCCCGCCGATCCGCGGCTGGAAGCGGATCGCCTGTTTCGGACAACTGTCGCGGCAGGACTGACAGGCGACATTGTTCTTCGCCAGGCAAGGATCGGCGATCGCCGCCACATGGGCAAAGCGCGTTACCTCGGCAAGCTGGAAGACCGGCTCCGGACAGGCGCGCCGGCACTCACCGCAGAAGGTGCACTCGCCAATGGAAAAATCGAGCGACGGCCGGTTGCCGGCAAGGCTGATGATATGCGTAGGACAGGCGTCCACGCAGCGGCCGCAACCGGTGCAGGCGGCGAGGCTCTCGGGCGTCACGCCCGGCGGACAGATCCGTTCGGGCCGAGACGCGCCGCGTCCGAAGAGCAGGTCTCGTCTGGAAGTCGTCGCAACCGCCATGACAAGCCTCAATGCGGCGCCGGCGGCGGACCGGGCGGTCCGAAGACGAGCTGAAACATCCAGACCAGGAAGCCATAGCCGCCGACGACAGCGACGGCGAGCAGCGGCCAGATGCCGAAGGCCAGCACCAGAAATGTCAGAAGTTCGCGTCGTCGGGATGGCGGCGGTGGCGCCGTCACCTGCTGAGGAGATAACTCTGACACGCTAACGTCCCCCGTTGATGCACTCGCCAACATAGTAACAATCCTTGACGGGAAAGAAAGGAAAATAAACTAAACTCTTTTCCTCAAGAACAGAGATAACATCTGTCAATTCAATGGGATATATTACCCGGGCAAAATATCGGGTTTCTCTTGGAGTGAGCGTCTGCAGCATTTCGCATTTTCGAAAAAATGCATATCCTACAACGCCAGCGCGTGGAAACATCGATTGCGGCACCGAAGAAAGGCCGATGGGGCGTGGCGCCGCATCGGCCTTTATCATTCTGCCAGAATGTCGCCCGCTATCGACGGGCGCCGCCGCTTACAATGCCAGAGCCGCAAGGGCGGCATCGAGGCGCTCCTGCGCCTTCTTCGGGTTCTTCGCCCCCTTCACCACGTCGATTGGCCGGGCTGTCGCCGACCTGCACGACGCCGATCATGCCCATGCCGTAATGCGGCGGGCACTTCACGCCATAGAGGCCCGGCGTGGTGAACGTGACCTTGTAGTTCTCGTTGACCTTGCTCTTCAGCGCTTCGGCGCCATCCGGCAGCATGCCCTTGATCGTCTCGACATTGTGGCCCTTGTCGGTCGGGATGAAGGTCACGGTATCGCCTGCGGCGATCTTCAGCGAAGCCGGCTCGAAGACCATTACGCCGTCCTTGCCCTTGTTGAGCATGCGCACTTCAAAGTCCGCCGCAAGCGCGGGCGTGGTGATCAGCATTGCCGCTGCCGCGAGCCCAAGGCCCTTCTTCATCATTGTCAGCATTTCATCTTCTCCGTTGAACCTACCGGACCCCTGCCCGTGGTTGTCGCTCCCGGAAATAGGCCGATGCCGACCTGTCGACTTTGACGCGCGTCAAATAACGCGCACATGACAGCCGATTGCCGCAGCCTTCTTGTTACCGCGTGCACCTGAACTTCGACATGATCGTCGGTGCCTTGCGGCCCTTCCGACCCCGACATCTGCGCCGCGAACCCGATTTTAGGCGGGAGTTCCGTCGTCGAGGATCATTGACAGGTTACGTTTGTCGGATTAATACTGACGAAATTCGAAAATCGTCACTCGTAATTCGTGAGAAGAAATGAGCGAACTCGCAGACACCGGCGTCGATGCAACCAGACAGGAAAACGTGACGCGGATCCTCGATACCGCCGAGCGGCTGTTTAGGCATTACGGCTACAGCAAGACAAATGTGGCCGACATCGCCCGCGACCTCGAAATGTCACCGGCCAATATCTACCGCTTCTTCGCTTCGAAGACGGAGATCCACCAGGCGCTTTGCGCGCGCATGCTGGCCGCGAGCTACCAGCAGGCCTTCGAGACCTCCCGCCTCCCGTTGAGCGCCTCCGAGCGGCTGCGGCGCTATGCGCAGGGGCAGCACAAGATGACGGTCGAGACCATGCTCGACGAGAAGAAAGTCCACGAAATGGTCGTAGTCGCGATCGAGCGGGACTGGCACGTCATCGAAAAGCACATCGACCGTATGGATGGGTTGCTGGCCGAGATCATCCGCGACGGCATCAAGGCCGGCGAATTCGCCGATCAGGATCCGGAAAAGGCCGCGCGCTGCTTCGGCGCCAGTATCGTCACGCTCTGTCATCCGCAGATCGTGGCCCAGTGTCTCGCGAAGGAAAACCGCGCGACTCCCGAAGAGCTGATCGAATTCGCGATCAGAGCGCTGAAGAAATAATCGAACCATACTCGAGCCGCGTGGCGGCAGACAGGATCAGGAGTGCCAGAGATGTTTTCACCAAAGGCCCTCGCAATGAGAACCCCGGTCGCCGCCAAGCTCGCGGCCGCGTTTGCCATCGCCGTCGCCCTCTCCGCCTGCTCGGAAGAGAAGGTGGAGACCAAGGAGATCATCCGGCCAGTCAAGGTCGTCGAGATCGCCGCCGCCGGCAATCAGCGCGAGCTCGACTATTCCGGTTCGGTGAAGGCGCGCACGGAGATGAATCTCGGCTTCCGTGTGGGCGGCAAGATCACTGAAAGGCTTGTCAATATCGGCGACCGGGTAAAGCCGGGCGACCTGCTCGCGCGCATCGACCCGACCGATTACGAGCTCGCCGTCAAAAGCGCCGAGGCAAGCCTCGCTGCCGCCGAAAAGCAGGTGGAAACGACGGCGCTCACCAAGATGCGGGCCGAGCAGCTCTTCACCAGGGAATTCTCGTCCAAGGCTGAGCTCGACCAGGCGACGCTTCTCTACGATCAGGCGGTCTCCACGCGGGACGCCGCCGCCTCCTCGCTCGACCAGGCCAGGAACCAGGTCATCTACACGGATCTGAAGTCCGACCAGAACGGCATCGTCACCGCGATCAATGCCGACATCGGCCAGGTCGTCGGTACCGGCACGCCGGTCGTGACCGTCGCCGTCGATGGCGAGAAAGAAGTGCAGATCGCGGTGCCCGAGATGGATATATCCGAGTTCAAACCGGGCAAGACGGTCAAGGCGCGCTTCTGGTCGGACGAAGCGCTTGTGCTCGACGGCAAGGTGCGCGAGGTTTCCGGCAGCGCCGACCAGCAGTCGCGGACCTTTTCCGTGCGCGTCAGCCTGCCGACAGACCCGCGCGTGCTGCTGGGCATGACCGCCACGATCGAGGCGGTCGCCGCCAATGCCGGGCCGTCGGTCTCCATCCCGCTGAGCGCGCTTGCCGAAAAGGACGGGCGGAAGCTCGTCTGGGTGGTCAATCGCGACAGCTCGACGGTGCATGCGCGCGACGTGAAACTCGGCGAATTCACCGGCGATGGCATCCGCGTCGCCGAAGGGCTTCAGCCGGGTGATCTCGTCGTTGCCGCCGGCACGCAATTCATGACGGAAGACCTGAAGGTGAAGCTGCCGGCGGCCGAACAACAGTCAGCGCTTGCCGAAACCGGCGAAGTCCTTCGCTAACCCTCTCCATTTACCGATAGAACGGAACGACGGCCATGCACGCCTCCACTGAGGACAGGAAACTGTTCAACCTTTCGCGCTGGGCGATCGGCCACCCGAGCATCGCGCGCTTTCTTTTCGCGCTGATCATCATCACCGGCGCGCTTGGCCTCGTACGCATGGGCCAGCGCGAAGATCCGGAATTCACCTTCCGTGTCATGGTCATCCAGGCCGTCTGGCCGGGCGCATCGATCGAGGAGATGCAGGACCAGGTCGTCAACAAGATCGAGCGCAAGCTGCAGGAAACGCCGCACCTCGATTTCGTGCGCTCCTACACACGCGCCGGCAGCGCCATCATCACGCTGCAGGTCGAAGGCGACACCAATGCCGAAGAGGTGGCCGACGCCTTCTACCAGGTGCGCAAGAAAGTCGGCGACATCGCCAACGAGCTGCCGGAAGGGCTGCTCGGCCCCTATTTCAACGACGAGTTCGGCGACACCTTCATCACGCTCCATTCGATCAGTGGCGACGGCTACAGCTATCCCGAACTGAAGAAGTTCGCGATCCAGGGCCGTGACATGCTGCTGACGACGCCCGGTGTAGAGAAAGTGTCGATCATCGGCGACCAGCCGGAGAAGATCTATATCGACGTCTCTTCCAAGGCGCTCGCAGAACGCGGGCTGACGCTCAACGATCTGCGCAGCGCGATTGTCGGCCAGAACAATGTCGATCTCGCCGGCTCCGTCGATACCGGCACGCGCTCCGTCCGCATTTCGGTCGAAGGCGGCGTCGATCGGGCCGAGGATATCCGCCAGCTGAGATTGCGCGCCGGTAACCAGGTCATCCGGCTCGGCGACATCGCGACCGTTACCTCGGGACTGGAGGACCCTTACTCGCGCAAGTTCCGCTTCAACGGTCACGACGGCGTCCAGATCGGCGTGGTCATGGCGAAGGGCTACAACGTCACCGACGTCGGCAAGGCTGTGGAAGCGACTTATGAACGCTTCGAGTCCGCGCTCCCCTACGGCGTTTCTGTTGACCAGATTGCTAACCAGCCGGAAGTGGTGACCGACGCGATCAGCGAGTTCATGCATGCGCTCGTCGAGGCGTTGATCATCGTGCTCATCGTCTCCTTCGTGTCGATCGGCTGGCGCTCGGGCCTGGTGATCGCGATCGCCATCCCGCTCGTGCTCGCCGCCACCTTCGCGATCATGTACGAGCTCGGCATCGACCTGCAGCGCATCTCGCTCGGAGCGCTGATCATCGCGCTCGGACTGCTCGTCGACGATGCGATGATCGTGGTCGAGATGATGGAGCGCAAGCTTGAGGAAGGCCTCGTAAAAATCGAGGCGGCGAGTTTCGCCTATTCCTCGACCGCCTTCCCGATGCTGACTGGCACGCTGATCACGACCGCGGGCTTCATTCCGGTCGGCTTCGCGGAATCGACTGCGGGCGAATATGTGCGCTCGCTCTTTTATGTCGTCGGCATCGCGCTGGTGGTCTCCTGGTTCGTCGCCGTCTATTTCACGCCTTGGCTCGGCTACATGATCCTGAAGCAGCGCCACCATGCAGGCAACCATCACGACGTCTTCGACACGCGCTTTTACCGGCGCTTGCGCGCGACGGTCGGCTGGGCCGTGCGCCATCGGGTCATCGTGCTCGTCATGACGCTTGCGACCTTCATGGCAAGCCTCTGGGCGTTCCAGTTCATCCCGAAGAACTTCTTCCCGCAGTCTTCGCGGCCGGAAATCCTGGTCGATCTGTGGCTGCCCGAAGGAACCAGCATCAAGGAGGTCGAGAAGCAGGCCAAGGCGCTCGAGGCCCGGATGATGGACGACGAGGACAAGCGCTTCATCGCCACCTATATCGGTGAAGGCGCGCCGCGCTTCTTCCTGCCGCTCGACCAGCAGCTTCGCAATCCGAATTTCGCCCAGCTCCTCGTCATGGCGAAGGACGAGCCGGCCCGCGAACGGCTGATTACAAAGCTGCGCACGGTTCTCGCCGAAGACTTCCCGTCGATCCGCGCCAAGGTCGACCGGCTGTTCCTCGGCCCGCCGACCGGCTGGCCCGTGCAGTTGCGCGTGATGGGTCCGGACCGCGCCGAAGTGCGCCGCATCGCCGATGAGGTGAAGGCGAAGTTCAATGAAAACCCGCTGCTCGGTGCAGTTCACGACGACTGGCTGGAGCCGGTGCCGGCGATGAAGCTGGTGATCGACCAGGACCGCGCGCGGGCGCTGGGCGTCACCTCGCAACGTATCCGCCAGATGCTGCAGGCATCGATGTCCGGCGTGCCGCTCGACAATTTCCGCGATGGTGAGGAAACCGTCTCGATCGTCGCGCGGGAGCCGGACGGCAATCGCCAGCTGCTTTCGGCCGTCAACTCGGTCTATGTCCCGACCGATTTCGGCGGCTTCGTGCCCGTCTCGCAGGTCGCCAAGGTCGTCCCGGTCATGGAACAAGGCATCGAGTGGCGCCGCGACCGCCTGCCGACGATCACGGTCCGCGCGACGCTCCCCGACGGCGTGCAGTCGAACGACGTGACGGTGAAGCTCTATGATGAGCTTCAGGGCCTGAGAGACAGCCTTGCTCCCGGCTACAAGATCGAAGTCCAGGGCGGTGCCGAAGACAGCGCCGAAAGCCAGGCCTCGATCGCCGCCAAGGCGCCGATCATGCTGGTCGTGATCGTCGTGCTGCTGATGGCGCAGCTCCAGCACTTCGGCAAGGCGATGCTGGTGCTCGCGACCGGCCCGCTCGGCATCATCGGTGCTGCCGCGGCACTGCTCATCAGCGGCGCGCCCTTCGGCTTCGTCGCGATCCTCGGCGTCATCGCGCTCCTCGGCATCATCATCCGCAACTCGATCATCCTCGTCGACCAGATCGATCAGGACATCGCGGCCGGCATGGAGCGCGCCGAGGCGATCATCGGCGCGGCGGTCCGCCGCTTCCGTCCGATCATGCTCACCGCACTGACGGCAGTGCTGGCGCTGATCCCGATCTCGCGCGGCGTGTTCTGGGGTCCGCTCGCCTACGCCATGATGGGCGGCATCCTCGTTGCGACGGTGCTCACGATCCTGGTGCTGCCGGCCGGCTACGCTCTGTTCTTCGGCCGCGAGCCGAAGTCGCGGAAGACGGAGCCGGAAGCAGCAACGCCGCAAGACGACGCGGTCGAGGAGCGCGAGGGTTTTGCAACGCCGATCGCGGCGGAGTAAGCTCTAGGTCGCGTGGGAACGGCCTTCAGGTCGAAGCCGTCCCGGCAGGCATGCAAAGGCCGAAGTCACAAACCTGCCTCGCAGATTGCAGGGACCTGCGCCGCCGGCAGGTCTCTCGCGCGGCAACCGCGGTTTGACGCGCGGCGGCCATGCGTTGATGAATGACGATGCGGCATCGGAGAGGAATCGACTTGGCACCGCCCGGGGAAGCCGCGGAATGCGCCTCGACCCTGGAGACGCTGCCCGAATGGTATGTGCTCGTTGCCAAGTGCGGGAAGTGCCTGCACCAGGCTCCCATTGATCGTCGCCAGATTGCCCGAAGGCGCGGTGGCCGCACGTCCCTGATGGCCATCGCAGGCATGCTGCAATGTCGGCGATGCGGAAACGCCGAGGGAAATGATCTGTTGCTCGGCAGGCTGCCGCGCGATTGAGGTCGGGAAGATACGTGCACGCATGTCGGTTCCGCCCAATGCGGCGAAGGAGGGCTGGCCCTTGAGACAACGGCCTGCCGCACAATGGCAGCAAGTCAGGGGGTGACCACGACCTTCATGCGTCTTCAAAAGCCGTGCGGCGCTGCCGAAATGTTCATTTGCTGGGGGCTTTTGCCACTCTTGTCCTTTTTCAGCTTGACCTCACCCGCCGCCGACGGCGATCTGCTATGTGCAGAGCCGGACTCATTGCGGAACGAACGTGACAGGGCGAATGAGCGCAGCTTACCTTGAAAAACTGAACGACAGGCAGCGCAGTGCCGTCGAGCATGGCATCGGACCGGACCACGGCCTTGTCGGCGGACCATTGCTGATCATTGCCGGAGCGGGATCGGGGAAGACCAACACGCTGGCCCACCGGGTCGCTCACCTCATCGTCAATGGAGCCGATCCCCGCCGCATCCTTCTGATGACCTTTTCACGCAGGGCCGCCGCTGAAATGTCGCGCCGAGTCGAGCGCATCTGTACCCAGGTGCTTGGTGCCGGCTCCGGCGTGATGACGGACGCCCTCGCCTGGGCCGGAACCTTTCACGGCATCGGGGCGCGCCTGCTCAGGATCTACGCCGAACAGATCGGCCTGAACGTGGATTTCACCATCCATGACCGCGAGGACAGCGCCGACCTGATGAACCTCGTCCGGCACGAGCTCGGATTCTCGAAAACCGAAAGCAGGTTTCCGACGAAGGGCACGTGCCTGGCGATCTATTCGCGGACGGTGAATTCGCAGACGCCGCTGAACGATGTGCTGCGGAACTGGTACCCTTGGGTTTCCGGCTGGGAGAGCCAGTTGAAGGCGCTGTTCGCCGGATACGTCGAAGCCAAGCAGGCGCAGAACGTTCTCGATTACGACGACCTGCTTCTTTATTGGGCGCAGATGGTGAGCGACCCGTTGCTCGCCGCCGACATCGGCGGCCGGTTCGACCATGTGCTGGTGGACGAATACCAGGACACCAACAAGCTGCAGTCCTCAGTCCTGATGGCGCTGAAGCCCGGCGGCCGCGGCCTGACGGTCGTCGGCGACGATGCCCAGTCCATCTATTCCTTTCGCGCCGCTACCGTTCGCAACATCCTCGATTTTCCCAAGGAGTTTTCCCCGCCTGCCGACGTCATCACGCTCGACCGGAACTATCGTTCGACGCAGACGATCCTCGCGGCTGCCAATGGCGTCATCGAGCTTGCACGCGAGCGCTTCACCAAGAATCTCTGGACGGACAGACAGTCGGCCGAGCGTCCGAAGCTGCTGACGGTCAGGGACGAGAGCGATCAGGCGAACTATATCGTCGAGCAGGTCCTCGCCAACCGCGAGACCGGAATGCGTTTGAAGCAGCAGGCCGTCCTGTTCCGTGCCTCGAACCACAGCGGCCCCCTTGAGGTGGAACTCACCCGTCGCAACATTCCCTTCGTGAAGTTCGGCGGCCTGAAATTCCTCGACTCGGCCCATGTGAAGGACATGCTTGCGGTGCTGCGTTTCGCCCAGAACCCGCGTGACCGCGTCGCCGGATTTAGGCTGCTTCAGATGCTCCCCGGAATCGGCCCGCAAACCGCCGGCAAGATCCTGGACGCGATTGCGGCCGACCCCGAACCGCTGATGACGCTTGCCGAAATCCCTTCCCCGCCGAAAAGCGGGGACGACTGGGTGCGCCTCGTAGAATTGCTGCAGGGTCTCCGCAGGTCCGGATGGCCTGCGGAAATCGCCATGGTGCGCACCTGGTACGAGCCGCATCTCGACCGCATCCACGAGGACGCCGAGACCCGGAAGGCCGACCTTCTGCAACTTGAACAGATCGCTTCCGGCTATCCGAGCCGCGAGCGTTTTCTGACCGAACTGACGCTCGATCCACCGGATGCGACCAGCGACCAGGCGGGCGTGCCGCTCCTCGACGAAGACTATCTGATCCTGTCGACAATCCATTCAGCCAAGGGGCAGGAATGGCGCGCCGTTTTCATGCTCAATGTGGTCGACGGCTGCATTCCGTCCGACCTCGGAACCGGGACGACGCATGATCTCGAAGAGGAGCGGCGGCTGCTCTATGTCGGCATGACGCGCGCCAAGGACAGTCTGACGCTGATGGTGCCGCAGCGCTTTTTCACCGGTGGCCAGCATGCCCAGGGCGACCGCCACGTCTATGCGAGCCGGACGCGCTTTATTCCCGCGACGCTCCTGCAATTCTTCGAAACCGGAACCTGGCCTCTGGCCAATCCGACGACCGCCGAGCGTAACGCCCAGCAGATCCGCATCGACGTCGCCGCGCGCATGCGCGACATGTGGCGATAGGGCCGGCCCGCAAAAAGCATGCGGCCCTGTAGGTGCAGCGACCGTCACCAGGGGGACGGGGTGTCCTTCGGCTAAGGCCGCAGGAATGCCTGAATCTCTTCGGTAGAAACTTTCCCGTCCTTGTTGGCATCCACCTTGTCGAAGATTCGTTTGTGGATGGCCGTCACCTCATCGAAAGAGAGGCTGCCGTCCCCGACAGCATCGGCAATGGCGAACATTATCTTCATCATGTGCCCGCGCATGGCCATCATAGGCATGCGGCCCATCATGTCCTGACCCATCATCCCTTGGCCCATCATACCCGGGCCCATCATACCCGGCTGGCCAGGCTGTTCGCTCTGCCCGGCCGCGCCGTCCGGGCTGGAAGACTGCGCCTGCGACTCGGGTGAAGGGTCGGGATGGTGCGTGTCGCTTTGGGTTGTTTGCGCGCCGGCCCCGGCAGTCATGCCAAGCGCGACAAGACCGGCAAGCATAACCGGACGCAGGAATGCATTGAGTGTCATGAGGAGTCCTCCTTCCGTGAGGGAGCGCCGTCAGAACCGCTCGAAGCCATCAGCGTTCCCAACCAATCGTTTGATAACTATTATATCCTAGGGCAGCGACAGCCCCGCGACCTTGCACTGGATCAAATTGTCGGGAAACTCGCCCATGGGAACGTTGGCTCCGGGCGCTGATGACGCTGGACCGGCGCATACCGCGGCAGCCGCGGCCGAACTGTGATGGCATTGTGTGTCGTGCGCCACCGTTGTACCGTACAGATAGACAAGCGCCCAGATTGCCAGTGCACGGCCGGCGCCAAAGTCCGGCCACGTGTTTCAACCCGTTGGATAAGCAGCCGCGGACATGGAACTTATCGTCGCTCTTGGCCTGATCGTCTTGAAGGTCGCGTTGCTGATCGCAATGCTGCTGCTCTTGCCCTTGCCGCTGACCTGGCTGGAGCGCAAGATTGCAGGCCATATGCAGCAGCGGATGGGGCCGATGCGCGTGGGGTGGCACGGGATGCTGCAACCGGTGGCGGACGGCATCAAGCTGCTCACCAAAGAGGACCACATCCCGGCCGAAGCCGACCGCTTCCTGTTCAAGCTGGCGCCGATCCTGGCGCTCGCACCGCCCTTTGTGGTGTTCGTCGCGATCCCCTTCGGCGAGACCGTCTCGGTGCTCGGCAACGAGATCTCCCTCTACGTTGCCAATATGAACGTGGCGCTGCTCTTCGTGTTCGCGGTGATCGGGCTCGAGGTTTATGGCGTCATCTTCGGCGGCTGGGCCGCGAATAGCAAATACGCGGTGCTGGGCAGCCTCAGGACCTGCGCGCAGATGATCAGCTACGAGATCCCGATGGGCTTTGCTGTCATCGGCGTGGTGATGCTGGCGCAATCCATGAGCCTTCTGGACATCGTCCGCTCTCAGGCCGATGTCTGGAACATCGTTTACCAGCCGGTCGGCTTCTTCGTATTCTTCGTCGCAGGGCTTGCTGAAGCGCAGCGCATCCCCTTCGATCTGGCGGAAGCGGAAGGCGATCTCGGGGCCGGATTCCACACCGAATACAGCGGCATCCGCTTCGCATTTTTCATGGTCAGCGAATACGTCATCATGCTGCTCGTGTCGGTCCTTTCGGTGATCCTGTTCTTCGGCGGCTGGAACGGCGTGCTGATCCCCTTACCGCCGCTCGTCTGGTTCGGGCTCAAGGTGGCGTTCTTCGTCTATCTGTTCATGTGGTTTCGCTTCACCTTCCCGCGCTATCGCTACGACCAGCTGATGGCGATCGGGTGGAAGGTCTTGCTTCCTCTGTCGATGGCGAACATAATTATTACCGGTATGGTTTTCTCCTAGGGGCCGAGAGCGGCTCCCTACAGCGTCCTGCGTCTCCGGCGCAACAAGGCCGCTGTGGTATTTTGAGAGGCCGCATAGCTTCTCCTTGATCGGAGACAGGCGGCAGCGGGGCGGCGATGTCGCGCACATGGGACAGAACTGGAACCTGGATCGGCTGGGCGTTCTTCTCCGATCTGTCGAGCGCCCTGGCGCTGACCCTTGGCTACATGTTCTCCAGAACCGTGACCATGCAGTATCCGGACAAGGAGAAATGGCTGCCCTATTCGCGTTACCGCGGTCATCACTTCCTGAAGCGTGACGACGAGGGCGAGATCAAGTGCGTGGCCTGCGAACTCTGCGCGCGGATCTGTCCCTGCGACTGCATCGAAGTCGTTCCCTACGAGGACGAGAAGGGCAACCGACGCCCGGCCAAATTCGAGATCGACACCGCCCGCTGCCTGTTCTGCGGGCTGTGCGAGGACGCCTGCCCGGCGGATGCGATCGCCCTTGGCCAACAATATGAATTCTCGAGTTTTTCCTCGCACGACCTAGTGATCGGGCGTGACGACCTGCTCGCCAAGCCCGGCAAGGCGGCGACCGGCGGCGGCGTGGTTGCCGCCCGCCTTGACACGAAAAAGGACGTTCTGGTGGAGGCGAGCGAGCCGCAGGGTTACAACTGGTGGCGAAATATCCGCCGAACGTGAACACGCCAGCTGTCAATCCCGGGGCGACCGCACGACTTCTTAAATCGCACGCGATTTAGGGGTAAAATCGTGCGCCAGTTCAAAGTGCTACGGCGACCTTTGTGCGTCTGAGGCACGGCGCTGCAGGGCAGGAGGCTCAAATGTTTGTCGGCGATATCGTGAAGAACAAGGGCGTCGGGGTTATTGCGGTCACCCCTTCTCACACCATGGTAGAAGTGCTGCGGCTGTTTCGCGAAAGCAATATCGGTTTCGTGGTCGTCAGCCGCGCCCCTGGCGAGTACCTGGGTACGCTTTCGGAACGGGATTGCTGCAACGCATTGGCGGAATACGGAGCCGAGGCGGCGATGATGCGCGCTGTCGACATCATGAACCGCAGCGTGGCGACCTGCTCGACACAGGATTTGCTTCCCTACGTGATGGCGATGATGACCCAGCGGCGTACCCGCCATGTGCTGGTGCTCGAAGGCGATTCCGTTGTCGGCGTAGTCAGCATCGGCGACGTGGTCAAGCACAGGCTCGACGAAGCGCTGCGCACGGAGCAGGACCTGCACGACTACATTTGCGGGACCCACTATCACTGACGAGATCAGCCGCTGCACGTCTCCCTCGAGAGGAGCCACATCAACGGCAGAGGGGGGTGCATACCCCACAGAGCTGGATCCGCTCAAATCCGATTCTGCTCAAAGGCTGAACCAGTGGAAGCGGCGCTCTCGAAGGTCGGTGCGGCCTCGCGCACCTCCACCGGGCAAGGATATTCACCGCGCCGCATCAGGCTGTTGAGGCGCAGCGTCCTGTAGTTTTCGGGAACAAACACGAGGCCGCTCGGGAAGTGCCGGTTGACCTTGAGCTTCGCAGTCAATTCGCCCCACGCGGATCGCACCACCACCTGAGCGCCATCCGGAAGACCGAGCTCGGCGGCATCCTCGCCGCTCGTTTCGACATAGGGATCGTCTGCAACGGTATTCAGGATTTCCGAGCGCTCGGAAAGATATCCGTTGTGGAACAGGCCATTGCCGGTCACCAGCACCAGCCCGTCTGTTGCTTTCAGGGCAGGCGGCGCCGGGAAGAACCCGCCAGCCGCCGGTGTCGGCGCCGCCTTGGTGAAGGCGCCGTCCGGACCAAGCCCCTCCTGCGTCAGTCCGTGGTAGGCTGGAACAAGCCGGGCAATCTCGTCGAAAATCTCACCTTGCGTCGACGGCTGCAGCGGTTCCTTGCGGAGCGCCGCGACGAAATCGAAGATCGCCAGATTGCTTCGCGCCTCGAAGGCTGGTTCGCGGAATTTGCGGACCGTCTGAAGCCGGCCCTCGTTGTTGGTGAATGTGCCGGCTTCCTCGCCGAAACCCGCCGCAGGCAGGACGACCTCTGCCAGGCCTGCCGTTTCGGTAAGGAATGTGTCCTGCACGATCAGGAGGTCGGCGGCGCCAAGCGCACGCGTCACGAAGTCCCGGTCGGGATAGGCAATCAGGGAATCGGTTCCGGCGATG
Source organism: Sinorhizobium terangae (assembly GCF_009601505.1). Taxonomy (GTDB): domain Bacteria; phylum Pseudomonadota; class Alphaproteobacteria; order Rhizobiales; family Rhizobiaceae; genus Sinorhizobium; species Sinorhizobium terangae. The sequence goes on from NZ_WITC01000057.1 coordinate 296,366, forward strand.
TAGAGCGCGCCCATCCGCCCGTCGACGCAAAGCTCCAGCATGGCGTCGAGATCGGCGCCCGGCTCGGACGGGATCGCGGCGCCCCAGGCCCGTTCGAGAGCTGTACGCGCCGCATCGTCGGCGACGGCGCTTAAGCCCGGCAGCACCGCCGGCAGAACCCCCATGTCCCAGGCGCCCATCTGGTTGGCGCGGTCGAACAGGAACTGCATCGCCGGGCTCTTGCCGAGCAGATGGAGAACGTTGAGCAGATTATTGATCTGCTGCAGCGTCGCGCGCGCTTCGGGTGATCGCAACAGGTCGATGCTGACAAGCACGGTGACACTGCGGCTCTCCTTGAGTGCGGAGGCCAGACGATCCGATCCCGCACGGTTGGTGGTCATGGCAGAAACGTCGCCCGCCTGACCGTCCGCCGCCACGAGCGCGGCCGCTACCGCCGCAAGGCTCGCCGCTTCTCCGCCCGGCCGCACGCGAACCACTGCACGCGCATCGGCGTCGAGACGGGATGGTCGCGCCGAGAGCATGAGCAATCTTGTCTGCCGCCGCCGCGCGGCATCCCTGAGCAGGTATTCGGTAACCGGATTTTCTTCCGTCACGTTTCCGCCGACCACGAGCACACAGTCGCTAGCGACCACCTCATCCAACGGCGCGCGGGCATGGAAACCCGCCACCAGCGGGCCGAGCGCATCGAAAGGCGTCGACCAGCGCGACGAGCAGTCGATATTGTTCGTGCGGAACACCGTCCGCATCAGCTTCTGGAACTGATAGAGCACTTCGTTGGGCAGGCGCGCGGACGCGAGCCCTCCGGCAGCCTTGCCCTCGACAGCCGACAGGCGCCGGCGCAGGTAGTCGCCAGCCTCATCCCAGGAGACCGGAGTGAGCGCGCCGTCACGACGGATCATCGGTCGCTTGATCCGGTCCCGGCTTTCGATGAAGTCGAGGCCGAAACGCCCGCGCACGCAGAGCGTTTCGCGGTTGACCCCGTGCTCCCAGTCCGAGCGGACACGCATGAACTCGCCCTTGCGTGCGCCGACCGTCAGTTGGCAGCCGGTGCCGCAATGCGGGCAGATGGTATCGGTCTCGGCGAGATCCCACGGCCGTGCCTTGTAGCGGTAGGGGAAACTCATCAGCGCGCCGACGGGGCAGACCTCGACGCAGTTGCCGCACTGGTCGCAGCTTGCAAGACTGCCCTCGAAGCCGGTGACAGCGGTGTCCATGCCCTTCTCGACCGTCCCCAGGGCGACTGCGCCAACGACCTCTTCACACATCCTGACGCAGCGCTGGCACTGAATGCAGCGGTTGACGTTCATGATGATGACCGGGCTCAGACGGATGTCCTTCGAGTGGAAAACGCGTTTGGGATCGCGGAACTCGCTTTTGCGGGGACCGTAGGCCATCACCATGTCCTGCAGCTCGCACTCTCCACCCTTGTCGCAGATCGGGCAGTCGAGCGGGTGGTTGGCGAGCAGCATGTCTAGCATGGACGAGCGCGTCTCCTCGATCAGGGGCGTGTTCGTCCTGACCACCATGCCGTCGGTGACCACGGTCGCGCAGGACGGTTGCAACCGCCTGAGCCCCTCGATCTCCACCAGGCACATGCGGCATGAGGCGAGTGCCGGCAGCCGCTTCCAATAGCAGAAGGTCGGTATGTCGATGCCCAAACGCTCGGCCGCGTTGAGCACCGTAGAGCCAGCCTCAACTTCCAGCATTTGTCCGTCGATCGTGATGCTAACCATATTTCCTCTCAGCCCTGTCCCGCAGGCCTTGTTTTCATGCATGTCGTTGTCCCAAAACCGCTGAACACTTTTGGGCGACATGCATTAGTGGTACGGGCACCTCCCCTCCTCGATATGGGCGACGAACTCGTCGCGGAAATGCTTCAATGCGGCCCGCAATCCCATCGCGGCGCCGTCACCCAAGGCGCAGAAGGTATTGCCGAAAATGCCCTTGCAGAGCATGTCCAGCTGCTCCAGGTCACCGGGCGCGCCCTCCCCGGCCTCGATCCGGCGCAGCACCTTGACGACCCAGTTCAAGCCCTCCCGGCATGGCGTGCACTTGCCGCAGGACTCATGGTGGAAGAACTCGATGATCCGGGTCGCGACCTTGACCATGCAGGTGGAATCGTCGACCACGATCACGCCGGCCGAACCGAGCATCGAACCGGCGGCGGCGAGTGAGTCGAAATCCATCCCCACCTCCAGCTCGCGCTCCGGGATGACCGGCGCCGAAACTCCGCCCGGGATCACCGCCTTGATCTTGCGTCCCGGCAGCGGGCCGCCGGCGTGCTCCTCGACCAGTTCCTTGAGCGGTATGCCCATCGGCAGCTCGTAGAGTCCGGGTTTCTTCACCTGCCCGCTCACGCAATAGAGCTTCGGGCCAGGGCTCTTGTCGGGGCCGATGCCGCGAAACCAGGCAGCCCCCCGTGTCACGATGTGCGGCACGCAGGCGAGCGTCTCGACATTGTTGATCACCGTCGGGCTGGCGTAGAGCCCGGCCACGGCCGGAAACGGCGGTTTCAATCGCGGCTGCGCCCGCTTGCCCTCGAGCGACTCGAGCATCGCGGTCTCCTCGCCGCAGATATAGGCGCCCGCGCCGCAGTGGATGTAGACGGCGAAATTGAAATCCGAACCCAGAATACCCTTTCCGAGGTATCCTCTTTCGTGGGCTTCCGCGATCGCCTGCTCCAGGCGACGGATCGCCGTGACATATTCTCCGCGCACGTAGACATAGGCGGTTTCCGCCCCGATCGCGTAGCCGCTCACCGCCAGCCCCTCGATGAGCTGGTGGGGGTCGCGCTCCATGATGATCCGGTCCTTGAAGGTGCCGGGCTCCCCTTCGTCCGCGTTGCAACACAGATATTTCGGCTTGTCGCCCCCCTTCGGCACGAAGCTCCACTTCATTCCCGTCGGGAACCCGGCGCCACCGCGACCGCGCAGGTTGGATTGTTTCACGAGCTCGACGACTTCGTCCGGCGTGTATTCGCTGAGCACCTTCCTGAGCGCCTGATAGCCGCCTCCGGCCTCGTAGGCCGAAAGCAGATGGCCGTTCGCGACCTCGATATTCTTGAGAAGGACCGGCTCGAACATGGCGCTACTTTCCCGGCACTGACTGAGAGGCGTGCTCATCGCCTGCTGGCAGCCCCGCTGCGGCGCGAAGGCTATCCAGGAGCGCGTCCAGCCGCGCGACGTCAAGATTGCCGTGGTAATAGTCACCGACCTGCATCACCGGAGCCATCTCGCAGGCACCAAGGCACTCGACGGTCGAAAGAGTGAACAGCCCGTCCGCTGTGGTGTCGCCCTTCCTGATCTCGAGCGCCGTTTCCAGATGGGTCAGCAGGCTTTCCGATCCGCACAGCATGCACGAGACGTTGTCGCAAAGCTGCAAATGGAACATGCCCACCGGCTCGGTATGGAAGAGCGTGTAAAAGGTCGCCAGCTCGTAGACCCAGATCCGCTCGACACCGAGGATGTCGGCGACCTCCTCCAGCACGGGTCCGGGCAGGTGGCCGTGTTCCTTCTGTGCGATCACAAGTGCCGGCATGATCGCCGAGCGCTGGTCCGGATAGGCCGCTGCTGCCTGTTCGATTTTTTCGCGCATGCTCATCGCGTCCAAATCTCCTACTTGTCCACCTCAGCCATTACCGGGTCGAGGCTGCCGAGCACGGCGATCATGTCCGCCAGGTAGCGGGCGTTGGTGACCCCGAAGAGCGCCTGCAGATTGACGAACGAAGGGGCCCGCACCTTCATGCGGAACGGTTTTGGCGACCCGTCGCTGATGATGTAGAAGCCGAGCTCGCCCTTTGGCGCCTCGATAGCCGAGTAAACTTCGCCGGCCGGCACGTTGAAGCCATAGGCCGACAGGTCGAAATGCTGGATCAGCGCCTCCATCGAACAGTGCACCCGTTCCTTGTCCACCGGAAAGGCGATCGTCGGCATGTCGATCTGGAACGGCCCTTCGGGCATCTGGGCGATACATTGCTCGATGATGCGGATGCTTTCACGCATCTCGTCGACCCGGCACCGCCAGCGCGCGTAGCAATCGCCCTCGTCGCGGGTGATGACGTTGAAATCGAGCCGGTCGTAGATTTCGTAAGGCTCGTCGCGCCGGATGTCCCAGTCGACCCCGGAAGCACGCAGATTTGGACCGCTTAGGCCAAGGTCGATCGCGTCCTCGCCGGAGATCACGCCGATGCCTTCCGTGCGATTGAGGAACACCCGGTTATCTTCGAGCAATCGCTCATAATCGCGGATCCGGCTCGGGAAGATATCGCAGAACTCCCTGATTTTCAGAAAGAACCCCTCAGGCAGGTCTTCACGCACGCCGCCAACCCTGCAGAAGGAGGTGTGCATGCGGGCGCCGGTGATCATTTCCAGAAGGTCCATGATCATTTCACGTTCGCGCATGACGTAAAGCAGCGCGGTCATGGCGCCGAGATCCATCGGCAGCGCCCCGGTGATGAGGAGATGTCCGGAGATCCGCGCCAGTTCGGCCATCAGCACGCGGATATACTGCGCGCGGATCGGCGCTTCGATCCCGAGGAGCTTTTCCACCGCCAGCGCGAAGGCCAGGTTGTTCGAAGGCGGGCAGAGATAGTCGAGCCGGTCGGTCAGCGGGAAAATCTGGGTATAGGTGAAACTCTCCGCCAATTTTTCGGTGCCGCGATGGAGATAGCCGACATGCGGATCCACGCGCTCGACATATTCGCCATCGAGTTCGAGCACGAGCCTCAGCACCCCGTGGGTGCTGGGGTGCTGTGGACCGAGGTTGAGCAGCACTTCCTTGGTATTGAGCGCTTCACCTTCCGGTCTCATGAGCTCGGTGACTTCGGTCATCTCAACTCTCCGGCGTCAACGGCCTCCTTCAATTCAGTTCGAGCGGAATGCGGGCGGAAAACCGCTTACTTTTCCTCGCTCTAGGGAATCTCCCTGGTGGCAAGGTCGGGCTGCGTCGGCGGCGGGCCTTCGGCGCCAAACGGGTTCAGCTTGTCCTTGTAGCCACGGAGCGGAAAATCCTTGCGCTGCGGGAAGCCCTCGAAGCCTTCCCACATGTAGATCCGGCGCAGGTCAGGATGCCCGGTAAACCGGATGCCGTACATGTCCCAGGCCTCGCGCTCGTGCCAGTTGGCGGTGCGCCAGACTCCCGTGACCGAGGGAACCTCCGGGGGATCGCCAAGCCGGCACTTGATGCGGATCCGCCATTTATTCGGCAGCGAATAGAGGTGGTACACCGCCTCGTAGCGCGGCGTCTCCGGATAATGATCGACCCCGCAGATGTCCGAGAGGAAATTGAATTTGAATGCCGGATCTTCTTTCAGGAACCGACAGAACTCGACGATCTTCTCGGGAGGAACAGCAAAGACTTCAATACCATGCGCGGTGCCGAGATCTTCGATTGCTTGTCCGAAGCGCTCCAGGATCGGAGCGCGGTTGAGGGACGGTTCCACACTCATGACGCTACAACCCGATCGAGAGGCGTTCCCGTCAACGCGCGGGACTTCTTGATCTTCTCCTGCAGCAGCAGGAAGCCGTGCATCAACGCCTCCGGCCGCGGCGGACAGCCGGGCACATGCACGTCGACGGGCACGAAAGTTTCCGATCCCTGCACCACGGCGTAGGTGTTGTAGACGCCACCCGAAATGGCGCAGGTGCCCATGGCGATCACCCAGCGCGGCTCCGGCATCTGGTCATAGAGCCGCCTGACGACCGGCGCGAATTTCCGGGTGACCGTGCCGGCGATGATCATCACGTCGGACTGGCGGGGCGACGGGCGGAACACCACGCCGAACCGGTCGAGATCATAGCGGGCGCAACCGGCCGAGATCATCTCGATGGCGCAGCAGGCGATGCCGAAGGTCTCCGGCCACAATGCCGACCTTCGGCTCCATCTGATGACGCTGTCGGCCGTGGTGAACAGGACGCTGTCGCGGATCGCGTTTCCTACTCCTCCCATTCAAGCGCTCCTTTCAGCCAGGCGTAGGCGAAGCCTACGAGAAGCAGCACGATAAAAACGAACATCTCGACGAAACCGACCAGCCCGATCTCTTTCAGGACGACGGCCCAGGGAAAGAGGAACATCGTCTCGACATCGAAGACGACGAGCAGGATCGCAAGGATATAGAACTGAACCCGGAAGCGGCCCCCCGCGGCCTCACCCGCCGGATCCATGCCGCATTCATAGGGCATGTTCTTTGCCGGGTAAGGATTGGAGGGGCGCAGCAGCGAGGAAACAAAAAGCGTCACCCCTGCCACCAGAACAACTCCGGCGACCATGAGAAGAACCGGCAGGAATTCCATTGCTGCCATATCGTTACGCCCCGCTTAACCAACGAGGGCCTTGCTCAGTCGCGATATGGGGCCGGTAATGTCGTCGCCCCGAAAAAGCAACCTGGGCAATCCTCTTAAGACTCTATTCCGTCGGGCGGATCATTGCAAATCCAATCGATTAGGCGGGATCGGGTCGAATGGGATCGTTTCGGGGTCGTGACGGCGTGTGCGCCGAGGGGGTATCAACGCCCGCTATGTCGGCATCCCGCTTAACCCCCAGATGCCGACTGTTGTGCAAGCCCAAGGAACCACGCCGGGAAAAGGCCGATGCCGATGGTGCCGAGGGCCGTGAAGGCGAGCGTGGCGCGCACCATGGGCGTCAGTGCCGGCTCGAACGCCCTCTCCGGCTCGCGCATGTAGATCACCATGACGATGCGGATATAGAAGTAGGCGGCGACCGCGCTCAGGAGCACGGCGATCACCGCCAGCAGGACGAAACCGCGCTCGACGAGTGCCACGAGCACGTAGAACTTGGCGAAGAAGCCGGCCGTCGGCGGAATGCCGGCGAGCGAGAACAGATAGAGGAGCATCAGAAGCGCGAGCCCCGGATGCGACTTGGCGAAACCCGCGTAGTCGTCGATGACCTCGCCCGAGAAATCGCCGTTCCGCATCATGATGACCGCGCCGAAAATACCGAGGTTCATGAAAGCGTAGATCAGCATGTAGAGCATCACGCTGGCGATTCCGTCCTGACCGCCGGCCACCACGCCGAAAATGGCGAACCCGGCATGGGCGATGCTGGAATAGGCAAGCAGCCGCTTGAAATTGTCCTGCACCAGCGCGACGAAACTGCCGAGTGCCATGGTCACGACTGCGATGACCGCGACGATGATCCAGACGTCCGAGGCGGCGACCAGAGGGTTGAGGAAGACCCTGAGGATCACCGCAAACCCTGCCGCCTTCGGCCCCACCGACATGAAGGCGGTGATCGTCGTCGGCGCGCCTTCGTAGACGTCCGGCAGCCACATATGGAACGGCACGGCGCCGACCTTGAAGACCAGCCCCGCAACGATGAAGACCACCGCCAGCAGCAATCCGGGATCGAGCGGATCGCCGGTCACCGCCTGAGCCATCGCATCGAGTTGCGTCGTGCCGGTCAGCCCGTAGACCAGCGAGACACCGTACAGGAAAATCCCGGTCGAGACCGCGCCGAGGATCACGTATTTCAAAGCGGCTTCGTTCGAGCGCCGCTCGCGCCGCATGAAGCCTGTCAGCACATAGGTGCAGAGCACCATCAGTTCGAGGCCCACATAGATCGACAGAAGATCCGTCGCCGAGGCCATGATCATCATGCCGAAAAGCGCAAAGAGCAGCAGGACATAGTATTCGCTGCTCGCGATCCCTTCGATATCGGCATATTTCCGCGACAGAAGGAACGTCAGGACGGTGGCCACGTAGAACACGAGCTTGAAGAAGACCGCGAAACGGTCGGCGATGAACATGCCGGAATAGGCCGGTCGCACCTCATTCGCCAGCAGGAGCGTCGCCAGGGCGGCGATCAGCACGATCCCGACGGAAGCCGAGACGAGGAAATGTTCCTGCCCCTTGCGCACAAGCTGGCCCAGGATCAGCAGGATACAGGCCCCGGTGACCACCACGATCTCGGGCAGGCTTGCGATGATCGATTGGAGAAGCGCGGCGGCGGTCATTGGCCCCTCTCCCTGCCATGCACCTCAGTCAGCAGATGCGTCACCGAGGCATCAATGATATCGAGAAAGGGCTTTGGATAGAGCCCGACCCAAAGCACGAAGACGGCGAGCGGCAGGATCGCAACCATCTCGCGGGCGTTCACGTCGCGGATCTTGAACCGGGCGCCGACGCTCGCCGGACCAAGCGCGACCCTTCCATACATGCCGAGAAGATAGGCCGCGCCCAGCATTGCGCCCAAAACGGCGGCCGCGCCGACGGCGAGGTTGGCCGCAAACCCGCCCGACAGCACCAAGAGCTCACCCACGAACGAATTCGTTCCCGGCAGCGCCATCGACGAGAGCGTGAAGAGCGCAAGAAACACCGTATAGACCGGCGCGACCTTCATCAGCCCGCCGTAGTCGGCGATGCTGCGGGTATGGGTCCGCTCGTAGATCAGGCCGACGAAGAGGAACAGAGCGCCCGTCGTCACCCCATGATTGAACATCTGCAGGATGCCGCCTTCGAGCCCGCGGGGGTTCAGCGCAAAGATTCCCATCGTCACGAACCCCATGTGGCTGATGCTGGAATAGGCGACCAGCTTCTTCAGGTCATCCTGCGCAAGCGCAAGCAGCCCGCCATAGACGATGGCGAGCGCCGATAGCGCCAGCATCAGCGGCGAAAAATATACCGAGGCCTCCGGCAGCATCGGCAGCGAGAAGCGCAGGAATCCGTAGGCGCCCATCTTCAGGAGCACGCCGGCAAGAATGATGCTGCCCGCCGTCGGCGCCTGCACATGGGCGTCCGGCAGCCATGTGTGGACCGGGACCATCGGCACCTTGACGGCGAAGGCGACCAGGAAGGCGAAGAACAGCCAGGACTGGACCCGGAACGGCAAATCCTGCGCCGTCAGGGCGAGGATGTCGAAGGTCTCCCCGCCCCGAAAAAAGAGTGTAATGACGCCGACCAGGAACAGGAGGCTGCCCGCCAGCGTGTACAGGAAGAACTTGAACGCCGCATAGACCCGGCCCTCGCCGCCCCAGACGCCGATGATCAGGTACATGGGGATCAGCATCGCTTCCCAGAAGACATAGAACAGGAAGAGGTCGAGCGCCGAGAACACCCCGAGCATCAGCGCCTGCATGGCAAGCAGGCTCGCCATGAACGCCTTGACCCTGCGCTCGATCGCGACCCACGAGGCGAGCACCGAGACCGCGCCCAAGAGCGTGGTCAGGAACACGAAGAGCGCGCTGATCCCGTCGACGCCGAGTGCATAGGTGATCCCGAGCGCGGGCACCCACGGTACCCTTTCGGTGAACTGCATCTCGTGGGTCGTCGTGTCGAAACCAGCCAGCAGTACGATCGAGAGAGCGAGATCGAGGAGCGTGACAACAAGCGCTGTCCACCGCACCGCGTCGTCGCTGCGGAGAAACATCAGAACCGCCGCCCCGGCGGCCGGCGTGAATATGATGAGGCTCAGCAGCGGGAATCCCATCGCGCCCCCCTACCGCCACACCACGGCAAAAACAACGATAGTCGCGATCACACCGGCGATCATCGCCAGCGCGTAATGAGTCACGACGCCGGTCTGCAGCCGCCTCAGCGCGCCGCCGCCGTTGAGGATCGAACGGGCTACGCCGTTTACGACGCCATCCACACCATTGAGGTCGAGCTGCAGCCCCGCCCGCGCCGAACCGTGCAGGAAGGGCAGCACCGCAGTCTCCGATACGTCGCTCACCGCCTTCTCGTAGCGCGCCAGCGGTTTTTCGGCGAGCCACATGAAGCCTCGCGCGCCCTTGCGGTAGAACCAGTCGGTATCGAGGCTGATCGTGTTCTCGGGATCGAGTGCCTTGAGGAAAATGACGAAGCCCAATGCCGTGAACATCAGGATTCCGAGGCTCTCGGTGACATGGGCGCCCGTATAGGCGTCGAAGTCGACCGGATAGGGCAGGAGCGCATAAAGCGGCCCGGGATAGACGCCGATCGCAATGCAGAGCGCCGCCGCCATTCCCATCGCAACGAGCATGTTGCGGGGCGGCTCCTGCGCTTCCAGTTTCCGGTCCGTGCCGAAAAACATGTAATAGGGCAGCTTGAGCCCGGTATGCAGGAACGTTCCCGGCGATGCCATCGTGAGTGCCAGCATCACCAGCGCGCGGTGATCCTGGCCGGCCGCCGCCACCACCATCGACTTGGTGACGAAGCCCGAGAAGAAGGGAAATGCCGAGATCGCAAAGGCGCCGACCATGTAGAGCGCCACGGTCAGCGGCATCGTCTTGTAGAGCCCGCCGAGCTCGGTAAGCTTGCGCCGCCCGGTGACGTGGATCACCGCGCCCGCCCCCATGAACAGCAGCCCCTTGTAGAGGATATGGGCGAAGGCATGGCTGGTGGCTCCGTTCACCGCCATTTCGGTCCCGATGCCGACGCCCGCCACCATGTAGCCCACCTGGCTGACGATGTGATAGGCGAGCAGCCGCCGACAATCATTCTCAAGTACCGCATAGACGACACCGTAAAGCGCCATCACCGTGCCGAGCCAGACCAGAAGCTCAGTCCCGGGAAAGGCGCGCGCCAGCACATAGACGGCGGTCTTGGTGGTAAATGCGCTCATGAACACCGCCCCCGTGACGGTCGCCTCCGGATAGGCGTCGGTGAGCCAGGCGTTGAGCGGCGGCACGGCGGCATTGAGCAGGAAGCCCGCGAGGATCACATAGGCGCCCGGGCCCATATCGCTCTCGATCGGGCCGAAGAGCAGCGATCCGGTGGCGGCCGAATGGACAAGGATGCCACCGAGCAGGGCGACGCCGCCAGTGACGTGGACCATGAGGTAGCGGAATGCGGCGCGGACTGCCTTCTCGCCACCTTGAGCGAAAACCAGGTAGGCCGAGGCGAACGCCATGCCCTCCCAGAAGAGGTAGAGCGTCAGGTAGTCGCCGGCGAAGACTACGCCGAGCGCGCTGCCGACATAGACGAAGGCCGCCACATGTTGGCCCGGGCGCGTCAGATGCAGCGCGTAGATCATGCCGATCAGTGCCATGATGGTGAAAACCGTGGCAAAGACGATGCTGAGCCTGTCGACCTTCGCGATCAGGATTTCCTGCCCGATGAAGCTCGCCGCGCCGTAACTACCCGGCTCCATGGCGAGCACGGCGAGGAACGCGAGCAGCGGGATCAACACCAGATAGGCCTTGCGGATTGTCTCCTTCAGGAAGGGGATCGGCACGGCACCAAGGATGAACAGGAGGGCGGGATGGACAAAGTCAATCATAATAGTCCTCGCGCCGCATGAGCCCGCCCTGATGGCCGAGGAACTTGGAAACGAAAATCAAGATCACACAGGAGCCGAAGCCGTAGACGGCCGACCATCCTGGCAGACGCTCCCATAGATATTCGGCATGCTCGCGGGAGACCAGAAAATCGGCGACGACGATCAGAGCGAGCACCAGATAGAACAACCGGCGGCGGCGTATTGCATAGGTCTCGTCGCCAAAGAAATCGACGATGCGCTCGATCATCTGACCACTCCTTCCGCCAACGTGAGGAAATAACCGGGAAAGACGCCCATCAACACCGACAGGATGGCGGTCGCAACCAGCGGGATCGTCACCAGCGGAATCTCACGAACCTTTGCCGAGCTCTCCGGCGCCGGCGCCCCGAAAAAGGCGACATAGCTGACCGGCAGGAAATAGGCGGCATTCAGCACCGAGCTTGCCAGGAGCACGATCAGGAACGCCGTCTCCCCCGCCTGGACCGATCCAAGCGTCAGATACCACTTGCTGACGAAGCCTGCGGTCGGCGGCACCCCGATCATGCTGAGCGAGGCGACGAAGAACGCCCCCATCGTCCAGGGCAGCCTGCGGCCGATGCCGGCCATGTCGCTGATGTTGCGCTTGCCGGAGGCGCAATAGATTGACCCGGCGCAGAAGAAGAGCGTGATCTTGGAAAAGGCGTGCGCGGCGATGTGGATGATCCCGCCAACCATGGCGACCGGCGACAATAAAACCGCGCCCAGCACCACGTAGGAGAGCTGGCTGACCGTCGAATAGGCGAGCCGCGCCTTCAAGTCGTCCCGCGTCAGCGCATAGACGGACGCCATCAGGATCGTGAACGAAACCAGATAGGCCGTTGCGATGCCCAGCCCCAACCCGCCGACCAGCCCCGCGCCGAAGACGTGGAACACCACCCGGAGCACACAGAAGACGCCCATCTTGACCACGGCCACTGCATGCAGCAGAGCGCTTACCGGTGTCGGCGCCACCATCGCGGCGGGCAGCCAGGCGTGCATCGGCATCACCGCGGCCTTGGCGAAGCCGAACAGATAGCAGAAATAGACGACCGTCAGCAGTGCCGCCGGGGCGTTGGCGCCAGCAAGCAGTCCCCCGGGCACGAAGTCGAGCGATCCCGCTATGGCATAGGTTAGCGCCAGCGCGGCAAGAAGCACGCTTTTCGATGCGCCCATCAGATAGACGAGGTACTTGCGGCTGCCCTTCCACCCCTCTTCGTCCTCGTGGTGGTAAACGAGCGGATAGGTGACGAGGCTCAGCACCTCGTAGAAGATCACCAGCGTGAAGAGATTGGCGGCAAAGGCGCCCCCGACGGCCGCCGCGAGGCTCAATGCAAAGCATGCGAAGAACCTAGTCTGCGCATGCTCGTGCAAGTGCCGCATATAGCCGATGGAATAGATCGCCGCGACGATCCACAACAGCGACGAGACGGTGGCAAACACCATACCGAGCGCATCGACCCGGAACGCGAAATCGATGCCAGGCAGGATCTCGAAGAGACGTAGTTCGACAGTCCCGCCCGAAAGCACCGTGGGGGCCATCGAGGCGACGATTGCGAACATGGCGACCGCGGCCACCGGCGAGACGAGATCGCGGAGTTTTTCGCGCTTGTTCAACAGGAGAACTGAAAGGGCCGCCAGGCCGGCAATGGCGACGGCAAGCAGCGGCCGGATCGAGATCACCGGTTCCAAGCCGCTATCCTTTCATCACGGTCACGTCGTCGACCTTGAGAGTGGCCTTGTTCCTCACGAGGGCGACCAGAATGCCAAGGGCGACGGCGACCTCCGCAGCGGTGGTTGCGATGACGAAGATCGCGAAGATCTGCCCGCGGAAATCAGCGTAGTAGCGCCCGAAGGCGATGAAATTGATGTTGACCGAGTTGAGCAACAATTCGAGCGACATCAGCACGACCAGAATATTGCGCCTGAGCAGCACGCCCGCCGCCCCGATCACGAACAGAACCACTCCAAGCAAAATGGACCATGAGAGCGGAACCATCAGCCCGGCTCCTTCCGCGCCAGTACGATCGCGCCGACAAGGGCGGCCAGGAGAATGACGGAGGCGGCTTCGAACGGCAGGAGATAGTCGGTGAAAATTGCCCTGCTAAGCTCTCTCACCTGATCGCCGTCACGGGCGGCGGCGGGTTCGGTGGCCGAAAAGCGGTCGCTCCAGAGCACCAGTGCGAGCATCTCGAGCCCGAGCAGGACGAGCAACACCAGAGCCGGCAGGTTGCCGCCCGGTAGGAACCGCTGCAACACCGCTTCGCGCACATCGATCATCATGATCACGAACAGGAACAGGACCATGATCGCGCCAACATAGACGAAGATCTGGATGACCGCGAGCAATGGCGCCCCGAGCAGGACGAAGATTGCCGAGACCTGCAGGAAACACGCCATCAGTGCCAATGCGCTGTGAACGGGATTGCGCGCCAGGACCACAGTCAGGGCCGTGATCACGGACACCGCAGCGAACAGAAGAAAGAACCCCTGATCCATCGACGCCGACCCCTCCCACGCGAACTGTCACTCGGCGCGAGTGCGGCCGGACTGCGATAGCTCCGCACTTCGGGTGCATTCACAAATTGTGCCCTAGTATCGGTTTTTTCACAAGATTATTGACATCGGCCGAGCAACCCGAGGCCGTCGTCGCAAAGGCGGCGTTTCTCGAACGGACGCTCGATTTCGCCAGCCGGTGCCCTGCAAGCCAATGGGATGTCGGATAGCATCAGTCGAAACGCGGCTCGCAATTTCTGCTATAGAGTTCCAATAGTGTATTGTCACACTCGCCAGCGGCGCACCGGTCGTTGGCAACCTCTTGCCCGGCCAATGCGTTCTGCGTGACAAGCAAGGCGGCGAACCGAAGATATCGGGAGGGTCGCGGTCGCGCGCCTCATGGCGTTGGCGTATTCGTTTGGAAAAGAGTTCACGTATGGCGGACAACAACGCCGCTCCGGGTGGAGGCGCGAAAACCCAAGAACCAGAGTCATCCGGGCCCGGTATTAAAGGGACCGAAGGCTCCGATGACGCAGCGTTTGCGCGTACGGGCAGCGCGCTTGCAGAAATCGGCCGGGCGTTGCTGACCTTCGGGCAGGCAGTCCGTCACGATGCGGTTGGCTGGAGCTCCCAACTCGCTAAAAGGCTTGGCGGCGGCGACAAGCTCCAGCGGCGGCAAGCGACCGAGAGCTCGGAAGCAACGCACAACACCGCCGGCTTGACTGGAAAGATCCGGGCAGGCCTCCGGCGCCGGCGTTCGAGAGACATGCCCGCTGGACCAGCCGGCGCACGCAGCAGGCGCGGCATCCTCGTGCGGAGTGCGGCAATTGCGAGCGTGGTATTGCTTGCCTCGCTGATCGCTCTTTTCTCATGGGCATTGAGGGACGTGCCGTGGAACGAGATAGCCGATGGTTCGCTGAAGCCGGTGGTGGTGCTTGAAACGGCTGCCGGCAAGCCGCTGGTGACCCAAGGACCGCTTCAGGGGTCCTATGCGGCCCGAGCAGATTTCCCGCCGCACCTCATCGATGCCGTGCTTACGAGAGAGGACCGGCGCTTCTATGAGCACTTCGGTATCGATCTAAGGGGCATTCTTCGTGCCCTTTACACCAATGTCGGAGCAGGCGAAGTCGTGCAAGGCGGCAGCACGATCACGCAGCAACTGGTCAAGATCCTCTATCTGGAGCGAGACCGCACCTGGAAGCGGAAGATCCAGGAAGCAGTGATCGCCTTCTGGCTGGAACGCAAGCTTGGCAAGGACGAGATCCTCACGCGATACCTGAACAACATCTATCTTGGTGCCGGCGCAACGGGCGTCCCGGCAGCTGCCCGTATCTATTTCGACAAGGACGTGCACGAACTCAATGTGAGTGAATCGGCGATGCTCGCGGGCATTATCCGCGCGCCGTCGCAGCTCAATCCCATAAGCAACCCGGACGGTGCGCGCCGGCAGGCCGAACTCGTGCTCGATGCCATGATCAAGAGCGGCAAGGTGACCGCAGAGCAGGCCAGGACCGCGACCGCGGAGCTTCGTCCGGTAAAGCCGGCAATACGATCAGGCAGTTGGTTTGCCGACTGGGTGATGCAGGAGGCGCGCGAGCTTGCAGGCCCTTACCGGGGCACGATCAAGGTCAGGACGACTATGGTGCCCCGGCTGCAAGCGATCGCCGAAAAGGTGGTTGCCGAAGCGCTCGAGCAGGAAGGCGCCAAAGCGGGTGTGCAGCAGGCCGCCTTGGTGGCGATGACGCCAGAGGGCGCTGTGGTCGCCATGGTCGGCGGGCGTGATTACTCGAAAAGCACGTTCAACCGCGCGGTCTCGGCGATGCGCCAGCCGGGCTCTGCCTTCAAGCTCTTTGTCTACTATGCCGCATTGAAGGCCGGCCTCACGCCTTTCGACTGGGTTGAAGATGCGCCGATCGAGATCGACGGCTGGTCTCCGGAAAACTATGAGGGCGACTATCGCGGCCCGGTCAGTATAGCGGAGGCCTTCGCGCGATCACTGAACGCCGCGACGGTGGCTCTGGCGATGGAGGTCGGGATCGACAAGGTTATCGCCGCCGCTCGCGAATTGGGGATCGATGCCAAACTTTCCGAAACGCCGAGCCTGGCGCTCGGTTCGTCAGAGGTGAACCTGCTTGATCTTACCGGCGCCTACGCCTCGGTACGGGCGGGCGCGGCCCCGGTCGAGCCGTGGGGCATTGTATCCTTCCGAGCCGAGGGCGAGCCCCGCGCGTTCCGTTTGGGAGCCACGAAGCAGCCCACCACCGATCTTCGCCAATACCAGCCGGATCTCGTTGATCTGTTGCGGTTGGTAGTCGAGCGAGGGACGGGCCGGGAGGCTGACCTTGGGATGTTTGCAGCCGGCAAGACGGGCACCAGCCAGAACCACCGCGATGCCTGGTTCATCGGCTTCAACGAGCGGCTGGTCGTTGGCGTTTGGGTCGGTAATGACGACGAGATGCCGATGAACGAGGTAACAGGCGGCAAGCTGCCGGCGCGGATCTGGCGGAGCTTCATGACGGCGGCGTCGGCCAAGGGTGGCGAAAATGCGCCAGGCGAGCCCGATGCGACGATGAGTTCCGCAGATGGCGGCGGAGCGTCTGCTTCCTGCAATGTTAACGCCTGCGCGCGCGCCTATCGCTCGTTCCGGCCGTACGACTGCACCTTTCAGCCGTACACAGGGCCGCGTCGGCTTTGCGAAAAATAGCCTCGCAACCTCGCAACCGGCTGCGGGAAATGGGTCGAAGTCTCGAAATCAGCAGCCAGGCGACGCTCTGCCATCCGCAATTGCGTCATTCAGGATTTCCGCCTGGCGATGGCTTGCATGTCCTCCAGTTTAAGGTCATCGATCGCCGATAATGCCTCTTCGGCCGACCAGCCGGCGCGCAAGGCCGCCGCGACGAGCTTGGCCTCGGCTTCCTGCTCAAGGTGCAGATATAGCGGCTCCAATGCCTCGCGGGCGGTCACAACGTGCTCGTCAGGAGTGGCAACGGAGTGAGGCTGCAGTGACATCGCACTTCCTCCCTTGGTGGCTTATCGTCCCTACCATTGTCGCCGATAATGCAATTAATGCAACGCTTGGGCGGCGCTTCGCTTTCCTCGACCGCCGTGGAGTGTCGGTCCGTCAAAATGGAATAGGGCGCTCGACCCGCTGAGGGGAGCGCCCTATTCGACCCGGAGATGCTTACCGGCCAGACCATCCGTCGGCTCGAAAGCGCCTCGATACGGGCAGTGTGCGATAGATGGGTCTTGGACAGCAGGTTTCAAGGCCTGACCGACCAGATTGCTTCCCAGACCCACACGTCCTTGAAGGTCGAGACAGTCCCACTGGTGCCTCTTTCCCGGACCCGCGCTCGGGATCCGGTCGAAATCGAACGCAAAGGGGGTTCTGCATTGTCGTGTCGCCGCCAAGCACGTCAAGAAAGCGGCGGTGGAGATTGCTGCGGGAACGTATCGTCTTGAGCTGGGTCGTTGCCTGCACCCCATCGATCGTCAAACTCGCGCGATGCAGGCGTTGTATTATGTAATGCTCGGGAAAATGAGCGTCATTTTACGCGCACAGGCGAATACAGCGCGCGCGATTTTTCAAAATATAGTTTTCACGTTTTATTTTATTCTTTAACATTCCGGAAATATGCGGAACCAATCCACTTGCATCACGTTCAATCTTTCACAGAAGAAGGAGGATTGATCATGAGTGCTAAAATTCTTCTGGTTCCTGCCCTTGCAGCCGGGCTTATGGCAACGCCTGCGATGGCAAATGACAACAATGACGCCGCCGTGACCGGCGCGGCCGGCGGCGCCGTGACCGGTGCGATTGTCGGAGGCCCGGTGGGCGCTGCTGTCGGCGGCGCGGTTGGTCTCATCGCCGGTGCCGTCATCTCGCCTCCGCCGCAACAGGTGGTCACGTACGTACAGCAACAGCCGATGCCGGCCGGTGTCGTTGTCCGCGAGCGTATTGCAGTCGGTCGGCCGCTTCCACGAACGGTTGCTCTGACGCCGATACCCGAGAACCCGACCTATGCCTACGCGGTCGTGAACAATCAGCGCGTCATCGTTGATCCAAGGACCTATACGGTAGTTCAGGTTATCCAGTAGGTCAGGTTACCCAATAGGTGACCGGAGCTCCCCGCTTTCAGCAGCGGGGAGCTCCTTTGTTTCCGTCTTTCCCGCACTGATCAAGTTCCGGCGTGCGCCGCTTTTCAACAGTCGATGCGAATACGGAAGCGGCTCATGAAGTCGCCCTCCCACCACATCGGGAAATTGGTGCCCCATTTATTGTTGTGGAGATTGAACGCGAACCCTGCCTCCGGCAACGATTGCCAAGCCCTGTTCCATAGATGACTCCTTCCACCGGTCTTGCTGTGGTATCTTTGCTGCTTGCTTCCTCTCGGGGGGAAAGAAAATGGAAGCCCTTGTAGCATTGGCGCGAAACCGGGTTTTCACCGTTTTGTGCGGTTGCATGCTCTTGTCGTCTTCGGCGGCGGCTCAAGAGGCCGTCGATGTGGCGACCGGGGAGCGGCTCGCCGAATTGCTGAGGTCCGCCCGAAGCGTCCTTTCGAATTATCAGTCGCTCATCAATGATCCGGCCGTCGGCGACAAACATCTCGACGGCGAGCGCTTCACGGCAGAGGCGATTGCCCTTTATGCCAAACGCACCGGCCATCCTCTGATGTCCGATGGCCTGGCGGAGCGCGATCGCAAACTGCTGCAGGCGCAGGTCGAGGCCATGCGCGAGGTCGTCGACGAAGAGCAGAATGACATCAATCGCCCCGGCATCGGGTTCAAGGGCTTTGTGCCCGCCGTTTTCGCGCGCCTGATGAATGAGAAGTTTGCCGCAAAAGTGGGAAACGAGGCGCTGGTCCGCGTGACCGCGCCGGAAGTGCTCGTGCGTAACCGCAAGTCGCTTCCCGATGACTGGGAGACCCGGGTCATCAATGAAATCTTCTCGACTCCGCAGAAGCAGAAGGGCGAGGCCCATACGGAAGTGACGAAGGTAAACGGCCGCCCTGCCTTCCGCATGCTGCTGCCGGAATACTACACGGAGTCCTGTCTTTCCTGTCACGGTTCGCCCAAGGGCGAGATCGACGTCACCGGCTACCCGAAGGAAGGGGGCAAGGCGGGTGATCTGGGCGGTGCTATCAGCATCGTCTTGTTCAAATGAGCGCGTTGGGGCAGCAGCGGTCGATCGAGGCTGCCCCGGCGCCGGCCAGGAGCCTCGCCAGCCGGCTTGCCAATCTGCCAATTTCCGCCCGCGTGGCGGCGCTAACCGCCGCCGGCCTGATAAGTCTGATCCTCTCTTCGGTCTTTCTCACCCAGGCGCTCTACCGCAGCGCCGAGCGGATGGCGGAGACCAGGGAACTGTTCGATCGCGCCGATTCGGCGGCTGCGGCGCATGTCGCCTTCGGAGACCTCAGATACTGGCTGACCGATCTCTCCGTCAGTCTGCTGATGAATTCAGAACGCAACGCCGACGAGGCCCGCAAACGCCTGCAGGTTCAACTGGAGCGTCTTGCAGAGCATTCGCCCGACGCGGTCAGGAAGATCCGCACCGAGGTCGATGCCTATGTCGAGACGGCGCTCCAGGCAACCGACAGCTATACTCAGGACAACCGCATCGTCGGTAACGCCTTCCTGGCAAAGGCGCGCACTCACAGCGGCAACGTCGACGCGGACCTCAACAGGCTCGTCGAGCAGGTAAGAGCCGATGCGGATGCCGCCCGCAACGAGGTCGTCGCGCAAACACAGAAAACCGCGACGGCGGCCGCCATCCTTGTCGGCGTCGTGGTTCTGGTCGGCTCGCTCCTTACTCTTCTTGTCCTGCGCTCGATCGTCGGCCCGCTCCGGCGCCTCAGTCGTGTGGTCGGTGAGCTGACGGAAGGACGCTATGACGTCGAGATCCCGCAGGAGGGCGGCGAGGACTTTGGAGCGATGGCGAAGACGCTCTCGCTTTTCCGAGAAAGCGCGATCGAGAAGAGAAAGCTCGAGGACGAGGCCGAGCGGCAGCGGCGGACGATCTCCGCGGCGCTCGAAGTGATTTCCGACGGATTCGTCCTCTACGATCCGGATGATCGGATCCTGATCGCCAACAGCAAATATTGCGAAATCTTCCCCAGCCACAGGCCGTCGACGCTTCGTGGCAAGAGCTTCCGCGAAATCGTGGAGCAGAACCTGGAAAGGGGGCAAGTCGACCTCGAAGGCAAAACGCGGGAGGAGTGGATCGAGGAACGGCTGCGCCTTCACAGGGATCCCGCAGGCCTGGTCGACGAGAGGCGGTTCGGCGACAAGTGGGTCCGGATCAGCAAGCGCAAGATCCCTGATGGCGGTACCGTCGCGGTCTATACCGACATCACCGAACTCAAGCAGAGGCAAGTCGAGCTCGAGCGTGCAAAGAGCCATGCGGAATCGGCAAACGAGGCCAAGAGCCGTTTTCTCGCCTCGATGAGCCACGAGTTGCGCACGCCGCTGAACGCGATCATCGGCTACAGCGAAATGCTGATCGAAGAGGCCCGCGACCACGAAGACAACGAGCTTGTCCCGGATCTCGAGAAAATAGCGTCCGCCGGCCGGCATCTTCTCACGCTCATCAACGACATCCTCGACCTGTCGAAGATCGAGGCGAACAAGATGGAGGTTTTTCTCGAGACTTTCGACGTCGCCGAACTGCTCCGCGACGTGGCCGCCACCGTCGCACCGCTGATGGCGCGGAACCGGAACGAATTCGTCGAGGACCTTGGAGCCGATCTTGGGCAGATGCACTCCGACCAGACCAAGCTACGCCAGAATCTTTTCAACCTGCTCAGCAATGCGGCCAAGTTCACCAATGGCGGCCGCGTCACGCTCTCGGTCCGGCGCGAGGGACGCGCCGACGGCGATTGGCTTCTGTTCAAGGTATCCGATACCGGGATCGGCATGACGCCGGAGCAGCGGGAACGGCTCTTCAACGCCTTCACCCAGGCGGACGCTTCCACCACCCGCAACTACGGCGGCACGGGACTGGGCCTGAGCATCACCCGCAGCTTCAGCCACATGATCGGCGGCGCCGTCACCGTCGAAAGCGAAGTCGGCAAAGGCTCGGTCTTCACGATGGAAGTACCGGCGCAGTGCAGGCGAGAAGCCGAGGAGCCTCAAGTCGCCGTGCCGGCGCCGGCTTTGCAGCCAGGTCGCACCGCTCTCATCATTGACGACGAACCGGCTGCCCGAACGCTGATCGCCAGGGCACTCGCCGACGCGGGACTCGCCTCGATCGAGGCTGCAAGCGGGGCGGAAGGAATAGCCGCCGCTCGAAAGCATCGGCCAGCCGCGATCATCCTCGACATCATCATGCCCCATCAGGACGGCTGGTCGGTGTTGCGCACGCTGAAGAGCGATCCCGAACTCTGCACGATCCCCGTTATCCTGGCGACGATCCTGGCGGATCGCGAACTCGGCCTCTCGCTCGGCGCCGTCGAATACCTGACCAAGCCCATCGACACCGACAAGCTGATCCGGACGATAGAGGCTCACGGCGGCGGCAACCGCGACGTACTGGTCATCGACGACGATCAGGCGTCACGCGACTTTCTCCGCCGCATTCTGGTGAAGAGGAACTGGACCGTCCACGAGGCGGGTGACGGTGTTCGCGGGCTGGAAATGATGAAGCGGCTCCTGCCGCGCCTCGTCCTGCTGGATCTTCTGATGCCGGAGATGGACGGATTCCAAACCCTGAGTGAGATGCAGAGGATCCCGGAGCTGCAGAACATCCCGGTGGTGGTGGTCACGTCGAAGGACCTCTCTTCGAACGAGTTGATATGGCTGCGCGATCGAGCGGTCGCGGTCGTAAACAAGGGCGCAAACAGCAGGTCCCAATTGGTCAAGGCGCTCGAGCGCCAGATCGCAATGCAGGAAACTGTCGGCAAGGCCGTTGCCGAGGGCTGAAAAGCATGACCGGAGGAAACCGAAATGACGAGAATCCTTCTGGTGGAAGACAATGAAATGAACCGAGACATGCTTTCGCGACGATTGTCTCGTCGCGGCTTCGACGTGCTGATCGCCGAGAATGGCAAGGCCGGTGTCGAGCTTGCCGCATCGGAAAGGCCCGACCTCATACTCATGGACATGAGCCTACCCGTGATGGACGGATGGGAGGCGACGCGACGGATCAAGGCCAATCCGGCGACGTCTGGAATACCGGTCATCGCGCTCACTGCGCACGCAATGGCGAGCGATCGGGAGATGGCGCTCGAGGCTGGCTGCGACGACTATGACAGCAAGCCGGTCGATCTGCCGCAGCTCGTCCGGAAGATCGAGCAGTTGCTCGCGACCTAGGCTCAGGACACCTGCAGGATGAGTATCGGCAACGAATTCCAGCGCCAGGCGATCGCCGCACATGTGGCCCAGCGGTTGGCCGGCCCCGCTCGCGCCATTTTGGGTTTTCAGGAGCTGCTTGTCGAGCAGGCGCGGGATCTCAGCTTGCCCGACATGCAGCCCGATCTGGAGCGGATCGGCACCGCCGCCAGGCAACTGAACGGTCTCATCGATCACCTCCTCGACGGCACGGCCTGCTCTGAGGAAGTCCCGTTGACGGAGGCGGAGGCGAGGCTCCGCCATGACCTGCGCACACCGCTCAATGCCATCATCGGCTATTCGGAAATGCTCCTTGAAGACGCAAGGGATGTGCACGAGCATCCGCTAACGGAGGATCTCGGCGTCATACTTGCGGCGGCGGCCGAGCTTTTGAAGCAGGTCGACGCCATTGCGGGCCTTTCGCGCGGGCACGCCATCGAGATGCTCCAGTCGGCGGAGCAAAGCGGAATCGACGCGGCGGGGCTTGAACGGCTCCTGTTCACGACCGAGCGCGAGGCCTGGACGGATCAGGGCGGCAGAATTCTCGTCGTCGACGACGTCGCCAGCAATCGTGACCTTCTGTCCCGACGGCTGCGGCGCGAAGGTCATCGCGTCGTCACCGCCGAATCCGGACTGTCGGCGCTTGCGAGGCTGGCGGAGGACGAGTTCGATCTTATCCTGCTCGATATCCTGATGCCCGACATGAACGGCATAGAAATGCTCTCGCGACTGAAGTCGGAGGACCGATGGCGGCACGTCCCGGTGATCATGATATCAGGCTTGAGCGAAGTGGCGGCGGTGGCGAAATGCATCGAAGCGGGAGCCGACGACTATCTGACAAAGCCGTTCAACCCGGTCCTGCTGCGCGCACGCATCAACTCCACGCTCGAGAAGAAACGCTGGCTCGACCGCGAGCACCACTATCTTCAGCAGATAGAAGCGGAGAAGCGACGTGGCGATACGCTCATTCACGCGATCCTGCCCGACCAGATCGTTAGCCGATTGCAGGATGGCGAAGAGATCATCGCCGACCGCTTCGAAGAGGTTTCCATTCTCTTTGCAGACATCGTCGGCTTCTCCGCCATCGCGACAAGGCTGCCACCGTCCGATCTCGTCAGCCGGCTGGACGGGATGTTCAGCCGGTTCGACCTCCTGACGGAACAGCACCGGGTGGAGAAGATCAAGACAATCGGCGATGCCTATATGGCCGCTTGCGGGATACCGGAACCCGCAGCGGATCACGCCGACAGGATCGTGGCTCTCGCGAAATCCATGCTTCAATCGTTGCGGGACATGCCTCCCGAACGCGATCGATTTCGCGTTCGGATCGGAATCCATTCGGGACCGGTTGTGGCCGGGCTGATCGGCCGGCTTCGTTTTGTCTACGACGTGTGGGGAGAAACCGTAAACATTGCAAGCCGCCTCGAGTCGCAGGGCATTGCCGATGGCATACAGATCTCCGAGGCGACCAGGCGCTCGCTTCGAGGCCAATGGACGCTCGAGCCGCGCTGCGCCTTGGATCTGCGCGGCATCGGCACGATCGAAACCTACCTTGTGCAATAGGCTCCTGTGATCCGGCCGATGCATTTCATCTCGATGTTCGTACCGCATTACAGCGCCGTGCGTCCTTTAGGACGCACAAAGGACGCTGTAACT
>NZ_WITC01000058.1 GCF_009601505.1 Sinorhizobium terangae
GGCGGGCCGCCCACCTCTGTCCAGGTCAGATGCAGCACGGCACCGCCGTCTTCCACGACACCGCGCGCGGTCAGCACGACCTTACCCTTCGGCACCGACAGCGACCCGTATTTCAGGGCGTTCGTCGCCAGCTCGTGCAGGACCAACCCAAGTCCAACCGCCTGATCGGGGCCCAGCAGGATTTCGTCCTTATGGAGCTCGACCTGTTCGGCATAGTCGCTGACATAGGGGCGCAACTGCTTCGATATCAGTTCCGAGAGGTGGATCGTGCCCCATTCGTAATCGGACAGCAGCCCGTGCGCGTCCGAGATGGACTGGAGCCGGCCGGCGAACGCAGTCATGAACTCGGCGGGATCGCTCGTCTGTCTAAGCGTCTGACGGGCGAGCGACTGCAGCATCGCCAAGGTATTCTTGACCCGGTGGTTCAGTTCCTTGAGCAGAAGCCGCGTCCGCTGCACCGAAGCCTGCTGGTCCGTGACATCGATGGTCATGCCGAGGAAGGTCAGCGGAGCACCCTTGCCGTCGCGGTCGTGTACCCTGCCGCGCCCGAGGAGCCAACGCTCGCCGTCGCGAACGCGAAACATGCCGTCATATTCCTCGTTCACGGCCATGGCCTGCCTGAGCTTGGAAAACGTTGCAATGCGGTCATCGGGATGGATGGCGGCGAAGATCGTCCTGGCGCCGACCGAGCGTTCGGGCGGCAGCCCGAACATGCGCATCATCGCGCCGTTACCCGCAACGGTGCCGGCGCGGATATCCCAAAGCCAGCTGCCGACATTCGCTGCGTCGAGCGCCATGGCGAGACGCTGTTCCTCGCGCGAAAGCGCCGCTTCCTTCAGCGCGCGCCGGCGCGCCTCCTCCTTGAGCTTGAGCAGCGATGCGGCAATACCGGCAATCCGGCGAAGCTCATCGATCAGTTTCGGCGCGATTTCCTTGCGCGGCGCCACGTCGAAGACACAGACAGTGCCGACCGCCTGACCGTCCAAGAGAATGGAAGCACCGGCATAGAAGCGGAGAAACGGGGCGTCAATGACCCTCGGCCGATGCCGAAATAGTGGATGCTGCGACGCATCGAGCACGACAAAGACGCCGTCGGGATCCGCGACCGTGTGGAGGCAAAAAGATTCGTCGCAGCGCCGCCGTGTTTCCGTCGTTCCGACGGCCGCCTTGAACCATTGCCATTCACTATCAACGAGGCTGACGAGGGCAATCGGGGCGCTGAACAAGCTTGCCGTGAGCTTCGCGAGACCGTCGAAGTCGGCGTCCGGCACCGCCATATCAGGCACGGCGGCATGCAGGACGCTAAGCCGTTCGCGGGCATCGAGCACTTGCGCTACCGTTGGAAGCATCGCCTCGGTCTTCTCGCGCATCCGGTCCAACTCCAAACTCGCGCACCCGCCAGAAGCAGGACCTCTCCTAGTTTAGAAGGTTCCCGCCCCACCGCAGTACCTAGTGCTCCGAGCAAAAAAGCAGGACTGCCGTCGACTTGCAACGGTCTGGCCTCGAGAGCGCACGACAATCACGAAACGAATGCGCGCGAGGTGATGGGCGCCGAGGTCTCATCGGGGCCGTAGTCGTTCTCGCCTTGCACCTGGAGAATTTCCTGAAGGCGCTGGCGCGCGCGATTGACGCGGCTCTTGATGGTGCCGAGCGCGCAGCCGCAGATTTTAGCAGCTTCTTCGTAGGAAAAGCCGGAGGCACCGACCAGGATAATCGCTTCGCGCTGGTCCGGAGGCAACTGATCAAGGGCACGCCGGAAATCCTGGAGATCGAGTGAACCGTATTGCTCGGGATGGTGGGCAAGCGATTCGGTGAAATGGCCGTCACTGTCCTGGATCTCCCGACCGCGCTTGCGCATCTGGCTGTAGAGCTCATTGCGCAGGATCGTGAAGAGCCACGCCTTCATGTTCGTGCCGATCTCGAAATGGTCCTGTTTCGCCCAGGCCTTCATGATCGTGTCCTGCACGAGATCGTCGGCTCGATCGTGGCGGCCGATGAGCGACATGGCAAAGGCGCGCAGGCTGGGAAGCGCCGCGAGCATCTCGCGCTTGAATTCTTGATTTTCAGACGGCATCCGGCGCCTACTCCCTCCCTTGCAGAACCGATCGGCCTTGCGGAGTCGAGTGCTGTTCAGCTGCGTCCAGCTTTTCCAGCAAATCAAGAAAACGTGCGGGAATCGCCTCTTCCTGCACGGACTGATAGAGCGCTTTCAGCTTCGCCGCGATCTGTACATTCGGATCACCGGTCGACGAGCTCATGCCGATCGGCCGCCCTGCCCCTGAACTATATCTCATTTTGCAATCGTCACCTTTGAGTTCGCCTCCACCATAACGCAGGAAAAAAATGAAATGTTCCACCGCGGAACCTTTTTTTCAGCCGGGCGTTTCCGCGTCGAGACAAGAACCGAAGACATGACTGAGGGAGTCCTGAATGACACTGTCTAACCGGATCGCGCCGCTCCTGCCCTATCTGCGCCGTTATTCCCGCGCTTTGACCGGCTCACAAACCTCGGGCGATGCCTATGTGGCGGCCGTTCTTGAGGCTCTTATCGCGGATACCGCGATCTTTCCCGAAGCGAGCAATGACAGGGTCGCTCTATTTCGTCTTTATACCTCCTTGTTCGGCTCATCCTCGGTCCTGATCCCTGAGCCGGTTTCGCCCTTTGCCTGGGAACAGCGGGCATCGGTCAACCTCGCGGCGGTATCGCCGCTGGCGCGTCAAGCCTTCCTGCTCGTGTCGGTCGAAGGCTTCAGCACTAACGAGGCTGCGGAAGTGCTTGACGTCGATACAGACAAATTGAGCGCGCTTCTCGAGCGGGCATCGCAGGAAATCTCGCGTCAGGTTGCGACCGATATCATGATCATCGAGGACGAACCGTTGATCGCGATCGACATCGAGCAGATGGTCAAGAGTCTCGGCCATCGCGTCACTGGCATCGCACGGACCCGGGACGAGGCAATCGCTCTTTACAAGGACACGAAGCCCAGCATGGTGCTCGCCGACATCCAGTTGGCGGATGGAAGTTCCGGCATAGATGCCGTGAACGAGATCCTGAAGACCGCCGCCATTCCGGTGATTTTCATCACCGCCTTCCCCGAGAGACTGTTGACCGGCGAACGGCCCGAGCCGACCTTCCTCGTCACGAAGCCCTTCAACCCGGAAATGGTCAAGGCACTTATCAGCCAGGCGCTATTCTTCAATGAATCGACAAAAGCGGCCGCCTGAGTCGCATCTGTCGGCGATTGCCGTCGTCGAAAAGATCACAATGGGCTTAACGCAAAACAGCCAGTGCCGAGGGAAGGGCACTGGCTGAGCTTTATCAACTCACAGAGGGGATGTGAGTTGGGCAACCGGCGGTATGCCTCCGGCGTCACATTGGGGGCGATGTGCGCCACCGTCCGGTTGTCTGCTCAAACGCGCACGTAAGAAAAAAGTTCCGAAAAAAATTGCCGGCTACTCCATCGCTTCCAACTCCGCGCGATGCCGGTAAAGGGTCAGAAACCGCTGATAGTCGCGATCGTAGAGATTGCGCAAGGCAGCATTGGGAAGACGTTCCTGACCATTGGACCCCATTGCCGTCCCCGCCGTTGCGAGATCGCAGTAAAGTCCGCCGGCAACAGCAGCCGCCATCGCTGTGCCGAGCAGCACGGCATCGGGCGTTTCGGGCGCAACGACGCGGCAGCCGGTCGCATCGCAATAGAGCTCCATCAGCAGCGGATTGCGCACATGACCGCCGGTTACATGCAGCGTATCGAGATTGTATCCCGCCTCTTTCATCATTTCGAGAATGTGCCGGATGCCTAGCGCGATCGCGACACAGGCGCGCCAATAGAGACGGCAAAGCGCATCGAACGATGAATCGAGCGCGAGACCGCTGATGACGCCGAGCGCGTGCGGATCGGCGAGCGGCGATCGGTTGCCGTGAAAATCGGGAAGAACGTGCAGCCGATCGGCGAAGGCCGGGCCATGAAGCGCGCGCAGTTCCTGCACGCGCTGGATGATCTTCATGTGCGTCTCCGCGGTCGGTTCCCGCCCACCGCCATGCACGCGCACGATATGATCGAGGAGCGCGCCCGTCGCCGACTGCCCGCCCTCGACCAACCAGCAGCCCGGAAACACCGCCTCGAAATAGGGCCCCCACATGCCGAAGCCAGGCTTCATCTCGCGTGAAAAGGCGACAATACAGCTCGAGGTGCCGGCGATGAGGGCGAGTTGCCGTTCGAGATTTGCGGGCTCGGCGGCAAATCTGCCGAGCACGCCGAGCGCGCCGGCATAGGCATCGATCAGTCCCGGTGCAACCCGGCATTCCGTGTCGAGGCCTAGCTCCCCGGCCGCCGTTGCGGTCAGGGTCCCGACTGCGCTGCCAATGGGCAGGGTTTCCTCAGGCAGCCCCCCTCGGTCGAGAAGGTCCGCAAGGCCGATCTCTTCGAGATAGTCGGCCTGCCAGCCTCTCTCCTTATGCGCGAGATAATTCCATTTTGCCGTGAGCGTACAACGCGATCGCGCCGTGCTGCCGGTCGCGCGCCAGGACATGTAATCCGCAAGATCGAAAAAATAGCCGGCCCTTTCCCATTGCCCGGGAAGGTTTTGCTTCAGCCACATCAACTTCGGCATTTCCATCTCCGGCGACATCACGCGGCCGGAATGGTGAAGGACGGGATGCTCTGTCGACGTGCAGAAATCGGCCTCTTTGAGCGCCCGGTGATCGAGCCAGACGATCGTGTCCCAACGCGCGTCACCGGCACGATTGACCGAAAGCGGTGCGCCGTCACGATCGCGCACGACCAGCGAGCAGGTCGCGTCGAAACCGATCGCCGCGACATTATCCGCGGCGACACCGGCCTTGTCGCGTGCCGCCTTGACCGCCCCGCAGACCGCCGCCCAAATGTCCTCGGAATCCTGCTCGGCGTGGTTTTCTTCCGGCCGGTTCATGGCAATCGGCCTGTCGGCCCGCGCGAGAAGCTTGCCTTTGCGGTCAAAAATGCCGGCACGGGCGCTACCGGTGCCGATATCGACCGCAACGACATATTCGCGCATCAATGGATGTCTCCGTCCCGAGATCACGATGATTTGAGAGGTCAGAACGGCATGTGGTCATGCTGCATTGCCGCCATCCTGCTCTGACTTATTGCCGGACAAACTGTATCAATTCGCCCATATCGTCAAACAGGACATCGGGGTGAAGTTGCGCCAGCGCTTGCCGATGCCGGTCGTTTCGCGCGTGGCTGGCGCCGGCGAAGGCAAAGACGCGCATGCCGGCCGCTTTCGCAGCCTCGATACCGGCCGGACTGTCTTCCACGACGACGCAATCGGCGGACGCGTAGCCCATTTGCTCGCTCGCATAGAGGAAGAGATCGGGCGCCGGCTTGCCGTGCGTAACCATGCTGGCGCTGAAGATGTGCGGCTCGAAGAGATCGATCAGCCCGGTCACCGTCAGGGAAAGACGAATGCGCTCGGGCTGGCTCGACGACGCAACGCAACAGGCCCCGTCGAGCTGTTCGACCGCCTGGCGAATGCCTCGAACGGGCTTCAGTTCCTCGCGAAAGCGCGCATATAGGCGCGTGCGCATGCCTTCGAGAAAGGCGTCGTCGGTCGCAAGGCCGTGTTCGTCATGAAGGATGGCGGACATGCTTTTAAGGCTGCGGCCGAGGAAGCGCGCGCTCGCCTCGGCCGTCGTCATCGATATGCCCGCGGCATCCAGCGCCTCGACAAGGACGGCAAGCGAGATCGGTTCGCTGTCGACCAGGACGCCGTCGCAGTCGAAGATCACCAGCCTAGCGCGGTCCGCCATCGGCGCTATTCCCCGAGGTTGCCATCCAGATAAAGCTGCAGCGTTGCGCGCGTGCCCTTTTCCCAGAGCGTTTTCAACGCATGCCCGAAACGCCGCCGGAAGAGATCGGACCGGGCGACGTCGCCGAAAATATCGGAAAGGGCGAGGAAAGCCATCGGGTCTTCCTTCGCCGCAAGCGCGGCGGCGTGCAGCCGGTCGGCGCTTGCGTCATTGAAGACGATATCCTTGCCGCTGTCCGATTTGCCGGCGAAATAGCGGCACCAGAGAGCAGATACCAGCGACAGCCCGACCACATCTTCACCACGGCGCAGGCGATCGGCGGTCGACGGCAGGATGAATTTCGGCTGGCGGTTCGAACCATCCTGGGCCAGCCGCGGAATGGTGTCGCCGATCTTCGGATTGGCGAAGCGTGTCTCGATGAGCCGGTAATAGTCGTTGAGATCCGTGTCCGGCACCGGCGGGATGACCGGGATGATTTCGTCTTGTTCGAGCTTTGCCAGGAAGCCGCGGATCAAGGGCTCCTCCATCGCCTCATGGACGAAATGGATATCGAGCAATGCCGCCGGATAGGCGATTGCGGCATGGCCGCCGTTGAGGATGCGGATCTTCATGTGCTCATAGGGAGCGACGTCGGGAACGAACTGGACGCCGACCTTTTCCAGTGCCGGACGGCCTTGCGGGAAATGGTCCTCCAGCACCCATTGCTTGAATTCCTCGCAAAAGACCGGCCAGGCGTCGTCGATGCCGTATTCCGAGGCGACGAAACCGATTTCGCGGGCGCCCGTCGCGGGCGTGATGCGGTCGACCATGCCGTTCGGAAAGGCGACATTGGCATCGATCCAGTCTGCGAAGGCGGGATCCGAGAGGCGTGCCAAGCCGGCAACGGCCGCGTGCGTCACCTCGCCATTGCCAGGGATATTGTCGCAGGACATGACGGTGAAGGGCGGAATCCCCCTCGCCCTGCGCTCGGCAAGGCCCGCGAGAATGAGGCCGAAGACAGTCTTCGGCGAAGCCAGATTGCGCGCGTCCTCGACGATTGCCGGATGGGCAGGATTGAAGACGCCGGACGCCGGATCGATGAAATAGCCGCCTTCGGTGATCGTCAACGATACGATGCGAATGGACGGGCTTGCGAGCTGCGCCACGATGGCCGGTGTATCACCGGGCTTGAGATAGGCGATCATCGCGCCGGTGACATGTGCGCCCGTGCGATTGTTGTCCTGCTCGACCACCGTCGTCAGGAAATCCTGCGCTTCGAGCTTGGCCCGCATGACCTCGTCCGACGGCAAGACCCCGGCCCCGATGATCGCCCAATCACGGTCGATCCCGAGATTGAAGAGATCATCGAGATAGACGGCCTGGTGAGCGCGGTGAAAATTGCCAACGCCGAAATGGACGATTCCGGCGCGAAGATCGTGCCGACCGTATTTCGGAACGCCAGCCTTGGCCTTGACGGTGTCTAGTGTGGCAAGGGAGAGTCTGGTCGTCATCCTATCGTTCCTTTCGGGGCTCGTCCTGCAACGAAACCTCAGCTCATCCAGTTGCCGCCATCGACGTTGTAGGTCTGGGCGACGACGTAGTCGCTTTCCGAGGAGGCGAGGAAAATCGCCATGCCTGTCAGATCTTCGGCGGTGCCCATCCGTCCGTAAGGCACCTCCTCGCCAACCAGGCGCTTCTTTTCGCCGAGCGGACGGTTCTCGTACTTGGCGAAGAGCGCATCGACGCCATCCCAGTGTTCGCCATCAACGACGCCCGGAGCGATCGCGTTCACGTTGATGCGATGCTTGATGAGATTGAGCCCGGCCGATTGGGTAACGCTGATAACGGCCGCCTTGGTTGCGCAATAGACGGCGACCAGTGCCTCGCCGCGGCGCCCAGCCTGGCTCGCCATGTTGATGATCTTGCCGCCGCGCCCCTGCGCGATCATTTGCTTGGCCGCCGCCTGCAGGGTGAAGAGCGTACCGGCGACATTGATCGAAAACAGTTTCTCGTAGCTTTCCCGGGTGATCTCGACGATCGGCGCCAGATCGAAAAGAGCGGCATTGTTGACGAGGATATCCAGGCCGCCCGCGTGCTCGACAACTGCAGCGATCGCCGCATCGATCGATTCCTGTCGGGTCACGTCCATTTGCACGGCATAGGCGGCTGGTCCGATTTCCTGAGCCGTCTGCTTCGCCCGCTCGATATTGATGTCGGCGATCGCGACGGTGGCCCCCTCGCGCACATAGGCCTCGGCGAAGGCACGGCCGATACCCCGCGCGGATCCGGTGATCAGCGCGCTTTTCCCTTCAAGACGTTTCATCGAATTGCCAATCCCCTTTCGTCAAACTTGTGCAGGCGCTGGACATCCGGCGTCAGGAAAACCGGATCGCCATGGGTGACGCCGAAGTCGCCGCTGACACGCGCCGTCAACGTGCCGATGCCGTCGGCATTCACATGGAGGAAGGTGTCGGAGCCGAGATGTTCAGCCACCCCGACTGTGCCCCGCCACGTTCCCTGTTCCTTGGAAAGGGCCAGATGCTCGGGACGGATGCCGATCGTGTGGGCCTGATAGGCGGCGGCCGGCGCCCCGGAAATGAAATTCATCTTCGGCGAGCCGATGAAGCCGGCAACAAAAAGATTGTCCGGCTTGTGATAGAGATCGAGCGGCGAGCCCACCTGCTCGATGCGCCCGCGATTGAGCACCACGATCTTGTCGGCCATGGTCATGGCCTCGACCTGGTCGTGGGTGACATAGACCATCGTTGTCTTCAGTTGCTGGTGAAGCTGGCTGATTTCGAGACGCATGTTGACGCGCAGCGCCGCATCGAGGTTCGAAAGCGGCTCGTCGAACAGGAAGGCTTCCGGCTGCCGGACGATCGCCCGCCCGATCGCCACGCGCTGGCGCTGACCGCCGGAAAGCTGGCGCGGCTTGCGGTCGAGATAGTCGGTGAGGTTCAGCACCCGCGCGGCGTCCGCCACCTTCTTGTCGATCACCGCCTTGTCCTCGCCTGCCATCTTCAGGGGAAAGGCGATATTGGAACGCACGCTCATATGCGGATAGAGCGCATAGGACTGGAACACCATCGAGAGGCCGCGCTTTGCCGGCGGCAGGTCCGTCGCCTTTTTGCCGTCGATGACGATCTCGCCGTCGCTGACGTCCTCCAGGCCGGCGATCAAGCGCAAAAGCGTGGACTTGCCGCAGCCGGACGGTCCGACGAAGACGACGAATTCACCGTCATTGATATCGAGGTCGATCGAAGGGATGACGGCGTGGGCGCCGAAGACTTTCGATACGTTCTTGAGTGTGATGCTTCCCATGGTCGTATCCTTATTTGACCGCGCCGAAGGTCAGGCCGCGTACAAGCTGCTTCTGCGAGAACCAGCCGAGTATGAGGATGGGGGCGATCGCCATCGTCGAGGCCGCCGAGAGCTTCGCGTAGAACAGGCCTTCCGGGCTCGAATAGGAGGCTATGAAGGCGGTCAGCGGTGCCGCTTTCGCCGCGCTCAGGTTCAAGCTCCAGAACGCTTCGTTCCAGGCAAGAATGATATTGAGGAGCAGCGTCGAGGCAATGCCGGGGATCGCCATCGGCGTCAGCACATAGATGATCTCCTTGGAGAGAGAGGCGCCGTCCATACGCGCCGCTTCCAGGATCTCGCCGGGGATTTCCTTGAAATAGGTGTAGAGCATCCAGATGATGATCGGCAGGTTGATCAGCGTCAGGACCATCACCAGGCCGGTACGGGTGTCGAGAAGCCCGGAATTGCGGAACATCAGGTACATCGGCACCAGCACGCCAACGGGCGGCATCATCTTCGTCGACAGCATCCACATCAGCACGTCCTTGGTGCGCTTCGTCGGCGCGAAAGCCATGGCCCAGGCCGCGGGAATGGCGACGATGAGACCAAGCAGCGTCGAGCCGAAGGAGACGACCACTGAGTTCATGAAGTGCTTGAAGTAGTTCGACCGGCTCTGGACTTCGAAGTAGTTCTCGGTCGTCCAGTCGAAGAAGAGGAATGCCGGCGGCGAGGCGATCGCTTGCGCCTCCGTCTTGAAGCTCGTCAGGAACGTCCAGAGGATCGGGAAGAAGATCAGGATGCCGATCGTCCAGGCGACGACCGTAACAACCAGCTTGCGTCGGGTCGAGACATTGCGTGCCATGACTTTCAAGCCTCCAGCGTCTTGCCGATCATGCGCATCAGGAAGAATGCGACGATATTGGCGAGGATGACCGCGATGATGCCGCCGGCGGATGCGCCGCCCACGTCGAACTGCAGGAGAGCCTGCGCATAGACGAGGAAGGTGAGATTCGTGCTCTGCGTGCCCGGACCACCGTTGGTGGTGACGAGGATTTCGGCGAAGACGGACAGCAAAAAGATCGTCTGGATCAGGATCACCACGGTGATCGCCCGTGAGAGATGCGGCAGCACCAGATAGAAGAAGCGGCTCCAGGCGCCGGCGCCGTCCATCTGCGCGGCCTCCTTCTGTTCCTCGTCGAGCGACTGCAACGCCGTCAGCAGGATGAGCGTCGCAAAAGGCAGCCATTGCCACGCGACAATGAGGATGATCGAGAAGAGCGGCGCATTGGCGAGGAAGTCGAAGGGCTGCAGGCCGACGAGTTTGGCGAGCCAGGCAAAGAGCCCGTTCACCGGGTTCATGAACATGTTCTTCCAGACGAGCGCCGCGACGGTCGGCATGATCAGGAAGGGCGCAATCACCAGGATGCGCACGATCCCCTGCCCGAACATCGGCTGGTCGAGAAGAAGTGCGAGGGCGATACCGCCGATCACCGTGATGAACAGCACGCCGAGCACGATCGCGAGCGTGTTGAAGATGGCCTGGAAGAATGCCGGATCGGTCAGGAAGTAAGTATAGTTCGAGAACCCTGCAAACTCCTCCATTCCGGGCATCAGCAGATTGTAGCGCAGAAGCGAGAAATAGATGGTCATGGCCAGCGGAACGATCATCCAGGCCAGAAGCAGAAGCACCGA
This sequence comes from Sinorhizobium terangae, assembly GCF_009601505.1. GTDB lineage: Bacteria > Pseudomonadota > Alphaproteobacteria > Rhizobiales > Rhizobiaceae > Sinorhizobium > Sinorhizobium terangae. The sequence continues at coordinate 10,763 of NZ_WITC01000058.1, forward strand.
GGGCGCGATCATCAGCCGCGCGGCGGAGCGGGTGTGCAAGGTCGCCATGGCGTCCTCCCGTAGTTATCAACGCTGTTCCATGAAGGCTGCGCGGTTTACGCGCATGCCGGACGCGCCGTGACCGATCTAAAAAAGTCAGAGCGGGAAGCGGAAAACCCGTTCCGCTTTCCCCATCCCGCTCTGAGAGTTGCCGGGACACCAGCCGTTTCCAGCCAGCGCCCCGGCCCTTGGGAGCCCTATTTGATGTAACCTGCCTTGGTCATTTCGCGGGTCGACAGTTGCTGCGCGCTGGCAAGCGCCTGATCGACACTCATCTGACCGGCAAGCGCTGCCGAGAAGACCTGGCCGACCGCAGTGCCGAGGCCCTGGAATTCCGGGATCGCGACGAACTGCACACCGACATAGGGCACCGGCTTGACCGCCGGGTTCTTCGGGTCGGCCGCGTTGATCGAGTCGAGCGTCATCTTCGCGAACGGCGCCGCCTTCTGGTATTCCGGGTTCTCATAGAGAGACGTGCGGGTACCGGGGGGAACGTTTGCCCAGCCTTCCTTCTCGGCGACGAGGTTCAGATAGTCCTTGCCAGTTGCCCAGGCGATGAACTTTTCGGCCGCCTCGGTCTTCTGCGAGCCTGCGGGGATTGCGAGGTTCCACGCCCAGAGCCAGTTGCCGCGTTTGCCAAGGCCGGTATCGGGGGCAAGCGCGAAACCGACCTTGTCGGCAACCGTCGATTCCTTCGGGTTTGTTACGAAGGAAGCGGCAACCGTTGCGTCGATCCACATGCCGCATTTGCCGGTCTGGAAGAGTGACAGGTTTTCGTTGAAACCGTTGGAGGAGGCACCGGGCGGGCCTGCCTCATTCATCAGCTTGACATAGAAGTCGAGCGTATTTTTCCATTCGGGCTGATCGAACTGCGGCTGCCATTTCTCGTCGAACCAGCGTGCGCCGAAAGCGTTCGCCGTCGCCGTCAGGAAGGCCATGTTCTCGCCCCAGCCGGCCTTACCGCGCAGGCAGATGCCGTAGATTTCACTGTTCTTGTCGGTGATCTTGCGGGCAGCATCCGCGATGAAGTCCCAGGTCGGGGCATCGGGCATCGTGAGCCCGGCCTTCTCGAACAGGTCCTTGCGATACATCACCATCGAGCTTTCGCCATAGAATGGCGCGGCATAGAGCTTGCCGTCGATCGTCAGGCCGCTGCGGATCGCCGGCAAGAGGTCATCGACATCGTAATCGGCACCAAGGTTGTCGAGCGGCAGGAGCCAGCCCTGCTTCGCCCAGATCGGCACTTCGTAAGTGCCGATCGTCATGATGTCGTACTGGCCGCCCTTCGTCGCGATATCCGTCGTCACGCGCTGGCGCAGCACGTTTTCCTCGAGCGTTACCCACTCGAGCTGAATGTCGGGATTTTTCGAGGTGAAATCATCCGTCAGCTTCTGCATCCGGATCATGTCGCCGTTGTTCACGGTCGCAATGGTGAGGGTTTCTGCTTGGGCCAGACCCGCCAGAGCGACTGCCGAGCACGTGCCCAGCAGGAAAGTTCTCAAATTCATCGACTTCCTCCCAGAAGAATTGAGCATTTGCCTTGCTCATGGGCAATTACTCACCCGTTGACGCAAAATGTCAATCTGCATTCGTTGCTGCGACGCACCCGAAACTGTTAATGGCCTGTTTCAGCTATGGATTTTTTTATCGAGCGCGCCGGACCGAATGCGCTCCTGAGCGTCCCGGACGCTCGATATCGCCCGAGTCAATCTCGCTTGAATCACGCGCCGAGCAGAAAGTCAGCGGTGGTTTCGTCGGTGATGAGGCCGTTGATGATGCGGCCCTTGAGCGCCGCGCGGAGCGCCTCGTATTTGCGCTTGCCCTTGGCAATGCCGATGACCGATGCCCGGTCGCGTGGGGGAAGCGGAATGGAGGCGACACGTTCGTTGATGCTGCCCGTGAGCAGTTCGCCGTCGTGATCGAACATCCAGCCGCAAATCTCGCCTGCGGCACCGGCTGCCATCAGTCGCTCCATTTCCTCGCGCGCCAGAAAGCCGTCCTCGCACAGCGGTGCGTCCGGCCCGAGTTCGCCCACGCCGACGAAGGCGGCATTGGCTTCCGCGCCGAGCTTGAGAGCGAGCTTGACGAGACTCTGGTTGTGAAGGACCTCGCGCTCCTCGGGCGACGAGACGAGAACCGGCAGGGGCATGGGGAAATGGCGCGCCTTGATCGTGTCCGCCATGCTGAAGATGACATTGTAGTAGGCGGCCGAGCCATCGAGCCTGATATTGCCGGTGAGCGACACGATCCGATGCTGCGGGCATTCCATCGAGGGCAACTGGTCGATCGTCGCTTTCAGCGTGCGCCCCGTCCCGATCGCGAGAACCACCGGGTCCGTCGACTTCAGCCAGCGCTCGATCTCGACAGCGCCCGCTTCGGCGATCCCGACAGTTGTCGAACTCGAGCCCGGATCGCTCGGCACGACATCGACGTGCTTCAGCTCATATTTTTCCCTGAGTCGGGCGGCCGCCTCGAGACAGGCGGCAATCGGATGATCGAGCCGAACCTTGATCAGTCGCTCGGCCATGGCGAGGGAAACGAGGCGCTGCGCCGATTGCCGCGAGATGCCCATGATCGAAGCGATCTCGTCCTGCGTTCGGCCGGCGACATAGTACAGCCAGCCAGCGCGGGCAGCATCGTCCAGCCTGTTGTTGGTCTCCGGCCTGCGCGCCATACGATTATCTCCTTCCCCTTTGATTTGCTGCCACTATTTGCACTGCCCTGTCAAACAAACGTGCGGAGTGAATCGGACGCATGAAGAGAAAGCCCCGGTTCTCAGGGCGTTCGGCAAGTTTCCGAAGTAAACTTTTACCGTTTGATAAAAAAATAAAGCGTGTTACCGTTCTCTCATCCTGAGAAAACATTGGGAGCTAAAAATGGGAACGACGCAATCTGGGATCCTTGGCGGCCGGCTGCCGCTCAAGGAATACGAAGCCAATTTCTCCGACCTTCATCCGCCGCTCGACAAACACGAGGCGCTGGTCGCTTCCGACCGCTGTTACTTCTGTCATGATGCGCCGTGCATGACGGCCTGTCCCACCTCGATCGACATCCCGATGTTCATTCGGCAGATTGCCACGGGCAATCCGATCGGCTCGGCAAAGACGATTTTCGACCAGAACATACTTGGCGGAATGTGCGCCCGCGTCTGTCCCACCGAAACGCTCTGCGAGCAGGCCTGTGTGCGCAACACCGCCGAGGAGCGCCCGGTCGAGATCGGCAGACTGCAGCGTTACGCGACCGACATCGCGATGAAGGAGAACAAGCAATTCTACGTGCGAGCCGCATCGTCGGGTCGCAGGGTAGCTGTGGTCGGTGCAGGACCTGCGGGGCTTGCCTGCGCTCATCGGCTCGCGGTCAATGGCCACGACGTGGTGGTCTACGATGCGCGCGAAAAATCCGGCGGACTCAACGAATACGGCATCGCCGCCTACAAGTCTGTGGACGATTTCGCCCAGAAGGAGGTCGACTACGTCCTTTCGGTCGGCGGCATCGAGGTGCGCCATGGGCAGGCGCTTGGCCGCGACTTCTCGCTTGCCGACTTGTCGGAGCAATATGATGCCGTCTTCCTTGGTCTCGGTCTTGCCGGCGTCAATGCGCTCAGGATCGAGGACGAGAATGCCGAAGGCGTTGACGACGCCGTGGACTTCATCGCCGCACTCCGGCAGTCGAAGACCAAGGCCGACATCCCGGTCGGCCGGCGGGTCGTGGTGCTCGGCGGCGGCATGACCGCCATCGACGCGGCCGTCCAGGCGAAGCTGCTCGGAGCCGAGGAGGTGACGATCTGCTACCGCCGCGGCAAGGAACACATGAATGCCTCCGAGTTCGAGCAGGATCTCGCAACTTCCAAGGGCGTCACCATCCGCCACTGGCTGCAGCCGAAGCGCATCGCGCTGAAGGATGGCAAGGTCGCTGGCATCGAACTTGAGTACACCACGCTTGACAACGGCAAGCTGACGACAACAGGGGAAACGGGTATCATCGCAGCCGACCAGATTTTCAAGGCCATCGGCCAGACCTTCGAAGCCTCTGGCCTCGGCGCGCTTCAGTTGGAGGGCGGACGCATCGTCGTCGATGCGGAAGGCCGCACGTCGCTCGCCAGTGTCTGGGCGGGCGGCGACTGCGTGCTGGGCGGAGAGGACCTGACCGTTTCCGCCGTCGCCATGGGGCGCGACGCCGCCGAATCGATCAACCGGGCTTTCGCCGCGGCTCAGCCGCTGGCGAGCGCCGTCGCGTAAGAAGCGGAACAGGATCGAGAGGACGAAACAATGGCTGATCTTCGCAACAATTTTGTCGGCATCAAATCCCCGAACCCGTTCTGGCTCGCTTCGGCGCCGCCGACGGACAAGGCCTATAACGTCGAGCGCGCCTTCAAGGCCGGCTGGGGTGGCGTCGTCTGGAAGACGCTCGGCGAGGAAGGACCGCCGGTCGTCAACGTCAACGGACCACGCTACGGCGCGATATGGGGCGCCGACCGGCGCCTGCTCGGCTTGAACAATATCGAGCTCATCACCGACCGCGACCTTTACGTGAACCTGCGCGAGATGAAGCAGGTCAAGATGAACTGGCCTGATCGCGCTCTGATCGCCTCGATCATGGTGCCTTGCGAGGAGAACGCCTGGAAGGCGATCCTGCCGCTCGTCGAAGAAACCGGGGCCGACGGCATCGAGCTTAATTTCGGCTGTCCGCATGGCATGTCCGAGCGCGGCATGGGGTCCGCGGTCGGCCAAGTGCCCGAATATATCGAGATGGTCGTACGCTGGTGCAAACAGTACACGCGCATGCCGGTGATCACCAAGCTGACGCCGAACATCACCGACATCCGCAAACCCGCCCGAGCAGCCAAGGCAGGCGGCACCGACGCCGTGTCGCTGATCAACACGATCAACTCGATCACTTCGGTCAATCTCGACACGTTCTCACCGGAGCCCTCGATCGACGGCCGGGGCAGCCACGGCGGCTATTGCGGCCCGGCGGTGAAGCCGATCGCGCTCAACATGGTCGCCGAGATCGCCCGCGATCCGCAAACCCAGGGACTGCCGATCTCGGGCATCGGCGGCATCACCACATGGCGCGACGCGGCCGAATTCCTGGCTCTCGGTGCCGGCAACGTCCAGGTCTGCACGGCAGCGATGACCTACGGATTCAAGATCGTCCAGGAAATGATTTCCGGCCTTTCCGACTGGATGGACGCCAAGGGCCACAGGTCGCTCGACGACATCTGCGGTCGCGCCGTGCCAAACGTCACGGACTGGCAGTACTTGAACCTCAACTATGTCGCCAAGGCGAAGATTGACCAGGACGCCTGCATCAAGTGCGGTCGCTGTCACATCGCCTGCGAGGACACCTCGCACCAGGCGATCACCCAGTTCGTCAACGGCGTGCGCCATTTCGAGGTGATCGAAGAGGAATGCGTCGGCTGCAATCTCTGCGTTAACGTCTGCCCCGTCTCGAACTGCATCACGATGGAGCCGCTCGCGGCCGGCACTCTCGACAAACGCACCGGCAAGCCGGTGGACCCGAACTACGCCAACTGGACGACCCATCCCAACAATCCGATGGCTCGACAGGCCGCTGAGTAAGGGAACGTCGATGATACAGGAGGGCCGCCGGGAGGGAGCACCGGCGGCCTTTCGTCTTTGTGGTGGGCGCAAAGCATTCCAGGAAAAAGTGTGCAACGGTTTTCCGTCCGGAATTGCGTCGTTTCAATGCGTTAGATCGGTTCATCCCTTCAATGAAACGATCTAGAATTCGATCACGACCTTGCCGAAGGGACCGCGATCGAGATGCGCCAGCGCCTCGCGGAAATCGGCGAACGTGTATCGCTTGTCGATGACCGGCTTCAGGCCGATGCGGTCGACCGCGCCAACGAAATCTTCGAGCGCCCGGCGATGCCCCACGCTGATGCCCTGCAGCACCGGGGATTTCAAAAGCAGCGGCGCCGCCGGCCCTGAAATCTCGAAGCCTTCCAATACGCCGATCACGGAAATGCGCCCGTCGGCCGCGACCGCTCTCAGCGACTGGCCAAGGCCGGCGCCGCCAGCGATTTCCAGAATGTGGTCGGCGCCGTGGTCTGCGGTCAGCTCATAAACCCGTTCGACCCAGTCCTCAGATTTGCGATTGATGCCGTGGTCAGCGCCAAGTGCCAGCGCCCGGGCGAGCTTTTCCTGGCTTCCCGACGTGACGATCACCTCGGCACCCATCGCCTTGGCGATCTGCAGTCCGAAAAGCGCGACGCCACCCGTTCCCTGGACGACGACGCGATCGCCGGGTCTGAGATGCCCCTTCTCCAGCAGCGCGAACCAGGCGGTGAGGCCGGCGCATGGCAGAGTGCTCGCCTCGGCTGCGTCGAGGCTCTTCGGTGCGGCGACGAACCAGTCTTCAGGGAACGCGACATATTCCGACATGACGCCCGGATGCACGCCGCCAAGCGTCGCATAGGATGGCTCTCTGCCGCTTCCCGGCCTGAGACCATCGAGCCAGCCGGGGTGGAAGGTCGAGATGACGCGGTCGCCGGGGCTGAAGCGCGTCACGCCTTTGCCCACGTTTTCGACGACGCCGCTCATGTCCGAAGCCGGTACGAAGGGGAAGTCAAGATCCAGCGCCATGCCGGTTTCAAGCATCAGCTTGTCACGGTAATTGAGCGACACGGCCGTCGTCCGGACGAGCATATCACGATCACCGATATCCGGCACGGGATGTTCGGTAATCTTCAGATTTTGCGGGCCGATCGCGTCGATGCTCCATTCCCTCATCCATTTCGTCATGATCATTCCTTTCACGTGGATGGTGATGGAACGAGCATAGTGTTGAACTCACATCGCCAGTTGCGATAAGATTTCCCATCATTGGTTCTCAGCTGGATACAATAATGGAAAGGCTGAACGGTATTTCCGTATTCGTGGAGGTCGCCGATGCCGGCGGTTTCTCGGCCGCCGCTGAGCGGCTGAATCTTACCCGCTCGGCCGTCGGCAAGACGGTCGCACGGCTCGAGCAGCGGCTCGGCGTGCGCCTCTTTCATCGCACCACCCGGACGCAAAGCCTGACGGACGAGGGCCAGCTCTTCTACCGGAGCTGCCTGAAGGCGCTTGACGAAGTCCGGAACGCCGAGGCTTTGCTTGAATCCGGCAAGCAGGAAATTCGCGGCCGGCTGCGCATTTCGATGCCTGTCCTCTTCGGCCGCCTATGCGTGGCGCCGCTGCTGCACGATCTGCTTCGCGCGCATCCGCGTCTGGAGTTCGATCTTTCCTTCAACGACCGCGTTGTCGATCTCCTCGACGAGGGTTTCGATCTCGCCATCCGCAACGGTTCCGCGGGCACCGACCCGGGCCTGATGGCACGTGCGATCGCCGATCAGCGCATGACAGTCTGCGCGGCGCCCGCCTATCTCGAAGCCCACGGTATACCGACTAGCCTTGATGACCTCACCATGCACGATGCCGTCGTCTACGCGCGGAGCGGACACCAGCGCCCGTGGTCCTTTCCGGTCAAGGGGAATGCGACCGAAGACGTGACGCCGAAGACCCGTTTGCGGCTGGATGATCTTGCCGCCATCGCCGATGCCGCGGCCGATGGCCTCGGCCTTGCCTGGCTGCCGTGCTGGTTGGTGCGCGAACGCGTGCAGCGCGGCGAACTGGTGCGCGTGCTTACGGACCGGCCCGGCCAAACCTTCAAGGCTTACGCGGTCTGGCCGCAAACACAGCTTATGCTGCCAAAGCTCCGGGTGGTGATCGACAAACTCGCCGAGCGGCTACCCCGCATCATGGAGTAGCATTGGGAACGGTCGAGCAAGGCCGCCACCCTCTGAATTGAAGTCACGAAAACGAAACAGTTTGTGTCGAAAACGTAAGTTGTCGGTATCCGCGATCTAGTTAATAAGAGCGGCATCAGCAATGGCCGGCCAGAGCCGGCAAATACCGGGCAGAGTGCTTGACGACCTTTTCCACCAGCGCACGCAAGAAGACACATCTGGTCTCGGGGACAGTGCTCGGCACATTCATCCTCTGCCATTTCTTCAATCATTCGCTCGGCTTGATCTCCATCGACGCCATGGAAGCCGGCAGGCGGACGTTCAATCTCCTTTGGCACAGCGTACCCGGGACAATCCTGCTCTACGGCGCATTGCTCCTGCATTTCATGATGGCCCTCGACAGCCTCTATCGGCGGCAGACGCTCAGAATGCCCGCACGCGAGGCGCTCAAGATCGTCTTCGGCCTCAGCTTGCCTTTCGTGTTGATGGCGCATGTGGTCGCCGCCCGGGTTGAACCGATCTTCTCCGGGATCGAAGCCACCTATCCCGAAATCCTTCGAACGCTTTGGTCGAGTTCCATCAACACCACCCGGCAAACGGCGGCGCTTCTCCTCGCCTGGAGCCACGGATGTCTCGGCGCCTGGTTCTGGATGCGCGGCCGCCCCTGGTTCCCGCGTTATGAGATCCTGCTCTATACGATTGCGCTGCTCGTCCCGATCTTCGCGTTGCTCGGCTTCGTCAACGGGGCGCGATCGCTTGAGCGCGTCTATGCAGAACATGGTGGCTATGGCGACACCGCTTACGTCGGGCACAACCCGCGGGTCGATATGGCTCTTATGGAAGACATCCGCCTGGCGCTCTACGCCGGTTTCGGTGGCCTGATCGCAGGCACCTTCGCCCTTCGCGCGCTGCCGAAGCGCGGCCGAATTCGCGTCCGCTATCCCGACGGCCGTGTCGCGGCGGTCAGCCTTGGTTTCAGCGTGCTGGAGGCAAGCCGCGCCGCTGGTATTCCCCACGTTTCCGTCTGCGGCGGACGTGGCCGCTGCTCGACGTGCCGGGTCCGCGTCATTCAGGGCCTGGACGGCCAACCGGAACCGGAAGCCGCGGAACGGGCGACACTGACCCGGATCGGCGCGCCGGACAATGTGCGGCTCGCTTGCCAGTTCCGGCCGGTTCACAGCGTGACCGTCGTCCCCATTCTCGATACCGACAGCCTGGGGATAAAGAAGCAACTCGCCCAGCAGAACGGCGAGGGCCGCGAGCGCCGGATCGCCGTGCTCTTCTGCGATCTGCGTGACTTCACCCGCATCGCCGAGCACAAGCTGCCTTTCGATACGGTGTTCCTGCTCAACCGCTACTTCGAAATGGTCGGCGAAGCCGTGGAAAGCTCGGGCGGCGTGATCGACAAGTTCATCGGCGACGGTGCGCTTGCGATCTTCGGGCTGAAGACCCCGTTCCACGAAGCATGCCTTCAGTCACTCGCTGCCGCAGTCCGTTTGTCCAACGGAATTCAGGCTCTTAATCAGACATTCGACGGTGAACTTGAACAACCGCTGCGATTGGCGATCGGCCTGCACGCAGGCCCGGCAATCATCGGCGAGATGGGCTATGGACGGGCGACCTCGCTGACGGCGGTCGGCGATACGATCAACACCGCCAGCCGGCTCGAAGGGCTCGCGAAGGAGCATGATGCCGAACTTGCGGTTTCGGTCGAACTCGTCCGTCGCGCCGGCCTCGACCTCGAAGGCAACATGCGCCTCGATATCGGCCTGCGCGGCAGGCAGGCGACGCTCGAGACCTGGATCCTCGGCAGCGCCACGCAGCTTTCCGATGTGCTGCCGGCGGCGAGTTAAGCGCCCTCAGGGCGATCGAGCGGACCTATATCTCCTCAGCGTAATCCGACGACGGTTGCTCGCGGACCTGCAGGCCGTCGACGAACAGGCGCTCGAGGAAGCGTGCGGCATCCTCGAAACGCCCGTCCCCGGCGTTGTCCTGGCCGAGCACGGCACGGACCTGCACGTCGAAGTCGGCGTAGTGCTGAGTCGTCGACCAGATCGCGAAGATAAGGTGATAGGGATCGCACTTGGCGATCTTGCCGGCCTTTGCCCATGCGCGGATCACTTCGGCCTTCTCGTCGACGAGTTCTTTCAGCGGGCCTTTCAGTTCGTCCTCGATGTGCGGGGCGCCCTGCAGAACCTCATTCGCGAAGAGCCGGCTTTCGCGCGGGAAATCGCGCGCCATTTCCAGTTTCCGCCGGATGTAGCTGCGGATCTCGGCGACCGGGTTGCCCTCGGCATTGAACTCGCGGAGCGGATCGAGCCAGGTGTCGAGCACGCGGTCGATCAGCGCTCGATGCATCGCCTCCTTGGTGCGGAAATAATAGAGCAGATTCGGCTTCGACATGCCCGCCACTTCGGCGATCTGATCGATGGTTGAGCCGCGAAAGCCATTAGCCGAAAAGACCTCCAGCGCCGCCTCGAGGATCTGCTCCTCCTTCTCCTCCTGGATGCGTGTACGCCTCTGGGTCTTGGCCGCTCTTGGAAGTACCATCATGCCCCCTGCCCGTTGCTTGCGCACAACGACACTCGCGCGCAGACGCACAAAATCGTTGCAGCACCTCGAATTGCCCAAAATTCGGACGCGCCATTTTTTTGGGCAACAACTCCGATTTTTTGTTTTTCCGGCTTGAGTGCCGCCACGGAAGTTGTAATGTTTACCAACCGGTCAAATTATCAGCCAGTTTGCCGACAAAGGCAACGGCTGATCGAAAGGCACCAAAAACAAAGCTTGGATTTGATCGTCGGGAACATGAGGGCTGCGCCGCAAGGGGCAAACCGAAAAATGAGGAGAACGCCATGGCAGCACCTGGCGAGAACATGCGCGTCAACGCTGACCGCCTGTGGGATTCGTTGATGGATATGGCAAAGATCGGCCCCGGCGTCGCCGGCGGCAACAATCGCCAGACATTGACGGACGAAGACGGCGAGGCTCGTCGGCTTTTCCAATCCTGGTGCGAGGCGGCCGGGCTTACCATGGGTGTCGACAAGATGGGCACCATGTTCATGACGCGCCCCGGCACCGATCCGGACGCCCTGCCCGTGCACATTGGCTCTCATCTCGACACTCAACCGACCGGCGGCAAGTTCGACGGCGTACTCGGTGTCCTGAGCGGCCTTGAGGTCGTGCGCACGATGAACGATCTCGGCATCCGCACCAAGCATCCGGTCGTGGTGACGAACTGGACCAATGAAGAGGGCGCGCGTTTTGCCCCTGCGATGATCGCTTCCGGCGTCTTTGCCGGTGCCCTGACGCTCGATTACGCCTATGCACGCAAGGATCCCGAGGGAAAAAGCTTCGGCGACGAACTGAAACGCATCGGCTGGCTCGGCGACGAGGAAGTGGGCGCGCGCAAGATGCACGCCTATTTCGAATACCACATCGAACAGGGACCGATCCTGGAAGCCGAGAGTAAGCAGATCGGCGTCGTCACCCACTGTCAGGGCCTGTGGTGGCTGGAAGTTACGCTTACGGGCCGGGAGGCCCACACCGGCTCGACGCCGATGAACATGCGGCTCAATGCCGGCCTTGCCATGGCGCGGATCTTCGAAATGGTCCAGAACGTTGCCATGGAAAACCAGCCGGGCGCAGTCGGCGGCGTCGGCCAGGTGTTCTTCTCTCCCAATTCGCGCAATGTGCTCCCGGGCAAGGTCGTCTTCACCATCGACATTCGCTCGCCCGACCAGGCCAAGCTCGACGGCATGCGCGCGCGCATCGAGGCCGAAGCGCCGAAGATCGCCGAGGCATTGGGTGTCGGCTGCTCGATCGAGGCGGTCGGCCATTTCGATCCCGTGACCTTCGATCCCAAACTGGTCGCAACCGTGCGTGGCGCCGCGGAGAAGCTCGGCTACAGCCACATGAATCTCATCTCGGGGGCCGGCCACGATGCCTGCTGGGCCGCCAAGGTCGCCCCGACCACGATGATCATGTGCCCCTGCGTCGGCGGCCTCAGCCACAACGAGGCGGAAGACATCTCCAAGGAGTGGGCCGCCGCGGGGGCCGATGTCCTCTTCCACGCCGTGGTCGAAACGGCTGAAATCGTGAAGTGACATTGTGGGCGGGACGACGGTTCCGCCCTTTTTCTTGGCCCTTCCGGCGGCCGAAAACACAATCGCAAGGGAACACGAGCAATGAGCACTGTGATCAAGGGTGGAACCATCGTCACGGCCGACCTCACCTACAAGGCCGACGTCAAGGTCGAGGGCGGCAAGATCGTCGAGATCGGACCGAACCTCTCCGGCAGCGAGACGCTGGATGCGACCGGCTGCTATGTCATGCCCGGCGGCATCGACCCGCACACCCATCTCGAAATGCCCTTCATGGGCACCTATTCCTCGGATGATTTCGAAAGCGGCACCCGCGCGGCACTCGCCGGCGGCACGACCATGGTCGTCGATTTCGCGCTCCCCTCACCCGGCCAGTCGCTGCTTGAAGCGCTCACCATGTGGGACAACAAGTCGACACGCGCCAATTGCGACTATTCCTTCCACATGGCGATCACCTGGTGGGGCGAGCAGGTCTTCAACGAGATGGAGACCATCGTCAAGGACAAGGGCATCACTACCTTCAAGCACTTCATGGCCTATAAGGGCGCGCTGATGGTAGATGACGACGAGATGTTCTCCTCGTTCCAGCGCTGCGCCGGGCTTGGCGCCCTGCCGCTCGTCCACGCCGAAAACGGCGACGTCGTCGCTCAGTTGCAGGCGAAGTTGCTCGCTGAAGGCAACAATGGCCCCGAGGCTCATGCCTATTCACGGCCGGCCGAGGTCGAAGGCGAGGCAACCAACCGCGCGATCATGATCGCCGACATGGCCGGCTGTCCGGTCTATATCGTCCACACCTCCTGCGAGCAGGCCCACGAGGCGATCCGGCGCGCTCGCGCGAAGGGCATGCGCGTGTTTGGAGAGCCTTTGATCCAGCACCTGACGCTCGACGAAAGCGAATATTTCAACAAGGACTGGGACCACGCCGCTCGCCGCGTGATGTCACCGCCCTTCCGCAACAAGCAGCATCAGGACAGCCTCTGGGCCGGGCTTGCCTCAGGCTCGCTGCAGGTGGTCGCGACCGACCACTGCGCCTTCACCACCGACCAGAAGCGCTTCGGCGTCGGCGATTTCACCAAGATCCCGAACGGCACCGGGGGTCTCGAGGACCGGATGCCGATGCTGTGGACCCACGGCGTCGCGACTGGCCGCATCACCATGAACGAATTCGTGGCGGTGACCTCGACCAATATCGCCAAGATCCTGAACATCTATCCGAAGAAGGGCGCGATCCTGGTCGGCGCTGATGCCGACCTCGTCGTCTGGGATCCGAAGCGCACGAAGACGATCTCGGCCAAGACCCAGCAATCGTCGATCGACTACAACGTCTTCGAGGGCAAGACCGTAACGGGGCTGCCGCGCTTCACGCTCACCCGCGGCGTCGTTTCGATCGAGGAAGGCACGGTGAAGACGCAGGAAGGTCACGGGGAATTCGTCAAGCGCGATCCCTTCCCCGCCGTCAGCACGGCCCTTACCACATGGAAGGAAGTGACGGCGCCGCGGGCAGTGCAACGCACCGGCATTCCGGCAAGCGGGGTGTGATCGGGGAATCGGGGCAGAGTGCTGGCAATGTATGCTCATGACCGGGAGAACTGGTTTCCGCGGCTACACGCGGCGGCTACCCTCGCCGGCACCTACACGGCTTTCGCCATGTTGGTGTTCGTCGACCCTAAGTCAATTTCCGGTGTCCCTTTCCCTGTTCTCATTCCGGTCGGTATTCTGTTGCCATTCTTTGTATCTCTGGTCGCATTCCCTGTCTTCGCTCCGGCAAGTTTCGGTCTTTACCGGCTCATGCAGCGGTTTGGCCGACGGAACCTGGGCTACCATTGCCTTGCTGGCGTCGTGTGTGTCGCGCTGACATTCGCGTTTATTCTCCTGGCGGGATTCATTACATCCTCGTTCGAAAACGCCCCTGAACCAATGGAGGATGTAGGACTCTACGGTCAGCGAATGGGACGGGAGGATCAACTGTTCTTCGCAGCCTGCGCAATCAGCGGCGCGGCAGGGGGAGCAGCCTTTTATTTCGCGCGGCGGATCGGAAATTCAGGAACCCCAGCCGAGAAAGCGGATGGAGGGCGAGCATAGATGGTTCAAGTGCAGTCGGCTTGGTCATTGCCTTCGCCCGCCCCCATCAACCTCACTGGCCTTATCCCTTCGCGTGGCGAGATTGAGGATTTGCGGCAAGTTGCGGCAATCTCCGCCTCACGGCACCAGGGCATCGAGTTCGGGCAGCAGGACGACGCTTTCCTGCTCCTTCGGATCCGTCCGGGCGATCACCGCCGAGCACGGCTTATCGGAGAGATTGGCGGGCAGGTGCGGCACACCGGCGGGGATGTAGAACATCTCGCCCGCCTTGACGATCACATGCTCTTCGAGCCGGTCGCCGAACCACGTGTGCGCCTCGCCGGCAAGTACATAGATCGCGGTCTCGTGGCTTTCATGCAGATGCGCCTTGGCACGCGCGCCGGCCGGGATCGTCAGCAGATGCATGCAAATGCCCTTCGAGCCGACCGTTTCCGCGGCGATCCCCTCGAAATAGCTGAGCCCTTGCTTGCCGGCATATGTGTCACCCGGTCGAACCACGCGACAGCCAGAATTGGATGATCGAGACATGAACGCTCTCCAGAATTCGCTGAAAAAACCGCAACAGAGGACATCGGCGGCTTTGCATGTTGCAGGTTCGGATAGCAGTCTGCCACAGACAAGCCACAATGAGAATCCGCCCATGACATCCAATTCTGCCTCCGTGGTCTCTGCTCGGGATCTCGGCCTCACGTTCCAGACCAGCGACGGGCCGGTCAATGCACTGACGGGCGTGAACCTCGATGTGGCCAAGGGCGATTTCGTCTCCTTCATCGGCCCGTCCGGATGCGGCAAGACGACATTCCTGCGAGTCATCGCCGACCTCGAAAAACCGACCTCAGGCGCCATTGCGGTCAACGGCATGACGCCGGAAGAGGCCCGCCGGCACCGCGCCTACGGCTATGTTTTCCAGGCGGCAGCACTTTACCCCTGGCGCACCATCGAGAAGAACATCGCCCTGCCGCTCGAAATCATGGGCTATTCGAAAGACGAGCGGAAGGCCCGGATCGAGCGCACGCTCGAACTCGTCAACCTCTCGGGCTTCGGCAAGAAATATCCCTGGCAGCTTTCCGGCGGCATGCAGCAGCGCGCCTCGATCGCCCGCGCGCTCGCCTTCGACGCCGATCTGCTCTTGATGGACGAACCGTTCGGCGCCCTCGACGAGATCGTTCGCGACCACCTGAACGAGCAGCTTCTGAAACTCTGGGCGCGCACCAACAAGACGATCTGTTTCGTCACCCACTCAATTCCGGAAGCCGTGTACCTCTCGACCAGGATCGTCGTCATGAGTCCGCGCCCGGGCCGCGTGACCGACATCATCGAATCCACTCTTCCGCGGGAGCGGCCACTCGGTATTCGCGAGACGCCCGAGTTTTTGGAAATCGCCCACCGCGTCCGTGAGGGTTTGAGAGCGGGGCACAGCTATGATGAGTAGTGCTTGCGCCGCCCAGGCTCGCTGTCGCGATGCGGATTTGGCGGACATGGAAGCGTGCGCCGACATCTTCAATCGCTGGGTGGACGCTACGGCGTGGATGCCAAGAGTCCATCCGGTAGGCGATGTGGTGCGGCATTATCGAGAAAGCGTCTTCGCAAACGGGCCTGTCATAGTCGCCGACTGTGGGGGCGAAATCGCGGGCTTTCTTGCCCTGTCCGCAGACGGCTTTGTGACCGCGCTCTATCTGGACGAAAGCCACCGAGGCGTCGGAATCGGAACGGCGCTGCTTCGCGAAGCGAAGAAGCGGGCAAAAAGCGAGCTGAGGCTTTGGACGTTTGAACACGATACGAGTGCCCAACGCTTCTATGAACGGGAGGGTTTCGTACCGGTGCGCAGAACGGGTGGCGAAAACGAAGAGAGGCTGCCAGACATTCTCTATCACTGGCGCGCCGAACCGTTGAGCGGAAGGGAGGCGTGACCAATGCGCGAAGAGAGCTTCTTCAGAGACAAGCTGCTTCCCATCTCTACCGTGGTCGTCATCCTGATCGCCGTTTGGTACCTCACCACCATCTTCCTCAATGCGCCCTTCGAGCGCGACGTGGCGGCCCGCGCCGGCACCGAGATCGGGTTCTCCGATATCGTCCGGAACACAATGGCGCAGGAGCGGCCCGTCCTGCCTGCCCCTCACCAGGTCGTCGCCGAAATCTGGGATACGACCGCCAACAAGGCGATCACGTCGAAGCGGAGTCTCATCTATCACGCCTGGATCACACTTTCCGCGACGCTGCTCGGCTTTGGCATCGGCGCCGCGCTTGGCGTGCTGCTCGCCGTCGGCATCGTTCACAACCGCGCGATGGACAGGTCCTTGATGCCCTGGGTGATCGCCAGCCAGACCATCCCGATCCTTGCGATCGCCCCGATGATCATCGTCGTCTTGAACGCGATCGGCATCGCCGGGTTGCTGCCGAAGGCGCTGATCTCGACGTACCTCTCGTTCTTCCCGGTCGTCGTCGGCATGGTGAAGGGACTGCGCAGCCCGGAAACGATCCAGCTCGACCTGATGCACACCTATAATGCCTCGTCGGCGCAGACCTTCTGGAAACTGCGCTGGCCATCCTCCATGCCCTACCTCTTCACCTCGCTGAAAGTCGCCGTCGCCATCTCGCTTGTCGGCGCGATCGTCGGCGAGCTGCCCACGGGGGCCGTGGCCGGGCTTGGCGCCCGCCTGCTCGCTGGGTCGTATTATGGCCAGACGGTACAGATCTGGGCGGCTCTGTTCATGGCCGCAGCGCTCGCCGCCGTCCTCGTCATGATCGTTGGCCTCGCGCACACCGCCGTTCTCAAGCGCATGGGAGCCAAGGCATGAGTCTTCCCGTTCTCGCCGGAGCCGTGCTCTTCTGGCTCGCTGCCTGGGCCTTCAACGAGTGGCTCGTGCGCCAGCACTTTGCGCACGCAACGGCCGCGAACGCCGCGCGTTTCGCCGTTCCCCTCCTCTTCGGCATCACCATTCTCGTGCTTTGGGAAGGTGTCGTCCGCGGCTTCGGCATTCCGTCGGTGCTGCTGCCGGCGCCGTCGATGATCTGGCAGCGCCTCGTCAACTCCCTGCCGACGCTGGCAGCGGACTTCCGGCAGACCTTCCTGAAAGCCGTGCTGACCGGCTATGCGCTCGGCTGCGGCCTCGGCTTCGTCGTGGCGATCCTGATCGACCGCTCTCCCTTCCTGCAGAAAGGCCTGCTGCCCCTCGGCAACTTCGTCTCTGCGCTCCCCGTCATCGGCGTCGCGCCGATCATGGTCATGTGGTTCGGCTTCGACTGGCAGTCAAAAGTCGCCGTCGTCGTCATCATGACCTTCTTTCCGATGCTGGTGAACACGGTTTCCGGCTTGGCGGCGGCGAGCCACATGGAGCGGGACCTGATGCGCACCTACGCGGCGACATGGTGGCAGACGCTCGTCAAGCTGCGCCTTCCCGCCGCCTGGCCTTTCATTTTCAACGCGCTCAAGATTAACTCCACGCTGGCGCTGATCGGCGCCATCGTCGCCGAATTCTTCGGAACGCCCATTGTCGGCATGGGCTTCCGGATCTCCACGGAAGTGGGCCGCATGAACGTCGACATGGTTTGGGCCGAGATCGCCGTCGCGGCGGTGGCTGGCTCCGCCTTCTACGGGGTGGTCGCGCTCGCCGAGCGCGCCGTCACCTTCTGGCATCCGTCCATCCGCAGTGGGCGGGCCTAACGCATGTCGCCCGAAAGTATGCAGCGGTTTCGGGACAACGACATGCAGGCAAACAAAGACCGAAAGCGCGTCGCCGGGCTCCTATCGAATGCGATGCGCTTCAAAATGAAGCAATGAGAATGAACCAACAATAAGAGGGAACAGACATGAATAAGAAACTTGCGTCTCTGCTTGCTGCAGGCGTCTTTTCGCTTGCCGCCTTCCATGCCAATGCCGCCGACAAGGTCACGCTGCAATTGAAGTGGGTCACCCAGGCCCAGTTTGCCGGCTACTACGTCGCCAAGGACAAGGGCTTCTACGAGGAAGAGGGCCTTGACGTCGATATCAAGCCCGGCGGCCCGGATATCGCGCCGGCCCAGGTGATTGCCGGCGGGGGAGCCGACGTCATCGTCGACTGGATGCCTTCCGCCCTTGCCACGCGCGAAAAGGGCGTGCCGCTCGTCAACATCGCCCAGCCGTTCAAGAGCTCCGGCATGATGCTGACCTGTCTCAAGGAATCCGGCGTGACGAGCCCGGACGACTTCAAGGGCAAGACGCTCGGCGTCTGGTTCTTCGGCAACGAATATCCCTTCCTCTCCTGGATGGCACATCTGAAGATCCCGACCGAGGGCGGTGCAGACGGTGTGACCGTGTTGAAGCAGGGCTTCAACGTCGATCCCCTGATTCAGAAGCAGGCCGCCTGCATCTCCACGATGACCTACAACGAGTATTGGCAGGTGATCGACGCCGGCATCAAGCCGGAGGACCTCGTAACCTTCAAATATGAAGACCAAGGCGTCGCCACCCTCGAAGATGGCCTTTATGTGCTCGAAGACAAGCTCAAGGATCCGGCATTCAAGGAAAAGATGGTGAAGTTCGTCCGCGCCTCGATGAAGGGCTGGAAATATGCCGAGGAGAACCCGGACGAGGCTGCCGATATCGTCCTTGAGAACGATTCCACGGGCGCCCAGACGGAAAAGCACCAGAAGCGCATGATGGGCGAAATCGCCAAGCTGACGGCAGGCTCCAACGGCGCGCTCGACGAGGCCGACTACAAGCGCACTGTCCAGTCGCTGCTCGCCGGCGGCTCCGACCCAGTCATCTCTAAGGAGCCGGTAGGCGCCTGGACGCACGAAGTAACCGACGAAGCGCTCAAGTAACAGACGCAAAAAGCCAATGGAAACCGGAGCGTGCGGCCCCCGCCGCGCGCTCCTTTTTCTTACAGCGCCGCGCGTCCAATCGGACGCGCCAAGGTCGCTGTAGCGCTTTGAATCGATTTCGATTTAAGCAATCATGCAGTAGAGCCGACGCCAACCCAATTCAGGAGGTCAAATAGTCGCGCCGAAGTTGCATCCTCGCATATTGCCTTGCGAGATATACGAGAATAGAAATGGTGAGGCACCATCGCTTCAGTGACCTTGTAAGCATTTAGCGCGACGATTACATAGGCCAAAGCGTTTGGTTAGGGCAGCTGAGGGAGGAAATCGTTTTCTTAAGCTTTGCCCTTTAGGGAACTTTTTCCTGGACTCGATGCAATCGGTTTGAAACCGCCTGCATTGGGAAAAATTTAAGCTTGTGACCATGTCCGTGAACGTGGCGATCCGCCGGCGGTGCAGGGGACACAAGAGAATAGCGTGATTTAAACCAGACCTTTGCCGCTTAAGGCGCGATGTCCGGTATTTCATTTTTGGGAAAACAGGCCGATGGCTCAGAAACTTGTTCCTCTTTTCGGCGCCTGCGCGGCAATGATCTTGTGCGCATTTTCCGGCACCTTTGCCGAAGAGGCTGCCAAGCCGCAACAATCGCAGACGCTCCCCTCGATCGTCGTTACCGAAGCCGTACAGCAATCGATCAGCGACCGCGTCATCGCCACCGGCTCCATCGAGGCGGTCGAGGAGACCTATGTTTCGCCGCTTGTCGACGGTCTTTCTGTGCGATCGCTGAACGTCGATGTCGGCGACAAGGTCGAAGAAGGCAGTACGCTGGTCGTCCTCAACGACGACGCACTGCTTTTGCAGAAGAGCCAGCTCGAAGCCAATCTCGCCAAGGCGGAGGCGTCGCTCGCCCAACTGCGCGCGCAGCTCGCCGAAATGACGGCCAATTCGGAAGAGGCGACACGCGTTGCCGATCGTGCCGTGCGGCTGTCCGAGAACGGCACGGTGTCGACGGCCGAGGCTGACCGCTTGAAGGCGCTCGCCGCCGCCGCCCGCGCCCGCGTCCACTCGGCCGAGCAATCGGTGAGCGTCGCGACGGCAGACATCAAGGTGGTGCAGGCACAGATCGATGACATAGACCTGCGTCTTGCGCGTACTGCCGTGAAGGCTCCGGTCAGCGGCGTGATCTCAGCGAAGAACGCCAAAATCGGCGCCATTGCCAGCGGCAGCGGAGAGCCGCTCTTCGCCATCATTCGCGACGGTGCGATCGAGATGAAGGCGGATGTCGCCGAGGCCGACCTCATCAAGCTTGCCGTCGGGCAGCCGGCGTCGGTCAGGCTCGCCGGAAGCAGCACCACGATCGAGGGCAAAATCCGGCTGATCGCGCCGACCGTGGACCCGCAGACGCGGCTTGGTTCGGTCGACATTACCCTGAGCGATACGTCGAAGGCCCGCGCCGGCATGTATGCGAGCGCGGTCATCACTGTCGAACAAAAGCAAACGGTTGTTTTGCCGCAAACCGCTGTTACAGCCGACGACGGCAAGGCAATCGTCCGCAAGGTCGAAGACGGCGTGGTCCGGCTGGTGCCGGTGGTTACCGGCATCCAGGACGGGCAGTTCGTCGAAATCCTTTCCGGCCTCAAGGCAGGTGAACAGGCAGTTGCAAAGGCCGGCGCCTATGTCCGCGACGGTGACCGCATCAACCCGGTCAAGTCTGCGCAGCCGGCCACCAACTGACGGGAACA
The DNA here is from genome assembly GCF_009601505.1 of Sinorhizobium terangae. GTDB lineage: Bacteria > Pseudomonadota > Alphaproteobacteria > Rhizobiales > Rhizobiaceae > Sinorhizobium > Sinorhizobium terangae. The sequence goes on from NZ_WITC01000058.1 coordinate 31,279, forward strand.
GAGACCATGAACTTCTCAGCCTGGTCCATCCGCAATCCGGTCGCCCCGATCCTGGCCTTCTTCGTGCTGGTCGTGCTCGGCTGGCAGTCGTTCAATTCGCTGCCGATCACCCGCTTCCCGAACATCGACGTCCCGATCGTTCAGATCAGCGTCACGCAGAGCGGCGCCGCCCCCGCCGAACTCGAAACCCAGGTTACCAAGGAGATCGAGGACGCGGTCGCAGGCGTGTCTGGCGTCGACCACATCCAATCGACGATTACCGACGGCAGTTCGACCACAGCCGTCATCTTCCGCATGGAAGTGCCGACGACTCAGGCCGTGCAGGACGTCAAGGACGCGATCGACCGCATCCGCAGCGACCTGCCGACCTCGATAGAGGAGCCGATCGTCTCCAAGGTCGACGTCGAAGGCCAGGCGATCCAGACGTTCTCCGTCTCCTCACCCGGTATGACGCTGGAGGAGCTGTCCTGGTTCGTCGACGACACGATCAAGCGCGCCATCCAGGGCCAGAGCGGCATCGGCCGCGTCGACCGTTACGGCGGCTCCGATCGGGAGGTCCGCATCGAGCTTAACGAAGACCGCCTGAACTCATACGGCATTACCGCCGCCGACGTGAACGGGCAACTTCGCCGCATGAACATGGATCTCGGCTCCGGTCGCGGCCAGGTCGGCGGCAGCGAGCAGGCAATCCGCACGCTCGGCGACACGCGTGACGTGGCTGAGCTTGCCAACACCATGATCTCGCTGCCGAATGGACGCTTCGTCCGCCTGTCGAAACTCGGCAGCATCATCGATACCTACGAGGAGCCGAAGTCGTTCTCGCGGTTCAACGGCCATCCGGGCGTCACCTTCGCCGTCTTCCGCGCCAAGGGCGCCAGCGAAGTCACCGTTGCCGAAACGGTCGCCAAGACGCTCGACGACATCCGCGCCAAGCATCCGGACGTCACCATCGAGAAGGTCGACGACTCGGTCTACTTTACCTACGGCAACTACGAGGCGGCGATCCATACGTTGATCGAGGGAGCACTGCTCGCCGTCGTCGTCGTGCTATTGTTCCTGCGCAACTGGCGTGCAACGCTGATTTCCGCGATCGCGCTGCCGCTCTCGGCCATCCCGACGTTCTGGGTGATGGAGCTCCTGGGCTTCTCGCTGAACCTCGTCAGCTTCCTCGCGATGACGCTCGCGACCGGTATCCTCGTCGACGACGCGATCGTAGAGATCGAGAATATCGAGCGGCATATTCGCATGGGCAAGTCGCCCTACCGCGCCGCGATCGAGGCGGCAGACGAGATCGGCCTGGCGGTGATCGCCACCACCTTCACCATCATCGCCGTCTTTGTCCCGGTCTCGTTCATGCCGGGCATTCCGGGGCAATACTTCATTCAGTTCGGCCTGACGGTCGCGGTCTCCGTCTTCTTCTCGCTGCTCGTCGCCCGCCTGATCACCCCCGTTATGGCGGCCTATCTGATGAAGCCTAGCGATGTCGGTGGTGGCCACCACGGAGGCGACGACAGTGCCATCATGAAGCTCTACACGGGCATCATCAGGGTGACGACCCGCTGGCGCTATTCGACGCTGTTGGCCGCCATCGGTTGCCTTGCCATCTCCCTCTACTTCCTGTTTCAGGTTCCCGGCAGCTTTCTGCCGCCGGAAGATGCATCGCGCGTCAGCCTGTCGATCGAATTGCCGCCGGACGCGATGCTCGAGGACACGGACCGGACGACATCCGAGATCTATGACCGCATCAAGGACATAGACGGCGTCGAGAACGTCTTCGTGCTCGGCGGCGCCTCGCCGAAGGGCGATCTCGAACTGCGGCGCGCCGCAGTCACCGTGCTTCTCAAGAAGCTCGACCACTCGCTCGTCAACAAGGTCGTTAACGACGTCATCGGCCGCATGCCGCTCATCGGTGAGTACCTACCGAAGCTGCCGCCGGCGGGCCGCATCAAGCCGCAATCTGAGATCGAACGGGAGATCTTCGCAAAGCTGCGCTCGATTCCTGACGTACGTGTCACCAAGCTCAACGACCGTGGCGAGCGCGATCTGTCGTTCAACCTGCTCTCCAACAACGACGAAGACCTGGACAGCGCCGTCGCTGCACTTGAAGTCAAGCTGCGCAGTGACCCGCTGCTCGCCAACGTCAGCCCCGATGGCGCGCTGCCGCGGCCGGAGCTGCAGATTCGTCCGCGCGCCGATCAGATGTCCCGCCTCGGCATCACGACGCAGCAGATCTCCGAGGTCATCCGCGTCGCCACCATCGGCGACATCGACGCGCAACTCACCAAAATCGCGCTCGACGGCCGGCTGATCCCGATACGTGTCCAGCTCAACCGGGATTTCCGCACGGATCTCGCGGCGATCCGCAACCTCAAGGTCCAGACTGCGTCTGGCGCGACCGTTCCGCTTTCGAGCGTTGCGGACATCAACTATTCGGAAGGCCCGAGCTCGATCAAGCGCTACGACCGGTACCGCGTCGTGACCTTGGGTGCCGACCTTCCGGTTGGCGTCGCGCTCGACACGGCGTCCAATCGCTTCAAGCAGATCGCGGGCGAGGTCAAGCTCCCGGCGACCGTCGAGTTCCGTGAAAGCGGCGATGCCGAGGTGCAGGCGGAAATGCAGCAGAGCTTCGGCAACGCCATGTTGCTCGGCCTGATGATGGTATTGGTCGTGCTCATCTTGCTGTTCAAGGATGTGATCCAGCCCTTCACCATCCTGTTCTCGCTGCCGCTCGCGATCGGCGGCGTGGCTGGAGCCCTGATCCTGACCCAGAACGCGCTCTCGATGCCGGTGCTGATCGGTATCCTTATGCTGATGGGTATCGTCACCAAGAACGCGATCCTGCTCGTGGATTTCGGTATCGAAATGATGCATCACGGCATGGACCGCACGCTGTCGATGATCGAAGCTGGCCGCAAGCGCGCCCGCCCGATTGTGATGACCTCGATCGCCATGTCCGCCGGCATGCTGCCGTCGGCGCTCGGCGTCGGCGAAGGCGGCTCCTTCCGTGCGCCGATGGCGATCGCGGTGATCGGAGGCATCATCGTCTCCACGGTGCTCAGCCTCGTCGTGGTTCCCTCCTTCTTCCTGATCATGGACGACCTGTCGCGGCTGCTCGCCTGGATCTTCGGTCGCTTCGTCGGCAAGAAGGACGAGGAGGACCTGCCGCTCGACCGCGAGGCGCTGACGCGGCTCGCCGCCGAGCAGGGCAGCACGATCGAGGAAATGCAGGAGCGCATCAAGGCGCTGGAAGAGCAGCGTGACGAAAAGTCCGGCCGCAAGGTCATCAACCATCCCGCGCTTGCCGCCGAGTAAAACCGCTCCCGCGCTGCAAACTATCTAGGCCCGCGCCGTCATGCGCGGGCCTTTTTGTGAAAGTTATTTGATCGGGGTCAATTCGCATCTTTCGATGACCGATTAGGATCGGTTCGATCCAATTCGGGAATGGCACGGATGAAGACCTTGCGACTGACCTCGACCGATAGAACCGTTCTTCTCGATTCGCATTTTTTCGCGAGACTGCCGCGGCCGACGGCAGAGGCGATCCTCGAGGGCGCAATCGTTTCCACGCACGAGGAACACGATATCCTGTTTCGTCAGGACGAGCCGATCGATCACTTCTTCTTCGTGCTCTCAGGTCTCGTCCGTCTCTACCGCTTGGGCAAGGACGGTCGCGAAGCCGACATTGCCGTATTGCCAAAGGGCGAGATCTTCGGCGCAAACGCCATGTTTCTGGAACACCGCGCGACTGCCAATGCGCAGGCAGTGGAGCCTTCGATCGTCGCGCGGTTCGAAAGCCACAAGCTTCGCCAACTCGCCGCGGAAAACACCGATGTCGCCCAGGCGCTGATCGAACTCCTCTGCCGTCATGGCAAGATGACGGAAGACTGCCTTGCCGAGGACCGACTGCTCACCGCGCCTCAGCGGGTCGCGAGCTATATCCTCAGCCATTGTCCGGACGGCCTGAGCAGCTTCTCCTTCCGCCTACCGTTCCAGAAGAACGTGCTTGCGGGCAAGCTCGGCCTCGCGCCGGAGGCTCTGTCGCGCGCCTTCTCGACGCTTCGCCACTCAGGCGTCATCGTCAAAGGCCGCGTGATCGAAATCCGCGACCGGCAGGCGCTGGAGCGTTTCTGAGTTTCATCGTCAAATCGGCTACGATTTGAAGAAACATGCAGTAGCCGAAATCCGCATCGAGCCCGGCGTTAGAGCCCGCCTTCCACCGTCAAGAATTCCACGATCCGGTCAATGCCGTCGCCGCGCTTCATGTCCGAAAACACGAACGGCTTTGCCATGCGCATCCGCTCCGCATCCCGTTCCATCACGTCGAGATTGGCCCCCACATAGGGTGCGAGGTCCTTCTTGTTGATCACGAGGAGATCGGACTTGGTGATCCCCGGCCCGCCCTTGCGCGGAATCTCCTCGCCCTGGCAGACGGAGATCACGTAGATTGTCAGGTCGGCGAGATCGGGAGAAAAGGTCGCCGCCAGATTGTCGCCGCCCGATTCGATGAAGACGACGTCGAGATCTGGAATCCGGCGATTGAGATCGGCGATCGCCTGCAGATTGATCGACGCATCCTCACGTATCGCCGTATGCGGGCAACCGCCGGTCTCGACGCCGATGATCCGTTCCGACGGCAGCGCCTGCATCCGCACCAGCGCTTCGGCGTCTTCCTTGGTGTAGATGTCATTGGTGACGACCGCGACGGAATATTTCTCCCGCATCGCCTTGCACAGCTTGTCGGTCAGCGCCGTCTTGCCGGAACCAACCGGGCCGCCGATGCCAACGCGAAGGGGACCGTTTTTCGATGACATCTGCTTGTCCTTTCAGAATTCGGCCGCCCGTTAGAGCGGGATAAGGAAAAGTGTCCGCGGTTTTCCGCCCGCATCCCGCCCAAAATCATCGTGATCTAGGAGCGGAACAGCCGCGTATAGAGCGTCTCGTGTCTCAGCGACGAAATATCGGCCATGATCGTCGCCGAGCCAAGCTCGTCCAGCGATGCTTGCGCGGCGCGATCGGCGATAGCGGCAATCGTGTTTTCGAGACGGGCCAGCACACCGACGCCATCGCGCTGACCGATGACACCGCAGCGAATGGCAGCCGAAACAGCGTTCGAGGCCACAGCGCCGAGATAGGCAGCAAGGACGGGCCGCAATCCCGTGCGATGCGCACCCGCCACGGCGCCGACCGCCACCGGATATGCCACCACTTGTCCGAGCAGTTCGAATACGTCGCTTGGCCAGTTGCGCGCGGCGGCCAGAAACGCCTCGCCCTGCCGCACGGTTTCCATGTGCCTCTCCGACGAAGCCGCCATCGCTTCGGCCAGTTCGCTCGCCGCCTTCAATCGCCGCAGATCGTCATACCCCTCATAACTTTCGGCCAGGAGAAGGGCGTCGTTCCAGATGGCACCGCGCGTCAGCAGCGTTTCCAGCCAAAGCCACAGCTCTTCGGCATTGGTCACGAGGCCATCGGCAACAGCCTGCTCCAGCCCCCCGGAATAGGCGAAGGAACCGACCGGAAAGGCGGGTGACAGCCAGGTGACAAGGCGCAGGAGTGCCTGCATGTCGGCCTGGTCAGCCATGCTCGTGGTGGTGGTGACCGCCATGACCGTGGTTGCCGTGGCCGTGCCCGCCACCATAAGCGCCGCGCAACGGTTGGAAGGGCTCGGTCACTTCGTTGACGGTGGCGCCCAAGCCTTCGAGCATTACGCGGATGACGGGATCGCGGGCGATCAGGATCCGCGCCTCCGCGACCGCCACCGGAAGATGTCGGTTGCCGAGATGCCAGGCAAGCTCGATGAGATGCAGGCGGTCCCGCGCGCGAACCTCGTAAAGCGCCTCGTCGGCGGCCTTGATCCGAATGTACTCGCCTCCTTCCAGCACCAGGAGATCGCCATCGGCGAGCATCACCGGCTGCTTGAGGTCGAGCATAACCACATCGTCGTTTTCGAGATGGAGCAGCTTGCGCCGCAGATGGCGCTCGTCATGGTCGAGCGTCACACTGTGAAGCGGCACCTTGTCCGCGGGGCCTGGCGACAGAACTTCGGTCGAGCGATAAGGCACGTCAGATCACCTCTATCCTTTCCGGGTGTACGACCTCGATGCGAACGTCCGCCAGGAGATCCGCCATTGCCGCCTCAAAGGCCTTCAGGTGCGGCTCGGCGAAATGCGCATCCACGGCCGCCCGGTCTTTCCAGTTCTCGACGAAAACCAGCGTGTCCGGCTCCGCGGGCTTGCGGTAGAGATCGTAGCTGATGCAGCCCGTTTCCTCGCGGGTGGCCTCGATCAGCGGTGCCGCCAGGGCGACGACGTCATCGCCCCTACCCGCATGTGCCTTCAGATATGCGATAACGTAGACCATCGATCCTCGCCCTCTCCGGCACCAATGTAACAAGAAAAGGCCCCAGCGCCAGCAGGAATGCGGAAAGCAACTACTTGCACGCAGCCTGCCTGAGCCGGGGCCTTCAGTCGTCTTCAGCCCTTCACCTCTTGAGAGGGACAGGCCTTCGCAACCGGATCAGGCGGCGATCTTCTGCGACTTCAGCGCGGCGAGAATGTTCTGCGGCGCAGAAACGCCGTAGGGGTCGCTGTCGCAATTGTCGGAGTAGCCTTCCTCTTCGAACCACTGCTCGACGATGCCGTTGTTGATGACCGCGGCATAGCGCCAGGAGCGCATGCCGAAGCCGAGATTGTCCTTGGCAACCAGCATGCCCATCTTGCGGGTGAACTCGCCCGAACCATCCGGGATCAGCTTGACGTTTTCGAGGTTCTGCGACTTGCCCCAGGCGTTCATCACGAAGGCATCGTTGACCGAGACACAGTAGATCTCGTCGATGCCTTCGGCGCGGAACTCAGCGGCGAGCTTTTCGAAATCTGGAAGCTGATAGGTCGAGCAGGTCGGGGTGAAGGCACCCGGGAGCGAAAACAGCACGACGCGCTTGCCGGCGAAATAGTCGTCCGACGAAACATCCTGCCAGCGGAACGGATTGGAGCCGCCGACGGCTTCGTCGCGGACGCGAGTGCGGAAGGTTACAGCGGGAACTTTTCTGCCGAGCATAATCATCTCCTTCAGGGCAAGCTGCCGGCCGCGATCAGTCTTGGGAGGAAAGCGCGAGCCGGCCGGAAAGTGAGAACACTTTCCTATCGGAGATTGCGCTGCGGTGCAGCATCAAAGCGGCGATTTCGGGGGCTCCGCATGGCTGCCATGCGCTGACCGCATGGCTTTCTGTTTCGCTCTCTCCGAAGGCGGCCCGCCTAGAACAGGAAATACCGCTGCGCCATCGGCAGAACCGTCGCCGGCTCGCAGGTCAAGAGCTCGCCATCGGCGCGGACCTCGTAGGTCTCCGGGTCGACTTCGATATGCGGCGTGAGGCTGTTGTGGATCATCGACGCCTTGCCGATGCCGCCGCGGGTGTTCTGGACGGCGACGAGTTCCTTGGCGACACCAAGCCTGCCTGCAAGCCCCGCATCGAGCGACGCCTGTGAGACGAAGGTGACCGAGGAGTTGGTCCGGTTTCGGCCATAGGCTCCGAACATCGGCCGGTAGTGGACCGGCTGCGGCGTCGGGATCGAGGCATTGGGGTCGCCCATAGGCGCCGCGGCGATCGAGCCACCGAGCAGCACCATGTCGGGCTTCACGCCGAAGAACGCCGGGTTCCAGATGACAAGGTCGGCGCGCTTGCCGACTTCGAGCGAACCGATCTCATGACTGAGGCCATGGGCGATCGCCGGGTTGATCGTGTATTTGGCGACGTAGCGCTTGACCCGGAAGTTGTCGTTGTCGCCGGTCTCTTCCTTCATCCGTCCGCGCTGGCGCTTCATCTTGTCGGCCGTCTGCCAGGTGCGGATGGCCACTTCGCCGACGCGGCCCATGGCCTGGCTGTCGGACGAGATGATCGAAAAGGCGCCGATGTCGTGCAGGATGTCCTCAGCCGCGATCGTCTCCTTGCGGATACGGCTTTCGGCAAAGGCGATGTCCTCCGGGATGGACGGCGACAGGTGGTGACAGACCATCAGCATGTCGAGATGCTCTGCCAACGTGTTGAGCGTGTAGGGCCGCGTCGGATTGGTCGAGGACGGGATCACGTTCGGCTGACCGCAGATCTTGATGATATCCGGTGCATGGCCGCCGCCTGCCCCTTCCGTATGGAAGGCATGGATCGTCCGGCCCTTGATCGCGGCGATCGTATCCTCGACGAAGCCGCTCTCGTTCAGCGTGTCGGTGTGGATCATCACCTGCACGTCATATTCGTCGGCAACCGAGAGGCAGCAGTCGATCGCCGCCGGCGTCGTGCCCCAATCCTCGTGCAGCTTCAGCGAGGTGGCGCCGCCGAGCACCATTTCCACAAGCGCGCCGGGGAGCGACGCATTGCCCTTGCCGGCGAAGGCGAGGTTCATGGGGAATGCATCAGCCGCCTCGATCATCCGGGCGATGTGCCAGGGGCCCGGCGTGCAGGTCGTTGCGAGCGTGCCGTGCGCCGGGCCGGTGCCGCCGCCGAGCATGCAGGTGAGGCCACTCATCAGCGCTTCCTCGATCTGCTGCGGGCAGATGAAGTGAATATGGCTGTCCATGCCGCCGGCCGTGACGATCTTGCCTTCGCCGGCGATAACTTCCGTACCCGGGCCGACGATGATGGTGACACCCGGCTGCGTGTCCGGATTGCCGGCCTTGCCGATCGCCGCGATCCGCCCGTCCTTGAGGCCGATGTCCGCCTTTACGATTCCCCAATGGTCGACGATCAGCGCGTTGGTGATCACGGTGTCGACCGCGCCGCCCTCGCGCGTGACCTGGCTTTGCCCCATGCCGTCGCGGATAACCTTGCCGCCGCCGAACTTCACCTCTTCGCCATAGGCGGTGAAATCCTTCTCGACTTCGATGAAGAGTTCGGTATCCGCAAGGCGCACCTTGTCACCCACCGTCGGACCGAACATGTTGGCGTAGGCCGCGCGCGACATCTTGTAGGGCATGGATCAGGCTCCTTGGGAAAAGTCTGAAGGTTGGGGTTGACCAAGGCGGCGCAGGCGGCCTTCGGCGACGAGTGCGTCAACGTAGCGGCGCTCCGCCGCAAAGGGATGCCATTCCCAGCCGCTGTGGCCGAAGCCGGCAAGCACCACGTCGTCTCCGGGCTGGACGAATTCGGAGAGGACGTCGGCGATCACCACCAGGCCGCTCGACGGCACGACATAGGGCGCCGACGCAAACCGGGCGAGATCGCGATCGAGCCGCTCGTGCGTTTCCACCGGAATCATCCGATGGCGTCGGCCTGTCGCATGTGCGAAAGCTTCGAAGCCCGCCGTGTAATCGTCGCAGAAATCGTCGAGATCCGGGTGCGTCTTCGCGAGCTCCGCCCGCAATGCGGCAAACTTTGCGCCAGAACGGACGCTCCATATCTCGCGCGCCTGCCGCACGGCGTCGCTGGTCTTCCACCGGCCGCCGCCGAGCATCGAAAGCGCAGGGCGACCGGTGTTGCAGACCGCGACGATATCGGTCCTTGTGCCGCCCTTGCCGACGGAGCGGCAATCGTTGAAGCGGATGACGAGATCGGCAGCGTCAATAGCGGCCGCCGCGCCTTGCGGCACGTCGCCATTGCCAACGATCATAATGATACGGCCGCTCAACGGTCAGTTTCCGCTCGGTTCGAGGAGTTGCTTCAATTCGCCGGTTCGCTTGCGGGTCAGTTCGGCAAGACAGCCGGAAACCAGCATCGGCTCCATCGACCCGCCGCGCGCCTCGAAACCGGCCAGTTCGCACTGCCCGTCGCGGTATCCGATCCAGGCCCGCTGCGCCTTCTTCAATGCCTCTTCGGCCCCGACATAGGCGGCATCGATTTCGCCGAGTTCCTTATCCATCGCCTTCATGGCAGCGATCGCTTGCTTGTAGATTTTGTTCAGGTCCGCGTCGGCTCTGTCATAGTCCTGGCCGGCGCAGATATTCATGTCCATCTGCGTTACGGCATTCTGGCAATCGACCGTTGGCTGCTCCTGCGCTGCTGCCGAAACCGTTGACAGCAGAAGCAAGCCGGAAAGTGGCGCGAAGATCCTCATAGCTTTCCCATGATCGCCTGGCGGAAGCCGAACACCTCGCGCTTGCCCGAAAGCGGGATCAGCGTCACCTGCCTCGTCTGGCCTGGCTCGAAGCGCACGGCCGTGCCCGCCGGAATGTCGAGCCGCTTGCCGCGGGCCGCGTCACGATCGAAGATCAGGCCCGGATTCGTCTCGGCGAAGTGATAGTGGCTCCCCACCTGCACAGGACGGTCGCCGGAATTGGAAACCTCGATGGTGACCGTTTCGAAACCAACGTTCAGTTCGATCTCGCCTTCGGCTGCGATGATTTCGCCAGGAATCATGTCCCTCTCCTCATTCAGGCCGCCTGGCCGCGCGCGCAGCCTTGCGGCTTCAACACGCGCTCCGTCGACGCCGGATATTTCGCAAGCATGGCAGCCGGGCGGATCGGCCGTCGGACCAGCTCGCCGCTGCAATTCGGGCAGATGCCACCGAGCCTCTCCTCGGCACAGTTGGCACAGAAGGTGCATTCGAACGTGCAGATCATGGCCTCCCGGCTCTCGGGCGGCAGGTCGCGATCACAACATTCGCAGTTCGGGCGTAGACTCAGCATGATTGTCCCTCAACGTTGACGGCGGGTCCCGTATCCCGCTCTAGCGGATCGGTTCGTGGACCGTCACAAGCTTCGTGCCATCCGGAAAGGTCGCCTCGATCTGGATGTCATGGATCATTTCGGGGATCCCATCCATGACCTGGTCGCGGGTCAGCACATGCGCGCCGGCTTCCATCAGTTCGGCCACGGAGCGCCCGTCGCGCGCACCTTCGACGACGAAATCGGTAATGAGGGCGATCGCCTCCGGATGATTGAGCTTCACGCCCCGCTCCAGCCTCCGGCGAGCGACCATCGCCGCCATGGAAATCAACAGCTTGTCTTTTTCGCGCGGAGTAAGATTCATGCGTCGCCGTCCAGTGGATTGTGGATCAAAGAGTCCAGACTTTCGGCACAGACGCATCGTTACGCAAGTGCGAAATAAGCGGGACGAGAATTTTTCTGAGCGCGAAGCCGTCGGTCGCCGCTACGCGGGCAACCAGCTTGTCGCGACCGGCAACATGAACATGGCTGACACCGGCGGCCGCATAGCTGCCGAGCGCGCCTCGCAGCCGCGAAAGCATCACTTCGCAATCCCACCCGACATAGAGCAATGTCGCAAAAGCTGCCGCGCCGCCGAGCACCGCGGAACGCCCCGCAAGTGCGGCAATATCCTCGGCAAGCGCCAGGTTCTCCGCATGCAGCAGCCGGCCGTCACTTCTCACCCGCCAGCGGTCGCGAAAGAGACCAGCCTGCACCACCTCACCCATCGCCTTGCGGCCGAGAAGAACCGCCTCGACCGCCAGAAAGGTTGCGTCTCCGGCAAGCTCGACGTCCAGTGACCGCGCCAGGGATGCGCGATCGAAGAGGATGGTTTCCTGCGGAAGCCAATCGACCCGGCTTCCGCCAGCAACAAGGATCCGCGCCGAGATATCGGCCGTTCCCGCACTCGCCTTGTAGATCTTCTCGCAGGCCTGCGTCGTCAACGTAAGCGAGGTGCCCTCGCCCGCCTCGAACGCCCAAGCCATCCGGTCGCCGCCGGTGATTCCTCCCGACGAATTAATCAGCACCGCTTCGATCGACGCATCAAAGGTCTTTGGAAAACGGATCTTGGCGCAGCCTTCCTGATAGAGCTCGGCAATAGCCGTACGGCCGTTCCGGCATTTGGCAACGAGCCGCCCTTTTCCCCACGCCCGCTGCGGAGCGATGATTGCTGCATCATTCATGAAAGGCCGTTGGAAATTTTTGCAAGACGGCATGCACCGATGGTGGCATCGTCCGCGAGCCGAGCTCCAAAGTCAAGACATTGTTTCGCAAGGAGAATCCGCGCTTGACCACGCAAGGCGCTTACTCCCTGAGCCCCCTGTCGGCGGTTTGCAAGCGACGAAGAAGGTTGTCGACGAGAAAAAGGGCGCCACTCGGGCGCCCCCTTCTCTTTCGTTCAGGAATTACGACCTCGCGAACTCAAGCAGGTCCTGGTTGAGCTGGTCCTTGTGGGTTTCGGTGATGCCGTGCGGGGCGCCGGGATAGGCCTTCAGCACCGCATGCGGAATGAGTTTCTTCGAGGCCCGCCCCGCGGCATCGATCGGCACGATCTGGTCGTCGTCGCCATGGATGATCAGGGTCGGCACATCGAACTTCTTCAGGTCCTCGGTGAAATCGGTCTGCGAGAAGGCGACGATCGAGTCGTGAGTGTTCTTGTGGCCGCCCATCATGCCCTGCAGCCAAAAGCTGTCGATCATGCCTTGCGAAACCTTGGCGCCCGGCCGGTTGAAGCCGAAGAACGGCCCGGAGGCGATGTCCTTGTAGAGCTGCGAGCGGTCGGCGACGCTTGCCGCCTGGAGATTGTCGAACACCTCCTTCGGCAGTCCGCCGGGGTTCTTGTCGGTCTTGACCATCAACGGCGGCACCGCCGAGATCAGCCCGGCCTTGGCGACGCGCTTGGTGCCGTGGCGGCCGATATAGCGGGAGATCTCGCCGCCGCCGGTCGAGAAGCCGGCGAGGAAGATGCCGGAAAGATCCAGTTTTTCGATCAGTTCGGCGAGATCGTCGGCATAGTGGTCCATGTCGTTGCCGTCCCAGGGCTGACTGGAGCGGCCATGACCGCGGCGGTCATGGGTGATGACGCGGAAGCCGTTGTTGGCGAGATGGAAGGCTTGGGCCTCCCAGCTGTCGGACGACAGCGGCCAGCCGTGGCTGAGCACGACGACCGGACCGTCCTTCGGACCCCAGTCCTTGTAATAGATTTCGACGCCGTCGCGGGTGACGATCCTGCTGCCCATGGTCCTTGCTCCTTCGCTGGTTGTGGTGGTGGTTGCATTCGCGGCGCCTCCCGCCGAAGCCGGGCGGACAGCAGATACTGCCGCAGCGGCACCCAGAGTGCCAGCCAGCACGCCTCTCCGAGAGAGGCCGTTCGTGGTTACGCTTGCCGGTGTGCTTGTCATGGAATTACTCCTTGTTCCATCGTGCAGCCTGCTTTAGATCTCACGACTAAATCGTGCACGATTTAAATCTTCACAAACGTTTCGCCACGATTCGGCGTTACATTGTCATCAATTAAATCGTGCACGATGTTTAGCGGGATGAATTCAACGTGTCAGTACCTTGCGATTAGATCGCGAACGATATATTTTATCCTATTGATCAAATCTGAGTTGGAACAATGACCAAGGCAGACAGCCCCTCTCACGAAGACCTGATGAAACTCGACAATTTTCTGTGCTTCGCGATCTATTCGACAAACCACGCCTTCACGCGCGTCTACAAGCCGCTGCTCGATGAGTTAGACCTCACCTATCCGCAATATCTCGTGATGATCGTCCTGTGGGAAAAGGACGATCAGACCGTCGGCAGTTTGGGCGAAAGGCTTTTTCTGGAATCGAGCACGCTCACACCCATGCTGAAGCGGCTCGAAGGCATGGGCTACATATCGCGGGTACGAGACCAGGCCGACGAACGACAAGTGCGCGTGAAATTGACCGACAGCGGCCGCGCCTTGCGGGAAAAGGCCGAGAAGGTACCGCATGGCATTGTCAGCGCGACGGGGATGAAACCGGGGGAACTTGCCCGGCTCAAGCAGGAGATCACGACGCTGCGTACGTCGCTGCTGAGATAAGCGCCGCCAGGGGCGAAAGCATGCGCATCGCTGCTGCATGTGTCCTTGATCGTAGCCGATTTGAGGATACATGCGGCAATTCAGTGCCACAGCGTCCTTGCACGCCTGATCAGACGGGCTGCGCGGTCGGTACACGTGGACTGCTATCACAAAACAAAAGACCCGGCGCCTTCACGCCGGGTCTTTCCAAAAGCGGAATGAAATGACGACTATTCGTTCTGGAAGTAGCTGTACTTGCCGTCGTCACCCTTCTTCCAGGTGTACATGACGTAGTCCGGGCGGGTGATGTCACCCTTTTCGTCGTAGCCGAGTTCGCCGATTGCGGTCTTGAACGGACCCTTGGCCTTGATGGCTTCCGCAACGGCCTGCGGATCGTTGCCGCCGGCAGCCTTCGCGCCTTCAGCGATGACCTGAAGAGCCGCATAGGCATAGAGCGTGTAGGCTTCCGGTTCGAAGCCGGCGTTACGGAACTTCTCGACGAGCTCCTTGGCATTCGGATTCTTGCGCGGATCCGGCGAGAAGGTCATCAGCGTGCCGTCAACGGCGTCACCAGCGATCGAGGCCAGTTCGTTCGAGACGATGCCGTCACCCGACATCATCGTTGCCTTCAGGCCCTGGTCCTTCATCTGGCGCATGATCAGGCCAGCTTCCGTGTGCAGACCGCCGTAATAGACGATGGAAACACCGGCTTGCTTCATCTTCGCGATCAGAGCGGAGAAGTCCTTGTCGCCCGTGTTGATACCTTCGTAGAGCGCTTCGGTGAGGCCGGCCTCGTTCATTGCCTTCTTGGTTTCATCGGCAAGGCCCTGACCATAGGGGGTCTTGTCGTGAACAACGGCGATCTTCGCGTCCTTGAAGTTGGCGGCGAGGTAGGCACCGGCAACCGCACCCTGCTGGTCGTCGCGACCGCAAGTGCGGAACGTGTTCCACAGGCCGCGCTCAGTGAACTGCGGGTTGGTGGAGGCCGGCGTGACCTGCAGGATGCCGTTTTCGGCGTAGATTTCCGAAGCCGGGATGGACACGCCAGAGTTGAAGTGGCCGACGACGAACTTCACGCCGTCTGCAACGAACTTGTTGGCGACCGAAACGCCCTGCTTGGCATCCGACACGTCGTCGCCGAGCACGACCTTGATCTGTTCACCATTGATGCCGCCTGCAGCGTTGAGATCGGCAGCCGCCTGTTCCGCACCTTTCTGGAGCTGCGCACCGAACGCAGCATTCGGGCCGGTCAACGGGCCGGCAATGCCGACCACAACATCAGCCCACGCAGAGCCGCTAAAGGCGACCATTGCCGTCAGCGCAACGGCCGACAGAAGAGACTTTTTCATCTTGTTACTCCCAATATTCGAGCGGGTCTCGTTTCCAAGCCTGCGCAATGCCCACCTTAATTGCGCCGGTGTTCTTTCGCACCGGCCGCAATCGACCGGCACGCGCTGTTCCCTTATTTGGCTTTCCAGAAGAAGGGCGAGGCCTTCTCGTAGAGCCAGTAGTAGTTATTGGTCATTTGCCTGGTCCGGTAGTATCGGAAACCGGCAGTAGCAAACAACAAAAGCACGATCGTGTCCACGATATAGTACTGCAGGCTGAACATCGTTCCGCCGAAAAGAGCGTGATGAATGAAGCGGATAGCCCAACCGAGCAGCGCCACGTAGAGCAGCAGCCGCGGAAAGTTATGCCAGGTATCGGCGACGCTCTTGCCCGTCCGCCAGGCGGTCCAGCCACCCAGCACACAGGTGATGAAGATGAACTGCCAGATCGACGTTTCTTCGTAAAGAATTCCCTGCATGTCACATACTCCAGGCGCGGCGCATCAATGGCGGCCACCTTCGAGGTAAGCCGAACGGACTTCCGGATTGGCGAGAAGATCCTTGCCTGTCCCGCTCATGGTCACCCTGCCGTTGACCAAGACATAAGCGCGGTCCGACAGCTTGAGCGCGCCGAACGCGTTCTGTTCGACGAGGAACACCGTCAGGCCCTCTTGCTTGTTGAGTTTCTTGATCGCCTCGAAGATGCCCTTCACGATCAGCGGCGCAAGGCCAAGCGAAGGCTCGTCGAGCAGGAGCAGCTTCGGCCGGGCCATCAGCGCGCGCCCGATCGACAGCATCTGCTGTTCGCCGCCCGAAAGCGTGCCGCCGCGCTGCGCCCGCCGCTCCTTGAGCCGCGGGAAGAGCGTGAAGATCTTTTCGACGTCCTCGTTGAAATACTTCAGGTTGTCGAGGCTCGCTCCCATCTGCAGGTTCTCGAATACCGTCATGCGCGGGAAGATGCGGCGCCCTTCCGGCGATTGCGCGATCCTGAGACGGGCGATCTCGTGCGTCGGCAGCCGCGTGATGTCCTGACCGTCGAAGTGGACGGAGCCGGTGCGCGCCTGCGGGCTGCCGCAGATCGTCATCATCAGCGTCGACTTCCCGGCGCCGTTGGCGCCGATAAGGCTGACGATCTCGCCGCGATGAACCTCCACGTCGACGCCGTTCAGGGCCCGGATGTTGCCGTAATAGGTCTCGACGGCTCTTACATGCAGCAGCGGCGCACTCATTGCTTGGTGCCTCCCTGCTCGCCCTCGATTTCCTCGATTTGTTCGATCACCTCTTCAACCTCTTCGTCCTCGACACCCAGATAGGCCGCAATGACCTTCGGATCGTTCTTCACGAATTCCGGGTTGCCGTCGGAAATCTTCTGGCCGTATTCCAGCACCACCACGTGATCGGAGATCCCCATTACCACGGACATGTCGTGCTCGATCAACAGGATGGATGTCCCGGTATCCCGACGGATACCCTGCAACAGGTCGTTGAGCGCATGCGATTCACGTGGGTTGAGGCCTGCCGCTGGCTCGTCGAGGCAGAGAAGCTCCGGTTCCGTGCACATGGCGCGGGCAATCTCGAGCCGCCGCTGCGCACCATAGGGCAGGTCGCCGGCCGGATCATCGGCGCGGTCGATCAGTGACGCCTTTTCGAGCCAATGCCTGGCGAGTTCGATGGCCTGTTTGGACGCCTGACGGTAGGCCGGGAAGCCAAACAGACCGAGGAAGGTGTAGCCGGACGCCAGCATCAGCTTGTTGTGCTGGGCAACAAGCAGGTTTTCCAGCACCGTCATGCCCGAGAACATCCGTATGTTCTGGAAGGTGCGCGCCACCCTGGCCTGCTTGGTGATCTCGAAATCGGGCAGGCGCTCCAGCAGATACTCCTTGCCGGACCGCTGGCGCATGGTGATCATGCCCATCGTAGGCTTGTAGAAGCCGGTGATGCAGTTGAACACTGTCGTCTTGCCCGCTCCGTTCGGGCCGATCAGTGCGGTGATGTCACCGCGAGAGGCTTCGAAAGAGAAATCGTTGATAGCCATGAGACCGCCGAAGCGCATCGACAGGTGCTCAACCTTTAGAATGGGGTCTTTTGTCATTGTCGTTGTCTCTATGGCCATCAGCCGTGCCCTTCCTTGGTGAAGCTGCCGGAGACAGCCTTGCGTTCGCGGAGGAACGCAGTCGGTTCGCGGGATCCGACGAAGCCGCGCGGCTTCAGCACCATGACGACGACCATGGCCAGGCCAAATATCAGCATGCGGTAAAGTTCGGGCGTGAAGTTCGGTCCGAAGATCACCTTGAGGAAGGCGAGCTCGCGCAGGATCTCCGTACCGCCGACCATCACAATGGCCGCTATAGCGATACCGGTCAGCGAGCCCATGCCGCCGAGCACGACGATCGCAAGGATGACGGCCGACTCAAGGAATACGAAGGATTCCGGCGAGACGAAACCCTGGCGCACCGCGAAGAACGACCCTGCAAAGCCGCCGAACATCGCGCCCGTGGCGAATGCCGTCAGCTTGGTCGTCGTCGTGTTGATGCCGAGCGACCGGCAGGCGATCTCGTCCTCGCGCAGCGCTTCCCAAGCCCGGCCGACCGGCATGCGGCGCAGCCGGATGGTGACAAAGGCCGTAATCATGCAAAGGCCGAGGATCAGATAGAAGAGGAAGATCTTGTAGTAGGCCGACGAGATCGGCAGCCCCATTATCGCCGCGAAGCCGGTCTTGGAGGCATCGAACTTGATGCCGAACAGCGTCGCCTTGGCGATGCCGGACACACCGAACGTGCCCTTGGTCACTTCGGTCCAGTTGATCAGCACGAGGCGGATGATCTCACCGAAAGCGAGCGTCACGATCGCCAGGTAGTCGCCGCGCAGGCGCAGTACCGGGAAGCCCAGAATCATACCCCAGCAGGCGGACAGAAGACCGGCGACCGGCAAGAGCACCCAGAAGGACAGGCCGAAATAGCTTGAAAGCAGCGCATAGGAATAGGCCCCGACCGCATAGAACGCGACGTAGCCGAGGTCGAGCAGACCGGCGAGGCCGACGACGATGTTAAGGCCCCAGGCGAGCATCACGTAGATCAGGATCTGGATGCCGAAGTTGTCCACCCACTTCAACGATCCCTGGACACCGGTGAGGGCCAGAATGACCGGCGGATAGAGAATGAGCGCAACGATCGCGATCTTGGAGAAATTGCGGCTGAAAAAGCCCTCCTCCTTCACGACCTCCGGTGCAGCCACCTTCGCCGCTTTTCTCTGCGCAAGCCAGGGCTGGGCGTAGGCGACCATCAGGAAGCGACCGACCATGGCAATGATCACGAAAGTCGCCAGCAGACCCCAGCGCTGGGTGAGGATCAGCTCGTTGCGGATGTTCTGGTCGGTCTTGAGGCCGACGAACAGAACGAACAGGCCGAGGGTGACGAGGCCCGCGAAGACAGCCTCCCGCAGGGCCCGCGCCGTCACCTCAGTGCCAGCGCTTGCAGTGGTAGATGCAATATTTGCCATGGAATTATACCTTCTCGACTTCCGGTCGTCCGAGAATACCTGACGGCTTGAAGATCAGAACGATCGCGAGAATGGAGAACGTCGCGACATCCTTGTAGTCGATGGTGAAATAGGCCGACCACAATGACTCGATGAGGCCGATCATCAGCCCGCCGAGAACCGCGCCCGGCAGTGAGCCAATGCCTCCGAGAACGGCAGCGGTAAACGCCTTGACGCCCGGAGCGAAGCCGTCAGTGAAAACGACGACACCGTAATACATGAGGAACATCGTCCCGGCGACAGCTGCGAGCGCCGCGCCCATGACGAAGGTCACCGAGATCGTGCGATCGACATCGACACCGAGCAGCGCCGCCATCTTGCGGTCCTGTTCGGTGGCGCGCTGCGCACGACCAAGCGGCGTCTTGTTGACGATGTACCAGAAAACCGAAAGCAGAATGGCCGTGATGATAACGATGATGATCTGCTTCAGCGAAATGGCGATGCCGAAGATATCATAGACCGACGAGACAAGCGGCGGGATCGGCTTGTTGCGCGGGCCCTGGGTCACCTGAATGAAGTTCGACAGTACGATCGACATGCCGATGGCCGTGATCAGCGGCGCCAGACGGAAGGACCCGCGCAGCGGACGGTAAGCCACCCGCTCAATGGTCCAGTTCCAAATCGCTGCCGTAAGCATACCGACGATCATCATTAGCAACAGCGCCAGTACAACCGGCACACCCGCCATGAATGTTGTGAGAATCAGAAAGACAATCAACGCGGCAAAGCCGCCCAGCATGAAGATATCGCCGTGGGCGAAGTTGATCATGCCGATGATGCCGTAAACCATGGTATAACCGATCGCGATCATACCATAAATAGACCCAAGCGTCAGCCCGTTGACGAGCTGCTGGACGAAATACTCCATCAATCTTCCCCTGGACCAGATCCTAGCGGTCCGATCTCTTGTTATTAGAGCTCATTGGTGAGCGTGCTCTTTGCCCCAATTCCATACCTCTTTCAAACGAAAATGAAAGCTAAAAAGTGGTTCTCCTCCGGATTCTTCGGCGATAAAATCGATTTGGCGTTTTCGAAGCCAGAAAAATCAAAATTTTAGCAGCGATCGCACGCGAAATGAGCACGATTGACCGCAAAGTCGCGGAAAATCGGCATCAATAGCCTCACGCGTTCCATAGGACGCACAAAGGACGCTGTAGCAATTTGAATTGCGGCCGATGTTGCGATTGGACAATTCGGAGACTGCCGCAACCGCTTGCCTCGTCACCCGGCGAATGCCGCCGTCAGGTCGTGTTCGCGCCCCATTGTCATGAGGTCATCGAAAAGGGACTCCGCATAAGAGCGCGGAGCGATCAGCTCGAATGCGTCTTGCCCGGTGCGCGCAAGATTGACGGCAATGTGGCCGCAAAGCGCATTCGCGCTGGTCCCGGTCTCAAAGGCGGCGGGATGCAGGTCGAGGCCGATGCCCTTTGCAAGGATCCGGCGCACCGATGGTCCGGAAAGCCGCAACAAGACGCGCGCGTCGCTTTGATCGACGATATGGGCCCGGCCGCTGCACAGGGCATCGAGACGACGTTGCAGCGCCTCCGGCGTATCGTTTTCAGAGACGACCAGCCATTCGCCCGGCGCGCTGAAGCGCACCGCGAATTCAGTTGCCGACGACAACAGCTTTTCGACCGCGTCCTCCTCGCCGGCAATGGCAAGCACCAACGCCACCGCCTGCCTGTGGCCGATCGCGAGATGATTGGCGCCGGGCGACTGGGGCGTGCCGCGCAGCTTCTCATCGAGCGCATTGCGGTTGTAGTAATCGCGGATCATCGGCGCGTCCTCAGGCTTTCATTCTGGCGTTCTCGGGATCGACGAAGACCGGGTCGCAGACTTCGGCGACAACTTCCTGATCGCGCAGCTTGTCCCACACGACAATCCGTTCGCCGTAGCGTTCACGGCCGGATTTGAGGAAGGCAAGCGCGATGTGATGACCGAGTGCCGGCGAGAAGCAGGCGGAGCTGACCCAGCCCTGGTCGCTGAGGGTCGACGGCTTCATGCCCTCGCGCAGCAGATGCGCGCCCGCACGAATGTCCTTTTCCCTGTCCACTGGCTTCAGTCCCACAAGCTGCATGCGGTCTGCGGCCGTCAGTCCATATCTCGACGAGAGATGCTTGCCGATGAAGTCCGTCTTGTGGGAGGAAACCATGCGGCCCAGCCCGGCGTCATCAGGCGTCACCCGACCATCGAATTCGGCATGTGTCGGCAGGCCTTTTTCCACCCGCAGCACATTGAGGGCTTCCACCCCATAGGCGCAGATATCGAAGGCGCGGCCCACGTCCATCAGCTGATCGGCAACTGCCACGCCAAATCCCGCCGGAACGGCGAGTTCGAAGGCCAACTCGCCGGAGAAGGAGATGCGGAAAAGCCGCGCTTTCAGGCCGCCCTTGAGCGTGACTGCTCCGGCTGCGAGGAACGGGAATGCCGCGTCGGAGATGTCATCCTCGACAAGCTGCTGCAACACGCTGCGCGCCTTCGGGCCGGCAATCGCTATCTGCGCCCATTGGTCGGATACGGAGCAGAAACGAACTTTCAGTTCGGGCCAGAGCACCTGCGAGCAATACTCCATGTGTGATATCACGCCGCCCGCCATCGCGGTCGTCGTCGTGACCAGGAAGTGCTCTTCCGCGAGCCGGCTGACGGTGCCGTCGTCATAGACGAAACCGTCCTCGCGAAGCATCAGGCCATAACGAGCCTTGCCGACCGGAAGCTTCAACAGCGCGTTGCAATAGAGCCGATTGAGAAATTCAGCCGCGTCCGGGCCAAAAAGCTCGATCTTGCCGAGTGTCGAGACGTCGCAAATGCCGACGTTGGCCCGTACGTTCAGCACCTCGCGATCGACGCTCTCGCGCCAGGCCTTTTCGCCAGCGCGGGGATACCAGGCGGACCGATACCAATGACCCGACTCGACGAAGGTCGCGCCGCTTTTCCGTGCCCATTCATGCAGCGGTGATTTGCGCGTGGGTGCCGCGTGTTTGTCACGCGCGGTGCCGGCAAGCGCGCCGAAGGAAACGGGCGTGTAGAACGGGCGGAATGTCGTCGTCCCCACGTCCGCGGGGCTCACTCCTCGCATGCCTGCAAGAATGCCAACGGCGTTGATATTCGAGAGCTTGCCCTGGTCGGTAGCCATGCCGCTGGTCGTATAGCGCTTGGCGTGTTCGACGTGGCCGAAGCCTTCGCGCAGAGCAAGCCCCAGATCCTTCGCGTGCACGTCGTTCTGGAAATCGACAAAGGCCTTGGACTTTGCTCCGGGTACATACCAAAGCGCGGTGACGTGCGGATCAGCTTCCTCGCCCGTTTCCGGCAGAATGTCCTGAGCGGGCCTGAATCCCAGTTCGGCGGCGATCGCCGACGCCTTGGCAACGCCATCGCCGAGGCAACCGGCAAGCGTGTAGACCCCATTTGCCGCGCCGGCGACCCGCAGTCCGCTGCCAACGTCCGGCGCAATGAAGGCGCTCAGTTGATCGGACCAGACCGGTTTCGCCCCGCGTTGGCAGGCGAGGTGAATGACGGGGCTCCAGCCGCCGGACATGCCGATCGCGTCACAGGGTACGAGTTCCTCGAAGCCCGACCGCTCGACGACGATCCCCGAAACCCGCCGGCGTCCCTTGGTATCGACAACAGAGGCCGAACGAATCACGCGCGTGCCCTCAGGCGCGGCGTCTTCTGCCGCTGCACGACTGTCGACGATCACCGCGATGGCGATGCCCTTGGCGTGGAGGTCGCGGGCTGCCTGATATCCGGCGCTGCCACTGGTAAAGATCGCAACCGATCTGCCGGCCGCCACGCCGTAGCGGTTCGTATAGATCCTGAGCGCCCCGGCCATCATCACGCCCGGCCGGTCATTGCCGCCGAAGACCAGCGGACGCTCCTCGGCACCGGTCGCGAGAAGCGCCCGCCTCGCGACGATGCGCCAGACCCGCTCCGTCGGCAGCTTGGCGACAGGCTCCGCCACGTGCTTCTGAACCCGTTCGACGGCGCCGAATACATTGTCGTCGTACCACCCAAAGACCGTCGTTCGCGGCAACAGGGTCACGTTCGGCAGCGCCTGCAATTCGGCGGCGACACGATCGGCAAGGACATGCGCGGGCGCACCATCGATCGCCTGCGTTTCCGAAAGGAGCGACCCGCCGAGGCGGAAATCCTCGTCGGCCAGAATGACGCGAAGGCCGGCGCGTGCCGCGGTAAGCGCCGCCATCAGGCCGGTCGGGCCGCCACCAACGACGAGCAGGTCGCAGTGTGCCCAGGATTTCTCATAACTTTCCGGATCGCGCTCGAGTACCGCACGCCCGAGACCGGCAGCACGACGGATCAGCGGCTCGTAAAACTTTTCCCAAAGCTGCGCTGGCCACATGAAGGTCTTGTAGTAGAAGCCCGCGCCAATGAATGGCGAGAGAAGATTGCTCACCGCGCCGATATCGAAGCCGAGCGACGGCCAGCGGTTCTGGCTGCGTGCCGTCAATCCGGCGTAGAGCTCCGCAACGGTCGCTTTCGTGTTCGGATCGCTGCGCGCGCCGGAACCGATCGTGACAAGCGCATTCGGTTCTGACGGGCCGGCGCTAACGATCCCGCGCGGGCGGTGATATTTGAAGCTGCGGCCGACCAGCAGCTGGTCATTGGCAAGGAGCGCCGAGGCAAGCGTATCCCCGGCAAAGCCGCGCAAGGGGCGGCCGTCGAAACTGAAACTCAGCGAACGGCTGCGATCGACCAGTCCTCCCGTCGTCAGGCGATAGGCGGTCATCGGCCGTTCTCCCTGGCGAAGACAGCACCATCGGTCACGGAGTGGACCTCATGGGTAAACGTGTCGCGGTCGACCACGAGGAAGCGGCGGCAGCCCGCCACGTGCTGCCAGTGCTCAAGCGTACGCCCCCGCGGATTGGCGCGCACATAGACATAATCGTGCCAGGCTTCGTCCGATGCGGTCGGCACCGGGCGAACGAGCGATGCGTCGCCGCGGATCGCAAACTCTTCCTTCGGGCGGACCCCGCAATGGGGACAGGTGATCAGGCTTGCCATCGTCTTGTCCTTGGACCCGCGCGGATCCAGTTGGTTCGAAATGCGACCGCGAGGGAGAGAGCGGTTCGCCGCTTCTGTCAGTGAAGATTGGGTTGCGGACCGGCACCGGCCTCGTCGACCGCATAGCCGCGGGCAAAGCGGTCGAGCCTCAGGGCACGCGCGACCGGATGCGTGTCGTTCTTGGCGATCAGGTGAGCGAAGCAGTAGCCCGATGCGGGCGTCGCCTTGAAACCACCGTAGCACCAGCCGCAGTTCAGATAGAGATTGTCGATCGGCGTCCGGTCGATGATCGGCGATCCGTCCATGCTCATGTCCATCACGCCGGCCCAGGAGCGCAGGACCCGGACGCGCGAAAGGCCCGGGATCATCGTCACCCCCTCCTCCATCACATGCTCGGCTGTCGCGAGGTTTCCGCGCTGGGCATAGGAGGTGTAACCGTCGATCTCCGCCCCGAAGACAAGGCCGCCCTTGTCGGACTGCGAGATATAGAAATGCCCGCCGCCGTAGACGATCACATGATCGATGCAGGGCTTCAGCGCTTCGGTCACGAAGGCCTGAAGCACATGGCTCTCGATCGGCAGCTTCAGCTCCGCCATCTCGCCGACGCGGGAGGTGTTGCCCGCGGCCGCCAGCGCCAGCTTCCCACAGCCGATGAAGCCCTTGGTCGTCTCGACCCCGGTGACGACGCCACTTTCGCGGCGAATCGCGGTCACCTCGCAATGTTCGATGATATCGACCCCATGGCGGTCGGCGCCGCGCGCGTAACCCCAGGCGACCGCATCGTGCCGGGCCGTACCGGCGCGCCGCTGCAGGAGCCCGCCGAGGATCGGATAGCGGGCGTGGTCGTAGTTGAGGAAGGGGATCATCTTCTTCAACTGGTCGCGCTCGATCAGCTCGGCCGCCACGCCCTCCATCCACATGGCGTTGCCGCGCCGGATGTAAGCGTCGCGCTGGCCGTCGCTGTGGTAAAGCATGATGACGCCGCGCTGCGACAGCATCACATTATAGTTCAGCTCCCGCTCCAGCCCTTCCCAAAGCTTCATCGAGAATTCGTAGAACGGTTCGTTGCCCGGCAGCATGTAGTTGGAACGCACGATCGTCGTGTTCCGTCCGACATTTCCTGAGCCAAGATAGCCCTTCTCCAGTACGGCGACGTTTTTGACGCCGAATTCCTTGGCGAGATAGTAGGCTGCGGCGAGGCCATGACCGCCGCCGCCGATGATGATCACATCATAATGCGATTTCGGTTCGGCCTGTCGCCATTGCGGCTTCCATTTCAGATTTCCGGAAAGAGCGTTCTTGACGATCGAGAATGCGGAATAACGCATGAAGACATCCAGTTCACTTGCGCGGCCACCTTTGCACAAGCAAGGCGCAACGCAAAGATGCAAGACGCCTTGCGGCCGCAAAATGCCGCTGTAACGGGTTTTTCTCGCGGCAATGCCAGGAGCTTCCGCGATTGCGGCAAAGAGACAGATTTGAGTATGAAGGAAGGAAGGCTATCGGTGTTCCGCCAATCCCATGCGAATCGGGGCGCTGGCGCGGAAAAGAAGAATGGCGATGCTGGAAACATTGGAAAGATCGGCGCTCGCAGCCGGAAGGGCGATCCTGGACATTTACAACGCCGGACCGGCCATCAGCTATAAAGCCGACACCTCACCCGTTACCGACGCGGATCATGGTGCCGAACGCATAATCCTCGCCGATCTCACGGCGAGCTTTCCCGACATTCCCGTCATCGCTGAGGAAGCAGTCGCGGCGGGACATGTCCCCGATATTTCGGGAAAGCGCTTCTTTCTTGTTGATCCCCTGGACGGCACCAAGGAGTTCGTCGGGCGCAACAGCGATTTCACCGTCAACATCGCGTTGATCGAGGAGGGCGTGCCCGTTGCCGGCGTGGTTTATGCGCCCGCGCTCGGCATCCTCTATTCGGCAAGTTCCAAGAAGGCGAAGAAGGCCTTGATCGAGGATGATCACATAGCCGGACCTCAGGCGGTTATCGGCTGTCGCATCTGCGGCGATCGGCCGCTCGCACTGACCAGCCGCTGGCACAACAGCGCAGAGACGATCGCCTATCTCGCCGATCACGGCATTACCGACTATGAGGCTGTCGGTTCATCGCTGAAATTTTGCCTGCTGGCCGAAGGCCTTGCCGACATCTACCCGCGCTTCAGCCGCACCATGGAATGGGATACCGCGGCCGGCGACGCCATCCTGCGCGCGGCCGGCGGCGAGACGCTGACCATGGAAGGAAGCCCCCTCACCTACGGCAAGCGCAACCAGGACCACGACAGCGATTTTGCAAACCCTTGGTTCGTCGCCCGCGGCAGGCCGTGACGCCGGTGGCATCAGCCACCGCGCTGGCCATGCGCAGCCTCGATAAGGCTGCCGATCGTCATTTCGCTGAAGGGTTTGTCGATCCTCGGAATATCGCGCAGATGCTCCGGCCAGGGAAAGGATTCGCCGTATCCGCTGGTAAAGCCGACCATGATGCCGCGCGCGATCATGGCATCGGCGACGACGAAGCTTGTATCGTTATCGAGATTGACGTCGATGAGGGCAAAGTCGATGGAATGCGCGTTCGCGATTTCCATCGCCTGCTCGGCATTGGTGGCAACATGAACCTCTGCCACTCCCAGGGATGTGAGGATTTCCTCGGCGTCCATTGCAATGATGAAATTGTCTTCCAAAACGAGAACCGTCTTTATCGTCGGCGGAATTTCGTTGCTTTGCACTCCCGGCGCCCTTTCAGAAGCTCTGCCAGACCAAGGTTCGATCTCGAGCAACCAACCTAGGCGCTAAAGAGCGGTTCGGCACTTAAAAATGACATGTGACCGGTGCATCAGATGAATGGCCGCTTGTGCTCGCTGATACCCTTCCACTCGGCAATCGCAAGCAGCCCATCAATATCGCGCACGTTGCATCCCCCGTCCACCCAGCGAATGAGCCCGCGGTCGGCAAGCTTCTTCAGTGTCTTGTTGGTGTGGACGACCGAAAGGCCAAGCGTGTCGGCGACGTGTTGTTGGCGGATCGGGATCGCGACTCGATTGCCCCGAAAGAGGTCCAATACTTTTGCTCTTTGATAAAGGAAGGAGAGGAGATAGGCGGCCCTCTCGAGTGCGGAACGTCGGCCAATGCTCAGCAGATGCTCGTCGAGAATCCGTTCCTCCCGGGCCGCGATCCAGGTCAGATCATAAGCAAGGTCGGGGTGCCCGGTGAAAAGCTGATTGAGTCTGTCCCGTTCGAATACGCAGAGAGTAACCGGCGAAAGCGCCTCGATCGAATGCTGCATTTCTCCCATCAGACTGCCTTGCAGCCCGACGATGTCGCCGGGCATCACGTAGTTCAGGATCTGGCGGCGACCGTCGTCGAGCATCTTGTACCGAAAGCCCCAACCGGAAAGCACGGTGAAGAGATGAGCGCTGTGCGTGCCTTCAAGGAGTATTGTCGCGCCGCTATCGACTGCCAGTTCCCCCGTCTTGAAGTTCGAAACGAAGGCAAGTTCCTCGGCTGCGAAATCGCGAAAGATCGCGAGCCGGCGAAGGGGACAATTCTCGCAGGGTGTGCGCTTGCTGTTCTTGCTCGCTTGGTTTGCCATGGACCATCTCGTGGCCGGCTGCAAAGGAACTTATTCATAAGACCCAAGCAGTGAAGTAGCGCCTACGCGCCTTGGGACAAGGACGCCTGCTGGAAAGCAATGCCATTTCAGATGTTTCACGAGCCGGTTCGACGGTGATTGCGATGGACTTGGCGCCGCCGCCGCTCTATCTCTTTCGGACCTTTCCGCCACCAAAAGGGATCCACGCCATGTCCCACGCCGCCATTGCAAAAAACCATGTCGCCGTCATCACAGGAGCTGCCTCGGGCATCGGCCTTGCCGCGGCCAAACGCTTCGCCGGCCTTGGTCTGAAGGTTGTCCTTGCCGACCTTCCAGGCGAACGCCTGCAGGCGGCTGCGGCCGAGGTGGCAAGGGTGGCCACGGGCGGCGCAAGCGATGTCGCCGCAATCGACACGGACGTCTCCCGGCCCGACGATCTGGTGGCGCTGGCGCGCTCGGCAAGCGAGCGTTTCGGCCACGTACATGTGCTGATGAACAATGCCGGCATCCAGCCGGGCAGTTCGATGTTCGGCCCGCTGGAAAACTGGGAAGGCGTGATCGCCGTCAATCTCTGGGGTGTGATCAACGGCTCACGGATATTCGCGCCCGCGATGATTGCCCATGGCGAACCGGCACTGATCATCAATACCGGCTCGAAACAGGGCATCACCACGCCACCCGGCGATCCGGCCTACAATGTCTCGAAGGCCGGGGTGAAGGTCTTCACCGAGGCGCTGCAGCATGAACTGCGCAACACCGAGGGCTGCAAGGTCGCTGCGCACCTGTTGATTCCCGGTTTCGTTTACACGTCGCTGACCGCCCACGGACGCACCGAGAAGCCGGCGGGTGCATGGACCGCGGATGAGACCGTTGACTTCATGATGGAAAGCCTCGAACGCGGTGACTTCTATATCCTCTGCCCGGACAACGAGGTCGACCGCTCGACGGATGAGAAACGCATCCTGTGGGCGGCGGGCGACATCGTCGAAAACCGGCCACCGCTTTCGCGCTGGCATCCGGACCATGGCGAAGCCTTCAAGGCCTTCCTCGCTGGCAAAAGCGACTGAGCGCCCACTGACGTAGCCGGGCCCCAGTAGGCGGCCCCCCAGTACCCAGGCTTGAAGCGCGGTGCGCAGTTGAAGTGCGGAAGGACAAGACGGTGACCAGCGGCATCCACCACATCACCCTGATCGCCCGCAAGGTGCAGGCGAATGTCGATTTTTACCTCGGCTTCCTCGGCCTGCGCCTTGTCAAGCGAACCGGCGGCTACGAGGACCCCAATCAGTTGCATCTTTTTTACGGGGATGCGGCCGGGTCGCCGGGGTCGCTCGTCACCTTTCTGATGTGGGAGGACGGCTCGCCCGGACGCGTCGGCCATGGTCAGCCGAGCGAAATCGCCTTTGCCATCCCGCCGGAGAGCACCGGCTTCTGGCTGACGCGCGCATTGCAGTTCAACATTCAGGCGACCGGCCCTGCGCAGGAGTTCGGCGAGCCGGTGCTGCGTCTCAAGGATCCGGACGGCGTGATCGTGAAACTGGTCGGAACCAACGCGCTTGCCGAGCCTGCTCCATGGGCGAGCCGGGATATTCCGGAGACGGACGCCATCCGGCGGCTGCGCGGCGCGACCCTCCTCACGGAGAAACCCAAGGAAACCGCTCACTTCCTCCAAAATCATTTCGGCTATTCCGAAACCGGAGCAACAGCCACGATCCGGCGGTTGACATCGAAATGCGGAGACGTCATCGACGTGCGCGACGCCACCGGTTTCTGGACATCGGCGCCCGGTACGGGCACGATCGATCACATCGCCTTTCGCGCGCCGGATGAGGCGACTGTTCTTGCGGTACGCGCCGACCTCGAGCAGGAGCACGCGGGTGCCACCAACGCGCACGACCGGAAATATTTCTTCTCGCTTTATGTGCGTGAACCGGGCGGCTCACTCTACGAGCTGGCGACAGACGGTCCGGGGTTTGCGGTCGACGAGCCGGCGGATACGCTTGGGTCCAGGTTGTTCCTGCCGGCGCACATGGAAGCCAATCCTTCCGCGACCATGGTGAAGCTGCCGCAATTCGCCCTGCCTGGCGAGCCGCGGCTAACCCAGCGCGACCTGCCCTTCATCCACCGCTTCTATCATCCGGATGACCCGAACGATCGCACCTTCGTGCTCCTGCACGGCAGCGGCGGCAACGAGACGGACATGCTCCCCTTCGGGCATCAGGTCGATCCGCACGCCACCTTGCTTGGCGTGCGCGGCCGAAGCACCGAGGAGGGTTTCCCCCGCTGGTTCCGCCGCCTGTCGATGACGACTTTCGACCAGCAGGACATCCGCTCGGAGGCAGAGGCATTCGTCGCCTTCGTCGACGGCGCGCGCGAGGGCTACGGCCTCGCCCCAGACAAGACGGTCTTCATCGGCTATTCAAACGGCGCCAACATGCTGGCTGCCGTGATGCTGCTTTATCCCGGCCTCATCAGGAACGTGGTGATGATGCGGGCCATGGCCGCGCTCGAAGATGCGCCAACACCCGACCTTGCCGGGGCAAACATCCTGGTGCTGACGGGCAAGGAAGATCCCTACGGCAAATATGCGCCGACCCTGGTAAAGCTCCTCGCCGACACCGGCGCAAACCTCAAGGCACTCGACATAGACACCCATCACGGCATCGGTGACGACGATGTCGAAGCCATTCGCAGCTGGATGGCGGAAACCGGTCTCTGATTCCGTGGGCTGAGCGCGTTATCTTGCCTTCGTCGACGCGACATACTCGGCGAAAGCCGTGATAAAGCCGCGTACTCGCTCCCTGGTCTCCTCGTCGGTCAATTTCCCCTCGCTGTCGAACACGGTGGCGGCCTTCGGCAACATCAACCGCTTGCCCGACCAAAGATCCGCCCCGAGCGTCCGCATCACGGCAAGCCAGGCGTTCTGGCTGAGAATGGTGCCGAAATTCCCGGGGGACGCACCGGCCAATGCAAAGGGCCTGCCACCGAACACCTTTTTGATGTCTGCCGGCGGACGGCTGAGCCAGTCGACGGCGTTCTTGAAAACGCCGGGCATCGAGTTGTTGTATTCCGGCGTGAAGAGGATCACGCCGTCCGCCGCGATGATCTTCTGCTTGAGATCGGCCACGGGTGCCGGGATGCCGCGTTCAACCTCGACATCGCCATCGTAAAGCGGAATGCCGTGCAGCGTCGCGGTCTCGAACGCGATACCGCCGGGCGCGACGGATTTCGCTGCCCTCGCCAACGCCGTATTGAAGGAGGCCTTCCGCAGACTGCCCGATATGCCGAGTATCTTCGTCATGAATGATGGTTTCCGCTTTTTCAGGATCGGCGGCCCAACGCCGCCCTCCTCACGACAATAGAACTAGAGGTCAAAGGACAAAAAGAAAGCCGGGAACAATGTCCCGGCTTCTTTGCGATTACTCCAGGGGCTTCAACCCTGCCTCGATCTGAGCCCGCTTCGGTTCCAGGAACGGCGGCAATGACAGGCTTTCGCCGAGCGTTTCCATCGGTTCGTCCACGGCGAAGCCGGGTCCGTCGGTCGCAATCTCGAACAGGATTCCGTTCGGCTCGCGGAAATAGAGCGAGCGAAAATAGAAGCGCTCGACCTCACCGCTCGACGGCAAGCGGAAACCGTTCAGCCGTTCCGTCCACTGATGCAGCTGATCCACGTCCGGCGTGCGGAACGCGACATGATGCACGCCGCCCGCGCCCTGGCGCGCCGGTGGCAGGCCCGGTTGGACCGCGACATGCAATTCGGCCGCAGGACCGCCCTCGCCCATCGAGAAGACATGCACCTCACCGACGCCGTCCGGTGCGGCGTAGGCGCGCACATCGGTCATGTTCATGACATGCGTGAGCACGAGCGCCGTGTTGGTGATGTCCGGCACGCTGATCGTGATCGGGCCGAGACCTTTGATCTGATGTTCGGCGGGAACCGGGCTCTTCTCCCAGGGATGCGACGGCGCAAGTCCGCCATCGTCCAGAAGCCGGAAGCGCTGGCCTTCGCCGTCCTCGAAGTCGACCGACGTCCGGCCGTCGATTTCCGTGACCTCACCGGCGGACACACTCAGCTCGGTAAATCGGCGCTTCCACCATCTCACACTTTCGGCGCTGCCGACCCGGAACCCGGTGCGCGAAATGCTGTGCGTGCCGCGTCCCTCTGGGCCAACCGGCCAGTCGAAGAACGTCAGATCAGTGCCAGGCGTTGCCTGTCCGTCGGCATAGAAAAGATGATAGGCGGCCGTGTCGTCCTGATTGACGGTTTTCTTGACCAGCCTCAGCCCGAGCGTCTTTGTGTAGAAGCGCAGGTTTTCTGGCGCGTTGGCCGTGATTGCCGTGAGATGGTGGATACCGGTCAGTTGCAAGCTCATGATTGCCTCCAGCTTGATGCGTTACGGCGGCTTTTGCGCGTCCGATAGGACGCCGGCGCCGTAGGGCGGGCATTTCGTTGAGCACAATATCGGTCGGCCCGGTCACTCCCGAAAGGGGAAACGACGCGAACAGATTGTTCTCTAAAGGAGAACGATCTAGAGCGCCGTGCGTTTAACGAACGCACAAAGGACGCTTTAGCACTTTGATTCTGCAGCATCTTATCCGCTTTCAGTAATTCCACTTGAAAGCGGGATGCTTTAGCGGCGCGGACGCTGCAGGTCCCTGAGATAGGTATTCTCCGCGCGCGAAATGGCAAACAGCTCCGGGTCGATTTCGGCAAAGATCAGGGTCTCGTCTGCGGAATTGGCTTTCGCCAGGAGCTGCCCGTCGGGCGAAGCGATGCGCGACAAACCGGCGAAGGAAAACATCGCGTCGGAACCACAATGATTGATATAGGCGACGAAAAGCTGGTTTTCGAACGCCCTTGTCTGGATCATGTGATCGGCGATGAAGGTTCCCGACCAGCCGGCCGGCAGCGCCGTCGGCACCAGCACTACATCAGCACCGGCAAGCGCGAGCCGGCGGACATTTTCCGGAAACTCGACGTCGTAGCAGATCAGCATGCCGCACTTTATGCCCTCGTGTTCGAAGAGGCGCGTCGACGGTTCCGCCGGCGTGAACAGCGAGCGCTCGTAGTCGCCATAAAGATGCGACTTGCGATAGATCGTCGGCACAGCATCACCGTCGACATGGACGGCGCTGTTGTAGATGGCGTCGCCCTCCCGCTCGGCGAAGCCGGCGATGATCGCGATACCCGCCTCGGCCGAAATCTGCTGCAATCGCCGCACGATCGGGCCGTTGGCGCCCTCGGCAATGTCGCGGATCACATCACCGGCACCATAGCCGGTAATGCCGAGCTCGGGCGTGACCAGCAGCGTCGCACCCAGGCGGGACGCCTCCGCCGCCGCTGCGCCGATCCGGCCGAGATTGGCGGCGGTGTCCCCGCCAACGGATTTCATCTGCAGAGCGGCAAGCTTCATCATTTACCATCCGATGACATGGCGCCGAGCAGCTTCGGCAGGTCTCCGAAGCGGGCGACGAGGCCGAAGATGACCGCTGCCGTCGTGACGAAGAGGATCGTCACCGAGGCCATGGTCGGCGTGTAGCCGTAGCGCAGCGCGTTGAAGATCTTGATCGGCAGCGTCTCCATGGTGAAGCCGACGGTCATGTAGGCGACGATATATTCATTGAGCGAGAGCACGAAGGCGAAAGCATAGCCCGATACGATATAGGGCAGGATCAGCGGCAGCACCACCGTGCGGAACACCGTGCGCTCGTCCGCGCCCATGGTCGAGGCCGCCTCGACCAGCGAACGATCGATCGACGTGAAGCCGAGGGACAGAGTGACGAGCGGCAAGGTCACGAAGAAGATCGCGTGGCTGACGACGGCGGTCCAGGGCTGCCCGTAGAAACCTACGGTCGCCCAGAAGGTGAGAAGCCCCAGCGCCGTGATCACCGGCGGCAGCGTGAAGGGTGCGACGCCCAGAAGCTGGAAGATGTTCGCCCAGGGCGCAATCCGCCGCCACAGGAACCAGGCAAGCGGCAAGGCAATGGCGACGGCAAGCGCTGCCGAAAGCACAGCAAGCGTGACCGAGGCGATCAGCGCGTTTCGCCATTCGGGGTTCAGGAAGATCTCGCCGTACCAGGATGTCGAAAAGCCCTGTGGCGGGAAGGCAAGCGTCTGCTTTTGGTTGACCGAAACGCCGGCAACTACGATCAGCGGCAGCGCAAGGAAGAGCGCGATCAGGAAGAAATAGAACTTGCGGAAAATCGACGTCATGCCGCCTCTCCCTTTCGTCCCGCAAGCACTGTCAAGGCGACCAGCCCGAGCGTCACCAGCACGAGGAACACCGCCATCGCCGCGGCGAAAGGCATGTTCGACTGGTAGATCGCCTGGTCGGTGATCAGCACCGACAGCGTCCAGTGCTGTGGCCGACCGAGAAGCTGCGGCAGCAGGTAGGAACCGAGCGCAAAGATGAAGACCATGATCAGCGTCGCGACGATCGTGTTCCTCAGCGCCGGAACGACGACGGTGAAGAAGGCCTTGAGCGGCGAGGCTCCGAGCGTTCGCGCGGCCTCGGTCAAGGTCGGATCTAGACGGACAAGCGCCGGAAACAATACGAGCACCGTATAAGGGAAGGCCTGATAGACCATGCCCGTCAGCACCGCCGCAAAGCTCGGGGTCAGCGCCTTGGCCTCGCCCATGAGGCCGAGCGCAACCAGAATGTTGGTGATGCCCGCCGTGCGCGAGAAAAGTGTCGACCAGGCGAAACCGATGATGACCTCCGAGAGCGAGAGCACCGAGAGCAGCGCGACGAGCCAGACGATCTGCACGCTGCGCGCCGTCCGCGTCAGCATGTAGGTGAAGGGCAGCGCCAGCACGACACAGCAGATGGCGACAGCGATCGCCATCATGAGGGAAAAGCCGAGCACCCCGCCAAAGAAGGCCGAAAGGAAACGGGCGTAGTTGTCGAATACGAAGGCCGGCGTATAGAAGCCGCCCTGCTGGCGCTGGAAGAAGCTCACGGCGATCATAGTACCGAAGGGCACGACGAAGAAGATGGTGAGCATCGCTGCGGGGAAAAAGAGCGGCGTGTAGTCGCCAATGGTCTGGGGCGGTTCGCGTCTCATTTCCTGAGCACCACGCAAACGTCCGGAGTGAGCGCGACGCCGACCTGCTGGCCGACGGTGACGTCCGGCCGCTCGCGCGGCGTGGAAACGGCGACGATCTGGCGGCCGGCGACATCGACAAACGTCTCGATCGTTCCGCCGAGATCACGCACGAAGGTGACCGTGCCGGAAATCGCACCGGCACCCGGCGCAGTCAGGTGAACGTCCTCGGGGCGAATTGAAAGCGTTGCCTTTGCCGCGCCGGCGGGCAAGGCGAGACCCGGCACCGGCTGGCCGAGCACGGAAACGTGGCCCTGCGTGTCCGCTTCGGCTTCGATCAGGTTGGTCTGGCCGATGAAGTCGGCGACGAAACTGTCCGCCGGCCGGCGGTAGATTTCAATCGGCGAGGCTGCCTGGCGGATTTCGCCGCCATTCATGACAACGACCGTATCGGCCATGGTCATCGCTTCGCGCTGGTCGTGCGTGACGACGATCGTCGTAATCCCGAGCTGCTGCTGCAACTGGCGCAGTTCCACCTGCATCGCTTCCCTAAGTTTCGCGTCAAGCGCCGAAAGCGGCTCGTCGAGCAGGAAAAGCTTCGGTGAGATTGCCAGCGCGCGGGCGATTGCGACACGCTGGCGCTGACCACCGGAAAGCTTGGAGACCGGACGGTCCGCATAGCCCGCAAGGTGGATCATCGACAGCAGTTCCTCGACTCGCCGCTTCTGGTCCTCCTTCGGCGCCTTGCGGATGCGCAAGGGATAGGCGATGTTTTCGCCGACCGTCAGGTGCGGGAAGAGCGCCAGCGACTGGAACACCATGCCGAGATTGCGCTTATGGGTCGGCACATGGGTGATGTCTTCGCCGTCGAGCCGGATCGCACCTCCCGTTGGCAGGTCAAGCCCGGCGATCATGCGCAGCAACGTCGTCTTGCCGCAGCCCGAGGGGCCGAGCATGCAAACGAACGTACCGTGCGGCACCGTGAGCTCGACATTGTTGACGGCCCTGAAGGAGCCGAATTCCTTGACGACGTTCTGAAGGGCTAGTCCCGACATATATTTCCCGTCCTGCGGCGCCGTGCGTCTTGTGAGGCGCACAGAGGTCGCTGCATCGCTTTGAATTGCTGCATGGCTTATCCTTAAAATCGGTTCTCAAGGAACCATGCAGTAGCGCCTCATGCGCAGATGATTCATGGAGCGCAAATGAGGAACGGTTTCCGCCCGCATTCCGCTCAGTGTTTCAGCATCGACCTCCCGCTCCTGACGGGAGGTCGATGCTCATGGGCGATCAGCCGACGATCAGCTCCGTCCACTTCTGGTTCAGCCAATCCGACTTGGTCTGGTAGAGATCGTAGCGCGGGATGATCGGCTCAATGTCCGACGAAACGGCTGCAAACTCCTTGTCCGTGAGATCAGTCGACTCACGCTTGACCGTCGGCGAGGTGCCGACCTTGCGCGACAGCGTCGCCTGGATCGACGGCTGGGACATATAGTCGATGAAGATGTGCGCTTCCTCCGCTTTCTGCGAAGCGCGCGACAGCGCCCAGCAACCGGAATCCTGGATGCCGCCTTCCTTCGGGAAGGTCGAGCGTACCGGATGGCCATCGGCGGCGGCGAGGCCGGTCACGTCGTGATAATACTGGCCCATCGGAATTTCACCCGACTTCAGCGCCTGTTCGAACTGCGCCTCGTCGCGGTACCAGAGCCGCACATTCGGCTTCACTTCCGCGAGCTTCTCGAATGCCTTGAGGATGCCCTCCTCCGTGTCGAGCGCATTGGTGCCGCCCATGAAGGTCTTGGCGGTCACCTCCAGCAGGAAGGAGTTGGAGACGAGCGCGAGCAGTCCGAGCTTGTCGGCATTTGCCGGATCCCAGAAGGCGGACCACGACGTCGGCGCTTCCTTGTAGACATCGGTGTTGGTGACGAGTGTGATGTACCAGGAAACGGCTCCGATGCCGGCGACGCGGCCGTCCGGATACTTGTTGATGAACCGGTCGAGCAGATGCGAGGCGTTCTTGATCTTCGCCATGTCGATGGGCGTCCAGAGCTCGGTCGCCTGACCCTTGAGCATCGCCACCTGCGACATCATCGAGACATCCGCCGGAGCCTGGCCGGCACGAGCGGCCTGTTCCAACTGCACGAGCCAGGCCTCACCGGTCGGCTCGGCGACCGACTCGATCGCGATACCCGTCGCCTTGGTGAAGTCAGGGAAAATGTTCTTGTCGAACGAATCCTTGAAGTAGCCGCCGTAGACACCGACTTTCAACGACTTGTCCTGCGCTCTCAGCACCGCCGGCATCGCCAGCATCGATGCACCGGCAAGCCCCGCCCCCAGCAGCGTGCGGCGCTTGATGGAATTGATGTTCATTGCATGTCTCCTTTGTTTTGGCGGCAGCCGCCGCGTTCCCTGTTGTAGTTGATTCCCTGCATCTTTTCGGTCTCAATGTGCTGGCATTCGTCGCTCGAGCATCCGCGCATATTGCGTCAACGGGTAGCAAAGCACGAAGAAGATCACCGCAACCAGCCCATAGACGGTGAAAGGTTCGAAAGTCGCATTATTGATCGCATTGGCCGTCCTGAGAAGCTCCTCGAAGCCAATGATCGAGGTCAGCGCCGTGCTCTTGATGAGCTGGACGAGGAAGCCTACAGCCGGCGGACGCGTGATCGCAAAGGCCTGCGGCAGGATGACCAGACGCAGTTCCTGAAGATAGTGCAGACCGAGGCTTGCGCCGGCATCCCATTGACCGCGCGGCAGCGCTTCCACGCCGCCCCGCCAGATTTCTGCGAGATAGGCGCTGGCGTAGAATGTCAGCCCGAGTGCCGCAGCCGTCCACGGCTCGATACGGAAACCCAGCATCGGCAGGCCGAAGAACATCAGGAAGAGCTGCATAAGCAACGGTGTTCCCTGGAAAAGCGCGATGTAGCCGGCACCGAAGCGGCGCAACCACGGGTGCTTCGATATGCGCGCAAACAGGATCAGCAAACCGACCACAGCCCCGCCGCCGAAGGCGACGATCGAAAGCAGAAGCGTCCAGCGCGTCGCGAAAATGAGATTGCGCAGAATATCCCAGAAAGTGAATTCGATCACGACACGCCCGCCCCTAAGACACGCCGGCCGCCGGCGACAAGGGATCGCCTGATCGCCATCGACAGGCCGAGATAGATCATCGTGACGACGAGATAGGTTTCGAAGGACCGGAATGTCCGTGCCTGCAGCAGGTCGGCCTCATGCGCGAGCTCGCGCACCGCGATCTGCGATACGACCGCCGACTCCAGCATCATGATGACAACTTGGCTGGTCAGTGCCGGGAAGATTACCTTGAGGGCCTGCGGCAGGATGATCTTGACGAAAACCTGACGCGGCCTCAGGCCGAGCGCAAGAGCGGCCTCGCTCTGCCCCCTCGGAACTGCATCGAGACCGGCGCCGACGATCTCGGTCGTGTAGGCGGCCATATTGAGGGTCATCGCCAGGATCGCCGCGACGATTGGATCGAGGCGGATGCCTATGGTCGGCAAACCGAAGAAAATGAAGAAGAGCTGCACTAGAAACGGGGTATTGCGGATCACCTCGACGTAGATTGCTACTGCTTTGCGGAGCAGGCTATAGCGACCGCGGCGCGCGGCCGCGCCGAGAATGCTGATGAGGATGCCGAGCACCGTCGTGCAGGCGATCAGCAGCAAAGTCATGGCCGCACCGTGGGCGATTGCCCCCGCGGCGTCACGAAGCCATCCAAAGTCGAGGCTGTAGCCCATCGTCGCAACCCTTCCCGGACGGGCCTGCGGAAGAAAGGCATTCCGCAGGCCGCACGCCTTTTAGCCGGAGCAGCCTAGTCCTTGAGGTTGTCGGGGTTGAGCGGCGTCTTCAGCCACGCCTCAGAGCTTTCATTCAACTTGCCGTCAGCGAGCATTTTGGCGACCGTGTCGTTGACCGTTTGCTTCAGGCGCTCCTCATTCTTGTTGAGGCCGATATGCGACGGTGACGTCAGCAACTGGAACTTCTGTTCCGGCTTCAATGCCTCCTGTCGCGCCAGTACCTGCGCGCCGACGTCATTGCCAACCACCATCAACTGCGTCTGGCCCGAGATGAAGGCCTGGATCACGGCATTGTAGTTATCGAACCGCTGGATGTCCGCCGAGGCCGGCGCGGCTTCGGTCAGCGACGTGTCCTCAAGCGTCCCGCGATTCACTGCGATCGTCTTGTCAGCGAGATCGTCCTTGCCGGCGACCTTGAGCTCGGCCGGACCGATGACGGCGATGTAGTAAGGCGCGTAGGCGGCCGCGAAATCGATGACCTCGGCACGCTCCTTCGAGTAGCCGACGCTCATCAGGATGTCGACGCGCTTGTCGTTGAGATAGGGAATGCGGTTCTGGCCGGTAACGCTGACGAGATTAAGCTTCACGCTGAGCGCGTCGGCGATGTGCTGCGCGACGTCGATATCATATCCCTTGATGCTCATGTCGGCACTGGCCGACGAGAACGGCGGGAAATCCGAGAAGATGCCGACATTGATCTGGCCGGCCGCCTTGATATCGTCGATCGCGTCGGCATGAGCCATTCCAGCCGCGGCACCAACCATCAGTGCGGCGGCAAATACTGCTTTCAGCTTGGTTTGGATTGTCATTTTCGTTCCCCAATCTGGAAGTTTGTCTGTCGGGTCAGGATGCCCTAGCCGCCGCTTCCAGTTCGGCGGCCGGGCATCTCGAAGGTGTCAGCCGGCCTTGCCAGTGATCGCCGGGCTGAAAACCATCAGGCTCAGGATCTCGAAGAGCACCTGCGCACCGGCATGCGCGGTATTGGTCGTCGCGTCATATTGCGGGGCGACCTCGACGACATCGCCGCCGACGAGATTGACTCCCTTCAAGCCGCGGATGAGTTCGAGCACCTCCCGAGTCGTCAGGCCACCGACTTCCGGCGTGCCGGTCCCTGGCGCGAAACTCGGGTCGAGGCTGTCGATGTCGAAGGAGAGATAGGTCGGACCATCGCCGACGATCTTCTTCGCCTTTTCGATGATCGCCGGGATACCTAGGCCCGTAACTTCCTCGGCATGGATGACCGTCATGCCGGACTCGTAGGAGAATTCCCAGAGATATTCGGCCGAGCCGCGGATGCCGATCTGCACGACGCGGGTCGGGTCGAGCACGCCGTCGAGAACCGCGTTGCGGAACGGCCCGCCGTGATGGAACTTGGTGAGATCGTAGGCGCCGCCAGTGTCGCAATGGGCATCGATATGGATCATGCCGACCGGGCGCTTCTTGCCGACTGCCTTCAAAATCGGATGGGTGATCGAATGATCGCCGCCGACCGACAGCGGCACGACGCCGGCTTCAACGATCTGGTTGATGCGCTTTTCGATGTCTTCATGGCTGAGTTCCAGCCGGTAGCGGCTCTGGAAGGCAACGTCGCCGATATCGGCGACACGCAGATCGTGGACGGGTGCACAGCCGAGCACATGGTTATAAGGGCCGATGCGCTCGATGGCACGCAAGGCGCGCGGTCCGAAGCGGGAGCCCGGGCGGTTGGTGACACCAAGATCCATCGGTATGCCGACGATCGCCACCTGCAAGTTGCCGAAGTCCGGATTTTCGGCGTCGACAGGCATATAGGGCGCGGTCAGGAAGGTAGGGATACCGGAATAGGGCGCCAGCCGCGTGCCGCTCTTGGTGAAGATCTTGTCGGCGACCTTGCGAAACGTCGGATCGAAAAGCTCACCGCCGTGGCTTTCGCCATATTTCGCCTTCAATTCGCTGAGCTTCTGTTCATCCCAGGCCATGCGCCCGAACCTCCATGTTTTGCCACTGGGGTGCGCGGGACGCGCCGCAAATCTCGATCTGCGGATTTCGCCGGTTGGACTGGCGCCGTCGTGTTCCCCAGGCTTTTGCCCTTGTTGGCGCATATTAGGAGACAATTCCGCTGGAAAATCAATTGACATTGTTATAGCGTTTCGTGTGAGAAATACTCACATATTCGTCCTGCCTTCCGGAGCCTTGTTTGTCGAGCCGCCTGCCTCCTCTCAATCCGCTGCGTGCCTTCGAGGCGACGGCCCGGCGCGGCTCCGTTTCGGCTGCGGCGCGCGAGCTCAACGTCACCCACGGTGCGATCAGCCATCAAATCCGGGCGCTCGAACTCTCGTTCAACGC
Source organism: Sinorhizobium terangae (assembly GCF_009601505.1). Classification (GTDB taxonomy): domain Bacteria; phylum Pseudomonadota; class Alphaproteobacteria; order Rhizobiales; family Rhizobiaceae; genus Sinorhizobium; species Sinorhizobium terangae. The sequence goes on from NZ_WITC01000058.1 coordinate 71,620, forward strand.
CACGCTTTTTGAGCGCGGCGGCAAACGGCTGAGGCTGACGCCACAGGGCGCCCTGCTGCTGCCGGCCGTCACCCACGCCTTCGCGGAGATCGCCGCCGCCACTGCCGCCATGACACGCCCCGCGACAAGTGGCGAGCTCAGGATCACCTGCGTCCCGGCGCTGCTCTCCTTCTGGATGATCCCGCGCCTGCATCTGTTCACCGAACAGTTCCCAGACGTCAGGCTGACGCTGATCGCCTCCAACGATGCGGCACATCTCCATTCGCCCGACGTCGATATCTGCCTGCTCTATGGCGACGGCAACTGGAACGACTGCTGGGCGAAGCTTTGGAGCCGCCTTGAGCTTTTCCCGGTCGTCAGCCCCACCCTCCTCAACATGCGGCCGCTGCGCTCCGTGCGAGATCTGCGCGACCACGTGATGCTTCACGGCGACGACGGCCGCGAGTGGAACACCTGGCTGGCAGCAGCCGACGCGATCGATCTGCAGCGCGGCCGCCAGCATTTCATGAGCGACGCGCGGCTTTCGACCGAGGCGGCATTGCACAACCAGGGCGTGGCGCTCGGCGACACGATCACGGCGGGAAGCCTGATCGCGCGCGGCGAGCTGATCGCGCCCTTCGATCTGACGGTGCCGGCCAATGACGCCTTCTTCGTCGCCTGCCGCAACGAAATCCGTGCCGCGCCGATCGTCCGCGTTTTCATCGACTGGCTGTTCGCTGCGCTCGAAAGCGATCCGATGCCGGAGCTCCAGGTCTCGGCCCGTACGATCATCCGCAGCCGCATGTCCAGACCGGAAGCCGCGCAAAAATCGAAAGCGGACAGCTTTCAGCCGATCTCGTCGCCGACGCGAAATCGGCGCCCGGAACGGCCCCCGAAACGCAAGGCCAAATCATAGACCGAAAAGCCTGCAGCGGTTCTTGCTAGCACTTCGCCCACGCTTATCACCAACAGGAAGGTTCAAATGCCGCATTTCAATCCCCTCGTCGAAAAGCTCTCGCCGCCGCCGGTTCCCTCGGTGCTCGCCTGGGCGAAGACCTATGACGGGGCAAGAGGTCCGCTGATCGATCTCTCGCAGGCGGTGCCGGGCTATCCCGCCCACCCGGACATGCTGAAATGGCTGGGCGAGGCATCCGCCTCGACCGCCTATACCGGGTACGGCGCCATCGAGGGCGAGGCGGAATTGCGCGCGGCCTATGCCGCCCATGTCGCTGGTCTCTATGGCGCGGCGGTTACGGCCGACAACATTCACATCACCTCCGGCTGCAACCAGGCCTTCATGTGTGCCGTCATGGCGATTGCCGGCGCCGGCGATACGGTGTTGATGACCAACCCCTATTATTTCAATCAGGAAACGACGCTCGCGATGCTGGGCATCAATGTCGAGCTGGCGCCTTGCGACGCCGGCGCCGGATTCTTGCCGGAAGTCGAAGAGATCGCCTCAGCGCTTCGGCCGGGCATTCGCGCGCTGGCTCTCGTCTCGCCGAACAACCCCACCGGCGCCGTCTATCCGCCGGAATTGCTTGAGCGCATCCACGAAGCCTGCCGCAGGAACAACACCTGGCTGATCCTCGACGAGACCTATCGCGACTTCCTGCCATCGGCGGATGTCGCGCCGCACGGCCTGCTTCGGGCAAGGGGCTGGCAGGACAGCTTCATCGGCCTCTACAGTTTTTCGAAATCTTTCTGCATCCCCGGCCACCGCCTCGGCGCGATCACCGCCGGTTCGGCGCTCGTCGAACAGATCACCAAGATCATGGACAACCTGCAGATCTGTGCTCCGCGCGCCGCGCAGGCGGCTGTCGCGAAAGCCATTCCGGCGCTTGCAGCCTGGCGGCTTGCAAACCGTGTTGAAATCGCCGCACGCGCCGATGCGCTCAGGGACGTCATGAGCCGGCTGCCGAAATGGAAACTGCAGGCGGTCGGGGCCTATTTCGCCTATATCCGCCACCCCTTCCCCGATATCGATTCGCAGTTCGTTGCCGAGAAACTGGCGAAGCTTGCCGGCGTAGTCTGCCTGCCGGGTGATTATTTCGGCGAGGGCCAGGAAAACTACCTGCGCTTTGCTTTCGCCAATGCCGATGTGGCGACGATACGCAAGCTCGAAGAACGGCTCGCGGGCTTCGAACTGCCCGGCATCTGAAGAGGGTTATCCACGGCGGGCGATCAAGATCCCGACGAGCACGATCGCTCCGCCGATCGCCTGGGCGAGGCCAACCGGTTCGCTGAGCAGCACCCAGGCGAGGATCGCCGCCACAACCGGCTGCAAGAGCAGCGTCAAGGACGAGAAGGCGGCCGGCAGATAGGCGAGCGCATAGGTGATCGCCACCTGTCCGCCTGCATGGCTGACGAAGGCGAGACCGAACACCATCGCCCATCCGAAGGCAGTTGCCGGAAAGAGCGACGGTTCGGCGACAAGCGTCATCGGCAGCATGCAGACAGCGGCAGAGGCCGTGCTCCAGATCATGATCCGGTTGGTGTCGAAGCGGCTCCGCAATTTACCGATCGCAAGGATATAGGCCGCGTAGAACATGGCGGCGATGACCGCGATGCCATCGCCGAGGACATCACCGCCAGCAAGCGCGACCGGCCCACCCTTCAGGATCACGACGCCGACGATGGCTGTGGCGAGCCCCGCGACAAAGACGCCGCTGACCGGCGCCCGAAACAGCGCCCAGCCCGCGAGTGTGACAAAGACCGGCGCAAGGTTTGCGAGCAGCGTCGCATTGGCAACGGAGGTCATGGTCAGCGAGAGGTGCCAGGCGGCGAGGTCGATTGCGAGAAAGACGCCGGGCAGGATGAGCATGGCGTAGTCGGAAAATCGCTGCGGCCGCCTGTCGCTCGCCGACCCGTTGCGCAACCACGACCAGGCCACAAGCGGGATCAGCGCCAGGGCGACGCGCCAGAAGGCGGTCGCCATCGGCCCTACTTCGGAAAGCCGCACGAAGATCGGCGATCCGCCGATGGCGGCACCGCCGAGCAGCAGCGCTGTCATCGCAATCGAGCTGCGGGAAGAAACGGAAGCGGCTTGGGTCACGGCGAAGTCCAGCGAAGTCGACTTAGGGCAAGCGCCGCGGGATCAGGGGCGCCGCAAGCCAGCTATCAGAACCGGACGGTCAACAACAGCCAACAACAGCTAATTTAGCGACAAAAATCAGCCGGCGCGGCAAGCACCGGCTGAATCTCGGCATGGCGAGGATCAGGCTGCGTCCGGCACGTGGACGGTTTTCACTTCGAGGAAATCCTCAAGGCCGAACAGGCCGCCTTCGCGGCCATTGCCGGACTGCTTGTAGCCGCCGAAGGGGCTGCCATAGCGATGCGGGCCGCCGTTAATGTGGACCATGCCCGCGCGCAGCCTTGCGGCGACCCGTTCGGCCCGTTTCGGGTCGCCCGTCTGGACGTAGGCAGCGAGCCCGTAATTGGTATCGTTGGCGATCCGGATCGCCTCCTCTTCCGTATCGAAGGGAATGATCGCCAGCACCGGACCGAAGATCTCTTCACGTGCGATGCGCATGGTGTTGTCGACGTCGGCAAAGATCGTCGGTTTGACGAAATAGCCCCTCTCGAAGCCCTCCGGCTTGCCCACGCCACCGACGAGCAATTTCGCACCTTCGGCAATGCCCGCCTCGATCAGCGCCTGCACGCGGCCATATTGGATGTGGCTGACGAGCGGCCCGATGTGCGAGCCCTCCTTCGTGGGATCGCCGACCCTGGCTTCGGCGCCGACGCGTCTCGCCATCTGCACCACCCTCTCATAGACGCCGCGCTCCACCAGCATGCGCGTCGGCGCGTCGCAGGACTGGCCGGAATTGTTGAAGCATTCGAGAATGCTGCCGGTGACGCGTTCCTCGAGGTCGGCGTCGGCAAAGACGATGTTCGGCGACTTGCCGCCAAGTTCCAGCGTGACGCGCTTGACCGTCTCGGCCGCATCCTTGCTGACGGCGATGCCGGCCCGGGTCGAACCGGTAAACGACATCATGTCGATGTCCTTGTGCTTCGACAGCGCGGCACCGGCGTTGATGCCGTCGCCGTTGACGAGATTGAAGACACCCGCCGGGAAGCCTGCCTCATGGATCATCTCCGCATAGAGCATGGCGTTGAGCGGCGTGAATTCGCTCGGCTTCAGGACGCAGGTGCAGCCGGTCGCAAGCGCCGGCACCACCTTCAGCGCGATCTGGTTGATCGGCCAGTTCCAGGGCGTGATCAGCCCGCAAACGCCGATCGGCTCACGCAGCATGACATCACCGTTCGGCAGCCGGTCGCGCGTCTTCAAGCGTTTCAGCGCGTCGATGAAACCCTGCAGGTGGCCGACGCCGACATCGGCCTGTTGCTCCCGCGCCATCGTCGCCGGGGCGCCCAACTCCATCGTTATTGTCGCGGCCATTTCGTCATAGCGGCGCTTGTAGATCGAGAGCAGCTTTTCGAGCAGCGCCAGACGCTCCTCGACGCTGGTCTGGCTATAGGTTGCGAAGGCCTCCTTCGCCGCGGCGACGGCGCGGTCGACATCTGCAGCACTGCCCATGGAAATCACGGCAACCGCTTGCTCGGTCGCCGGATTCAGGACCTCCAGATCATTCGGTTCGACCGGACCGACCCATTCGCCGTTGATGTAGAATTTTCTCTTGTCGAGCATTCCCTTCTCCTCCCCGTACGGCTCCGAATGGAAGGTGACGTCATCCTCGAGACGCTCACCGCATGCCAGTCTTCCGGAGCAAACCGCCGCATATGTCACATGTTCACGTTTGCGGCGGGCAGGCTACGACGTTGGCAGCCCGGACCGCAAGCGGAACGATCGCGTCATTGGCGACACCGGCCGATGCGCGACGAGCGTCCGGTCTGTCGCCGCACGCGCCATGCCGACAAGGGCGGAGGAAAGGGATAAAGGGGGCATGGTCGAGAGGACGCCGCACCGGCGTCAGATCGCCCCGATGATGAGCGCTGCGAGAAAAGTGAATGCCGCCGCAATAGCAACGGTGTGAGGAATGAGATTGCCCCGCGAGCGTCGCGCCGGTAGGGCAGAGTAGATCGTGTAGCGGGATTGGGTCGTCGCCTTGATCGCGTGCATCTTGCCTCTCCGCTGTTTCGCAGTAGTTATGTTCTCCTATATTATCCATTGAGTATATAGATAATATTTTTCGCAGATCACGCCGGAAGTGAAAAATCCGTTTACGGGGGTCTTGGCTACGCTCAATGCCTATTGCGGTCGCGCTCCCGGAGATGTCGCGACCAGGTTTCGCTGAACCAGGGCGTCAATAGCGAAACGTCTGCCGTGCTGTGCGGCCGGGTGAGCGAGACATCGGTTTCTACCGAGGTCCACACGGTAAAGACCGTAAGTTCATGCTTCCCGAAGGTCTGGATCAACGGGATGTCCGCCGCGTCGCGGCCGCGCGCGACGGGAATGCGGCCGATGCGCCGCGCATTGTTCTTGGCATCGAACGTATACCAGCGATCGCCGAGAAAGACCTCGAACCAGGCATTGAAATCCATCGGTGCCGGGCTCTCGGGTACGCCGACATTGGTCATGTAGCCGTTCACGTAGCGCGCCGGCATGTTCATGCAGCGGCAAAGAGCGATGGCCAGATGAGCATAGTCGCGGCTGACGCCCAGGCGGCCTTCGTGCGCCTCGACGGCCGTGCGCATTGCCTGCGCATAGCCATAGCTGAAAACCAGCCGATCATGGACATAGTCGCAGATCGCCTGGACGCGCTGCCATCCGGCGGGAACATCGCCGAAAAGCTTCCACGCGAGCGCGCCGAGGCGGTCGGTCTCGCAATAGCGGCTGGCGGAAAGATAAGGCAGCCATGCGGGTGGCAACCTTTCCACGGGCGCGGCCTCCGCTAGCGGATCCGAGATATCAGGCCTGCCGTCGTCCTTGATCACGGCGTCATAGCCGAGCTTGGTTTCGCCTGCATGCAAGACCATCCGCAGGCAGGCGTTTCCGTGGGGGTCAGTGATTTCCTCCATCGCCAGTATCGGTGATGCGACAGGGCCGCGCTCCCGGACGATGTCGTCACGCCGTTCGGGTACAACCGAAAGATAGGTCATCATCGGCGTCGGCTGCGTGCACCGAACGCCGATCTCATAACCGAAGCGTATGAACATCTCCGACCTCCCTGATCAACCGCAGGCCCGCGGACAGGGGCGTGAATGCCCGAGGCACACTCTACTGCATGTTTCCTCGAATCATCGCCGATTTGAGGATAAAAACATGCATTAATTCAAAGTGCTACAGCGTCCTTTGCGCGTCTGATAAGACGCGCGGCG
>NZ_WITC01000059.1 GCF_009601505.1 Sinorhizobium terangae
CAGGCGGCGCACGAGTCTGCCAACACGCTCAACATGACGTTGCTCGCCGGCACAAACTTCGTGCTGCATGCGGCCGGTTGGCTCGAAGGTGGCCTCGTCTCGTCCTACGAGAAGTTCATGATCGACCAGGACCAACTCGGCATGATGCAGAAGATGGCCGAGGGTGTGGACCTTTCCGAAAACGCCCAGGCGCTCGACGCGATCCGCGAGGTCGGACCGGGCAGCCACTATCTCGGCTGCGCCCACACGCAGGCGAACTTCCAGACCGCCTTCTACCGCTCGCCGCTCGCCGACAACAATTCATTCGAGCAGTGGGAAATCGAAGGTGAGAAGCGGATCGAACAGCGCGCCAATGCGCTGGCGCGCAGCTGGCTCGAGCACTACGAGGCGCCTTACCTCGACCCGGCAATCGACGAGGCATTGAAGGACTACATCGCCAAGCGCAAGGACTCCATGCCCGACGCCTTCACCTGAAAGGCTCCCGAGCGAGCCAGGGAGCAAGGCGGCAGGGCGCAGGTGGCCGACATGATCCAGAAGGACGTCTGGCGCCCGCATTACGAACTACACGGGCCGAAACCGAAATGACGGTTCCCTCGGCGGACGAATTGCTTGAAACGATCCGTGCGGCGCTCGCGCCGCACGGTCTTTTTTTGCGTGGCACGGTGAGTTTTGCCGATGGCGAGGAAGCTCCGATGCTGGCGGACGGCAGACCCGCCGCGAGCATCGTGCTCATCGGCAATATCGGCGGCTCGCTCTGGGAGCCTTTCAGCCGCTGGCGCGATGGTGAGCCCGCTCGCGGAGGAGCCGACCCGCTCGACAATTGGTCGAAGCAGGTAATCCGGCCTGTTGCGGAAGCCGCCGGAGCGATCGCCTATTTCCCTTCCGATCCGCCCTGGCAGCCCTTCCAGCAGTGGGCAATGCGGGCCGAGAGGCTGAAGACTTCGCCGCTCGGGATCCTTATCCACCCGCAGTACGGCCTCTGGCACGGGTATCGGGGAGCGCTCGGCTTCGATCAGGTACTGCCGCGGACGGGCAGCATTTCGGTTGGCCATCCTTGCGACGCCTGTGTGGAAAAACCGTGCAGCTCCGCCTGTCCGGCTGATGCCTTGGCCGCCGGCACATTCGATGTCGGCCGCTGCCGCACACATCTGAGGACGCAGGCGGGGGCAGGCGGCTGTCTCGCCCATGGCTGTCTTTCGCGCGATGCCTGTCCGGTGGGGCGGGATTATCGTTATCCGGCTCAGCAACTCCGGTTCCACATGGCAGCGCTCAGTTTGTAGCCGACGCGGATTGCCCCTCACCCTAACCCTCTCCCCGCACGCGGGGAGAGGGGACTTAAGAGGCCGCCGCTTGCCCTTTCGTCTCCAATTCGGCTAGCTGGGCGAGGGGGCTTCGGCTAGCCGGGCGAGCGGGCGCGGCGGATCCCTTCGCCCCGCTTGCGGGGAGAAGGTGCCGGCAGGCGGATGAGGGGCCTTCCGCGATGGCGAACGCACGCTGCAATTTTCGCCGCAATCCGTGCGATGCTACGCCTCACGATCCGCTTCGAGTCGCGAACCATGCCGCTGTTTCCGAAAGCCTTCCTCGTCGGCGCCGCCATCCTCACCGCCGGCTTTGCCAAGCCCTCGCCAGCCGACGCGGCAGACACCGCCTGCCGGAGCGTTAGCCACCTGGGCGAGGACTATGTCGTCTGTTCCTTCGATCCGGCGGCGAGCGACATTCGCCTCTACAACAAGGGCCAGGGGGGCGTACCGTTCAAATCCTTCAAGGCGCTGTCGCTCGAACTGCGCCACCGCGACGAATATCTCGTCTTCGCCATGAATGGCGGCATGTACCATGAGGATCTCTCGCCCGTTGGCCTGTATGTGGAAGAGGGCGTGGAGCAGGCGTCGCTCAACACCAATTCCGGCTGGGGCAATTTCCACCTGCTACCGAACGGCGTCTTCTACATCGGCGACGGCAAAGCCGGCGTTATGGCGGCGGAGGCCTATCGCGCCGCAGGTATCAAGCCGCGCTTTGCGACGCAATCCGGTCCGATGCTGGTGATCGACGGGGCGCTGCATCCGCGCTTCCTGGCAAACAGCGACAGTTTGAAAACCCGAAACGGCGTCGGCGTGACAAGCGGGGGCGAGGTGGTCTTCGCGGTGTCGAAACGGCCGGTGCGCTTTCATGATTTCGCGACGCTGTTTCGTGACGCGCTTGATTGCCCGAACGCGCTCTTTCTCGATGGCACGATTTCGAGCCTCTATGCGCCCGAGATCAATCGCCACGATCGTCTGTTTCCGCTCGGTCCGATTATCGCCGTTGTCGCTTCGTTCCCGCGATAATTTTTTCCCGAGGGCCCAAGGAACGGTCGGCGGCGGACGTCTAACGGGAAAACAGGTGGAAGGCGGGCACGGACTTGGACGCGGAACTCGTTGAAAGGGCGGTGAGGGGCGACAGGGAGGCGTTCAGCCTTCTGGTCGAGCGCCACTATGATTTCGTCCACGCGGTTGCCTGGCGCTGGACCGGCAACGTGACCGATGCGGAGGATATCGCGCAGGATGTCTGCATTCGCCTCGGTTCCGCGATCCGCGGCTTTCGTGGCACCAGTCGTTTCCGCACCTGGCTCTATACGCTGACGCTTAATGCCGCGCGCGACCATCGCCGCCGTCGAGTGTGTGACGAGCGCAAGATCGCAGCCTATGCGTCGGATCTAGCGGCGCAGGGCACACCGGACGGAGAGGACGAGAACCGGCAGGAAGCGCTCTGGACGGCAGTCCGGGCGCTGCCGGAGAAACAATGCGATGCCGTCCTGCTCGTCTACGCCGAAGGCTTGAGCCATGCCGCAGCGGCAGACGTGCTCGGCTGCTCCGAGGCGACCATCTCCTGGCATGTTCATGAGGCGCGCAGGCGTCTGCGGACAATGCTCGGTAAGGAGGCTGTGTGATCATGACCGACGATTTCGAAAAGCTTGCCGGAAAGCTGCCGCCGATGCCTTCGGGCGAGGCGCGGGCGCGCGCGCTCGCTGCGGCTATGGAAGCCTATGATACGGCGGAAAATTCGGGTGCCCCCCAAGGATCCGCGCCATCCCTTCGTCCAAGCTCCATCCTCAACCGGATTCGGAGCCCCATTATGAACCGGAAATTGCTTGCCGGATCGGCGCTGGCAACGCTGATCGTCGTCCCCGCCGCCATGTACCTGACACTGGAAACAGCCCGCAATGATCGGCTGCCCGAGCAGCAAACCGAGATTGCTGCAAACACCGAATCGAAGCCGGCCGCGCCTGAAGCGCAGGGCGCCGCGTCGCTTGCTCGCTCGCAGCCGGCACAGGCCGCTGCAAAAATTGCGGAAGAAGTGGAAAGCGAAGCACCGGCGGCCGCGGAAGCCGACGCGATGGCGAGCGGAACGGCCGCCGATGCCGCCGCTCCGATGAGCACGCTCGGTGGAGCCGCCGGCTTTGCTGCGCGCGGGCGCATGGAGATCATGCCGGCGCCGACGACACCGGGCGACATTCTTCCGCCGCCGATCGAAAACCGCGAGCGTTTTGGCAACGCCGATGCCAATCCGGTGAAGGCCGTGGCGGCCGAGCCGGTCTCGACCTTCTCCGCCGATGTCGATACGGCCTCCTATTCCTTCGTCCGCCGCTCGCTGATGGCGGGTGAGATGCCCAACCCCGATGCCGTGCGGATCGAGGAGATGGTCAATTATTTCCCCTACGACTGGCCGCGCCCGGCGTCGGCCAGGGAACCCTTCAGGGCGACGGTTACCGTCACGCCCACCCCATGGAACGCGGGCACGCGCCTGATGCATGTGGCAATCAAGGGCTACGAGGTCGTGCCGGCGGAGGCGCCGAAGGCCAACCTCGTCTTCCTGATCGACGTTTCCGGTTCCATGGACGAGCCGGACAAACTGCCGCTGTTGAAGAACGCCTTCCGGCTGCTCGTCGACAAGCTGAAGCCGGAAGACACGGTGTCGATCGTCACCTATGCCGGCAACGCCGGCACGGTGCTCGAGCCGACGGCGGTCAAGGATAAGGCGAAGATCCTGGCGGCGATCGATACGCTGACGCCCGGCGGTTCGACGGCCGGCGCTGCCGGCATCGACGCGGCCTACCAGCTGGCTGAAAAGGCCCGCGTCAAGGACGGCGTCAACCGCATCCTGCTGGCGACCGACGGCGACTTCAATGTCGGCCCGTCAAGCGACGAGGAGCTCAAGCGGCTGGTCGAGGAAAAGCGCAAGAGCGGAGTCTTTCTCTCGGTGCTTGGCTTCGGCCGCGGCAACTACAACGACGCACTGATGCAGGCGATCGCCCAGAACGGCAACGGCGTTGCAACCTATATAGACACCCTCGCCGAAGCCCAGAAAACCCTGGTCGAGGAGGCGGGCTCGTCGCTCTTCCCGATCGCCAAGGACGTCAAGCTGCAAGTGGAGTTCAATCCGGCAGCAATCGCGGAGTATCGTTTGATCGGCTACGAGACCCGGGCACTGAAACGCGAGGATTTCAACAATGACCGGGTGGATGCCGGCGATATCGGCTCGGGCCACAGCGTCACCGCGATCTACGAAGTGACGCCGAAGGGAAGCCCGGCTGTCCTCAACGACGACCTGCGCTATGCGACGGCGGAGAAGCCGGACGCGGACGCAACGGCGCATTCGGGCGAGCTAGCCTATCTCAAGATCCGCTACAAAAAGCCGGACAGCGACAAGAGCGAGTTGATCACCACGCCGGTCACTGAGGCGAATGCGGAGCCTTCGCTCGGCGAAGCCTCGGCAGACGTCCGATTCTCCACAGCCGTCGCCGCCTTCGGCCAGAAGCTTGCGAGAAACCCGGCGCTTGCCGGCTATTCCTATGCGGCGATCTCCGAGCTGGCGGCGGGCGCCAAGGGGGCCGATCCCTTCGGCTATCGCGGCGAGTTCGTCAATCTGGTGCGCCTGGCGAAGGGGCTTTCTGGCGAGTGACTCCGCGGAACCGCCCCTCATCCGCCTGCCGGCACCTTCTCCCCGCGGGCGGGGAGAAGGGGCGACGCCGCGCGGGCTTCGGCAAATTCCAAGCCATTCTGTCAGGGCTGTTGAAGGGGCGAGTCACGAGCCGCGGGCGCGACTCACCCTCGCCCCGCTTGCGGGGAGAGGGCAGGGTGAGGGGCAAGGAGCGCTGCCAGTGAAGCCGGTGCCTGCTGCTGCATCGAAGTTGCTAGGCCTTCGGGTAAGCCCGCTGCAGGCCGCCGGAATTCGCCAGCCCAGCCCGGAACGCTTGGCAGGCCGGGTGCTGGCTGGAGCGCGCTGCTTCCATGAGGCGCATCTGAAGCCGGGCCGGGGCCTCGTTGCCAAGCCACTGTCCGAGCTTCTCCAACTTCAATGAATTCAGGAGGGGTGCCTCGGCGGCGAGTTGGAGATGTCGGTACAGGCCTTCCATGAGGTTTTCGTCCTGCTCGGGGTTTTCCATCAGCAGCTTGACGAAAGCCTGATCTGCTTCGCCGAAGCTCGAAAGCTTGGCGGCGGTCGTGTCCCTGTCCGGAAACGCGGCTGGCCCGACACTCATGAATCGTCTCCCGTCGAATCGAAACGTCTCCGGGGATAGGACAGCAACCCGGCGCCTGCAAGCGTTGCCGGCAACGAGCGCCGCGGCGGTGACTGACGTGGCCTTGGGGCCGAAAAGCTATTTGCCGCTTGATATTGCCGATGTGCGCCGCCGACTGCGTCGGCCTCGGTCGCAAAATATCGCGACCGGCGCACGACGCCCGGCGCGACAGACCGCAACGTCTGATTCTTGCCGGAGAGCAAAAATACGCTCCGAGCACATCGCTCCGGAGCGTTTGTCGTTTCGTTCTGCGCAGTCTGTCTCAGGCGCGGCGGCGGCCAGCGCGTTCGCGGGTCGGTGCGGAGGCGCCTGCGTCGGCGGTCTTGTTGCGCAGCGGACCGATTTTTTCGACGATGAGGTCGAGCGTCGGGCGTTCGCCCTTCGCGTGATTGTCGAGCGCAAGCCGCATGGCGGCAAGATGGTTGCAGGAGGTGCCGCAGCAGCCGCCTATGATCTTCGCCCCGGCATCAACCGCGAGCCGCACATATTCCGCCATCAGCGGCGGGGTGCCGGAATAATGGATCTCGGAGCCACGGAATTCCGGAATGCCGCAATTGCCCTTGACGACGACGGTCGCCTCAGGCTTCGCCGCGGTCATGTCGAGCAGCGAAGAGAGGATGTCGGAGGCGCCGACGCCGCAATTTGCGCCAACCGCGACCGGGCCTTCGCCAATATCGCCGGCGACGGTGTGAATGTCCTTCGGGTGCAGGCCCATCATCGTCTTGCCGGCGGTATCGAACGAGCCGGTATAAACGTAAGGGAGGCCCACCTTGGTTGCTGCTTCAGCCGCCGCGCGGATCTCGTCCGGCGAGGACATGGTCTCGATCCAGGCCACTTCCGCGCCCCCCGCCTTCAGGCCTTCGATCTGCTCGGCAAAGGCCGCAACGGCATCCTCATAGGAAAGCGCGCCGAGCGGGACCAGGAGTTCGCCGGTCGGGCCGACGGAGCCAGCGGTGATGACCTTGCGCGGCGCCTTATCGGCAACGGCGCGGGCGATCTCGGCAGCGCGCTTGTTCAGCGCATGCACGCGATCTTCGGCCTGGTGCAGTTTCAGGCGATGGCGCGTGCCGCCGAAGGAATTGGTGAGGATGATGTCGGCGCCAGCATCGACGAAATCCTGATGCAGCTTGGTGATGTTCTGCGGCTTTGCCTCGTTCCAGAGCTCCGGCGCTTCGCCGGCTTCGAGCCCCATGGCAAAGAGCGACGTCCCGGTCGCGCCATCGGCAAGCAGAACGCCCTTCTGGGCAAGGAGATCGGAAAGGGCATTGGCGGAAGCAGACATCGGTTTTTCCCGGCTGAAAGAGATTGCAACAAGATATAAAGATATCTTTATGTGAATGCAACCGCCTTTGCTGTTGCGCGCCGGAAAAGTCGGAAAGCCGATATGCCTACGCCTGCGTCCGGATGGCGCTGGAAGGCAAGTCGTCCGCGAGCAGAGCGGCAAGATCCGTCACGGCCTTGTCCGCATGGGCACGCAAACGCAGGCTGAATTCGGCTGCGGGCAGGGGCGGCAGGTCGAGATGCGTCGGAGCGCGCTCGATCCCTGGCCCCCGGAACCGTGCCGTGCGAGTCGTGACGGCGATGCCGCTCATGACGGCGGCGCGCAGACCCGACAGGCTCGGACTCGTCGCCGCGATCCGGAAGGGGCGGCCTGCCGCTTCGAGCGCCAAGATCGCCGCGGCCCGGAACCCGCAGGGCGGATCGAGCACGGCCAGCGGCACTTCGGCGTCGATCGTTGCCAGACCTTTGTCGGCGCAAAGCCAGATCATCTCTTCTTTCAGCATAAGCACCTCATCTGCCGCAGGCGCCTGTCGCATCGTCAGGAGAATGTCGACCTGGCCCTGATCGAATGCCGTCGTCAGTTCCTTTGATCTGCCAATCCTGAGATCGAGGCGAACCCGCGGATGGGTGCGAGCGAAGCGGCGCAGGAGGTCGGGCAGCGTCGTATCTGCAAAATCCTGCGTGCTGCCGAGCGAGATTCGTCCGTCGGCGCGTGCGCCCCGGAGGCTGAGCCAGGCATCGCGATGTGCGTCGAGGATGCGGCGGGCGTGGTCCACAAGTTCCTCGCCGATCGGAGTCAGTGTGCGCCCGCGCCCGGCCGGCGCCAGCAGCGGTTCTCCGATCAGAGCTTCGAGGCGCTGCATTTGCGCCGTCACGGCGGAGGGCGACCGATTGACTGCCGCTGCGGCGTGCGCAAGCGAGCCCCCTTCAGCGAAGGCAAGAAATGTACGCAGAAGATCGGGATCGATGAAATTCATGCTTCGATGATATCGAACTATTGATGCAAGACAATTTGATTTTATTGATGTGTCTGTGGTGGCAAGCTGAACCTGAAGAACAACTGCAGTCGAAAGGAGCTGGCTATGCCCATCATCAATGTCACCGTCACCGGGCGCCCGGACCCGGACCTGTCCGCGAGGATCGCTGCAGAAGTCAGCGACCTGACGCAAGCGTACCTGCGCAAGGATCCGACCGTCACCGCCGTTGCGGTGGGTTATGTCGATCCACAGCACTGGTTTGCTGGCGGAAAGTCGATCGCGTCGCAGGAGACCAACAGCTTCTGGCTCGATATCAAGGTCGTGGACGGCACCAACACCAAACAGGAAATGGCCGCTTACATCGAAGCGATCTACGGCGCCTTCGGGAAGCTACTCGGAAAGGTCCATCCGGAGAGTTATGTGCTCGTTCACGAAGTCTCCGCAGCAGCCTATGGTTATGGCGGCAAGACGCAGGAGTTCCGCTTCATCAGCGGCAAGCTCCAGTCGGCTGTGTCGCGGGTCTAGCGCATCGGCCCGAAAATCGGACCCGATTTTCGGAAAGCACAATGCGCGGAATCAAAGAGTTACAGCGTCCTTTGTGCGTCCTAAAGGCCGCACGGCGCTGTAACGAGCCGCGTAGGAAAAGGGCGCCGTCTGGGCGCCCTTCGTCTGTGCGGTGAGAATGCCGTGGCTGCCTATGCCGCCTGGCGGTCGGCGTGGCTCGTCGGCGTCACCATGGCGGCGATGATCGTCTGCAGGTCGATCGCGCCGATCGGCCGGCCGTTCTCATCGACGACGTGGGCCGTGGCGACATGCGCGCCGGTCATCGTGCGGGCGGCCGCTTCGAGAACCGTGCCGGCCAAAAGCGGCACGCCCTCTGGATTGCCGGAGAGCGGCCGCATGATCGTCTCGACGTGCACGACGCGGCCACGGTTCACTTCCTTGACGAAGGCGGTGATGTAGTCGTCGGCCGGCGACAGCACGATCTGCTGGCCGGTGCCCTGCTGTACGACGCGGCCGTCACGCAGGATCGCGATCCTGTCGCCCAACCTCAGCGCTTCGTCGAGGTCGTGGGTGATGAAGACCACAGTCTTTTTCAGTTCCTTCTGCAGGTCGAGCAGCACCGTCTGCATGTCCATGCGGATCAGCGGATCGAGCGCCGAATAGGCCTCGTCCATCAGCAGGATGTCGGCGTCGTTGGTGAGCGCCCGGGCAAGGCCGACGCGCTGCTGCATGCCGCCCGAAAGTTGGTTCGGATAGTGGTTCTCGAACCCCTTGAGGCCGACGCGCTCGATCCAGCCGCGCGCCCGCTTTTCGCTTTCGCGCCGCTCGATGCCCTGGATCTCGAGGCCGTATATCGTGTTCTCGAGAACGGTGCGGTGCGGCAGCAGCGCGAACTTCTGAAACACCATTGCCGTCTTGTTGCGACGGAATTGGCGAAGGTCGTTTTCGTTCATCTTGCAGACGTCGGTGCCGTCATAGAGCACCTCGCCGGCGGTCGGGTCGATCAGCCGGTTGATGTGACGGATCAGCGTCGACTTGCCGGAACCGGACAGACCCATGACCACCGTGATGCAGCCGCCGGGCATCAGGATATTGATGTCCTGCAAGCCGAGCACGTGACCATGCTTCTCGTTGAGCTCGGCCTTGCCCATGCCCTTCTTGACGACGTCGACGTAGTCTTCGCCGCGGGGGCCGAAGATCTTGTAGAGGTTCTTTACCTCGATTGCGTGACTAGCCATGAATAACCTCCGAGTGCTTTTGCAGCCGCCTTCCGAAGGCCTGGCTGGTACGATCGAAAATGATAGCGATGCCGACGAGGGCAAAGCCGTTGAGGAAACCGACGGTGAAGAACTGGTTGGCGATCGCCTGGAGCACGTTCTTGCCGAGCCCGCCGACGCCGATCATCGAGGCGACGACGACCATTGCCAGCGACATCATGATCGTCTGGTTGATGCCGGCCATGATGGTCGGCAGGGCCAGTGGCATCTGCACGTTCTTCAGTTTCTGCCAGGCGGAGGAGCCGAAGGCGTCGGCAGCCTCCAACACTTCCTTGTCGACGAGCCGGATACCGAGATTGGTGAGTCGGATCATCGGCGGCACGGCGTAGATGACGACGGCGATCAGGCCCGGCACCTTGCCGATGCCGAAGATCATGACCACCGGAATGAGATAGACGAAGCTCGGCATCGTCTGCATGACGTCGAGGATCGGATTGACGAAGGCCTGCACGCGGTCGGAGCGGGCCATCAGAATGCCGATCGGGATGCCGATCACGATCGAGATCAACGTGCAGACGGTGACCATGGCGAGCGTGACCATGGTGTCGTTCCAAAGCCCGACGAGCCCGATCGCCAGCATCGACAGCGCCGTGCCGATGGTGATCTTTACGTGACGGCTGCCAACATAAACGATGGCGATCATGATGATCAGCACTAAGATCCAGGGCGAACTGACGAACGCCCGTTCCAGGTAGTTCAGGAACCATTGCAATGGCTGGACCACTGCATCGATCGCATCACCGTAGCTGCGCACGAATCCCTTGAATCCGTCGTCGACGCTCTTGCGCGCCATGCGAATGGTGCCATCGTCAATGGCCGGGAACTTGCAAAGCAGTTCCGGCAAGAAACTGCAGATAGCCATATTTTTCCCCTTCCGGCCGGAAGTCCTGTGCCGCCGGCTGCGTCTTTGGTACGGCCGCGTGCGGCCGTCCTGCGCAGACTTGCTCGTGACCTCTTACGTGTCCCGGCGCGAGAATGTGACAGCGGAACAACGTTCGCGCTTTACTGTTTGCGACGTCAGCGAAGCACTTCACCGCTATGGGCCCAGTCAGGCGGCAATTGTTTGCCCAGGCGCGGCGGCCCGGTCCGGCTGCGTCCACCGCGACGCCTGTTGTCAGAGGGCTGCCTTGACCTTCTCGGCCACCTCGGGACTGACCCATTGGGTCCACATCTCGGGAAACTCTTGGAGAAAGTGTTTGGCCGCGTCCTCGTTGGTGCCCTGGTTCTGGTCCATCCAGGCCAGGACCTTGTTGACGGTGCCGTTATCCCACTTGCGCACCTTGATGTAATCCATGGCGACGCCGGCCTTTTCCGCGAAGGACTTCGTCACGACGGTGTAGACATCCGAGACCGGATAGGAATTGACCTTGGGGTTCGGGCAATCGGGAACGGCGGAGCAGGCGTCCCACTCCTTCTTGTCATGGTCGACGCCGAAGGAGAGGCGGGTCATTTCATACTTGCCGAGGATCGCGGTCGGGGCCCAGTAATAGCCGAGCCAGCCGGTTTTCTTCTCGAAAGCGTTGGCAATGGAGCCGTCGAGGCCGGCGGCCGAGCCTGTATCGACCAGTTCGAAGCCGGCTTTTTCGGCGTCAAGCGCCTTGAACAGATTGGCGGTCGAGACCTGGCAGTTCCATCCGGAGGGGCAGTTGTGGATCGCGCCTTTTGACGCATCTTCCGGCGCAGGGAATAGGTCCGGATGTTTCAGAGCGTCCTGCACGGTCTTGATTTCCGGGTGTGCATCGGCGAGGAACTTCGGTATCCACCAGCCCTCGACGCCGCCCTCGCTTAAGAGTGGCGCGGCCTGGATAAGACGTCCTTCCTTGATGGCTGCGTCGAGCGGCGTGCGCACCGCGTTGACCCAGAGTTCGGGTGCCATGTCGGGCTGCGCTTTCTCGTTCATCGAGGCGAAGGTCGGCATCGTGTCCCCGGTGACGAGCTCGACGGTGCAACCATATCCGTTTTCAAGAATGAATTTGTCGACATGGGCGGCGACGCCCGCCGAGGCCCAGTTCATTTCGGCAATGCTGACTTCGCCGCATTCCGCGGCTTGCGCCGCGCCCGCCACGGCGTAAAGGCCCACGGCGAGAAAGGTGGACGCGAGGAGCTTCTTCATGTTTGCAAGACCTCCCAGTCTTTGTGCAGCCAACGATCGCGAGTGCCGTGCGGGTTACCGCTGTCCCGACGCCCGATTATTCAGTGCAGCCTGAGGTTCGACATCGGAAGGCCAAAATCATGCCCCCGCTGCTGCAGTGTGGGAGTTCTATCCTATCCTGGCCGCGGAACCCTGTCGCCGGCCGGATCTCCTCTTCACCGCTGTGGCAAGCCTAAGTATTCCCAAAGAGAAATCAACCTCTTCAATTGGATTGCCGCGTCGAACGGCACCGTCGTCATGCGTGCGATTTCTGGCTTTCCGGCCGCAAATTTGAGCATTTACGACAAAATTGCCGCAAAATGGGGCTCTGGGAAACTGCGGCACCTCAGGGCCTGTTTCAATCGGGACGTTTCCTGTCGCGATTGCGCCCGCGCATCCATCCGAAGATGTCACGAAAAAAATCAAAAAAAATCGCAATTCACCATTGCTTAAGCGATCAATAACCATCCGGTAACGATGTCAGGCTAATTGTTTGCATGCGGCGGGCGACTGTCGCAGGTCCGGATCAGGTGTTGCGTACCGGACCTGGAACATCCCGCGCCCTATTGCATCTTTCCTCAAATCCTATCCGATTTGAGGAAAGATGCAGCAATTCGAGGTGCTGCAGCGTCCCTTTGCGCGTCTGATAAGACGCGCGGCGCTGTAGGACGGCGGGGCGCTCTGACCTCGAAGAGCGCCGCGATCTCCGGTGTATTCTGCCGGAGAGACCATGCGTTACTAGCGGCCGCATCCCCTCGCAGGAGGTCGGGTGCGGTTTTCGCATTGTGGTCTACTCAACCAGCAAACGGCAACAAAAAAGCCGCCCCGAAAGGAGCGGCTTGAAGCGGGAACGCGCCTGATCATCCAATGTTGGAAGTGCGGATGAAACCGAGCGGGCCACGAGGCGCATCCATCTCGATATTGCGCACGCGGGACTGGCTCGACGGCGCCTTGGAGTTCCAGGCGATCTGAACGAAATTGGGTTTGCTGAAGACGAACAGCATGGCTTTTCTACCTTGGGAGTCCGGGGCTTCGCCCGGGGTTGTTTCGATGCCGTCGATATAAGCGCGAACGGGTGGAACTCAAATGCCAATGTCGCCATCGCATGTCGCAATTCCGCCAGTCCTGTCGCTATTTAGAACAAGCTTCATGAGCGTCCGAAACGGGCCGTGATCACGCACGGCAAAATCACGCTGAACCGCGTCGAAAACAGGCCTTTGCCGGTGCTGGTTTCGATGTTACGGGAGGTCGCATGACAAAGAAGATCATGCTGCAGGGAACCGGCTCGGATGTCGGAAAATCGGTATTGGTGGCCGGGCTCTGCCGGCTCGCCTCCAATCGTGGATTGAAGATCAGGCCGTTCAAGCCGCAGAACATGTCCAACAACGCCGCCGTTTCCGATGACGGCGGCGAGATTGGCCGGGCGCAATGGCTGCAGTCGGTGGCCGCGCGTGTGCCGTCCTCTGTCCACATGAATCCGGTGCTTCTGAAGCCGCAATCGGACGTTGGGAGCCAGATCATCCTGCAGGGCAAGGTGGCAGGCCAGGCGAAGGGCAGGGATTATCAGGCGCTGAAGCCGAAGCTGCTGGGCGCCGTGATGGAAAGTTTCGAACGTGTCTGCGCCGGTGCCGATCTCGTCATTGTCGAAGGTGCGGGGTCGCCGGCGGAAATCAATTTGAGGGCCGGCGATATCGCCAACATGGGCTTTGCCACGCGCGCCGGCGCGCCCGTGGTGCTTGTCGGCGATATCGACCGCGGCGGCGTCATCGCCTCGCTTGTTGGCACGCACGCGATCTTGCCCGAAGAGGATCGGCGCATGGTGAGCGGCTATCTCATCAACAAATTCCGTGGTGACGTGACGCTCTTCGACGAGGGGATTGCGGCGATTCACCGGTTCACCGGCTGGCCTTGCTTCGGCGTGGTGCCGTGGCTGAAGAGTGCCGCACGGCTGCCTGCGGAGGATTCGGTCGTGCTGGAAAAGCTCGCCCGCGGCGACGGCAAGGCGCTCAAGGTCGCGGTGCCGGTCCTGTCGCGGATCGCGAATTTCGACGATCTCGATCCGCTGATGGCCGAGCCGGAGGTCGATCTCGTCTTCGTGCGGCCGGGCACGCCGGTTCCCGACGATGCCGGCCTCGTCGTCATTCCCGGCTCGAAATCGACGATTGCCGACCTCAAGGATTTTCGCGCCGAGGGCTGGGACCGGGACCTCGAGCGCCACCTGCGCCGTGGCGGGCGAGTGATCGGAATTTGCGGCGGCTACCAGATGCTCGGCGCGCGGGTCACCGATCCGCTCGGCATCGAAGGCAGCGAACGCGAAATCGCGGGCCTCGGCCTGCTTGCCGTCGAAACGGAAATGGCGCCGGAGAAGACAGTGCGTAACAGCCGCGCCTGGTCGCTGGAACATGACGTGCCGCTCGACGGCTATGAGATCCACCTCGGTAAGACCACCGGCACCGATTGCGACCGCGCGCCGGTCTCGATCGACGGTCGCCGTGACGGGGCGATGTCGGCCGACGGCAAGGTGATGGGCACCTATCTGCACGGGCTTTTCGGCAGCGACCCCTATCGGGCCGCGCTGCTCAAGAGCTTTGGCATTGAGGCTGGCGGCGGCAACTATCGTCAATCGGTCGATGCGGCACTCGATGATATCGCCGGCGAGCTCGAGGCCGTGCTCGACCCTGCCTGGCTCGACCGGCTGTTCTGCGGCGAGTGCAAGATGGCGTGAAGCCGCGGCGAGCGCCGAAGGGTCGGGCCGCCTGGCACCATTTTGTTGCTTCTCCGGCTTCTGTATTTAAGCTACGGTTGAAATGTCCTGACTGTACGCCGCAGGAGCGGCTGTCCTCGTGGAACGGAAGCTCGCAGTGATCCTTGCCGCTGACGTTGCTGGTTACAGCCGGCTTGTCGCTGCCGACGAGGAAGGCGCGCTTCAGACGCTTGGCACCTACAGCGCGGCGATCGGCGACCTCGTTGCCGAACATGGCGGGCGCATATTTGGTTCGGCCGGCGACAGCGTCGTCGCGGAGTTCCACAGCGCCGTGCAGGCTGTGCGGGCCGCGGTCGCCATCCAGCGTGTGCTTTATCGCCGCAACGCCGACCTTCCCCCCGACCACCGAATGGAGTTTCGCATCGGCCTCAACCTTGGTGATGTCGTCGTCGAAGGCGACAATCTTCTCGGTGACGGCGTCAACGTGGCTGCCCGGCTGCAAGAAGTCGCGCAGCCGGGAGGAATCTGTATTTCGGGTGCGCTCCACGACCAGATCGAGGGCAAGCTCGATTTTCCGCTGGTTCACCTTGGCGACCGCAACCTCAAGAACATTCCGCGTCCCGTGCCGGTGCACAGGGTCGACTGGCGTCGCGAGGACCCGGTCGAGGCCGGGGTGCTCGGCGGCCCACTCGTCCTTCCGGACAAGCCCTCGATCGTCGTCCTTCCCTTCGTCAACATGTCGGGCGACCCGGAACAGGAGTATTTTGCCGACGGGCTAACCGAGGACATCATCACCGCGCTTTCGCTCTACCGCTGGTTCTTCGTCATCGCCCGCAACTCTTCCTTCGCCTATAAGGGGCGTGCCGTCGACGTGAAGCAGGTCGGCCGCGATCTTGGCGTGCGCTATATCGTCGAGGGGAGTGTGCGCCGGGCCGGGACGCGTCTGCGCGTGACCGGACAGCTCATCGAAGCCGAGACCGGCGTCCATCTCTGGGCCCAGCGCTACGACCGCGAACTTGCGGATATCTTCGCCATCCAGGACGAACTCACGCAGAACGTCGTCGGCGCGATCGAACCGGAAATCCTCATCGGGGAGAGCCGGCGTGCCCAGTTCAGCCTTACCAACAACCTCGATGCCTATGAATGTCACATGCGCGGCACCTGGCTGCACAATGCGCAGGACACCGCCGAGCACTTTAAGGAAGCAATCATGTGGCATCGGAGGGCGATCGCTCTTGATCCCGATTTCGGCCGCGCGCACATGATGCTTGCTCGCACGCTCTACGCACGTTGCTTCCACGGCTTCAGCGACGATGTCGACCGCGACAGTGCCGAACTCTATGCGGCGGCCGAGCGCGCTGTCGCGCTGGAAGAGCGCGACCCCTATTCGCACTACGCGATGTGCCTTGCCCATTTCGTGGCGCACCGTGCGCCCGCGGCCGTGGAAGAGGCGCAGCGGGCGATTGACCTCAACCCCAACCTGGCGCTTGCGCACATGGGCCTCGGCTGGGCCCGGATCTTCGCGGGACATTTCGCCGAGGCGCTTGACCCGCTCCACATGGCCCTGAGGCTCAGTCCGCATGACCCGATGACCTACCTGTTCCTCAACCACATCGCGCTTGCCCACTATCATCTCGGCAATTACGAGGAGGCGCTGCACTATTCGGAGCGCGGCATTTCACTCCGCCGGGCCTACTTTAATCGGGTGGTGCTTCTCGCGAGCCTGGGACAGCTTGGCCACGACCAGGAGGCGCGCGAGCTCATACCGGAAATCATGGCTCACGTGCCGGCAGACATTAGCCATTACTGGAAGATCCTCACGCCCTACGTCGATCCCAACCACTATGCGCATCTCATTGACGGGCTGCGCAAGGCGGGGTTCCCGCTCATCGAATAAAGTGACGCCAGGAAAAGCGCGTAGCGGTTTTCCGCTTTCAGCGCTGCCCATGTCGCAGGCCGTCGATTGACTTTGCCAGTGCCGCTTCATAATTAACGTCAATGGATGGTTCCCCCGCGCCGGAGCGGAGCGGGGGAGTAAATGGGAATGTGACGGGGCGGACCCACACCGGGCGCCCTTATCACAGCCGACCCCGCGACTGTAGAACGGTCAGGGTTCGCCATCGGGCTTGTCGCCGCTTTCAG
This sequence comes from Sinorhizobium terangae, assembly GCF_009601505.1. GTDB lineage: Bacteria > Pseudomonadota > Alphaproteobacteria > Rhizobiales > Rhizobiaceae > Sinorhizobium > Sinorhizobium terangae. The sequence goes on from NZ_WITC01000059.1 coordinate 16,574, forward strand.
ACGGACCGCATGGGGCGGTTCCGCAGGAGGAGGGGGCGGCAGGCCGGAAAAGCCACTGGCATGGCATTGTGATCAGCCGGGCTGGACGCCTCTTCTTCTACGAATCGTCCGCCTTTCACGATGTCGAATGTGCCGGGAAGGCGAGGCGGGCCCGTTCAGCTTTGGTGGCTTGTGTTCGCTTGAACGCTGGCTGTCTGTAGCCGTGACGCCGTGAGCCAGGAGACCTGCCATCCGTCAGGGCATTCCGCCCGAAGGGGAGTCAATCCCCAACGCCAGCACGGAGGTTGTCGTGGCTCACGAATTGTCTTTTGAACGCGCGACAGGCGTGTTGTCCGCCTATTTCCGGTCGAAGCCGTCAGTGAACTGAGGCCGGCCGCATGTCCAATTCCAGTGCCGGGCCGATTCTCGTGCTTGGCGGCGCCCGCTCCGGCAAATCCTCTTTCGCTGAAAAACTCGTCGAGGCCTCCGGGCTGCCGATGCATTACGTCGCCACAGGGCGAGCCTGGGACGACGAGATGCGCGATCGCATCCGCCACCACCAGGACACGCGGCGCGGCAAGGGCTGGATCACCCATGAGGAGCCTCTCGATCTCGTTGCCTTGCTTCGCCGGATCGACGATCCGGCACGCGCGATCCTCGTCGATTGCCTGACGCTCTGGGTCACCAACCTGATGATGGAAGAGCGCGACATGGCGGCCGAATTCGCGGCGCTCGCGGCCTTCCTGCCCGAGGCGAGGGCGCGCCTCATCTTCGTTTCCAATGAGGTTGGCCTTGGCATCGTGCCGGAAAACCGCATGGCGCGCGACTTTCGCGACCATGCCGGCCGCCTCCACCAGATGGTCGCGGAGAAATCCGCCGAAGTTTACTTTGTCGCGGCCGGATTGCCGCTGAAAATGAAGGGTTGATCCATGACACTCGCAAAGGCTCAGCAGGGCAAGATCCCGGCCACAGTCATCACCGGCTTCCTCGGCGCCGGCAAGACGACGATGATCCGCAATCTTTTGCAGAACGCCGACGGCAAGCGCATCGCGCTAATCATCAACGAGTTCGGCGATCTCGGAGTCGACGGCGATGTCCTGAAGGGCTGCGGCGCGGACGCCTGCTCCGAGGACGATATCATCGAACTCACCAATGGCTGCATCTGCTGCACGGTCGCCGATGACTTCATCCCGACCATGACGAAGCTGCTCGAACGCGAGAACCGTCCGGACCACATTGTCATCGAGACCTCGGGTCTCGCCCTGCCGCAGCCGCTGGTCGCCGCCTTCAACTGGCCGGACATCCGCAGCGAAGTGACCGTCGACGGCGTCGTGACCGTCGTCGACAGCGCCGCGGTTGCCGCCGGCCGCTTTGCCGACGACCACGACAAGGTCGATGCGTTGCGCGTCAATGACGACAATCTCGACCATGAAAGCCCGCTCGAAGAGCTCTTCGAGGATCAGTTGACCGCCGCCGACCTCATCGTTCTCAACAAGACCGACCTGATCGATGCATCCGGCCTGAAGTCGGTGCGCGATGAGGTGGCTTCCCGCATCAGCCGCAAGCCGACGATGATCGAGGCGAAGAACGGCGAGGTGGCTGCCGCCATCCTGCTCGGCCTTGGCGTTGGCACCGAGGGCGAGATCGCCAACCGCAAGTCCCATCACGAGATGGAGCATGAGGCCGGCGAAGAGCACGATCACGACGAATTCGACAGTTTTGTCGTCGAACTCGGCGCGATCAGCGATCCCGCCGCCTTCATCGATCGGCTGAAGGGCGTGATCGCGGAGCACGACGTTCTGCGCCTCAAAGGCTTCGCCGACGTCCCCGGCAAGCCGATGCGCCTCCTGATCCAGGCGGTCGGCAGCCGCATCGACCAGTATTACGACCGGGCCTGGGCGGCCGGCGAGGCACGCGGCACGCGCCTCGTCGTCATCGGCCTGCACGACATGGACGAAGCGGCAGTGCGCGCGGCCATTGCGGCGCTGGTGTGAGGTGGTCTTGAACGGGCGCGAGAATTTCCCCTCCCCAAACCCTCCCCACAAGGGGGAGGGGCTTGGCCGGTCCCACCGTCTTTGCGTCCGTCCTAGACGGTTCAGCCAGACGCAAACGCTGAATACGGGCAGGTGGGCGCCGCAGGCGCTTAGCCCCTCCCCCTTGTGGGGAGGGGTTGGGGAGGGGCGCTTCCTTGCGACGTTGGAGGAGATCCCATGCATCTCCTCCTAGCCCAGAAAGGCACGATCGCCGATGGCAACGAGGCGATCGATCTCGGGCAAAGCCCGGCCGACATCCTGTTCCTCTCCGCCGCCGACACGGAACTCGCCTCGATCGCCGCGGCCTACGGGCGGCGGACGGGGGCAAGGACACTGCGCATCGCCAGTCTGATGAACCTGATGCACCCGATGTCGGTCGACACTTATGTCGAGCGCACGGCACGGCATGCGAGGCTGATCGTCGTTCGCCCGCTCGGGGGCGCCAGCTATTTCCGTTATGTGCTCGAGGCGCTCTATGCGGCGGCGATTGCGAATAAATTCCAGATCGCGGTGCTCCCCGGCGACGACAAGCCGGATCCGGGTCTCGATCCGTTCTCTACGGTGTCCGCCAATGACCGCGAGCGCCTCTGGGCCTATTTCACCGAGGGCGGCGCCGACAATGCGGGGCTCTTCCTCGACTATGCCGACGCGCTGATTGATGGAGGCGAGAAGCCGCAGCCGGCGCGGCCGCTCTTGAAGGCGGGTATTTGGTGGCCGAGCGAGGGTGTGATCGGCGTTGAGCGATGGCGCGCGATTGCGGGTCTGCCGGGAACAGCCCCCTCTGTCCTGCCGGACATCTCCCCCACAAGGGGGGAGAACGGGGGTGCAACGCTTCGCCCATCTGGTTCTGCCGAGTTCGAGGCCAAGCCTGCCTCGGCGAGCAAGCCTGTGCGTGACGATCATGCAAATCGACGGTCTGAAACTTGGGAATCGAGCGGTAGCGGCGCGCTGATCTCCCCCCTTGTGGGGGAAATGTCCGACAGGACAGAGGGGGGTAATGCCGCGCAGAGTTCGGAGGAGAAGAAGGAAGCCGAACCCACGGTCGCCATCTGCTTCTACCGCGCGCTCGTCCAAAGCGGCGAAACGAGACCCGTCGAAGCCTTGATCGGGGCGCTTGCGACTGAAGGCATGCGGGCGCTCCCGGTCTTCGTTTCGAGCCTGAAGGATCGGGTCTCGATCGGTACGCTGCAGGCGATCTTCGCTGAAGCCGCACCGGACGTGGTGATGAACGCCACCGGCTTTGCGGTTTCCGCGCCCGGTGCCGACCGTCAGCCGACCGTGCTCGAATCGACCGGCGCGCCGGTGTTGCAGGTGATCTTTTCCGGCTCCTCGCGCGCCGCCTGGGCGGCGTCGCCGCAAGGGCTGATGGCGCGTGATCTCGGCATGAACGTTGCGCTGCCGGAGGTAGACGGCCGCATTCTCTCCCGCGCCGTCTCGTTCAAGGCGGCGTCCGTCTACGATCCGGCGGTAGAAGCCAACATCGTCGGGCACGAACCGCTCTTGGACCGCGTCCGCTTTGCCGCACGGCTTGCTGCCAACTGGGCGCGACTGCGCCGGGCGAGGCCGGAGGCACGCCGCGTTGCCATCGTCATGGCCAATTATCCCAACCGCGATGGGCGCCTCGGCAACGGCGTTGGCCTCGACACGCCGGCCGGCACCATCGAGGTGCTGAAGGCGATGGCCGCGGAAGGCTATCCCATCGGTGACCTTCCCGAGGACGGCGACGCGCTTATGCGCTTCCTGATGGCCGGTCCGACCAATGCGGCGAGCCATGACCGCGAAATCCGCGAGTTCATTTCGCTCGATCGATATAAGGATTTCCTCGCCTCTCTTCCGCGGCAGATCCAGGACGAGGTGACGGCGCGCTGGGGCGATCCCGAAGCCGATCCCTTCTTCTTGGACGGAGCCTTCGCGCTACCGCTCGCGCGCTTCGGCGAGGTCCTCGTCGGCATCCAGCCTGCGCGCGGCTACAACATCGATCCAAAGGAAACCTATCACGCGCCGGACCTCGTTCCGCCGCACGGCTATCTCGCCTTCTATGCTTTCCTGCGGCAGGTCTTCAAAGCTGACGCGATCATCCACATGGGCAAGCATGGCAATCTCGAATGGCTGCCTGGCAAGGCGCTGGCACTTTCGGAGAATTGTTATCCCGAGGCGGTCTTCGGCCCGACACCGCATCTTTACCCCTTCATCGTCAACGATCCGGGCGAAGGCACGCAGGCCAAGCGCCGCACCAGCGCCGTCATTATCGACCATCTGACGCCGCCCTTGACGCGGGCGGAATCCTACGGGCCGCTCAAGGATCTGGAGGCGCTGGTCGACGAGTATTACGAGGCGGCGGGCGGCGACCCGCGCCGGCTCAGGCTCCTGAGCCGGCAGATCCTCGACCTCGTCCGCGACATCGGCCTCGATCATGATGCCGGGATCGAAAAGGCCGACAGTGACGACAAGGCGCTGGAAAAGCTCGACGCCTATCTCTGCGACCTGAAGGAGATGCAGATCCGCGACGGGCTGCATATCTTCGGCGTCGCGCCGGAAGGGCGTTTGCTGACCGACCTCACCGTGGCACTGGCGCGGGTGCCGCGTGGCTTGGGCGAGGGCGGCGACCAGAGCTTGCAGCGGGCCATTGCGTCGGACTTGGGGCTAGGCGGGTCGGCGCAAGTACCCCCCTCTGTCCTGCCGGACATCTCCCCCACAAGGGGGGAGATCAGGGAGGAGAGCTCTCATGCTTCCACGGCGCCCCAACATGAGGCGGGCCCACCGGCTCGAGGACGTGATGCAAGTCTCATGGCCCGGCCACGCCAGGCGGGTCTGACGGCAGAAGGTGCAATTGTTAGCGGTAGCGTCGACCCGAGTATCGGCGGCGGCGCCGGGGAACCGAGCAGTCGCCACCTGCCAATCTCCCCCCTTGTGGGGGAGATGCCCGGCAGGGCAGAGGGGGGTACGCCTCAGCAGCCGCAACCTTTCGACCCGCTCGACTGCGTCATGTCCGCACCCTGGACCGGCCCGGTACCCGCGCCTCTCGCTTCTCTCTCGGATGCACCCTGGCGCACCGCCGGCGATACCGTCGAGCGTATCGAACTCCTCGCGGCGAAGCTGGTCTCCGGCGAGATCGCCTGCCCCGAGAACTGGGCCGCGACACGCGCTGTCCTTGACGAGATCGACGATCGACTGAAGCCCTCGATCGAAGGCTCGGGCGACGCGGAAATCAAAGGCCTGCTCACCGGGCTCGACGGCCGCTTCGTGGCACCCGGGCCGTCCGGTGCGCCGACGCGTGGGCGGCCGGACGTGCTGCCGACCGGCCGCAATTTCTATTCCGTCGACAGCCGCGCCGTGCCGACGCCGGCGGCCTATGAGCTCGGCAAGAAATCGGCCGAATTGCTCATCCGCCGCTATCTGCAGGACCATGGCGAATGGCCGTCCTCCTTCGGGCTCACCGCATGGGGGACCTCCAACATGCGCACCGGCGGCGACGATATCGCCCAGGCGCTGGCGTTGATCGGCGCCAAGCCGGTCTGGGACATGGCCTCGCGCCGCGTGACCGGCTACGAGATCGTGCCGCTGGCGATGCTCGGGCGGCCGCGCGTCGATGTCACGCTCCGCATTTCCGGTTTCTTCCGTGACGCATTTCCGGAGCAAATCGCTTTGTTCGACAAGGCGATCCGCGCCGTCGGGGCGTTGGAAGAGGACGACGCCGACAACATGATCGCCGCGCGCATGCGTGCCGAGACGAAGCGGCTTGAGGAGAAGGGTGTCGAAGCGAAGGAAGCGGCGCGGCGTGCCTCCTACCGCGTCTTCGGTGCCAAGCCGGGTGCCTACGGGGCCGGCCTGCAGGCGCTGATCGACGAGAAGGGCTGGGACAAGCGCAGCGATCTCGCTGATGCCTATCTCACCTGGGGCGGCTATGCCTATGGCGCCGGCGAGGACGGCAAGGCCGAGCGCGGTATTTTCGAAGAACGGCTGCGGTCGATCGAGGCTGTCGTCCAGAATCAGGACAATCGCGAACACGACCTGCTCGACAGTGACGACTATTACCAATTCGAGGGCGGCATGAGTGCTGCGGTGGAGCACCTCGGCGGCCAGCGCCCGGCGATCTATCACAACGACCATTCGCGCCCGGAAAAGCCGGTGATCCGCTCGCTGGAAGAGGAAATCGGCCGCGTCGTGCGCGCCCGCGTCGTCAACCCGAAATGGATCGATGGCGTCATGCGCCATGGTTACAAGGGCGCCTTCGAGATTGCCGCGACGGTCGACTACATGTTCGCCTTTGCCGCGACCAGCGGGGCCGTGCGCGACCATCATTTCGAGGCCGCCTACCGCGCCTTCATCAGCGACGAAAAGGTCCTCGACTTCCTGCGCGACAGGAACCCGGCGGCGCTCGCCGAAATGTCGGAACGCTTCCTGGAGGCAATCGATCGCGGCCTCTGGAATCCGCGCTCCAACTCGGCGCGTTTTGAACTGACCAGTCTGTCCGGCAATGCGGCCGCTCCTCGGCTGCGTACCGGAAACCAATAGGGAGATCACCATGAGCGACGAAACGGTAAAGAGCGGCGAAGCCGCTCCGGAAAAGGACGAAGCCCGCCACGCCATGAAGATGGCGAAGAAGAAGACCGCGCGCGAAAAGATCATGGCGACGAAGACGGACGAAAAAGGCCTGATCATCGTCCACACCGGCAAGGGCAAGGGCAAGTCGACTGCCGGCTTCGGCATGATCTTCCGCCACATCGCACACGGCATGCCCTGTGCCGTCGTGCAGTTCATCAAGGGCGCCATGCAGACCGGCGAGCGCGACCTGATCGAGAAGCATTTCGGCGACCTCTGCCAGTTTTACACACTTGGTGAAGGTTTCACCTGGGAAACGCAGGACCGCGCCCGCGACGTGGCGACGGCCGAAAAAGCCTGGGAAAAGGCCAAGGAACTGATCCGCGACGAGCGCAACTCCATGGTGCTGCTTGACGAGATCAACATCGCGTTGCGTTACGACTACATCGATATCGGCGAGGTCGTGCGCTTCCTGAAAGAGGAAAAGCCGCACATGACCCATGTGGTTCTGACCGGCCGCAACGCCAAGGAAGATCTGATCGAGATCGCCGATCTGGTGACCGAGATGGAACTCGTCAAGCATCCGTTCCGGTCCGGTATCAAGGGGCAGAAGGGCGTCGAATTCTGATGGTTCAAAGCTGGCAGCTATGCGGCGCCGCGCTGCTCGGCGCCGCAGAACCGTCACATACCAAGCCAGATCCGCAGCGGATGCGTCGGGTCGGCCAGCAGTCGGACCGCCAACGCGATTGAGACAACGACGAGCAGCGGCTTGATGATCTTCGCGCCCTTCGCCATCGCGAAGCGCGAGCCGACCTGCGCGCCGAGGAACTGACCCGCGCCCATTGTCAGACCGACCTTCCAGAGCACCACGCCATAGGCAAGAAAGATGAGGAAGGCGCCGAGATTGGAGCCGAAATTCAGGAACTTCGTGTGCGCCGTCGCCTTGATGATGCCGAAGCCGCCGAGGGTGACGAAGCCCAGCATGAAGAAGGACCCGGTACCGGGTCCGAAGACGCCGTCATAGAAGCCGATGAGCGGCACGAAGGTGAGCGTGAAGACGAGCTTCGAGATGCGGTGATGTCTTTCAACGTCGCCGATGTTGGGCTTGCAACCGAAATAGACGGCGATTGCGATCAGCAGGAAGGGCAGAACGGCCTTGAGCGCATCGGCTGGAACGACCGTTGCGAGCAGGGCGCCGAAGATGGAGCCAAGCGCCGCCATGGCCGCCATCGGCAGTTGCTCCTTTAGGCTCACATGGCCGTACCGCGCGTAGGCGAGGCTCGCGGAGCCGGAGCCAAAGAGCGATTGCAGCTTGTTGGTGCCGAGCGTTTCGAGCGGCGGAATGCCCGCGATCAGCATGGCAGGAATGGTGATCATTCCCCCGCCGCCGGCGATCGAATCAATGAACCCGGCAATGAAGGCGGCGGCGAAGAGGAAGAGCAGGATGTGGAGGGCGAGGTCGTGCACAGGAGGCTCAGCAGGCGGAGTGGCAGCGTAATTGTTTCCGCCTTGTGTCAGAGCCCGCGTGAAAATGCAAAGGGGCAATTCGCGAACTAGGCTCTCGTTCGCCAGGAAACGCCCTTCATCCGGCCTGTCGGCCATCCTCTCTCCGCGAGCGGGAAGAGGATGGTGCGGGGGCAAACATGGCCTGCGCAGATTGCGACACGTCGATGGCGCAATCCGGTTTGACCGGCCAGAGGGCCTCCGGTAGAAATGACAAACATGCGACGGCGTCTGCTTCGAGCGGACTGTAAGAGCGTCCGGTGCGGCCGACCCATGCAGGGGGCCTGATCCGGTGCTGTCCAGACCGGTACGGCAATCTGCCAGGCCGGCGCTTCGTATGGAACGCCGACCGCTGCGCGTATCCGGAGGCTTCCGGAAGCTGTGCAGCAAATCACAGAGCAGCTTTGCGTATCGAGGCGGATGCGCGGAGCTGCAGGGGGAGCCGCGCAGCAGATGCCTTCGGTCAATGGACCAACTGTCACCATGCTTGTACTCGGCCTCGGTTGCGAGCGAAACACCGCGCCCGAGGAAGTGATCGAACTTGCAGAGCAGGCGCTTGTCGAGGCTGGCTTAGACCGGGGTGATGTCGACTTCGTTGCCTCGCTTGATGCCCGTGCGGAAGAGCCGGCGATTCATGCCGCCGCGCGCCATTTTTCCGTGCCGGTGCGCTTCTTTGACGCCCCGACGCTGGAGGCGGAAACCGCCCGCCTGCAGAACCCTTCAGAGATGGTCTTTGCCCATACCGGCTGCCACGGCGTGGCGGAAGGTGCGGCGCTCGCTGGCGCAGGCCCGGATGCAGTGCTGATCGTGCCCAGAATCCGTTCGGCTCGGGTGACAGCGGCAATCGCCGGTCCCTTGGCTGTGACCGAAGGGGCCGGCATCAAGGCAAAGCGCGCGGGGACCGGATAATGGCTGCGCCCTTTCGTATTCCTGCGCCGGTTAAAGAGCAGATTCAATGCTCTGTCGCCAATTTCTATGAAAGCAAATCACCTGCCTCACAGGTTGAATCAGGTCTGCGGTCCAGCGAGACCTCAAGGATTATGCCATGACGGATGCAATTTTCGCCGGCCTACCCGAACTCGAACCCGGTTCCGTCTGGCTGGTCGGCGCCGGGCCGGGCGACCCCGGGCTTTTGACTCTGCACGCCGCCAATGCGCTGCGGCAAGCCGATGTCATCGTTCATGATGCGCTGGTGAACAGCGATTGCCTGAAGCTCGCAAAGCCGGGCGCCGCCCTCGAATATGCCGGCAAGCGCGGCGGAAAACCTTCGCCGAAACAGCGCGACATCTCGCTGCGCCTCGTCGAACTGGCGCGCGCCGGGAACCGCGTGCTCCGCCTCAAGGGCGGCGATCCCTTCGTCTTCGGCCGGGGCGGCGAGGAAGCCCTGACGCTCGTCGAGCATCACATTCCGTTCCGCATCGTGCCCGGCATCACCGCCGGCATCGGCGGGCTTGCCTATGCCGGAATTCCGGTGACGCACCGCGAGGTCAACCATGCCGTCACATTCCTGACCGGTCACGATTCCTCGGGCGTCGTGCCGGACCGGATCAACTGGGAAGGCATTGCCAAGGGCTCGCCGGTGATCGTCATGTACATGGCGATGAAGCATATCGGCCAGATTACCGCCAATCTCATTGCCGGCGGCCGCTCGCCGGAGGAGCCGGTCGCCTTCGTCTGCAATGCCGCGACGCCAGAGCAGGCGGTGCTGGAGACGACCCTTTTGCGCGCCGAAGCCGATGTCGCGGCCTCCGGCCTCGAGCCGCCGGCAATCGTGGTCGTCGGCGAGGTCGTGCGCTTGCGCGCCGCTCTCGACTGGCTCGGGGCTCGCGATGGCCGCGTGCTGGCGGCGGATCCCTTTGCAAACCGTGTTCTCCGGGATCGCGCATGAGCGGTCTTCTGATTGCTGCCCCGAGTTCCGGCTCGGGCAAGACCACGGTGACGCTCGGACTGATGCGGGCGCTGAGGAGGCGTGACGTTGCCATTGCACCCGGCAAGGCCGGGCCTGACTATATCGATCCCGCCTTCCACACCGCTGCAAGCGGCGAACCTTGCTTTAACTTCGACCCCTGGGCGATGCGCTCCGAATTGCTCATCGACAACGCCGGGCGGGCGGTGGCCGGCGGTCGGACGCTGGTCGTCGAGGCGATGATGGGACTCTACGACGGTGCCGCCGACGGCACGGGCGCGCCGGCGGATCTCGCAGCGACGCTAGGGCTCGCCGTGGTTCTCGTCGTCGATTGTGCCCGCCTGTCCCATTCGGTGGCGGCGCTGGTGCGCGGTTACGCCGATTACCGCGACGAGATCCGCGTCGCCGGCGTCATCCTCAACAAAGTGGGCAGCGACCGACATGAGATGATGCTGCGCGATGCGCTCGACAGGGCAGGTGTGACGATTTTCGGCGTCCTCCGGCAAGATAGCTCGTTGAAGCTGCCGGAGCGGCACCTGGGCCTTGTGCAGGCCGGCGAGCACGGAGGACTGGAACCGTTTATCGAGCACGCGGCGGATCTTGTCGAGGCAAATTGCGATCTCGATGCGATGCTGGCTGCCGCAACACCCCCACCACCGCAGACGGCCAAGTCCGAAATCGCCACTCTGAAGCCGCTCGGCCAGCGAATCGCCATCGCCCGCGACGTCGCCTTCGCCTTCTGCTATGCGCACCTTATTGCCGGTTGGCGCGGGCAGGGTGCGGAAATTTCCTTCTTCTCGCCGCTAGACGACGAAGCGCCCGAAAGGGGCGTTGACGCGATTTATCTCCCCGGCGGCTATCCCGAGCTGCACGCCGAAAAACTGGCCGGGGCGACGCAGTTCCGCAAGGGCTTGCAAAGCGCCGTGGAGGCGGGCGTGCGTATCTTCGGCGAGTGCGGCGGCTACATGACGCTCGGCGAAGGGCTTGTCGGGGCGGATGGCAGGCGTTACGAAATGCTTGGCCTTTTGCCGCTGGTGACCAGTTTTGCCGAGCGCAAGCGGCATCTCGGCTACCGGCGCGTCGCGCCGCTCGACAACGCATTTTTCGATGGACCGATGACGGCGCACGAGTTCCACTACGCGACCATTGTATCCGAAGGGGCGGCCGAACCGCTCTTTACGGTTCATGACGCGGCGGGCAACGATCTCGGCCAGGCCGGCCTCAGGCGCGGGAATGTCGCCGGCTCCTTCATGCACCTTATCGATCTCTCGGGCAGACAATGACCGCTCCCATCCTTCATGGCGGCGGCGTCACCGAGGCCGCCGCGCGTTTCGGCGGTACCCCGGCCGAGTGGCTCGACCTTTCGACAGGGATCAACCCGTGCCCGGTTTCATTGCCGGAGATCGATCTGAGCGTCTGGCACCGCCTTCCGGACCGGCATGCCGAGGAGGCGGCACGTCTTGCCGCGAGCCGCTACTATGGAACCGGTGACGCCATGCCCCTGCCGGTGCCCGGCACCCAGGCCGCGATCCAGTTGCTGCCGCGGCTCGTCGACGCCGGGCGACGCGCCGCCGTCTTCGCGCCGACCTATGGCGAATACGCCCGCGTGCTTTCCGCTGCGGGCTTCACGATTGATCCCGTCCGGCACGTCGACGATCTTGCCGCCGCGCACGGTCTCGCCGTGGTCGTCAATCCCAACAACCCGACCGGTCGGCTTTTTCCGCCCGAGGAAATCCTTGCCATGGCGGTGGCCATGAAAGCCCATGGCGGCTTCTTGGTGGTCGACGAGGCCTTCGGCGATCTCGAGCCGGATGCGAGCGTCGCCCGCTATGCAGCAACCTCTGACAATCTCATCGTCTTCCGCTCCTTCGGCAAGTTCTTCGGCCTCGCGGGCCTGAGGCTCGGCTTCGTTATCGCTCGCGCCTCTGTGCTCGCGGCGTTCCGCGAGTGGCTCGGTCCCTGGGCCGTTTCCGGCCCGGCGCTCGCCATTTCGACGAAACTCATGGAAGGCGACACTGAGGTGATCGCGAGGGGCATTCTCGCGCGCAAGGCCGGTCTCGATACGGTACTCAGTGCGGCCGGCCTGAAGATCGCGGGCGGCACGGGCCTTTTCACACTGGTCGATAACGATCGGGCATGCGAAGTTCATGCCGCGCTTTGCGAAGCGCACATCCTGACGCGCAAGTTCGACTACAATCCGCACTGGCTCAGGATCGGACTCACCCCGGACGAAAACGGCGATCGGCGCCTTGCCGAAGCTTTGCAGCGGACAGGTGTGTAATTGACTTTTGAAATTTTCCTCATCCTCGTTGTCGCACTGGTCATCGACCGCCTGGTCGGCGATCCCGACTGGCTCTGGGAGCGCGTGACCCATCCGGTCGTCTTTTTTGGCAAGGGGATCGGACTTTTGGATGAGGCGCTCAATCGCGCCAGCGCGGGAGCGGCAGCCCTGAAGATGAGGGGGCTGGCGGCGATCCTCCTCCTGCTCGCAGCAAGCATATTGGTCGGCGTCGTCTTTCATCGCTTGTTCGACGTGCTCGGTGCCATTGGCTTCCTGCTGGAAGCCATCGTGGTTGCCGTCTTTCTTGCGCAGAAGAGCCTCGCGGTTCACGTGATACGCGTGGCGGAGGCCCTGCGTCAAAACGGGCTTGAAGGCGGCAGGGCGGCCGTGTCGATGATCGTCGGCCGCGATCCGAAGACGCTCGACGAGCCCGGCGTCTGCCGGGCCGCGATCGAAAGCCTTGCGGAAAATTTCTCCGATGGCGTCGTCGCACCTGCCCTCTGGTACGCCATCGCCGGGCTTCCGGGCCTGTTCGCCTACAAGATGCTGAATACGGCGGATTCGATGATCGGCCACAAGAGCCCGAAATACCTGCATTTCGGCTGGGCCTCGGCGCGGCTGGATGACCTCGCCAACTGGCCCGCTGCGCGCCTTTCGATCCTGCTGGTAGCCGCCGGCGCCCATTTCAAGCGGGGTGCAGAGGAAGCGAGAACTGCACTCGAAGTGGCACGCCGCGACCACGGCCTCCATCGATCGCCGAATTCCGGCTGGCCGGAGGCGGCGATGGCTGGGGCCCTGAACATCCAGCTTGCCGGGCCGCGGACCTATGGCGGCGTGAAGGTCGACGAGCCGATGATCAACGAGCCCGGCCGATCGATCGTGACGCCGGAGGATATCGACGCCGCCGTTTCCGTCTTTTATGGCGCCTGCTCGGCGATGACGCTGGCCTTTGCCGTCGCCGCTCTGATCGCGTCGCTGTTTTAATTTTCTTCTATTTCTCCATTCCGTTTGTCGCGGGTAGTGACTGCATTGTGGAATGAGACATCGAAACGCAGGCCGCTCATCATCGCCCATCGCGCTGGCGCGGCTCTTGCTGCGGAGAATACTATCGGCGCCCTCAATGCGGCAGCGGCGGCCGGCGCCGATGCCATCGAGACCGATGTTCGCAGGGCAAGGGATGGAGCCCTTGTCTGCATGCACGACGCGGATCTTCGGCGACTATGCGGCGACACGCGTACGGTTGCAGAGTTTCATCTGGCGACACTGCGGAGCTTGTTGCCGGCGGTAATGACATTAAGAGACGCCCTTGCTGCTTCACATCCGCTGGGCATTCTGCTCGACGTCAAGCTCATGGAAGAACGGCATCTTCCTCAGATTATCGGCGAAATCGTGCTCATGGATGCGGCCGAGCGGACGCTGCTTGGTTTGCGTGACATCGGGCTCATCGGCGCCGCGCAAGATATCACGGCGGGTATCGCTGTTCTCGCTTTCCTGGAGGAGCCAGACTCTGCTCCAGAGGCGCGGCGAGCAGGAGCCAACTGGTTCAGGCTGTGGCAGGGTGATGCGACGTCTGAACGCGCTGCTGCCGTGCGTGACGCGGGCATGTGTCTCGCTGTGATGGTTGGTCAACCGCGGACGATCCCTCGTGCGGAGTACCCGCCGTTTCCTGTCGGTCAGGTCGATCGGGAAGGGCTTGATAGGCTGCGAACGATAGCGCCGGACGCAATTCTTCTCGATGATCCGCGTTTGGCTACGGCAGGCGTCTACAGATAGAGGGCTGACTACGACGCAACGCGGTGCTTTTGCGTCAATCAATGCCGGCGAAGCGCATCAGACGGCCGATGTCGGGGACAATGACGCGACGGCTGTTTTCGACACGGATTACGCCGTCCTTGCGCAGCTTGGTGACCTGGCGGCTCACGGTTTCGATGGTGAGGCCGAGATAGTCGGCGATGTCGGCGCGAGACAGCGGCAGGTCGAATTCTGTGGCGGTGCCGTGCTCCGGGTCGATGTGGGTGGCGATGAGGTAGAGGAAGCTCGCGACCTTTTCCTGGGCGGTCTTGCGGCCGAGCGTCAGCATCCAGTCGCGTGCCTCGTCAAGTTCTTTCAGAGCTTGTTCGTGCAGCCGGTGCTCAAGGCCAGGCGCTTCCGTGACAAGCCGCTCGACGACCGCACGCGGGAAAGCGCAGATGTCGATGCCGGTTGCGGCCTCGGCGCTCAGCGCGCTTTCGCGGGTAAAGGGTCGACCCATGAAGTCGGGCGCGAACTGCAGGCCGACGATCTGCTGGCGGCCGTCGGAGAGCATCTTGCTGAGCTTCACGACACCGCGAATGATGTTGGCGTAATTGCTGGTCGTTTCGCCCTGGCCGACCATCTCGCTGCCGGGATCGACCCGCCGGCGCGTCGAATGACGGCTGAGCTCAGTCAACTGGCTTGGCGTGAGGGTGCCGCAGACTCCGCCGTGGCGTGCCTCGCAGGCGAGGCAGACGACTGGAATGTCTGAATTATGGATGTCCTTGCGGCTTTGTTCGCTCACGATTTGCATCTTTCTGCCTCGCCGTTTGTCCAGACCAAAGAGGAACGTCGCTGCCAAATCAAGAGTTGGCCCGGGTAAATCCGCAAAGCGCGAAACAATGTCTCAGCCGGACTTAACGAATGTCAATTTAGCTCGCTCCGTAAGCGGGCATTTGATCAAGATCAAAAAAAGCTTGTCCGCGGCAATTTATTCTCGCGTCCACAATGGTCCCCGGCGCCGGCGCCATGGCGGGCCAAGAACCGTCGGCGATCGGCTCCGGCGATAGCAATAAACGACGTGTCAGAGTGGAGATTAGGATGGAAGATGCACTCGTCTTGAAGCATGCGGCGCCGGTGCCGCGCTACACCAGCTATCCGACCGCGCCGCATTTTTCGGACGCAATCGGCAACGCGGAATACGAGAGCTGGCTTGGCGCGATCGGCGACGGCGAGAGCCTGTCGCTTTACGCACATATTCCCTATTGCGATCGTCTTTGCTGGTTCTGCGCCTGCCATACGAAGCAGACGCTTCGCTATGATCCAGTGGCCGACTATTTGGCGGGCTTGCAGCGCGAGATCGAGGCGATCGGCAAACGGGTGAATGGCGGCGCGCGCGTCACTGCCTTGCACCTCGGCGGCGGCTCGCCGACTCTCGTCCGGCCCGACGATCTCGTCGCGCTCAAGAGCCAATTCTCGCGGCATTTCACCTTTGGCCAGGATTGCGAGATCAGCGTCGAGATGGATCCGAACGACCTCGACGAGGCGCGCCATGATGCGCTGGCGGCGATCGGCATGACCAGGGCGAGTTTCGGCATCCAGGATTTCGATCCGGTCGTGCAGCAAGCGATCAACCGTATCCAGACCTATGAGCAGACGCGCGACGCGATCGAGGCGTCGCGAGCGCGCGGCGTGCGTTCCGTCAATTGCGATGTGCTCTACGGACTGCCGCACCAAACGATGACGACACTTGAGCGGACCATCGATGCGGTACTGTCGCTTAGGCCCGATCGGGTCGCGCTGTTCGGCTACGCCCATGTGCCTTGGATGAAGAAGCATCAGCAGATGATCCCGGAGGAGAGCTTGCCAGACGTCCTCGCGCGCTACGCGCAGATGTCGCGGGCGGCGGAAATGCTCGTCGCCGCCGGTTACGAGGCGATTGGCATCGACCATTTCGCTCGGCCTGCGGACACGCTCGCCGTTGCCAGCCGGGAAGGGCGGTTGCGGCGGAATTTCCAGGGTTACACCGACGACACGGCCGAAACGCTGATTGGTCTCGGCGCGTCGTCGATCGGCCAGTTCCGCGAGGGCTATGTGCAGAACATGCCGGCGACCGGAGAGTATCTGCGCCGGGCGGAGCAGGGCGGTCTTGCCGCCGTTCGCGGTTATGCGCTCACCCCGGAGGACCGGCTGCGGGCACGGGTGATCTCGCTCGTCATGTGCGAGTTCGGCTTTTCCTTCGCGCGCATCGAAGCGGAGTTCCCGGCGCTCGCCGCATCGATCATCGAGGAGGCCCGGCTTTTCCGCGCGCGCGATGCCGACGGCCTTTCGACGATCGAGGCTGGCGTCTTCAAGCTGACGGCGCGCGGACGGCCCTTCGCCCGCTCGGTTGCAGCCGCATTCGACGCTCATCTTTCCGGCGGGCCCGGCCGCCATTCGGTCGCTGTTTAGCAACACCGCATTTTTAATCGCTAAAGCAATCGGCACGGCAAAAGCCAAGAGGCATTGGCTTTTGCCGTGCATTTTTCTATAGGGATCGCCAAGACTCGATTTTCATGAGGTATGCGCGTGACAGCAACATTCGACAAGGTCGCCGATATTATTGCGGAAACCAGCGAGATCGATCGCGAGACGATCAAGCCGGAAAGCCACACGATCGATGATCTCGGCATTGACAGCCTGGACTTCCTCGACATCGTTTTTGCGATCGACAAGGAATTCGGGATCAAGATCCCGCTCGAGCAGTGGACTCAGGAAGTCAACGAAGGCAAGGTGTCGACCGAGGAATACTTCGTGCTGAAGAATCTTTGTGCGAAGATCGACGAACTTCGGGCCGCTAAAGCCTGACCCTTCCGCTGACGCGGTTCGACCCGTTTCACGATGCCGCCTGTCGCGTACCGCGCTTGACAGGCGGCATCGGCGTTTTTACTTGAGCCCGAAACCAAACGGGGATCAGCCTTCATGCTCCTTGAATACTTCCAGATGATCGACCGCGTCGAAACGGTGGATCTTGCGGTGGGCCGCCTGACGGCGCGGTCCGTCGTTCCGGAAAAGAGCCCCGTCTTCGAGGGGCATTTTCCGGGTTATCCCTTGGTTCCGGGCGTACTCCTGATCGAGACCATGGCGCAGGCCTCGGGTTTCCTCGTGCTCGCCGCGACGAAATTTGCAACGATGCCCTTCCTGATGTCGGTCGACGGCGCCAAGATGCGCACCTTCGTGGAGCCTTCCACCGAGCTTGAGATCGAGGCGCTGCTGGAGCATGAAGGATCCGGCTTTGCCGTAACCAAGGCCAAGATCACCTCGGGCGGCAAGAAGATATGCGATGCCCAGCTGAAGCTGAGAACGATGCCGTTCGACCAGGTGCCGCTCGGCGATATAGTTCGCAAGCGCGCCGAGGAGCTCGGATTGATGGCCGCGACGGCCGGTTCGGAGAAGTGAATATGAGGAAATCCGCAAACGACGTGGTGATCACTGGCGTCGGCATCGTGACGAGCCAGGGCGTCGGCGTCGAGCCGCATGTGGCGTTGTTGAGCGCTGCTGAACCGCCGAAAGTGCGCATCGAAACCGAACGTTTCGCTCCCTATCCGGTCCATCCGCTGCCGGAAATCGACTGGTCCCACCAGATCGCCAAGCGTGGCGACCAGCGGCAGATGGAAAACTGGCAGCGCCTCGGCGTCTTTGCCGCCGGCTTGGCCCTGGATGACGCCGGGCTCAAGGACAATCTCGAAGCCTGCGGCAGCATGGACATGATTGTGGCCGCCGGCGGCGGCGAGCGTGACATCAACGTCGACTCGCTGATCGTGGACGAGGGTCTGAAGCGCAACGATCGCGAGCAACTCCTGAACGAGAAGCTGACCACGGAATTGCGCCCGACGCTCTTTCTTGCACAGCTCTCCAACCTGCTCGCCGGCAATATTTCCATCGTCCACAAGGTTACGGGCTCTTCGCGCACCTTCATGGGCGAGGAGGCCGCGGGCATTTCGGCCTTCGAAACCGCCTTCGCCCGCATCAAGGCCGGCCAGTCGACCCATACGCTAGTCGGCGGTGCGTTTTCGGCCGAGCGCATCGACATCATCCTGCTGATCGAAGCCATCCAGGGCTGCGCGGTTGGCGACTGGCATCCGATCTGGTCGCGTAAGCCGGAGGACGGCGGCGGTCTCATCCTCGGTTCGGTCGGCGCCTTCCTCGTGCTCGAATCGCGCCAATATGCCGAGGCGCGCGGCGCCCGCATCTATGCCTCGATCGAGGCGGTCGGCGGCGATCGCGGCAGCCGCCAGGATGGGCGGCTTGAGGCACGTCTTGCCGATCTCGCGGCACCGGCGGCCGCGTTCGAGCCGCAGTCGACCGTCGTCTTTTCGGGAACCACCGGCTTCCACGATCTCGCTCGCCGCGAGAAGGCTTTTCTCGAAACTGAACTCGCTGGTCGGCCTGTCCGCGCCTATGGCGGTCTCGTCGGGCATGGCATCGAGGCACAGTTTCCCGTGGGCCTGGCGCTCGCGGCACTTTCGCTCGGCCACGCCGCCAAGGTACCGCCCTTCGATGCCGATGCTGAAGCCGTGATGACGGCACCGGCCAAGACGGCGGTCGTCACGACGATCGGCCACGCCCGCGGCGAAGGTGTCGCCGTGCTTTCTGCGGAATAAGGGGGCTCGAACCATGAGCAAGGCATATACGGATCATCTCGGCCGCCCGATCGTCGCCGTTACCGGCATGGGCGTCATCACCTCGCTCGGCCAGGGTCTCGAAGACAACTGGGCGGCGCTTTCCGGCGGCGTCTCCGGTATTCACAAGATCACCCGCTTTCCGACCGAGGGGCTTTCGACCCGCATCAGCGGCACGGTCGATTTCATCGAACTGCCGGCCGAAAACGCGGTCGAGCGCTCCTACGCGATGGCGCGCGAAACGACGCTGGAAGCCTTGGCGCAGGCCGGCCTTTCCGGGGATTTCAATGGTCCGCTGTTTCTCGCTGCCCCGCCGATAGAGCCGGAATGGAGCGCACGCTTCGAGCTTGCCGACCGTTCGCCGCCGTCCGAGCGGCCGGGTGACGCCTATAACCGTTTCCTTGCCGCCATGCGGCAGAAGCCGGATCCGGTATTCCACGAGGCCGTGCTCTTCGGCTCGATCTCGGAGCGGCTTGCCGATCGTTTCGGCACGCGCGGCCTGCCGGTGACGCTTTCGACGGCTTGCGCTTCCGGTGCGACCGCGATCCAGCTCGGTGTCGAGGCGATCCGCCAGGGACGCACCGATCGCGCCTTGACGGTCGCAACCGACGGCTCGGTCAGCGCCGAGGCATTGATCCGCTTCTCGCTGCTTTCCGCGCTCTCGACCCAGAACGATCCGCCGGAGAAGGCATCGAAGCCCTTCACCAAGGACCGCGACGGTTTCGTCATTGCGGAAGGTGCCGCGACGCTGGTGCTTGAGTCGCTGGAAGCGGCGATTGCCCGCGGCGCTCGCATCTACGGCATCCTCAAGGGGTGTGGCGAGAAGGCTGACCTCTTCCATCGCACGCGTTCGTCTCCGGATGGCGGCCCGGCGATCGCGACGATCCGCGCCGCACTCGAGGACGCCGGCATCGACGAGAGCGGCATCGGCTATATCAATGCCCACGGCACTTCGACGCCGGAAAACGACAAGATGGAGTATCTGTCGATGTCGTCCGTCTTCGGCGAGCGCCTGCCGACGATCCCGGTTTCGTCGAACAAGTCGATGATCGGCCATACGCTGACGGCCGCCGGCGCGGTCGAGGCGGTTTTCTCGCTCCAGACGATGCTGACCGGCACACTGCCGCCGACCATCAACTACCAGAATCCCGACCCGGCGATCGTTCTCGATGTCGTGCCGAACGTGAAACGCAGCCAGCAGGTCACTGCCGTGCTGTCGAACTCCTTTGGCTTCGGCGGCCAGAACGCCAGTTTGGTCATGACCGCCGAGCCGGCTTGAGGATGGTGCAAGCGGTACAGCGCCGCTTTCCGCAGCATAGCGACACGTTCACGACACGTGTATATGCCGTGGGAGTCGGCACGACCGGCCCTTCGACGACGTAATACTCAAAGGAAACACCATGCGCGCCCTGCAACTGCTCGATGACCGCAAGCTTGAAATCACCGACCTTCCGGAACCGGAAACGCCGGGTCCCGGTGAAGTCACCCTGCGCGTCAAGGCGGTCGCGCTCAACCATATCGACGTCTGGGGCTGGCGCGGCATGGCCTTCGCCAAGCGCAAGATGCCGTTGGTGATCGGCGCGGAAGCGTCCGGCGTGGTCGAGAGCATCGGTCCGGGCGTCGCCAATGTGCTGCCCGGCCAGCTCGTCTCGATCTACGGCGCGCGCACCTGCGGCCTCTGCCGCCCCTGCCGCGAGGGTCGCGACAATCTCTGCGAACATGTAGGCGGCGTGCACGGCTTCCACCTCGACGGTTTCGCGCAGGAACTGGTAAACCTCCCGGCGCGCCTGCTCGTTCCGGCGCCTCCGGGCGTCGATGCCGTCGGTGCTGCGCTGGCGCCCGTCACCTTCGGCACGGTCGAGCACATGCTCTTCGACAACGCCAAGCTCGAACCCGGCGAAACGATCCTCGTCCATGCAGGCGGTTCCGGCATCGGCACGGCGGCGATCCAGCTTGCCAAGAAGATCGGCTGCACCGTGATCACGACGGTCGGTTCGGACGACAAGATCGAGAGGGCAAAGGCGCTCGGCGCGGATCATGTCATCAACTACCGCACCGACCGCTTCGAGGGCGTGGTGCGTAAGCTTACCAAAAAGAAGGGCGTGGACGTCGTCTTCGAACATGTCGGCAAGGACACCTGGGCGGGCTCCATGTTGTCGATGAAGCGGGGCGGGCGTCTCGTCACCTGCGGCTCTACCTCCGGCGTTTCGACCGATATGAACCTGATGATGCTCTTTCAGCAGCAGTTGAAGCTGCTCGGCTCCTTCGGCTGCCGAAAGGAAAATATGGCGAACGCCATGCAGAAGATGGGCCGCGGCCTTGTGCACCCGGTGATCGATACGGAAGTTGGCTTCAACGATATCGATCGCGCGCTTGAGCGCATGGAATCGCGTCAGGTCTTCGGCAAGATCATCCTTCGGATGGACTGAACATCGTGCGCATGCTGATCACGCGGCTGGTGCTGGCCGCCAACCATTTTCGGCAATGGCTGATTGCGCAATTCGTGTTCCTGCTGCTGACCGTTCTGAAGCTCTTCCCGGCTGACACGGCGATTAACTTCATGGACCGCGTCGCCCGCTGGATCGGCCCGAAGACCGGGCGTTACAAGCTGACGCTCACCAATCTGCGCAACGCCTTTCCGGAAAAGAGCGAGGCGGAGCTTCAGGAGATTGCGCTCGAAAGTTGGGGCAACATGGGGCGAATGGCGGCGGAATACGTCTTCCTCGACCAGCTTTTCGATTTCGATCCATACAAGTCGGAGCCGGGCAGGGTGGAGGTCTCCGGCATCCCGCTGTTCCTTGACCTGCGCGACAATCCGCGGCCGTTCATTGTCTTTACCGCCCATAGCGGCAATTTCGAGATGCTGCCCGTTGCGGGCTCGGCCTTCGGACTGGAGGTTACCGTCCTCTTCCGCCCGCCGAACAACCCGTACATGGCCGACAAGGTCTTCGAGTTCCGCAAGGCGCGGATGGGCAATCTTGTGCCCTCGCATGCCGGTTCCTCCTTCGCGCTCGCCCGTCAGCTCGAGCGCGGTGGTGGTGTCGGCGTTCTGGTCGACCAGAAATTCCGCAAGGGGTTGAAGACGAAGTTCTTCGGCCGGGACGTGCAGACCAATCCGCTGCTTGCCAAGCTCGTGCGTCAGTTCAATTGCGAGGTCTATCCCGCCCGTTGCATCCGTCTGCCCGGTGGGCGGTTCCGGCTGGAGCTCGAACCGGCGATTGCGATCCCGCGCCGGGCGGATGGCAGCGTCGACGTCAATGCGACCGCGCAGATGCTGAACGACAAGGTCGAGAGCTGGGTTCGTGAATATCCGGGTCAATGGCTCTGGTATCACGACCGCTGGAACATCAAGCGCAGTCTGTAAAGGCGTTCCGCTGTCTATCCAAAGCGTCGCCTTGCTTCGCACCCCGGCGGCATTGCTCACGACTGTGTGCGTCAGGCCGAAGAGGCCGCATTTCTTGATGAGGCGCATATAGGTGTCGCGGGGGGCGCGGGCTTAGGCTTCGACTTTCTCCTGTTGAACGATGCCGCAATGGGTGTAAACTCATCGTTGTGGTTTGGGGCAACTGCAAGCGCTTTGGATGACAAGCGCAAACGCAGTTATGCGTGGCATTGAGGGGCAATCATCAAAATCCGAATTTGTCTGCAACACCGTCTGTCTTGAAGTGCATCGACACGGCTTTGCCGTGGGGGAATGGGGATTCGAATTGAAGGCGCTGATTGAGCTGTTCTGGTTCAAGTATTCGCAGTTGCAGCATGCCGTGAAAATGGCGGACGAACATTTGATTGGGATTCTGGATCGTGAGCTCGATCCTATTCTGAAGGCAGTTTACGACCAGAAGGCCGTGAGCGTCGAGGACGCGCGTCTGCAGTTCCACTTCCTGATCGATATACTGCGTGCCGAGGCGGCAGACATGGCCTGCGTGCTGCGCCATTCGAAGTTGCTTCAATCGCTGATCGATCGTTATTTCGCGGCGACCGGATTGGCGGATCTCACCGGTCTCGACCTCGAGCGCCCGGCGAGATTGCCCAGCAAGGGGCTTGCCGACGAAGGGCTGCTCAACGAGGCGATTCTCGACTGTCTTACCGACCGGATCGCCGTGATCACTCCGGATTACCGCTACCTCTACACCAACCCGGCGAATGCGAGTCATCTGGAAAGCAGGCCGATGGATCTCATCGGCCGGCACATCGTGGAGTTCATCGGCCTCCAACGCTTCGAGCAGCGTGTGAAGGCCTATCTCGACCGTTGCTTCGGCGGCGAAGTCGTCGAGTACACTTTTGCCAAGACCGTCGATGCACGCACGGTGGTCGTTCGCTGCCGCATGACGCCGTGCCTCTCGTGCAACGGCAAGCTGATCGGCGCGATCCTGGTCATTCAGGAACATGCGGATCGGCGCAGGGCGATTGCGGCCTGACGGCTGGAGTAGGTGAGGCGCACTCGTTGCCTCCGCGTTTCCCGCTTTACTGCACGACGCGCAAAGGACGCTGTAGCACTCTGAAGTGCTGCATGTTTTATCCTTGAATCGGATAGGATTTAAGGAGACATGCAGTAGCGTCTCTTCAGTGGGATTAGGCCGGCTTGCCACCGAGGTGTTGGACGAGGATCCCCCGCAAGCACTCCTTCTCGAAGCTGATGTGCCGTCGCACGCTGGTGAAGAAGCCGCGCAACATGTAGCCGGCGGTCTCGGCATTGACGGTCCTGTCGGCTGCGCCCAGGCGATCGAGCATTTCGGTCAGTTCCTCGGCGAAACACTCGTCTTCGCAGTGCTCGTATTTCAGGCGCTCCAGCAGGGCATGCACGGAAGCGTCGTCTGCAAAGCGGTGCTCGATCCAGGCAAAAACCCGCTGTTCCTCGCCGGCATGGAGATCGCGCATCATCGGTCCGATCACCTTTGCCGCGTAGGCACAGGTCTCGCGGTTGATCTCTCCCGGGAGGCTGTCTGCAATCGCTTCCAGACTGTCGCAGAGCGCCAACTGGTCATGATGAGCGCCGGCCAGCCAGGCCAGCGGTTCGACCGGCGGCTCACGTGATGCAGTAGGCCGCGCTCCGTTCGATAGCGTTCGGCCGTTGATCTTTACTCTCATGCGCTCCGACCCTTCCCACCATCGCCTCACGTGCAGCCCTCCATGGCTACAGAATGCGTCAGAGCGCCAGGGCCAGCCTTGATCTGGATCAAGGTTGACGATGAGCGATTCTGACAGATCAGGGCAGGTTGCGGCGGCATGCGTCGTTCAGTGCGCCGTCGTCAACGAGTTGAGAAAGTTGGGGACCCAACCATGAAATATACATTCGAGATGATCGTGCTCGGGGTCGGCGCCTTCCTGGCGCTGGTTGGGGCCGGCTTCGCTCAGGACCGCCTGTTTGGCGCACATATGTGGGTGCTGTTCTTCGCGTTGCTCGGCGGCACGATCGTGCTCCTACGGCGGATCGACTTCCGCCCGGCTATCGCAGGAGCGGCGCCCCCGCAGTCGGAATATTTCGACGAGGTCGTGAAATACGGTGTTGTCGCCACGGTTTTCTGGGGCGTCGTCGGCTTCCTGGTCGGCGTCATCGTGGCGCTGCAGCTCGCCTTCCCGGACCTCAATATCGAGCCGTGGTTCAATTTCGGACGCATGCGGCCGCTCCACACCTCGGCCGTCATCTTCGCCTTCGGCGGCAACGCGTTGATCGCGACGTCCTTCTATGTCGTCCAGCGCACCAGCCGTGCGCGCCTCTTCGGCGGCAATCTCGGCTGGTTCGTATTCTGGGGCTATCAGCTTTTCATCGTGATGGCGGCGACCGGCTACCTGCTCGGCATCACCCAGAGCCGCGAATACGCCGAGCCTGAATGGTATGTCGATCTCTTGCTCACGATCGTCTGGGTTGCCTATCTCATCGCCTTCCTCGGCACGATCCTCGTGCGCAAGGAGCCGCATATCTATGTGGCAAACTGGTTCTATCTCGCCTTCATCGTCACCATCGCCATGCTGCACATCGTCAACAATCTGGCGGTGCCGGTTTCCTTCCTCGGTTCGAAGAGCTATTCGGCCTTCTCAGGCGTTCAGGATGCGCTGACGCAATGGTGGTACGGGCACAACGCCGTCGGCTTCTTCCTGACGGCCGGCTTCCTGGCGATGATGTACTACTTCATCCCCAAGCAGGTGAACCGGCCCATCTATTCCTACCGGCTGTCGATCATCCACTTCTGGGCGCTGATCTTCATGTACATCTGGGCGGGGCCGCACCACCTCCACTATACCGCGCTGCCCGACTGGGCGCAGACGCTCGGCATGGTCTTCTCCGTTATGCTCTGGATGCCCTCCTGGGGCGGCATGATCAACGGCCTGATGACGCTTTCCGGCGCATGGGACAAGGTCCGCACCGACCCCATCGTGCGCATGCTGATCATGGCCGTCGCTTTCTACGGCATGGCGACCTTCGAGGGGCCGATGATGTCGATCAAGACGGTCAACTCGCTCAGCCACTACACCGACTGGACCATCGGCCACGTCCATTCCGGCGCGCTCGGCTGGAACGGGCTCATCACCTTCGGCGCGATCTATTATCTCGTTCCGAAGCTCTGGAACCGCGAGCGGCTCTATAGCGTGCGCATGGTCAACTGGCACTTCTGGCTCGCCACCCTCGGCATCGTCGTCTACGCCGCCGTCATGTGGGTCGCCGGCATCCAGCAGGGCTTGATGTGGCGCGAATACGACGACCAGGGCTTCCTCGTCTATTCCTTCGCGGAATCGGTCGCGGCCATGTTCCCGTACTACGTGCTGCGTGCCGTCGGCGGCGGCCTGTTCCTCACGGGAGCGCTGCTCATGGCCTTCAACGTAACAATGACGATCCTCGGACGCGTGCGGGACGAAGCCCCGATCCTCGGTGCGACGCCGGTACCGCAGCCTGCGGAATAGGAGGACAGATCCATGTCCATTCTCGACAAACACACCATACTCGAACGCAACGCCACACTCCTCCTGGTCAGTTCGCTGCTCGTCGTCTCGATCGGCGGAATCGTGGAAATCGCGCCGCTCTTCTATCTCGAGAACACCATCGAGAAGGTCGAAGGCATGCGGCCCTATTCGCCGCTGGAGCTTGCCGGACGCGACATCTATGTGCGCGAAGGCTGCTATGTCTGCCACAGCCAGATGATCCGGCCGTTCCGCGACGAGGTCGAACGCTACGGGCATTACTCGCTCGCCGCGGAGTCGATGTACGACCACCCGTTCCAGTGGGGTTCGAAGCGCACCGGGCCGGACCTCGCCCGCGTCGGCGACCGCTACTCCAACGAATGGCACGTCCAGCACATGACCGAGCCGCGCTCGGTGGTGCCGGAATCGGTCATGCCGAGCTACGCCTTCCTGAAGGAAACGCCGCTCGAGGTGACGAACGTCGCCATGAACCTCAAGGCCAACAGGGCGGTCGGCGTCCCCTACACGGACGAGATGATCGACAACGCGGCCGCAGACCTCAAGGCGCAGGCCGATCCCAATGCCGACACGTCCGGCATCGAGGCGCGCTACCCGAAGGCCAAGCTCGGCGATTTCGACGGTGACGCGCAGAGGCTGACGGAGATGGATGCGCTCATCGCCTATCTCCAGATGCTCGGCACGCTCGTCGACTTCTCCACCTACGACGACACCACTGGCTATCGTTGAGGAGGGAACCGACATGGAAACCTACACGCTCATGCGTCACTTCGCCGACAGCTGGGGCCTCCTTGCCATGATGCTCTTCTTCCTCGGCGTCGTCGCTTTTATCTTCCTGCCCGGCGCCAAGAAGGCCGCCGAGCGGGCCGCTTCCATCCCCTTCGATCACGATGTGATCGGCTCTGAGAAGTCAGAGCGGCACCCGGGCGGAAAACCGCTGCACACTTTTCCTCATGCCGCTCGAAAGGAGGATTGATCCATGGCGGACAAGCACATTGACGAGATCAGCGGCGTCGAAACCACCGGTCACGAGTGGGACGGCATTCGCGAGCTCAACAACCCAATGCCGCGCTGGTGGGTCTATAGCTTCTATGCGACGATCATCTGGGCAATCGGCTACGCAATCGCGTACCCTTCATGGCCGATGCTGACCGAAGCCACGCGGGGCGTGCTCGGCTATTCGAGCCGCTCCGAGTTCAGCGTCGAGCTCGCCAATGCCAAGGCGGCACAGGCCGGCAACCTGGAGCGGATCGCGTCGAGGTCGCTCGACGAAATCATTGCCGATCCGCAATTGCAGCAGTTCGCCGTTTCGGCCGGCGCTTCCGCCTTCAAGGTGAACTGTGCGCAGTGCCATGGCTCGGGTGCCGCCGGTGGGCAGGGCTTCCCCAACCTCAACGACGACGACTGGCTTTGGGGCGGGAAGCCGGCTGAGATCTACCAGACGATCGCGCACGGTATTCGTCATTCCGCCGACGGCGAGACGCGGGTCTCGGAGATGCCGTCCTTTGCGGAAATGCTCGACCCCGAGCAGATGAAGCAGACGGCGGCCTATGTCGCGAGCCTCACCGGCACGCCGTCGAACCGGGAACTGGTCGAGCCGGGCAAGCAGCTCTTCGCCGATAATTGCGCTTCGTGCCACGGCGCCGACGCGAAAGGCAGCCGCGAGATGGGCGCACCCAATCTTGCCGACGCCATCTGGCTGAAAGGCGAGGGCGAGCAGGCGATCATCAATCAGATGAAGGCACCGAAGCACGGTGTCATGCCCGCCTGGCTGCCTCGCATCGGCGATACGACAGTCAAGCAACTCGCGGTCTTTGTTCACTCGCTTGGCGGCGGGGAATAGCGGGGGGCCCTCTTTTGGGAGAAGAGGGGCAAGAGGCCTCGCGTCTTAAACGGGCGCGGGGCCGCTTGCCGTCAAGGTCACCCGGAGGTTGGACTCGCTATTGTTGCGGCTTCGGTTCATCATCATTGGGAACCTCGCTGGGGCTGGGCGTTCTGACCATGCGCCGGAAGGCGGTACCTTAGTGATGCTCGAGAGGAGAAATCGAGATGTCACCGGAGTGGCCAATGTTCATTCTACAGTGCATCGTCGTCTTCGGCCTCGTCGGCGCGCTGTTCATCCGGTTCGGCGAGTAGCCGCCACTCTTACTGGGCCGACCAGACCGCGAGCTCGTATCCGTCCGGGTCGGCGAAATGGAAGCGGCGGCCGCCGGGGAAGGAGTAGATCGGCTTGACGATCTTGCCGCCGGCCGCCTCGACCCTTCGCACCGTGTCCTCAAGATCGTTGGCGTAGAGGATGACGAGCGGCCCGCCGCTTCGGACGGGACCAAGTATCGTGAACCCGCCCGTCAGGCGACCGTCGGCGAATTCGCAATATTCCGGGCCGAAGTCTGTGAAGGTCCAGCCGAAGGCGCCGCCGTAAAAGGCCTTGCTCGCTTCGATGCTTGCCACGTTGAACTCGATATAGTCGATACGGCGATCGTTGTCCTTGTTGCTCATTTGTGTGCCGTTCTTTCTGTGGGTTGCCTGGGTTCCTGGTGGGATTCCATGATGGACTTGAGCGCTGCGAGGTCCTTTTCGACCCATGCCGCATCGTCGGCGAATTGCTCGTCGCTCATGCCCGGCTGCCGGAGCAGGGTGAACATGACCTCCGCGCCGTCGCCGTTCGGCACGACGCGTAGAGCGTTGTGCACCGTGAGCCCGCTTTCGAGCGTCACCAGATGATCGACGACGCCGAAATCATTGTCCGGCGCAAAGCGCACGCGTGCGTTGCCAAGCGGACCGGGCGCGATCCAGTCGTCGCCGTCGCGGGAGAGCCCGGATGAAAGCCCTGAGGCCCAAAGCGGCATCTTCTCGTGATCGGCCATGAAGGCATAGACCTCGCGCCAGTCGCGCGCGATCGACGTGTGTATGATCCTGGTGGCCATGGTTGCCATGCGTTGCTCCCTTTGACGCTATCGCTACCACGCCCCGGCGCTGCCGTCTTGAACGAAACGGCCAACGCCGGTCGGATGCGCGGCTGCTCTGAGCGCGGCTAGAGGATCTACCATTCCTGATAAATGGGTTGCGTGCTCTTTCTAAAGTCCTGCATCACGTCCGCGAGCTGCTGCTGGATATCGCCGGGGGTCAACGACGTCAGTTGCTTCGCCTCACGGTTGAGGTGCGCCTGATCGGCATAACCTGCATCGAGTGCGAGCGTCGCCAATGTGGATTGCGGCGAGGCG
The DNA here is from genome assembly GCF_009601505.1 of Sinorhizobium terangae. Lineage (GTDB taxonomy): Bacteria > Pseudomonadota > Alphaproteobacteria > Rhizobiales > Rhizobiaceae > Sinorhizobium > Sinorhizobium terangae. The sequence goes on from NZ_WITC01000059.1 coordinate 45,349, forward strand.
CGACAGGCGACGAGAAAGCGCTGCAGCCGGAGGATGCGGTCAAGCGTCTTGGCGCCGTAGCCGAAATGCTCGCGGCAGCGACGACGCAGCGTCCGCTCGCTGGTTCCGGTTTCTTCCACGAGCGCGCGGATCGGCTCGACTGAGTTCATCCTTTCGTTTTCGAGAAGCGAGACACAGGCGGCGATCTCGGGCGATGGCGGTTTCACCGTAGGGAGCCGATTTTGCAGGGCCGCCCGGAGAACGGCAATCCGGGTCTCGGCATCTGCCGCTTCTGCAATCTGCGCCTCCAGCACGCGCGCCACGCGCCCCCAGAAAGCATCGAGCGCAACGGTCTTCCCGGTGATCGCGTCGAGCGGCGTGCGCAGCCAGGAGGCGGCCGCACCGATGCGGAAGCGAGCGCCGACGACGGTTTCACCGGCGACGAGTTGGGGAAAGGCCGCCACCTTGTCCGGCCCGACAACCGCAAGACCGCCGGAAATCCAGATTATGTCGACGCAGCCATCCGGCACCACCGCGACGCGCGCTGGCTCGGGCAGGTGGTGCGTCCAGAAGCACTTGACGTCGCCCGCCAGCGCGCCGGATGACGCTTGCTCGCGATAGATGCCCCGGCTTTGGGCAAGGCTGGGACAGTCGGACTGGTCTTGCGTGATTCCCTTCATGCGAAGCGATCCGTCGTGCAAGGCTCCTCCAATCTTACACCGGAAATCGGGCACAAAGCGTGCAGGCAAGCTGCGATGGGTGCGCGGATTTGGACGTTTCGACGCACCGTGTGGCAATAGGGCGCAAACTTGACGCAGATCAAGGCTCGGCCCCTACAGATCCGGCAAAAGCGGCTGGAATAGCAATTTCGGATCCCCATCAATGCGTCCCCAGCCCGTCACCACAGCTGCGTCCGTCGAACGGCTCCAGGCCGAACCGGTCAACGCCGCGCATATGCGCAAGCCGCTTTACGAGAAGCGCCGCAAGATCTTTCCGAAGAGAGCCGAAGGCCGCTTCCGCCGCTTCAAGTGGCTGGTGATGCTGGTCACGCTAAGTATCTACTATCTGACGCCGTGGATCCGTTGGGATCGGGGTGCGCATGCGCCGGACCAAGCCGTGCTCGTCGATCTTGCCGCCCGTCGCTTCTACTTCTTCTTCATCGAGATCTGGCCGCAGGAGTTCTTCTTCGTCGCCGGTTTGCTCGTCATGGCTGGCTTCGGCCTCTTCCTCGTCACCACCGCCGTCGGGCGTGCCTGGTGCGGCTACACCTGCCCGCAGACGGTCTGGGTCGATCTTTTCCTTGTGATCGAGCGCTTCATCGAGGGCGACCGCAATGCGCGCATGCGCCTCGACGCGGGACCGTGGACACTCGACAAGATCTGGAAACGCGTCGTCAAGCACGCGGCATGGCTGCTGATCGGCATCGCCACCGGTGGCGCGTGGATCTTCTATTTCGCCGACGCGCCCTCGCTGCTGAAGAGCTTCGTCATGCTGGAAGCGCCACCGGTCGCCTACATCACGGTCGCGATCCTGACGGCGACGACCTACGTGTTCGGAGGTCTGATGCGCGAGCAGGTCTGCACCTACATGTGCCCATGGCCGCGCATCCAGGCGGCGATGCTGGATGAGAGTTCACTCGTCGTCACCTATAACGACTGGCGCGGCGAACCGCGCTCGCGCCATGCCAAGAAGGCGGCAGCAGCGGGTGAGGTGGTTGGCGATTGCGTCGATTGCAACGCCTGCGTCGCGGTCTGCCCGATGGGCATCGACATTCGCGATGGCCAGCAGCTTGAATGCATCACCTGCGCGCTCTGCATCGACGCCTGCGACGGCGTGATGGACAAGCTCGGGCGCGAACGCGGCCTGATCGCCTACGCAACGCTCAGCGACTACGCGTCGAACATGGCGCTCGCCACAAACAACGGTACGACGGCGATCGACCCGACCCGCGTGCGTGACGCGACCGGCGCCTTCGTCGACAAGGTGCGCCACTTCAACTGGCGCATCATCTTCCGGCCGCGCGTTCTTCTCTATTTCGGCGTCTGGGCGCTGGTCGGCATCGGCCTCGTCTACGCGCTGGTGTCGCGTGACCGACTGGAGCTTAACGTGCTGCACGACCGCAATCCGCAATTCGTAGTCGAGTCGGACGGCTCCGTGCGAAACGGCTACATGGTCAAGCTTCTCAACATGATACCGGAACAGCGCACGATCACTCTGACGCTCGATGGCATGCCGTCGGCAACGATGCGGATCGCCGGACAGGCGCCGGGCGATGGTCGCCGTTTCGCTGTTGGCGTCGATCCGGACAAGGTCACGGCCCTCAAGGTTTTCGTCACGCTGCCGCTGGAAAAACTCCCCGAGGCCGAAGAGGGCTTCATGCTGACAGCCGAAGACCCGTCCAGTCATGAACGCGATGTCTATGAGGCCAATTTCAACCGTCCTGGAGTAGCAAGATGACTAGGGAACAGCGGGTTCCGCGGGGATTTACCGGTTGGCACATGCTGGGTGTGATGGGGCTTTTCTTCGGCACCATCATTTCCATCAACCTGATCATGGCCTGGAACGCCAGCCGCAGCTGGAGCGGCCTTGTCGTCGAGAACACCTATATCGCCAGCCAGCAGTTCAACGGCAAGGTGGCGAAGACGCGGGCTTTCGCGGCAAGCGGTATAGAAGGTACGCTCGCCGCCGAACCGAGGTCGATCCGCTATGCCTTGGCCCGCAACGGCGAAGCGGAACGGACGGCCGACAGGGTCGTCGCGGTATTCAAACGTCCGGTCGAAGAACATGAGGACGTGCGTGTCGAACTCGGTCGTGAGGCTCCCGGCGCCTTTGTCGCCGTACGGACGCTCAAGCCCGGCCAGTGGATCGCCGACGTGACGGCAATGGCGGGCGAGGAAATCGTCTATCGCCAGGCCATTCGCTTCATGGTGCCGGGAGAGCGCAAATGAGCTGCTGTGCCGCGGGCGTCGAAGGCGCACTGGACATCGATCGGCCCGGGCAGGGGCTACCTCCATCCGAAGAGCTGTGGCTTGCGAGCCACGCGCTCGGAGACGGCCTGCGCCAGACCGAACTCAGCGCCCCGGGCGTTCACTGCGGTGCCTGTATCACGACTATCGAAGGGGCCCTTCGCAAGAGGCCAGACGTCGAGAGGGCGCGCGTCAATCTTTCGTCGCGGCGTGTCTCTGTCGTCTGGAAAGAAGAGGTCGCCGGCCGGCGCAGCGACCCGCGCGAGATCGCGCGCGCCATCCGGGATTGCGGCTACGAAGCGCATCTCTTCGCCGCCGGCGTAGAGGAGGGCGACGTCTTGCTCAAGCAGCTAATCCGTGCCGTCGCCGTTGCCGGCTTCGCGGCGACCAACATCATGCTGCTGTCGGTTTCCGTCTGGTCGGGTGCTGATGCGGCGACCCGCGACCTGTTTCACTGGATCTCGGCGATGATAGCGGCGCCGGCAATGATCTATTCGGGACGTTTCTTCTACCAGTCGGCCTGGAATGCGCTTCGCCATGGCCACACCAATATGGATGTGCCGATCGCGCTCGCTGTGACGCTTTCCTACGGCATGTCGCTCCACGAGACGATCGGCCATGGCGAGCACGCCTGGTTCGACGCCTCGGTGACGCTGCTCTTCTTCCTGCTGATTGGCCGCACGCTCGATCACATGATGCGCGGGCGCGCTAGATCGGCGATCAGCGGCCTTGCGCGCCTCTCGCCGCGCGGCGCGACGGTCGTCAACCCTGACGGCTCGCGCGACTATCGTCCGGTCGATGAGATCAAGCCCGGCGAGCGCCTGCTCGTTGCCGCCGGCGAGCGCATCCCGGTCGACGGGCGCGTGCTTTCCGGCGCGAGCGATCTCGATCGCTCGGTCGTCAACGGCGAAAGCGCGCCGGTCGCGGTGAGCACTGGCGACACCGTGCAGGCCGGCACGCTCAATCTCACCGGCCCGCTGACGCTCGAGGCGACGGCGGCGGCGCGCGATTCTTTCCTCGCCGAGATCATGGGATTGATGGAGGCGGCCGAAGGGGGCAGGGCGCGTTATCGACGAATTGCGGATCGTGCGGCGCGCTATTATTCGCCGGCCGTCCACCTGTTGGCGCTGCTTTCCTTCATCGGCTGGATGCTGATCGAGGGCGATGTTCGCCATGCGATGCTGATCGCGGTTGCGGTTCTCATCATCACTTGCCCCTGCGCACTCGGCCTTGCGGTGCCGGTGGTTCAGGTCGTTGCCGCGGGCCGGCTCTTCCAGGGCGGCGTCATGGTCAAGGACGGATCGGCAATGGAGCGCCTTTCCGAAATCGACACCGTGCTGCTCGACAAGACCGGCACGCTCACCATGGGCGAGCCGCGACTCGTCAATGCGGGCGAGGTCGATCCGGGCGCGCTCGCGACTGCCGCCGCAATCGCTCTCCATTCGCGCCATCCGATTGCGACAGCGCTGCACGAGGCGACGGCAGCGGTGCAGCCGCTCGTGGGCGAGATCCGCGAAATACCGGGTGCGGGCATCGAGGCGGGGACAAGCGACGGCGTCTATCGGCTCGGCAGTCGCGCCTTTGCCTGCGGCGACGCGGGTGCGGCGAACGGCCAATCGGAAGCGATCCTGTCGCTCGATGGCCGCGAGCTAGCCTGCTTCCGCTTCGAGGATCGGCTGCGTCCTGCCGCTCGCGAAAGCGCCGACGCCCTCTTTCGCCTGGGGCTTACGAACGGCATCCTTTCCGGCGACCGCGAGCCGGTCGTCGCCGCACTTGCCCGCAGGCTTGGCATCGCGAAATGGCGCGCCGAGCTTTCGCCGCGCGGCAAGGTCGAGGCCTGCGCCGCTGCCGCCGAAGGGGGGCATAGGGTCCTGATGGTCGGCGACGGTATCAACGATGCGCCGGCCCTGCGGGCGGCCCACGTCTCGATGGCGCCCGCGACCGCGGCCGATGTCGGCCGGCAGGCGGCGGATTTCGTCTTCATGCATCAGGGCCTCGACGCCGTTCCCTTCGCCATCGAGACCTCGCGTCGCGCCGGTCGGCTTATCCGCCAAAATTTCGCGCTGGCGATCGGTTACAACGTCATCGCCGTGCCGGTTGCGATCTTCGGCTATGCGACGCCGCTTGTTGCCGCCGTCGCCATGTCGACCTCATCGCTGATCGTGGTTTTCAATGCGTTGCGGCTGAAGGGGCTTGGAACGGCCACGGCTCCGGCAGCGCCGCATGGGGCAGGGCTGCGGCCGGTCAGGAGCGTGCCATGAACACACTCATCTATCTCATTCCGATCGCACTCTTCCTCGGAGGGCTGGGCCTTGCAGCGTTTCTCTGGGCGCTGAAGAGCGGGCAATACGAGGACCTGGACGGAGCCTCCTGGCGTGTCCTCGACGATGGCGACGGCAGGCCTGAAAAGGATTGATTTTCGCAGGAGTGGCTTGTCGTAAATCGATTTGAGTGCCAAAAGAACCTCCGCCGCCGCATGTCCCCAGCCGCCCATCCACTTCCGGAGCGGACCGAACATGCGCAGATCAATATCGAGGGGCTATCCCGCGTGTCTGTTCGGATCGCGGTGGCTCTTCTTCCAACGGAGGCAATCACGTGTCACAGGCGGAAATCGGGCTTATCGGCCTCGGCGTCATGGGGTCGAACCTCGCGCTCAACATCGCTGAAAAGGGCAACAAGGTCGCGGTCTTCAACCGCACGGTCGAGGCGACGCGCAAGTTCTATGCCGAGGCCGGTGCGCTCAAGGAGCAGATCGTTCCCTGCGAGACGATCGAAGAGTTTGTTGCCGCGATCCGCCCACCACGGCCGATCATCATCATGATCAAGGCCGGCGACCCGGTCGATCAGCAGATGGAGATCCTGAAGCCCTATCTTGCCAAGGGCGACATCATGATCGACGCCGGCAACGCCAATTTCCGCGACACGATGCGCCGCTTCGAGGCGCTGAAGGATTCCGGCCTCACCTTCATCGGCATGGGCGTCTCCGGCGGCGAGGAGGGCGCGCGTCATGGTCCGTCGATCATGGTCGGCGGCACGGAGGACTCCTACCGCCGCGTCGAGAAGGTGCTGACCTCGATCGCCGCTAAATACGAGAACGACCCTTGCGTCGCCTGGCTCGGTGAAAACGGCGCCGGCCACTTCGTCAAGACGATCCACAACGGCATCGAATATGCCGACATGCAGATGATCGCCGAAATCTACGGCATCCTGCGCGACGGGCTGAAGATGAGCGCCGCCGAGATCGGCGAGGTCTTCGGCGCCTGGAACAAGGGCCGGCTGAACTCCTATCTGATCGAAATCACCGAAAAGGTGCTGAAAGCCGCCGACCCGCTGACCGGCAAGCCGATCGTCGACATGATCCTCGACAAGGCCGGCCAGAAGGGCACCGGCAAATGGTCGGTGATCGAGGCGCAGAACATGGGCATTCCGGCGACCGGCATCGAGGCAGCCGTCGCCGCCCGCAGCATTTCCTCGATGAAGGAAGAGCGTGAAGCAGCCGAGAAGATTCTCGGCCTGCCGCGGGTCGGCGACTTCACGGTGGCCGATAAGGCGGCCTTCCTCAAGGATCTTGAAAACGCACTGCTTGCCGCCAAGATCGGGGCCTATGCGCAGGGCTTCGCGGTGATGTCGGCCGCCTCGAAGGAGTTCGGCTGGAACCTGCCGATGCCGACGATCGCAAAAATCTGGCGCGCCGGCTGCATCATTCGCTCGCAGTTCCTCGACGAGATCACCACGGCCTTTACCAAGGCGCCGGATGCCGCGAACCTGATCGTGACCCCGGCCTTTGCGGCGATGGTCAAGGAGACGGACGGAGCGCTGCGCCGCGTGGTTTCCGCCGCCGTGCTCGGCGGTCTGCCGGTACCGGCGCTCGCCTCCGCGCTCGGCTATTTCGACAGCTACCGCCGCGGCCGCGGCACGGCCAACGTCATCCAGGCGCAGCGCGACTTCTTCGGCGCCCACGGCTTCGACCGCGTCGATGGCGCCGATAGCCACCACGGTCCGTGGGGCAGTGGGCTGAACGCATAGGGCCGGATCGGAATTCGCTCAAATAGAGGGGCGGCGCTCGCCGCCACCTCCAATCTTTGCAACTACGCAATTCCGGATTGAATTTCTCCAGAGTTCCAACCAGAAAATCATCGAATACCAGCATGAAGTTCAGAGTGATCGACGGCGGCAAAGTCAATGAAGCCATGTCCGCCGATAGCCCAACCATCCGCGCGGAAGCGGATCGACGGATAAAGGCAACCGGCTACGAGCAATGGCGGGTTCGCAGTCTCGCAACCGGCTCGCCGATCCCGAAGTCTATCCAATTTTCGAAGATGCAGATCGAATTCGTCGCCGAGAAACTCGAGCAGCTTAATCCCATTCCCGGCGATTTCACGGACGACAGGTACTGGCCAACTATCGGAGCGTGAAGTCGGCGCCTCCCGCGACCTCCCGGCGCGACAGGCGAAGACTGCAAATGAAACCGGTCCGGCGACAGCACGGGCAAATAGATCTGCTCAGTGCGCCTTCGTCGCTATTTGGTCGGCGCGCTCTCGTAGATTGCCTCACCGGAAACCGCGTCCGTGACATCTGAGCCCTCTCCCTGCGCCTCGAGGGAGTGGCGGAACTTGTCGAGATTGCTGATCATTTTGGGCCGCGCTGCAACGATATGATCGAAACTCTCCCATTCGCCGATCGAGCAGTAGGAACGTTCGCCGGTCTTGATGAGCGCCATTTTCCGTAATCCCTCAAAATCGCGACGGAGTTTACGGAACCATTCCTCGAATTCATCCTCCGAGCCCGGCTTCGTACGGAAACGAACGACGTTGTATGCCGTCATGATGCACCCCCGTATACAGCTTTTAGGCTCAATAATACCATTAATGGTAGAGGTTGTCCCAGTGCTCAATTTAACCGACGGCGGCGGCATGCCGCTTCCGAGGCAGTGAGGCGCCGCGCGGAAGCATTAGCTCGGACGTCTCCGCTATACCTTCCGCGCCTTTGACATGGGCCGCTGGAATTCCGGCTGACTGAGACTTTGCAGCGTCTCGGGTGGCTTTCCTTCGATGTGGCCGATTACGGCCTTGGCGAGCTCGCGCCCGGCAAGGCGGATGTCCTCGTACATGGTCATGACTTCGGGGCGCAGCCAGCGCAGGAAGTCGCTGGGTACCTTGGTGACCATGTCGACATCCGGGCCGACCTTCTTTCCGGCTGATTCGATTGCCGCGACCAGGGCGACAGCGCCGGAGCCGCTGCCGGAAACGATACCGTCCGGGGCATCGACCGAGCGCATCAGTTGTTCGAAGGCGTCGCGGATGGCGACAAGGCTGTGGTCGATGTTGACATGGTGGAAGCTCACCGCCTCCGCACCAAAATCCTTAAGCCCGCGCTCGAAGCCGGTGCGCATGTGGGAATGGAAGGTGAGGTTCGGCGGCGGCTCCAACAGCACCAGCCGGCGTCTGCCGCGCTCGGTGAGCCGGCGCACCGCCTCATAGGCGAAACGTTCGTTGTCGAAGTCATGGAACGGGTGGACGATCCCCATTTCCGTGCGGCCGTGGGTGACAAAGGGCAGGCGGCGCTCGGTCATCAGCGTCACGCGCGCATCGTGCGGCTCCGTCCGCGATATGATGACGCCGTCTGCGGCGCCCGTGTCGAGGATATAGCGGATTGGCCCCAGCGGATCCTTTGTGGAGCTGTAAGGCGTTACCACCAGATGATATTGCGTGCCCGCGAGGATTTCGGTGATGCCAACGACCATGGGGCTGGTGATGCCCATGATCTCTTCCTCCAACGTCAGCACGAGGCTGATGACATTGGTCTTGCCGGTCCTGAGGCGCACGCCGGCACGGTTCGGCTGGTAGCCGATCTGCTTGGCGACGAGGCGCACCCTTTCCTTGGTCTCGGCGCCGATGTCGGGCGCATCCTTCAACGCTCGGGAAACCGTGGTGATCCCAAGACCGGTCATGAAGGCGATCGTCTTCAGCGTCGGCCTACCGCCGTCCGGTGGCGGCGCTGCCGCCGCCCTGTTTTTCGTCTTGCCGTCCATTCCCGTCACCAGCCCCGTCCCCTTATGAGACCTTCGTGCGAACCGCCACGATCAAGCACCCCGCTTTGCCCCGCAGCTTCGTTGCGAACACGCCCGATCCGTCTCGGTTCCCGCCTTATATACGAATTGTGACCGGTGGCCAGATTTCCCAGAGCTGTGTCGCGGAACAAAATCTGTAACGATACAGTAGCGATGTCGAGCATTTTTGTTGCTGCACTGCGAAGAACATAACCATCTGGTTGAATCCTGCACTTGCGAAGCGAGATATTGCATGTGCGAAGCTCCACCCAGGTGCCTAGCGATTGGTTTCGACCAAAAATTCCTTTGAAACAATGCGGTACAGCAGGAATTTGGAGCCTCGCATCGCTGCGCCGAAGCCGATGTTGTCTCCTTTGAGGTTGGGCCATGTACAATCATAAGCTGTATTAGAAATTATATCCCGAATTATTCGTTGTGGGTGTTGCGTCGGAAAATCGTTTGAACTAAGTTTTTACGGCAACGTTACAGTGAGGGAGGAGAACTCATGAAATTGCGTTCCATGGCCGCCGCTTTGGCCGCAACCGTCGCCCTGCCATTCGGCCTGGCCAATGCCACCGATCTGGAGGTTACGCATTGGTGGACTTCCGGCGGTGAAGCCGCGGCGGTCGCCGAACTGGCCAAGGCTTTCGATGCGACCGGCAACAAGTGGGTCGACGGTGCAATCGCCGGCTCGGGCGGGACCGCGCGTCCGATCATGATCAGCCGCATCACCGGCGGCGATCCGATGGGTGCAACCCAGTTCAACCACGGCCGACAGGCGGAAGAACTCGTACAAGCGGGCCTGATGCGCGACCTGACGGATCTCGCCACCCGCGAAAACTGGAAGGAGATCATCAAGCCGGCAAGCCTGCTGGAGTCCTGCACCATCGAGGGCAAGATCTATTGCGCGCCCGTCAACATCCATTCGTGGCAGTGGCTCTGGCTTTCGAATGCCGCTTTCAAGCAGGCCGGCGTCCCGGTCCCGAAGAACTGGGATGAATTCGTCGCGGCAGCACCGGCACTGGAAAAAGCCGGCATCGTGCCGCTCGCCGTCGGCGGTCAGCCGTGGCAGGCAGCAGGTGCCTTCGACGTGCTGATGGTGGCGATCGCCGGAAAAGACACGTTCGAGAAGGTCTTCGCCCAGAAGGACGAGGAAGTGGCTGCAGGTCCGGAGATCGCCAAGGTCTTCAAGGCTGCCGACGATGCGCGCCGCATGTCGAAGGGCAGCAATGTTCAAGACTGGAACCAGGCAACCAACCTCGTCATCACCGGCAAGGCCGGCGGCCAGATCATGGGTGACTGGGCCCAGGGTGAGTTCCAGCTTGCAGGCCAGAAGGCCGGTGTCGACTACACCTGCCTTCCGGGGCTCGGCGTCAACGAAGTGATCTCGACCGGCGGTGACGCATTCTACTTCCCGCTGCTGGACGATGAGGAAAAGTCGAAGGCGCAGGAAGCGTTGGCATCGACCCTGCTGAAGCCGGAGACGCAGGTTGCGTTCAACCTGAAGAAGGGCTCGCTGCCGGTGCGCGGCGACGTGGACCTCGCAGCCGCCAATGATTGCATGAAGAAGGGGCTCGATATCCTTGCCAAGGGCAATGTGATCAAGGGCACCGACCAGCTTCTGTCCGCCGACAGCCAGAAGCAGAAGGAGGACCTCTTCTCCGAGTTCTTCGCAAACGCGTCGATGACGCCGGAGGATGCGCAAAAGCGCTTCGCCGAAATCATCGCGGCGGCGGACTGATTACAGCCGCTTGAAGGGCCCCGCGCATGCGCGGGGCCGCCCTCATGCCCCATTCGGCACGACGTGTTCGCGCCAGGCCTCCGTGCCGACGTCTGCTGGTGTCGGTACAAGAGATGTGCCGGGCAGGGGCCATTACGATGGTGAGGCGGCCGGGGAGCGGTGGCGTTTTTCGCCGCGAGTACCGCCCATCGAAACATTGCAGTTCCGGAGGAGCAAACATGACAGGCCAAACACGCGGCTCGGCTCGCCCGAATCAGTGGTTGCGGAACCTGAATGCGAAGATCGCCTCTATTCCGATGATCCTGACAGCCGTGGTCATCTTCGTCGGCGGCACCGCCTGGACGGTTCTCTATTCCTTCACCAACTCGAAGCTGCTGCCACGGCTTTCGTTCGTCGGCCTCGACCAATATGAGCGGCTATGGGCGGCACCGCGTTGGCTCATCTCGATCGAGAATCTTGCCATCTACGGATTTTTCTCGCTGATTTTCAGCCTCGTGATCGGTTTTGTGCTGGCGGCACTGATGGATCAGAAGATCCGGTTCGAAAATACGTTTCGAACGATCATGCTCTATCCATTCGCCCTGTCGTTCATCGTCACGGGCCTGGTCTGGCAATGGCTGCTCAATCCGCAATACGGAATACAGTCGATCGTGCGGTCGCTTGGCTGGACGAACTTCAACTTCGACCCGCTCTATAATTCCGACATCGTCATCTACGGCATTCTGATCGCAGCGCTCTGGCAGGGCACCGGCCTCGTCATGTGCCTGATGCTCGCCGGGTTGCGCGGCATCGACGAAGATATCTGGAAGGCTGCGCGGGTAGACGGCATCCCGATGTGGAAGACGTATGTGCTGGTCATCATCCCGATGATGCGCGGCGTCTTCATCACGACGCTCGTCATCATCGCGAGCGGCATCGTCAAGGTTTACGATCTCGTCGTGGCGCAGACGAGCGGCGGTCCCGGCATCGCCTCCGAAGTGCCCGCCAAATACGTCTACGATTACATGTTCCAGGCCCAGAACCTGGGCCAGGGCTTTGCCGCCTCCACCATGATGCTCGTGACGGTCGCAATCATCATCGTGCCGTGGGCGTATCTGGAATTCGGAGGAGGTCGCAAGCGTGCTTAATCTCGTCGCCAACAACAGCACCGTTATCGAGTATGAAGCGGTTCCCGGCAGGATCACGTCCGGCCCGCGCGGCGCCAAGCCGCGCAGAACGCTCTCGCGCCGCAACATCGTCGTTTACGGCACGTTGTTCGTAGTCGCTCTCTACTATCTGCTGCCGCTCTACGTGATGATCATGACGTCGCTCAAGGGCATGCCGGAGATTCGCATCGGCAACATCTTTGCGCCTCCGATCGAAATCACCTTCGAGCCCTGGGTGAAGGCCTGGGCCCAGGCTTGCACCGGCCTAAATTGCGACGGGCTTTCGCGCGGCTTCTGGAATTCGGTGCGCATCACCGTTCCTTCGGTGATCATCTCGATCGCGGTCGCCTCGGTGAACGGCTACGCGCTGGCGAACTGGCGCTTCAAAGGGGCCGATCTGTTTTTCACCATCCTCATTATCGGCGCCTTCATTCCCTATCAGGTGATGATCTATCCGATTGTGATCGTGCTGAGGGAAATGGGTGTCTACGGGACGCTGACAGGCCTCATCATCGTCCATACGATCTTCGGCATGCCGATCCTGACCCTCCTGTTCCGCAACTATTTCGCCGGCTTGCCCGAGGAGTTGTTCAAGGCGGCGCGTGTCGATGGCGCCGGGTTCTGGACGATCTACTTCAAGATCATGCTGCCGATGTCGCTGCCGATCTTCGTCGTTGCAATGATCCTCCAGGTGACCGGCATCTGGAACGACTTCCTGTTCGGCGTGGTTTTCACGCGGCCGGAGTACTACCCGATGACCGTGCAGCTCAACAACATCGTCAACTCGGTGCAGGGCGTGAAGGAATACAACGTCAACATGGCGGCAACGCTGCTGACCGGCCTCGTGCCGCTGACGATCTACTTCATCTCCGGCCGGCTGTTCGTGCGCGGCATCGCCGCCGGCGCAGTGAAAGGATAAGCAAGCATGACCAGTGTTTCAGTCAGGGACCTGTCGCTGAACTTCGGCGCCGTCACCGTTCTCGACAGGCTCAATCTCGACATCAATCATGGCGAGTTCCTTGTCCTGCTCGGCTCGTCCGGATGCGGCAAGTCCACGCTCTTGAACTGCATCGCCGGCCTGCTTGACGTTTCGGAAGGGCAGATCTTCATCAAGGACCGCAATGTCACATGGGAGGAGCCGAAGGACCGGGGCATCGGCATGGTGTTCCAGTCTTACGCGCTCTACCCGCAGATGTCGGTCGAGAAGAACCTTTCCTTCGGGCTCCAGGTTGCCAGGGTGCCGCAGGCGGAAATCGACAAGCGTGTCGCACGCGCTGCGGAAATCCTGCAGATCCAGCCGCTTCTGAAGCGCAAGCCCGCCGAGCTTTCCGGCGGCCAGCGCCAGCGCGTGGCGATCGGGCGCGCACTTGTGCGTGACGTCGACGTTTTCCTCTTCGACGAGCCCCTGTCGAACCTTGACGCCAAGCTGCGTTCGGAACTGCGCGTCGAAATCAAGCGACTGCACCAGTCTCTCAAGAACACGATGATCTATGTCACCCACGACCAGATTGAGGCGCTAACCTTGGCCGACCGCATCGCCGTCATGAAGGGTGGCGTCATCCAGCAGCTTGCCGATCCGATGACGATCTATAACGCGCCGGAGAACCTCTTCGTCGCCGGCTTTATCGGTTCGCCATCGATGAACTTCTTCCGTGGCGAGGTCGCCGCCAGGGACGGCGGCACCTTCGTGCAGGTCGATGGCGTGGCCTTCGATGTCACCGCCTATCCGGCGCGCGCAGGATTGCAGCCGGGGCAGAAGGTCGTGCTCGGGCTCCGGCCGGAGCACGTCAAGGTCGATGAGGCTGCGGCAGGAGATGCAGCGCATCAGGCTGTCGTCGACATCGAAGAGCCGATGGGCGCCGACAACCTTTTGTGGCTGACCTTGGCCGGCCAATCGATGTCCGTGCGCATCGCCGGCCAGCGGCGCTACAAGCCTGGCACCAACGTGCGCCTTTCCTTCGACATGGGGGTCGCCTCGATTTTCGACGCTGCCAGCGAAAACCGTATTTGAGAGAAGCAATATTTAGCCCGGGCGACGCTGTCCGGGCTCGCAATGAACAAGAATGACGTCGGCCTCGATCGCCGGCCAGTGAATGGATTTGAGGAAATGCCCTCCGAAACCTTGAACCGCGACGCCATCCGCATCGACTTGTCCGGTGACTGGCTGCTTGCATCGACCGACAACAGCCACGCGCTCACCATTGCGCTTCCGGGCGATGTGCACAGCGCGTTGCAGCAGGCGGGCATCATTGCAGATCCCTATGCCGGCCGGAACGAGGCCGAAGTGCAATGGGTCGCGCACAAGGACTGGGTTCTGGAGCGCACGGTCGTCGTCGATGCGGACGATCTCGACGGGTGCTGGTATCTCGATTTCGAAAGCATCGACACGATCGCTTCGGTCTTCGTCAACGATCGATTGGTTCTGCAAGCGGAAAACTGCTTTCGCCGCTATCGCCCCGACGTGTCGAGTGCGCTCGTCGTCGGCGAGAACCGCATCCGCGTCGTGCTGCATTCCTCGATTGCCGAGGGCGCGCGCCGGCAGGCGGCGCAGCCGTTTTACGTGCCGTATCATGATGGGAATTCGCCGATCGCCAACGGCAACATGCTGCGCAAGCCCCAGTGCCACTTCGGCTGGGACTGGAATATCGCCGTCGCGCCGCTCGGCATCTATGGCTCGCTGGCGCTTCGCCGGCTCGAGACGGCGCGCATCGAGCACGTCACCACACGTCAGCTCTGGCTTGCCGACGGATCGGTCGACCTGCAGGTGACCGTCACCCTTTTTGCCCGCGATCCCGGCATCGTACCCATCTATTTCGAGCTCGATGGCGTGCGGGAGCGCCTGGACTGCGCGGTCGCCGCCGGCGAGACGCGGATCACCCACGTCTTCACGGTCGCAAATCCGAGATTGTGGTGGCCGGCAGGCAGCGGCGAGCAGGCGCTTTCCGTGCTTAACGTCGAGCTGCCGGACGAGAGCGTGACGCGCCAGATCGGTTTCCGCACGATCGATCTCGTCACTGACAAGGACGAGGCGGGGAGCCGTTTTGCCTTCCGCATCAACGGCCGCGAAATCTTCTGCCGCGGAGCGAACTGGATCCCGGCGGATGCGCTGGTGTCGCGCGTGACACCGAAAGGAGTCGAGGACCTCCTGCAATCCGCCGTCGACGCCAATATGAACATGATCCGCGTCTGGGGCGGTGGCTTCTACGAGCCCGACTGGTTCTACGATCTCTGCGACCGGCTGGGACTGCTCGTCTGGCAGGACTTCATGTTCGCCTGCAACCTTTATCCGTCGACGCCGGATTTCCTCGACAATGTCGCGGCCGAGGTGGACTTTCAGGTCAAGCGCCTGTCGTCCCACCCGTCGATCGCGCTTTGGTGCGGCGACAACGAACTTGTCGGCGCGCTCACCTGGTTCGAAGAAAGCCGCAAGGACCGCGACCGTTATCTCGTCTCCTATGACCGCCTGAACCGCACGGTCGAGAAAGCGATGAAGGAGGCTTGCCCGGAGGCGATCTGGTGGCCTTCGAGCCCGTCCGTCGGCTACCTCAATTTTGGTGATGCCTGGCACGCGGACGGTGCGGGCGACATGCACTACTGGTCCGTCTGGCACGAGAACAAGTCCTTCGACAATTATCGCACCGTGCGCCCGCGCTTCTGCTCGGAATTCGGTTTTCAGTCCTACACCTCGATGCCGATCGTCCGGCAATTTGCCGAGGCGCGTGACCTCAACATCGCCTCGCCGGTGATGGAGGCGCACCAGAAGAATGCCGGCGGCAATGAGCGGATTGCGGGGACCATGTTCCGCTATTTTCGCTTTCCGAAGGATTTCCCGAGCTTCGTCTATCTGAGCCAGATCCAGCAGGGGCTCGCGATCCGCACTGCCGTCGACTACTGGCGGTCGCTGAAGCCGCACTGCATGGGGACGCTTTATTGGCAGCTCAACGACACCTGGCCCGTCGCTTCCTGGTCGAGTCTGGACTACGGCGGCCACTGGAAGGCCATGCACTACATGGCCCGCCGCTTCTTCCAGCCGGTTGCGGTTGCCGCCATTCCTTCCGCGGACGGCAATGAAATCACCTTCTCGATGGTGAACGACACCGCCGAGATGGTGACGGTCGAACTCGAAACCTTCCTCGTTTCACTCGACGGCGAGCGTCGCCCGCTGGCAGCGGCCGCGGGTTCCTGCGCACCGGACCGCGCCGCCACGCTCGTCACCATCGCAAGCGCCGACGTACCGGAGGGAACGTTGCTCTTCTGGTCGTTCGAAGCCTCCAACGGCATGAGCGGCGAGGGGCATCATGTCCAGGGTACCTACAAGGCGCTCGATCTCTCACCGTCCGGCCTGACGCTGGAGACCGTGCCGCGATTGGACGGCGCCTTCGACGTTATTGTCGAGGCGAGCGGTCTCGCGCTGCACGTGATGGTCGAAGGCGATGTCGAAGGGCGGTATTCCGACAACGCCTTCGATCTGACGGCCGGCGAGACGAAGGTGATCCGCTTCACGCCGAAGGCGCCGCCCGCCGAAGGCATCGTCCCAAGCTTCAGCGCCTACGACCTCGAATCCTGCCAGGGAAAAGGGTGAGCCGGATGAAACGTAGCCACGTCAACGAGATCATCCGCAAAAGTGACGACTTCATGCGCGGCCACGGCTTCGTGCTGCCCCCCTTTGCCTACTGGTCGCCGGAGGAATTGAAGGCGCGCGTCGCGTCCGACAGTCCGACGATCCTGGAGGCGCGGCTCGGTTGGGACATCACCGATTACGGCAAGGGCCGTTTCGATGAATTCGGTCTCGTCCTTTTCACCTTGAGGAACGGTGCCGCAGCCAATCTCGGCACCGGTAAAGGTATGGTCTATGCCGAGAAGCTGATGATTACACGCGCCGGCCAGATCAATCCGCTGCACCGTCATGCGGTGAAGACGGAGGACATCATCAATCGTGGCGGCGGCGCGCTGGTGCTTGAGATGTACAACTCGCTGCCGGACGGCTCGGTCGACGAGGAAAGCGACGTCGAAGTGGCGTGCGATGCACGCCTGCGCCGGCAGAAGGCAGGCGGACTCCTGAAGCTCCAACCGGGCGAGAGCGTCACATTGCTGCCCGGAAACTGGCATGCCTTCTGGGCTGAGGGAGGCGACGTGTTGATGGGCGAGGTCTCGACCGTCAATGACGACCTCACCGACAATTATTTCCGCGAGTCGGTAGGCCGCTTCTCCGCGATCGAGGAGGACGAGCATCCACTCCATCTGCTCGTGTCGGACTACGACAGCTGGCTGAAGCCAACAGGCTGAAACGCCCGAACCTGCTTCCACCAATCCATACCTGCGCACTTAACGAGGAGAATTTTTGATGAAAGACGTCAGCTTCCAACTCTACAGCGCCCGCAATTTTCCGCCGCTCGCCGACGTGCTCGCCGCCGTCGGCAAGGCTGGCTATACTCAGGTCGAGGGCTACGGCGCGCTTTACGCGTCGCTGACCGACGAAGAGGTCGCTGACTTCAAGCGCGGTCTCGAACGCAGCGGCGTCACCATGCCGACGGCGCATTTCGGCATCGACATGCTGGAGCAGGAGCCGGCGAGGGTGCAGCGGATCGCCGATGCGCTTGGCATCCGGGCGATCTACTGCCCTTACCTGATGCCGGACCAGCGCCCGAGCGATGCGGCCGGCTGGCGCGCCTTCGGTGCACGCCTGCAAGCGGCGGGCAAACCTTTCCGGGATGCGGGTCTCGACTTCGGCTGGCATAACCACGACTTCGAATTCCATGCCCTCGCGGATGGCTCCACACCACTGGACCACATCTTCTCCGGCGGCCCGGATCTTTCCTGGGAGGCCGATATCGCCTGGATCGTGCGTGGCGGCGCCGATCCCTTCGCCTGGATCGCGAAATACGGCAGCCGTATCACTGCGGTCCACGTCAAGGATATCGCGCCGAGGGGCGAGAAGGTTGATGAGGACGGCTGGGCCGATGTCGGCCATGGCACGATCGACTGGAAGGGGCTCGTAAAGGCGCTCTCCGCAACCTCGGTGAAATATTTCATCGCCGAACACGACAACCCCAGCGACTTCCGGCGCTTTGCTGAACGTTCGCTGGCTTCCATCCAATCCTATTGAGTGACGGAAAAAAACATGAAGACGAAGGAACTTGGCGTCGGCATCATTGGATGCGGCAACATCTCCACCACCTATTTCAAGCTCGCGCCGCTCTTCAAGGGCATCAGGATGGTCGCGTGCGCCGACATCAACCCGGCAGCGGCCGAGGCACGGGGCGCGGAATATGACGTGACGGCGCAGAGCATCGAAGCGCTGCTGGCCAATCCGGAAGTGGACATCATCGTCAATCTCACGATCCCGGACGCGCATTTTCCCGTTTCGAAGGCGATCCTCGAAGCCGGAAAACATGTCTACTCCGAAAAGCCCCTGGTCCTGACACTGGAGCAGGGCGAGGAACTCAGGGCTGTCGCCAAGGCGAAGGGCCTTACGGTCGGCTGCGCACCGGATACCTTCCTCGGCGGTGCGCACCAACTCGCCCGCGACTACATCGACGCCGGCAAGATCGGCCGCATTACATCGGGAACCTGCCACGTCATGGGCCCCGGCATGGAGATGTGGCATCCGAATCCGGATTTCTTCTTCCTGCCAGGCGGTGGTCCGGTGCTCGATCTCGGACCTTACTACATCGCCAACCTCATCAACCTGATCGGCCCCGTGAAGCGCGTCGCTGCGCTCTCGTCTATGGCCAACGAGACGCGGACGATCACCAGCGCACCGCGCAATGGTGAGGTCATTCCGGTCAAGACGCCGACCAACATCCATGCGCTGCTCGAATTCCAGAACGGCGCGACGATCACGCTTTCGGCAAGCTGGGATGTCTGGTCGCACCGCCATGCCAACATGGAGCTCTATGGCACCGAAGGATCGCTGTTCGTGCCGGACCCCAATTTCTTCGGTGGCGCCGTCGAGGCGAGCGGGCGTGACAAGAACATTCAGCCTCTGGAAATGTGGGAGCATCCCTTTGCGGTCAACAACTGGGATCACCCGGCGGGGCCGATCGCCAACTATCGCACGGCCGGTCTCGCGGACATGGCGAACGCCATTCTCAACGGCCGCGACGCGCGCTGCTCGCTCGACCGCGCGCTTCACGGCGTCGACGTAATGGTGTCGATCCTGAAATCCGGCGAGGAGGGGCGGTTCGTGACGCTTTCGACCACCTGCACGCAGCCGGCCGCACTGGGCATCGAAGAGGCGCAGGCGCTGCTGCGGTAAAGGGGCGAACCCCTCCCCAAACCCTCCCTACAAGGGGGAGGGGCTTGGCGCCTCCGGCACTCGCCTGCCTACTTCCGGCCTTTTGCGTGCGGTCGATGTCGCTGAGACGGAGGAGGGAAGGTGCGGCAGGGTGAGCCGCTCCCCCTTGTGGGGAGGGGTTGGGGAGGGGTATCAAGCGCCATCCGAAACGAAGGAACATCGACATGGCCTGGCAACCGGCGGAAAACCGATACGAGAAGATGAAATACAATCGCTGCGGCAAGAGCGGGCTGAAGCTGCCAGCGATCTCGCTCGGCCTGTGGCACAATTTCGGCGGCGACACGCCGCACGAGCGTAAGATCGACATGTGCCGTACGGCCTTCGATCTCGGCATCACCCATTTCGACCTCGCCAACAACTACGGTCCGCCGCCTGGATCGGCTGAAACTGCCTTTGGCGAGATCATGCGCACCGACTTCGCCAATTTGCGCGACGAACTGATCATCTCCTCCAAGGCCGGTTACGACATGTGGCCGGGACCCTATGGCGAATGGGGCAGCCGCAAATATCTGATCGCTTCCTGCGACCAGAGCCTGAAGCGGATGGGCCTCGACTACGTCGACATCTTCTATTCCCACCGCTTCGATCCGGACACACCGCTCGAAGAGACCTGCGGCGCGCTCGACCACATCGTCCGTTCGGGCAGGGCGCTCTGTGTCGGCATCTCGTCCTATAATTCGCAGCGCACCCGCGAAGCGGCGGCGATCCTTAAGGATCTCGGAACGCCGTGCCTGATCCACCAGCCGAGCTATTCCATGCTCAACCGCTGGGTCGAGGACGACGGGCTCATCGATACGCTCGAAGATCTAGGCATCGGCTCGATCGTCTTCTCGCCGCTTGCCCAGGGCATGCTGACGACGAAGTACCTAAACGGGATCCCCGAGGATAGTCGCGCGGCCCAGAACCACTTCCTCAAGAAGGATTTCATCCGTCCGGCGATCATCGACAACATCCGCAAGCTGAACGGCATTGCGGACCGCCGTGGCCAGACTCTGGCGCAGATGGCGCTTGCCTGGGTGCTGCGCGGCGGCCGTATTACGTCGGCTCTGATCGGCGCCAGCCGGTCCGGGCAGATTATCGATTGCGTCAAGGCGCTCGAGAACGACAGCTTCACGACGGAAGAACTCGCCGAGATCGATCTCTATGCGCGCGAGGCCGATATCAACCTCTGGGCCAAGTCGGCGGAGCTCTAAACAGAGCGAATTCATTGATTTGCCTCGATTTTAGGCAATATTGACTTATCTCCGGCGCCTTAGACAAAAGTCGAAGAAGGCGCCGGAAAACCGCTGCTGGACATGCAATTGTGAATATGTATGGTGCAGTGGTGCCGGTCCCGCCTGCCAGATGTTTCCTGTGCGCGGCCGGCAAAACGAGGAGGTATGAGCTCTCCCGACGCTCTGGAGCGGACCGAGGAAAGGGCTCAACGAACGGTGTCGCAGGCGCGCGATTGCGCCTGTAGCCGTCATGGCGGGAAATAGGGAGGTATTATGGATCGCCGTTCATTCATCAAACACGCGAGCATCGGCGGCCTGGGTGCGGCTGCCGCCACGGCGCTCGCATCGCCGGCCATCGCGCAGGCAAATCCGAAGATCAACTGGCGCATGGCCTCGTCGTTCCCGAAGTCGCTCGACACGATCTACGGCGGCGGTGAAGTGCTGTCGAAATACGTCTCCGAAGCGACGGACGGCAATTTCCAGATCCAGGTTTTCGCGGCCGGCGAAATCGTTCCCGGTCTGCAGGCCGCTGACGCCGCCGCTGCCGGAACCGTCGAAGCCTGCCACACGGTTGCCTATTACTACTGGGGCAAGGACCCGACCTGGGCACTCGGCGCTGCCGTGCCCTTCGCGCTCAACGCGCGCGGCATGAACGCCTGGCATCATCACGGCGGCGGCATCGACCTCTTCAACGAGTTCCTCGCCACCCAGGGCCTCATCGGCTTCCCGGGCGGAAACACCGGCGTCCAGATGGGCGGCTGGTTCCGCAAGGAGATCAAGACTGTTGCGGACATGCAGGGTCTGAAGATGCGTATCGGCGGTTTCGCCGGTAAGGTCGTCGAAAAGCTCGGCGTCGTGCCGCAGCAGATCGCCGGCGGCGATATCTATCCGGCTCTCGAAAAGGGCACGATTGACGCCGCAGAGTGGGTCGGTCCGTACGATGACGAAAAGCTCGGCTTCTACAAGGTTGCGCCGTACTACTACTATCCCGGCTGGTGGGAAGGCGGCCCGACGGTGCACGCCATGTTCAACAAGGCGGCTTTCGAAGGCCTGCCGAAGAACTACCAGTCGCTGCTTCGCACCGCCTGCCAGGCTACCGACGCGAACATGCTGCAGAAGTACGATTATCTGAATCCGTCTGCGATCAAGCGTCTGGTGGCTGCCGGCGCAAAGCTCAGCCCGTTCAGCCCGGAAATCCTGTCCGCCTGCTTCGACAAGTCGAACGAAGTCTATGCGGAGATGGAAGCATCGAACCCGACCTTCAAGAAGATCTGGGATTCGATCAAGGCCTTCCGCGCCGAGTACTATCTCAACGCGCAGATTGCCGAATACAACTACGACACCTTCATGATGATCCAGCAGCGGAACGGTAAGGTCTGAGCTGCTCTCGCAATCGTAGAAGCGAAAAACCCCGGGGCTTGGCTCCGGGGTATTTCTTTGGCGTCTCGAAATATCGGCGCCATGCTACTGCATGTTTCCTTAAACCAGCCGATTTTCAAAAACATGCAGCAGTTCAAAGTACTACAGGCCCTTTGCGCGTCTGATAACGCGCGGCTGTAGGACAGGCTCCGCCGGACTCATTCGCGACCGCGGGGCGCGATGGCAGACGAAAAAAGCCCCCGAATGCCACTTCGACATTCGGGGCCTCGTTGTTGCGGTCGGCCTGCCGGGAGATGGTCAGGCCGGATTGCTTCATCAGTTGAACTTAGGCGGTGCGCTGAGATCGGTCGCCGGCTTGTTTTGCTGAGCGGGCGCGTTGTTCGGCTGCGCCGGCTGCTGACCGTTGTCGAGCGGACTGCCGCCCGGAAGTTGCAGGCCGCCCGGAAGGCCGAGGCCGCCGCCATTGTCCGGGAGCGTCAGTCCGCCGCCACCCGTTCCGAAGCCCGGCACCTCGATCTTGATGGTGGACGGATCCACGGCCGCGCCGCTTCCCTTGTAGTGCATGACCATCTGCGGGAACATGATCGTCAGCGCTACCATGAGGATCTGGATACCGACGAAAGGCACGGCACCCCAATAGATCTGGCCGGTGGTGACCGGTTGGGTGATCTTGCCGGTCACCTTGTCGAGGTATGGCACCCTGGCTGCGACCGAGCGCAGGTAGAAGAGCGCGAAGCCGAAGGGCGGATGCATGAAGCTCGTCTGCATGTTGATGCCGAGCAGCACGCCGAACCAGATGAGGTCGATCCCGAGCTTGTCGGCCGCCGGTGCGAGCAGCGGCACGATGATGAAGGCGAGCTCGAAGAAATCGAGGAAGAATGCCAGGAAGAAGACCAGCAGGTTGACCGCGATCAGGAAGCCGACTTCGCCTCCCGGCATCGCCGTCAGCAGATGTTCCACCCAGATGTGCCCGTTGACGCCATAGAAGGTCAGCGAGAAGACGCGCGCGCCGATCAGGATGAACAGCACGAAGGCGGAAAGGCGCGTCGTGGCGGTCAACGCCCCGCGTACGACATCGAGAGTAAGACGACCCTTGGCGGCCGCCATGATCAGGGCGCCGACCGCGCCCATCGCTCCGCCTTCCGTCGGCGTCGCGATGCCGAGGAAGATCGTGCCGAGCACCAGGAAGATCAGCGCAAGCGGTGGGATCAGGACGATGATGACCTGCTGGGCTAACCGGGACAGCGCATTGATCTTGAACGCGCGGTCGATGAGCGCGACGACATAGATGAACGCGACGCCGACCGTCGCCCCGAGGATGTCCGCGTTTTCGCCCTGCGTCGGCGAAAGGTAGACGTGGGCGGCGTAGGCGATGCCAGCCGCCACGACGAGGGCGACGATAAGCGACGCGACGCCCGAGCCTAGCGTTCGGGCTTCAAGCGGCAGTGCCGGCATCGAGTCGCGTTTCAGGAATGACATGAGCAGGACGTAACCCATGTACAGGCCCGTCAGCACGAGGCCCGGGATGAGGGCGCCGGCATACATGTCGCCGACAGAGCGGCCGAGCTGGTCGGCAAGGACGATCAACACGAGCGAGGGCGGGATGATCTGGGCGAGCGTGCCGGAGGCCGCGATCACCCCGGACGCCACGCGCCGGTCGTAGCCGTAGCGCAGCATGATCGGCAGCGAGATCAGCCCCATTGCGATGACCGAGGCGGCAACCACGCCGGTGGTTGCCGCAAGCAGAGCGCCGACGAAGATGACCGCATAGGCAAGACCGCCGCGGACGGGACCGAAGAGCTGGCCGATCGTGTCGAGCAGATCCTCGGCCATGCCGGATTTCTCGAGCACGATGCCCATGAAGGTAAAGAAGGGGATGGCGAGCAACGTGTCGTTGGACATCACCCCCCAGAACCGTTCCGGCAGCGCGTTGAGCAGCGGCCAGGAGAGGTTGATCGAATCCGAAAGCGGCGCGAGTTCCACGCCGATAATGAAGAACAGGAGACCGTTGGCGGCAAGCGAAAAGGCGACAGGGTAACCCAGCATCAGGAACACGATCAGCGACACGAACATGATCGGCGCCAGGTTTTCAGCAATGAACTCAATCATGGGCGCACCTCCGGCCCCACGGCTTCGTCAAGCGGCGCATGCGTCGGCACATAGGGGGTGGGATCGTCCATATTTCCCGTCATGACGGCGATTTTCTTGATGATTTCCGAAACACCCTGCAGGGCCAGCAGCACGAAGCCGATGAGCAGGATGGCTTTTGCCGGCCAGATGATGAGGCCGCCTGCGCTCGAGGAGACTTCGCCCGACACATAGGACATCCGGACGTAAGGGACGAGATAATAGAGCATGAGCAGCACGAACGGCATCAGGAAGAAGACGTGACCGAAGAGGTCGATCCAGTGCTGCACACGGCGCGAGAAACTGCCGTAGACGACGTCGATGCGGATGTGTTCGTTCTGGCTGAGCGTATAGGCGGCGGCGAACATGAAGGCGGCGCCGAAGAGATACCACTGTGCCTCGAGCCAGGCATTCGACGACATGTTGAAGATTTTTCGGATGACGGCATTGCCCGCGCTGACGAGCACGGCGACCAGAATGAGCCAGCCGACCGCCTTGCCGATATTCTCGGTGACAGTGTCGATCAACCGACTGAAGCCGAGTAACGGTTTCATCAAGTTCCTCCCCGCAATGGCTGTTTTTATCTTTCGCCAAGCACAGTCACAGTGCCGATTTCAAGCCTCCTTTCAAGTCCGAAGCCCAATTTTCCGGGATAGCGAGATCGTCTCAGACGAAAGTCGAATACGGGGCGGGAGGAAATGCCCAAGACTTAGGCAGGGCGCGCCGCGATCGCTGTTTTCTCCACAAGTTGCGCTCCACGGAATGGTCATCGGTCTGCTTCATGCTTAAGCCGATTCGGGAGTAAGACCATTTTGACCTGCTCCTCCCGCACCGGTAACGGCGTGACGGGGTCTTGAAACGCTTCGGAGTTTCAGGCTGGATGCGCTCGCCAAGAATCTAGAGAGGGATGAGGAAAAGTGTGCGCGGTTTTCCGCCCGCATCCCGCTCTAACTTATTAGAATCGATCACGTTTATGATTTTGGGTCGATTCGACCCAAAATCATCGTGATCCAAGGGAAGAGGCAAGCCATGGTCGCGACTATCCGCAACCCGATCCTTCCGGGCTTCAACCCGGATCCGTCGATCTGCCGGGTCGGCGACGATTATTACATCGCCACGTCGACTTTCGAATGGTATCCGGGCGTGCAGATCCACCATTCACGCGATCTCGTGAACTGGCGACTCGTGCGCCGGCCGCTGGAGCGAGCCAGCCAGCTCGACATGCGCGGCAACCCGGATAGCTGCGGCATCTGGGCGCCGTGCCTGTCCTATTCGGACGGACTGTTCTGGCTGGTCTATACCGACGTCAAGCGCTTCGACGGCAATTTCAAGGACGCGCACAACTACATCGTCACGGCGGAAGCGGTGGAGGCGACCTGGTCCGATCCAGTGTACGTCAATTCGTCCGGCTTTGACCCCTCGCTCTTCCATGACGACGACGGCCGCAAGTGGTTCCTCAACATGCAGTGGAACCACCGCACCGAGAGCTTCGGCGGGGCGCCGAAGAGTCCGGCTTTCGACGGGATTCTCCTGCAGGAGTGGGACGAGCGTACTCGCCGGCTCGTCGGACCGGTCAAGAACATTTTCGCCGGCAGCTCACTCGGTCTGGTCGAGGGCCCGCATCTCTTCAAGCGCAACGGCTGGTACTATCTGACGGTCGCGGAAGGTGGCACCGGCTATGATCATGCGGTGACGATGGCGCGTTCGCGCACCATCGACGGCCCCTACGAGATGCACCCGAACACCCACCTCATTACCTCGAAGAATCATCCCGAAGCCGCGCTGCAGCGGGCGGGGCACGGGCAATATGTCGAGACGCCGGACGGGCAGGCCTACCATACCCATCTCTGCGGACGCCCGCTGCCGCCGAAGCGGCGCTGCACCCTCGGCCGCGAGACGGCGCTGCAGAAATGCGTCTGGCGCGAGGATGGCTGGCTGTACCTCGAAAACGGCGGCGCGGTCCCTGACGTCACCGTCCCGGCGCCGGCAGACACTAGCGTCGTCGCGCAGCCAGACGTGGTCGAGACCGATTTCGACGAGGGCGCGCTTCCTTTCGAGTTCCAGTGGCTGCGCACGCCTGTGGCCGATCGCATCTTTTCACTGACGTGGCGGGAAGGGCACCTCCGGCTCTTCGGCCGGGAAAGCATCGGCAGCTGGTTCGAACAAGCACTGGTGGCGCGGCGGCAGGAGCACCATTCCTTCCGGGCTGAGACCGTTGTCGAATTTGCGCCAGAGACTTACCAGCAGGTGGCCGGCCTGACGCATTACTACAATCGGCACAAGTTCCACGCTTTGGGCGTGACCTGGCACGAAAAGCTCGGACGGGTCGTCACCATTCTCTCGTGCCCCGGCGATTTTCCGCATGGCCGTCTGGAGTTTCCGGCAGGCAGCGGCGTCGCGGTGCCGGAGGGACCCATCCATCTGGCGATGGAGGTGCGTGACAACGACCTCCAGTTCTATTGGCGGGCGACGGAGCGGGACACATGGCAGGCAATCGGCCCTGTGCTTGACGCGGGCGTCGTTTCCGACGAGGGCGGACGTGGCGAGCATGGCTCGTTCACCGGCGCCTTCGCCGGCATGTTCGCCTTCGACACCTCGGGCAACGCATTGCCGGCCGATTTCGATCATTTTCGTTATCAGGCGCTTATGTAAGTGAATTCACTTTATAAGGAAACGATCATAAAGGACGGTTATCATTGCATATTTGTAATCCAATGTTTCATCTTCGGTTCAGCAAGTGAACCGTAGTTTCGAGGGGCAGACAACGAAAGGAAGCCCCTCATGAAACGTCTCATCATTGCCCTGGTCGCCAGTTCCCTCCTGGCAAGCCCCATGGCTTTCGCCCAGCCTTCCGGATCTTTGGAGGTTGCGCAGGCGCATGACCGGTACCGGTCCAAGTCTGTCGACCGCCACGTATATAAGCATGTCGACAAGACCGTAGAAAAGCGCGTGATCGTCAAGAAGCATCGCTGGGCGCGTGGCCATCGCTTGAGCCCGGCAGAGCGTCGCCATATTGCCTATGTCCGTGACTACCGGCGCTACAAGCTGCGCACGCCGCCACGCGGCCAGCAATGGGTGCGCGTCGACAACGATTTCCTCCTGATCAGCCTTGCGACCGGCGTGATCGTCGGGCTTGCCGCCGCGCACTGATCCCCAGCAGTTTGAAGAGGCGGCGGCCTGTCGGCCGCCACCTTCTCGGGCGACGAGAGGAGATGAAAGGCGAGCATCGAGAACCTACCTCGCCGCCATGGGAGGGAGACGTCAGCTCGCAGAAGCGAGGCAGGATTTCAGCGAAGTGCCGATGTTCTCCATCAGCTGGAAATAGAGGTCCGGCCCTGCGTCGAGCGTTGCCGCCTCTGGGTCGAGCGTTCCGGATTTCGCGGGGGTGCCCTCGATGACGACATTGATCAGCTTCGGCTCGAACTGCGATTCGGCGAAAACGCAGGTCGCGCCCAGTTCCTTGATCTTGGCGCGGATCTCGGAAAGCCGCTCGGCGCCGGGAAGGACTTCAGGGCTGACGGTAATGGAGCCGGCGACGCGCACCTTGTAGCGATGCTCGAAATACTGGTAGGCGTCGTGGAAGACGACGAAAGGCTTGTCCCGGACCGGTGCCACCGTCTCGGCGAGGTTTTTGTCCAGTGCATCCAGCCGCTGGTTGAGCTTTTCGAGGTTGGCCTCGTAGGCGGCGGCGTTTTTCGGATCGGTTTCGGCGAGCGCCTTTTCGATCTCGGCAGCCATCGCCTTGGCGTTGATCGGGTCGAGCCACACATGCATGTCGAACTCGCCCTCGTCATGGTGATGCTCATGATCGTTAGCCGGCTCCTGTTCGTCGGCGTGCTCCTCATGTTCGTGGCCGTCATGGGCGGCTTCTTCTGCACCGTGACCGTGGCCTTCATGACCTTCTTCGTCGTGCGCGTGTGCCTCGAATGCACCGCCCTCCCGGAACTTCAGCTTTTCAAGGCCTGGCGCTTCGCTGAGTTCCACCACCTTGGCGCCGCTGCCGAGCGCTTCGAGCGGCTTGTCCAGGAAAGCTTCGAGCCCGTGGCCAACCCAGAACACCACCTTGGCCTCCTGCAATGCCGCGGCATTCGAGGGTTTCATGTTGTAGGTGTGCGGCGATGCGCCGCCCTCGACGATCAGCGACGGTTCGCCGACTCCCTCCATGATTGATGCTACCAGCGAGTGGACGGGCTTGATGGAAGCCACCACATTGGGTCCATCCGCAAAGGCTGGAGAGGAGAGAAGGACTGTGGATACAAAGAGCAGGGCAGGCGTCGATTTCATCGGGGTCTCCGAGCTTTACAGGTTCAAAATCTTAGGCAGCCTTTGCGCATCGGCGTTGCGTATGGCCGCCATGTAATGTTATTACATCAATTGCGTTATGCTATAACGTGTGCGATAGCCAATGGCAACCCCATCAGTCCGGAACTTTTTGATGCTGAATTACCGATCGCCAGAAACGGGGCCGCTCGTCAGCCTCAATAACGCCGGGGTCCGCCGGAACGGGCGATGGCTCGTGCGCGGCGTCGAGTTTTCGATCAGCCGTGGCGAAATCGTCACCCTGATCGGGCCGAACGGCTCGGGCAAATCGACGACGGCGAAGACCGCGATCGGCGTGCTGAAGCCGGACGAGGGGTATGTGGAGCGCGTCGCTGGGCTCAAGGTCGGCTATGTGCCCCAGAAGCTCGCCGTCGACTGGACGTTGCCCTTGACGGTCGATCGGCTGATGACGTTGACGGGTCCCTTGAAGGGCCGTGAGATCGAGGAGGCGCTCGCCGCGACCGGAATGCTCCACATGGCGAAAGCCGAAGTGCAGCATCTTTCGGGTGGCGAGTTCCAGCGGGCGCTGCTCGCCCGCGCGATCGCGCGCAAGCCCGATCTGCTCGTTCTCGACGAGCCGGTCCAGGGCGTCGACTTCTCCGGTGAAATCGCTCTTTACGAACTCATCAAACAGATTCGCAATCGCACCGACTGCGGCATTCTGCTGATCTCGCATGATCTCCATATCGTCATGGCGGAAACTGATACGGTCGTCTGCCTCAACGGCCATGTTTGCTGCCGCGGCACGCCGCAGGCGGTGAGCCGCAGCCCGGAATATCTGAAGCTGTTCGGTCGGCGGGCAGCGGGCACACTTGCGGTCTACAGCCACCATCACGACCATACGCACTTGCCGGACGGCCGCGTGTTGCATGCCGACGGCAGCATCACGGAAAGCTGTTTCCCGGGCGATGGGCATCATCACCACGAGGAAACCGAGGACGTGCACGACCACGATCCGGACTGCGGCTGCGGTCATCACACGCGGCTCCAGGGTTTCGAAAAGGCGGAGAAGCGTGATGCTTGACGATTTTTTCATCCGCGCGCTCGTTGCCGGAATCGGCATCGCCATGGTCGCCGGGCCGCTCGGCTGCTTCGTCATCTGGCGGCGCATGGCCTATTTCGGCGACACCATGGCGCATTCGGCACTGCTCGGCGTCGCGCTGTCGCTGCTCCTCGAACTCAACCTGATGGTCAGCGTCTTCATCGTCGCCTCTGTCGTCTCACTGCTGCTGCTCTTCCTGCAGAAACGCGGTGCGCTGTCGACGGACGCGCTGCTCGGCATCCTCTCGCATTCGGCACTCTCGATCGGCCTCGTCATCGTCGCCTTCATGACCTGGGTCCGGATCGATCTCGTCGGCTTTCTCTTCGGTGATATCCTCGCTGTGTCCGAGGCCGACATCGACATCATCTGGGGCGGCGGCATTCTGGTGATCTTCGCGCTCGTCTATCTCTGGCGGCCTCTGCTTGCCTCGACCGTCAATCCGGAACTGGCGGAAGCCGAAGGCCTGCAGCCGGAGAGGGCACGGCTCTTCTTCATGCTGCTGATGGCACTGGTGATCGCCATCGCCATGAAGATCGTCGGTATCCTGTTGATCACGTCGCTTCTGATCATCCCGGCGGCGACCGCCCGCCGCTTTGCCGGCTCGCCGGAAATCATGGCCGTTCTCGCCTCGCTGATCGGCGCGCTCGCCGTCGCCGGCGGCCTTTTTGGCTCGCTTCGCTTCGACACGCCGTCGGGACCGTCTATTGTGGTTGCGGCGCTGGCGCTGTTCGTGCTGAGTCTGGTGCCGGTCGGCAAGAGACTCGAAAGCGCATCACATTCTTCGCATGGAGGGCATCATTGATGGGCACGCCGCAACTGACGAAAAACCAGTCGCTGGTGATGGGAGCGCTGGCCCATTCGGAAGGCCCGATGAGCGCCTATACCATTCTCGACAAGCTGCGCGACCAGGGTTTTCGCGCGCCGCTGCAGGTCTATCGGGCGCTCGACAAGCTGCTCGAATACGGTCTGGTCCACCGGCTTGAAAGCCTGAACGCCTTCGTGGCCTGCACCTGCCCACATGAGCACGAGCATGATCGCGGCGTCACCGCCTTCACCATCTGCGAGGGCTGCGGTCAGGTGACGGAGTTCCACGACGAGGCGATCGAGGACAGGCTTTCGGCGCTCGTGCGCGCGCAGAGCTTCAAGACCGAAAAGACGACGATCGAGATCCGCGGCCACTGCAAGAGCTGCGCCGCGTGATTTTCAACGGCGTGAGCGTCAGTCCAGCCGCTTGAGTTGGGCGGCATAGCGCTGCCAGTTCTTCACATAGTGTTCGGCGGAACGCTTCAGCCTCTCGACTGCGGCGTCATCGAGGGTGCGGATCGCCTTGGCTGGCGCACCGACAATCAGCGAATTGTCGGGAAACTGCTTGCCTTCGGTGATGAGTGCATTGGCGCCCACAAGGCAGTTCCTGCCGATTTGCGCACCATTCAGGACCGTCGCGCCCATGCCGATCAGAGTATTGTCGCCGATCGAGCAGCCGTGGATGATCGCCCGGTGGCCGATGGTGCAACCTTCTCCGATCGTCGTCGGAAAACCCGGATCGACATGGATGATGACAGCTTCCTGTATGTTCGTCCGCGCGCCGATGCGGATCAGCTCGTTGTCGCCACGCAGTGTCGCGCCGAACCAGATGCCGACATCCTCGCCGATTTCCACCTGGCCGATGATATTGGCGTCCGGCGCTATCCAGTAGCTGCCTTCCGCAGGCGTTTGCGGCTGCAGCGATCCGAGTGCGAAGAGCGGCATGCGGTGTTCCTTAGATCACGGTGACGGAGAGTGCGGCGACACCATCGGCGCCGCAGGTGACGACGTCGCCACGCTGGATCGGGCCGACGCCTGCGGGCGTTCCGGTCATGATGACATCGCCCGGCGCGAGCGTGAAGGTCGTTGAAAGCTCGGCGATGATCTCGGGCACCTTCCAGATCATCTGGGCGAGATCGCCCTGCTGGCGCGTTTCGCCGTTGACCTTCAGCCAGATATTGCCGTTGCTCGGATGGCCGATCGCTTCGGCCGGCACGATCTCCGAGACCGGTGCGGAGTGCTCGAAGGCTTTGGCCGCCGTCCAGGGCTTGCCGGCCTTCTTGGCTTCCGCCTGCAGGTCACGGCGCGTGAAATCGATGCCGACGGCGTATCCATAGACGTGGTTCAACGCCTCGTCGGCGGGAATGTCGGCGCCGCCGCTGCGCAGGGCGACGATCAGTTCCACCTCGTGGTGGACATCGGAAGAGCGCGGCGGGTAGGGGAAGTTCTCGCCCGGCGGCAACAGGTTGTCCGGGTTCTTCTGGAAGAAGAAGGGCGGTTCGCGGTCGGGATCATGTCCCATCTCGATCGCGTGGGCGGCGTAGTTGCGGCCGACGCAATAGACGCGCCGGACCGGAAATCCCACGAGGCTGCCGGAAATCGGCAGCAGCACGGGCGGCGAGGGCGGTATGACTGTTTCCAAGATCGTCCCTTCTCCTGCATGATTCCTCAAATCGGAATCGATTTGAGGATAAAATCATGCAGCGGCTCAAAGTGCTACAGCGACCTTCGCGCGTCTCAAAAGACGCGCGGCGCTGTAGCTACCGTGATCAACCCGGCGGCGAATAACGATGCCGAGCCGCCGAGACGCCACGGGCTTTGCGTATCGAAGACACGCAGAGCTGTGGCGAATCTGAAGCTGGACGTTAGCAGCCCGAAGGGCGGCCGCAAAAGGCAAAGTTATGCCGATGGTTCGACACGGCGGCTGCAATCAGGCGCAGCGCACATAGGCTTTAAGCTGGTCACGTGTCAGAAACCGGCCGTCCGAGCGCGAGTTGAGCTCCGGATGGCTGTATTCGAGGCTGGGTACTTCGGGAAGTTCAAGGGCCTGTCGGACTGTCATGATGCCGATGTCCTTGCGGCCGCTTTCGCGCTTCATGCTGACTTCGACTATGCGATAGAGATGGCTCTCGCTCATGCTGGCTCTCCCGTCTTATTTTTCCCCTTGGTGTGGACTAAAGCTCTCCGAAATTGGTTTTTGTGAGGCACCTCAGAATATAGCGGCAAGAAATGAAGGCTTCGCGACAGAAATCGGGCAGTTTCGCGAAGATTTCTGTGTCATTTCGAGATGCGCGGGAACGAAAAAGTAGTACATTTACGCCTGCGGTCGCTTCGGTCGGAAACTAATCTATGGGCTGACAGGCCAGGCTCCGGTTACCGCGGAAACAAAGAACAACGTCTTCGCCAATTCGCGCGATATCGTGCGTAACGCCGCGCGCCGGTGCCTCAATGTGTCTCTAGATGCGCCTCTTTGGCGGCGGAGATAAAGAGCTTGCGAGCTTCCTCAACGGTACGGCGACCGTCGATTGCGGCGCGGCAGGCGCTGCGGGCGGCGACGTAGTTGGGTCCACGGTGGGGCCACTGGCCCGCCAGGCACCTCAGCGCGTCGGACGGTCCCTTGACCGTACGCACGTCGTTACCGGTCAATCCAAGCTCGATGGGATGGCTCCACAACACTTGATGCATGCTTCTCCTCCTTGAGATCATGAACAACAACGTCGTCAGGTGGGCCCGGGTTCCGTACTCCTCGGACACGCACGTCCATCGCATGCTTCCTTAAATCCGAGCCGGTTCAAGGATAAAACATGCAGCAATTCAAAGTGCTACAGCGCCGCGTCTGCCGGACGCGCGGGCGCTGAAGGCCAAGCGCTTCAATGTAGCGCAGGAATTACGATTTGTCCGCTCTTTTGCGGAGCTTCTCCCGCCGGGGAACCAATCGGGCTGCACGTGGGTTTCGCTCCCGTAAGAGCTCTGAGGGGAGCGGACGGACGATTGCCCCGGACGTTGGCGAACCGGAGGTGAAATCCCTGACGAGTTCATCGTGATCGATCGCGCGCCGTGTTGGGAGGGCGCGACGGTCTTCTGTCGTGTTAGGAAGGAACAATGTGGACAAAATCGCTGGTGGCCGAAATTCTTGGTGAGCCTTCGCTGTCGCAATACGCCGGCAGCAGCCTCGCCCAGTTCGAATGGAAGAATCGCGTCATCGTCATCTTCTCAGATCTGACAAACGAGAAAGCCGCGCGTCAGGAGAAGCTGCTGCTTGAAAAACACCGCGATCTTGCGCGTCACGATGTCGTCGTCCTGCGTGTCAGGGACGGCTGCGCCGTACCCCTGTATGGAGCCGGCGGTGACCTCGATGCACGCCAGATCCGCGAGGACCTCGACGTCAACGAGGTTCGCGAATTCACCGTTGTGGTGGTGGGGAAGGACGGATCGGTGAGACTTCACGCGAACGAGCCTAAAAGGCCGGCAGAACTCTTCGCGCTGTTCAGGGGCGGCGCCGCGCCGTCGAGTCAGGACGCAGGAGCTCGCCCGCGGCAGGTCAATGCAACGTCTTTGAAATAGGCAGTCCGACCGAGGCTCCTTCCCGCATTTGGGCATCGACGCGCCTTGCCGTCGCATAGTCCTCGGTGAGTTCCAGTAAAGCCAGCGCGATCTCCTGCCACGTCCAGCCTTCGCTCTCGGCCACGGCGATCAGTAGCTGGAAATCGTCACCCATGGCGCGTTGGCATTCGAGATCGCGGTCGCGATGATCGGGGCAAATGTTTTGTGCAAGTGCTTTAGTCATCGTACTTCCTCGTTCCGAAAAACAACTCCGGGAGTATTCGGGTGGTTCCATCACGGTGAATGCTTTTGCTGGAGAATACGTGATCGATGCCGAGATGGTTTCAGCCGTTGTGTGGTTGGAGGCGTTCGCCGCACCGAGAGCATTGATGTGCTGGAGGGGTGACTGTTTGCCGATCACGGAGCGGGCTGCTGGAGCGACTAGGGGCGGCGCGCTCTCGCATTATGCGCACGCGCGCGCTATAAGGGCTCGGCCTGCTGCAGGATCCCTCAAATCGGAATCGATTTGAGGATAAATCATGCAGGAATTCAAAATGCTATAGCGATCTTTGCTTGTCTTGAAAGGCGCGCGGCGCTGTAGTTCTGCACTGCCGCTCCGATATGGCGCCGGCCGCGAGGCGTGGCGCCGGAGGGCGTTATGCGAACCCGAGAGACGTGAGAAAGTTTGCCGCCAATGGGTGAAAATCCGGGAAATTCCCGATACTTCAAGGCGCCGGTATTCGCCGTGGCGCCGATGATCGACTGGACCGACCGGCACTACCGCTTTTTCGCGCGGCAGCTCTCGCGCCACGCGCTGCTTTACACGGAGATGATCGTCGCCGACGCGATCCTGCGGGGCGATCGTGAGAGACTGCTTGGCTACCACACCTCGGAGAACCCGGTCGCCTTGCAGCTTGGCGGCAATGATCCGGCGAAGTTGGCGGAGGCCGCCCGGATCGGCGAAGGCTTCGGCTACGACGAGATCAACATGAATGTCGGCTGCCCGTCAGATCGGGTGCAGTCGGGCACTTTTGGCGCCTGCCTGATGCAGGAGCCTGCGCTCGTTGCCGAATGCGTCGCGGCGATGAAGGCGGCCGTCAAAATCCCCGTCACCGTCAAGTGCCGCATCGGCGTCGATGACCAGGATCCAGAGCAGGCGCTGCGCGACCTTGTCGCGCGCGTCAAGGATGCCGGCGCGGATGCCGTCTGGGTGCATGCGCGCAAGGCCTGGCTGCAAGGGCTGAGCCCCCGCGAAAACCGCGAGATCCCGCCGCTCGACTATGGCCTCGTGCATCGGCTGAAGGCGGAGAATCCGAATCTTTTCATCGGCCTCAACGGCGGTCTTCAGACTCTGGATCAGGCGCTTTCGCATCTGGATTGTCGCCTTTTGCCGCCGGGCATACCCGTCAAGCCTGCGGTCGAAGCCGGAAACGGGCCGGCCCTCGACGGCGTCATGCTCGGCCGTGCCGCCTATCATGACAGCGGCCTGCTGACCGCCGCCGACCGCTACTTCGCCCATCCGCTGACGGGCGCCGCGCCCGAGCCGATAGAGCCGCAAGCCTTCAATGATCGTGATCATCGCCTGTCGCACGATTTCTGGGCCGGCGTCCGCGACGCCATGGCGGATTACGCCGCGGCCCATATCGCGAATGGCGGCAGGCTGGTCCACGTCACCCGGCACATGGTCGGCCTGTTCCAGGGCTGGCCCGGCGCCCGGCGCTACCGCCAACTCCTCTCCGCCGACGCCACCCGAAAGGGCGCCGGCCCTGAGGTGATCCACGCCGCCTTCGACGCCGTGTTCGAGGCCGCAACGGCTCGGCAGGCGGCGGAGTAGGGTACGGCGGCGGTCTCGCAGTCGCTCGTTCTTCTGTCAGTCACAGGGGTCCTCGACGCGCCCAGGTGCCGCTTGGGCGCGAGAAGTGCTTAGGCTGACCCATCAGGCTAGAGTCTGTCAGACCTACGTTGAAACGTATCCTGCATGCCTGAGATAGGCGGCGCATTCGTGCGGGCTGAACGCCTTGAGAGCTTCGCCGACGCGCCGCCATGTCGCCTCGACGCTACGCTCGTCGGCCTTGCGCAGCAGGGTCTTGAGTTTGGCGAACATCATCTCGATCGGATTGAGGTCGGGGCTGTAGGGCGGCAGGAAGAACAGATGGGCGCCGGCGTCGCGGATGGCGCTGCGCGCCGGCTTGCCCTTGTGGCTGCCGAGATTGTCGAGGATGACGATATCCCCGGGGTTGAGGGTTGGCGCCAGGCATTGCTCGACCCAGGCGGTGAAGGCAATGCCGTTGATCGGGCCGTCGAGCACGAAGGGTGCGACGATGCGGTCGTGACGCAGCCCGGCGAGGAAGGTCAGCGTCTTCCAATGGCCATGCGGTATTCTGGCGATCAGCGGCTGGCCGCGCTGACACCAGCCGCGGCTGCGCGTCATGTTGGTTTTGACCCAGGTTTCGTCAACGAACACCAGGCGGCGCGGATCAAGTCGATGTTGATGGGTCTTCCAGCGGCTTCGGAAGCGCGCCACCTTCGGCCTGTCCTGCTCGCTGGCGATCAGCGTTTTTTTTAAATGTCTTGCCTTCGCGGCGCAGAAACCGCCAAACGGTGTCATGCGAGACATCGATCCCGGCCGCCTTCAGATCGGCGGCAAGCGCCCGCACCGTCCAATCGGTTTTGGCCGCCAGTCGGCGGTGAACCTCATCGGCCGCCGCGCCCCGCAGCATGGGTTTGACATGGCCCCCCATCTTGGCCGGCGCCAAACCGCGGCCGGACCGGTCGAGCTGGCCGATCCGCACCGCCGTCGCCGCCGATATCCCAAAGCGCAAGGCGGCCGCCCGCACCGTCATGCCTCCGGCCAAAGCGGCGGCGACGCGCTGGCGTAAATCAAGAGAAAGAGGTCGCGCCATCATTGCTGGCCTCCTCACCAGCAATGATCTTGAATCACAATCCCAACAAAAAGGGAATCC
>NZ_WITC01000006.1 GCF_009601505.1 Sinorhizobium terangae
GCATCGTGCTTTCCGAAAATCGGGTCCGATTTTCGGGCCGATGCGCTAGTGTGCCAGGCCGCTGGCTTTCATCTGCGCGATCTCGCGCAGTGCGTTCGTCAGCACGTCGACCGATTGGGCGCCCATCACCGCATATTGCTGGTCGATGATGAAGCAAGGGACACCACTGACGCCCATCTCGCGGGCGACGTCGATCTCCTGCTTCACCGATTCCTTGTCCGCGTCGGAGGTCAAAAGGGCGGCGATAACCGGGCCATCGAGGCCAGCCTCCTCGGCAATCTCCAGAAGCACTGCGTGATCGCCGACATTTCGGCCTTCTTCAAAATTGGCCTTGAAGAGTAGGCGCACGACCTCCGCCTGGGCTTCCTCGCCATTCGTTGCGGCCCAGCGGATCAGTCGATGGGCGTCGAGTGTGTTGGGGCTGATCTTCACGGCATCGAAGTTGAAGTCGATGCCATCTTCCCGGCCAAGTCCCTCGAGCGTTTTGTGGGCCCTGTCGACGGCGTCCTGGCCGCCGAGTTTTGCGGCAAGATGGCGTTTGTGATCGACGCCTTCTGCCGGCAGGTCCGGGTTGAGCTGGTAGGGGCGCCATTGGATCGTCACGAGGATTTCGCCGGTGACATTGGCCACGGCTTGATCGAGGCGCCTCTTTCCGAGGTAACACCACGGACAAACAACATCCGAGACGATATCGATTTTGACGGTTTCCATCGCACCAGCCTTTCTAGGTTCCTAAACCTGCGAGATAGGCCGGTGGGGCGACAGTTTCAATGCGTTACCAAATGGGAACCTACTGCATGTTTCCTAAAATAGAATCCGATTTAAGGACAAAAATATGCAGCAATTCAAAGTGCTACAGCGACCTTTGTGCGTCTGAAAAGACGCATGGCGCTATAGTTACTGCACGCGCTCGTCCCACCAGGTCGGCAGCTGGTAGCCGTAAAGCGGAACCGTGGCCGGGCGCCCGATATGCTTCCATCGCGCGACCCATTGGGCGTCGAGATGGTAGAGCGGCACCACATACGCATTGGATACCAGCAGCCGGTCGTGGGAGCGGACTGCGGCTGTAAAATCTTCGGTCGTCCGCGCCTGCAGGATATTGCTGATCAGCTTGTCGACATCCTTGTCGGCGACGCCGGCAAAGTTCTCGCTCCCCTGCCTGTCCCGCGATTGCGATCCCCAACGCCCGACTTGCTCGACGCCCGGAGAGAGCGAGGACGGGAATGACTTTATGATCACGTCGTAGTCGAAGGATTGGCTGCGCTGCTGATATTGGGAATCGTCGACCGTGCGCACGGTCGCGACGATTCCAAGCGGCGCGAGGAACCGCTGGTAGGCAAGCGCGATCTTTTCCTGCCCGGCATTCTGGCTCATGATTTCGAAGGCAAGCGGCTTGCCTTTGGCGTCGACCATCTTGCCGTCCTTGATGGCGTAGCCAGCTTCGCGAAGCAGCGTCACCGCCTCGCGCAGCACATTGCGATCACGACCGGACCCATCGGTGACGGGGAGGCGGTAGCTCCCATCGAGAATGGTCGGATTGATCCTCTCCCTGACGTCCCCCATGAGTCCAAGCTCACGGTCGTCCGCGGCGGCGCCGAGGAAGGAAAGCGACGAGTTCTGCCAGTAACTCTGGGTTCGCGTGTAGGCGCTGTCGAAAAGATTCTTGTTCACCCATTCGAAGTCGAAAACGAGCGCAAGGCCCTGGCGCAGCTTGATGTTGTCGAACATCGGCCTGCGCGTGTTGAAGACGAAGCCGAGCATGCCGGAGGGGGTTCTCGGCGTGAAGGTGTCCTTGATCACGTCGCCGGAGCGCACCGCCGGAAAATCATAGCCGCGTGCCCATTTGGTCGCGCTGCCTTCCGGATAGACGTCAACCTCGCCCTTCTTGAACGCCTCGAAGAGGGAGTTCTCCTGCAGAAAATATTCGACGGAGATCTCGTCGTAATTGTCCAAGCCGACCTTCGAAGGCAGGTCCTTGCCCCAGTAGTCGGGATTCCGGCGATAGACGATGCGTTCGCCTGCCCTTACCTCGGCAACACGATAGGGGCCGGAACCGAGCGGCGGCTCGAGCGTGGTCCTGTCGAACGTGTCGACATTGATGGCATGTTTCGGCAGCACGGGAGAAAGAGCGAGCAGCAGCGGAAATTCGCGGTCGACATCGTCGTTGAAGGTAAAGCGGACACTGCGGTCACCGACCTTCTCCATCTTCGAGACCTTGGAGAGTCGGTTGCTGAAGGGGGCGCGGCCCTTGTCACGCATCAGCTCAAAAGTGAAAATGACGTCTTCGGGGGTCACCGGCTGGCCGTCGGCCCAGCGCGCCTTCGGGTTCAGGTTGAATTGGATGAAGGTGCGATCGTCGTCCCACTCGACGGTTTCGGCGAGGAGTCCATACATTGTGAACGGCTCGTCCTGGGAGCGCTGCATCAGCGATTCATAGACGAGATTGCCGAAGGCCGGATCCCACATCCCCCGCGCCGTTGTCCGCATGCTCTTCAAGATGAAGGGGTTGAGGCTGTCGAACGTGCCGACGACGCCATAGGAAATCTTTCCGCCCTTCTTCACATTGGGGTTGACGTAAGGGAAGTTCTTGAAGTCGGCGGGCAGGGCGGGCTCGCCGTGCATGGAAATGGCATGCACCGGCGCGGCCAAGGCTTCATTGCCGAATGTGCTGGCGGCCACAAGCATGGCAAGGCCGGAAAGAACTGCGCGCAACTTCACCTCCCGAGGGATTTCTACAGGCCGATTCCCGTCACGTTACCAATGCGGGCCCATATTTCCAACCTTCGGAGCGGGATCGGGAAAAGTGTGAAGCGGTTTTCCGCCCGGATCCTGCTCCGACTCCCGGAAACGATCACGTTCATGATTTGGATCAGCGATCCAAAATCATCGCGATCTCGACGGGATCAGGAATATGAAGCGGTTTTCCGCCCAGATCCCGGCACTGGTCCTCAAGAATCGGCCGTCACGATTCTCGGTAAGTTCTATTCAAAAAACCGGTATTTCCGCCTTCGGCGGTTGCAAAAAATGCAACGAAACACTGGATAAACGCCACGAGCCAATGTAACAGGTGTTTCCGGAAACGGGGCCATGCAAATGCCTCATTTGGCCAACAGGACAACGGCGGCTGACGATATTCACCAGCGGAACAGTTTGTTCCGGAACCGGATTTCAGGAGACGGAATCACAATGATCTTCAAGTCGAACTTCACCAATAGCGCGGCAATGGCAGCGCTGGCGCTCTCTGTTGCAGCCGCCGGTGCGCCAAGCGCTGCTTTCGCGCAGGCAGGCAAGCCGCCGCAGGGTTGGTTCAAGGTTTGCACCAAGCAGGAAGACAATGACGTCTGCATCGTTCAGAACCTGCTCACCGCCAACAATGGTCAGCTCATCACTGCTGTCGGCCTCATCACCGTCTCCGGCAAGATCAACCGCAAGGTTCTGCAGGTTTCCGTACCTTCCGCTCGGATGATTCCGCCGGGTGTTCAGATGCAGATCGACGGTGCCAAGGGTGTGAAGCTCGACTATGCAATCTGCATGCCCGACAAGTGTGTCGCCGAGGCACCGCTTTCCGACGCGCTGATTGCCAACCTGAAGAAGGGCAACGAAGTCGTCTTCACGTCGGTCAACTTCCAGCGCGCGCCGAACCCGATCAAGATGACGCTCGAAGGTTTCACCGGCGTCTTTGACGGCGAGCCGATCGAACAGTCGCAGCTGGAAGAACGCCAGCGCCTGTTGCAGGAAGAAATGCAGAAGAAAGCGGAAGACGCCCGCAAGAAGCTGGAAGAGGCCCAGAAGGCCGCCAAGCAGCAATAACTGCACTCGTTTCCTGAGATTTAGACGCCCGGATTTTTATCCGGGCGTTTTTGTTTCGGACCATAATCGCGAGTCCAAATCGAGAGGTGATGTACGGGGTCGCCCAGACTAAAAAACGCTCCGGACACGTGTGCCGAAGCGTCTTAGTTGGCGATCGAGGGAACGCCCCAGCGCCTTAGTGCTTGTAGGTGGCCTTCGGCTTGTAGTGCCCGACGGCATCCTTCTTGAACAAGGCGCTCACCTGCGGGTGGCGGATCGGTCTATCACTCTCATCGGAAACAAGGTTCTGTTCGGAAACATATGCGACATATTCGGTGTCGTCGTTCTCGGCGAAGAGATGATAGAAGGGCTGGTCCTTGCTCGGCCGAATTTCCGGCGGGATGGCATTCCACCATTCCTCGGTGTTGGCATATTCCGGATCGACGTCGAAGATGACGCCGCGGAACGGGAAGACCCGGTGGCGAACCACCTGTCCGATCTCAAATTTCGCGTTTCTTTGTTTCATGACGCAACACATCCTTTCAGACAATAATCTGGGTTGCCGCGTGCCGAACATCAATAGGTCTGCGGTGAACCGTTCTTGGGGGCACTGCTCATGAAAAAAGGCGGGCTTCGAACAAGGCCCGCCTTCGTCCATTGTCGTAAGCGGACCGGACGTGTTTGCCGACCGGTCCATTTTCGTTAGACCGAGTAGTACATGTCGTATTCGACCGGATGCGGCGTCATCTCGAAGCGCATGACTTCCTGCATCTTCAATTCGAT
Organism: Sinorhizobium terangae; assembly: GCF_009601505.1. GTDB lineage: Bacteria > Pseudomonadota > Alphaproteobacteria > Rhizobiales > Rhizobiaceae > Sinorhizobium > Sinorhizobium terangae. Next base: position 4,573 of record NZ_WITC01000006.1, read on the forward strand.
GAACGAATCGATCTGATCGTCGTCGAAGACGCCGCCGGCCGTCAGGAACTTGCGATCCTTGTCGAGGCTTTCAAGCGCCTCGCGCAGGCTGCCGCAAACGGTCGGGATCTTCTTCAGTTCCTTCGGAGGCAGGTCGTAGAGGTCCTTGTCCATCGCCTTGCCCGGATGAAGTTTGTTCTTGATGCCGTCGAGGCCGGCCATCAGCATGGCCGCGAAAGCGAGGTAGGGGTTCGCGCTTGGGTCGGGGAAGCGGACTTCGACGCGCTTTGCCTTCGGGTTGCTGCCGAACGGAATGCGGCAGGAAGCCGAGCGGTTGCGGGCCGAATAGGCGAGCAGAACCGGCGCTTCATAGCCCGGAACGAGACGCTTGTAGGAGTTCGTCGAGGGGTTGGTGAAGGCGTTGAGGGCCTTGGCGTGCTTGATGATGCCGCCGATGAAATAGAGGCAGGTTTCCGAGAGTCCGGCGTATTCGTCGCCGGCGAAGGTCGGCTTGCCGTCCTTCCAGATCGAGAGGTGCACGTGCATGCCGGACCCGTTGTCGCCGAAGACCGGCTTCGGCATGAAGGTCGCCGTCTTGCCGTAGGCATTGGCAACCTGGTGCACGACGTATTTGTAGATCTGCATCTTGTCGGCGTTGCGAACGAGCGCATCGAACTTGACGCCAAGCTCGTGCTGGGCAGCGGCCACTTCGTGGTGATGCTTTTCAACCGTGACGCCCATTTCGGCAAGCACGGTCAGCATTTCGGAGCGCATGTCCTGGCAGCTGTCGATCGGGGGTACCGGAAAGTAGCCGCCCTTGATGCGCGGACGGTGGCCGAGGTTGCCGGTCTCGTAGTCGGTATCGTCGTTGGACGGCAGTTCGGAGGAATCAAGCTTGAAGCCGGTGTTGTAGGGGTCGGCCTTGTACTTCACGTCGTCGAACACGAAGAATTCCGCCTCAGGTCCAACGAAGACCGTGTCGCCGATGCCGGAGGCCTTAAGATAGGCTTCCGCCTTCTTCGCCGTGCCGCGCGGGTCGCGATTGTAAGCCTCGCCCGAAACCGGATCGAGAATGTCACAGAGGATGACCATGGTCGACTGAGCGAAGAACGGGTCCATGTGAGCCGTTTCCGGGTCAGGCATCAGCACCATGTCGGATTCGTTGATAGCCTTCCAGCCGGAAATCGAGGAGCCGTCGAACATGACGCCATCAGCGAACATGTCTTCATCGACGCAGACGACATCCATCGTCACGTGCTGCAGCTTGCCCTTCGGGTCGGTAAAGCGCAGGTCGACGAACTTGACGTCGTTGTCCTTGATTTGCTTCAGAACTTCACTCGCAGTCGTCATTTTTTGTAAGTCCCTGTTGTGAGATGACGAGGTTTGAAAAAGCGGGGCCGGACGGCCCCTCGGGATTTGATGGGGTGAATGCTTGATTAGATGGCGTCGAGGCCAGTTTCGCCGGTGCGGATTCGGATGACTTCTTCCACGTTGGACACGAAAATCTTTCCATCACCGATGCGGCCGGTCTGCGCGGCATTACGAATGGCCTCGATGACGGCCTCTGCGTTTTCGTCTGCCAGCACGACTTCGACTTTTACCTTCGGCAGGAAGTCCACGACATATTCGGCGCCTCGGTAAAGCTCCGTGTGTCCCTTCTGTCGCCCGAAACCCTTTGCTTCCGTGACGGTGATCCCCTGCAAGCCGACTTCCTGAAGGGCTTCCTTCACTTCGTCCAGCTTGAAGGGTTTTATGATCGCTTCGATCTTTTTCATGAGAAAATGTCTCTCCGCTTCTCCCTTTAAAGCAGGTTCATGCCCGCTCGGCGTCCAATATGCACGTAGCGTGCCAGTTTTGTTGCAGAATGAAACCCCGGATGGTGAATTTTCACAGCTTGATCCGGTACCGCCGGGATTATGCTCCGCCTCCTCGGCCATTCTGCCTATTTTTTATGAAAGATGATTATCTGATGTTGGCATTATTGCTGCAACGGGCTTCATAAGCTCGTTATTTGAGCACCAATAATGTGCAAATGCATAAAAAATGCTCATTCTGTTTGGTGCGATGCCTTCTTGCCTTGGAGCCTTTGGCGCGGTTAGATCTGGTTCATGCTTGAAGTGCTCCGAGACGTTCTGGTGACACCGACCGAAATGACGGCGATCGACAATGCGGCCGCCGCTTCGGGCATCGATAGCTTCGCGTTGATGCGTTCAGCCGGGACGGCGGTGTCGGCAGCCGCCTTGCGGCTCTTTCCGGAAGCCCTTCGTTTCGTTGTGCTCTGTGGGCCGGGCAACAACGGCGGCGACGGTTATGTCGCAGCCTCCGCACTCGCAGACGGAGGTGCCGCCGTGGCCGTTTTCGCGCTCGGCAATCCGGAGGCGCTGAAAGGCGATGCAGCGCGAGCGAAGAGTGCTTGCCCACTGACGGTGCAACCGCTTGAGGCCTATGAGCCCAAGCTTGGGGACGTCGTCATCGATGCCTTGTTCGGAGCCGGGCTTACGCGCGATCTTCCGGCAGAGGCGCAAAGAACCATTGCGCGGGCGAGTGAAGGGCACGTCCCGGTCATCGCCGTTGATCTGCCCTCGGGCGTCGACGGGCGCACGGGGGAGATCCGCGGAGCGAGCTTCGCTGCAGTTCACACCGTCACATTCATGGCTCGCAAACCCGGCCATCTGCTGATGCCCGGGCGCGTCCGCTGCGGCACTCTGGAGGTGTTCGACATCGGCATCCCCGCGCGGCTTGTCAGCGAGCGGGCGGGTGACTTGCGGCTCAATACTCCAGCCGCATGGGGATCGCACGCCAGCGCTCTTGATCCGGCCACGCACAAGTACCGACGGGGCCATCTGGGCGTATTTTCGGGTGGTCCACGCTCGACCGGCGCGGCGCGCCTTTCGGCAACCGCAGGCCTTGCTGCCGGCGCCGGCCTGGTGACGCTTGCGTCGCCGACCGAAGCGCTCGCGGCAAACGCGTCCCACCTTACGGCTGTGATGCTCAGGGAAATTCATGGCACCGAAGACCTTGCGGCCTGGCTCAAGGACAAGCGGGTAAACGCATTCGTGCTCGGACCCGGTTTCGGCGTCGGCAAGAAGGCGAGGGACTTTGCCCTGATGCTCTGCGATCGGGCGCTTGTCCTCGACGCCGACGGGATGACCTCCTTCGAGAAGGACCGGACGGAACTCTTCGAACGGGCCGCTTCCAGCGGGGGGCGGTTGGTGATGACCCCGCATGAGGGCGAGTTCGCGCGACTGTTTCCGGAGATCGCCGCGGAGGCCGCGCTGTCCAAGATTGAAAAGGCGCAAGCCGCCGCGAGACTGAGCCATGCGGTGGTCGTCTACAAGGGACCCGACACCGTCGTCGCCGCTCCATCGGGCCACGCCGTCGTCAATGACAATGCTCCGCCATCGCTTGCCACCGCCGGATCGGGCGATGTTCTGGCCGGCATCATGGGCGCGCACCTGGCGCAGGGCATGCCGGCCTTCGAGGCCGCCGCTGCGGCGGTCTGGCGTCACGGGGAAGCCGGGAGGCGCGCCGGACGCGGCATGACGGCGGAGACGCTCGTCGAATGCATTCCGCCGCTACCGTGACGTTGTTACCTACAGCGCCGCGCGTCCAATCGGACGCGCCAAGGCCGCTGTAGCACT
>NZ_WITC01000060.1 GCF_009601505.1 Sinorhizobium terangae
TCGATCCAGAGATAGGGCCAATCGCCCTCGATGGGTCTTTCGAGGAAGGCCTTCACCTTGACATCGATCTCTTCGCACAGGCGGCTCACCTGACTCTTGGAGATGCCGCTCATACCCATCGCCTTGACGAGATCGTCGACGGAACGCGTTGAGATGCCTTGGATGTAGGCTTCCTGGATAACAGCCGTCAGAGCCTTCTCCGCCATGCGACGCGGCTCCAGAAAGCTTCTCTATTCGGCGTGTTGAGGTCAAGCGCTCTCGAGCGTTCCGGCTTGCCGGCATTTGATGTCCTTCGCGGGGTCTTGCTTCTCTACGGGATCGGCGCCTCGGCCCTCCCTCCATGGGATTCAAATGAATGAGGTGGAACAATCTCGGGAGCGTCCTGATGCAAGGGGCATCGGTACAGCTTTCTGCGGCGAACTCACCTCATCCACCGTCCCGCGAAGGACAGGTTTCCACCGGCATGGTGGAACTGTGTCTCACCTTCCATCGGGGTGATAATTGTCACATTTGATCGTGGTTCATCTCCCATCTTCTTGTTCGGCCGATTGGGCGACCATCTTCTCGTCCCGACCTGATTTCGCGCTGGCCGTCGGCACGCAGTGGTCGTCAAGGGAGGCCCAGCGGGGCCATCGCGCAGCGACTTGCCCTTGACGGGCACGAGCGCCGCGGCAGGCTGCACTGGTCGGGACGTCAGCCAGCGACCGGCACGAGGTCCTGCCTGGTCCAGCGGAACTGGGTGCCGTCGATCCAGATCCGGTGCATGATCACCGCCAGTCGGCGGGCAAGCGCGACAATGGCCTTGCGCGCACCACGCCGCTTGGCGACGTTCATCGCCCAGGCCTTCAACCAGGACCATTTCGTGGCCCGCGTCAGAAGCACCTGCGCCGACTCGTAGAGCAGGGATCGAAGCAAGCCGTCGCCGCACAGTGTGATGCGGCCGATGCGGCGACTTTCGCCCGACTCATGCAGTACCGGCGTCAGCCCCAATATCGGCCCTACCGCCTTGGAATTCCTGAACCGCTGAGGAATGTCGATCGTCGCGGTATAGGCCATCGAGGTCACCGGCCCGACACCGGGGATCGACATCAGTCGGCGGCACGTCTCATCCTTCCGGACAAGCATCAGAACCTTGCGGTGCAGGGCGCCAAAATGCTGGCGTAGCTTGTCGCGTGCGTCGAGCAGCGGCTCCAGGATCTCGGCCAGTTCGGGCATGTCTTCGGTGAGCTCGCGGATGCGGTGCGCGAATTTGACGGCTCCGACCATGCCGACCTTGAGCCCGAAGTTGCGCAACAGCCCGCGGATGTCGTTGTCGATGGCAATCGCCTTTTCCTGTAGGAGCTTGCGCGCCGTCAGCAAGGCCAGGCGTTTCTGGCTCGTCAGCGTCTTGACATGCACCGGGCGGAACAGGTTGACCCGCATCATCTGGGCAATGCCTCGGGCGTCAATGCGGTCGGATTTGTTCGGCTGTGCCTTCAAGAATGCCTTGGTGTGCCGCGTCTCGATGCAGGTCACCGGCAATCCGGCTTCCGCCAGCCCGCTGAATAGCCATTGCGATAAGGGCCCGGCTTCAAGCCCGATCCGCTCAAGGGCCCAGGCAGGATCGGTGAGGGCCCGCACAAGATCTTCGGGATGGCTCGGCACCTTCCCCTCACGGCAGATCGCGCCCGTTTCGTCGACGATGCAAATGGCGGTCTCTTTGACTGCGACGTCCAATCCGGCATAATGTTTCATGCTGCGCTTCCTTTCCTGATGCTTGTGGCTGTTCCAGAACAGACCACGGTTACCATCAGCTCGAAGCGCCGCACCTTCATGGCATCACCGCTGAAGGATGGGGCTCAAGCCGAATACCCCATCTCGGGAAATAGCTACCTTTGCGCAGCTTCGGGATGCGAAGCTCGACCGTGCCAGCCCGTGTCTCCCAGTCCCGGTCACGGTAGCCGTTGCGTTGGGCGAGCCGCATCGGGTTCTTCTCGCCGTAGCCAGCACCGGTCGCGCTGCCGATCTCCAGCTCCATCAGCCGCTCGGCCGCAAAGCCAATCATCTCGCGCAACAAATCCGCGTCGGCGCTCTTCTCAACAAGCGAGCGCACGTTCATCATCTCGTCGGTCATCGGTGGTCTTTCCATCAGGTTGGTCTTGAACAACCCGACCCTGCCGGAAAAACACTGATGACCACCTAACCCTCAGGACCTACACCACCTCAGGGGACACGACCCGGGCCGACCTTGGCACAAGCCATGCGGTCGCCTCAGGACAGAAAGTTCGTCAGCCCCTCGACAGCGAACGCGGCTACCGTAGGAACCTTGTCGAACAGGCAAAGCCTTCGGCACGGTTCTTAGCGCAGTCGGAATGCTATTGCAGGAAATACCTGACTGATTTCGACGGTCTGAGAGAGAAACAGGAATGCCTGACCTGAACACCTAGTTTCAAGCATCGCGCGTCCGAGTAGGGGTGGCCAACGAGTTTGGTCACCAATCTGCGAGTGCGGACGAGTAATGCGAGAATTCGAAACGGGAGAGTGATTATGGAACCGAACTATAACGGATGGCTCGATACGGAAGGTTGGATGCGCGACTACGCTGCCCTGCAAGAGCGGCAGCGGGCGGCGCAACGGGCGGACAGTATGCCTGCGGATCAGGCTTGTTTCGAGCAGAACCTCGCCGAGTTGCACCTCAGTTCCTCTGATGAGAGCTCCGCTGAGACTGCCTCGCCCGATACTCGATCCGCAGAACCGCATCGAAGCGTCCAGTGGACTGACGATGGCGGTTTGATGCAGGTGCCGCTGCAGGATAATCGGTTCAGCAGCACGCGCCATAGCGTAGACCTGCCTCGCGCTCACCTTGATAGTTCGGCTGCGGGTTTATCGCAGTCCGACTTGCGTGATAGGTTATTCAGCAGTACGCGCTACACTGCGCAGCCGGAATCGCTATCTGCGGCGCGCCCGAAGGACAGCAAACGCCGTGGATTGTGGTCGCGCTTCAAGTCTGAGATCGGCAAAACGTTTGGGGGGAAAAAGTCCTCCGGCGGTTCAGGATTGCACGTCGTTCACTCAGAGCTTCGCATGGATTTCTCCAAACGCAGCCGCCCGTGCGAGGAGGACGTGAGGCTTCTTTCCGACTTCAGGCGTTGGGCTCTGGACAACAACGTCGGCAACTATGCCCGGGGAACCATTCACGGTTGGTCAAGCGCTTTGAGCATGTTCGGGGACTGGCTTCAGCAGCATCCCAGATACCTGACACTGAATAGCCTGCTTGAGGATCCAATCCAGTTGCAGGCCCGTGCTAAGGAATTTCTGCGGGACCATCCCGGCGTCAATCTCCATTTGTCATTGGAAAAGCTTCAGAATTTCCACGCCGGGGAGGTCGGTCCTCGTCGTGAGGTAGACGGCTCTCGTCGTCGTCATCAAGGCCATCCCGCTGACGAAGAGCTTATAAATCAGTTCGTGAAAATAGCCGGACAGCATAAGGCTAACCCACTGACAATCGACCGAGTTCAACACACCCTTCGGCGATTTGCAGAGTGGCTCCCGCGGAATGAGAAGCCATCAATAGCTTCTCGGTACAAGGACCCTTCCCTAGCAGAATCGCTGGCCGAGGACGTTTTGGAGTACAAGCAAAGCGGTGGCGACCGTCAGGACAGTCTCAAGTCGGCGCTGGCTAATCTCCTGAGACTTGCCCCCGGAGAGCAACACTTCGAAGCACTGGGAGCCGGCGGACGTGTCATGGGAAGACGCACGCTGAATCCTTATCCTGACGACGGTCAACTCATCGACCTCGTGGCCCAAGAAAGGTTCCGCTCACTCGGAAGTAGGCCCACTGAGAAGCAGAAGTCTGCGATTTTCAGGCTGGCTAGCACCCAACGCAGATTTAGTGATTGGCTCCAAAGGGAGAACAAGGGAAGCATAGTGAGCCGACTCAAGGGGGATCACTCGAGTGAGTTGAAAAGTGATGTGGCGGCCTTTTACCAGGCCATTAACAGGACCGCCCCCAACAGCTTGGGCTTCAAGTACCTTCGGCAATACCTCCAAGTCCTTGAGGCGAATAGAGCGCTGGGTGTGGTACCCCCGGAGCAAGCGGGTTGGGAGCCGGGCCCCGTTGAGTCGCAAGTAGAAAGTTACGATCAGTTGCAGGCTTGGCACGGGACAGGCCAAGCCGGATGGCAGGGCCCGCCCAAATGGACCTCCACCTGGTCGTCGCAGCAGGTGGACCAAGCTAACTGGCAGGGATCGGTCGGATCCGGTTCAACCTGGATGCCACAGGTTCCGTCCGATTTTGACCCCAATATGTGGCCAACGCCGGAATCCACGTCAGCTCGGTCGTCAGACATATACCGCGGCCTTGACTCACTGGTTGACTTGCCATCCACGTCAACCCGATCGTCAGATATATACGGTGGTCTCGACTCTCTTGTTGATTTGCCGCCCACCCCGCAAGGGCCGAGTTATGACGCTTACCAGCCGGCGGTGTACTCGCGCGCATCCTCTAATGCCCAGACCGAGGTGTCCAAGCCGACAGCCTCGTCTCACGGCCGCAGTGGACGGGTGCTCGGCGCCCAGAGCTGGCTGGACGACGAGCACATCGCGGCGGATTACACTCTCTTGGCGCAGGAGTTGCAGAGGCATAATCCGGATCTCGCCGCCCGGACGCGCCTCGTCGATCCCCTCGTCGCCCATTATCATCTGCGCTTGGGCTCAGGGAGCGTCGCGGCACGCGCATTTCAGCGCATCGTCCAGAACCACAACGGTAACGATACAGCCGACTTCCTGTTCCTGCCAGTGAGCGATGCTAGTGCTGCCGATCCGGAGCGCCGCGGCAGCCATTGGTCGCTGCTGCTTCTCGATCGTCGCGACCGGGCAAGGCCCGTTGCCTACCATTACGACTCCGCTCGCGGATACAACAGCGAACCAGCGGCAATGCTCGCGCGACAGCTGGGCGCGCGCCTGAACCCAGCCCGCATGGCGCAGCAGCAGAACGAATATGATTGCGGCGTGTTTGTGCTGGACGGCACGCGCGCGCTGGTTAGGCGATTAGCGCAAAACGCGCAACCACCTGTATTGCACCTCGACGACCTTGTTGCCAATCGGCGGGCACTGCAAAACCGACTGAGGGCCCATCCGGACTTGGTCTGACAGAGCTGGAGCGGCTCTCGCGGACAGCAAACGGTATGCTTCGCAAAACAGGACTGGACAATGATTTCGGTCCTGTACCGGGCGCATCCTTTCCGGGCGACCGCCAGCACCTTAGTGAGACCCATGGTCATTGCTGCAGCATCCCTTAACCACTTTTTGGGGAGACGTCGGTGATGTTTGGTTTCAACCTCACTGCCGAGGTAGGCTGACGACTGCAAGTCCTAGCGCAAACGCACTTCAAGCAGACCGCTCTTTCTGGCGGAAAGCTGACGGGGTTGTAGTCTGCTTGTGCATGCCGTTTTCGACATACCGGCCTGTCATATCTGCGTTTCTTGTGCTTCTGCCGATCGGATAGCGCTTGTAGTTGCCGCTGCCCTGCATCGTGATGAAGCCCGAGCGAACAGGCGCGACAGCATTGTGCTGACGCAAGCGAACCGAGCGGCCGAATCTCAAAGGCCATTTGCTGGTTGGACTTGAGTACGAGCGGCCGGCAGGATCTGTCGAATGATTCGACGGGAGCAGTACCGGTAAGCGCCACCAAAAATGTGGCTTCGGTCCCTTGATCATCCCTGCATGTCAGGCTTTCAGCCAGTACGACCAACTGGGCACGCGTCACAGTTCCAACATCCGCCAACTCTGTCGGTCGCCGGTATTGATCCGTGACACTCACTCGAATTCATCTAAACGCCCATCCTGACGTAAACCTGAATGGCTTTCGTAAAAGAACGGCTAGACCGCCCGGATCCGGTTACCAAACGTAGCATTGAGCGCGGGCAATGCCTCGAACGGCCGGGATGGCGTCGGAGCCGCCATATTGGCAGGCTGCGTCTCGGTGACCATCTCGTGCAGGCCGACGAGATCGGGGTTGGCGGCGAAGACAACGAGCGTTCACCGGCGCTGGTAGAAGGGGCGACCGAGAATGCCGTCCTTCCGGACCACGCGTTCTCGCCGAGGCTCAACCCAAGAAAAACTGGTGATCTCGACGGTGCGAAGGCGATCCTTCCAACCTTCGGTTCCGCCGCTGCGATCCAGCGCCCTCAGATCGAGCCTTACGCGCTCGGCAATCGCCAGAGTCATTGAGCGGGAAGGAGTCCCTGGAGGCGCTGAAGGCCGGCGCGGCTGGGTTCGTCGTCTCCGACATCGTCCCGGGGTAAAGAGGCGGTCCCATGGCCGTGTGGGCAACGCGCCACCGAACGCCAGTTTGGCGATTAAGTCGTAGCTGAACCGCAGTCCATACAGGTGAGAACGTCAGCTAGTCCCGACACTTTCCGCGGCTCCTGTTTGGAGGGTGGCAACCCCATGAGAGTGCGTCGGAGGGCTGCCTCGCTCTGGCCGCGGACGTGGACGCAATATCTGTCCAGAACAAATTTGAGGGCTCGTCTCTAATGCCTGACATCCCTGCGCCGATCGGGACCGCGCGGGGTGGCGCAGTCCATCTCTTCGATGCAGGTTTCGCAAAAGGCGCAGCTTGTCGGCACGCGTGACGAGCTACGCTATCGAATATCAGGCGAAGGTCCGCTCTCGTTCATCGCCACTTTATGTCCCAGCCGATCGTAGGTTTAGATAACGTTCGAAATACCAAGACGGATCATCATCTGACGAGTCTGTCTCATAGCTTGCTTCGCTCGAATTCGCATCAACCCTTGCGTCGCAATCGGCATCTCGGCTCTCGGATTTGGACAGATATAGAGCAGGTTTGTTCGCCCGCTGCCATTCACCGTCACTATTCATCGTCCACTTTTCGGGGTGCTGGGCGGGGTCAAGCACCCACCGATTGCCACCCACGTGGACAAATCCCATTTGGTCTAGGCGGGCCTCCATTCCCGTCGAACCGGGTCGAGACATGACCAGCGGTCGTTTGCCGTCGAGCCGAAGTTGATGTTCAAGCAGAATATCGCCTGCGTTCTCGACGAGCGGATGGGTCACCCGAAGATCTACAATGGATGTCACATGTTTTCGCCCGGGAAACTGTTGCCGCCACGGTTCTCCTGTGATGCTAAACCCGCCTTCTGTTCTCAAGAGACCAGCGCTTGTTTCTCCCAGCTGATAACTAAAATATCGCGCCTCGTCTGTATCATTGTGGGTGTCACCGTAAAGCCTTGCAACTGTTGCCGTGCGCTCGGCTTTTGAAGATACGAAATCCGAGTACTCTTGCGGATTGTCGGCGATTTCCTTGATTTCATCGCCGTAAAACTCCCTCACTTTCCTGCCGAACGAAGACCGGTCGATCTCGACGACAGGGGGCTGGGAAACGAGCGTGTACGGCCGTTCCGGCGCTGAAGACGAACTAGCGAGGGAGTCCGGCGGCGCCAATCTCGGGGCTATTCGTGAAAGCGTTTCGCTGAAGCGATGGCTGTTGGTTGGCGGCATACTTTCGTCAGCCTGGCTGGCGCTTGTGGATGAACCACTGATTCGATTGTACATGCGATTCGCCTCACTTTCGGGGTGACTCGTTTAGGCTGGATAGGTCGGCTCGAGAGGAGAAATACTCCGACGAGCTGACGGTGAGCTGACCCGCAGGCACCCCCTTTAAGATTGAGCAATGTCGTTGCCGCAGTTTCTACGAATTCGGCGGTGAGCAGCGCGAGGTGAATGCCGGTCCGCAATCGTCAAGCCGCTTTTGCCGCTCCCTACGCAGATCCTTGAGGCATGTTGGCAAGGCCGGTCCGCTCACCAACTAGCACCTTGCGTTCACCACACAGGCGCCGGCAAAACAGGCTGCTGTCGCTCGGGGGCTGGACAGCGCCACTCGATCTCCACATCCACGGCCGCCGCACAAAGTCGCGAAGGAGGCTGATCCTCGACGTGGAAGGACAGTTCCTCACGGCTCGGTTGCCGATATTGCTCGAGTAGCGCACCCGCAGTACCGGCTCTGCCGGACGACCCGCCGCCCCTCGTGTAATTCGTCCCTTGCAGTGCAGGTCCGCCCCTACCAGCAGAAGCGGTATGCGCTTTCAGCCACTCCAATGTCCCTTCAACGCGATGCCGATCTCGTGCGGAAAACATCGAACATGCTCATCTGGACGGTGCTTTCTTGGCGCATCATCGCCTCCGTGCTCGAGAGTGTTCCTTAGCAATCAATGCCGTGACGCGCGCGAACGCGCTGGAACTTGCCTGCAGCAAAAGCTTCCTTAAAAAAATATAGAAGCCTAACCTCCATCGACGGCGCTAGACCAAGCCGGCGGCAAAGAGTGCTCTCGCGACAGGCTCGAAGTACTGTGTTGGAACGGCGTCGCCCAGTTTCGTCGTGCGGATGAGCTCACGCGCGAGGACATCATCATTGACGATGGTGAGACGTAACGCCTGCGCCTCACTAAACATGTGTGAAGCCGCCTCGCCCTCGCTGCGGCAAACTAAGACCGGGACGCCAGTCTCGCCCCGAACGTAACGCAGTCCGACCAGCTTTTCCCGCCCTCTCAAGATCAACGTGGCGCAATGGACGCCAAGCGGAGACTCGTCCGCCATCTGGCGGCGGAGGCGACGTTGTTCCCGCTTCACGTCCGGCTGACCTTGCTGGTCCTTCAACTCCCGCTTCACTTCGGTCTTAGTCATGCGCATGTCCCGTAAAAACAACCAGCGCTGCACCAGTAGATCGATCAATCCGCCGACCAGAATTGCACCGGCGCCAATCCCGATCAGGAGTTTCGTCTCCGCAAAAACGAGGCCGAAACAGGCCGTGCCACAGACCGGCAAATAGACCAAAGTCTTCCACATACCAAGAATGAGGAAGAGAAAGGTTGCGCTGAGGATCGATACCTTAGCGAGGGTCTTCCCAACCTCGACCAACGAGCGCATAGACGCCATGCGCTTCAGGCCTTGAAAGGGGTGAATTTTCTCAAAACTTGGCTTCGTGGGCTCGAAAGAGAAGACTAATCCACCGTTAGCGACAAATCCGGCCAGGATTGCCGCGGCGACAATAGTTGCGAGCATCGGGCCTACAGTCGTCAAGGTGAGTTCGGCCAAGAGCAGCAGCGCCTGCCGGACCGCGATATTGAAGGGCAGATACTGCAGCTTGTCGGTTAATAATAGCGCTTCATGGCATTTGTCTTCGATTACGCTCGCTCTGAACCAAAGGTAGCCGAGCCCAGCGCAGTTGCTGGCAGCGCGGGTGAAATCGACGCTGCGCGGAATCTGCCCTTTCTTGCGTGCTTCGCTTAGCTTCCGCGGTGTGCTCGGGTGGCTCTTCTCTTCGTTCGAATTGCTCATCTCAGCAGCTTATTGAACCACTCAAGCGCGCCCTTCGCCCATGTGATCTCCAGTTTCATGCCTTCGATGAGATAGACAGTGTAGGTGATCATCACCAATGGAAAGCTGATATTCTTGATCGTCGGGGACAGATGATTCGACTTGAATTGTGGCGCAAAGCGCCCGAGTATCATCACCGCGATATCAACCAGCACTAGGAAGCAGACGACAGGCCCGGAGACTAACAAGGTCGCGTACATAATGTGGTCGAGGAGCCCGAATACCTCCATTGCCCCTTGCAGCGTCAGGGTGGGTCGGAATCCAAACACGGGCCAAACCAGATAGCTGCCATATAAGCAGCGTATCATAGCCTCCAGACCTCCCGATGCTACGAAGATTGTAACCGCAGTGATACCGAGAAAAACTGCCGTCGCGGACGACTGATTGTTGGTCGCGGGGTCGGTCGGAGCGACCGGGCTGGTGATCCCACGCTGGGTGTCGATGATCTCACCAGCCGCCTGGAGGCTCCATAGCGGAACTGCGAGCAAAATGCCAAGTAGCACGCCCACAAAAGCCTCCTTGAAGCCGAACAGCGCTAACTGGATCAGACGTGTTTCGGGACCGAGGGCCCGCAAGCCGTCGCTGATGTGTGCCAAACATGGTAGCCCAAAGGCAACAGCAAGGCAGCCGCGGATCAGCCCCCCGATCTGAGTCCGCGTGAATACCGGGAGGACCAGCATCATGCCCGCAGGGCGAGCAGCACCAAGACTGGCTGCAACGATGATTTCGATGGCCGCCTTGATCAGAATTTGAGACTCGGCGAGTGATGGGGCATGCATGATAAAGATCACTCGCCAGGTGTGTTTGCGGGAAACTCCGTAAAGATCTGATCCGCTAAGTCTATGAGTGGAGCGGTCAGCACAGGAGCAAACAGACTGATGACCGCGACAATGACCAGAAGCTTTATGGTGAGATGCAAGGTTTCATCTTGGATCTGCGTTGCCGCCTGGATGATGCTAATGCTTAGGCCGACAACCATTGCGGCAACGAGTGGCGGCAGAACCCAGATCATGAAAACCACTAACGATTGGCTCAAATGGGTGACAATGCTGGCTTCAGTCACGCTCAACCTCCCGGCGTTGCGTAACTCAACACCAGCCCGTGCATTAATCGCGACCAACCATCGATGGTTACAAATAGAAAGAGCTTGAAAGGGACAGCAATCACTGTTGGGGAAACCATAGACATGCCCATAGCCATTAAGATTGTCGTTACGATGAGATCGATGATGATGAAGGGAAGATAGAGAAGAAAGCCAATCTCGAAGGCGCGCTTGAGTTCTGAAATTAGAAATGCCGGTACGAGAATGACTAAATCATCAGGTGTGGTCCCGGCACGCACCTCCTCAGGCCATACTTTTTCGGTCGAGGACAGGAAAAGCCGACGCTGATTTTCGTCAGTGAATTTCTTGAGATAATCGCGCAGCGGCTCCTGTCCCAGTTTAGCGGCTGTCACCCAGTCGTCAAACGATTGATAACGCAAACCGGGATCGGCGACGATTTTATAGGTTTGATCAACAACAGGCGCGCTAACAAAGACGGTAAGGATCAATGCCGCGGCGTTTAGTACGATGTTGGGCGGTATCGTCTGGGTCCCCAGCGCGTTGCGGACGAGGAACAGAACGACTGATATCTTTACGAAGGCCGTGGTTGTGACGACTGCTAACACCAAAAGGCCGAGCCCGGCTGTACCCGCAAAAAGTGCCAGAATTGCGGGTTGAACGTCAGTCATTGCGCGCCAACTTACCGCGGAGTCTGACGCCCAGTTCATCGCCGATGCCTACGATGTCTCCCCGGCCGATACACCGGCCGTTGACAACTATATCGACGGGACCTTCGATGGGCCGACCAAGCTCGAACACATGCCCTTCCCCGGCAGTCCTGAATTCCCCCAGAGGTATGGTCCAGCGGGCGAATTCAAATACAAGCGTGATCTCGACGTCGTCGAGATCGGCCTCCGACAGTTCTTGCTCCGATTCGGGTTCTGTCATCATATGCGCATACTCCAGTGAGCACGCTCGGGGGCGGAATGGCCCCCGAAGGATCAAGTGGTCGCCAGCCAGATCTGCCGGGGCCCATAATTGGCCCACGGACAATGTGATCTCGCCGCGGCTGAACGGTACTAAATCTGGCAACAGAGCATCACCGGCACATGCTTTGCGAAGAAGTCCTGCCGGAACGCGAAGCGAGCCGATCTCTCCTGCAACTATGAACGCGATCTCTGTGGGCAAGTCGCACGGCTGGCGCGGCAACTGGCGAAGCAGCTCGCCGAACACAACGAACGTAGATGGTACCACGCCGTCAAGTGGCGAGAACAGGTACAGACGAGCCTTGCCACTGGAAGGCCCGCAGACAATATCGAATTCCAGATAAGGAGCTCGCGTCGTGGCTTCGTGCAAGCCGATAAGTTGCATGTCCCGTTGCAGCTGCGCTTCTAGTCGCGCGAGCAGCGGCTCGAGTGCAAGCTCAAGAACGAGTAAACCCGTTGGTGCGGACGGCAAGGCAAGACCACTCTGCACCGTTGACGCGACCGCATCTACAAGTGCAGGGGAAACCGAAAAAACGATCGCTTCCTCTCCGATGCGCCAAATGCAGTCAAGCATCTGCATGCAGGATTGCTGCTGCCAGACAAGCCTTTCCATCCGCACCGATAGCGGAGTATCGCCAAGCCAGGTCTGAAAAGCGGTGCGTGGAGCCGCGATCGCGTTGAGCCATCTCACGACGGCATGGGACAGAGTTAGTGCTGGCTTGAGTGGAGTGTGTTTATCGACAGGATTCATCAAAGACGGCTCTAAAAACCGGGATCGTCGCATATTAACTGAGCCATTTGTCGTCACAGGAGCTGGCCCAACGCTTGAACGAGCGAGGCTCTCCCATGCCGAAGCAGCACCTCATCGTCCGCCTCTATCTCGGCAGCGGCGTCCGAATGGATATCGATGGCACGTTTTAGCTCGTGCTCGATTCGTTGCCATTTGTGCTTTGCCGCCGAACATCGCACCCACTGGTTCCTCGCCTCAGATGCCGCTGTTTCGGCTTGTTCTCGAACTTTGCGCGCGTCTTCAAGCGATTGGCGTCTTCGGATGACCCCAGCCGCATGCCGCTCAATTAGAAGGTGGTATCGGTCGAGTGCTGCGATGGACAAGCTATCAAACGATACTAGCTCTCGATGAAGCTCCATGTGGACCCTTGCGCAGTCCTGCTGTGCTATTGCAAGCTCCCGAGAAGCATGTCGTGCGGCTGAGGAGGCGATCTTGCGCTTGGCTTCCATCTTGGACAGTTCACCAAGAGCACTACGCTCTCGCATATCTCGCAAAAGCCGTAATCTTGAAATGTCAACGCTTTTCACTCGGTCAGACGCGACATCCATGCGATGGTCTCCTCAAAATCGAAGGCCTCGTCTTGGCCTTGGCGCAAAAATTCCCGCAGGTCGTCAATCGACGCGATAGCCCGGTCGGTAAGCGGATCGTTGCCTTCCTCGTACTCGCCGACCTTGAGCAAAAACTCCGCCTCTGAATAGCGTGAGAGGAGATTACGGAAGAAGGATGCTGCCTTGCGATGTCTCACAGTTGCGACCGCATCCATCACACGGCTGCGGCTCTGCAGCACATCGATAGCGGGGAAATCCGATCGCGCCGCGATAGCGCTCGAGAGGACGACATGGCCATCGAGAATTCCGCGCGATTCCTCGGCGATTGGATCCCCCGTCCCGTCACCCTCCACAAGCACCGTGTAGAAGGCCGTGATGGAGCCATGCTCACCCATGCCGGCGCGCTCCAACAGGCCTGGCAGCATGGCAAAAACTGAAGGCGGAAAGCCTCGCCGGGTCGGCGGCTCGCCGGCAGCAAGGCCTATCTCGCGCATGGCGCGGCAAAAGCGCGTCAACGAATCGACCATAAGAACGACGCGTAGCCCTTGTTCGCGAAAGTATTCGGCGAGCGCGGTCGCCATATGTGCGCATTGTGCCCGCTCCATCGCGGAGCGGTCGGATGTTTCAACGACAACGACCGTACGGCGGAGAGCCACTTCCCCAAGATGTCGTTCGATGAATTCACGCACTTCACGCCCGCGTTCGCCTATGAGCGCTACTATGGTAACGTCGGCGGCCGCGCCTTTTACGATCTGTGACAATAATGTCGACTTGCCGCAACCAGGCTCGCCATAAATCCCAATCCTCTGGCCCTCGCCGCAAGTCAGGAGACCATCCAAGACACGCACCCCGACCGGAAATGGCCGCTCGATGATGCGCCTTGTCATTGGGTTGGGCGCACTGCCGCGTAGCGGACGAGTTTCGGCGGTATTGACTACGCCTTTGCCGTCAATAGGACGGCCGAAGCTGTCGATCACCCGGCCAAGCAAATCGGGACCGACTGGCACTTCATGCATTCGTCCGGTGGCCACGACTTCTGCGCGACTGGACAGGCCCACCAAGTCACCGATCGGTGTGAGCAAAACGGTATTTTCCAACAGACCGATCACCTCGGCCTGGAGCGACCACCCTGTGCGCGGATCCTGCAACAGACAAAGTTCCCCGATGCGACTGTGTGGCAAAACGGCATGGAGCAGCGTACCGACAGCCCGCGTGATCCGTCCACGCACTACACGCGTGTCGATCTGCTTTGCTGTAGATCGCAGCGACGAGAGCGCCGGATCAAGAGCTGTGCCTGCGGTTGGATCACTATGCTTTGATATGGTCACAGTATCTCTTCTTCAGAACGCAACCCAAAGCCGAGGCGCAGCGCACGCAGCTGCGCCTCAATTCCCAGATCGACATTGCCGTACTCGGTCCATAGCACGCACTGCTGAGCCGACAATGCCGGATCCGGATTAATCCGAACGCTCGGCCGTCCGTCCCGTCCGTCGCATTCAGCGAACTCGCGCGTGAGGGCATCGACTTGCGTGGGACACACATGAAGGCAAATTTCAGCGGCGCCATATGTCCGCTCGAGTGCATGCTGAACAGTCCTCACCAATAGCTCGCCCGGATCGAAAGCGCCGAGAAGATCGCTTACGATCTCTATCACAAGCTGTGGCAGCTCTTGCTCCAGAACCATCTTTCGCCGTGCCACTTCGGAAGCTGCCCGTGCAATCAGCCGTGCCATCTCCTCGCCACCGGCATTGAAGCCTTCTGTATGCCCGCGCGCCCGCTCCTTCTGAAAAGCCGCGCGCGCGCAGCTGCGAACCCGTTGCCGATACCGTTCCACCGCGGCACGCGCCTGTTCGGCATTGTGCCAGATTGCGAGTTCATTCGCCGGTATCAGTGGCCCAACTGGGCGCAGCTGCGGCGCGACCGGATCATCGACTGTCATATCGCAGGCATCTCCGTCACTAAATGGGCCAACACCAGCGAAAACAATTGGCCTGCGGCATTGCGGTGCTCGGCTGCTGGATGCTCGGCGGCGGTTCCGGCAGGCAGGCGCAGAAGCACGCGGTTTCGGTCGAGGACCGAGCTGTCATCAAGCCAAGCGCCAAGACAGGCATATCCATCGTGTTCAATTCGATGAGCGAGCTTTTGCGGGTCGGCGATTGGTCTGGTTGCGATCGCATGCGGTAGATTCCGAATACCAAACGCGTGCGCCTCAGCGCCAATACGTCCAATCAGAGCGACGAGGTCAGGTTTTGAAATCATCCTCAGCAACGAGCGGGCATGCCAGATACCGCCGGCGAGCAGAGCAGCTCGACCGGGATCATGTCCGCGCAGAAGATCTGGCCCCCAGCCGTGTTCGTCGAAGTCCATTTGGTTGTCGAGCAGCAATTCTGCGATCCGTGACTGCAACCTGGGACTTTTCTGTAACCTTGCAACTGTGGCCGCCGATAACTGCGTGTCAAGTCGTGCGGCAAGACGAGTCGGATGGGTCGCAGTAACGAGCTCGCTTAGATCCCTGGGGGATAAATTGAACGAACGACGAGGTTCGGCGGCTTGGGTCATTCTCAACATGAAACACCTATGCGTCATCGTCGATGACATTCTTATAGCTGGCGTTGGTGGCCGACACACCAAAGCGCCCCCTCAGATCTTGGCAACGTCGCGCGATCGCTGCCTGCGCAGACGCATGAGAGTACTTGCCAAGAGATGGCAGAGCAGCGCGAATATAGCCCCGCAGGAAATCAACGCGATCGCCATACGTGGCGCTGGGTACTTGGATGCCTGATGCAAAACCGTCGGCGGTGCGGACCGCTTCTCAAATGCTCGTTTCTCGACCGGCACCAAAACCACCTCTACCTTGTCGTAAGATAAGCCTTCGATGCTGTTTGCGACGAGCATTTTTATCTGCGGCAGCAGAACCGAGAGATCTGCATCGGCGTCGTGCCGAATAAAAACCGAGGCCGAGGATGGCGTGACGCCTCCTTGCAACAGATCGTTCTTCGGCAGGACAACATGGACACGTACAGAAAGGACGCCATCGATGTCGCTGATTGTACGTGAGAGTTCTTCGCTCATCGCATAGACATAACGGGCACGTTCCTCAGTCGGGGAAGCAATCAGGCCGGATCCCGTGAATATCTCACCAAGGTTCTTGAATGACTGGCGCGGAAGCCCCTTCGCCTTCAAAAGGTCTATTGAGAAGGCGCGCTGATTTTCTTCTACTTGGATCGTGCTGGTTCCATCCTTGGCAGCAACACGGACCGCATCGACCCCGTTGTCGATGAGGAGCGCGAGCATCTCGTTCGCCTCGCGCTCTTGCAGTTTCGTGTAGAGATCGGCCTTGCAACCACTCAACGCCAAGAGAAGCGCCAGCACAGCCAGATGGCGGCTAAACATGATTTCGCCACGGGCTGGACCAATCATGCGCTTCGTTCATCCTTCTTTTATTAATTTATTCACAGATGAGGTGAGGCTGCTGATACTCTTAGTGACCAGCGAAACCTGAGTAGCGCCATTGTAAGCCTCCCGCAGACTGGCAATCATCGCTTCGAAGTCATGTTGTGCTTGCGGAGTCCCCCTTTGGTCGAACGAGGCAGGAGTAACCGCACTACTTCGATAGACCGAAGAAAGCGCCTCGACCACACGGTCGCTCGGCGAGCTCATCTGCGCATTAGCGCGCGGAACCTCCACATCCGGGCGAAATGACGCGGCCTCCGCTGTCACCGGCGTGTCGTTTCTTATTGATGCAGCGGCCTCCACTAGACTGCGCTGAAACTGAGCCTGCCCATCGCACCCTGACGAGGATCCAGCTCTGGACAGACAGTCGGTCAGATGGGCAGGAATCGACGTGATACTTAACATAATGGAAGAACTCGCTAGGTCTGTCTGACGTGTGATATGCCAGCCCCGTTTATCACCCCTAATCAGGTCGATACCGTAGGGAGACGAACTTACGATAAGCTGACGAAGCGGCTATCGGGCCGTCATTTTAAGGCCACGTTCGGAATCGTTAGTTCGCCGCAAGAATTTCAGCCCTTGATTCTTCAAAACGAGATACCGGCAATGATCATCCAACGCACCATCCCGCACGCATTGAAGACACTTGTCTATGCCGCGGTTTTTCTCACCACGGGGATCGACATGACGCTCGGCGCGCCTTTACCGCTGCCCTCAACACCTTATAGGTATACTGTTCTGGATCAGGAACTCTCTGACGCGCTGCAGGAATTCGGAGACAACCTCAATATCAGGGTTAATGTCAGCGCCGAGGTGAAGGGGCGGATTCGCGGTCGCATGCCGGATTTACCGGCGGGCGAGTTTCTCGACCGCTTGACCGCGCTTTACGATCTCCAATGGTACTATGATGGACTTGTACTCTACGTTTCTGCCGCAAAAGAAGCACAAACTCGTATGCTTGCGTTGCCTACACGCCGCTTCGATGCATTCGAGGCGACCCTCGATGCGCTTAATATTTCCGACGAGCGCTATCTCGTGAAACCGGCAAACGGGATTGTCATGGTTTCCGGCCCGCCGCGGTTCGTCGCGCTCGTCGAACAGACGTTTGACGGCGTTGTGGCAGAGGCGGAAGCGAAGCCTCATGCCACCAAGATGCCGCCAGAATCGGTGCTGCAATTGTTTCGGGGCTCCTCGGCCATGATCGTTCGCAATGGACGACCGGAAGGCAATTATTCGTCTGACATACCGCCTCAGGGCAGCACTGTCCGCGAGCCTGAGTTGAATCCGAGATGACTTTTTTCCGATGCGGAGGAGCATGAACGCAAGAGCAGTACGGCCGGCATCGACTTATTGTGAATTCTTCCCGAAACTGGTCAGCTCCTCGACAGCTAAACGTCCCATCGTGAGAACCTGGATCGTCCGAAGGTGCTGCCGCCAATTGGTGGTGGAAATAGACGTTTGAGCAAGTAACCAGCGGAGCAATCACAATCATGAGCAGCGGCATTCTTGGTGATCCGGCCAGCGCTCCGCATATCAACGGTCGTCGTGAACACCACAGCACCACGTGACGCACTTGTGGCGTTTTCAATCTCACATCTGAGGATGCACAATGTCGATCAGCAATCTTTCGTCGCCTGTCATTTCGAACCCCACTCAATCCTTACAAGCTTCGTCAGCCCTGGGATACTCCGCGCAGATGCTCAGTCAGGCCCAGCAACAAGCGCAGTCGTCTTTCGAATCGATGCTGTCCGCTTGGCTGCCGGACGGCCAGACCCATGACCCTTTTGTACAGCGGGACATGGTGGCGAAGAACGTGAAGTCGACACTGGAAGAATTGAAGCAGCACCCGATGGACCTGTTGCCAGCGCAGATGAGAGCCGCCATCGAATCAACGAATCAGGATCCGCCGCCCTGTGCCGTCGGTTCTTATTGCGCTGCGCCGGCACCCATACCAAGCTCGAGGATTACGTGGAACGGCGGCTCCCTAACCGAAACCGAGTTGCAGATTGTGGCAGTGTTGAACCGCCACAAGGACCAATGCCCGCTCAGTTGGGACTCGCTGGGAGACAAAGCAAATGACCCCTCCACGCCACCGGATCTGAAGACTGCAATCCAAGGACTGCAGCAGGACCCGGAGCTCTTCTATGCGATAGGCTCACAAGGAGATGGCCGCTGCGGAGGGAGCATCAAGGCGAAGGATCTTTCCGGCTTCTCCGAGCTCCACTCACAAGTTGCCGCATTCCAGGACCAGCAGGCGCAAAGCTACGTGCAGAACTACATTCCATCCGACGGCACTGGAAACGGTCACCCCTCGGTCATGACCTTGAGCTCTGCATTACGCGAGCTTTACCGATACTCCGACTATTTGCCTAAGAACCTGAGTCTGGCCGACTTTAGGCAAATAGTCGACGGCCAGGCGAAAACCGGCAAATGCCCTCCCCAGGTCATTGCAGCGGCTCAATACTTCCTTAATCACCCGGATGATTGGAAGCAGCTATATGGCGGTGCGATAGATAAGGTTCACAAAGAGGATTTCCTGCAGGTCGCCTCATCATCGATGAGCCTCACGCAAACCGAACTGGATACGCTCAAGACGATCAACGGCAATCGGAACACCTTCTTTGGAAGCGGCGACTTGACTCGTGACAAGCTGGCGAGCATAGCAGCCAATAAGAGCCTCGATCCGAGGGTACGCCAAGCCGCGTCGCAGTTGCTCTCAGATCCCGTATTATTTGCTTTGCTGAATAATTCGATTACGGGCTATAAGACCCATCATAAGTTCTTCGACTTCGGCGGCGGACATACCGTCGATTCGGGTAACATCAGCCAAAATGACTTCACGCAATTCGCCACCAACATGTCCGCTGCGAATCGCACCGTTCAGCAGACGAAGACCCATGTCCCCGAAACCGCTGCAGCGAAGGACGCCGTTGCGGACATGATGGCGGGTGCTGCGGACCAACCCGATATCAAGTCTGCCAAAAAGAACGGCGGTGCCTTCATGCACGCAATCAACGACGTCGCTAAGGCGGCCACGCCTGTGCTCGATTGGGCTGCGACGGCGGTGGGTGTACTCAGTTTCGTTCCGGGCCTGGGTCAAGTGGCCGATCTCGTATCGGCGGGTCTTGAGATTGGGTCGCAAGCGGTAAATCTTCTCCATACAGCCATTAGCGGAGGCAATATGAAGCAGGCCCTGGAAGAAGCCGGCCTCAATCTCGGGGCGCAGGCGATCGGTCTTGTCTCCGGCCCTCAGGTCAAACTCGCGATTCGCAACGGGCTCGTGAAAAAAGCCGTAGAAGAGGCCGCAACGGCCGGCATCAATCTGCCGCTTTCAACGGCGCAAACCTATGCGCAAGACTACTTGAACAATCTGCAGGCGCGCCTGAAGGCTGATTCCGTGCCCGCCGCAGCCGCGTAAGTGCTTCCACCTCATCTTCAGCGGATCGAAGTGGTAATCGAGACGCAGGACTCTGCTTGCCCATGGAGGCAAGCAGACGATATTGATCGGGAGGGCGTGTCGAAGCGGCTAGATTAGTGGCGGCCAGTTACGCGTCATCCTGGAGCTTCCGGACAAGGATTTTTCGCGTGCCTTCAAGAACACCATTCTAGCTTCGCGGAGATCGGCACGACCAACGGGTGCAGGACGCGATGGCCACCCTTTATCGGCATCAAGACTGTGCTCGCCACGCTGGCGGCTTCCGCTTGGAAGAGGAGTTCGCGAAGGGAAACCACAATCAGGAGCGGTGAACCGGCAAACAAGCCCGATGCAGCTATATCTATTGCCGGGGGAAGCTCCAGGCGTCGCGCGCGCCTGACCTCGTCGTTCTCCTCTTCCACCACCGACCTAAGCGCATGAATGAGCAAAACACGCGCGCTGACTCCAGCTTCCTCATTCAAGATTGTGGTGTCCAGCAACGGTCAGGTTTACGTCAGAATGGATTCCTATACTAGCCATCAAAGAACGACTGAAGGAATAACCATTAGGGCCCGCAAGCGCTTGAGCTGTCGATGAGAGGCGCGACGGCGTTCGTTAGAACGCAAGAAGCTCGCTTGGGAGAAAAGGAGCATCCGAGCATTTGCGCTCAAGGGCCGAAGCCTTGATACACCACGAATACCCTGGCAACAGCCGCAACCTACAAGCGGCGCATTCTCTCTTGTTTCGGAGATGAAATATGACAGGCGGCATTGCGCGATCTGGAAAATCTCACATTGGAGAGGATGGAGCCGCCACCGAGTGCGGACCGAGCAGTTCGCCCGAGAAGGAAGAGCTTGCCATTGGAGACGCCAGCCAGTCGTTCGCTTCCACCATGGGACGCATGCGCTCACGGCCGCAAGAAGGAGGCGCGTCCTCCGCTTCCCTTGCCCGCTGTGACGACGATGCCTCCGGCAGGACTTCCGGTTCCTCTTTGGGCGCGCGTCGGATTTTAGGCGCTGCCATACGCGCAGCCACTGCGCCACCTACAGCCGCTGGGCGGCGGCGCCGCTTTCCCTCAGTCTCGGACGAAGAAATGTCCGTTCGACAAGAAAGCTCCTTGTGTTCTGATGAGGACCCGTGGCTCGACTGTCAAAAGCCCGGTCGCTCGCAGCCAAAAGCGTTCTTACTTGATAGGCAAGCCGATATTCACGGTGCAAGTTCTGAAATACAACTTAATGACGCTCTACACGATATTAGCTTCGCTCGCGACATCGATAAATTCTCGCACGCTGTGGTGAAATATGACAAGAAGCTCAAGGGCGAAACGGACCACGCAACATTCCTGCAAAAGGCCGCCGCCCAGTTTATGCGTCAATTTCTCCCGAGATGGGAGCAGGAAATCGGCGCCCAGAAATCCTGGGCCTATGCCACGACGTGCAATGCAGTGGCCCGGGAAGATGGAGGCGAGACAGGTAAGGAAGCTTGCAGGCGGGTTGCAGCCCGAGTATCGCGGCTTGATCTCCCCCTAGTAGAGAAGATTGAACCCAAAGCGTTTTCACTCTTCGTCTTGTCGTTCAGTCGATATCCTAAAGTGGCGGAATGCCGCAATGGAATGATCAAAATCGCCGAATTTCTTCGGGAACAAAGCGGCACGGTTCGAGGGCTAAACGGCCAGAGCTTGGCCCTTTTGGTGAACGGGTTTAGCAAATGGCCGCACGAGGAGAACTCTCATCAGGCCACTGCAGCAATCGCCGCCGAGATTCGCCGCCGGGCTCCCCGGTTCACTGGATTCGATTCGCAGAACCTGGCGAATTTGGTGAACGGTTTCAGCAAATGGCCGGAGGACTGCCGCAGCGCTATAGTTGCAATCGCCGCCGAGGTCCGTCACCGCGCGGGTGGCGTCGGCAGGCTATCCGACTTTAAATCTCAACATTTGGCGAACTTGGTCAACGGTTTCAGCAGGGACCCGGAAGGGACGGAGTGCAACGGCGCGGTAGTTGCAATCGCTGGCGAGGTCCGTCGTCGCGGCGACCGGCTGTCAGGCTTCGCTTCGCAGGAGCTGTCGAGCCTAGTGAATGGTTTCTCTAAATGGCCGGAGGATTGCCGTGGTGCTACCGTTGCGATTGCCCGTGAGGTCGCCAGCCAAGCGCAAAGGCTCCCGAACTTCAACCCGCACGATCTGGCAAACCTGGTAAACGGTTTCAGCAAGCTACCTGATGCGGTCGGCTGTGTTGACGCTATCGTTGCCATCGCTGTTGAAGTTCTTCGCCGCGCCGATCGTCGCGCCCTGATCTCTGGGTTCGGTCCGCAGGATCTGGCGATCCTGGTTAACGGTTTCAGCAAGCGGCCTGGCGAAAAGCGTTGTTTCGACGCTATCGTTGCGATTGCTGTTGAGGTTCTTCGCCGCGCCGATCGTCGCGCCCTGATCCCTGATTTCGGTTCGCAGCACTTGGCGAATCTGGTGAATGGCTTCAGTAGGTGGCCGGAAAGAGCTGAGTGTCGCGGCGCTACGGTTGCAATCGCCCGCGCGGTTTCCGGCCCAGCCGAGCGACTGATTGATTTCACTCCGCAAGGATTGGCGAACTTGGTAAACGGCTTCAGCAAATGGCCGGAGGACTGCTGCGGCGCAATTGTAGCGATCGCAGGGGAGATTTCGCGCCGCACCGAGCTCTCCGATTTTATCCCGCAGGGGTTGGCGAACCTGATGAACGGCTTCAGCACGTGGCCGGAGGACTGCCGCGGCGCAATCGTTGCGATCGCAAGGGAGGTCTCTCGCCGCGGCGATCGGCTTTCTGGGTTTGATCCGCAGGCCTTGGCGAACTTGGTGAGCGGCTTCAGCAAATGGCCGGAGGACTGCCGCGACGCTGCCGTGTCAGTCGCGAGCGAGGTCTCTCAACGTGGCGACCAGCTCTGTGGGTTTGATCCGCAGGCCTTGGCGAACTTGGTGAACGGTTTCAGCAAGTGGTCGGATGAGGAGAAGCCGCGCCATGCCATTGTCGCGGTCGCTGGTGAGGTCTGTCGCCAAGCGGAGCGCACCGACCGGCTTTCTCGATTTACCTCGCAGCACTTGGCGAATCTGGTGAACGGTTTCGGCAAGTGCCCGGATGAGGCGGACTGTCAAAGCGGAACAATCGCGATTGCCAAGGAGATCCGTTGCCGCCAGCTCTCTGATTTCGTTCACCAAGGGCTGGCGATGCTGATGAACGGCTTCGGCAAATGGTCCGAGGAAGCCGCATGCCATCAGGCGATCTTGAATATCGCGCACAAACTCGGCGCACCAGGCTACCGACTCGGAACGTTCACCACACCTCAGCTTAGCATGATCGCCAATGCTTTGGGGCGAAGCATCACGAGGACAGAGGCTGCCGGCGAGGTCGTAGAGACCGCCCTATTAAAGGACAGGTTGCACAAACTCGCCCATTACCTGCACTATGATAATGATCGCCTGACGGAGGCGGGCGTTCTGAGCATCACCCTCATTTTCAAGGGGCTGGGTAAGGCTCGACTGGTGGATGATCTCGGCTTGCTTGCACCGGCAGGCCTAGCTCGGCTCTCGGAACTGCGTCAGGCCCCTGATTTTGCGACGCAGGTCGATCTGGAAACGATGGGCAACGTGTGTGATGCTCTGCTGCCGTTGGCGCGCAGCCCACAGAAGCCACTGCGCTGGCACCGCCGGCAGGCTCTGACGTTGCTGAACGACCTTCAACCGGTTCTGGAGCAGAAGATCGAGGCGCATCTGAACGCAAGCGATGCCGAGCGGACGCGCGGACCGCTTGCGAGCCGCTGCCCCGCTTTATCGATCTATCAGACGCTCAAGGCCCGTGCGGTCCTGGAAAGATTGTTCCGGTCGCCGTATGTCGAGGGTAAGAGGGCCGACTTGCGGGTGAGGCAACAAGAGCTGGAGGGTAAGACCAAGGATATCCTGCACAGGACGCGCGGTCTCATCGAAGGCGATCTTTCCAACATGAGCTGGAACCTGATCGCGCAGATCGAGGCCGACAATCCCGTGGATGCGCTGGACTTGTTCATGGAGCAGGATGCGGTGGCGATCCAGGCGCAACATCCAGCCTCGGTCTTCGACGTGCTGCAGGTGTTGCGAACCATGGATCACGAGCCCAGGCCGCCGCAGGGGGATGCGGGACTGATGCGGTTGCCGGTGGTGGACATGCAGGGGCGGCATTTGGCCACGGAGCCCGAAACACGCTATTCGATTTTCCATCGCCTGACCTCGGGGAGCCTGCCGGTGGTCGCGGTGCAACTGCCGGCAACCCCGAGCGCCTTCATGCTGGCGCGCACGCTCACCGTCGATGGCGTGCCATACCGCATGGACCTGTTCGGCGGCAGCAAGTTAAAGCCGCCGCGATTGAGCGTGTCTCAGGTTGCGGCGCGGGCTCCAGGCGAGCCAACAAAACCTTCCGGGGGGAAGCTGCTGGCAATCCCTTATGCCGAAACCGCACCGGGCACCGCCTTCGAGCAGCTGTCGCGCGCCTGGGCTCCTTTCAAAGAGGCCTATTATTACACTCAGCGCAGGGGCTTTGCAGCGCCTCCGGCGATCAAAGGCCTATCTCCTCACGACTACGCGCTGGAAGGCGCCTTCAAATTGATGCTGCTGCCGGACCGCCGTGCCAACGAGGAGCATGCCTTCAAGCTGAGGGGGGCGCAGGGGCCCATTGCATTGCGACCGCATGACGGCTGCGGCTTCATCAGGGCCTCGCTGGCCAACCTTATGCCAGCCATTCGTCGTGCCGGCGAGCAGGAAGACGGTCCTGACCGGGTGCTTGCCTATGGTGAGGGAAGGAACACATCCCTGCCAGTCTCGGCGCTGCAACATTACCCACGCAGCGAGCAAGTGGCGGATGAGGCACGTGAGAAAGCCATGATCTGGCTCCGGAGCAAACAAAAGCCAGAGCTCACGTCCGAAGAGCTATTTCGCACGGTGACGGCGGCAAACATCAATGGTCCGGGCGCAGTTGCCATCCCGTCCGCTGACGGCTGCCTCCATGTGCCAACGCTCAAGAGCAAGACGTTGAGCGGCGGTGGCGCGCTGATCGGGCGGTCCCCCTATGACAAGCCGAACCTGAGGCCGTTCGCCGCCGAGCGTGTCAAGTCGGCAGTTGACGGGGATCCGACCGCTGTGTTTCTCGATAACTGTACGGCCATCCAATACAGCTTCAATGTCGCACACAAGTCTGGCGAGGAACTAGCGGCCGACGATCCGACTTTTTTTGCGAAAGGCATTCTGATCGTGGTGCCGGATGAGATGTGGCCCGCCGACTATGCCGACCGAGGGCTGGTGATGTCTGCCGAGGACGTCAAGTGCCATTCGAGCTGGACCGAGGGCAAGGACCGCGCGAAGGCGGACACGCCGGTCGACTGCGTCGGCATCCTCCAGGCGACGGAGGTGTTTGCCCCAGGCTCGGTGGTTGCCGTGCCGCCCAGTGAACAGAAGAAACTTGACGGCGACTTCGACGGGGATAGCGTCGTCATCATCGGCGACCGGCCGCAGCTTTACGAGCATGTTAGGCAATTCGATCAAGAGGAGCAGGCACGCAGGCTTCGCTCGCTCAAGCCGCCAAAGTCGCATACCCCGGCGATTGAGGGCGGTCACTACAAGTTCGGCCGCGCCAGCCAGATCCTCGCCGCCACGCGCAATGTGCTGGAAATCTATACCGGCTTGCAGCGAGGCTTTCTGGCTCAATCCCATGAAGCGCGACTGTGGTTTGCCGAGCGTGCCATCTTCGGAACGTACGAAGGCATTCACCCACAGCTCAAGCGCGACATCCGAGGCCTGCTGGAACAGGAAGGGGTCAGTGCCGCGAGCTTCCTGGGCACCTTCGAGAAGGCGCGGCGCGAGATCGAAGTCGCCAACCATCCGGTCGCGCGCGAGGTGGCCGAGTTGCTCCTCGCCGAGCTCGAGGCCTGGGCCGCGAGGCTGGATGAGCAAGCCCTGCCCGAAACAGCGGCCGGCGTGAGCGAGGCGCAGCTCGCCACGAGCCAACCGCTCTCCGCGCTGTTCCCGGAGCTGGCGGAGAGCTATCCGGGAATGACTGAGCCACGCGAGCGTGTCCAGCTTCTCATCGACCGTTACCCTGTGCGCATCGACCCGCGACCGGACGGTTACAATCCACACGACCTGGTGCAAAGTGCAAACAATCTCCTGAGCCTCGGCATCAAGGTCGGAACTGACGCCTATAAATCCGACACTGGCGCCCACATCTTTATGTTCAAGAGCGAGTACCTTCAGCGCCTGCTGCAACAGACACCGGGCCTAGCCTCCGTGCCCTATGTGAAGAGCATGGCGGCGGCTCTCCACCACGGAAGCTTTGATGCCGATGCAGCCTTGAAGGAGCTGAAGGACAACCCCACCCTGGCGGCTTCCATCATGGAAACCTCGATCAAGCTCGCTGCGGAACAAGGCATTCTGTCCAGGCGCTCCGGCCTCCGGCCGGCCGCCGGGGACAGCGATATGACCATTACGTTGAGCCGCGAGGAGGCGCCAAAGCGCGCCAAAATCGAGGCGTCGCGTGCCAAACAGGAGGAAGAGAGCATCACTGCAGGGGCGCTCGGCGTTGCCGCCAGCCTCAGGAAAGCGGGCATCCAGGTGGATATGCCTCATCTTGAGCACCGGTTGCGATCGGAAGCTTCCATGACAGACCAGCTCATCGGCATGCAGGTGCCGGCCGAGGCCGGCGTCCAGCTGATCGGCAACGCCGTACGTCATCTCTTCGAACTCCCTGACAAGGATTTTACGCGTGCCTTCAAGAAGGCCATTCTGGCCTTCGAAGAGCGGGACTATGCCGAGGTCAGCACGACCAACTGGTTCAAGACGCGATCACCAACCTTCGTCGGCATCAAGACCGGGCTCGCCACGCCTGGCGGCTATCGCTTCGAGGTGGAGTTCCACACCGCCGACAGCTACAAGGCCAAGATCGACAATCACGACACGTATAAGGAACTGCAAAAACTGCAGGAGCACTCTGGCCTGGAAAGGGCGGAAGAACTCATGCAGCGCGCGCGAGACAGATGCATGCAGGTTACCATCCCCCCTGACGCCTTGAGCATACCCCACTGGGGTTCGCAAGGCGATGGCACTCCCGGAGCGGCTGCGGCATTCAAGTTGCGAACTGTCGAACGAGCAGGACAGGCCGAGGCCTCCAGGTCGCCACAGGCAGGGGAAATTGTAACCGCTCTCGGGACGCGGTCGGTCGTGCTCGTCGGCATGCCGAGCTCCGGCAAGTCGACAATCGGCCGTGTACTGGCCAGACGACTGGGGCTGAAGTTCGTCGATTCCGATAAAGAGATCAAGGCAAAGATTGGCAAGTCCATAAATGATATTTTCGCTGAGAATGGCGAGGCGCATTTTAGGGACCTGGAGATGAAGGAGATCGCTCCATTGCTGGAGAAGGGACCTGCTGTCATCGCCACCGGTGGCGGGGCCTTTGTCGAGCCGCAGACTCGACGGCTCATCGGCGCGAAGGCAGTTTCCATCTGGCTCGATACGAAGCCGGAAGAGATCCGAAAGCGCCTCAAAAACGATACAAGCCGCCCGCTGCTGCAGGGCCCCGACCGAAAACACAAGCTCAGCCAGATGTTTAATGACCGCCTACCGTTCTACCAACAAGCTGATATCAAGGTAGTACCGCCATACAAACAAGATAAAAGGAACGCGGAATCCTGCGTGAAAGCGCTGCACGCCTACCTATGCGGCGGCGAAGCCGAAGTCGCCCGCACTCCCCGCAAGACGGGAACGTCAGACACCGGCGGCAGTTCTAGCTCTGTAACTAATTTGCTGCCCACAACGCAAGCTAGCCGTGATGATGCTCATCCGGCGCCAGCGCCAGAGGTCGCGCCGTCGTTTCGTGTCATCCATCAGCCTCCAGTTCGGCGTACGGATCCCCATATTTCCAGACTGAGCGGCGGCCCACCGCGTCTCAAGGAGCTTGGTGCAACCGATTGGCTCTTAGACGAGCATGTCGCGGCCGACTACGCTCTCCTGCGCGAGGAATTGCACTGGGCCAATCCTGATCTGGCCGTCCAGACCCGATTCGTGGAGCCGGCGGTCGCCCATCTGCTGCGCGTCGCCCAAAGCCCGGCTGAAGTGGCGGATGTTTTCCACGACATCCTCAATGGTGATATGGCCAATTTCGTGTTCCTTCCTGTGAACAATGCCGATATTGGCGAGGAGGGTACCCATTGGTCGCTGCTGCTTCTTGATCGACGCCGGCGGGAAGAGCCTGTCGCCTATCATTACGACTCCTCCGGAGACGAGAACAGCGCTCTTGGACAACAGCTCGCAGCAAGGCTGGGAGCCCGCTCGGAACCCGTGCGGATGGTCCAACAGGAAAACGGCTACGATTGCGGGGTGTTTGTCGTGGACGCCACCCGGGCGCTAGTCAGACGATTGGCTCAAGGTGAACGGCCCCGGCACGACCCGCTGCACCTCGACCACCTCGTCGCTGATCGGCAGGCACTCTACGACAGACTCAGGATTCATATCGACTTGGGTCGATGAAGCTTGTGATCTGAACCCTTCAAACTGTATCGGGTTAGAGTTTTCCGGTGATTTTCCTGGTTGGAAGAGGAACGGAAGATGATGAAGGCATCGCACAGTTTTTCTGACGTACAAAAGGCATTCGTGCCCAAGCAGGGCGATAAGGTGTACCGGCTGCAGAGATCTGCCCGAAGGCGGGTATAATTGGGCCTGCGCCAGGCGACGTCATCATTGGTGCCCTGACCGGCAGGCCGAGTCCATGCTCAAGGAACCATAGCAGGGCCTGCCGTGCACTGCCGAGTTCGGCGACCTTGTTGAAGACGAGTGCAATGGCTTCCTGGATGCGCCGCTCGGGATCTTTCTCGATCCTGTCGCCGTTGTTTTTGGAAGCCAATCGGGACAGTGACGACAAGCTCACGCGGTGGGACTTCATAGAGGGCGAAACAGAGCGCTGACGCAGCAGGTCGAGCTCATAGTCATTGAGGCTACCCCTTCCGGCCCAAAACCAGTGGTCATTACCTTGGGGGGTAGACCGCTTGCGGTACCGATCAGAACGGTTTCAACGAAAGGGCAGGCTCGATGAGCTGTTGTCAATCACGGCTCTTACGGGCGAAGCGCGACACCTCTCGTGCGGCCACCGCGCCGACTTGCCCAGGCAGAGCTCCGCGACCATCCGGTCAAAACCAGTGCGAATTGCACCACCCACGGCACGACGGCCAAAATCATCATCCGCCGGCTCAATGCGCGATCATCCAAGTGCTGTCAGGCGGTCGCGCATGGTATATTGAAGAGCGCTGCTTTCACGGTTGTGTAGAACCTGGTAGGCCGAAGTATGCCGGACATACAGTATGGTCTTGCGCTCCAGTGGTGCGGCCCAATCTTCTCATGCATCATCACCCGCCTCCTGCTGGGAACCGCGCGCCGTTTGCGTGGTCGACGAGCAGGTGCGCGACGAGTGCCGTCAGAGCCTGGGCCGTCCCTTCCGGCAACTCTTGCCATTACGGCGTCGACGCGGTCTTCCTGCTGTATGGACCCGAAAACAGTACGAACTGGCATGGACATCTCTCCGACTCGCTTCGTGCGAGGCCAATGCTCGCGCCCATTTCTGCGGATTCGGATGCGGTAGCAATCTCTTCAACTAATGCGTTCAGAGCTCAAAAACTGGAAAGTTCGACATGCGGAAACCGATCGAACATCCATGCTGGCACATCCAGAGATCGAACGGACAAAGCGCCAGAAAGGCTGCAACGGAAAACAGTGTCCCTTCAGGAGCACCTCATGGATATGAACCAGACGCCCGGACCAGGGATGCCACGGATATAAGAGCTCACGAATCTCCGCGCCGTGGCTGTTCTGTCGTTGTGTGGTACTACATTTTCCGACCGCACTCGTCGATCGGATACCACCCGCAACCTGTGCCGGCATCATCGCCGCACCGCCTCCAACGTGGCGCAAGATCAAGGATATGCCTTTCCGCCAACGCCACGTTAGTGGCGTATCGGGAGGCCGGACTCTAATCGAATCTGGAGGAAATTACCTGCGGCACGCCGGCCCAAAAGACCCAACTCACTGCATCCTTTGAGTGGTGATTGTCGACAAATGCTGCCTGTTGGGATTCCTGTAACGATTGGCAAGGCTTTGTAACAATGAAGTCACCTGGTCCGGATCCGATCGAACAGTAAATTCTCCGTAGTTGGGGTCGAAAAGAGTGGTCGTTCCATTCGAGGCCGACGTCGCCACCACGTGCGAGCCACCTTCGGCGAAATACAAGCTGAGCAAATGGTTCGATCCGTCTTCGTTGATTTCGTTCACCATGCGCCTGACGTTCGAAGACTTGCCGAATGCGAATCTCTTCTCTTCTCCAGCCGGTTCCAAGCCTGCTTCCTCCAGCATGGTATTTTGTGCCTGAAGGTCGGCCTGAGAGGATCCTGCGCCCCTGCTTCGCAACTGATCCTTGAGTGTTTCATATTGCCGCTGGCGTGCAGCCGCTGAGGCGTGCGTTTGCGATCCGGGTGTGAGCACACCCATTCGGGTTGAGGGGCTGTTATTAAGATTGCGGAACCACTCCGCAGTCAGCCCAACGCAGATGCCATCCACATTCGCCTCATGCAGGTCGGCCGTTCTGTATTCAAATAAGGAGGTAGCCGGACTCGATAGAGAGGATGTACTGGGGTCGGAGGTGTTAGAAGTCTGAACGTTTGCATCCGACGAATGTGGCTTGCTGCAGCAGGCGCCCATCTTATTGGGCAACTCCCCATGCTGCAGGTTCCGCCGCAGCGCAAGATCCGCAACCGTTTTTGCAAATCTGTCACCGTCCACCGACTGACTCGATTCGTCCGCTTGTGTAACGCGTGTAGATGAACCCTCGATTCGATTATACATGGTAACTCGCTTTCCTTCGGCGTAAATCTCTTGGTAGGTGAGTTCACGCTTAGACAACGTGCGAACGATACTCGGCCAAGCTGACTACGAGATGACGGGCTGCCTGGCCCGCCGTACGGACGCCGACCGGTCTGAGAGGTAAGCGCGACTAACTACCCTGATGCTTCGCAGGAACTTAGCGATCTTGTCCCTCGCTTGTGTGAGCGCTTCCTGCGAGGACGTGCGATCGCCAGGACATTTGTCTCTCTTGTACGGATCTTGCTTCGCTCGGTGTTCGGTAGTCCTCCAAATTGCCGCCCAGGAACAAGCGCTCGGTCTCTTGCGTTGGCGTCTCCCCAGTGAACACATTAAATCCACATCCGCATCGATGTTGTCCTGATCCTCGGCATTCATTCCAAACGCAACGCTCAGCACGTCGTCTGGCCTCCACACAGCGGACTTCGGAATGCTGCAGGTGTGCGCGTGTCCGCTTTGTTAACGATCGCACGCGTCCAATGATCGCGCGCAACGGCCAGTCTTGCGGGACCTCTCTTGAAGGTTGTGGCGTCCGGCGCCAGCGCAACAAGAGCCGTTGCGGTTATCGGCCCGATGCCAGGGATTGCCATCAACCGGCGCGCGTCTTTGTCCTCCCGGGTGCGTCGTACGATCTCGCGATCGAGTTGCTTCGGAGCAGAATGCCTGAACCAACAGCGGTTCCGGACCCTTGCGGAGGATTGGCGTAGAGACCACAACGAGATTCGTCCACATGGTGCGATCGGCAACAAGCTGCCGGTCTCGCTGATTTCATGAAGCGCAACCAGCCCGCCTCCCCGCTGGTCCAAAAACCTCGGGCGGTTCAATCAAAAACGACGCTCTAATCGCCGTTGGATCGAAAATTCGGGGCAGGTCACTTCAATGTCTCGAAGGTCCGGTACATGGCGACCGGTATAGCTGCGCGGTCACCATTGCTTGTCATAGCAACGTCATTTCCGAGCAAGTCGCGCGGATCGCCGACCGACGCCGCCAAATTATGGCGTACCGAACACCCAAGCGCTCCGTCGAAGAACGTGTCACCAACTGCAGCGCTGGATACTGACGAACACACAGGAGGGCGGGTCTTATAGACAATCGCCTCTATCCGCACTGCAAGGCTGCCGGGTTGGTCGAAGAGTTGAATGTTGTTAGCGTCGATTCCCATCTCCTTAATGTCACGCACTACCTCTTCGCTAAGCCGGGGCGAGCCGCTGATAATGAGATGGAGCGCATCGCGCCGATTACGACTGGCGCTCTCAATGAAACCACGCAAACGCCGCCGTTCGAGAGCGCGAAGGTTCTGTACCACTAAGACGTTGGTCTCCCGTCGGACAACAATCGACGTTAATGGCTCGACATAGATCGGCGCGGTGCTTGCGCACCCGCTTACGCTTGCCGTCAGCGCAACCAGAAGGCCTTTAATCTGCAACTGCATCGCTCGCTATTTGATGATAAAGCCGGCACCGACCTCGTCGCCTGATGCACCGATGCGGGGAGTAGCGCGGCCTCGCGGCCAGCTTGGAGCGGTGCCCACGGCCAAGCGTGGCCCAACGCGGTCCGTGGGTGCGCTCATCTCGTTGGGGTCTGATCCTGGCTTTACGATGTAAGGCGTGACTATAATAACAAGTTCCGTCTCCTCTCTTTGGAACGAGGACGAACGGAACAGAGCCCCGAGGATTGGCACATCCCCGAGCCAAGGAAAGGCTCTAATATCAGTGTTGACGTTGCGCCTGATGAGCCCACCAATTGCAAAGCTTTGACCGCTGGCGAGCTCGACGACCGTGCTGGCGCGCCTCGTGGAGATGGCTGGCACGGAGATACCGTTGATTTGGACGGCACCTTGAGAAGATAGTTCACTGACCTCCGGCTTTACGCGAATATTGATCTTGTTGTTGTTGAGAACGGTTGGCACGAACTCCAAACTGACACCGAAGTTACGGAATTCAACCGAGGCTTGCCCATTCTCCTGCGATACCGGAATGGGAAATTCGCCGCCAGCCAGAAAGCTGGCGGTCTCACCGGACATCGCGGTGAGGTTCGGCTCAGCCAAGACGGAAGCGATGTGCTCTTTGGCGAGCGCGTCTAAGACAGCGCCGACGCTGATCTTACCGTCGCTGAATCCTATTTCTGCCGTGCCACCGCCATCAGCCGCCCCCATAGCGCCACCTCTGCCGCTGGGCAACAATCCCGCCCTGAACATACCGATTTGACCGAAAGCCGATAGGTGGATACCGAGTTCCTTCAGTGCGCTTCGGGACACCTCTGCTACCCGCACACTCAGATTAACTTGCAACGACCCAGCGACTTTGACGTGATTAATGACGTTCGCACCGTCGCCGAGAAATTGCTCGACGATGCTTACCGCGCTGTCGACAACTTCGGCATTGGGCGCTGTGCCACTAAGCACTGCGCCACGCGGCGTATAGCTGACATGGACTGGATAGTCGCCGACCTGAGCCCTCAACGCGGCACGCAGGTCCTCGATCGGCTGCGTGACAACAACACGTAACTGCGCGAGGGCTTCCCCGTTGTCGTCCAAGGCGAACAGGCTAGTCCTCCCGGGTTTCTTGCCAAAGACGAAGATGGTTCTGTTCGACGGTGCCTGATAATCTGCGATCGTTGGGTCGGCTATGAAGATGCTCGCCGCTGGCGCGGGCAGATGAATTGTTTCGCTGAGTGACGAGGACAGGTTCAGTGTGCCGGTGACGCTATTGGGAACGTGACCTTCATCCCGCGTGTTTTGGGCCGTGGCAGAGAGTGGCAATAACAGAATGAGAGCGCTGAGGGAACAGCCCAAGGAAGGACAAACCATAGACCTCAAACCTACGATGACGATCGACCACCAATCGGTGCCAGGATGACAATTACGCACGACTTTCATGAATCTTTGCTTCCAATTTCGAACAACTAAGCGGATGCCGCGTTGGTCAATTCAAGAATGTAGCCTATGCCCCGCACGGTCGTAATCTGTAACGTTGCACCTGACATAGTCAGATGCCCGCGCAAGCGATATATTCCGACTTCCAGCGCGTTGGACGAGACCTCCTCATCGAATGAATAGAGCTGGTCTTCCAGTTGCGCACGCGTCACAATGCGGCCTGCACGGCTGAGCAGGTGTTCTAGAATACACAGTTCTCGCCGTGCGATTTTCAGCGGACGCCCCTCAACGAAAACTTGTCGACTGAAGGGATCCAATTCGAGGTTCCCAAACACCTGGATCGGCTCGGTCATCTGCGTCGACCGGCGGAGAATGGCTCGCATCCGAGCGACAAGCTCATCCGTAGAGATGGGCTTGGGCAGAAAATCGTCCGCGCCACCATTGAGAATCGCAATTCGTATTTCGACCGTGTTGAGGCTACCCATAACAATGGCCGGAACTGAATGCCCGTCGCTTCTTAGCTGCCTCAGCCAGTGCAAGCCATCTCCATCCGGCATGTCCAGCTCTAACAGAAGAATTTCATAGCTCGCGCAACATGTTGCAACTGACGCCTCTTCAAGAGTAGGAGCCACATCAACGGCGAACCCGCAATCACCGAGAAATCCTCGCACCACGCGTGAAAGATCGGCATGATGATCAACGAGTAGCGTTCGCATTTCACCTCCAAAGCGCGACAATCGGTTGAGCAGGTCACTGCCGGCTTTGAAAGAGAAGCCGCCGCGCATATCGTAAACCGCCCTTTCCGGCCGGTGACCGTCTAGGGCGCTCGACGCTCATTGCAGCAAGCCACAGAGGAAGGGGCAGTCCTTCATCCCTATGGCTTTGAAGAGCGTTGTCGAACCACCGGTCCGAGGGCGGCCGCCTGCCGTGCACA
Source organism: Sinorhizobium terangae (assembly GCF_009601505.1). Lineage (GTDB taxonomy): Bacteria > Pseudomonadota > Alphaproteobacteria > Rhizobiales > Rhizobiaceae > Sinorhizobium > Sinorhizobium terangae. The sequence continues at coordinate 34,307 of NZ_WITC01000060.1, forward strand.
CCGGCCGTAGCCCATAGTAGCTGTGTATGGCGCGCCCAGGCGAAGGGAACTCTTAGCTCGTTTTGAGTGAGTATCATGGTGTTGTTTCTTGCCATTGAATGCGCGACGACACTTGTCGTTGATACCCTCTTTTCTCGATACTAGAGAAATTGATTGTTTGCATGTCACACATTCAACTGACCTATACCTCGCATGCCCCTCGCCGCCTTGCTTGTGTGTGTGGATTACTTCAGATAAGTGGACTTACAAATCGATGAGACGGTGATCGGGGGATTGGGCGTACCCGCGCGAAGCCACCCTTTGCCGCTGCCGAGCATACGGGTCGAATACTCACGGCTGTTTGACCTTTTAACTTGTATAAGGACATAAGTTCCGTCCCGCTTTTGGGATTGTCGGACGAACTGGGAAAAACTGCCCGCATTGCCTCAAGTAATAGTGTTGATGCTCCCGATGGGATGGTCATGGTTCGCTGTCCCGGCTCGGGGGATGGAGGCACGGCGGATCAGCATGGCGACACATACGGAACCGGCTGAGGCAATCATCGAGCGATATCGATCGATCTGTCGGACGGACAAACAAAGGAGCCTAGATGAGTTCGTCGCGGTTACCGGATATCACTGCAAGCATGCGAGCAAAGTGCTCCGCCCAAGTAAAATTGGACCGCCTTGCGGCCGAGCATGCTGGAGCCATTGGAGCTGCAGATTCGCGCGTGGCTTTGGTGTATCCCGCGCTTTCGGCTGACTCGGTCGTGCAGCGTCTAATGAGCTCCGATCCATCGCGCTTCACGCAGAACGCCTGCGGACGGTGCAAATAGCCGTCAAGGCTTGGCGCATCGAAATAACCGGGCAGATCATACTCAATGGCGACCGAATGAAGTGCGCGCCTGTATCTCAGTGCCCTCCACTTCAATAACATTCGTGGGTGAGCCTATAGGAGGGTCAATTCCTCGATCCGCTTGACAGCGGTTTTATATTGATCCACCTACGTGCCACATCCAGGCGCGCTCATAGACGGTCGGGCAAAGCCATTCAGCCGACTTCAGGATAGATACGAACCCGTGGGCCGCCGTCCGTTTCCACCAACTCGCCCTTGTAAGGCACGCCGCGTATGTTGAAATACGTCGGGCGCCCGGGTTCCGGCATGAGCTGGTTACCTTCTATTGCGCGGGCAAGGTAGTTCGGAAGCAAGCGTTCGCGGTGCTGCCATCCCCCGCGGATAAGATATCCCAAATCCGGCACACCAGGGCGGGAAGGTCCAGCTTCATTTATCTGCCCAGGGCTATGGAGCTGACGGGATGACCCGGCTTCATCTCTCTGCCTGGCGCGAGGATGGTGGATCAGTCGAACATCACTGCGCCCTCCAGGCCCTAGCGTGACCGAGTAAGGCTCGCCGTTGATGTCGACCCGCCTTGGGCCAAACTGGTTTGGCAGGAGATTGACGTTGTCCAGTACATCGATCAGGACAACCGAGGCCGACTGAGAGCCGTGGCGCCATCCCTCGCCGACGATATGACCTATGTCCGGCACCTCCTGCGGGGCCGCTGATGGCCCGGCGAGCGCCGGCGGAGATCGAACATCCCCGCGAAATCCATACGGTGTGGGTGAATCCAGATTAACTAACGGCTCAAGGCCGCTGTAGAAGTCTGACGACGAACTCCCGGCAGCCGACGGCGTTGCTGGCCCTTGCGCATACTCCCTGGACCAAGTCCAACCTTCATCGCTTGTTATGGCCAGTGTTGCGGGAAGTTCCTGCGAGCTCCCCTGCAGGCCGACATCTTGCGCTGGCGACGATGAGGTGGGACCATGCATCTGCTCCCTAAATAACGACCAAGCTCCCTCACTCGGGGTGTCTGGCATCGGCGGAAGCTCTTGCGGTGGCTCGGCAGGCAAATATGCCTGCCCTGGAGGAGGTAACTCCAGCGCTTGGTTTGCGTCGACCACTTGTTGGTATCGCTGGAGCCTGAGCAAATCAGGCTTGATTTTGCTATCCCCCGTTTGTTGCTTGTACTCCTCGACATCTTGGGCGAGCCCATGGGTGAAGAGTCTACCGGCCATAGCGCCCCTTTGATGCCTCTCAAGCCAATCACTCAGTCTGGCAAGACGACGAGCCTGTCTGTCGACCGTGTCGGGCTCAACCCTGCCTGTCGCCTTCTCTGCCGCAGCCCACAGGTCGATGAGAGACTCGTCTGCCGAATAGGGTGCCAGGCGGTAGTTGCTGGTCGACAAGACCCTTCCGGCTTGAACCTCCCGAAGCTTGTTCAGGGCTGCGCTGGTACGCCTAGTGTTAATATTGCGATCGTTCGCGTAGTCTTGCAAATCGCGCTCCAAACCAGGTTCTAGCTCAGGGTTGCCAAGCCTGCCGGCGATGGGCGCCCTCCTGTTCCTGCTAAGCCAAGCACTGAAATTGCGCACATCGGCCTGAGCATTCCGAATGGTGCCATCGCTCATCTGGCCTGTGGCTCGGCTTCTTAACTCTTCCAAAAGCGCCTCATCCGCGTCAAAGACACCGCGTATGCGGGCGGGTTGCTTGGCGTGATCCACTCGAACGCTGGTTGAGACAATCTCTCGCTGCACAAAAGCACCGGACGCCTTTTCGCTGCGGCTCTTAGCGAACGCTTTGCCCACGCCTGACTTGATGCGCGACCACAATCCGCGGTTCTTGGTATTTTTCGTTTGGATCTCGGGCTGCGTCTCAGATGAAGAGGTGTAGCGTGTGCTGCTGAACAGGGTACCACGCAAGTCAGATCGCGATAATCCCGCAGCCAAGTCGCCAATTCGTCCGCGAGGCAAGCCCACGCTGTGGCGCGCGCCGCTGAACCGGTCATCCCGCAGCGGCATGCGCATCAAATCACCCTCGTCGGTGGACCGCATTCGTCGATGCGACTCTGCGGGTCCAGTATCGGGCGAGCCAGCCTTCGTGGAGCTCTCATCAGAGGAATCAAGTTGCAATTCGCCAAGCCGCTCCTCAAAGCTGGCGTCGGGCGCATTTTCCGATCGCTGGCCCGTCGGCGAACTTTGATAATACGCTCGTGCGAATGCCTCCACGTCGAAATCGAAAAGGTTAAAGTTGTTACTTGTTCGCTCCATGAGACCTCACAAAACCTTTACCAGCAAACTAGAAATCTGGCGCACGGAAACGACGAGTACGTGGCGAAGGCTTCGGCAGAAAAATGCGATTGTCGGAACCTGAAATCAGCACGAGATGACTCATCCTCACCGTGACCAGGACTAAACCCAGCCATCATTTCAAAATCGGCCACTCCGTCTCAACCTCGATAGACGGCCTAGCCGTTCAGGCGAATGCTGGCTCACCGTGACACCCTTATCAAAGGTTTGACTTTCTTATCCTGCTCGCGTGAACTTTCGAGAAGCTGACGGGCCTCTTAGTTTGCAATGAGCAGCAGTGCAGTGCTCTCGAAAAATGCGGCGCCCGGTGCCACCTAAGAGAGGCGGCACTTACTTCTCACGCTGTTCTTGCATCCTCACAGCTAACGTCGCCACGGCGTCCGATTCTGTTTGTCGCGCGGCAATCATTGGTTCAGTCTTGTGAAACAATCTGTGTCTCGCACCGCGCGAAGGTCGGACTGACCGTCTTTGAATACTTGCGACCCTTCAAATGATCGTAGCGACTTGCCACAGCGCCGCTGATCAAGACTGCAATAGATCCCGCCAAGCTGTATGACCGCAAGATGCCGATCGCTCCGGCCGAGTTGTTGAAACGACCGCGTCGGCCGTTCTTCTGGGGAGCATGGCATTCCGCCGAGCCGTATCCTGACCGACAGATGCGTTCGGTAGGTGACTCGTCAGCTTCTCGAAAGTTAACCTACCTAGAATTCGACCTAGTCTCTACATGCGGATGCCTGAAACTGGTGACTAACCTAGGGTACCGGTGGACGGATCGGCGCGAGGTCTTTGTTCCCGTAAAAAGGGAGAGAGCTCTATGGATCCCAATCGGATAGATGGTACCGGATCGCTAGCCTTCAAGCCGGGGTACGT
>NZ_WITC01000061.1 GCF_009601505.1 Sinorhizobium terangae
TTGCCAATCTCCCCCCTTGTGGGGGAGATGCCCGGCAGGGCAGAGGGGGATGGGCCACCGGCAGTTCTCCTACGCGCCCTTGAGCAACGATCGGATCAGATGCCCCTGCTGCCTTCCTCTCCTCACCCCGCCGGAAACGCCACCACGACTTTCAATCCGCGCCCGCCCTCGCCGTCCTCCAGGCGCGTCGTCCCGCCGTAAAGCGTGGCGATCTCCTCGACGATCGGCAGGCCGAGCCCGGTGCCCGGCGCCTCGTCGCCACCGCGCCGGAAACGCTTGAGCACCGCTTCGCGCAATTCCGGCCGGATTCCCGGTCCATTGTCCTCGACTTCGAGCACGACGGCATCGTCGCGCCCTTCGACGCGCACCGTGACCTCGGCGCCCCGCCCGGCATAAAGAAGCGCGTTCCCGATAAGGTTCTTCAGAAGTTCGCCGACGAGCAACGGCTCGGCGCGGATCCAATGTTCACCTTCGCCGGCGAAGCCGAGGTCGATGCCGGCTTCGCCGGCCGCCGGCACGTGATCGGCGGTGATCTCACGCGCGAGTCCGGCAAGTTCGATGCGCTCCAAACCGCGCGCCTCGTCCTTGCCCGCCGCGTCGATTTTCGCCATCAGCAGCAGTTGCGCGAGAATGCGCTCTGCATTCGCCACCGCTTCATCCGCCTTGCGCGCGGCCGCCTTCGTCTCTTCGAGCGAACCCGCTCTTTGCGCGAGCGCCAGCTGCGTGCGGATGATCGCGAGCGGCGTTCGCAACTGATGGCTAGCATTGCCGGTAAAATGGCGCAGCGCGTCGAGGGCCGATTGCAGCCGCACCATGAACGAGTTGACGGTGTCGACCAGGCCCTGAACCTCGCTCGGCACCCGCTCGCCGATCGGATGGAGGTCGTCGGGGCTGCGTTCGGCAATAGCGTCGCCAAGCCGATACAGTGGTCTCAGCGAAAAGGTGACGGCGATCCAGACGATCATGGCCGCGCCGGCGATCATCATGCCCAAGCGCAGGGCCGAGCGCAGAAGGATCGTCTGCGTCAGCTGCCGCCTCGCGATCGTCGTTTCGGCAACAGTGACGACGAAGGGAACAGAACTGACTCCGGTCGAGGCGGAACGCCGGAGTGCCGCAATGCGAATGCGTTCACCGCGGAAGACGGCATCGCCGAACGTTGCCGACTGGTCCTGACCCTCGCTCAGCGAGGGCAGCGTCTGGTAGCCGGTGATGAATTGGCCAGGCGGCCCGTCCACCCGGTAGAAGACCCGGTCCTGCGCTGCCGACGTCAGCATCTCCAGCGCGACGTAGGGAATGTCGACCTGAAGCGAGCCGTCCTCGGCGACGACAACGCGCTCGGCGATCGCGAGCGCCGAACCGGCAAGCACGCGGTCCGAGACGACGTTCGCCGTCTTGACCGCCTCCCGGTATGTGTCGGTCAGCGCCACCACGCCGATCACGGCGGTGGAGATCAGGAGCCAGCCGAGCAGCCTGCGCCGCAGCGAATAGACGACCGTCCTCATTCGGGGCTGGCCGTCTTGTCGAGGTAATAGCCGATGCCGCGCGCGGTGCGCACTGTCAGGCCGTACGGCGCCAAGCGCTTGCGGAGCCTGCTCACATATTGCTCGATCGCATTGGGGCTGAGATCGTCATCGAGGCCGGTGAGCGACTGGACGATCGCCTCCTTGGCGACGACCTTGCCGGCGCGCATGAACAGAAGTTCGAGCAGCCCGAGCTCCCGGGCGGGAATTTCGATCGGTACACCGCCTGCAGAAAAGCTGCGTGCCGTCAGGTCCAGTGTGACGTTGCCATAGCTGACGACCGATGCCCGCAGTCCTGCCTGACGGCGCAGCAGCACCCGCACCCGCGCCTCGAACTCGCTGATGTCGAAAGGCTTGATCATGTAATCATCGGCGCCGAGGTCGAGACCCTTCACCCGCTCCTCCGGGGTGCCGCGCGCAGTCAGGATCAGGACCGCCGCCCGGTTCTGTCGAGCCCGCATGGCACGCAGCACGTCGAGGCCATCCATTTCCGGCAGGTTCAGATCGAGGATTACCAGATCGAAGCTTTCCGCAGCGGCAACGGCATGCGCCGAGGCACCGTCGCTGACGACGTCGACCGCGTAACCGCTTCCGCGCAGGATCGCGGATAGGCCCTCCGCCAGGGCCTGATTGTCTTCAACGAGCAAGATTCGCAATGTCGCTCTCCCCCGAGCATTTTATCGGCCGCAAGCTCGCTTGTGAACGGCAGGCGGCTACTGCATAATTCCCTAAATCGCAATTGATTTAGGGAGAAAAACATGCAGCACTTCAAGCTGTTACGGCGTCTCTTGCGTGTCTGAACCGACGCGCGGCGCTGTAAGGCATTGTGGAATTATGCGATACCTGATCTCCCTGCTTCTCTGTCTCCTTCTTCCCGGGTTGTCGCATTCGGCGCCCGTATTCTTCCCGGCCCTCTCCGGAGACGACAAGGCCGCGGTTCTGGTGGTCTACTCCTCGCTCGACGAACCGCTCGCGAGGCCGATGATCCTCGGCTTTCAGAAGGCCAATCCGGACGTAGCGGTTCGCTACGAGGATATGCTGACGGGCGAGATCTACGACCGGATCGTCAAGGAGACGGATGCTGGCCAGAAGACGGCTGACTTCGCCTTCTCCTCGGCCATGGACCTGCAGGTCAAGCTCAGCAACGACGGCTATGCGCAACGCAGCGACCTGCCGATGAGCGGCCGCTGGCCGGTCTGGGCGAACTGGCGCAACACCGCCTATGCACTGACCTTCGAACCGGCCGTCTTCGTCTACCATAAGCCAAGCTTCAAGACCGAGCCGCCGCCTGCAACACGCGCGGAATTCGTCGACTATCTGAAGCGGAAGGGCAGCGCCGTCTTCGGCCGGATCGGCACCTATGATATCGAGCGCTCGGGCGTCGGTTTCCTCTTCATGTCGCGCGACCAGGAGCAGTTCGGCGACATCTGGAGCGTCATCCAGGCGATGGGGTCCGCGGGCGTAAAACTCTATTCGACCAGCCAGGCGATCGTCGAACGGGTCGCCGATGGCCGGTTCGTTCTGGGCTACAATATCCTCGGATCCTATGCCGCCGACTGGGCCTCGCGCCATCCCGATGTCGGGATCGTGCTTCCAAAGGACTATACAGTGGTGATGTCGCGCATCGGGCTGGTGCCACAGGCGGCCGCCTCTCCTGACCTCGGCCGCCGGTATCTCGAATTCTTCATGTCGAAGGAAGGCCAGACCATCATGGCGCGCGAACTGCAGATCCCGGCCGTCAGCCCGGATGTCGCGGGCGAGAACACTGCCAACACCATGCAGGAGATGCTCGGCGGGCAATTGCGGCCCGTTCCGGTCAGCCCGGGGCTGATGGTCTATCTCGACCAGGTCAAGCGCGCCCGCCTGATCGCGCGCTGGAACGAGGTGCTGAGGCTCCACTGAAATTTCGGCAGGCAGAACAAACCATTTACGCAATGCCGACTTGATGTCAGGTTAATGTCAGCTTTCTATGGTGGCTTAGGGATCGCTGATGATCCGTGGAGGCGGGCCGTCAGCAGCGCTTCGGGAGGAAATCACCACCACGGTCAGCGGCTGGCGCGCAAAAAACCAGCCACGCGTTTCTCCCGTACGCGACGATAATCAACGCACGCGCGATTGAACGCGCCCTACGGAGGACCGACCTTGAAACACTTCTTCCTGGCATCCATTCTCGTTGGCGCCCTGGCGCTTCCGGCATATGCCGCCGACTATACGATCATCGCGCCGGCCAACCCCGGCGGCGGCTGGGACCAGACGGCCCGTTCGCTGCAGACCGTCATGCAGCAGGAAGGCATTTCCGGCAATGTCCAGGTGCAAAACGTTCCCGGCGCCGGCGGCACCATCGGGCTTGCACAGTTCGCCAGCCAGCAGAAGGGCAACCCGAACGCCCTCCTCGTCGGCGGCTACGTCATGGTGGGCGCCATCCTCACCAACAATTCGCCCGTGACCCTCAAGGACGTGACGCCGATCGCCCGTCTTACCGGCGAGTATGAAGCGATCGTCGTCCCGGCCGCTTCCGAGATCAAGACTATGGGCGACCTCGTCGAGGCGCTGAAGAAGGATCCGGGCGCCGTCTCCTGGGCTGGCGGCTCCGCTGGCGGCACCGACCACATCGCCGTCGGCCTGATTGCCAAGGCGGCCGGCGTCGATCCGACGAAGATCAACTACATCGCCTATTCCGGCGGTGGTGAAGCGCTCGCCGCCATCCTGGGCAGCCAGGTGACCGCAGGCATTTCCGGCTATGGCGAATTCGAATCGCAGGTGAAGGCTGGGACGCTCCGCCTTCTTGCGGTCTCAAGCGCCGAACGCCTCCCAGGCATCGATGCACCGACGCTGAAGGAATCCGGTGTCGACGTCGTGGTTGAAAACTGGCGCATGGTCGCAGCCGCTCCCGGCCTCACCGATGAGCAGAAGGCAGCCGTTTCCGCCGACATCGAAAAGCTCGCCAAGTCCGCAGGCTGGCAGGAAGTCCTGAAGACGAAGGGCTGGCAGGACACCTACCTCGCCGGCGACGCCTTCAACGAGCAGCTCGCGAAGGACGTTTCCGCAACCGAAACTGTCCTCAAGGACATCGGACTGGTCAAATGAACAGGGGAAATCACCCTTCCGTCGAAACGCGCCGCCCTGACAGGGCGGCGCTCATCATCGCCGTCGTTCTGGCGCTCATCGCCGGCCTGATCTTCTGGGACGTTTCGCGCCTGGCCGGGCTCGCCGGCTATTCACAGATCGGCCCGACGACGGTTCCCTATGTGATCGCCTGCTGTCTCATCGGCCTCGCAATCTGGACCGCCGTCGAAGCAGTGAGGGGCGACTTCGGTCACGAGCGAGAGCACCAGGAGTTCGGCCCCGTATTCTGGATCGTCGGTGGGCTGGCCGCCCAGATGCTGCTCTTGAACACGCTCGGCTTTTCGATCGCAACCGGCATTCTCTTCGGCCTGACTGCACGCGGCTTCGGCAAGCGCAAGCTGTGGCTCACAATTCCGGTTGGAATTGCCTTCAGCTTCATCGTCTGGGTGATCTTCGCCAAGCTCCTGCAACTGTCGCTGCCCGCAGGGCCGCTTGAACGCCTGTTCTTCTGAGGGGGCCGACGACTATGGCTACTTTCGACTTCCTGCTCCAGGGGCTGCTCGTCGCCGCCCAGCCGATGAACCTGCTCTACGCTCTCATCGGCGTGACGCTCGGCACCGCCGTCGGCGTTCTGCCCGGGATCGGGCCGGCGCTCACGGTCGCGCTCCTCTTGCCCGTCACCTACAGGCTCGATCCGGGCGGCTCGCTCATCATGTTCGCCGGCATCTATTATGGCGGCATGTATGGCGGCTCGACCACCTCGATCCTGCTCAACACGCCGGGCGAAAGCTCGTCGATCGTCACCGCACTCGAGGGCAACAAGATGGCGCGCGCCGGACGCGGCGGCCCGGCATTGGCGACCGCTGCGATCGGCTCCTTCGTCGCCGGTCTCATCGCGACCCTGGCGCTCGCCTTCATCGCCCCCTATATCGTCAAGCTCGCGCTGGTCTTCGGTCCGCGCGAATATTTCGCGCTGATGGTGCTGGCCTTCGTCACGGTTTCGTCCGCCTTTGGAGACTCGACGCTTCGCGGCCTGACCTCGCTTTTCGTTGGCCTCACCCTCGCCTGCATCGGCATCGACCAGTTGACCGGCCAGACGCGCCTTTCCTTCGGCGTGCCAGATCTGCTCGACGGTATCGAGGTGACGACGCTTGCGGTCGCCATGTTCGCGATCGGAGAAACCCTTTACATCGCTGCCCAGGGCGATCGCGGCCCGGACAAGGTCGAAGCCGTCAAGGGCTCGGTCTGGATGAGCGCGATGGACTGGGCACGCTCTTGGAAGCCCTGGCTTCGCGGCACTGTCATCGGCTTCCCGATCGGGGCGATGCCAGCAGGCGGCGCCGAAATCGGCACCTTCCTCTCCTATGCGGCTGAGAAGCGCCTGACCAAACATCCGGAAGAGTTCGGCAATGGCGCGATCGAAGGCGTGGCCGGACCGGAAGCGGCCAACAACGCCTCGGCCGCCGGCACGCTGGTGCCGCTGCTCACCCTCGGCCTGCCGACGACGGCGACGGCGGCAATCATGCTGGCCGGCTTCCAGCAATATGGCCTCCAGCCCGGACCGCTGCTGTTTGCCACCAACCCGCAGCTCGTCTGGGGTCTGATCGCGAGCCTTCTGATCGCCAACTTCATGCTGCTGGTCCTGAACCTGCCGCTGATTGGTCTCTGGGTGAAGCTCCTGACCATCCCGAAGCCGTGGCTTTACGCGGGCATTCTTCTGTTCGCGACGCTCGGCACCATCGGCGCCAACCCGTCGGTATTCGAGCTCGGCATGCTGCTCGCCTTCGGACTGCTAGGTTACGTCATGCGCGTCTTCGGCTACCCGATCGCCCCGGTCGTGGTCGGCCTGATCCTCGGGCCTCTCGCCGAACAACAACTGCGCCGGGCGCTTTCGATCAGCCAGGGTGACTTCACCGTGCTCTTCACCTCGCCGATCGCGGCCGTGCTTCTGGTGATCGCGGCCCTCGCCCTTATCGTACCGCTCATTCTGAGAGCGCGTGGGCGCGGCCAGGTCTTGGCACAACTCGCCGCCAGCGAGGACTGACCCTTTCGCCTCCCAAGGCGGTTCACGGAGCGGGAAGAGGGAGGGGCAGCCCTCTTTCCGCTCCACTTTTTTCTTCCCCAATCTTTAAAAGCGCTCCCCTCATCGCGGTCTTGCTTGCGCTGCATGGCTGGGGTGAGCTTTTGTGCATTGCAAAAATACCCACTCGGACCCATCTTTTGCTCATCGGATAGAAAACGAAAGCGAGCAAAGAGATGACTGCCACCAGCAAAAACCGCATGGGTTTCATTGGCCGCGCCTTCGCCGTTCTCGGTGCTGCGAACGCTGCCGCCGCCGCCGTCGAAGGCCACCGCCGCCCGAACGCGCGCGACCTGCGCACCCTCGGCATCGACCCGGCGAACTTCCCGGATATGCGGCGCGGCTAACGCGCGCCGGCAGACACAAGTACGATCTTGGAGCGGTCTCGTTTGAGACCGCTAAAATTTTGCCCTGACGGAGCCGAGGACCGTGCGGCCCGGGCCGGGAATACCGAGAGCCAGGTCGAAGTCATTGTCGAATGCGTTCAGCAACTGCAAACCGACTTCCAGATGGCCGCTTGGAGACTCCCAGGTGATCGCGGCATCGGTGGTCGTATATGATTCCAAATCAATGCCGAAGGGCGCACCGACTCGCTCCCCGACAAATGTCTGCGCCACCGTCGCCCTGACGCGCGAAGGATGTACGACCGTCAGCCCCACTTGCCCACGATAATCCGGCACAAGCGGTACGGCGAATTCTCCCCCGCTCCCAGGTGTCAGATCGACACTATGGTTCCAGGTGAACGAACCAAAGGCACCCAGCCCATCGCCAATCCAATAGTTTGCGCTGACATGGACACGATCGATTTCACCACTCGTCGTGTCGAAGCTGCCGAGCAACTCAGGGATGTCCAGGGAGAGGCCGTCAAAGCGCTGATGTTGGTACTCGACCGAGGTGAAGAAGCGTTCCGACCATTCGGCTTCCCAACGCAGTGCCGCGGTTTTCACGTTGCCCCCGATGAACAAAGGCAGGTCGAGAGGCGTGAGCCCTACTGTCGAGACCGGGGCAAGCGTGTAGCGTGATGAAAACTGCGTGTCTTCGCGATAGAACGCGCGGAGCCAGTGATTTTCCACGGGCGACCAGGCAACGCCGATGCGCGGATCGACGCACGGGCAGTCGTCGGCCACATCTTCCAACCAATTCCCATAAACGCCACCCTGGAACTGGAGATCTTCCGACACGTCCCATGTGGCGTCGGTGTAGACCCGCGTTGCATTGCCTTCGTCGGAAAACCGATCGACGAAGAACACCCCTCCAGTGAGCAGATCCGTATAGACTGCCGAATCGCGCGTAGTAAACCGACCGGTCTCGGCCCCATAGCGAAGGGTGACGGGTCCGATTCCATACAGATGGCTTACGCCGATCGTCGCAGTTTCCTCTTCCGTTTCTTGCTCAACGCGATACGGGCCGATGCGGTCCACCAAATCGATGCTCTGGTCTACGTCCGTGTCGCCGATGACGCCGAACGCCTGCAGAAGATTGCGCTCGCCAAACGTGTGACTCCAGCCGATCCCAAGGTTGGAGGATCGAGTTTCTCTCGTGTCGAACGGCGTCGGCGACCACGTCTGCCCCGGAAAGCCGGTGTCGAGATCTATCATATCTCCGAACAGGTAGACATTGTCCTCCAAGGTCGGATGCATTCCGACGGCGAATGTCGCGCCGGTGATGTCATCGCGATCGTTCGTGCGCGGACTATCGGGCCGCAGTGCCTCCGCCTGAAGATAGTAGCTGATCGGCAGCGACGCGTAGCTCGTACCCTGCACAAGGACATCGCTCTTCCAGCCAAGCTCGCCCTCCTGCATGATCAGGCCGCCGCCGATGGCGGCTTCGAAAAAGCTGGTTCGTTCGAGTGAATTGCGGATCGTCGGCGACGCGACCGCAAGCGGATCAAGCAGAACGGCCTGCAGGTTAGAGGAAACGGTGGAACCTCCTGCCTGTGTGCGCTCGCTTGGAGAAAGCAGCGGTGCGAATCCTTCGAATGGACTGACCCGGCCCGCCGCAGCCTCATCGAGATAGGTAGTTGATCTGAAGGGATCGTAGGAACGATCTGCGTAGTATTGACTCCACTCGTTCAGGCCAACATTGTCGAGCGCAATTCCCAGGAAGGAGGAAACCTGGCGGTTGGCATCGTAGCCGCCATAGTAGCCGCCACGCGCCTGCCGACGGCGCAGGGCCTCGCGGGCCTCCACAATCGCTTCGTCGGCGCGGTACTGGTCAAGGGCGATGCCGGAGCGGATCAAGGGGATCGACGGATTATCCGGATCGAATCTATCCGCGTTGTCGAGCGCCTGAGCCGCCTCCTCGTCGGCACCCAACTGGTAGCTGCCAATCGCCAGGCCTATAAGGCTGTCCCCGTAGGTCGGGTTGACGGCGGAAGCTTCGAGCAGCGCCTTCTCGCCTTCCTCGGTCCTGCCGATCCGCAAGAGATAACGCCCCTTGGCCGCGAGAACAGCGTAGGAACGGGGGTCCAGCGCCTCGGCTCTGTCGATCGCGGCCTTGGCCGCCGCGATCTGGTCGTTGTCCATCAGGAAGCGCGCGTAGTTTGCATGGAGCGCCGCATTTTCCGGGTTCAGCTCGATCGCGCGGCGATGGGCAGCATCCGCCTCTCTGATCGCGCTGCGATCGCTTTGAACGATGCCCAGCTCGTTCCAGGCGGCATCGTCACCGGGCGCGATCTTGGTCGCACGCTTCAGATCCGCGAGCGCGCCGTCGAGATCGCTGGATACGGTTGCACGGAAGCGCGCGTTTGCGAGGAGATAGGCTGGCTCCTCCGGATCGATTGCTTTGGCGCGGGCAAGAGCCTCCCTCACCTCGTCTCGACGATCGAGCTGGAAAGCGAGATCGGCCCGCATCGCCGGCAGTCGCGCATCGTTCGGGAAGCGCTCTTCGGCCGCCTTCAGGATTTTTATCGCTTCCGCCTGTCCAAGGATGTGGGCGGCGGCGGTGGCGCGTGCCATCACAGCCACCGGGTCGTCGGCATAGGCGCTGGTCGCCGGCGGTGGCGTCTCTCGATCCGGATGTTCCAGGGCGCTCGCAAACCATCGGCCGAAGGCTGCGGCCGCCCGGCGGTTGCGCGGCAGGTGCGGCATGGCGGCAGCAAACAAGCGGCTTGCCTCGGCGTAGTGCAGCTCCTGTCCCGCAATCATCGCTTCGACGAGTTTCGCCCGCGCCTCCAGCCCGGCCGGCAAAGGGCGGCGGAGATGCGCAAGCGCATCCTTTGCGGCCGCGCGCCCATCGCTCGAAAGCATTGCTTCGGCGAGCGCAACCCAGTCCTCGCTGCTTCGCTGCGCGGGCGCGATGGCCAAAATGGCATCACGCCTGGCACGCGTCTCGCGACCGCCCACCCCACTCAGCGGCAGAGTGGCAAAAGCGCCGCGCAGTTCGGTGTATAGCAGGATCTGCTCGCGCTCCTCCAGATTGACGAGGATGTATTTGCGCGGTGCCTGTCCAATTGCTGCAAACGCGCCCTCGCCCTGATTGACGGTTACCGATCCTTGGGCGTTCTTGAGCTCCACTCTGCCCTCGAGCACGGAGAGCGTCGTATCGCCGTTACCGGTGATCCGAAGAGTCCAATCCGTGCCGCGAATGGCCGCGGTTGCCGCCGGCGTGTCGATGGTCAGTCCGCTGCCGCCACGCTTGGCACGCGCCCAGACGACGCCGGATTGAAGGCTGAGTTCGCCGTCGGAGTTTTCACCTATCTTCTTAATGAGCAGTGTCGTGTTGCGCCCCATGCGCATCTGCGTGTCGTCGGCAAACAAAAGCGCCAAGCTGCCGGTTGCATTGGTGCGGAGCACATCGCCGGCAAGAAGGTCCTGGTTGACCTCTACCGTGCGCCAGTCATCCACCTCAATGAAGCGAATTTCCTCGCCGGACTTGCGCGCAATGACCGAGCCCTCTGGAGACGACGCGCGCGAAAACACCTCGGCTGCCGACGGCAACACGCTTCCCAGCACCGCGAACGCGGCAACCGCGAATTTCAGTTTGCGCATGGTGACTTTGCTGATCCCCTGATCCCCACCGCACTATGCGTGCGACATGGAACCGAAGTCAATTTCTGGTGGCTCGAAATGCCACAAGAAAATGCGCGCGGAAACGCGCGGATAGTGGCAAGATCGCCGCTTTACGACAATGAGCCCCAACGCACCGTCGGGAGCCACACAGCTTGCGAACTTGACCCCGCGCGCCTCCGTGTCATCCTGCGACGATGATCAGCGGTGTGCTTCTGGATCTCGCTGGCGTCATCTATGACGGCGACGTGGCTGTGCCTGGCGCGACGGAGGCGGTTCTGCGCCTGCGCGACGCCGGTCTTCCCATCCGCTTCGTCAGCAACACCACCCGCTCGACGAAGTCAGCCGTTCTTGACCGGCTTGCCCGGCTGGGCCTTTCCGTGACAGCAGACGAAGTCTTCACGCCGGCTGAGGCAGCGCGCCAATGGCTTGCCGAACATGGCCGATCGCCGCATCTGCTTGTCCATCCCAATCTCGTGCAGGAATTCGACGATCTGAGAAGCGGTCTGCCGAAGGCCGTCGTTGTCGGTGACGCGGGCGAGGCTTTCGATTACCGGACGCTCAACACGGCGTTTCGTGAATTGATTGCCGGCGCGGAATTGCTGGCGCTCGCCCCAAACCGGACTTTCAAGGATGCCGATGGAAAACTCAGCCTCGACGCCGGAGCCTTCGTAATCGGACTGGAATTCGCCAGTCAGAAGAGCGCGATCGTGCTCGGCAAGCCGTCGCAGGCCTTCTTTCGGTCTGCGCTCGCGACGATGAGTTGTGCGGACGCTCAAGCCGTCATGGTGGGTGACGACGCCGAAACAGATGTGGCGGGCGCGCTGGCGGCAGGCTTGGCGCACGCCCTGCTGGTGCGCACTGGCAAGTACCGCGAAGGCGACGAGAAGCGTTTCGAGCCCGCACCGACGGCGACGGTTCGCGATATTTCCGAAGCGGTCGACTGGGTCATCGACGCAAGCAAACGGTGAAGGCGGGAATGGGAGCCGCTGACGGTGGCAACAGCCATCGGCGTCCGCGAATTCCCGGGAGGATCGTACAGACCAGGAAAAGGGACACGGCGCCGACATTCGCGTCGGCGCCGCGGGGAGTGTTTATGCGACTTTCGCGACGCTGCCTTCGGTCGGAACGGTCGAGATGGTCTTCAGCACCTGCGAAGCGATCTGGTAGGGGCAGCCTTGGGAGTTCGGGCGCCGATCTTCGAGATAGCCGCGATAGCCGTTGTTGACGAAGCTGTGCGGAACGCGGATCGATGCACCGCGGTCGGCAACGCCGTAGCTGAACTTGTTCCACGGTGCCGTCTCATGCTTGCCGGTCAGGCGCATGTGGTTGTCGGGGCCGTAGACGGCGATGTGCTCGTGCAGGTTCTTCTCGAAGGCAGCCATCAGCGCTTCGAAATACTCCTTGCCGCCGACTTCGCGCATGTAGGCGGTCGAGAAGTTGCAGTGCATTCCCGAACCGTTCCAGTCGGTGTCGCCGAGCGGCTTGCAGTGCCACTCGATGTCGATGCCGTACTTTTCCGTCAGGCGCTGCAGCAGGTAGCGAGCCAGCCAGACTTCGTCGGCGGCCTTCTTGGAGCCCTTGCCGAAGATCTGGAATTCCCACTGGCCCTTGGCGACTTCGGCATTGATACCTTCATGGTTGATGCCGGCAGCCAGGCAGATGTCGAGATGATCTTCGACGATCTGGCGTGCGATGTCGCCGACGTTCTTGTAACCGACGCCGGTGTAGTAAGGGCCCTGCGGTGCCGGATAGCCCTGCTCCGGGAAGCCGAGCGGGCGGCCGTTCTTATAGAAGAAGTATTCCTGCTCGAAACCGAACCAGGCGCCCTCGTCGTCGAGGATCGTCGCGCGGCTGTTCGACGGGTGCGGGGTCTTGCCGTCCGGCATCATGACTTCGCACATGACCAGTACGCCGTTGGTGCGAACCGGGTCCGGATAGACCGCGACCGGCTTCAGCACGCAGTCGGAGCTGCGGCCTTCGGCCTGCATCGTCGAGCTGCCATCGAATCCCCAGAGCGGGAGCTGCTCGAGCGTCGGGAATGCATCGAATTCCTTGATCTGCGTCTTTCCGCGCAGGTTCGGGACCGGGGTGTAGCCGTCGAGCCAGATATACTCGAGCTTATACTTTGTCATTGCGAATCTCTCATAACGTGGTTGCGAGGCTTTGAGCAATCCTGACGGACCGACACGCTTCAAGCGCCGACCGCCAAGGGATCCGGAACTGCTCAAGCATTTTGCGTGCCAGTTCGGCCATTACGGCCCGCCGATAGCGGAATAATTGACTGGCTGCCGGTTCCTCGTCCGTGCGCGCAAACCATCCACCCGCCGCTGGTGCCGCTCGAACGTTGCAATAGAGTCAACCGGTTAGTTGATTGCGGTACAGGCTCCGCCCCGCAACAGGCAACTCACCCGCCGCGCCAAACGATGCCGTCAAAAACGCGTACACCGGGACCCCGGGATCAACATGGGATTGGAGTGCATGGCCGTAAAATTGCGACGACGCCGTCTAAATTTTCATCGCGCGAAAGCGCGTGCCCACAAATACGGCACGCAATTGATTGCGTTTTCATCATTTCGCGCAAACCATGTGCAAACCGGATGCGATGCGCTATGCTCCCTGACAGAACTCAAGGGAGACCAGACGATGGCCGAGAGTTTATACCGCAGGTCGGCGACGATTTATCCTTTCCCCGTGAAACCCTTCAAAAGGGTGGAGAATCGCCGGGAAGAGAAGCCGGGACCCGGTGCGCAGGAGGTTTGCGCGGCCGCAATAGACGGTTGCTGGTACCACGAAGAGGCCGTTCGCGCCGAAGCCGAAGAGCATCCGGGCATTCCGGGCAAAATGAATTAGCGCGAACGCAACGCCTATTTTTTGATCATCTGCATGAATTGCGGGCGATGCCCGCTTGTCGCCGACACGACTACCCTTTGACGGCACCCGACGTCAGGCCAGCGACGATCTTGCGCTGGAAAATCAGTACCAGCACCAACAGCGGCAACGTGACGGTCACCGACGCGGCCATGATCTGGCCGAACGGATATTCGTAGCGGCTGCTGCCGGTAAGCAGGCCGATCGCAACCGGCACGGTCCGGTTCTCGTCGGTCAGGATAAAGGTGAGCGCGAAGAGGAATTCGTTCCACGCCAGAATGAACGAGAGCAGCCCGGTGCTGGCAATCGCGGGCCCCATCAGCGGCAGCAGCACATGCGTCAGGACCCTCAGCCGCGAACAACCGTCGATGAGCGCCGCCTCCTCCAGCTCCGTCGGCAGATCGCGGATGAAGCTCGTCAGGATCCAGGTGGTGAACGGCAGCGTAAGGATAAGATAGGAAACGATGAGTGCCGACGGGCGGTTATAGAGCCCAAGCCAGCCGATCACCTCGAACATTCCCGAGAGCACGACCACCTGCGGGAAAATCGAGATCATCAGGACGGCGATCAAAATAATCCGGCCTGGCGAAAAATGCAGCCGCCCGAGCGCATAGGCCGCGAGAATGCCGATCACCAGCGAGATCATCGTGCTCGCGAAAGCGACGAGGCCAGAGTTGACGAGCGCGCCCATGAACACGGGGTTGTGGAACAGCTGCCAATAGTTGCTGAAGTCCGGCGATGGCAGGAGACTGAACTGATAGAGCGCCTGGCCGGATTTCGTGGACGATACGATCGCCCAGTAATAGGGGAATAGCATGTAGACGAGTACGGCCGCCACGCCGACATAGAGACCGAAAGTCCTCACACGCCGGATCGTGCGATAGGTGCTGTTGGAATAGCGTCTTGCAGGGGCAGTCGTCGTCATTGCCATTATCGTCACCCTGTCGTCCGATCGAGGCGCAGGGCGCCAACAATGACGATCGCGATCAGCCCGATGATCATGAACACCCAGGTCGAGGCCGCCGAGCCGAGGCCGAGGTCCTGGAAGCTGATCAGCTGGTCGCGTGCATAGATCGACATCGTCATGGTGTTTTCGTTGTTGGCGGCAAGCACATAGCTGAGGTCGAACATCCTGAGCGCATCGAGCGTGCGAAACAGCATCGCAACGCCGATCGCGGGTGTCGCGAGCGGCAGCGTTATCGACCAGAAGCGCTTCCAGTGCGGCACGCCGGAAACTTCCGCGGCCTCGTAAATCTCCTCCGGAATCAACTGGAGCCCGGCGAGGATAAGCAGCACCATGAACGGCGTCGTCACCCAGACATCGATGAAGATCACGGTATAGAGGATGAGCGAGGGTTCGGCCGTCCAGGCGATGCCCTTCTCGACGAGGCCCAGCGTCACGAGCAGCTCGTTGACGAGGCCGAACTGGTCGTTGAGCATCCACTCCCATATCCGTGTCGAGACGACCATGGGCATCGCCCAGGGAACGAGAATGGCAGCCCTGACGATGCCCCGGCCGACGAAAGCCCGGTGGAGCAAAAGCGCGATCGCCAGCCCCAGAAGCGTCTCCAGGCCGACGGATATGACGGTGAAAAACAGCGTGTTCTTGACCGCGCGCCAGAATACCGGATCTTCGGCGACGGCTATGAAATTGTCGATCCCGACAAAGCCGTAGTTCGCCGGCGCATCGAGAAAGGCGTCCGTGAAGGAAAAGAAGATGCTGCGCGCGAGCGGCCAGATGGCGACACCAAAGAGCGCGATTATCAGTGGCAGCAGAAACAGCCACGCGGTTCGGTTCTGCTGCCGTTGCATCCTCTCGGCCGCACTCACAGCGAAGCTCCCGATGCCAGTTGTACGGCGCCGTCGTGCTCGATCCGTCTCCCGTCTTCGCCGAAGAGATAGAGATTTTCGGGCTGCCAGCCGAGGCCGACCACCTCGCCCTCTGCGAATGCAGGCGGGCTTCCGGTCGAGCGTACCGTCCAGACCAGCGTCTCGCTGAGCCGCACATAGCAGACATATTCGTAGCCGAGGTCTTCCATGCGCTCGAACGTTCCGCGGATCGTGCCCTTGGTCTCGGCGCTGACCAGCTTGAGGGCTTCGGGCCTGAGTCCGATCTCGACGGGGATGTCGGCGCCGGCAAACTCAGTGGCATGATAAAAACCGCCGACGCCCCGGAGCACGCCGCCCGACGAGGCGGCGCGGTCGAGCGGCGCGAAGTTCATGCGCGGACTACCGAGAAAACCGGCAACGAACCTGTTTGCTGGCCGGTCGTAAAGCTCCCTCGGCCGGCCGACCTGTTCTATCCGCCCCCAATTGAGGATGACGATCCGATCGGCGAGCGTCATCGCCTCGGTCTGGTCATGCGTCACATAGATCATCGTCGTCTTCACGTCGGCATGCAGCTTTGCGATCTCGAAGCGCATTTCCATGCGCAGATCGGCGTCGAGATTGGACAGCGGTTCGTCGAAAAGGAAAACCTCGGGCTGGCCGACAAGCGCGCGGCCGATCGCCACGCGCTGCCGCTGGCCGCCGGAAAGCTGACGCGGACGCCGATCGAGCAGATGGCTGATTTTCAGCATCTCCGCGACCTTGGTCACGCGGCGGCGGATTTCGTCCTTGCCTAGGCGCGCGGTTTCGAGCGCGAAGCTGATATTGCGCGACACGTTCATATGCGGGTAGAGCGCATATGACTGGAAGACGAAGGCAAGCCCGCGCTTCGACGCCGGCACGTCGGTCACCTGCTCGCCACCGATGAACACGTCGCCTTCGCAAACCGGGACAAGCCCGGCGATCAGGCGCAAAAGCGTCGACTTCCCACAACCCGACGGGCCGACGAACACCATGAACTCGCCGTCCTCAATTTCCAGATCGATCGACCGGATGACATCGTAGGCGCCGAAGCTCTTGCTGACGTTTTTCAAGGTGACTGAAGCCATTACGCTGTCCTTCAAAGGCCCGCCGCGGCGCGGTCGGCCAGGATGTCTCTGTCGCTGCATTCGAGCACGATGGCCGCGGACCAGTCGGCGTCAAAGTTGCCAGCCGTCACTCTGCGCCTCAGCGCTTCCTGCTGCCGCCCCTCAAATGTAGCCTGCACTTGCGCGCCTCGCTGATCGTCCTGAGCCCGACACTATCCCTTGCGCCGGCACCTCGTCGCTTCACCATCGGAAACGCGTCGCGTCGAACCGCAAATTTGCAAAAAGGCACCTCCGCAGGATCCCCTCGGAGGTGCCGCTTTGATCATTCGCCGGCTCTCACGTCGCGCTGCAGGCGTCGTTCCAGATCGGCAAGTTCCTTGGCCACATCGTCCTTGCCGGAGATGATGTCATGAACGGCCCGGTAGAACGTGCGGGAAATGCGATTGTAGTTCTTGCCGGTGGCAGCGGAGGGACGGGCAACCGACTCCTCGAAGGCCGTCTTTGCCATGCCGAGGAAGGGGATTTTCGCCAGCACGTCGGCATCCTCGTAAAGCGCCGCGACGGTCGGATTGTAGCCGCCTTCGATGGCACGCATCTTCTGGTCCTCGAAGCCGACCATGTAGCGCAGCAGGTCCGTCGCAAGCTCCTGCTTCTCGGAATATTTGGAGACCCCGAGATAGGCCGTGCCGAGCGTTCCGCTCGACTTCTGCCCTTCCGCACCGAGCGGCAGAGCGGAGACGCCGACCTTGCCGACGAGCTTGCCGCCTTCCGCCTGCGACGTGCCCCAGACATAGGGCCAGTTGCGGTGGAACACGGCATTGCCACTTTCAAAAAGGGTTCGTGAATTTTCCTCGTCGTAGTTGAGCACGCCCTCGGGCGAAATCGTGCCGATCCAGCCGCGCGCACGGGTCAGCGCCGCTTCCGTCACGGGGCTGTTGATGGTGACCTCGCCGTTGTCGGAAATGATCGTGCCGCCGCCGGCCGAGGCGATCCATTCCAGCGCGTCGCAGGTCAGGCCCTCATAGCTGCGGCCCTGCCAGGCATAGCCCCACATGTCCGGGTTTCCGGCCTTGCGCTCCGCGTCCTGGATCTCCTTCGCGGTCGCCGTCATTTCATCCCAGGTCTTCGGCGGCTCTTTGCCGTATTTTTCGAGCAGGTCCTTGCGATAGAACATCAGCCCGGTGTCGATATAGAAGGGCATCGCCAGAAGCTTGCCGTCGAGGCGCGCGGCGTCTGTCGCGGACGCAAAATGCGCCTTCACCTCGTCCTCCGGGATCATCGATGTGACGTCGAGCAGATGATCCTTGAACATGCCGAGCCAGATGACGTCGATATAGAGCACGTCGATGTCCGACGATTGGGCGGCAAAGAGCTGCTGGTAGATCGGGATCGCATCATCGAGGTTCTGCGGCATCCGGTTGAGCTTCACCTCGTTGCCGGTCTTCTCCGACCACTTGGCGACTGCCTTTTCACACAATTCGTAGTCGGTCGCGGAGCAGAACATCGAGACCGTTTCGGCATTTGCCGGAAGTGAGGATGCGATGGTCACCACGGCCATGCCGGCCAGCATTTTCAGTTTGTGTTTCATGTCGTTCCCTCATTCGTTCTCTTGTGAACGTCGCTATATCGCGGCCTCCCGCCGCCGATATTTCGTAAGATCTTTTTGAAAAGGCAGATTGCGGCCGCCATACCCGGTCACCGCAAGCGATCCACAGATGACGGCAATTTCGATCGCGCCGCGCAATTCCGGCTCAGTGAGCAGCCCGTGGACGAAGCCCGCGTTGAAGCAGTCGCCAGCCCCGGTCGTGTCGAACACGTCGACGGCGAGCGCCGGCACGCGGCAGATCTCTCCCTTCGACATGGCGATGGCGCCGTCGGCGCCGCATTTGACGACGACGGTCGGGCAGAAGCGGGCGATCGAGGCGAGCGCGCGCTCGACGTCATCCTCGCCCGTCAACGCCTTCGCTTCGGAGGAATTCGGCAGGAAGACGTCAATCAAACTCAGCATCTCTTCGATGCCGGGCGTCGAAAGCGTGTAGTCCACGTGCTGCAAGTCGGAGCAGACCATGATGCCGAGATCACGCGCCGCCTGGATGAGCGCGCGCCGCTCCTCGTCGAGCGAGAACCCCTGAAGCAGAAGAATGCGCGGCCTGAGGCGCTCGAGATCCTCCGGCTTCGGCAGCGGGTCCGGCTGCTCGGCATAACTGATGAAGCCGCGGTCATGCGCGAACGAAAATGCCGCGCTCACCCGGCGCAACGGTTTGTCGAGATGAATGAAGAGGCCGTCGTCGATATTCTCCCGCCGTGCCTCATCGATGATCATGCGACTGAAGATGTCGTTGCCGAAGGTGCACCACCACCCCGCTCTGGTGCCAAGGCGGGCAAGTGCCAGCGCGGTCGAATAGGCAGCGCCCGGCACCCACTCGAACTCTTCGGCCCAGAGGTCGGCACTGACCTTCGGCACATCCGGGAGACCGCGAAAGATCAGGTCGAAGTAGTATTCTCCGACCACCATCACGTCGCAGCGGGAGCCGGGTGCCTCACTCACGACCAGTCACCTGCATATTGTGCGTGCGCCGCCAGATATTCGTCGACCAACGTCACGGCACGCGAATAGGAGAGCACGAGCGGATGCGCCATCAGCGCCTCGACGGCGAGTTCGCGGCTCCGCTCCTTGATCGCGCGGACGGCCAGCCGCTCGTAGCGCTTGACGTTCTGGACGAGCTGCGCCTGGGCTTCGGGCATGGCGCCCATCTTGAGCGGCCTGATGCCGCTCTTGTCGACCACGCAGCCCACCTCCACGACATCGTCTGGACGTAGACCGTCGATTGCACCTTCATTGCGGACGTTGAGACCCGTGTAGCAAGGCTTTCCGGTCTGCAGCGCATCGACAAGGTTGAGCGCGACCCCGGCATACCCTTCCCCTTCTTCCCCGGTCTCGCCGGCCGCGACGCTTTCGACAAACTTGTCCGCCTCTTCCATGCTTGGCGCATCCGCCAGCGCGTAATGCATGTAGGTCGCGTTGCGCCGCCGCTCATAGGCATAGTAGGCGGCCAATGCTCCCTCGGCATCGGCATCGAGATCGATCGTGGCGAGCTTGGCGATCAACGCCGCGTTCAGGTCCTTCACCTCTTCGCCGCGGGTGCGCTCGTCAGACTTGAGCGCTTCGACGGCCCTTTCCGCATAGTAGTAGTAATAGAGATATTCATTGATCCAGTTGCGCTGGTGGCGGATCAGCTTGCTGTCGAACATGCGCTGCGACGTCGCGCGGATGAAGGCGTCGTCGTCAAGCAGCGGCTGAAGCACTTCCTTGCCGTCGATCTTTGCACTCCTGGTAAAGGAGAGGTGGTTGAGACCATAGACCTCGGCATGCACATCATTCTGCGGCACCTTGTACCAGCGCGCCAAGGCTTCCTGGGCGCCATTCGCGCCATCGCAGATGCCGACTGTGCGGTGATAGCCTTCGTTCTGCAGCGCTTGCGCAACCAGGCCGGCCGGGTTGGTGAAGTTGAACAGCCAGGCGTCGGGGCTGACCTTCTTCAGGATTTCCGCGTATTTGAGGATGACGGGAATGCTGCGAAGCGCCATCGCAAAGCCGCCCGGACCGGTGGTCTCCTGACCCAGCACGCCATGGGCGAGCGCGATGCGTTCGTCCTTGATCCGCCCTTCTTCGTTGCCGGGCCGGACCGTGGTCACGACGTAGCTTGCCCCTTCCAGCGCCCGCTCGGCATCGACTGACATCGTGATCCTGACCGGGGACTGCATGCGCCGCGCCAGTTCCTGGCTGATCCGGCCGAAAAGATCGAGCTTCTGCTCATTGATATCCTGCAGGCAGATCTCGCTCAGACCGCTTCTTTCCGCGCGCCGCAGGGCAGATCCGACAAACAGGGGTGCCCGGACTCCGCCGCCGCCAATCAAGGTCAGTTTCATTCTTTACTCCGCCGTTCCGATTGTGATATCGCTACTGGATATAACCAGTTATGTCAATTCGATCTGCAGACGCTTTTCTCACGGTCCACACGGCGGAGCGAAACCGATGTGCGGGGGGCCGAGCCAAGTGTATGTCCCCAGAAAGTGCACACCGGTTTCGGGCGACGACATGCATGAAACCAAAGACCTAAAGCGCGTCGCATCGCGCCGATTGAATGCGACGCGCTTTAGCTGGGGGCGGAAAATGGGGCGGGCTCTTGTCTTCAATCTTGCCAGGTGCAATGCAGAAGGGCATCCGGCAACTGGCCGCTGAAACGAACGACTGATGGCACGACACGCAAATCTTCCGGACGAGAATTCCATCGACCGCAACCACCCGGATGCGCTCTACGTGCAGCTGCGAAACCTGCTCAAAGGCATGATCGAAAGACGGGAACTTGCGGTCAATGACAAGCTTCCGTCAGAGCGGGAGCTTGTCGCGGCCTATGGCGTCAGCCGCATTACGGTGCGCCAGGCCGTGAAGGATCTCGAGAACATCGGCTATCTGCAGACGCGGCCCGGCAAGGGCATCTATGTCACCGAACCGAAGCCGATCTATGAACTCGAGGTCGTGCGAAGCTTCACCCAGACGGCCTACGCCAACAATCGCAAGCCCGGTATGCGCCTTCTCGCCGGCAAGGTCATCCGTGCCGACGCCGAAGTCGCGCGGCCGCTATCCCTGCCGACCGGCGCGGACGTCGTTTTCCTTGAAAGATTGCGCCTCCTCGATGACGTACCGGTGGTCATCCAGCGGGACTGGTTCTCCGCCTCGCTCGCGCCGGGCATTCTCGACATCGACTGGACGGTCGAGAACCGATCGCTCTATGCGGAGTTCGAGAACCGCTACGGCATCATTCCGTCGCGCGGCCAATCGACCGTGAGTGCCAGGCTCGCCACCGATACGGAGGCGTCGTTCCTCCAGCTCGATGTTCCTGCTGCGGTCCTGACGCTGGACCAAATCGCCTATGACACGCACAACCGCACGGTCAATGTGAGCGCCGCTGCCTACCATCCGGCCCGCTATCCGCTGTCGTTGACCCAGTCCCACAGACGGCTGTGATTCGTCCTCATCCGGGCGCCTTTCCCTGCAACCATAGATCTGCGTATCGATCCGGGAATCTACCCGTTTGGTCTGTTCCCGCGGAAACACAAAACCCTCTCGGACTCGTCAATATATGGCAGCGAGAACGGCAGGGAACGTTCTTCAGGTCACGCAATACCGCGTGACTTGCGAGGGGTTCGACTGGGGAGACACTCCATGAAACGGCGCCGCATCTAGTCTATTCGACGCCGTGTCGCTCGCGACGATGAGCGACCGCCCGCCATGGGCGCTCTTCCAAAAAAACCATCCATCACCACGCCGAGGCAGCCGCCTCTGCGAACAGCGACGCATGTCCCGATGCACAGAAACAAGGAAACACATATGGCGAATATTTTCGGAACTGTCGGCAAGGACATTTTGACCGGCAGCGATCTTGAAGGCGATTTCATCATGGCGCTTGCCGGCGACGACATCGTCGATGGCGGCATGGGCAGTGATACGGTGAACGCCGACGAGGGCAACGACACTGTCAGCGGCTCGTTCCAGAATGACAGCCTCATGGGCGGCGACGGCAATGACACGCTGAACGGCAACAGCGGAAGCGACACGCTGAGCGGCGGAGCCGGACAGGACAAGCTCAACGGCGGCAGCGGCCGGGATATGATCACCGCCTTTGAGCTCAGCGACGTCTCCGGTGATGTGGTCGACGGCGGCTCCGGCACCGACATGGTCATGCTTGATTATTCGGATCATGGGGCAAAGCTCAATATCGCGATCAAGGATTGGATCGCACCGCAAACACTGACCGGAGGCATCCAGACGACAAATGTCGAGTCGTTCAGCATCACCGGAACGGCCTTCGATGACGTCGTTACCGGCGGCAACTATTCCGACATGTTGACGGGGGGATTGGGCCATGACCGACTTTCGGGCGGGCGCGGCCATGACATACTCCAGGGCGGAGACGGTAACGATACGCTCATCGGCGGCTACGGCCTTGACTTTGTGAACGGCGACGCCGGCAATGACACCCTGTACGGTGACGCCGGCAGCGACTATCTGAGTGGCGGTGACGGCGACGACAAGGTCTACGGTGGCGACGGCGCGGATTCCCTCGCGGGGGATGCCGGCAACGACCAGCTTTCCGGCGGCAACGACGGCGATGTCGTTTCCGGTGGTGCGGGTATCGATAGCCTGGCAGGCGACGCCGGTAATGACTCGCTCGATGGCGGCATCGGTGACGACAGGCTTGAGGGCGGCACTGGCGACGACACTCTCAACTACACCTACGGCCAAGGCAAAGACACGATCACCGACGTGAGCGGCAGCGATCGACTGGTCGTCCGCAACTTCTCCGGAAACTTTACGGCGAAGGCAGCCACCGAAGTCAATACGCTTGCCGGCGGCACGACGTTCACGGGCATCGAGCACTACTCGATCTACGCGACCGGTTCGACGGTCAACAAGGTCGTGACCGGCAGTGGCAATGATTATGTCGACGCCGCAGCCGGTGACGACTACGTCGACGGCGGTGCCGGCAATGACACGCTGCTTGCCGGAATTGGTCGTGACACCGTCAATGGCGGCATCGGCAACGACGCCGTGACCCTGGGCGACGGTGGCGCAGACAAGGGCGACGGCGGCACCGGCACCGACTCCGTTGCGGTCGACCGCCGCTCGCTGACAACCGCACAGACCTTTTCCGCGACCGGGGCCAACGCAACGCTATCGGACGGAACAAGCCTCAACAACTTCGAGCGTTATCGCGTCGAATTCGGCTCCGGCAATGACGTGGTGAAGTCCGTCGGTTCCGCACTGAGCGTTGCCTTCTATGGTTACGGCGGTAACGATACGCTGATCGGCACCAACGGCAACGACACGCTCGACGGCGGAGAGGGAAGCGACACGCTCAACTCCGGCGCCGGCAACGATGTCATCCGCGACTTCGGTGGCAAGAACTCGATCACTGCCGGCGACGGCAATGACGTGGTCAATGTCGGCGACAGCGCGACGGGAGCGGCCAGCTACAACACGGTCAATCTCGGAACAGGCGACGACAGCTTCACGCGCACCGCCTCGACCGGCACGCTGGTCGTTGACGGCGGCACGGGCACCGATTTCGCCTCCATCAACTTCAGCAAGTACACCCAGGGCATCACCTTCAAGCTTGCTGCCTCGGTGACGGCCACGAACGCGCCCGTC
Source organism: Sinorhizobium terangae (assembly GCF_009601505.1). Taxonomy (GTDB): domain Bacteria; phylum Pseudomonadota; class Alphaproteobacteria; order Rhizobiales; family Rhizobiaceae; genus Sinorhizobium; species Sinorhizobium terangae. The sequence goes on from NZ_WITC01000061.1 coordinate 23,673, forward strand.
ACGGTGAAAAACGTCGAACGCGTCGCGCTCGTCGGCGGAACGGGCAACGACATCTTCGCCGGTGGAAGCCTCAATGACGATCTGCGCGGCGGCGCCGGTCACGACAGTCTCAGCGCCGGGGCGGGCAACGATCTCCTGTCCGGCGATGCGGGCAACGATACGATCCGTGCCGGAACGGGCAACGACACCATCTACGGTGATACCGCGACCACCACCGGCGGCAGGGATGTGATCTACGCCGAGGATGGCAATGACAAGGTCTATGCCGGCATCGGCGACCGTTCCGACGGTGGCACGGGCACGGACGTGATCAGGCTGAACGTCTCCGAGCAGACGAAGGATATCACCTTCAACTTCTCGACCGGCACGGTCAACGTCGATACGGCGACATCCTTCAACGCCTTCGAAGCGCTCGACTATGTCGGCAGCAAGGGCAAGGACACGGTTACGGGCGGTACCCTCAACGACATCCTCGACGGCATGTCCGGCAACGATGTCCTCAGGGGCGGCAACGGCAACGACACGCTGCGTGACGGCGCCGGTGACGACCAGCTCTTCGGCGACGCCGGGAATGACGTTCTCACCCGCACCGTTCATTCCGGCAAGGACCTCTTCGATGGCGGCGTCGGTATCGATACGCTGAGCTTCGCGGAGGGGGCGACGTCGGTCGTGCTCGACCTGACGACCCAGGCCAAGAACAAGGGGCTGGCGCTCGGCCTCACCGTCAAGAATTTCGAAACCATCATCGGCAGCGCAGCCGATGACGATATTCGCGGTGATGCGACCGCCAACACGTTCTATGGCAAGGGCGCCGACGATATCCTTGATGGCCGTGACGGCAACGACATCCTGATCGGCGGCGCAGGAGACGATTGGTTGACGGGCGGTACCGGCAACGACCGGTTCGTCTTCGACCGCGAGGGACGTGACGGTGAAGGCGATGTCATCACCGACTTTGTCCGCGGCCAGGACAAGCTCGTCATCGATCGCGCCGCCTTCGGCATCGCCGCCAGCGATACGACGGTGACGCTTGCCACCGGCACGGACCCGGTCGCGACAAGCAGCAAGGGCACGTTCCTGTTCGAGACCGACAATGGCCGCCTCTGGTACGATGCCGACGGCAATGCCGCAACGGCGGATCTGGAGCTGGTCGCGATCCTGCAGAACGTCAAGGCACTTTCCACGAGCGACTTCTCCTTCCTCTAAGAAGAGCGTTCCAGGATGCGCCCGTCCCGCGAAAGCGGGGCGGGCCTTTTACTGCGTCCGAGCTAGACTATTTGCGCCGTGTCGATGCTGGTTTTCCGGAGCTGCGGCTTGGCCCCCGGTTTTTCGATCCCCGGGATGAGCCCGATTTGCTCGCTGAGAAAGTCGACCAGCAGCCGCACCCGCGCAACGCCGGCGCGCTCCGGAACGATCAGCATGCTCAGCGGAACGGCCGGAAGCGAATAGTCGGGCAAGATCGCGGTCAACCTTCCGGTCGCCAGGAGATCGTCGACCAGCCATTGATGCGCTGGCGCAATGCCGCGGCCGGCGACAAGAGCTTCGCGGGCTGCAAGCCCGTGATCGACCCGAAACCGTCCCCCGAAGGGCACGGAATAGGGCTCTCCGCTCTGCCCCTGCAAGGTGAGGATGTCGCTTCCCGCCACATTCGACATCCGGATACCCTCATGGCCTGAGAGATCCTGCGGGACAGCCGGTATACCCCGCACCGCCAGATAGCCCGGCGCTGCCACCAGCAGTCGCCGGGACTGGCCGACCGCTCTAAGTTTGATGGAGCTGTCGGCGAGCGGACCCAGGCGAAGCGCGATATCGACCCCCTCGCGCACGAGGTCGATCCGCTCGTCGGTGAGGCTGAGGTCGACCCCGACATCGGGATAACGATCCTGGAAAGCGAAAATCAGCCGACTGACATGCATCACGCCGAAGGCGGCCGTGCAGGATAGGCGGACCGTGCCGGCTGGCGCGCCACGGGTGCCGCGTGCCTCGTCGACGGCCTGCTCAACGAGGCGAAGTACGTGAACGCTGCTGGCGTAATAGCGGCTGCCCTCATCGGTCATGGTGACGCGCCGCGTGGTCCTGCTGAGCAAAGGCACGCCGACGGCCTCCTCGAGTTCTCTGAGATGCCGCGTAACCGTCGACTGACCCACTCCGAGCTCTCGCGCAACAGCCGACAGGCTCCCGCGTTCGGCCACCCGGACGAAGGTGCGCATGCGTTCCAGCGTGACGTCAGACTTATCCATTATTCGGCAAAATCATATCCATTACCTACATCTACCGGATCACCGCCGCGTTGGCTACCTAAGCATCGATTTTGCTATGGAAGGCCTACGTCATGAAAGTTCTGCTCGTCTTCGCCCATCCCGAGCCGCGTTCGCTCAACGCCGCCCTCCGCGATATCGCCGTCAAGGAGCTGGAGGCCCAGGGCCACGAGGTCCGCGTGTCGGACCTTTATGCCGACCGCTGGAAATCCGAGGTCGATCACGCCGATTTTCGATCGCTTGCCCCTGACGCGCGTTTGAAGGTGGCGAGGGCCTCGGGAGAAGCTTTCGCGGCCGACGCCCTGACCGAAGACGTAAAGGCCGAACACGAGAAGCTCCTGTGGGCCGACGTCCTGATCCTGCAGTTCCCGCTGTGGTGGTACAGCATGCCTGCAATCCTCAAGGGCTGGGTGGACCGGGTCTACGCCTACGGCTTCGCCTATGGTGTCGGCGAGCACAGCGACAGATATTGGGGCAGCCGCTTCGGCGAAGGAACCTTCGCGGGCAAACGCGCGATGTTGCTCGTGACCACCGGCGGCTGGGAGGAGCATTACTCCGCCCGCGGGATCAACGGTCCGATCGACGACATCCTGTTCCCGATCAATCACGGGGTCCTCTTTTATCCGGGGTACGACGTGCTTCCGCCGTTCGTCGCCTATCGAGTCGATCGTCTCGATGAGGCCGGTTTCCATGCCGTCGCCGAGCGCCTGCGCGAGAGGATGCGCACACTCGGCTCCACACCACCCATTCCCTACCGGCAGCAGAATGGCGGAGACTATGTGATCCCGAGCCTTCAGCTTCGACCTGGTCTGGGCGATCCGGGCGCGAACGGCTTCGCTCTTCACTTGAACGGCACGGATAGCAGATGAGATCCTGCGGAATCGAAGTGTTAGATCGTCCCTTGTGCGTTCATTCGAACGCGCGGCGCTCTCTGTCGCGTATTCATAGATTTGGTTCTGTAAGCGCGCCTCGCTGAACGTTCGCTTCGCTTGGAGCGATCCAATCATTGCGTCGCTGCGAAATGACGCGAGGTGTCATTTGCTGCCGCAAGCAACTCGTACGACACCGATACGGCCAGTGTCGTACGAAGCAGCGATCGACCAGTTGTTCAAACGCATGCGGCCGTCTCGTTCGGCCCTAACCCAACAAGCGGTCAGTAGTCCCACCAGGCCGGTACCCAACGAAAGAGGTTGCCGGCGGCCGCGACATGGCCGACGGACGGGAACGGTATGTGCGTGGACACCAGTGACGAGCCGGTCTCCGCCAGCTCCCGCATAAGGCGGAGCCTAACACGGGTTGCCTCCTCGGGGTCGTGTTCGAAACCGTTGTGCCACTCGGGGTGGTCGAAAGAAACCGGAAACAGGGCGTCGCCGGCGAACATCAGCCGGCTACCGCCAGACTTCATGCGGACAACGCTGTGCCCAGGCGTGTGGCCGCCGGTGCGAGTGACGACCACGCCCGGTGCCACCTCGGCCTCCTCCTTGAACGTCCGCAGATGGTTGCGGTACTCGTCCAGGAATTGCAAGGACGCTCGCCGGGCCAGATCCGCAAGCGCCGGCGGCATGGCGGTGCGGGAGAAATCGGGGGACTCCCAGAACTTGGTCTCTGCGGCGGACACATGGACCCGCAGATCCGGGCGCAGCCGCTCCTTCACGCCGTCGACGAGCAGCCCGCCGACGTGGTCAAAGTGCATGTGGGTCAGCACCACGTCGGTCACGGACGCAAGATCAACGCCAGCGGCCTCCAATCGATGGACAAACTGCCCGGCCCGCGGGAAGTCCGGGTACTCCTCCCCTAGGCCACTGTCGATGAGTATCGTCTGGCCGCCGCTGCGCACCACGACCGCGTTCAGTGCCCAATCGAAGGCGTCGTGCGACAGGAACATGTCATCCAGCCAGGCCGCCCGGATGGCCGGGTCGGCGTTGGTGGCCATTGACTCGGCTGGCGGGGTTAGCACTCCATCGCTGATCACCAGCACGTCAATCTCGCCGACCGGCACCGCGTAGCGCGACGGAACCAACTCGTCCAGGGCCGGTTTACCTGGGTGTGAAGTGTTGTCCAAGCTCATGTTCGTCTCCTGCTCACCAATCCTGGGGGATTTGCTTCTGCCTGCGACATGATGCGCTCGTGTTCTGCGTGATCGAGACGTGTCGGTCACGAGCCACGTCGCGGACTCTATGATGAGCCAGGTTGGCGATCGAGCTACACCTAAGGATGGGTAGCCTGCGTGGACCGCAGCGAAGATATGCCGGTGAAGAGGCTGGCATGAAGAGCAGACGCTCTCGCCCGCCGAACGGTGCCCGCGCTCAGCGTTGACTCGAGCCCGCTCGGCGCACTCAATATCCGCGACAGTCTCGAGGCGCTCTTTCGAGCAGGAAAGATGTCAGGACGGGCTGCCATTCAACGGCGTCGACCGCCCGCCGCGGCCGCGCCTCGTGGTCGGCGTCCGCCGCCGAACTCAGAACTGCAGCGCCGCAAGGATATCGCGCGCTGGAGTGCGGCGAATTGTTCCTGAAGCGTGTCGCGCTGCAAATCGTGACCGACTTTCCCGCCCCCAAAGTTCGGGCTCCGCTTCTTGACGAGCGCGTTCCGTCGCGCAGCCAAATCGTTCTGTCTTGCCGAACTCCGTGTTTGTGACTCCGCCGCATCACAAATTCTCTTTCCGGACTATAAGTCTCTGGTGTGAGCAGTCGGTCTCCTTTTGGCTCCAGCCCCCTCGCAGCTGCTTCACAAACGAGCGCGGCGCTCGCCGGGCTCCGACTCTCAGCCTCCTCGGGACGTCGGAGCCCGTTTTTTCGGGGCACCATAGAGCGCGAACGAGAAGACCTCGCCTGGGTCGACAGGATTCTCCGACACCGTCGTCGGTTGATTGTTCGCCTAAAGGAAACACCGGTTTCGCAATGGCTGCCTCATTGGGACCTGGCAGATTTGCTAAGAGTTCAAAGGCCCGATTGCTTTAACAAGCTCCTCCACAAATGATCTCAACACATGGGCAAGGGCTATGCAGATCACAACAGATCGAAGGGAGAAGACATGGCTAGCGAACCAATCCGCGATCCTTCCAAGGACCGCCTCCTCACCCCGCAGAATGCTGCGTTTATCATCATCGACTATCAGCCGGTTCAGGTGAACTCGATCGCCTCGATGGACCGGCAGCTGCTGCTCAACAATATCGTCGGCTGCTCGAAGGCGGCCGTCGCCTATGGCCTGCCGATTGTCCATTCGACGGTCAACGTAAAGACCGGCCTCAACAAGCCGCCTGTACCGCATATCCGAAAGGCGCTCGCCGATTACCCGACCTATGACCGCACCAGCATCAACAGCTGGGAGGATGTCGAATTCCGCAAAGCGGTCGAGGATACCGGCCGCAAGAAGCTCGTCATGACGGCGCTCTGGACCGAAGCCTGCCTTACCTTCCCAGCGATCGACGCTCTCGCCGAAGGTTATGAGGTCTATGTCCCCGTTGACGCCGTCGGTGGCACCTCGGTCGCGGCGCATGAGGCGGCGCTGCGGCGCATCGAACAGGCGGGCGCAAAGCTCATTTCCACCGTACAGCTCTTCTGCGAGCTCCAGCGCGACTGGAAGCGAAGTGAGACCGTGCCCGCCTTCATGAACCTCTTCATCGAGACCGGTGGCACCGCGGGTATCCAGTTCTCCTACGATCGCTCCGAATAGTCGTATACTGGTCAGCGTCGTCACGCGACGACGCTGGCCAGATCATTTACGCTTCGAAATCCTCCTCATTCTGCTGGTGGCAGCGGTCGCGCTTGAAGCGTTCGCCACACGTTCTCGCCTCTCGCGGAGCTCCCTGGCTTGGCATTTGATCCGCCAGCGCCTCTCCTGCAACTCGCGACCGGCGCAGTTGTCCTCACCACACCATCATCGCTGTCACTTCACGAGCCCCGCCGACCTCATTACTGTTCGCGCGACCCGCCATTCGCGCGTAATGTTTCTGGGTGGAGCAGCGCTCGAAGGCCGCTACCGGAGTTGGAATTCCTCAGCGCGGGCGCGAGCCGCAGGCGGACCCAAACATAACGGACTCAGGGAGAAGCCTATGTTCGCTACAACGAGGTGGCGCTTTGATGACATACTCACGTTTATCCGCGTGATGGAATCGGGAAGCATTACCGCTGCAGCGGAACGCCTGAACCTGTCCAAATCCGTGATCAGCAAGCGCATAAGCGACTTGGAGGCGGCGCTGGGCGTGGAACTCTTCCAGCGCTCGACGCGTCAGGTCAGACCGACCGAGAATGGCGATGCTTTCTACGAACGCATGGTGCCTCTGATAAACGAGATCAACCAGACCGCAGAAAGCCTTTCAGCCGAGCGTATAAAGACCCTTCGCGGCCAGTTGCGCGTCACGACACCAATGTCGTTCGGCGCCATGTACCTGGGGCCGGTCATTGCGGAGTTCGCGCGACGACATCCGGACCTGGAACTGGCGGTCGACTATGAAGATCGATTGGTCGACCTCGTCCAGGGCGGCTACGATATTGGCATTCGCATCGGCCATCTGCGCGACTCCAACCTGCGCGCCCGAACATTATGCGAATGCCCGCGTGTTGTCGTCTGCAGTCCCGAATACATCAAGGCGCACGGACAGCCCAAGACGGTCGCCGAACTCGCCAATCACCAGTGCATCGACTACGCCTATGTTCATGCCAACCGTCTTTGGCAGTTCGAAGCGGCGGCGAAGGGTGGCCCCCCTGTCAGCGTCTCCATGCGCAGCCGCATCGTGATCAATAATGGCGGGGCGTTAAGGGATATGGCGATAGCGGGTCTGGGAATCGCCTCGTTGCCATTGTTCCTCGCAGCCGATGCGCTGCGGCAGGGTGCCCTTGTCCAGATTCTTCGAGGATATCGACAGCCCCCTTACACGATCTCCGCCATCTATCCGCCGACGCATCACGTCTCGACGAAGGTGCGAACCTTTATCGACTTTTTGGTCGAGTTCTTTGTTCCCCCGCTGCCCTGGGAGGATGATTCCGAAGCCGCGCGGAATTCTGCACTGTCAAGGCTTCGCACCATAAAGCTGCCCTATGATGCATGAAGGCGCGATGGGCTGCGCGGCAACAGTTGAGCATTCCGTCATGCCAAGTGCGAGCGACTGTTCGTGCCAGCCTGACACGGAGTTCTCAAGAGTCCACTCGTTCGCTCATCGAAAATTCCCTACACTCAAACCGCCACCATCTTCCCGAGTGGCGACGATCTTGGGCGCGAAATGGAGATCGACGGACTGGTGCATTAATCCGTCATGCTTTCGCAGCTATCTACGAGGCTGCGGAGGCCCCGCCGGCATCCAGTTCTCCTACGATCGGGCGGAGTAAGCGCGAACGCGGGCACGGCGACCTGCCATGCCCGCAGCGATGAGGGGGAACAATGCCTGAAATCCACGTTGTTGCTGTGCTCTACGCCAAGCAAGGCACTGAAGACGAGGTTCGCCGCGATCTGACCGTTGTCGCCGAAACCTCGCGGAAGGAAGACGGAAACCTGCGATACGAACTCTTCGCCGACCAAAATGACCCAAGACGGTTCGTCATCGTCGAACACTGGCGCGACGAGGGCGCACAGGAAAGACACCATCACCATTCCGACCACATACGCCACTTCCATGAAAACGGCGATCGGAACGTTGAGCGTCGCGAAGGCGTGTATGTCCTTGAGAAAGTAGTCTGAGCGATGAACGCGGCGCGCCAATGACGCCTGCCAAATCGATGCCATGGTCGTGACCAGCCACGGGCAGTCGACACTGCTGAGACCAACGGCAGCGACGGGCGGAGAGCGTGGCTTCATCGCCGACCGCCATAGCAGGTAGGTTCAATCGGGGGAGTTCGTGATGACCTGCGATTACCGCAAGGCCGCTCTTCTGGGCGTTCTGGTCGTCATATCCTTTCCGGGCCTCCTGCACGCTCAAGACCTGCAGGCACATCAGAACACGCGACCAACGATCCACTCGGACCGGTGGCAAGAGGACTGGTCGGCGCTGGCTGATCCGGACCTTCGCACGCAGCCACTCGATCTGCTCAAATATGTCCCGCTCAGCCCATGGGATCCGGAGAGTTACCTGTCTTTCGGCGTGACCCTTCGCGAGCGATTCGAATCAAACGACGCACCTGCGTTCGGAACCAGTGGCCTCGAGGGCGATGAATATCTTCTGCAGCGGCTCCAGTTTCATGTCGATCTTCACCTCTTTGACACGTGGCAGGTCTTCACCCAGTTCGAGGATGTGCGCGCACCTGGGAAAGAGATAATGGGCCCGGCCGACGAAAATGAACTCGATCTGCGCATTGCATTCCTTGGCTACAAGCAGACATTCGACGAAGGCACGCTGTTGGCGCGGCTTGGCCGTCAGGAGATCGCCTTCGATCTGCAACGGTTCGTCTCCTCGCGCGACGGACCAAACGTGCGTCAGGCTTTTGATGCATTTTGGGCCGAATGGGATGCGACGCCCTGGCGTGTCAAGGGTTTCATCAGTCAGCCGGTTCAGTATCGAGACGTTGAGCCATTCGATGACATCTCCAACGACAACATCCGCTTCGGTGCGTTGCGCGTTGAACACGATATTGAGGATAGCACCCTGTCCGGCTACTACGCGCTCTATCACCGAAGGAATGCCGTCTTTCTTGATGCCACCGGCGACGAGGAGCGTCATGCCATAGACGCCCGCCTTTCAGGTCGGGGCAGTGGCTTTGATTGGGATGCGGAGGCAATGGGGCAGTTTGGCACCGTCGGGTCCAAGGACATCCGTGCCTGGGCGGCGGGGACACGGTTCGGATACACCTTCGACGGCCTTCAATGGAAACCGCGATTTGGCCTGCAACTGGATGCCGCCTCTGGTGACAGCCGAGCCGGCGATGAGACTGTCGGCACGTTCAATGGCCTGTTTGCGAATGGCTCCTATTTCTCGCTTGCCGGTTACACTGCCTATGCAAACCTGCTGCACGTCAAGCCGTCGGTCACCGTATACCCGACGGAGAAGCTGTCATTGACGGGCGCTGTCGGCCTGCAATGGCGACAGACAACGGCGGATGCTGTCTATGTGTCGCCCAACATACCGATTGCGGGTACTTCCGGCAAAGGAGACCGCTGGACGGGCTACTATGCACAACTGAGAATGGATTACGCGGTCACGCCCAATCTATCGGCCGCTGCTGAGTTCGTGCATTTCGACGTCGGCGAGAGCCTCCGCCGCGCGGGAGGCCACGACAGCGACTACTTCGGTGCGGAATTGAAACTTGCGTGGTAGCCTTGCTCAACTGACATTCGCCGTAGAGCTGCAGCCTGCTTGACATGCATTAGTCCTCCCGGAATGCGTGCCGCATCTGGTCGGTCAGCGGCTTCGTCAGGTAGGAGATCACCGTGCGGTCGGCGATCTTGATGAACACCTCGGCCGGCATGCCGGGATAGAGCGAGAGCCCCTTGAGCCTGGCGAGGCTCTCTTTCTTCGGCCGGATCCGCAAGGGGTAGTAGCTGGCGCCGGTGCGCTCGTCGGTCACGAGGTCCGGCGCGATGGTCGCCACCTCCGCCTCGACCTCGGGCGTCGTGCGCTGATTGAAGGCGCTGAAGCGGATTTCGACCGGCTGGCCGACATGGATCTGGTCGATGTCGTGGGTCGCAACGCGGGCCTCCACCGTCAGGTCGTCGGCCTGGGGCACAACGAGCATCAGCGTCTCGCCGGGATTGACCACACCGTTTACCGTGTGCACGGCGAGCTGATAGACGCGGCCCGAAAGCGGCGCCGTGATATCGAGCCGACGCAATTGGTCGGATGCGGCGGTCCGCCGCTCCTCGTATTCGGCGATCTTCGCCTCGACATCCGTCAGATCCTTGGAGATTTCCGTCCGCCGATCCTCGTCGAGCTGGAGAATCTGCAGGTCGATCTCGCTCGACTTGCCGCGTGCCTGGGCGCGGGCGGCGATGCGCTGTCCGCGGTCGCCCTCCAGTTCCGCGCGCTGGCGCTTCAGCGTCGTCACACGCTGCATCGGCACCAGGCCCTGCCCGTAGAGCGAATCGACGCCGGTCAGTTCCTCCGCGATCAGCTTGAGCGCGTCCTCGATCGCCTGCAATTGGACGGTGAGCCCCTCGATCTCGTCGCCCAACTGCGCCTTCCGGGAGGCAAGCTGGTCCTTCATGCCGATGAGCGCCGACCGCCGGCTGGCAAAGAGCCTCTCCTCGCCATCGACGAGCTTCGTCGCCGCGGCGCTGGAGATGAATGTGTCGAGATCCTTGTCGACCTCGAAAGAGTCGGCGCCGATGCGTTCGGCCTGAAGCCGGGCGCGGCGGGCATAGAGTTGCGCCAGCGTGCTTTCGACAATCGCCAGGTTGGCGCGAACGGTGGTGCCGTCGAGACGGATCAGCACCTGCCCGGCATGGACCCGGTCTCCCTCGCGCACCAGCAGTTCGCCGACGATCCCCCCGGTGAGGTGCTGGACCTTCTTGACATTGTCGTCGACCACGACGACGCCGCCGGCAACGATCGCGCTCGACAGCTCGGTCGTTGCCGCCCAGCCGCCCACGCCGACAACAAGCGCGATAGCCAGCGTGGAGACCGCAATCATATGGCGCCCAAGCGAGCGGCGGGCGCTCAACATCTGCTTCTTCGCCTCGCTCACTTCGCCACCTCCTGGCCGTCGCCGACAATCTTGAGCGGCGCCGGCCGTTCCGCCTGCTGCACGCGTTCCCTGCGCAGCACCTTGCCGAGCACCTCATCCTTTGGACCGAAGGCCTGCATGCGCCCGTCCTGCATCATCAGGACGAGGTCGGTGCTCGCAAGCGCACTCGGCCGATGTGCGATAACGATGACGACGCCGCCGCGGGCGCGAACGCCCATGATCGCTTCGCTGAGCGCGTGCTCGCCTTCGGCGTCGAGATTGGAATTGGGCTCGTCGAGCACGACGAGGAAGGGATCTCCATAAAGCGCTCTGGCGAGCGCTATGCGCTGGCGCTGTCCGGCCGAAAGCGCTGTGCCCCCCTCGCCGATCTCGGTTTCATAGCCGTTCGGAAGGCGAAGGATGAGGTCGCTGACGCGCGCCGCCGCGGCAGCCGCGACGATCGCCTCGGGCGTCGCATCGTCGGCGAAGCGGCTGATATTTTGCGCAACCGTTCCCGCGAATAGCTCCACGTCCTGCGGCAGGTAGCCGATGTGCTTGCCGAGAGCATCGCTGTCCCACTGGTCGAGAGCCGCGCCGTCAAGGCGCACGGAACCGCGATAGGCCGGCCAAACGCCAAGGATGGCACGGGCGAGCGACGACTTGCCCGAAGCGCTCGGACCGATGACCCCGAGCGCGCTGCCGGCACGAACGGTGAAACTGATATCGGTGAAGATCAACCGCTGGGCCGCCGGCGGTCCGCTCGCCAGCCCCTCGACGCTCAGGCGGTCGCGCGGGGCCGGCAGTGCCAGCGGTGCCACGGCCTCCGGCAGCGCCTTGAGCAGTTCCTTCAGCCGTTGCCAGCTCTGCCTCGCGGCGACGAGACCACGCCAGTTGCCGATGGCGAGTTCCACGGGCGCAAGAGCGCGGGCGGTCAGGATGGAGCCGGCGATGATGATGCCCGGCGAGGCCTGGCCCTTGATCACGAGAACTGCGCCCGCCGCCAGCACACCCGACTGCAACGCCATGCGGAAGACCTTGGAAACCGCGCCGTAACCGTTGCCGATATCGGAGGTGCGACGGTTCTCCAGGCGGAACTCCTCGTTTCGCCGCTCCCAGAGGTCGGTGAGCCGCCCGGCCATGCCCATGGCCTGAACGACCTCGGCATTGCGCTGCGACGCCTGGGCGAAGGCATTGCGCAGGCCTCCCGCCTCCGCCGCTTTTTTGGCCGGCGCCTGGGTGCCGCTATTGGTGAGATAGGTCAGAAGCGTGAGGATCAGCCCTCCGCCGATCGCTATGAAGCCGATGACGGGATGGAAGAGAAAGCAGATGGCGATATAGAAGGGCAGCCACGGCAGGTCGAAAAGGGCGGCCGGACCGGCGCCCGAGAGGTAGGACCGAACCTGGTCGAAATCACGCAATGCCTGCAGACCATCGCCTTGGATCTTCAGCTTCAACGGTGCCTTGACCAGCGCCCGATAGATCCGCCCGCTCATGTTTTCGTCGAGGGCGCCGGCGATGCGCACAAGCATGCGGCCGCGGATCAGCTCGAACGCGCCCTGGAAGCCGTAGAGCAGCAACGCCAGGAACGAGAGTGCGATCAGCGAGGGAACGCTTCTGCTCGGAAGAACCCGGTCGTAGACTTCAAGCATGAAGAACGACCCGGTGAGATAGAGGACGTTGACGAGCGCACTGGCGATACCAACGCCGATGAAGGCCGCGCGACAGTCGCGCAACGCTTCCGCGGGATCGATGCTCGTTCGATTTGATGATGCTTTTGAATTAGGCACTGACTGAAATCTCCGCGCCGGCCCATCGGGGCCGCTTAAATTCTGCTGCCCGATCTATCCAGAGGCAGCAATGTAAAGTTGTTCCCCGGGAAACAATGATCCCTTCGAAAGCTTAAATATTGACTGCTACCGAGCCGGGCGTGTTTGTCCGCGCCGCTCCACCGCAATCGCGCGCACCCAGCCAATAGAAGGCCGTTCCCTGGCCCTGGCAGATACAACCTGGCATCGCCGACAAAATGCCCCTTCTATTTTTCCGCACGCAGTGCACTCCTTGGTATGTCCCCGTTGCGCATGCACGCTGATAACATCATACCAAATGCGAGGTTGGACGGACAGCGGCACCGATCCTGTGCTATCGGATGAATCGCACATCCCATCTGCCAATCCGACACTTTTCGGAACCATCGACCGAACATGAAATACTATCTCCGCAACCTGACCGCAAAGGAACGCAACGAGGCGACCGACCACCATCTCGCTTTCTATCTGACATTCGTCGCCGGGGCTGCCAATGCCGGCGGCTTCATGGCTGTACATCAATATACGTCGCATATGTCGGGCATCGTCTCGGCGATCGCGGACAACATCGTCCTCGGTAATATTGCATTGGTTGTAGTCGGCCTTTCCGCGCTCTTTTCGTTCGTTGCCGGCGCCGCCACCTCCGCAATCCTCATCAACTGGGGCCGGCGGCTGGATCTGCAGGCGGAATATGCGCTTCCGCTGCTGTTCGAGGCAGTTCTGCTTATCTGCTTCGCAATAACCGGGGACCACCTCAGCGAACGTGTCGCCGTTTCGGCGACGATCATGCTTCTCTGCTTCATCATGGGGCTGCAGAACGCCATCATCACGAAGCTCTCCGGCGCAAGAATCCGCACGACCCATGTGACCGGCCTGGTGACCGACACGGGCATCGAGATCGGCAAGCTGATCTACTGGAACCGCGACAGCGCCAAGAACTCCAGGCTGCATGTCCGCGCCGATCGCCGGAAGTTGCGCCTTCTCACGTCCTTGATCGGCCTTTTTCTGGTTGGCGGCGTTTGCGGCGCCCTTCTCTTCAACAAACTGGGCATTTCTGCGGCGCTTTTTCTCGCCGCTCCCTTGATGCTCATAGCGGCGCTCCCCGTGATCGAGGACGTCCGGTCTGCCTTGAACCGATAATGCGATCGCCCTACTGCGCCGGGCATCGCGCAAAGGGGCACTTCAATCCAAGGACAATTGGAAATCCGGAAATGGGACGACCTTGGCCGTAGCCGCTTCCAACGCAAGCTGCTGGCTTTCGATGTTGCCGCCCCTGCCCCAGGTCGCGGCAAGGCTCATCAATTCATCCATCTCCTTCCTCAGCTTGTGCCACGCCAGAATGTCCTCGGCGTGGGTCGCATTCGTTCGCGGGTCGTAGAACCGGCTGATGTCCTCAGCAACGTCCTTGCGCGCGGCCTCCAGACGGGCCTTCAGGGCATTGACTTCGTCCTTCACCAGGAAATAGCGCCGCATCACTGCAAGAAGCGCAAGATCATTTGGATTGACGCTCAAGGATATCCCCCCGTGTCATGACTGCCGACCTACAGCGCCGCGCGTCTTGTCAGATGCGCAAGGGACGCCGTAGCACTTTGAGTTGCTGCATGTTTTTATCCTTAAACATGCAGCAGGTCGGACGGCTCGGTACCCCCGCAGCCGCCCCCGGGCCCGCACTCCATCACGCGAAACTTTGACGCTTTTCCGGCAGCGGGCAAAAAAATCCCGGCGTGGTGACACACCGGGCCGAAAACCTGCTGGAAAGCTGGAGAAAATCGTGTCGCCTTGACCGCTTCGCTCGCTACTTTTTCCTGTAGATGAGCACTGGGATCGTCGAATGGGTCAGGACCTTCGCGGCGACGCTGCCGAGCACCAGGGCGCCGACGCCGCCACGGCCGTGCGACGCCATGATGATGAGATCGGCGCCGATATCGTCCGCTTTCTTGATGATCGCACGATAGACCTCATGGCTGCGGGCGTGATCCGTTTCGCACGGCACGCCGGCACGCTCAGATTTCACCACGGCGGCAGCAAGTATTTCCCCGGCGTGCTGACGGGCCAGCGCTTCATAATCTTCCCTCGTGCTGGCGAGTTGTTCCGTGTCGGTCGAAAAGAGGTGGAACGGCTCCGTCACGGTCAACACCGCGATCTTCGCTCCGGCCTCCTTTGCAAAGGCGATACCGGCGTCCAAGGCGAGTGTGGCAAGCGGCGAACCATCGGTGGGAATGAGAATGTTGCGGAACATGAAAACCTCCCGTTGACTTCGCAATTCAAGCTAACCGCACCTCCGCCAGTCACATTGACCCAGATCAATGGTGTAAGCATCGCTCGTTCAAATAGCATCAGGCCACAGCAAGACGGCCCGGCGGAAATCCCGCCGGGCCGTCTCTGTTCTAACGCTTGGCCTCGCTCTCAGGCCTCGACGCGAAACCGCGCGTCGCGCTCATCCCCACCGGCCTCCGCCTTGCGCCGGTTGTGACGGATCGACGACCACAGCGACAGACCGATGAGGCCGGCGCCGCCGAGACCGGTAATGACCTCGGGAATGTGGAACAGCGTCTGGAAATACATCACCACCGACAGGATCAGGATCGCATAGAAGGCGCCGTGCTCCAGATAGCGATATTCGTTGAGCGTGCCCTTCTCGACGAGCATGATGGTCATCGAGCGGACATACATGGCGCCAATGCCGAGACCAATCGCGATGATGAACAGGTTCTGCGTCAAGGCGAAGGCACCGATGACTCCGTCGAACGAGAAGCTGGCATCGAGCACTTCCAGGTAGAGGAATGCACCGAAACCGCCCTTCGCCGCCGCGCTCATCGTCTGCTGCGAAGCATCGAGCAGACCGCCGACGACCTCGACGATGAGGAAGGTGAGCAGGCCATAGATGCTGGCATAGACGAAGGTGTGCACGTGCTCGGCTTCGAGCAAGGTCGAGAACGCCAGGATGACGCTCAGGACGAGAGCAATTTCGATTCCCTTGATCGTCGCGAAGCGCGCCATCTTGCGCTCCAGCCAGGCGATCCAGTGCACATCCTTCTCCTGGTCGAAGAAGTAGGTGAGACCGACCATCATCAGGAACGTGCCGCCAAAGGCGGCGATCGGCAGATGCGCGTCGTTCATGATGCGGGCGTATTCTTCGGGGCGGATTGCCGCAAGGATGACCGCGTCGATCGGCCCGATATTGGCGGCGATCACGACGATCAGCAGCGGAAAGACGATACGCATGCCGAACACGGCAATGATGATGCCCCAGGTCAGAAACCGATGCTGCCAGACCGGCGTCATGTCCTTGAGCTTGTTGGCGTTGACGATGGCGTTGTCGAAGGAGAGCGAAATTTCGAGGACAGCGAGCACCGCACAGATGAAGAAGACGGTCATCGTGCCGCTGAATGTACCGGTCGATTGCCATCCGAGCCAGACGCCAAGCAGCAGACCGAGGGCCGTCACGATGAAGGCCCACCTGAAATAACCGAGTGCGGTCGTGTGTGAACGGGGCTGGATCATGGGCGATCCTCCCCGGCACGATGTGCCTCGGCGACTACGAACGAGAGATCCTCAGTAAGGAAAAAGCGCACAGCCGAAGAGGCACATGCGTTGGGCATGGGTTGGGTTTTCATGGTAGCTAATCCGCCGGCTCATTTGCTGGCGGTACCGACATCACGAGAGCGCCGTAAAACTCTCGCCAGAGGGGCCCGGCACCAAAGTTCATCCCGCGGTTCGATGTCTAAAAGGCGGGACGCCTTTTTACTTAGCGATGCGAAACGTCTCGTCAAGGGTGGACGCACAGCCGGCGCGCTGTGCCGCCCCGTACCAAGGCGTGCACGCAGTTCTTGAGTGCGCGATAATATGCGCGCCGTTCTGGCGTCTGGATGGAACCAAAGGCGGCTCGAACGGGTTTGAATTTCAGCAATAACAACTCTGTGAGGCAATGCCATGCACAGCTTCTGGTGGGACAAGAGCGTCCAGTTGGAACTCGGCAACGCAGGCAAATATCGCGACGTGAAGAGCACGCGCGAGGCCGTCGAGTGTCTGATGCTGCGGTGGCCCCATCAGGACGGGCGCGCCCTTGCCGCCGCAAAACGCGTTTGCCTGCAGGCGCTTGAGGGCAAAGTCAAGACCGAGAAAGCCCGAAGAGCATTTATCAAGGCAGCCGAAGAGGCGCACCTCTCCATCCGGAGCCAATAGGCCTTCGCCACTCGGAAGCCTGTGGCTCCGTCACACAAGAGCGTCAGCCCGAAAGTCAAATTCGACCCTCGGAAAACATGATGCCACAAGTTGTTAAAAGTCGTTCGGCGTAGTCCGGCAGCAGCCGGTCCAAAGGCATTCGGGCCCAACGGGCCAAACCATTTCCAGCACGCGGGATGCGCGGAAACCCATTCGCTCGTTCCTCACCCCGCGCCTATGCCCCGCTCGGGCAGGAAAGGAAAGCGATGTACGAAATTCCGTGGAAGGCGCCGGTCAGTATCAGCATGCTGGACGGGAAATGTCGCACGGTCATCGGTCCGCTCGACGCAATGAAGTGTCTGCAGAGCGAGTGGCCCGTTCGAGGCGGCGCCTATTACAGCTATGCGGTGCGCACCTGCGAGGCGGCACTTAAACGCCAGAAAAGCCCAAGCGAAGCACGCGCGGCCTTCATTTGCGCCTCGCGGGAGGCCTTTCTGACGATCCTCGCAGGTCAGGCGCCGGAGGACGGAAGCAGTGAATACCGGCCCTTGGAATGAATGCGCTCCCATCGGCTCGCCCAATGAGACGGTGCAAATCCCCTGAACTGGGCCGCCTGGATCGTGAGCGGCTTACCCTGCTGCAACGCGAGGGGGGACCAATCAGGCCGGGTGATGCAGGACGCTGAGGCCGCCATCCACCGTCAGGCAGGTGGCATTCATGAAGGTGCACTCGTCGGAAATCATGAACAGGGCGGCGCGGGCAATTTCTTCGGCCGTGGCGATGCGGCCGCCCGGATGCAGCTTCATCGTTTCCGCTTCGGCCGCTGCCGGATCGGGGAAGCTGTTCCAGTAGTCGATCACCTTCCGGGTCCGCACGTAGCCCGGAGCCAGAGCGTTCACGCGGATTCCCTTCGATGCATATTCGATCCCAAGCGACTTCGTCATGCCGATCAGTGCGTGCTTGGCAACGGGATAGGGGAAGGTTTGCGGGATGATGGTGAAGGCATGCGTCGAGGCGATGTTGAGGATGACCCCACCGCCCGCCTCGATCATGCCCGGGAGCGCGGCCTTGCAGCAATTCCAGGCGCCTTTCAAGTTTACGTCGAAGCAGCGCTGCCAGTCCTCCTCGCCCGTCGCCAGCGGTTCCGCGAACACGTTGACGCCGGCATTGTTGACCAGCGCGTTGGGGCGACCGATGGTTTTCTCCGCCCTGGCAAACGCGGCGGCGATCGCATCGGCATCGGTAATATCGGCCACCGCCGATGAGACCGTGCCGCCCTCGGCCTGGAGCCTTGTTGCCTCCCTTTCCAGGAGCGGCCCATCACGATCGATCAGGAACAGGCTGGCACCCTCGCCCTGGAAGACCTCGGCCATGGCAAGGCCAATACCCTGGGCGGCGCCCGTTATGACGATGCGTTTGCCAGCGAGCCGGTTGCCCATGATCGTTCCTCCTTCCTGTCGATCTGGCCGTTGTCGCGTCACCATTCGGCGACGCTGCCATCCTCGTGGCGCCAGACCGGATTGCGCCAGCGATGGCCTTCACGCGCACGCTCGATGACATAGGCCTCGTCGACCTCGACACCGAGGCCGGGCCCCTGCGGGATCGACACGAAGCCATCCTGGTAGCGGAACACCTCCTTGTTGGAGATGTAATCGAGGATGTCGTTGCCAGCATTGTAATGGATGCCGAGGCTCTGCTCCTGGATGAAGGCGTTGTAGCTGACGGCATCGACCTGAAGGCAGGCAGCAAGCGCGATCGGCCCCAGCGGGCAATGCGGCGCGAGCGCCACGTCATAGGCTTCCGCCATCGCCGCGATCTTGCGGCACTCGGTGATGCCGCCCGCATGCGAAAGATCCGGCTGGATGATGTCGACATAGCCATCGGCCAGGACAGACTTGAAGTCCCAGCGGGAATAGAGGCGCTCGCCCAGCGCAATCGGTGTCGACGAATGATTGGCGATCTCCTTCAGCGCTTCCCGGTTTTCCGACAGCACCGGCTCCTCGATGAACATCAGCTTGAACTGCTCGAGTTCCTTGGCTAGCACCTTGGCCATCGGCCGATGCACGCGACCATGGAAGTCGACGCCGATGCCGACATGCGGGCCGATCGCGTCGCGGATGGTGCCGATGGTCGAAACGGCCTTGTCGATCTTCTCGTTGCTGTCGACGATCTGCAGTTCTTCGCAGCCGTTGAGCTTGATCGCCTTGAAGCCGCGGGCGACGACGTCCCTGGCATTGCGCGCAACGTCGCTCGGCCGATCGCCGCCGATCCAGGAATAGACCTTGATCCTGTCGCGGCATTGGCCGCCGAGCAACTGGTGGATCGGCTGGCCGAGAGCCTTGCCCTTGATGTCCCATAGCGCCTGATCGATGCCGGCAAGAGCGCTCATGTGCAACGCGCCGCCGCGATAGAAGCCACCGCGATACATCACGTTCCAGTGGTCCTCGATCAGGAACGGATCCTTGCCGACAAGATAGTCGGCGAGTTCGTGCACCGCCGCCTCGACGGTCAGCGCGCGGCCTTCAACCACCGGCTCGCCCCAGCCGACAATGCCCTCGTCGGTTTCGATCTTGAGGAACAGCCAGCGCGGCGGAACAATATGGGTGGTGAGCTTGGTAATCTTCATGACGTGATGTCCATTGGAGGAAAGGCAAACGGGCGGGCTGCCCGTTTCAGGGGTTGTTCAGGGGGCGGCGCCTGAGGATCGGTGCCGTTTGACGGCCGCGGCGAGATCGCGCGCCGCAAGATCCAGCATGCGCATCGAGCAGTCGCGCGCGCCCACCTTGTCGCGCATGCGCAACGCCTCCACGAGTTCGCCATGTATGTCGATCGCCTCGTCCCGGCGTTCGGCGGCCTCGTTCGAAGCGTGCAGCGCGAACTTGAGCGCCGTCTGGATGATGCCGACGAGTTGCAGGAAGACCTGGTTGTGGCTCGCCTTCAGAAGGCAAGTGTGAAACGCGACGTCGGCCTCGGTGAAGCCCGCGACGTCGCGCTCGCCGTCACGCATGCCCCGCCAGGCGCGTTCAAGGTCGGCGATTTCCTGTACCGTCGCGCGCTCGGCGGCGAATTCCGCCGCCGCCGGCTCGATCGCCCGGCGCGCCTCCAGGATGCAGTTCAGCAGATCGAATTCGAAGATGCGTTCGCCGATCCACTCCAGAACCTGCGAATCGAGGATGTTCCACTCTTCCTTGTTGCAGACGACCGTGCCGACGCGGGAGCGGCCGCGCACCATGCCCTTCGATTCGAGGATCTTCAGTGATTCGCGGATCACGGTGCGGCTGACGCCATAGCGCTCGCAGAGATCGTTTTCGCGAGGCAGGAACGTGCCGACGGGAAAGATCTCGGCGCAGATGTCGGAGGCAATGGCGCGCGTGATGTTCTTCTGGACGCGCGGACGGCGTTGCAGCCGTTCTGCCACAATACCCTGGTGCTCCTGCCCTTCCGCTGCCATCGCCATCCTCACTCTGATCAGATCGATGCTCCATAGCGCAGATCGCCGCAGCCGGCGACAGCGCGCCGAAGCACGCGTTTATAGTCATACATCACTATCTCATTCATCATACAAAGGCAATTGACGAATATGATGATTCATCATACACAAATGCCAACTGCAGGAGGCAGTTCACCAGGGAGACACATCATGCGCTTCATCAAGGCAGCCATTCTGGCTGGTACCGTCGCCGTATTCGCCGCCACTTCGGCATTGGCCGCCGACGTCAAGATCGGCTTCATCGTCAAACAGCCCGAGGAGCCGTGGTTCCAGGACGAATGGAAATTCGCGGACGCCGCCGCCAAGGAAAAAGGCTTCACGCTGGTCAAGATTGGTGCCGAAGACGGCGAGAAGGTTCAGTCGGCCATCGACAATCTCGGGGCCCAGGGCGCACAGGGCTTCATCGTCTGCACGCCTGACGTCAAGCTCGGCCCGGGCATCGTCGCGAAGGCTGCCGCCAACGATCTCAAGCTGATGACTGTCGACGACCGCCTGGTCAACGCCGACGGCACCCCGATCGAAGACGTTCCGCACATGGGGATTTCGGCCACCAAGATCGGCGAGGCCGTCGGCCAGGCGATCGTGGACGAGATCAAGAAGCGCGGCTGGGACATGAAGGAGGTTGGCGCGATCCGTGTCTCCTACGACCAGTTGCCGACCGCGGTCGACCGCGTCGAAGGCGCCCTTTCCGTTCTCAAGGCCAACGGCTTCCCTGAAGCCAACATCTTCGACGCGCCGCAGGCAAAGACCGATACCGAAGCCGCCCTCAACGCCTCGACGATCGTGCTCAACAAGAACGCCGGCATCAAGAAATGGGTCGCTGTCGGTCTCAATGACGAAGCGGTACTCGGCGCCGTGCGCGCAACCGAAAGCGTGGGTATTGCCGCCGACAGCGTGATCGGCGTCGGTATCGGCGGCGCGGAGTCGGCGATCAACGAATTCAAGAAGCCGGCTGCGACCGGCTTCTTCGGCACCGTCATCATCTCGCCGAAGCGGCACGGCTACGAAACCGCGCTCAACATGTACGACTGGATTGCCAACGACAAAGAGCCGGAGAAGCTGATCCTGACCGCCGGCCAGCTGGCGCTCCGCGACAACTACGAAGCCGTCCGCAAGGAACTCGGTATCGAGTAATCGTCTCTGACGACGACATCGAGCCCGGCGGCCTTCATCCGCCGGGCAATTCTCTTCGGAGCAGCGCATGCAAGATTTCCTCGAATTCCGGTCGATTTCGAAAGGCTACCCCGGCGTCCAGGCGCTATCGAATGTCTCCTTTGCTGTCCGCAAGGGCGCCGTTCACGGGCTCATGGGCGAGAACGGCGCCGGCAAGTCGACGCTGATCCGCGTTCTGTCCGGCGATCAATCGGCCGATGAGGGCGAGATCCGCATCGATGGCGAGGTTCAGCAGTATCGCTCCGTGCGCGACGCCTTCCATGCCGGCGTCATCGTCATTCACCAGGAACTGCAGCTCGTCCCGGAGCTGACGGTTGCCGAAAACCTTTGGCTCGGCCATTTCCCCGGCAAA
Organism: Sinorhizobium terangae; assembly: GCF_009601505.1. Taxonomy (GTDB): domain Bacteria; phylum Pseudomonadota; class Alphaproteobacteria; order Rhizobiales; family Rhizobiaceae; genus Sinorhizobium; species Sinorhizobium terangae. The sequence continues at coordinate 45,506 of NZ_WITC01000061.1, forward strand.
GGCGGTGTGATCGACCGCCGCAAACTCATCGGCGTCGTCTCTGAAAAGCTGGCCGAGATCGGCATCAATGTCGACCCAGCCGCCAAGGTTGCGTCGCTTTCGATCGGCGAGCGCCAGATGGTCGAGATCGCCAAGGCGGTGATGCTTGACGCGCGCGTGATCGCTCTCGACGAGCCGACCTCCTCGCTGTCCTCGCGCGAGAGCGAAATCCTCTTTGCTCTCATCGATCGCCTGCGCGCGAACGGCACCGTCATTCTCTACGTCTCGCATCGCCTCGACGAGATCTTCCGGCTTTGCGACAGCCTCACGGTGCTGCGCGACGGCAAGCTCGCCGCCCATCATCAGGAGATTTCCAGGGTTACGCGCGACCAGATCATTTCCGAGATGGTCGGGCGCGAGATCGCAAATATCTGGGGCTGGCGCGGGCGCAGCTTCGGCGCCGAACGGCTGCGGGTCGAAAGTATTGCAGGGCCAAAACTGAAGATCCCGTTGAGCTTCTCCGTCAGGCGCGGCGAGATCGTCGGCTTCTTCGGCCTGATCGGCGCCGGCCGCAGCGAGATGGCGCGGCTCATCTATGGAGCCGATGCGCGCAGCCAGGGCGACGTGTCGGTCGACGGCGCAATCGTGCCGGCAGACAGCCCGCCGAAGTCGATCCGGGCCGGCATCGTCCTCTGCCCGGAGGACCGCAAGTTCGATGGCATCGTTCAGGGCCGGTCGATCGAAGAGAACATGACGATCTCCTCGCGCCGCCACTTTTCTCGCCTCGGCATCATCAATCCGAAGAAGGAAAGCGAACTCGCCGACAAATTCATCGCCAGGCTTCGCGTGCGAACACCGTCCCGCCGTCAGGACATCGTCAACCTCTCGGGCGGCAACCAGCAGAAGGTCATCCTCGGGCGCTGGCTGTCGGAGGAAGGCATCAAGGTTCTCATCGTCGACGAGCCGACGCGCGGCATCGACGTCGGCGCGAAATCCGAGATCTACGAAATCCTTTACGGGCTTGCCGAGCAGGGCATGGCGATCGTCGTCATCTCCAGCGAGCTACCAGAGGTGATGGGCATCGCGGACCGTATCATCGTGATGTGCGAGGGTCGGCTGGCGGCCGACATGCCGCGTGTGGAATTCGATGAGCGGCGGATCCTCGCGGCAGCCCTTCCCGACATCAAGAACAGCAAAGAGCTTCCCCTCACGCAGGTATGGTGACGATGACCCATCTGAAAAAAATTCTTCTCGGCGAACAGGGCCTCGTCGTCATCTTCGCAGTCGCCTTCGTCATCGTGTCGATGACGGTTCCGAATTTCTTGAGCGAGCGCAATATGCTCGGCCTGCTGCAGTCGGTCGTGACGATCGGCATTATCGCCTGCACGATGATGTTCTGCCTCGCCTCGCGCGATTTCGACCTTTCAGTCGGCTCGACGGTGGCATTTTCCGGCATGGTGGCGGTCATGGCCTCGAACGCCACTGGCTCGATCCTGCTCGGGCTGCTGGCTGCCGTCATTTGCGGCGCGGTCGTCGGCACCATCAACGGCGTCGTCATCGCCCGCTTCCGCATCAATGCGCTGATCACAACGCTTGCGACCATGCAGATCGTCCGCGGTTTCGCGCTGATCGCCTCGGATGGTCGCGCCGTCGGCATCAACGATCCCGGCTTTTATCAGCTCGCGTTGTCGCGCTTTCTCGGCGTCCCGACACCGATCTGGGTGATGGGCCTGTTCTTCATCGTCTTCGGCTTTGTGTTGAACCGAACCGTCTTCGGCAAGAACACGCTGGCGATCGGCGGCAATCCGGAGGCTTCGCGTCTTGCGGGCGTCGACGTCGCCCGCATGCGCATCTGGATCTTCGCGCTGCAAGGCATCGTCTGCGCCGTCGCAGGCGTGCTGCTTGCCTCGCGCATCACCTCCGGTCAGCCCAATGCCGCGACGGGACTCGAGCTTTCGGTCATCTCGGCCTGCGTGCTCGGCGGCGTATCGCTTGCCGGCGGCCGCGCGGCGATGACTGGCGTCATCGTCGGCGTTTTGATCATGGGCATCGCCGAGAATGTCATGAACCTGCTCAACATCCAGGCCTTTTATCAGTACGTGGTGCGCGGCCTGATCCTGTTGCTGGCGGTGCTGCTCGACAATCTGCGCTCGGTCGCGGGCCGACAGCGCGTCTGACCGGCAATGTCAAACGATGTCCTGCACCTTAAGAACAACGAGCTCTCGGTCGAACTGAGCCGTTTCGGCGGCTCGCTCCTCGCTGCCACCTGGCGCGGCATCCCGTTCCTGAAGCCGACTGCGACCGCCGGGATCGCGACGCAGCGCTTCGGCGCCGAAGCGAGCTTCCCGCTCGTCCCCTTCGGCAACAGGATCGAAGGCAACAGCTTCACCTTCGAGGGGGAGCGCTTCACCCTCGAGCCGAATACATCGGGCGATCCATTCTGCCTGCATGGGGATGGATGGCTCAGCGAGTGGGAGCTGAAGTCGCACAGCGGGGAACGGGCGACCCTTTCCTATGTGCACGCCGAGCGGGCGGGAAGCCCCTATGCCTACGAGGCCGTGCAGGATGTGCGGCTGGAAGGCAGCACGCTGCTTCTCTCCCTGGCCGTCACGAACACGTCGACTCGTCTGTTACCCTTTGGATTGGGGCATCATCCCTACTTTCCACGCACGGCCGGGACCCGGCTCAGAGCGAGGGCGAAACGCATCTGGGGTGAGAGGGCTGGACATCTGCCCGACGCTCCCGGCGCGATTCTCCGAATGGTCGATTTCGCCGAGGGCAACAGGCTCCCCGCTCGCTGGATGAACAATGCCTATGACGGCTGGGACGGAGAGGCTGCAATCGAATGGCCCGAACGTCAGCTTGCCTTAAGGCTTGAGGCCGAGGGTTCGTTCGAGTGCTTCATGATCTACTCACCGGGTGCGGATGCGGACTTCTTCTGTTTCGAGCCGATGACGCATCTGCCCAATGCTCACAACATGCCGAACGAAGCCGGCGGCCTCGTTGCGTTGAAGCCCGGTAAGAGCCTTGCAGGCACGATCAGGTTCCGTCTGGCGCCATTGAGCCCAGGCTTTTAATAAGTCAGGAGCGAACGGCCGGTTCTCGACGCTTACTGCATGATTCCTTAAATCGGAATCGATTAAGGACAAAATCATGCAGCAATTCAAAGTGCTACAGCGACGTTTGCGCGTCCGATTGGACGCGCGGCGCTGTAGGCGCAAAGAAAAAGCGCCCGCTGGGAGGTGCAGGCGCTTGAACAGACCTACGTCAGTTCTGACGTGGCGTACTCGTCGATCGAGCCTTTAGCGGCCGACAGCGGCGCGGGCGACGCGATGGATGTCGGCACGGGCGATGCCGAGATCATCGAGTTCACGGGTCGACATACGGCCCAGTTCGGTGACCGTCTGACGGTACTTGCGCCAGTTGTTAAAAGAGCGTGCTACGTTCATTTTGATCCCCCTTTCATGGGCTTTCGAAGCCTGGCTGCCAGTCCGTGGCGCCTCGTTGCTTCGATGCGCAACATATACTGCCGAACTTCGGGGGATTGCAGCGCTCATATGTCAGCGCACCCATGCGTCAAATGCATGGATGCGGGCGGTCATGGTAAGCCCTCCGGCGCGTGGAGGGCGGGAATTCAGACTAGCCTTGCGGCTATGAGGGGCCGACCACTCACCGCCGACCGGCAGAGGCGGAGATTTGCGCCGCCGACCGGGGAACGGAGCCGATCTCGTCCTCGAAAAGCTCGGGCATCAGATCGGCAAGCCGGACCAGCTTGCCCGTGCGCGAGCTCTGGAGTGCCGCGATGCCGCAGAGGACCGACATCGCCCCGGCGCGCGCGCCTGCCCGCTGCCCCAACGGGTCCGTCGCGCCCGGCTTGAAAAGCATGTTCCGCAGGCGGTCGTCGCCGCCATAGTGCCCGCCGGACGAATGGGGCACGGCGATGCGCTCGACTCCCGGGCGCCCTTTCGGGAAATTGCGGACAAGCAGAATGACGTCTTCCTCCGGCATCTCCCATGGCTGGTCCTCGTACTGTCGAAGTTCGATTCTGCCCTTCGTTCCATTGAAGGCGACGTGGTGCCCCTCGATCGGCTGGAAGGTGTTCAGCGAATAGGAGACGTGGACATTGTTGCGGTAGCGTATGTTCGCGACCATCGTGTCGGGAATATCGATGTCCTCGCGGAAGACGCAGCCGTCGCGGAAATAGCCGTCGATCTCGGAGGGGTCCTCGTAGAGCGCGTCGAGGAACGGATCGGCTTCCAGATCCAGGTAGAAGTCGCATTCATTCTTATGGGGACAGAGCTTGCAGCGCGGCGCGCGGAAGGGACCCTTGCGCCCGTACATCTGCAGGTCGGCGAAGGCCGTGACGGCATCCGGATCACTGTCGAGATACCAGTTCAACAGATCGAAATGATGGGTCGCCTTGTGCACGAATAGGCTGCCGGACTTTTCCGTATAAGCGTGCCAGCGGCGAAAATAGTCGGCGCCGTGTCTGGTATCGAGGTACCAATGAAAGTCGACGGAAGTCACCCGGCCGATTTCGCCCGAATTCAACAGTTCCTTGATGCGCGCCGCAGTCGGCGCAAAGCGGTAGTTGAAGGAGACGTCCACCCGCCGGCCGGTGCGCTTCTCGGCGTCCAGAATGCGGCGGATCTTTTCGACGGTGGTTGACATCGGCTTTTCGGTGATGACATCGGCGCCGGCCTCAAGCGCGCGGACGACGATATCGTCATGGGTGCTATCCGGTGTGCAGACGATCACGAGATCGGGCCGCGCTTCGGCAAGCATCATGTCGACATTGCCGTAGATGGGCGCATTGGTGGCAATCATCGTGCGGGCGCGTTCGGCTCTGAGCGCATTCGTGTCGGCTATGGCGATGAGATCCACCTGGCCGCGCCAACCGGCGAGCAGATCCTTGCCCCACATCGTGGTGCCGCGGTTGCCGGTTCCGACCAGCGCAAAACGACGTTTGTTATCCATCTTCCTCACGCAATCCTGTCTGGAGTGAAGCCGCGCGACCGGCGGCAATGACTATTACAACATGTAAACTCAACATACATGCTAGTGGCTGAAATCCGCGAGCGTCAAGGTATTTCCCACCCGCTCTTGTCAACAACTTGTAAGAACCATGATCGAGCAACCCATCTCAGCAGCAGCTTCGATAGCGCTCCACGCAAGTTGCGATCACCTCCTCGGCCGGCCGCTTCCACCAGTTCTCGGCCGAGAAGATTTCGACCTCCTGCGCCCCATAGAAGCCCGCTGCCTCGATCCGGCGCCGGATTCCCTTCAAATCGATGACGCCATCGCCCATCATGCCGCGATCCGTCAGCATGTCCCTGGTCGGGACCAGCCAATCGCAGATGTGATGGGCGAGGATCGCCTTCTTTTCACCCGCCCGCGCGATCTGGTTGGCGAGATCAGGGTCCCACCAGACATGATAGACGTCGATCGCGACGCCGACGCCGGGGCCGAGCGCCTCGCACATGTCGAGCGCCTGGCCGAGCGTGTTCACGCAGGCCCGGTCGGCGGCATACATCGGATGCAGGGGCTCGATCGCAAGCGGCACGCTGGCAGCGCGCGCATGCCGCAGCACCGTGGCAATGCCGTCCTCGACCATCCGGCGGGCCGCATCGATATTCTTCGAGCCTCCCGGCAGACCGCCGACGACCAGAACCAGGCAATCGGCACCGAGCGCCGCCGCCTCGTCGATCGCGCGCCTGTTGTCGTCGATGGCCTTCTCGCGGCCCGCTGCGTCTGCCGCCGGGAAGAAACCGCCACGGCAGAGGCCGGTGAGCTTCAGCCCGTTGGACTTGACGATGCGGACCGCCTCATCGAGCCCGACCGCCGCCACCTGATCCCGCCAGGGAGCGATCGCCGTGATGCCGTATTTCAGGCAGAGGTCCACGGCCTCCGCAAAGCCGCATTGCTCGCGGATCGTCGCGAGATTGATGGAAAGCCCCTCGACCTGCATGTTGTCCTCCTCCCACATTCGTTTTGTGCATTGGGCGAGATGCACTAGCTCGCCGTCATCGACGTCCAGTCCGGCTCGACTGATGAGCCAAGGCCGATCGCTCTCAAGGCAGTTTCAAAAGTGAGCTCGCCCCCCTTGATGGCGAGCCGCGCCCGCCCGGATGCCCCGTCGTAAAGATCGCCATGCGCGGCCAGATAGGACGCCTGCTCGCCCGCCGGGGCCTGCGCCATGCCGTCAACATAGTGGTGGCCGTTGCGTTCGACATGGCCGGCGCCGACAAGCGCCGCCAGAACGAGGTCCTGCTGGAGCGCCAGGCCCGATTGTGTCGTCAGGTCCTCGGCGGACATGAAATAGTGGGAAGCACCCGCCTCGCGGTTCCATTTCTCGACGCGTGCGCGGTTGATCAGAGCCCGGTAGAAACCCTTGCAGGATTTCGAGGAGATGCCGGCATAGCCGAGTTCGCGGGCGCGCGGAAACGCGCCGATATCGCCGTCGGACTCGTCGATTTCGAGCGCCATGCGCTGCGCGAGCCTCGCGACCGATTTCGACAGCGCCTCAGCACGCGCGATCGGCTGTTCGAAGAAGAGAATGGACCGGCGCAGCCGCGCGAGGCGCGGCTCCTTCTGCAGGCAATCGAGAAGGTCGGCCGCCGCATCGGCGCTTTCGAACTGTTCGTTGCCATCGAGCGTCGCGCGATAGCGGTCAGCCATGCGATCGAGCACTGCGGCGATGGCTATCAGGCGCTCGAGGACTTCGGTGGGGCGTCCGGAAACCTTGATCTTGAAATAACGGTGACCGTAGGCGGCAATCACCTCTTCAAGCGTCTGCGGCAGGCCGTCCTCGAGCCGCTGCTCCGGCGCGAGCTCGGCGGCCGTCAGCGCATCGGCGAGCCCGATCGTATGGCGTACGGCAAGCCGCGGCGAAAGCTCCAGTTGTAAGAAAAAGTCTTTGAAATCAAAGCCAGCAAGGTCCGGTGCAGTGACATCGGTGATGCCGAGCAGGTCGCGCCGGACGGCGTCGACTGCGCTCACGCCTTTCATTCGGCACAGCGCATCGATGATGGCACGATCGATGAGCGCCAGCCCGTAAGACGCCACGAGCGGCGGGAGGCCTCGGCCCGCAGCCGCCCGGTGATGATCGGCCTCAGCGCGGGCATGCAGCCCGAAGGGCGTCGCCGCCCCCGTCGCCCGCAAGCCTTCGATCGCCAGATGCAGCGACGCGCGAAGTTGCGCAATGTTGTCATCCGGCGAAAGGGCGGGATTCTTGTCGAACCATTTCGGCATCATCATCTCGGCCGACCAACCGGTCGCCTCCTGGCCGCCTTCGTCCGCGATCTTCACCCGGACGAAGGCCTGCGGCGCGCTCTCGACGCGCGCCGCCCCGAACCGGAAGGGAAAGCGGAAGCCAACTTGCCGCTCGAAGATGTCCGCCTCTATGAGCCTGACGATGGGAGCCTCGGTCATGGCGGCCTCAGTCGATGCCGTGGACAGCAAGGACACGCCGCATGCGCGAGACCGCCAGTTCCGGATCGGCAAGGGCGCCGGCCCTGTCCGCCAGACGGAAGAGTTCGGCGATATGGGCAAGCGAGCGCGCGCTCTGTTGTCCGCCGATCATCACGAAATGATCCTGCAGGCCGTTCAGATAGGCGAGAAAGACGACGCCGGTCTTGTAGAAGCGCGTTGGTGCCTTGAAGATGTGGCGCGACAGCGGCACGGTCGGCTCGAGCAGCTCAAAGAACTCCCCGTTCCGCCCCTCGCCGAGCGCCTCAAGCGCCGCCGACGCCACCGGCGCGATCGCATCGAAGATGCCGAGCAGCGCGTCGGAGTATCCTCTTTCATCGCCGGCGATGAGTTCGGCATAGTTGAAGTCGTCGCCGGTATACATGCGCACGCCTTTCGGAAGCCGGCGCCGCATTGCGATTTCTTTTTCCTTAGAGAGGAGCGATATCTTGATCCCGTCGACCTTCTCGGCATGCGCCTCGATGACCGCAAGTGAGGTCTTCATCGCCTCCATGTGGTCGCCGTTGCCCCAATAGCCTTCGAGTGCCGGGTCGAACATCTCGCCGAGCCAATGGATGATCACCGGGTCCTTCACCTGCGAAAGGATGCGATCGTAGACGCGGATATAGTCTTCCGGCCCTTTCGCCGCTGCCGCGAGCGCCCGGCTCGCCATCAGGATGATCCGCCCACCTTCCGCTTCGATCGCTTCGATCTGGCTCTCATAGGCCTTGAGAATATCGTCGATCGAGACATCGGGGCCTGGCGCCAGGTGATCTGTGCCGGCACCGCAGGCGATCAGCGCGCCGGAGCGCCCGCGCGCCTCGGCAAGCGCACGGCGGATGAGCTCGCGCGCTTCCGGCCAACCGAGGCCCATGCCGCGCTGCGCCGTGTCCATCGCTTCGGCGACGCCAAGGCCCAGATCCCAGAGCCGGTGGCGGAAGGCGAGCGTGCGCTCCCAATCGATCGCCGGCGTCAGCCACGGATCATTGTCCGCGAGCGGGTCGGCGACGACGTGCGCCGCCGCAAAGGCAACTCTGGAAAACGCTGCCGCCTCGCGCTGCTTGAGCGGGACCGGCCGGCCCGTCAGTTCGTAACGGGCGAGCCGGCCTTCCCGGGGGAGATCGATGCTGACCATGGCTCAGAACTCCAATGCCGGGACATCGAGCCAGCGGCGCTCGGCCCAGGATTTCAGCCCCAGCTCGGCAAGCTGCACGCCCTTGGCGCCGGCCTCCAGTCCGTAGGGCCAGGGGCTGTCGTCGGCAACATGGCGCAGGAACATTTCCCACTGCGCCTTGAAGCCGTTGTCGAAGACCTGCGTGTCCGGCACCTCGTCCCAGGTCTTGTAGAAATCGATGGTCTGCGGCTGATCCGGGTTCCAGACCGGCTTTGGTGTGTTGACGCGGTGTTGGGTCCAGCATTTCGTCAGCCCGGCAACGGCCGAGCCGTGCGTGCCGTCGACCTGGAAGGTCACGAGATCGTCGCGGCGCACCCGCACGGTCCAGGAGGAATTGATCTGCGCAATGATGCCGCCGTCGAGCTCGAAGGTCGCATAGGCCGCATCGTCCGTATCGCAGTCATAGGCCCGGCCCTGCTCGTCGACGCGGATTGGAATGTGGGTGGCGCCGAGGCAGGAGACGGCGCGCACTTCGCCGAAGAGGTTGTCCAGCACGTAGCGCCAGTGGCAGAGCATATCGAGAATGATGCCGCCGCCGTCGCCCTTGCGGTAATTCCATGAGGGACGCTGGGCAGGCACACCCCAATCGCCTTCAAAGACCCAGTAACCGAATTCGCCACGCACCGAAAGGATCTTTCCGAAGAAGCCGGAGTCCCTAAGGAGAGCCAGCTTGCGAAGCCCGGGCAGGAACAGCTTGTCCTGGACGACACCGTGCTTGAGGCCGGAAGCGCGCGCCTTTCGCGCCAGCTTCACTGCCGTCCTGAGATCGTCGGAAATCGGCTTCTCACAATAGACATGCTTGCCGGCGTCGAGCGCCCTGCCTATGAGCTCGGCGCGCATCAGCGTCGTACCGGCATCGAAAAAGATCTGGTCGTTCGGATCGGCAAGCGCGGCATCGAGATCGGTCGACCAGCGAGCGATGTTATGACGTTTCGCCAGTTGCTCCATCTTATCGCGGTTGCGGCCGACGATGATCGGGTCGATCTCCAGCCGTTCGCCGGACCTGAGCGTGATCCCGCCCTGATCGCGAATGGCCAGTATCGAGCGCACCAGGTGCTGGTTGTAGCCCATCCGGCCCGTGACGCCGTGCAATATGATCCCCAAACGTGGCATGCGGTCTCCTCCCTGCCGGGCCTCGTGGGAGCGGACCAGCCCTCCCAAGCCAGTAACTAAACAGTTACTTTGTGGCAGACAAAAAGCGTACCTGTCAACAAAAAAAACGACATGTCGAAGATTCAGCGCCTGATCGAAGCCAAAGTCACATGAACGATGTGGCGCTCCCAGCCCTCGAGATTGTCTCTTTCCGCGAGATCACGGCCGAAGATCGTTGAGAGCGTGTACTGGTTCGAGAGGTAGAAATAGCCGAGTGCGGCCATCGTCAGATAGAGGTGCAACGGGTCGACATCCTCCCGGAAGAGGCCCTTTGCCCTGCCTCGCTCGAGCAGGTCGGAAAGCTTGCCCATGAGTTGCGAATGCAGCTCCTTGAGCCGGGTCGATTGACGCAGCCAGCGGGCGCGATGAAGGTTCTCGGTGCCAAGCAAGCTCAGGAACTCCGGATGCTCAAGGAAGTATCTCCATGTGAACATCGCCAGCTCTGCGATGCCCTGCTCCGGCTCCAAGTCCCTGAGATTGATCGATTTTTCCGCCGTTCTTATGCCGATATAGGCCTCTTCCAGGACCGCGAGATAGAGCTGCTCCTTGTCGCCGAAATAATGATAGAGCATGCGCTTGTTGATGCCGGCGCGTTCGGCGATGGCATCGACGCGCGCGCCGCCCATGCCGTTCTCCGCGAACTCCCTGGTGGCGGCCGCGAGGATGGAGGCACGTGTCCGCTCGGGATCGCGCTGCGCGGAGCGCTCGGCACGCTCGCCGCTTCCATTCCTTCCTCTCGCGCCCGCCTGCCCCTTCTCCATCACATCACCTCCGGCACCTCTTGCCTTCGGCGGCATTCGATGCGAAATCGTAAAGATAATTTACAAGACGATGACAGCATTTCACACAACTGCTTGACACGATCTTTGCTTGCCCCTAGTTTGTAACCAATTAGTTATTTAATGCAAGAGGACTCAACAAGACGACGATGACACGGAGCGTTGTGGAGGCGCTCCCGAGGGAGGAGGAACTAATGACGCATCGCATCAGCAGACGCAGTGTGCTTGCAGGAGGAGCAGCACTTCTTTCATATGCGGCCTTCGCGCCGCGCGCCTTTTCCGAGGAGGCGCGGCTGCGCTTGCTCTGGTGGGGATCGCAGACGCGAGCCGACCGCACCAACAAGGTCAGCGAGCTTTTCAAGGCAGCCAATCCGGGGGTTTCCATCAACGGCGAATTCCTCGGCTGGAGCGACTACTGGCCGCGCCTTGCGACCCAGGTCGCAGGGGGCAACGCGCCCGACATCATCCAGATGGATTACCGCTACATCGTCGAATATGCCCGGCGCGGCGCGCTTGCGCCGCTCGACAGCTATCTCGGCTCGGTGCTCAAGGTCGAGGATTTCGACCAGGTGCAGATCAAGGGCGGCAGCGTCGACGGCAAGCTCTACGGCATCAGTCTCGGCGCCAATTCGACGGCGATGATGGTCAACACGGTCGCCTTCGAGGAAGCCGGCGTCGACCTGCCGACGCCAGCCACCACCTGGGACGAGCTCGCTCGCATGGGTATCGAGATCACCAAGGCCGGCACGCGCAAGGGCTATTACGGCCTTTCGGACGGCAGCGGCGTGGAGCCGCTCCTCGAAAACTGGCTGCGCCAGCGCGGCAAGGCCCTCTTCACCGCGGACGGCAAGATCGCCTATGACGCGAATGACGGGGCCGAATGGTTTGCCATGTGGCAGAAGATGCGCGACGACAAGGCCTGCGTGCCGGCGGATATACAGGCGCTCGACCAGTTCAATATCGAGACGAGTCCTTTGTCGCTCGGAAAGGCGGCGACGTCCTATGCCCATTCCAACCAGCTCGTCGGCTATCAGGCGATCAACAAAGACAAGATCGTGCTGAGGAGCCATGCGCTGATCGGCAAGGATGCCAAGGGCGGCCATTACCGCAAGCCATCGATGTTCTTCTCGGTGTCGGCCAAGAGCAGCGATCCGGAACTCGGCGCGAAATATGTCAACTTCTTCGTCAAGGATCCGGACGCGGCCAAGGTCCTCGGCGTCGAACGGGGTGTGCCGGAATCGGCGTCCGTGCGCGACGCGCTCGCACCATCGCTCGATGACCTCGGGCGGGCAGCGCTCGAATATGTCTCCGGGCTCGGCGCGCTCGCCGGCGAACTGCCGCCACCGCCGCCGTCCGGCGCCGGCGAGGCGGAGCTGGCCCTGCGCAGGGTCGCCGAGCAGGTAGCCTTCGGCCAGCTCGACGCCAAACAGGGCGGCGAGACGCTGGTAGACGAGGTCACACAGATCCTGTCGCGAGGCTAAGGGGATGGCGGCCGTGCAGGATACCGCTGTCGTCGTCGGTGCGGGCGCCAACGGGCGCCCCGCCGCACAGGGCCGATGGGCCTCCATCTGGGCGAAGCACGGAGCCGGCTACATGTTCCTGTTGCCGTGGCTCATCGGCTTCTTCGGCCTGACGCTCGGGCCTGCGGTCGCTTCGCTCTATCTCTCCTTCACCAGTTTCGACCTGATCCGCGCGCCGGAATGGGTCGGGACCGCCAACTACGTGCGCATCGCGACCGCCGATCCGAAATTCGCTGCCGCGATCCATGTGACTTTCCTCTATGTCGTGCTTTCGGTTCCCTTCAAGCTCGCCTTCGCGCTGCTCGTCGCCATCCTTCTCAATCGCGGCGTCCGGGGACTGACCGTCTATCGCGCGATCTTCTATTTGCCGTCGCTGCTCGGCGGCAGCGTCGCCATCGCCGTGCTCTGGCGCCAGCTCTTTGCCGGCGACGGCCTCATCAACAGCCTGCTTGCCCAATTCGGCATCGAGGGCCCGAGCTGGATCTCGCATCCGAATTATTCGATCTGGACCCTCGTCGTGCTGAGCGTCTGGCAGTTCGGCTCGCCGATGATCATCTTCCTTGCCGGCCTTCGCCAGATTCCGACCGACATGTATGAGGCTGCGAGCCTCGACGGCGCATCGAAGTTCCGGCAGTTCTACAAGATCACGCTGCCGCTTTTGACCCCGGTCATCTTCTTTAATGCGGTGGTGCAGACGATCGATGCCTTCAAGGCCTTCACCCCGGCCTTCATCATTTCCGGCGGCACCGGCGGACCGATCAACTCGACGCTCTTCTATACGCTCTATCTCTATCAGGAAGCCTTCGGCAATTTCCGCATGGGCTATGCCTCGGCGCTCGCCTGGATCCTGGTGCTGATCATCGCGCTCTTCACTGCCTTTTCGTTCCTCACCTCTCGCTACTGGGTGCACTACGATGACTGATGCGACCATGAGCTCCGTAACCGCCCCACCATCGGTACCGCTCGGCCGCCGCGGCCCCTTGGGATCGGTTCTCGTCCACGGCGGCCTGGTCGCCGCGTCGATCGCGATGCTCTATCCGCTCTTGTGGATGATTTCCGCATCGGTAAGGCCGGAGGACGAGATCTTCGCCTCGACCTCGCTCTGGCCGTCGTCGATCGACTTCGCTTCCTATTTGCGCGGCTGGTTCGGCCTCGACGTCAGCTTCGGCCGTTTCTTCTGGAATTCACTCGTCGTGTCCGTGCTGACGGTGATCGGCAATGTCGTCGCCTGTTCGCTCGCGGCCTACGCCTTCGCGCGCCTTCGCTTCGCCGGGCGCAATTTCTGGTTCGCGATCATGCTGGGGACGCTGATGATCCCCTATCACGTGACGCTCATCCCCCAATATGTGCTCTTCCTCAATCTCGGCTGGGTGAATACCTTCCTGCCGCTCGTGGTGCCGAAATTCCTGGCGAGCGACGCCTTCTTCATCTTCCTGATGGTCCAATTCTTCCGCGGCATCCCGCGCGAACTCGACGAGGCTGCGATGATGGACGGCTGCGGCCCCTGGCGCATCTACTGGAAGATCATGCTGCCGCTCTCCCTGCCGGTGCTGGCAACCGCCGCGATCTTCTCCTTCATCTGGACCTGGGACGATTTCTTCGGACCGCTGATCTACCTCAACGACATGAACACCTACACGATCCAGCTGGGCCTCCGGACCTTCGTCGACTCAAGCAGCACCTCCGACTGGGGTGGACTGTTTGCCATGTCGACGCTGTCGCTCGTGCCGGTGTTCTTCTTCTTCCTGTTCTTCCAACGCCTTCTGATCGAAGGCATCGCCACCACCGGCATGAAGCGCTGATCGCGGGAGCTGGAGATTACCCATGGACGAATTGCGTTTTGCCGCGGTCGGGCTCAACCACAACCATATCTACGGCCAGGTCAATTGCCTTTTGAGAGCCGGCGCCCGCCTCGTCGGCTTCCACGAACCGGACGACGCATTGGCCGCGGAGTTCTCGGCCACGTACAAGGATGTGCCGCGTATCGCGACACTCGACCGGATCCTCGAGGACGAGAGCATCGGCCTTGTCACCTCGGCTGCGGTCTCTGCCGAGCGGGCGGAGGTGGCGATCCGCGCCATGCGCCACGGCAAGGACGTGCTCGTTGACAAGCCGGGGATGACGAGCCTCGACCAGCTCGCCAGGGTGCGCCGGGTCCAGGCCGAAACGGGGCGCATCTTCTCGATCCTCTATTCCGAGCATTTCGAGAGCCCGGCGACGGTGAAAGCCGGCGAACTGGTCGCCGCCGGTGCCATCGGCGAGGTCGTGCACATGGTCGGCCTCGGGCCGCATCAGCTGCGCAAGGAAAGCCGCCCCGGCTGGTTCTTCCGCCGCTCGGATTACGGCGGCATCTTGACCGACATCGCGTCGCACCAGTGCGAGCAGTTCCTCTTCTTCGCCGGCGCCGCCGATGCCACCATTCTCTCGGCGAGCGTCGACAACCGGAGCGTTCCCGAGAGCCCGGAACTGCAGGACACGGGCAACATCCATCTTTCGACGGGCCGGGCCACCGGAATGATCCATGTCAACTGGCTCACCCCGGACGGTATGCCGACCTGGGGCGACGGCCGACTTTTCATCGTCGGCACGACCGGCACGATCGAGGTGCGCAAGACGGTCGATCTCGCCGGGCGCGCAGGAGGCAACCACCTGTTTCTTGCCGATCGCGGCGGCGTCGAACACATCGATTGCTCGGACGTCGACCTTCCCTTCGGCCGTCAGCTCCTCGCCGACATTCGCGACAGAACCGAAACCGCCATGCCGCAGGAACGCTGCTTCAAGGCCATGGAGCTTGCCCTTTCAGCGCAAGCGATCGCCGAACGTAAGGAAAAGAACTGATATGAGCGTAAAGACAGTTGCCATCATCGGCTGCGGGATCGGGCGGTCGCACATTATCGAAGGCTATCTGCCGCATCCGGACAAGTTCCGGGTGACCGCGCTCTGCGACCTCAACGTGGAACGGCTGAACGAAGTCGGCAACGAGTTCGGCATCGAGAAGCGCACGACCTCGTTCAAGGAACTGCTTGCCGACGACAGCATCGATATCATCGATATCTGCACCCCGCCCGGGATTCACCTCGAACAGGTGCTCGACGCGCTGGCGTCCGGCAAGCACGTGATCTGTGAGAAGCCACTCACCGGTTCGCTCAAGGGCGTCGACCGGATCATGGAGGCGGAGAAAGAGGCCAAGGGCGTGCTGATGCCGATCTTCCAGTATCGCTACGGCGACGGCATCGAGAAGGCGAAGCGCATCATCGAGGCCGGCATTGCCGGCAAACCCTATGTGGGCTCGGTCGAAACATTCTGGCTGCGCACGCCGGAATATTACTCCGTTCCCTGGCGCGGGAAATGGGAGACGGAGCTTGGCGGCGTGCTTGTGACCCACGCCCTGCACCTGCACGACATGATGCTTCACCTCCTCGGCCCTGTCGCACGAGTGTTCGGGCGCGTCGCAACGCGCGTCAACGATATCGAGGTCGAGGACTGCGCCTCGGCAAGCCTGCTCATGGAGAACGGCGCCTTCGTTTCGCTCTCCTGCACGCTCGGCTCGCAGGAGCAGATCAGCCGTCTTCGCCTGCACTTCGAGAATGTCACCTTCGAAAGCAGCCACGAGCCCTATGCTCCCGGAAAGGATCCCTGGAAGATCATTGCTGCCAACGAGATCGTGCAGGCTGAGATCGACGAAGTGATCGGCGACTGGCGTCCCGTCTCGCCGCGTTTCACCACGCAAATGGCCCATTTCCACGCCTTTCTCAGCGGCGACGGACCGCTCCCCGTCACCACCAGGGATGCACGGCAGGCATTGGAACTGGTGACGGCGATCTATCAGTCCGCCGACACAGGTCGCGAGATAACGCTTCCGATCGGACCGGAGAGTCCGAAATATGCCAATTGGCGCGCGAACACGCGGTAACGGCAAAGGCCGCAGGGAGGAATTCGAAATGGCAACCAGCGTCGTTCTTCAGAAAGTCGAGAAGCGCTATGGCGCGCTCGATGTGATCCACGGCATCGACCTGACCATCGATCCCGGCGAGTTTGCCGTCTTCGTCGGCCCGTCCGGTTGCGGCAAGTCGACCCTGCTGCGCATGATCGCCGGTCTGGAGGAGATTACCGGCGGCACGCTGATGCTCGACAACGACCGGATGAACGAGGTGGCGCCGGCCAAGCGCGGTATCGCCATGGTGTTCCAGTCCTATGCGCTCTATCCGCATATGTCGGTCTACAAGAATCTCGCCTTCGGCCTCGAGACGGCAGGCTACAGAAAAACGGAGATCGAGCCGAAAGTGCGTCGTGCCGCCGAGATCCTGCAGATCGAGAAGCTGCTCGACCGCAAGCCGAAGGCGCTCTCCGGCGGCCAGCGCCAGCGCGTCGCGATCGGCCGGGCGATCGTGCGCGAACCGCGCATCTTCCTCTTCGACGAACCGCTTTCCAACCTCGATGCGGAACTCCGCGTGCAGATGCGCGTCGAAATCTCGCGGCTTCATCGTGATCTCGGCAACACGATGATCTACGTGACCCACGATCAGGTGGAGGCCATGACCATGGCCGACAAGATCGTCGTCCTGAACTCCGGACGGATCGAGCAGGTGGGCGCACCGCTCGATCTCTACAACAACCCCGTCAACCGCTTCGTCGCCGGATTCATCGGCAGCCCGAAAATGAACTTCCTCAAGGCGCGCATCGCTGCCGTCGGCGAAGCGGAAACCGCGATCCAGGTTTGCGGCGGCACGATCCGCCTGCCGTGTGTCTTGGATGGCGCAGCGCCGGGACAGGACGTAACCTTCGGCATCCGGCCGGAACATCTTTCCGCGCACGACGATGGCATCGCGCTCGCCCCGATCAATGTCGAGCTGGTTGAAAACCTCGGCGGCGAAACCATGCTCTACGGCATCACCCCTGACAGTCAGCACGTCACGGTCGCGCTCGAGGGCCAGCAGAAGGTGGAGCGCGGCACCAATCTCGCCGTCCACTTCGATCCTTCGCGCTGTCACGTCTTCGGCGCCGACGGCAAGGCGATGTAAGCGCGGCACCGGCTCGCGCCGTGGGACGAAACGGCGGAAGGGGTCGCTCCGCTGTTTACCGCTTGCTCATGGGCCAATGTGGGGCCATGCTATGGCGGCATACCCTGGCTGTAAGGCCGAACGCCATTTCGCCCTGGGACGCCAGCTCGACCTCGAAGCACTTGCAGTGCTGCCTTTTCTCGACTGCCCCGGGGAAGGAGGTTGCCTATGTCTGCGCCCTATACCGACCATCCGTTGCAACCGGGCGACCGGGCGCCAAACATCGTGCTGGATGCCATCTCGCGCGAGGGAAAAATCGCACTTGATGATTTTCGCGGCCGCAGCCCGTTGTTGATCGGCTTGTTTCGAGGCCTGCTCTGTCCATTCTGCCGGCGCCATGTCGCGGCGATGGCACAGCTCAACCCGGCACTGCGTGAGAAAGGCGTGAACTCTCTAGCGGTGGTAAACACCCCGGTCGAACGCGCGCGACTCTATTTCCGTTATCATCCGATACCCGGCCTTCTTGCTGCATCCGATCCGGAGCGAGCTTCACACCGCGCCTTCGGCTTACCTCTCCTCGAGTTCACGGAAAATGAGACCGACTGGCCATACAAGGTCGGAATGGATGTGGTCACGACAATGCGGGTCGATCGGCCCGGGGAGTTGCCTGAACCGATGAATCCGGACGCAGCAGGCGACCTTCTTAACACGAGGGATGGGTACGAAATTACAGACGCCGATCAGGAGGTGAGGATTCCCGGGCACATGCAGCTCGTCGGTCATTTCCTGCTCGATCGAGAAGGTGTCGTGCGCTGGAGCTTTACGGAAGTTGAAGACGAAGGCCAGAATGTGTGCCGGGCGCTCAATCCCGAAGAGTTGATGTCGGCAGCTTCCGAAGTCGTCCCTTAACAGCGAAAACGGGGTCAGTAAC
This sequence comes from Sinorhizobium terangae, assembly GCF_009601505.1. GTDB lineage: Bacteria > Pseudomonadota > Alphaproteobacteria > Rhizobiales > Rhizobiaceae > Sinorhizobium > Sinorhizobium terangae. The sequence goes on from NZ_WITC01000061.1 coordinate 63,508, forward strand.
TACTCCGGCAGTGATTCCACAGGGGTACTCAAGCGCGTCGGCCGAAGTCCGCCTGCCTGCGGAAAAGCACGCACCGATAAGAAATTTCTGTCCTCATGTCACACTCGCAGATCCTGTCTCGTCATGGTGTCGGAACCAACAGAAGGAAACTGAACCATGACTCCCAAACTCGACCCGTTCGCCGCTGCGCCGTCGCTGATGAAGAACTGGATGGGCACGACGGTTGCCGTCACCGCCAGCCTGGAGCCGAGCCTCATCGAACTGGTGAAGATCCGCGCCTCGCAGATCAACGGCTGCGCCAACTGCATCAACATGCATACGGTGGAAGCGCGGGCAAAAGGCGAGACGGAGCAGCGTATCTACCTGCTGTCGGCCTGGCGTGAAGCCCCCTGCTATTCCGATCGCGAGCGCGCCGCGCTAGGCTGGACCGAAGCACTGACGCGGTTGTCAGAGGGTCATACGTACGAAAGCGCCTATGACGCCCTGAAGGCTCAGTTCACCGAGGAGGAGCAGGTGAAGCTCACGCTCATGATCAATGTCATCAACGGGTGGAACCGCCTTGCGGTTGGCTTCAGCTTATGGGCCGATCCGGCCGCGGCCAAGGTCGCCGCCGAGGCGGCCGCCTGATGACGGACACCCGTCACGAGGACGCAGCGGCGGAATTCGATCCGCTGCGTCCGAGGCTCATGCGCGTCGCCTATCGCATGCTCGGCTCCGTCGCCGACGCGGAAGATATGGTGCAGGAGGCCTTCATCCGCTGGATGGGGGCCGATCGCTCGGCGGTGCGCGAGCCCGAGGCGTTCTTGCGCCGTACGGTGACGCGGCTCTGCCTTGATCAGCTCAAGTCGGCAAGACGCCAGCGCGAGACCTATATCGGTCCCTGGCTTCCCGACCCGGTCGTGGAAGAGGAGCAGGAGGAAGACGTCACTCTGCCCCTGATGCTTGCCCTGGAACGCCTATCTCCACTCGAGCGGGCGGCCTTCCTGCTGCATGACGTTTTTGGGCTGGGATTCGAGGAAGTCGCGGCGACCATCCAGCGCGACCCGGCTGCCTGTCGCCAGCTCGCCAGCCGCGCGCGCACCCATGTCCGCGAGGCGCGGCCTCGCTTCCAGATCGAGAAACAGAAAAGCCTCGAGATCGCTGAAGCCTTCTTCACGGCCTCGCGCAGCGGCGACATGAAGGCGCTCGGTGCGATGCTGGCGGCCGACGTCAGCGTCCATGCCGACGGCGGCGGCAAGCGTCCGGCAGCGATGAAGGCGATCTTCGGATTCGATGCCGTGATGAAGGTTCACCAGAGTTTGGCGGTCCTGTTTCAGAAGCACGGCTCGAAACTCGTGCATGCCGGCTTCATCAACGGACTGCCCGGTTTCGTCACGCTGGAAGGCGATGGCGAACTTCAGACGACTGCACTCGATATCGAAGACGGAAAGGTTACCGCGATCTATGTCGTGCGGAACCCCGACAAGCTGAAACACTTGCACTAGGCAAGTCGCGAATCGGACGCGAACTGCTGCATTGACGCTGTCTGCTCGCGCTTGGCAAACGGCAGGTCGAGGTCTACCATGCGCGCAACCTATGGAGACTTCGATGACCTCCAGCTTCAATGTCCATGACGCGGCCGGCTACGAACAGCTTATGGGACGCTGGAGTCAGCGACTTGCGCCGCTATTTATCGAGTTCTCCGGGCTTGCCGACGGCGAAAAGATTGTCGACGTCGGCTGCGGCACCGGCAGCCTCACTTTTGCGCTCGCAAGGACCGCGGATCTCGCACAGATCGCAGCGATCGACTATTCGCCGGTCTTCGTCGCGGAGGCGAGCCGGCGCAACACCGATCCGCGCATAAAGATCCAGGAGGCGGATGCCTGCGCCCTGCCCTTCGCAGATGGGACCTTCGACCGCGCCCTGGCGCTGCTCGTGCTCCATTTCGTGCCCGACGCCGACAAGGCGGTCGCCGAGATGCGCCGCGTCGTGCGGCCGGGCGGCGTTGTCGCGGCGGCTGTGTGGGACCATCTCGGCGGCATGCCCGGCATGCGGATGATGGTCGACACGGTGGCGGCACTCGGCGAAGGCGGTCGCCAGCTCCGCGCGCGCTATTGCTTTCAGCCGATGATGCAGCCGGGCGAAATGAAAAGGACTTTTGTGGAGCAGGGTCTCGTCGACGTTTCGGAAACCCAGCTCATGATCCGCATGGACTACCAGAACTTCGACGACTACTGGGCGCCGATTGCCGCAGGCGAAGGACCGCTCGGTAAATATGTAGCGGCGCTCGGGCCCACAGAACGGGCACGCACCGATGCCGCCCTGCGCGACGCCTACGAGGCCGGCCGGCCGGATGGTCCGAGGTCGTTTGCGAACGTTGCCTGGGCCTGCCGCGGCATCGTTCCCTGAACTTGCGGCCAAAGAGACCTCAAAGCCGGCGGTCATCGAAGCGGTGCACGGCGACGCCCGCGACCGGGCTTCGGGCAGCGAAAATGCCGCCGGCCCGACTGTCCTCAGACGAATCGGCGTGACGCAGGGACGTGACGAGCAGCGTCTTGCGATCCGGTCCGGCGAAGCAGGGCATCGTAGGTGCCGGCACCGGGAAGCGATGCGTCCTGATCAACTCGCCTTCGCTTGAGAAGCAGTTGACGCCGGCCGAAACGCCGGCGCTCCAGTAATTGCCCGCGACGTCGGTTGCCGCTCCATCTGGACGGCCGCTTGCCTCGTCGAGAACGGCGAGCCTGCGCCGTTCGGAAATCGCACCCGTCGCGGGGTCGAATTGCCAACGGTCGATCCAGGGCCCGCGCGAATCCGAATGAAAGAGAACCGAGCCGTCGGCGCTCCAGGCGAGACCATTGGAACAGATGATCTCGCCGACCCTACGCTCCACCGTGCCGTCCGGTATAACGCGGTATAGCGAAGCGACCGGCTGCCGTTTGGCCGCCTCATGCATCGTCTCCACCCAGAACGCTCCGTCGGGCCCAACCTTGCCGTCGTTCAGGCGTGTGTCCGGCCTTTCCGCTTCGATCGAGGCGATCTGCCTGACGATAGCGCCGCTTTCGGGGTCGAACAGAACCACGCGATCCCGTTGCGCGAGCACGAGCCTTCCGGAGTGGGCAAGCCCGACGCAGCAGGCCCCGTGGTCGAAGGTCCATGCGATGTGGCCCGCCCCGGTAAGATCTGCACGATGGAGGGCGCCCTTGCCGATATCGACGAAAAACAGGCAGTTTCGACGGTCGTCGTAGACCGGGCTCTCAGCCACCGTGCAGCGCAAATCCAGCTCGCAGTCAAATGTCAAGTCGAAAGACATGTCTGGAACCATCGTCTGACAGGTTGTCGGATTTGCGAGGGAACGGGCGTCTCTCGCGGCCACAGTTTTTCGAGCATTATCAGCTGATGTTTTCTCTAACATTGCTATTGCCCTTGCTCAACTTGTAAATTAAAAATACAGGAAACCTGGCAAGGAGATTTCCATGAAAACAACCCCCGTTGATGTCGGTGCCCTCAGGTCTTCGGTCCTTTCCGTGCCGCCGCTGGCCCGTCAGGCGAATGGCGAGCCGAGCACGACGGAAAATCGCAGACAAGTCGATTGGCTGCTCTCGGGCGGGGTAACCACCTATCTCTATGGCGGCAACGCCAATCTCTACAATTTCGGCGTGACGGGATTCGGCAGCCTTCTCGATATGCTCGAGGACATTGCCCCGCCGGACGGCTGGATGATCCCCTCGATTGGCGCCGACTTCGGCAAGGCGATGGACCAGGCGACGATCCTGCGGGGGCGAAATTTTCCGACCGCCATGGTGCTCCCCCTCACCTTCCCGACGACTTCGGCGGGCCTGGTCTCGGGATTCGCCAAGCTGGCGGATGCCGCCGGCCGGCCGTTGATCGCCTATGTCAAGAATGACGGTTTCCTTAATGCCGGCGATGTCGCGCGTCTCTTCCGCGATGGCGCGATCGCTGCCTTGAAGTACGCCGTCGTGCGGCCCGAACCCAAAAACGATGCCTATCTTTCCGCCATCCTCGATGCCGTCGGCTCGGGCGAGCGGATCGTCAGCGGTATCGGCGAGCGTCCGGCGATCGATCACGTCGAAATGGGGCTCACCGCCTTCACCTCCGGGTCGGTATGCATCGCTCCGCACCTCTCGACCGCGATCCTGAAGGCGTGCCAATCCGGTGAGTTCGCTGCCGCAAGGACGCTTCGCGAAAGCTTCCTTCCGCTTGAGGATCTGCGCGACGCCCATTCGCCGATCCGCGTCCTGCACGAAGCGGTGAGACTCGCCGGTATCTGCGATACCGGTCCGATCGGGGAATTCCTGTCGAATCTAGACGGCGCCGAACGGCTCGATGCCATCGCCGCGGCAGCGCGCGCGCTCAAGGCGAAGAGCGAAGCCGCGGCCCGCGGGGCCCGGCCACTTTCGGCGAGCGCCTGACATGGTACCGGAGACGGCGCAAGTAAGGCGCCGCGCTCTTCGGCAACTGTCCCTGGAGCGGGATCCGAACAGGCTGCAGTGGCGAAAAGCAAAGACATTGGTGTCGATACCCCCCGCCGACCGCAGTAACGACTTGATCAGACGGCGTATCGCCCTAGAGATCCCCGTGGGATCCGGTGATGCGGGCCCTGGATTCCGTCAGGTGGTAGCGCATGTAGAGCCGCGCGAGCTCGCGGTTCTGGCCGGAAATCGCCGTGAATATCTTGCGGTGCTCTTCGAGAACGCGGCGCCGCCGGTCCTCCGAGCCTTGCCGTGTCAGGCTGAGCGCCATGCGCATCGAGCCGCGCAGAATATCGCCAAGCTCTTCCAGGAGGCGCGGGAAAAGCTCATTGCCCGCTGCCGCGGCAACGGCAAGATGGAAGGCGAAATCCTCCTCCCAGCCCGTCTCGCCGCGGGCGAAAGCGCCCTCGAGCGCCGCGAGCGCCTCACCGATCTGGTTGAGTTGGGCCTTGGTCCGGCGCATCGCGGCCAGTCCCGCACACTCGGTTTCGAGTGCCAGCCGCGGCTCGAAGGCCCTGAGATAGCTGGCGATCTCAGCCGAGGCTGCAAAATCGGTCAGCTTGTTGGAAGGGCGCGACTTGACGAAGGTGCCGATGCCCTGCCGCGAAACCACCAGGCCATCCGCCTGCAGCCGCATCAGCGCCTCGCGAACGACCGGCCTGGAAACCTGGAAGTCGCGGCAGATCCGGGCTTCCGACGGCAATTTCGCCCCCTCGGCCATCTGGCCGCTCGCGATCTGCTCGAGGATCTGGCCGTAGAGAACATCGGCGAGCCGCTCCCGCCGCGCCGGTTTCAGTTTCAACATCACGTCGTCCAAGGGTTCGCCTTCACCTGTCATTTTTCTGAACAGGTGCAATCTAGCCGACCTGCCCGGGAATGCAAAGGAGGTGACCGATGACCGGACGCAAGAAACCGGAAGAATTTCGAAGCTTTCGCTGGTTCGGCGTCAGGGACCTGCGCTCCTTCGGCCACAGGTCCCGGCTTTACCAGATGGGCTATGACAATGCGGAAATCGCCGGCAAGCCCGTCATCGCAATTATCAACACCTGGAGCGACATCAATCCGTGCCACGCGCATCTGCGCACCCGGGCCGAGGAGGTGAAACGCGGCGTGTGGCAGGCGGGCGGCTTCCCGATCGAGCTGCCGGCGATGTCGCTCGCGGAAACCTACGTGAAGCCGACGACCATGCTCTACCGCAACTTCCTCGCGATGGAGGTGGAGGAACTCATCCGGTCGCACCCGGTCGACGGTGTCGTGCTGCTCGCCGGCTGCGACAAGACCACGCCGGCGACGATCATGGGCGCGATCCAGGTCGACCTTCCAACGATCTTCGTGCCGGCTGGGCCGATGCTGCGCGGCAACTATCGCGGCCAGGCTCTCGGTTCGGGCTCCGATGTCTGGAAATACTGGGCGGAAAAGGAGGCCGGGCGCATCACCGAGCACGAATGGGGCGTGATGGAGCGTGGCATCGCCCGTTCCTTCGGCACCTGCATGACCATGGGCACCGCCTCGACGATGACGGCGCTTGCCGACACGCTTGGTCTCTCACTGCCCGGCGCCTCGGGCATCCCGGCCGCCGATGCCGGCCATTCGCGGATTGCGGCGCTTTCCGGCGCGCGCATTGTCGGGATGGTCTTCGAGGATCTGAAGCCTTCGGACATCCTGACGGTCAAGGCGTTTGAAAACGCATTGACTGTGCATATGGCGATGGCCGGCTCGACCAATGCGATGATCCACCTGATTGCCATGGCGCGGCGATGCGGCGTCGACCTGACCTTGGATGATTTCGATCGCATGTCGGAAAAGGTCCCGGTCCTCTGCAATATCCGCCCGACCGGCGAATTCCTGATGGAGGACTTCTATTATGCCGGCGGGCTGCCGGCGCTGTGGAAGCAGCTCAAGCCCTTGCTGCATCTCGAAGAGCGCAATGTCGTCGGCAGCATCGGTGAAGCGATCCGCGAGGTCGAGATCCATCTGCCGGACGTGATCCGGCCGCTCGATAACCCTGTTGCCGCGCGCGGCGGCACGGCGATCCTGAAAGGGAACCTCGCGCCCCAGGGCTGCGTCATGAAACCGGCGGCGGCCGACCCCGCCCTTCTCAAGCATCGCGGACCGGCGCTCGTCTTCGACGACTACGAGACAATGATGGAGGCGGTGAACGACGAGGATCTCGACGTCACCGCCGACACGGTACTGATCCTGCGCAACGCCGGTCCCGTCGGCGGGCCGGGCATGCCGGAATGGGGAATGCTGCCCATCCCGAAGAAGCTTCTGAAACAGGGCGTGCGCGATATGGTGCGCATCTCGGACGCTCGCATGAGCGGTACCAGCTACGGCGCCTGCATCCTGCACGTCGCGCCTGAAGCTTACGTCGGCGGGCCGCTGGCGGCCGTCCGCGATGGCGACATCATCGCCCTCGACGTCGCCTGTCGGACGCTCACGCTGGAGGTCGCCTCGGCGGAAATCGAGCGCCGGCTTTCCGAATGGCGACCGCCGGAGCGCGACTATTCGAGAGGCTTTCTGAAGATGCATGCGGAGCACATCCAGCAGGCCCCCGAAGGCTGCGACTTCACCTTCCTGCAATCTCCCCATAAGCTGCCCGAACCGGAAATCCATTGAGGACAGGTGAACCGGATGACGACGCGACTGTTGGTGACGGGAGCCGGCGGTGCGCTCGGCCGCCATGTCCGGCACGGCTTGAAAGGCAGTGCGAAGGTTCTGCGGCTATCGGATATCGCCGATCTTGGCCCGGCCGACGATGGCGAGGAAGTGGTCCGGTGCGACCTCGCCGACCGGCAGGCCGTCGAGGAACTTGCGCGTGGCTGCGATGCGATCCTGCACCTTGGCGCGATCCCCGTCGAAGCCGATTTCGACGGGCTGCCTCAGGCCAACATCCTCGGCACCTACAATCTGTACGAGGGGGCACGAAAGGCGGGCGTCAGCCGCATCATCTTCGCAAGCACCAATCATGTGACCGGATTCCACCGCATCGGCGAGACGCTTGACCACATGGCTCCCCGTCGGCCGGACAGCCTGTACGGCGTCAGCAAGTGCTTCGGCGAGGATCTTGCCCGGCTTTACTTCGACAAATTCGGCCTGGAGACGGCTTGTCTCAGAATAGGCAGTTGCTTCCCGGAGCCGAAGAACCGGCGCATGCTTTCCACCTGGCTGAGCCCGCGCGATTTCCTGTCGCTGGTGCGCAGGCTGCTCGAGGCTCCAGACCATCGGCTACCTGGTGCTCTACGGCGCCTCGGCGAACCGGGATGCCTGGTGGTCGAACGCGCACGCCGATTTCCTCGGCTGGCAACCGGTGGACAGCAGCGAGCGTTTCCGCGAGGCAATCGAGCGACACGAGCCCGGACCCGCGGATCGCGGCATGTACCAGGGCGGTCGCCTCGCGACGGTCAAGGCGTGCCGGCGATTAGAGGCAGATCGGACTGCGTAAACACCCCCCTCTGCCCGGCAGGGCAGAGGGGGGTACCACGGCAACCAACTCGCAGGTGGACCCCGGCGCTGAGCGCAACGATCCAATAAGCATGCGCTCAGCCGGCGCGGACGGTCGCTTTCCCCTCCTCGACGAGACGTGTCGCAGCATCCGCGATCGATATGCGGTCGAAGGCGAGCTCGTCGGCAATCGGGCGAAATACCCGATGGTCGAACTCCGTCGCTCCGAGCGGTGCAGGGGGTGGATAGCTGCCGACCTGGTTCTTCAGCGCGTTGATATATTTGACCGTTTCGGCTTCCGTCGGGTTAAGCTGTGGCAGTATCGCTTCGCGAACTTTCGGTGACATCGGCACGCCGCGTTCGACCCCGAGGATCTTGCCGGCTTCGACGTCATTGACGAAGAAGCTGATGAACCTGGCGGCTTCTTCGCCATGCTCCGTGGTGGCGCCGACGCTCCAGATCAGAGCGGGACGATAGTAGTGGCCGGAAGGGCCGCCCTTCTCGCCCCGCGGCAGCATGCCGATGCCAAGCTTGCTCTTCATGATGAGCTGGTAGCCGATCATCTGGTTCGAATAGGCCATGCCGATCGCCGAATAGCCGAGCGCCAGGCAGTTGGTGTCGATGGTATTCTGGTCAAGGGTCTGGATGTCGGCTCCCACAGTGCCGCCCCGCTTGCGCAGATCCTCCCAGTAGGCATACCAGTCCTTCGCCTCTTCGACGCCGAAGCCCAATCCGCTTTCGTTGAAAAGGCTGCTGCCGCGTTGCCTGAGCCAGGCGTCGAAGACATAGGTGTAACGAGCAGCATACGGCCCGCCGCCCTTGCCGGTGGCCTTCGCCATCTCGACAGCGATGTCGGCGTATTCCGACCAGGTGGTGTCAAGCCCGGGAGGGGCGATGCCTGCCTTTGCGAAGGCGTCGGCATCGTAAAACAGTGCAAAGGAGTTGAGGCCGAGGCCAATACCCCAAAGCTTGCCGTCCACGGTGGTCAGCTTCAGCACATCCTCGCCAAAGCCTTTCACGTCCAGCACCGAAGCGAGGAACGGATCGAGGGCGAGGCAGGCGCCGCGCTTCGAGTAGTCCGAAATCGTGTTGGGCTCGAGCTGGAAAATGTCGGCGATGGAGCGACCGGCCATCTGTGTCGCGAGCTTTGTCCAGTAACCGTCGCCACTCAGGCTCTCGCCGACAACGGTGATGCCGGGGTTCTTCTCCTGGAAGAGCTTGGCAACGCTCAATGTCCGCTTCGAGCGATCATTGGAGCCCCACCACATGGCGCGCAGATTGACGTCTTCTGCCGCAAAGGTCGGCCGGAGGCCGCCGGGGCCAAGCGCAATGCCAGCAGTCGCGCCGGCTGCGCCGAGCATGAATGTGCGTCGATTGATCAGCATGCGAGTCCTCCTCTCGTTATCTGCCTCGCGCTCTCCTCCAGCGTCCGGCGGACCAAAGTTCCGCAACAGCATTATGCAAAAATCAAAGTCGTGCAAGAAATTGTTTTCCGTCTTGCAAATTTGCATAATTTGCGTAATATTTGCGATATGAGTGACACGCCCGCAAAACCATTCCGCCAATCCGACATCGCCGCCCGCGCCGGAGTTTCGGTTTCCACCGTCTCGCGCGTTCTCGCGAACGAACCCGGCATCAGCGAAGACGTCCGCCGACAGATTCTCAAGGTTGCGAGCGACCTCGGCTATCCCCTGAAGGCCGGCCCGAAAACGACGCCCGGAACCTTGGCGCTAATCGCGAGCAATGGCATCACCGGAGTGTTGAGCATTTTCTACGAGGGTATTGTCGAGGGCTTGCGTTCAGAGGCGGCCCTCAAGGGCATTCCCTTTGACATCCGCCTCGTCAGCGAGGCGAAGGCGACGCCCGAGACTGTCCGGGATCTGATGAACTCCGTCGGCGCGCACGGGCTGTTCCTGGTCGGCATCGATCCCGGTCAAGCACTCAGCGAATGGCTGATCGAAAGCCGCACGCCCGTGATCCTCGTCAACGGTACCGACCCTCACCTGCGCTTCGACGGCGTCTCGCCGTCGAACTTCTTCGGCGCCTATGCCGCAACGCAGCGGCTCATCGATGCCGGCCACCGCCGCATCCTCCACCTGACCGGATCGCATCGCCAGACCATCCGCGATCGCATACGCGGTTTCGAAACGGCAGTCGCTTCGGTCGGAGGCGATGCGCGTGTTATCCGCCTACCGTTCGAGACCAATGCGAGCGTCGAGGCGCATGCGGCGACACTCGCCTCACTCAAGCAGGATCCCGGTTTCTCGGCTGCCTTCTGCATGAACGACTTTGTCGCCGTCGGCGTGCTTGAAGCGGTGACCGAGCTCGGCCTCAGGGTGCCCAAGGATTTTGCCATCGTCGGCTTCGACGACCTGCCGTGCGCCGAGATGTCAAGCCCACGTCTGGCGACGATGCGCGTCGATCGCTTAGCCCTCGGCCGCGAGGCTGTCGGCATGATGCATTTCCGCTTCCGTCACCCGGAAGCCCCCGCCCGGCACGTGTCCCATTCCGTCATCCCGGTCCGTGGCGGCACGCTAGACGAAGGACAGCGCTCATGACCTATGATCCTGCCAGTGCCAATCCGCTTGGCTCCAATCCGCTGGCAACGCGCAATGACATGCAGCGCGCCCTGATCGACCTCTTCAATCCGCTGCTGCCATACTTTTCGGAAGGAAACGCCCGCGTTCGCCTCGACGCGGCCGCTGCTCATTTCGACCGCGCCGCCGCCGATCTCGAAGGTTTCGCAAGGCCCCTTTGGGGGCTCGCGCCTTTCGGCGCCGGCGGCGGCCATTTCGCGCACTGGGACCGTTATGCGGACGGGATCGCCAACGGCACCGACCCGAACCATCCCGAATACTGGGGCGCCGTCAACGGTCGCGACCAGCGCATGGTCGAGCTTGCCGCGCTCGGCTTCGCGCTTGCCCTGGTGCCGGAAAAAATCTGGGATCCGCTGAACTCGCGGGCGAAAGACAACCTCATCGCCTATCTAATCCACGCCCGGCAGTTTGACTATGCCGACAACAACTGGAAATTCTTCCGCATCTTCGTCGACATCGCCCTCGATCGTCTCGGCGTCGAATACGACCGGAGCCTGACCGAGCAATATCTCACCGAACTTGAAGGTTTCTACATTGCGGATGGCTGGTATCGCGACGGCAACGTCCGGCGTATCGACCATTACATCCCCTTTGCCATGCACTTCTACGGCCTGATCTATTCGCGGCTCGTCGACGACGACTATGCCAAGCGCTACCGCGAGCGGGCCCTCGCCTTTGCGCAGGACTTTCGCCACTGGTTCGCACAGGACGGCGCGACGCTTCCCTTCGGCCGCAGCCTCACCTACCGTTTCGCCTGCGCGGGCTTCTGGTCGGCGCTCGCCTTTGCCGATCTCGAGGCGCTGCCCTGGGGTGAGATCAAGGGCCTTTGCCTGCGCCACCTCAGATGGTGGGCTGACAAGCCGATGACCCACCGCGACGGCGTGCTGTCGATCGGCTACGGCTATCCGAACCTCCTGATGTCGGAAAGCTACAATTCGGCGGGCTCGCCCTATTGGGCGTTCAAGGCCTTCCTGCCGCTCGCGGTCGGCGAAGACCACCCGTTCTGGACAAGTCCCGAAACACCTCCGGCGCCGCTCGACAAGACGGTCCCGCTTCGTCATCCGGGCATGGTGATGATGCCTTGCAAAGGGGACGTGGTCGCACTTTCCTCCGGTCAGGAAAACCGGCAGATGCGGTTCGGTTCGGAGAAATACGCGAAGTTCGCCTATTCGACACGCTACGGCTTCAGCGTCGAGAGCGACGAACGGGCTTTTGCCGGCGGTGCCTTCGATTCCATGCTGGCCTTCAGCGACGACGGCATTCACTACCGGGTGCGCGAGAGCAATGACGAGGCCCGCCTCGCCGGCAATGTACTCTACGCGAAATGGTCGCCCTGGCCGGACGTCGTCGTCGAAACATGGCTGCTGCCGTCGGCGCCCTGGCATGTGCGGGTGCATCGGATCACGACACCGAGGGAGCTCGAGACAGCCGAAGGCGGCTTCGCGATCGCCAGACGCGACTTCGAGGCCGACACGCTGTTGGCAGCATCCGGTTCGGCCCATGCGATTGGTGCCGAGGATTTCAGCGGGATCCGCGATCTCGGCTCGTCCGTTGCGCGCGAGGGCCTCGCTCAGAAGGCTCCGCCCAATACCAACCTGATCTTCGCAAAGACGCTGGTGCCACAACTGCGCGCCACCATACCGGCCGGCGAGACCATTCTGCGCTGTGCCGTATTGGCCGTTCGCCACACCTCCGCCGTGTCGGGTGATTGGACGAGGCCGCCGGCCGCCCCGGACATTGACGCGCTGCGTGCCCTCGCGAAGCAGGGCGAGAGCGTGAGCGCGATGGACGCGCCCGGACGAATGCCATGACGCGCCCACCAATTGCCTTTGCGATGCAGTCCGAAAGGACGCGGTACGTCCTCACACCGGAGCTTCTGCTCAAGTTCGACAGTCTCGGGCGTGTTCTCGATCAACGGCCGATGACGGAGTTCGGCGATGGCTGGGCAAAGCGGCTGCTGGCTGAAACGGAAATCCTGGTCACCGGCTGGGGTGCGCCCCTGTTCGACAGAGCGGCGCTCGCAGCGGCACCGCGCCTTCGCCTCGTCGTGCACGCGGCCGGGACAATCAAGGGCGTGATCGACGAATGCGTCTTCGACGCAGGCGTGGCCGTCAGCCATGCGGCCGAAGCCAATGCCGTGCCGGTCGCCGAGTTCACACTTGCGGCGATTATTTTTGCCGGCAAGCAGGTGTTCCAGTTCCGCGACCTCTACGTCACCGACCGTGACCGCACCCGCACTTATCTCCTTCAGGGGCAGCCGATTGGAAACTATCGCCGCACGATCGGGATTGTCGGCGCGTCACGGATCGGCAGGCGGGTGATCGAGCTTCTTCGTCCGTTCGACTATCAGGTGCTGCTCTATGACCCGCTGGTCGGGCAGAATTCGGCGTCCGCCCTCCATGCCGAAAAGGTCGATCTCGATACCCTGATGGCACGTGCGGACATCGTGTCGCTGCACGCGCCATCGCTACCCGAGACCGAGCACATGATCGACGCGCGGCGCCTGTCTCTGATGAAGGACGGCGCGACGCTGATCAACACGGCGCGCGGTGCGCTCGTCAACGAAGCCGCGCTGATCGACAAGCTGAAGACCGGCACGATCAATGCCGTCATCGACGTCACCCATCCCGAGGTGCCGGAAAGAGGCTCTCCCTTCTATGACCTCCCGAACGTGTTCCTGACCCCGCACATTGCCGGCGCTGTCGGTCTTGAACGGACGCGCCTCGGCGAGATGGCAGCCGATGAGATCGCACGGTTCATCGAAGGCAGGCCGCTGCGTTACGAGATTCGCAAGGCCGATCTGGAGCGCATGGCATGAGCACCTTCGAACCCGGGCTCTGCACGGTCACGTTCCGCAGCCTTCCCGCAAGCAGGATCGTCGAGCTGGCGGCGGAAGCCGGGCTTGCGGCGATCGAATGGGCGGGCGACGCCCATGTCCCTCCGGGGAACGGGCCGGTCGCCCGGGACGTCGGGCGCCTCTCGGAAGAGGCGGGCCTGGCGACGTCTTATGGTTCCTACGTCGCGCCGCCCACCGATGACCTTGCCGCGTTCCGGCGTGCCCTCGACTGTGCGCTTGCGCTTGGAGCCTCGAATATCCGTATCTGGCCCGGTACGCGGCAGCGCGATTCCAAGGACTACAGCGCCAGTGAGCGACTCGCTGCAGCGGCTGCAATTCGCGACATGGGTGCGGAAGCCGCGCGGCATGGGGTCACCGTGTCGCTGGAATATCACCCACAATCCTTGACGGATGAGACGGATTCGGCGCGGCGCCTGATCGATGCGATTGCGCACGACAATGTCTATCTCTATTGGCAGCCACGGCCGGGGCTCCCTCTTGCAGAAGCTCTGGCCGAGATCGCTCAAATCGGCCAACATGTCTCGCATCTTCATGTCTTCGCCTGGGATGCCGATCGCAAGCGCCTCCTCCTGAAATCGGCGTCCGATTACTGGCGGACGGTTCTTGCCGCCATGCCCCCGTCGCGCTGGACCGGGCGGCGATACGCCATGCTGGAATTCGTGGCAAACGACGACCCGGCGGCATTCTTCGAAGACGCCGCAACGCTCAGGCAATTCCTGAAAAGGTAAGGGCATCCGAGGCAACGGCGCGGAAGCTGCTTTCCTGACACGACTCGCAGGCTCGGCGCCTCGTTCCGCCACATGGGTTCGGGCTCGTGGAACTCTTTCCCGCGCTGGAGTGTTATCGGAATCGAATGACCGCCGGGGTATCTCGAATGTCCAAAAAGATCAATGCGTTCACCAAATTCTCGACCGCTGTTGCGGAATATTCCGGGCGTCCCGTTACTTTTGCATTGGCCGTCGCCACGATCGTCGTCTGGGGAATCACCGGGCCGCTGTTCGGTTTTTCCGAAGCGTGGCAGCTGGTCGTCAACACCGGTACCACGATCGTGACATTCCTCATGGTTTTCGTGCTGCAAAACTCCCAGAACCGCGACGCCAAAGCGGTCCAGGCGAAGCTTGACGAGCTCATCCTGACGAGCTCGGCAGAGAACGAATATATCGGCATCGAGGAGCTCGAAGAGGCAGAACTGAAGCGCATTACCGAGATCCTCAAGGAGCACGGTCAAAACGAGGACGATCGCGCCCTGCACGAGAAGGTGTCGCGCGCAGTCGAGCGCCAGCCCACAGGAAAAGCATAACGACAACGGCGGCGATCGTAAGCACACCCGTGGCGTCGCTGGAACCAAACGCCACTGAGGCCCGTTTGCGTAACAAACCCAAGTTGCCAGGAGGTCACGCATGCATCTCGTTGGAACACAGGTCATCCCCGAACAGGGCGGCCGATCAGGTTTCACGGTCGAATTCGTCGGTGAAGGTGGAGAGATCGTTTCCGTTTCGATGCGCAACGACGCATCGCGGAGCATTAACCGGCTAAACGCCGTCGAACGGGCCAAGGCGGTTATGCTGGAGCTTGCACACGCCGATGCGCCGGACAGCAGCGATGCCGACGTAGAGCGTAACGTGAAGGCTGCACGGACCGCAAGGGCAGCCAAGGACGCGGCCGAGATGGAGCGCCAGCTCGACCAGGGCCTGGAAGATACCTTTCCTGCCAGTGACCCCGTTTCCGTCACGGGTTCAACCATCGCCAGCGACCATAGGAAGAAGCATTAGGCCATGGCGGATCGGTCGTCTGTCGCCCTGGTCACTGGAGCGGGATCCGGCATCGGCCGCGCCACCGCCCTTGCTCTTGCCGCCGACCGAGTGAAGGTCGGCCTGCTCGGTCGCACCCGCACGGAGCTCGAAGATTGCGCCTCGGCGATCGGTGCTGCCGGGGGCCAAGCATTGGTGCTCGAAGCCGATGTCGCGGATGAGCTTGCGATGCGAAACGCGGTGAAGACACTCGTCCGTGAATTCGAGCATCTCGATGTCGTCGTAGCCAATGCCGGCATCAACGGCGTCTGGGCGCCGATCGACGACTTGAAGCCGTCTGAATGGGACAAGACCATTGCCGTCAATCTGCGCGGGACGTTTCTGACGCTGCACACGACGGTTCCCTATCTCAAGCAAAACGGCGGCGGTGCAATTGTCATCGTATCGTCGATAAACGGCACCAGGACCTTCACCACACCTGGAGCAACCGCGTACGCCGCTACCAAGGCGGCGCAGGTGGCGATGGTCCAGCAACTCGCCCTTGAATTGGCCAGGCACCGCATTCGGGTGAATGCCGTGTGCCCGGGAGAGATCGAGACGCGGATCGACGAGAACACCAACCTGCGCAATGCGGACGAAACCGCAATACCGGTAGAATGGCCGGACGGCCAAATCCCGATCACCGGCGGCAAACCCGGCCGCAGCGAAGACGTTGCGGAGGTGATTCGATTCCTGGTTTCGGATGACGCGCGACACGTCACTGGCAGCCCCATCTGGATAGACGGTGGTCAGGGCCTGCTCAGGTAAAGCTAGTCGCCCTTGGTCTTACCCGCGTCCGACAGCTTGCCGCGGTGCGGATCTTTCAGATTTTCCCCAGCCGCATCCCTGCCCCGCTTGGGATCATCCTTGGCGGGAAGGTAACCCCGCGGCCTCGTCTCCTCCGGTCCTTCCCAGCGCGGCGATTGTTCTGTCGTGCCGGGTGCACCTGATTTTGGCTTTTTCATCATTGCTCTCCAGAATGTTCAGTGGAAAAACCTGAGCGGGGGAAAATCGTTCCTGACTTTCGAGTATCGCGCCCAAGAAAAGGGCCCCACCGATTGGTGGAGCCCGATCTGCACTGTTGTTTGGGAACGCGCGGATCCGTAGGGGCTTGCGGAGAGGGGACTTGTTCCACGCGGTCCGACACATAAACTGGATGGGTGGCGATTTGTTCCCGATCGGCCTGAGAAAAGCTCGCGCGGCGCTATATCAAAGCGACCAGAACCTCTGGCTGCGCGCGGGAGTGGCCGGCGTGCCGCCCATGACATACCCGGCGACGAACGCCAGGGCGGCGACCATGAGCACAGTGCCGCTCAGCGCCGCCGGATGATCGCGGGCCGTCCCGGCAACCACCGCCGCCTCGTCGCGGACGTAGCGCGCAACATCCTGTGTTTTCGTTTTCAGATCGGGTTCTGCCGGTTTGCCGGTGAAGCCGGCTCTCAGCGTTTTCAGTGCCATCATTCCGCTCCTCATTCCTGGTCTTTCATGCCCGGCGTCGGATAGCGTTGATCCGCATCCTCGAGATCGGACTCCACGAGATAGTCGTCCCGCTTTTGCCGCGCGGCCTCGCGCATCGCGCGATGGTTTGGCAGATCGTCCGGCTCGACAGGTTGCGTTTTCGAGCGCGGATGCAGGTCGCTATCCTTCTCGGCCGGTCTCTGTCCGGCCGCGCCGCGCTGGGCGCCCTTGGCGTCCTTGCGCTGCTTTTCCGTCGTTTTCACCTCTTCCTCCTGAGCGTTGATGGTGAGTCAACGCCATGCCGGATGAGAAGTTCCGACCGAAATCCTTTCCAACAACCCTGAGTCATCCCCAGGGCAGGAAGGTGCCCTCGTGGATCGGCGCGGAGAGCGTTGCCGCCATGGCGCGTGGTTTCGTTACGCCTATCCCGAAAACGAGGAAACGCCGCCTGGGCTTGTTCTGCTCGAATCGGCACGTTCGACGAAATACCTCCGGAACAAAGCATGTGTGGCTCGGGTTACGTCTGCTGCATGATTCAGCGACCTTCGCACGTCCACAACGACGCGCGGCACTGTAGTCGATACGCGACGGACTCTGCGAACGGCTGCCTGATCCAACACGGAGTTTTTGGAAATGGATACCTTCCCTCGCCCTCCCTTTGCGCGGCAGCCTCAAGCCATGCCCGGAACGACGGAACGAATGGAGCCGATGCCGGATCACGGTGAGAATTCCTATAAGGGTTCGGGCCGGCTGAAAGGAAAGAAGGCGATCATAACCGGGGGCGATAGCGGCATCGGCCGGGCTGTGGCGATCGCCTACGCCAGAGAGGGCGCTGACGTCCTCATCGCCTACCTCAGCGAGCACGAGGATGCCCGCGCGACGAAGGCGCTCGTCGAGGAAGCCGGGCGCAAGGCCGTACTCGTGGCGGGAGACATCCAGTCCCCCGATCACTGCCGGCGGATCGTCGACACGGCCATCGAAGAGCTCGGCGGCATAGACATTCTCGTCAACAATGCGGCTCACCAGGCGTCCTTCCGGGCGATCGAGGACATAACGGACGAGGAATGGGAATTGACCTTCCGGGTCAACATTCATGCCATCTTCTATCTGACCAAGGCAGCGGTGCCGCATATGCGTGAAGGCAGTGCCATCATCAACACCGCTTCCATCAATGCCGACAGTCCCAACCCGACCCTGCTCGCCTATGCCACCACGAAGGGTGCAATCCATAACTTCACGGCCGGCCTTGCGCAGCTATTGGCTGACCGCGGGATCCGCGCGAATGTCGTGGCTCCGGGCCCGATCTGGACGCCGTTGATCCCCTCGACCCTCCCGGAGGATTCCGTCGTCGATTTCGGCAAGCAGGTGCCTATGAAGCGTCCGGGCCAGCCGGTGGAACTGGCTTCGACCTTTGTCATGCTGGCGGACCCGATGTCGAGCTACGTATCGGGCGCGACGGTCGCCGTGACCGGAGGCAAGCCGTTCCTCTGACAACGGATGAGAGAAGCGTGAAATAAGCTGGAAGCAGCCGCGACGGCCCGGCGATCCGACATGATCCGGTCGCCTATGCTATCGGCCCGCAGGCCCTGCCTCGCCGGAACGCTCGCGCCAATCAGGCACCGGTCCAGCTGTTGACGCGGAATTGCGCTTCCTCGGCCGCCTTGATGAAGGCGGAACGCGCGGCGTCGGGTTCGTCATTTCCCTCGATCACGCGATCGCATGCAGCCAATGCTTCGCTTTTTGCCTTTCCATCGGCGAGCGGCCAGTGGTTCTTGAGACATAGAAAGGCGTCGCGCGTGCTCTGCACCCGCAGCACCCGCCTTGGCGCCTCCAGGATGACCACCTCGCTCCACAGGCGATCCTGCATCAGGCTTGGCATATCGAGGCTCCTTCAAGCGCATAGGATTGGGGCTCCTGACGGCTCATTCCCTCCAACACGAGCCCCCCGAGTTCCGGGCTGGCGCGCGTGATGTCGGCCAGGGAAATGATGCCGGCCGCATGCTTTTTTTCATCAAGGACGACGAGGCGGCGTATCTTGAACTCATGCATCTTTTGCGCGGCCAGCAGGATGCTGTCTTCCTCCTCGCAGTACTCGGCTGAAACCGTCATGAATTCGAACACAGCCGTCGATGTCGATAGTCCCTGCGCGACCACCGAAGCGAGGATGTCGCGTTCCGTGACGATCCCGAGGATCGTTCCGACGCCCGGAGCCTCGACTGGCAACGCGCCCACCTCTGCCTCCTCCATCAGTCGCGCAACCGATTGCGCCGTATCGCTGGGTGAAACTGTAAAGACCTGTTTGGACATCACGTCCCGGACGCGTATCGATCTGTCCTCATGGGCGGCCATTGACGAGACTCCTGCCATTGATGGATGCAGGCACCCTGACTTCCTCATCTAGCGGTTTCTTGAGTGTGAGATCGACGCGGTATGGAACAATCACCTGGGGCTGCCACGTGTTTCGCTGCGTCGTTTTGAGACTCGGATTTTCAGGCGGCCGAAGGAATCTCGGTCGCTTTTGCTTCGATCTTTGCCGCACGATATGCTCCCTTCTGCTCGTGTGGACATGCACCGGATGCTGCATGATCCCCCTAAAATCGGAACCGATTTAAGGACAAAATCAGGCAGAAACTCAAAGCTCTACAGCGATCGTTGCGCATGCGTTGACGCGCGGCGCTGTAGGCCGCAATGCTTCCTTAACGCACCAGCAGGGGAGCGGTTCCCCCGTGCAGCAGGCTATTTCGTTTTTCTGAACGATCTCAACGATCGCTTTTGGGCGCGGCAGGGCTGGCGCCGCGGGCTGCACGTGCGCTTGCGTCCTGAAGAATGGATGAGATTTCCGCCGTCACCGCGTTCTGCCGGGCAAAGGCCTCGGACGGAACGATGCCCGGATCTTCCTCGTGATCCTGCACGATCAGTTCTTCTTCCAGGATACGGTTGATCTCCCGCCAAGCGTCGTCATTTTTTGCAAGCGCGGAAAGAACGGCCACGAGAATTTCGCGCTGCGCAGCCAATCGAAATTCGGTGCTTTCCACGCGTTTTCCCATATTGGTCCCCGAACATTCATCGGGACTACAGCGCCGGGCGTCCAATCATACGCGCAAAGGACGCTGTAGCACTTTGATTTTCTGCATGATTTCGTCCCTGAATCGATCTCGGTTCAAGGAACCATGCAGTGGCGCAGCTATTCAAGAACCTGCACGACCGTATGCGTCTTCGGGTTCACTATGACCCGCTTTTCGTTGACGACCGCGTAGGCGAAATCAGGCTGTTCCGGAATGGGGTAGACTTGCACCACGTCAGGCACCGGCTGGCCGACGACAATATCGCCCTCATATTGAACGGATGGCGTATTCTGTTCGAGCACATAGGTTCTTACTTCGCCGGGCAATACGACAGTATCCTGGGCAATCGCCGAGGAACCCACAGCCGTCAGCAGCGCCGCAATCGTCATGGCAAATTTCTTCATTGATATGCTCCTTTCTTGAGACACCTCCACAACCAGTTCCTTGAGAGACCCAACCAGCGGTAACGCAATTGGTTCCCAGGCACTCGCAGGCCTGGCTTGGCTCTTGGCTGTGATCTCTCTGGCTTCGATCTCTCTCGGGTCTAAGGTGTCCGCACGAAAGCGGCACGTGCGCTTTCGTCGCAACGGCCGATTGCAGACGGAATCACGTTTTGACGAACGGCACAAAAAAGAGGTCCTTCAACAAGAAGAACCTCTTCAGACCCCAGCCGGGGGTTACATAAAGCGCGTCGCGTTCAACCGGACTGATGCGACGCGCTTTAGCTCATTGATTTTATGCACGTCGTTCAGGTCAGATTTGCCGCCCTCAATCGCCGCCACCGCCCGACGCGCCGCCACCGGTGCCGGTGCCCTCACCGCCGCTGCTGGCGGAACTGTCCCCGCCGCCGGTGCCTGCACCATCGCCGCCTGTTCCGCCATTACCGGTATCCTCGGGACCACTGCCGGAACCCACGCTATCCTGCGCACCGCTGCCGCCGCTGCGGCCGCTGTCGTCACTTCCAGTTCCTGGTATGATAATCACAGCGTTGTCTGCGTAGGCATTGCTTGACGAACCGCTATCGCCACTCAGGGGAATGAGCGGCATTGCCGTCCCGGACGCGAGCCCAAACAGCGACAAAGCGATCATTCTGGGAAGCTTTTTCATTGCGTACCTCCTTTGGCGGGCAAACACCTGCCTCCGGCCAACCTTCACGAAAAGAAAGTAGGCGCCTGGCCCCAACCATGTTCAAGGATCGCATCAGACCGAGGCATTTTAGAGATTGCGATGGTTGGAGATTTGCGATGGCATTTGCCCGATTAGCGGCAGTTAGCGAGCTGCGCGCGGCGTGACCGGCGCCTC
This sequence comes from Sinorhizobium terangae, assembly GCF_009601505.1. Taxonomy (GTDB): domain Bacteria; phylum Pseudomonadota; class Alphaproteobacteria; order Rhizobiales; family Rhizobiaceae; genus Sinorhizobium; species Sinorhizobium terangae. Next base: position 84,490 of record NZ_WITC01000061.1, read on the forward strand.
GACGCGCAATCGCATTTCGCGCATTGAAACCGAAGGGAGCCAAGTCGCCATCCGGCAGCGTCGGTCGAAAAAGGGCCGCCTCTCCTCCAGGGGGATCACCCGGACCTAGTAACGGGACGTCCCTTCGCTCAGCAAATATCGTCGATGGAACCAAAAGGCCAGCTAGGCATTGTTCGACATTACCAATCTTCTGTTCGTGCAAAGGGCGGTATTCGATATGCCTGCCACCGGCATTCATGCGCTTCACAAATCGCATCATCACATAGAAGACCAGGTCGTCGACCTGATGCCTGCTCTGCGGGCGTTTGCCCGGACATTCACCTCGGTACCCTTCGAGGCGGACGACCTCCTGCAGGAAACGCTGTATCGGGCGCTAAGAAGCATCGGTCAATTTGAACCGGGTACCAGCCTGAAGTCCTGGCTGTTTACCATCATGCGAAACACGTTTCGGACGCAGTACAAGATCCGGACGCGCGAGAGCCCAGGAAACACAAATTGCGCCGAGCTGCCAATTCCCATGGCACCTCCGCAGGAGTGGTCGGTTCTGAATGGCGAACTTCGTGATGCTTTGGCGTCACTGACCCCCGAGCATCGGGAGGTTCTCGTCCTCGTCGCCGGTTTCGGCATGAGTTACAAGGAAGCGGCCGACATCTGCGATTGCGCTATCGGCACCATCAAGAGCCGCCTCAGCCGCGCACGCGAAGAATTAATAGTCCAGATGCATGGAAATCCTTTGAACTAGCCGCAGCGGGGAGGAGCATTCCCTCAGCGCTTGCGTGCATTGAGCGCATCCTGCAGTTGCCGAGCCAGTTCCAGGAGCCGCTCCGGCACGGCCTCCTTCTGTATCTTGTCCATGAGAGCAGCGATCCACTCATCGACGGCCTTGTCTACGTCCGGCCCCGCGCGTGCCTTGGTTTCTTCCATCCGTTTATCCTTCGTCATGGCGAGGATCTCACGATAACGTATTGTGCCGGGTTCTTCATGTAAATCGCCAGAACGGGACAAGGAAAAGTGCGAGCGCCGGCGGACGCGCCCGACATCGGAGAAGACTACCAAACGTTCGGGCATCAGCGCCGCGACGGTCGTGTCGGCCAGGCGGACGGCATCCACAGGAAGCCGCCCACTGAAAGCCTATGACTTGGACACGTGCTCCTTCTTGCCTTTCCGCTTTGTCGAGGCCATTTCCTCAAGCTCCTTTTCGGTCATGGATTTTTCCATGCTCCTCGAAGGACCCTTGAGTTCGCTCTTCTTCTGTTCTCCTCGCTTGGCGGCAAGCGCGGCACCTGCGGCCTTTTGCTGTGCTTTCGATTTTGCAGGCATCTCTTTTCTCCTTCGGACGACAGATGGCGCCGCATCGATTCCGACACTCCCGGAACCGGCGATAGTCAATTATGTTCCCTATGTGGAAAGGCTAATGGACGCCACCGGTGGGGAGGCGCTCTCCTCCTACTTGCCGGTTTGCCACGTGGGAGCCGCGACGCCCTTGGATTCCGGCGATCCGCGAAAGCGGAGAAAGATGGAAAGGACCACGAGGACCAAAGTGGAAAGAAATTCCGATTGCCAGTTCTGGAAGCATTCGAACCAGAATTCAGAACTGAAAAGGTGATTCCAGAGGTCCGAAGCTGCTTCGCCATGGGCAGAAGCATTGAGATTTGCCGCGGCCGCGCTTGCGCGCAGGTGCAGTACAAAGGACAGCACGAAGAGGCCGCCGAGGGCAACGCCGAGCGAATAGGAATAGAGCGCCTTAAGCACACCACCACGCCGAACCGGCCATGGTGCCGCCGGATTACTTTTTTTGCAGATCGGATCATCATCGTTCGATCCGGCATCCGGGTCCTTCGATTCTGCCGAGCCGCGTTGAAAGAGGAACGCCGTGAGGCAAACGTAAGCGGACATCTGCAGAAATTCGCTTTCCCAGTTCTCGAAGAGAGCTGAGAGAAAATGACCCGACAAGATGTACGAGGCGACGGTTAGTGGCGTGCCATCGTGCAAGGCCGCATCGTGGTTGTAAGCATACAAGCCGCTGACCACCATGCCGGCGATGGTCGCAGAGGTCAGTGCGCACAGCGCGATCGTCAATCCGTTGTTACGCAGAAACGACATCAGTTCACTCACTCCACCTTGGGTCATCGGCCAGTCGCCATGGGTGGCTTGGTCTCGCACCCTTCGCGCCCTCAGGCGCCGTAAACGCTGAAATCATGCTGGTTTCCTGTACCAAGAGGGCTAGGGCATTCCTGTAATGGTGCCGATCAGCCACCGATGAGCCAGAACAGGGAGGCAAAAATCAAGATGAAGAGCGCGATCGCACCGAAAAAGCGGGCCATTCCGGCATTCGTGTTTTCGCCGAGGGCCTGATTCCACGTCTTTCCCCCGGTGCCATCATCGCTCTGCTCGGCGTCACCCCCAAGCATCACGTGGCCACCACCGGACTCGGATCCAGAAACATCCCTCACCGAGCTGCGTATGTTCTCACCGTAATCACGGGGGCGCGGCTGCGGCGGGTCTGCCGGGGTCGCCTCTTGATCGGTCGCGCTTGGCATCCATCCCGCGGCGTCCCCGGCATCGGCAATGTGTCCGCCGGACGGGGCCCTGTCCTCCGCCTCGGGCAGGCCCTTTTCCGCCGCCGTCCATGCCTCTTGCGGTCTTCCCGTGTTCAATGATCTGCCCGCATGACCTTGTTCACGCGAGCCCGATTGTGCGCGACGCGGAACTGCACCGCTACCGCTGCCGTATTGCTTCCCTGGCATCTCCGGGACTCCTTTGTTGCAAGAAAAGCGCGAGGCAGGACTTTTGTTCCGCCTCGCGCTCGCCTGCGCCATACCCAAGGATAGGCCGGAGCCTAGTGGGTACGTTTAGCCGCTTCGTCCGGCCTGGTTGTGGGATCCGCCGGGAACAGTGACGCCCTTAAGGCCGGTACCGGCCGTCGCGGGCTGCTCGCGGGCAGCGTCGGCAAGCGATACGATGCCGACCAATCGCTTGTCGCGGTTGACCACGGGCAGGCGCCGAACCTGGACGTCGCCCATATTGCGCGCGACCTCATCCACTTCTTCGTCTTCGAAGCAGTACTTGACATCGGTCGTCATGATGTCACCAACCTTCGATTGAAGGTCGAGGCCGTCTGCGACACCGCGAACAACGATGTCCCTGTCCGTTATCATGCCGACCAGCCGGTCGTGGTCTCCCACCGGCAGGAAGCCGATGTCGTTTTCCGCCATTTGCCTTGCGACGTCAGTGATGGTGTCGTTCGGGCTGACGAGGTGAACGTCCCTGGTCATGATTTCCGATACGTGCATGATCTTGCTCCTTATTTTTGATGCGAAACTGTGACCGACCGGCATCCGCCAGCCGGTCTCACAAGTCTCATTGCCCTGCCGAGCCGGCCTTTGGGGATTTGCTCTCGGAGGGTGGTGACGTCGGCGTTGAAGTTGCGTGCGTCGTACCTTCCGTTTCGAGATCCTCCTTCTCGCCGCTCCTCGACTGGTTTTCTTCCCTCTGCATCTCTCGTGATGCCTGCTCCCAGTGCCTGCGATCCTGGCCTTCAGGGCGACCTTCCTGCTCCCAGATCGCATAGGCTCTGCGCCGGATAAGCTCTTCCGTGTCGTTGTCCATGTCCCTTCCTCACCGATGAATTCCTTCGATGGCAAAATCCAAACGGCGCGACCGCTCAATTGTTCCGCCGGCTGAAACGCGGTCAAAAGTGTCTGGGAGGCTCCGGACTTTCGTCCGGATTGGGGACTGGCACTTCATCCGGAAGTCGCTCGGGATCCGGCTCTTCGATCGGCGGCTCGGGGTCCCAGGGTGGCGGTGGCTTGGGTGTAGGCGGTTTTGGCTCTGGTTCGCGCGGGTTCGGCATTTTTCTCTCCACTCCTGAATGCAATACGGTCCCGAGTGCGTGGTGCGTTGCGCGTTCCCGGGTTCCATTTGAAATCCCGCTCGCCCACGAATGTTCCAGACACAGTGCGTGCCGCAGGCTGACAGGCCTTTGTCCGCCGGAACCGATCCGCGGCTGGGCGGTTGGAATGGCGTTGACACAAGAATGGAATGCAAGGAGGAGCCAATGGCGAGAAAAAGGGAATCTGACCGGTCCCGTGAAGATTTTAGCCGGTTCCGCGAAAGCGAGCGGGATCGCTATGGCGCACCCTATGACTACGAACGGGAGTGGCGGCGTGCACGTGAACGCTTTGGCGAGGCCCCGCGAGGCGCTGACTACGAAAATTCCATGTATTTCCCGAACCCCGAAACGCGCTACGCGGGCCGCTATCGCGGTATGGAAGAAGACTATGATCGGTGGAATCGCGAAAGGGCATTCGGCGACTACTACGGCTCCGGCTATGGTTATCGCGGTCAACGCCCGTACCGTAGCCACGAGGCGCCGTGGGAAGGCAGGCGGCAACGCGGTTTTATCGATCGAGCAAGCGACGAAGTCGCCTCCTGGTTCGGCGACGAGGAGGCGGAGCGGCGACGCGAGATGGATCAGCATCGCGGCAAGGGCCCCAAGGGATACACCCGCCCTGACACCCGTATCCAAGAGGACGTGAGCGACCGGCTGAGCGACGATGGCGCTCTTGATGCCTCCAACATTGAGGTCTCCGTCTTGAATGGAGAGGTGCAACTCAGCGGTTTCGTCGACTCGAAGTGGGCCAAACGCCGCGCTGAAGATTGCGCCGACGACGTCTCGGGCGTCACGCACGTGCAAAACAATATTCGGGTGCAGCCGTCGGCTGGGACATCGACAGGGACGATAACTTAGCCGACCGGCAGACTGATTACGGCCAAATGGCTCTGCGGAGGTGCAGTTTGCCGCAGAACTCGCCGTTCAGTCTTCGGAGAGCTTCCGACGCCTCATTCTTTCGGCGCGCACCAGAAAACTGAGCATGCGCGCCTCTTCGGCGCGCAATTCTTTGTTCGCGCGGCCGCGCGCGTCGAGCGTTCTGGCCGAAACGGAGGTGTCGCGAGCGAGTGCAATGATCTCCGGATGGATATAGCTTGTGCGCGCGATCGCCGGGGTGTTGTGCAGAACGGATGCGGCTGCCTCGCTCATCTTCTTCACGGTCGGCCGCTCTCCCCTCCCGACGGCCGCGCGCGCAACCGTAAAGGCCGCAACGCTCCCGGCCCAGGTCCGGAACGTTTTTGCGGAAATCGGCGCTCCTGATATCTCTGCGAGGTAGCGATTGAGACGCCCCGAATCGATCGGCCGCACAGTGTCATTGTCGTCCTTCCAGACAAAAAGCTGCCGCCCCGGCAAGTCCGCAATCTCTTCGAGCAACCGCTGCAATCTTGGATGACGCAGTCTGCGCCTCACCCGCTTGCCCCCTTTGCTAATGAAGCTCAGTTGGATGCAGCCATCCGAAAGCTTGAGGTGGCGCTTGAGCAAGGTTGTCGCGCCGTAGCTCGCATTGGCCTCGACATAGGCCGGGCTACCGACACGCAGGTGCGCTTCGTCGAGGAGCGCCACGAGCGCCGCGAGAACCGTGCGGCTGTCTTCAGGAGCACCCTGCATGTGGCGCCGGATCGTGCGGCGGATCCTCGGCAGCACCTTTCCGAACATCGGAAGCTGTCCGAACTTGTCGCCACTTCTGAGCGCTTGCCATTTCTCGTGATAGCGATACTGCTTTCGACCGCGCGCGTCGTAGCCCGTCGCCTGGAGATGTCCGCTCTCATCCAGGCAGATCCAGACGTTCTCATAGGCGGGGGGCAGGCCCAGGGACGATATGCGCGCTTTCACCACGGGGTCGCAAAGTACCGAACCGTCCGGCAGACGGTAGACGAAGCCCCGACCTTTGCGCTGTCGCCTGATGCCCGGCTCCGTGTCGCTCACGTAGACGAGCCCGTTTTCCTCGAGCGCGGGCTCACCGTTTCTAGCCATGGTCCCCCGGAAGGAAGACGGTGACGCTTTGTCCTGCGACAACCTCATGGTCTTGCGCCGCGCGAGGGCCGGGCTCGTCACTTGCCGCATCGAAACTGGCCGTATCGAGCACGCGCTGCCATCGCTCCGTTTCATTTACGCGGGGAAGCGAGATCTCGCAATCGGCGCCGGCATTCAAGACCAGGAAAATGCCGTTGGCTGGCGTCGTTTCCGCGACGCCGTTGCGGCTGAAGTAGACGCCGACGATACGCAACGTTTCATCATGCCACGCTTCTTCGTCCATCGGGCGGCCGTCGGCCTTGTACCAGGCGATTTCGAGGTGACCGCCCTCGCCCGGTTCGCCGTTGAGAAACCGTTCCTGGCGGAGCGATGGATTCTCCTTGCGGAACTCCACCATCTTTCGGCAGAAGGCCAGGAAGGCTTCGTCTCCGGAAGCCCAATCAACCCAACCGATCTCGTTGTCCTGGCAATAGACGTTGTTGTTGCCGGCTTGGCTGTTTCCGAATTCGTCGCCGCCAAGGATCATCGGCACCCCCTGGCTGACCATCAGGGTGGTAAACATTGCGCTGCGCCGGCGTGCGCGCGCATTGTTGATCCGCTCGTCATCGGTGGCACCTTCGGCACCCATGTTGTCGGAATGATTTTCGGCGTGTCCGTCGCGATTGTCCTCGCCATTGGCTTCATTGTGCCTGTCGTTGTAGGAAACCGTATCCATCAGCGTGAAGCCGTCGTGTGCGCTGATCAGGTTGATCGACGCGGTCGCACCACGGTCGGAGTGATTGAATTGTACGGGCGAGCCCGCGATACGCTCGGCAAGCACCGGCACGATACCGTCGTCCCCCTTCCAGAACCGCCGGACATCGTCCCGGAACCGATCGTTCCATTCGCGGAACGGATGCGGGAAGCCGCCGAGTTGGTAGCCGCCGTCGCCGATATCCCAAGGCTCCGCGATGAGCTTGACGCCGGCGAGGATCGGGTCCTGCCTGATCGCGTCGAAGAAGCCGCCTTCCCGATCGAATTCCATGTCCTCACGGCCGAGCGCGCTCGCGAGATCGAAGCGGAAGCCGTCGATATGCATCACCTGCACCCAGTAGCGAAGACTGTCGAGCACCATGCGCAGCACCATCGGATGGGCGACGTTGAGCGTGTTGCCGGTGCCGGTCATGTCGAAGGTGTGACGCGGGTTTTCCGGAGATGGCCGGTAGTAGCTGAGATTGTCGAGGCCGCGAAAACTCAAGGTCGGACCATGCTCCGAGCCCTCGGCCGTGTGGTTGTAGACGACATCCATCAGGACTTCGATGCCGGCGGCATGAAACCGCTTCACCATCGTCTTGAACTCGGTGATGCGGTTGCTCTTCATGTAACGCGTCTGTGGCGCGAAGAAGCCGAGGGTCTGATATCCCCAGTAGTTCCTGAGGCCGCGCTCGAGCAGATGGCGGTCGTCGAGGAAATACTGCACCGGCAGGAGTTCGATGGCGGTCACGCCGAGTTTCGTCAAATGGTCGATGATCGGATCGCTTGCCATGCCGAGGAACGTGCCGCGCAGGTCTTCCGGCACTGCCGGGTGCGTCATGGTCATGCCGCGAACATGGGTCTCGTAGATGATCGTGTCCGTCCAGGGGCGGCGGATCGCCTCCTCACCGGCCCAGTCGAAAGCCGGATCCTGGATGACGCCCTTGACCATGAGAGGCGCGCTGTCGCGCTCATCGAAGGAAAGGTCGTTGCCGGTGCCGTCGATCGTATATCCGAACAGTGCGTCGTCCCAGACAAATGTGCCGGCGACTTGCTTGGCATAGGGGTCGAGCAGCAATTTGTTCGGATTGAATCGGTGTCCGCTGTGCGGGTCGTAGGGCCCGTGCGCACGGTAGCCGTAGAGCGTCCCCGGCCCGATGCCTTCGATATAGCCCGACCAGACATCACCTTCACGCTTCGGCAAGGGCAGGCGCGCCGTTTCCCTGCTGCCATCCTCCGAGAACAGGCAAAGTTCGATCATCTCGGCATGGGCCGAAAAGACCGCGAAATGCGTACCCTCGCCTGTGTACTCGGCACCGAGTTCCGGCTTCAGGAAATTAAGTTCGGAAAAAGTGACGTTCATCGCCGTTACCACCCGCGCCCGCTCGAGGCGATGGTGCAACGCGGAAGACAAGAAATTGTTCCTACCAGACGCCTTTCGCCCTGCGACAGGCTGTGGAACTTTCGCCGGAGCCGGCCAGTTTCCTTTCATTCATCAAAGGATCATGCCGATGCAGCAACAGCAATCGCCAGGACTTTTCAGAAGAACCTGGGGCGCCAGTTTGATTTCGGCGGATGCCGGATACTTCAGGTTGTGGGCGCCCGATGAACGAGCCGTCCGCCTCATCCTCAACGGGACCGCGCATGAGATGAAGGCGCTCGACGACGGATGGTTCGAGCATTCGCTGACAGCGCGTGCGGGAGACCTGTACTGTTTTCAGCTGTCGGACGGATCGCTGGTTGCCGATCCGGCATCCTCGGCCCAGCAGAATGGACCTTCCGGTCCCTCGATCCTCGTCGATCAGGCGGCATATGATTGGAAGGAAACCTCGTGGCGCGGCCGGCCGTGGGAAGAAGCAATCATCTCAGAACTGCACATCGGCACCTTCACACCGGAGGGTACGTTCCGCGCGGCGGGCGAACGCCTTGCCCATCTTGCCGATGCCGGCATCACCGCGATCGAGATCATGCCCGTTGCGGAAGCGCCCGGCATGCGGGGGTGGGGCTACGACGGCGTGCTGCACTTTGCGCCCCACCATGCTTATGGGACGCCGGATGAGTTCAAGGCCCTCGTCGATCGGGCCCATTCACTGGGTCTCATGGTTCTGCTCGACGTCGTCTACAATCACTTCGGCCCGGAAGAAAATGCCTTGCCGCGCTATGCGGCCGACTTCTTCAACAAAGACAGCGCGACTCCGTGGGGAGCCTCGATTGCCTTCGAGCAGGAACCCGTCCGACGCTTTTTCATCGAGAATGCGCTCTGTTGGCTGGGCGATTTCCGCTTTGACGGGCTGCGCATAGACGCGACCGAGCAGATCCGAGATAGCCGCAAGCCACACATCCTCGTCGAGATGGCGCGCGAGATACGCGAGACATTTCCCGAACGCCATGTCCATCTCGTCGTCGAAGACGCTCATCGCCGCAGGAGCCTTGTGGGGCGAGGACCGGAAGGGATTGCAGAACTTTTCACCGCCTCGTGGAACGACGATCTGCATAACGCGCTGCATGTGGTGGCCACGGGAGAGACGAAAGGTCACTACAAGCCCTTTGCCGCGGAGACTTGGCGGAAAATTCGCGAGGCCATGGCCGAAGGCTTCGCTCTACCCGCCAAGGGAACGGAGATTTCGTCGCACTGGAGGGGCGACCGGCTGCCGCCTGAGGCCCGTGTCAACTTCCTGCAGAACCATGATCAGATCGGAAACCGTGCCTTCGGCGAACGCCTCATCTCGCTCGTCGGAGAGGATCTGATGCGGGTCCTGACCGCGACGCTGATGCTCGTTCCGCAGGTTCCGCTGCTCTTCATGGGCGAGGAATATGGCGAGACCCAGCCGTTTTGCTTCTTCGCGGACTACGAGGGCGAGATCGCCGAGGCCGTTCGCTCGGGACGTCAGGGGGAGGCCGAGAATTTCGGCGGCATGCCGCGCGGCAAGACCATAGCGGATTTGCCTGATCCGCTCGATCCGCGGACGTTCGCCGCATCGAAATTGCGTTGGGATCGCGCGGAAAGTCCAGCGGGCAGACGGCACCTTGCCTTCATCCGCGAGCTTGCCGACATCCGCCAGCGGCACATCGCGCCGCTGCTCAAGCAGCCCGGCGTACCCGACCACCGTATACTTCCGACCGGCGACGGACTCGTCGCGGTCGACTGGCTGTTCGGAAGCGCCGTTCTCGCGCTGCGGATCAATCTCACCGACCAGGCAAGGCCCGTTCCCGCATACAGCGGAGCGCCGATCTTCACGACCATGGCAGCGGGTGATTGCTCTCTCACGGCGGGTGAACTGCCGGGACCGGGCATCGTTGCCGCCGTTGCACCGCCTTAACGGAACATGATTCCGACCTTGCGGTTAGAACGTCGACGCAGCCGCGGCGGCAGGCGTGCATGGAAGCGAGGAACAAGGCTCGACAACAGATGTCGCGAGTGGCAGCAAAAACGGGTCCAGCCCTTTCCGGCGAGCATGCGAATGCGCGCTCCATCGCGGCCTTGCGAAGACAAGCGGAAAGCTGCGAACGGTGCGACCTCTACAAGAACGCGACACAGCTCGTCTTCGGCGAGGGCCCGGTCGACGCCCGCATTGTTCTGGTCGGCGAACAGCCCGGTGATCGAGAGGACTTGGCGGGACATCCGTTCGTCGGGCCGGCCGGCCGGGTTCTCGACGAATGCCTGCACGAAGCCGGTGTCGATCGCTCGAGCTGCTATCTGACCAATGCGGTCAAGCACTTCAAGTTCGAGCAGCGCGGCAAGCGGCGCCTGCACTCACGGCCGAATGCGGGCGAGATCCAGCGTTGCTCCTGGTGGTTGGGTGCCGAGCTGGAACAGCTTCGTCCCGACCTCGTCGTTGCGCTCGGCGCTACGGCGGTAATGACGCTTCTTGGTCGGAGCGTCGCCGTTACCAAGAATCGTGGCGATCTGATCGACACGCCGGCCGGCTATCCGGTCCTTGTAACAATCCATCCATCCTATCTTCTCAGGATCCGGGACGGGGGCGACGCGGCAAGCGAACGTGCGCGTTTTGTCAAGGACCTGGCAAAGGTCGCCGCCTTTGAAGCGGATCACAGTGCACGCGGGCAACGCCGTTCATGAATGCTGGTCAAGCTCCGGATAGTGCCGGAAAATTCCCGCCTCATTGAAGGAAAGCCGTCGTTCCGAAGCGAGGTAGTTGCGGATATTCGGCCGCATGGCGACCGCGTCGTGGAGGGCAATCAAGCGCGGGATGTTCGCCTCATAGCTGCGCATCGCTTTCGGAAAGGCGTAGCGAAGCCCTTCGACGAGCTGGAAGAGCGAAAGATCGACATAGCTCAACCGGTCGCCGACGATATGTCCTGCTCCCTTCGCATTCTGGCGCAGGACCCGTTCGAAATAGCCCAGGAACTTCGGAAGGCGCTCCGACAGGAAGTCGGACGATCGCCGCAACGCTTCCGGCTTCTGGTCCTCATGGTAGAGGGAGACGCCGATCGGGTGGTGCGTGTCGTGGATCTCAGTGACGAAATCGGTGATCGTCAGTTGCAACCCGTTGGCGACGAAACGGAGGTCCTCTTCCTCAGGCGCCAGGCCGAGCTTGGGACCGAGATAGAACAGGATATTGGCGACGTGGGAAATGAGAAGGTCGCCGTCTTTCAGGAACGGCGGCGCAAAGGGGATCGCCGCTCCCTCGCCGTCCATCAACAGCTTCAGCATCGCCGTCGTGCCCCCCTCCTGCCCGTCCGGCTCGCGGGCGACGTCCACATAGTCCGCTCCGGCCTCCTCAAGCGCGAGGCGAACGAATTCGCCGCGCCCGGGGATCCCGTCCCAGTAATAAAGCTTGTAAGCCATTGAACGATCCCTCACTTGGGCTGGCGCCCGAAATCTTTCCGCAACTCGACCTTCGCCTCTTCGAGGACGTGCCTCTGCTTTTTACTCAGGCCCGCGCCCGCCCTGTTAATATAGAACGTCAGCATCGACATGGCAGAGCGGAACGGACTCGACTTGCGCCGATCGCTCGTCTCGGCCGACCGCTTCAGAGAATGGGCAATCTTCGCCGGGTCCTTCGACTTGAATATGCCCTGCTCGAGATCGAGCGCGTCGCTGTTCTCGGTCACGTCCTGCGACCATTTCTTCTTCTTGCTCTCGTTGCTCATAGCCGTTTCTCCTTGGTGACCTATCTCCAACGGGAGCGGACGGAAATCGTTCCGGGAGAGAGCTAATGCACGTCGATGATCTGATGTTTGCCGAAAGCGAGGGCATACCGAACAACCCGCACCTGCCTGTTCTCGTCTATCACGCCGCTGTCGACGTCAGCGGAGACGGTGCGACACGCATCGAAGACAGGTTCCACGCCAATGGCTGGAGGGGCGTGTGGCGAGACGGCGTTTTCGACTTCCAGCACTATCATACGCGCGCCCACGAGGTCCTGGCCGTTGCGAGAGGCAAGGCGCGCCTCCTGATCGGCGGGCCGGCGGGCAAGGAGCTGGAAGTCATGGCGGGAGATGTCCTCGTGCTGCCCGCCGGCACGGGTCACTGTCGTATTGCCGCGAGCGCCGACTTCCTGGTCATCGGCGGCTATCCTCCCGGGCAACACGCCGACATTCAGCGCGGACCGGTGAGCAATGCGGATCGCCAGGCGATCGCCTCGGTGCCGCTGCCCCAGTTCGATCCGGTCTTCGGCACGGATGGTCCGGTGGTGACGCTCTGGCAGCGCGCGGCGCATTGAGCGGGATCAGATATCAATCAAGGCAATTCCAAGATCGGAATGATGCTTCCGCCGGAGATGCGCGGGCGTTTCGGACAAGGTCACTTCGAGGGTCGGCTTGACGATTCCTTCAAGAAAATGCCCGCCGCGCGTCGTCCCGTCGCTAAGGCCGAGCACCGCGTGGGCATGCAGACTGCGTTTGCCATCCTCGCCGAGCGCAATGTCGCCGATGAGGCTCAACACTTCGCATTGTTCGTCGATCGGGATGCGGCGATAGTCTCGCTTTTCGAGATCGTACCACCCAACGACTGCTCTTTCGAATGCGCCGATCGCCATCAGCGAAGCTGCAGTGACCTTCTGCGCTGCAGCGAACTCCGAAATGGCGGTGAAGGCTTCCTCCCCAGGGTCAAGAACGAGGAGGTATATCTCCTCTGATGTCTCTCTTGAAAGAAGTCTCCATCTCATCGGCTGGTCCACATCTGACGTTTGCATCATTTCATTGTTTCATTGAAACAGTGAAATGATCTAACTCATTGAAACTACGCAATTCCGGACGGAGAACCGTTCCACACTTTTCCTGGAATTGCTCTAGCGCAGCCAGACCGGCAGATCCGAGGCCTGGGCGCATTCACGGGCACGGTCCTTCAGCCCGAGCGTTTCCCATGCGAATTTCTGCGCGGCGATTTGGGCCATTTCCCTGGTCGGATAGCAGTCCGGCAGCACGTAGTCGTGGCCGCCGCATGAGAGCAACGCCCGGTGGCTCAGGAGATCGAAATGAAGCTGCAGGTTTTCCTCCGATTGCATCAAGCCCTCCCTCGTTCAGCTTCAGCAAGAACGGGCGTTGCGGGCAGAAGTTCCAGCCGCCCGACGAAAAGTCCACGGTCTCGAAAATCTGTGCGGAACATACGCCGCGATCAGGAGTTTTGTGCCCTACGGGAGATCACGCCAATGACCAAACGCGGAAATCAAGGATCGCGTGCGATCCATGCTCGCCCGCTCGACCATCCCGGCGTTGATGAGCCGATCGATGCCTTGGGTGCGGGTTCGCGCAGCAATCCCGATCGAAGCGTCCGCCGCCAGCTCGAGGAGATGCGCGGGCGCATTGCCGAGCTCGAAACCGAGATCGATGCGATCGCCACGGAGGCCCACACGGCAGTTGGAACAGTTCCGGGTGCCGACAGGCTGGAGACGGCGAAGGATGTGGTTGCGGAGAAGCGGGACGAAATCCAGCGTCTGAAATCGCGCCTGCAGGAAATCGAGCGATCGATCGCTGCCGAGTAGGGCAAACGGTTACTTAAAGCTCCGATCCGTGGGTCGACGCGACCGGGGAGAGGCTACCTAATGCATGTCGCCCAAGAGGTGCAGCGGTTTTCGGCAACGACATGCATAAAAGCAAATAGCCTTAGAATACAGTCATCCAGATTCCGCGCCAAAGGAGTGACTCCCGATCGCGCAGGTTTTCCTCATCGGCGCGCACCCATAGCTTATTGCGCGTTTCTTTGCGCTTGTCCTCTCGGTCTGCAACTGGCTTTTGACGCCGCCCGGTCCTGAACTTGTCAGCGTCCGTCGCCTTGCTGATAGGCATCGGCATCTCCTTCCTTGCGATCAAGAGGAAACTGACCGACGGCGCGACGGTTCCGTGGTGATCGGTCGGACCGGCTGACGCTGCGGCTTCAATGGCGATGGATGAATTTGCAGAAGCGACTGGTCTGGCCGTCTTCGGTCAGGTCCTGATGCAGAAAGGCCAGGTTGTTCTTCTCGAAGATCTCGAAGAACTCATCCCAGGAAATTTCCTCCAGCGTGTCTTCCGGTGTGCCGAAATCGATGCGCAGCAGCCCGCCGTCGGTTGCGCCTTTGACGCGTGCCGGGTGGCCGCTGCGGGCCTCGGCCCAGTTGCGGATGGTGTCGTGGTCGATCGTGGTGTTTGAAGCGCTCATTGGAAGCTCTCCCGCTGTGGCTTGTTTGCACCTCTAATCCATCGCGCCCGCGATTGTTCCGAACGGCGGCCGCACGGTTACGGACAGCGGGGCTCGTCTTCCTGCAAATGCGCTACTGGCCGAACGTTCCGACGATTGCGGCTTCGTCGATCAAGTGCTTGCGCGCCCTCTTCCAGGCTTCCTCCGCCCCGACGTCTTCCGGAATCGAAAGATTGGGGGCGTCAAGTGCAGCAAGCCTGAACCAGTAGTGGTGGACGCCGGTGCCGGCCGGCGGCTGCGGTCCGTCGTAGCGGGCATTGCCGAAGTCGTTCTTGATGAACTTGATGCCGTGCTCCGGTCCGGTATCGACCGCTTGCGGCAGTTCCGTCCAGCTGCCGGGAATGTTGATGATCGCGCAGTGACGAAACATTCCTCGCGGCGCGTCCGGATCCTCGACGATGAGGGCGAAGCTCTGCGTTCCCTCGGGCGTGCCCGTCCACTTCAGCGGCGGGAAGAGGTTTTCGCCCAGTCGCGTATATTTCTGCGGGATGAGTTGCCCATCTACGAATGCTGGGCTGATCAGGCTGAAGGTCATCCACGTGCTCCTTTCTTGCTGCGCACCGAAAGGCTATGGCGCCACTCCACCTCGGACACTGTCGAAAAAAGGAGCCTCGTCGAGACGAGGCTCATAAGACGAACCAGCATAGGAGAGACCGCCGAGGAGCCTCCAGATTTTGGGTCGGAGAACGCGCTCCGTGCGATCCACACATCAAACATTATTCCCGAAGGAATGTTCCACGACCGCGGATAAATTTTGCGCCATCCCTGGCTGTGTCGCAGACCCCGCGGGGGCCGAATTCCGCACCCTGGGCTGGCTTCGCGGCGCCTCGTTCAAATCCGCGCATCCACGCATCGAAATTCTCGACATGTGGCGGAACTTTGGTAGCTTGATTGTGTTGAAGGGAAGCAGACTGCGGCTGCGCTTCACCCCCGGCAATGACATGATCTCCGGAAAAGACGCGATGAACATTCTGTCCGTCACGGCTGAGATTTTCCCGCTCGTAAAGACCGGCGGCCTCGCCGATGTCGCCGGCTCGCTGCCAAAGGCGCTGATGGCGCACGGCATCCATACGCGCTCCCTGGTTCCCGGATACCCGAGCGTCATGCGGGCACTTACGGGGGCGTCACCGGTCGCACAATATGATCGCCTGTTCGGCGAACGCGCCACCCTTGTCGCAGGACAGACCGGCGGTCTGGATCTCCTGGTGCTCGACGCCCCCGGCTTCTTCGACAGGCAGGGCGGCCCCTACGCCGACGATCACGGCAACGACTACCCGGATAACTGGAAGCGTTTCGCGGCCTTTTCTTTCGTCGCCGCACAAATCGCCGAGCACGGCGTGGCGGACTGGCGGCCAGACATCATCCACGTCCACGACTGGCATCCGGCGCTGAGTCTGGTCTACCTCAAATTCTCCTCTCGCGTCGAGATTCCGCGCGTCTTGACCGTTCACAACCTCGCCTTCCAGGGTCAATTTCCTGCCCATCGCTTCACCGAATTGGGGCTGCCGGACGAGGCCTATTCGGTCGAAGGCCTCGAATATTATGGCGACCTCGGCTATCTGAAGGGCGGGTTGCAGGCGGCCGACGCCATCACCGTGGTCAGTCCCACCTACGCGCGCGAGATCATGTCGCCGACCTTCGGAATGGGCCTCGAAGGGGTGATGAATGCGCGTCACGACGACGTTATCGGCATCGTCAACGGCATCGACATGGAGGTATGGAATCCCTGCTCGGACCCGTACATCGAAAATCACTTCTCGACCCGCGCGCCGTTGCGCCGACTGGCGAACAGGCAAAAGCTGCTCGATCGGTTCGGCCTGTCGGACACAGCCGGACCAGTTTTCGCGGCGGTCAACCGGCTGACTTGGCAGAAAGGCATGGACCTCCTGGCAGGCGTGGTCGACGAGATCGTCAAAGGCGGTGGCAAGCTGATCGTGCATGGACAGGGCGACGCCGCGATCGAGGACGCATTCATGGAGGCCGCGCGGCGCTTCCCGCACAGCGTCAGCGTCGAGATCGGCTACGATGAGCCACTCGCCCATCAGATTCACGCCGGAGCGGACGCGATGCTCGTTCCCTCGCGCTTCGAGCCTTGCGGCCTGACACAGCTCTACGCTTTGCGCTATGGCTGCGTACCCATCGTCGCCCGTACAGGCGGATTGTCGGAGACGATCATCGACGCCAACGAAGCCGCGCTGCATGCGCAAGTGGCAACCGGCATACAGTTTTCGCCCGTCGACGCGAACGAATTGAGGCTGGCTCTCCGCCGAGCCTTCAGGCTTTTCAAGCGCCGGCGCGTGTGGGAACGTCTGCGCAGACAGGGGATGAGGACGGATTGCTCCTGGCACCGAAGCGCCGCCCAATATGCGGAGCTTTACGGCAGAGTGCTGACCCCCGATATACGCTTAGCGGGATAAGGCAATTCCAAGGAAAATCTTATCGGCCGCCGTGGTTTGCGGCTCCCATTCGCATTGCTGATGAATTGATCAGAAAGGGAGCATGGATTGCGCCGCGGGAATGTGCCAATGGCAGGGTCCCAAGACGAAGGCCCGAGTCATGACTGCAGACGCTGCTACTCCCTCCTCCCTTTCCCACGCCTCCGGCACCGCCCGCACCGGCGTCCTGTTCATGCTTCTCGGCATGCTGATGTTCTCGCTGAACGACGTCATGGGCAAATGGCTGGTCGCGACCTATTCGGTCGGCCAGGTGGTGCTGATCCGCAGTCTTGCCGCCGCCGTCCTGCTTGCGCCCTTCCTCTGGGCCGGCGGATTGCGAAAGCTTGTCGCAGTCGAACGGCCATGGCTTCAGCTTGCGCGCGTCGTCGCCTCGACGGCGGAGGTCATCGCCTTTTATTTCGCCGTGGTCTATCTGCCGCTTGCAGACGTCATGACCTATTGGCTGGCGGCACCGATCTACGTCGCGGCGGTCTCGCCGCTAGTCCTCAAGGAACACGTGGGCTGGCGGCGCTGGACCGCGATCGCCATCGGCTTCGTCGGCGTCGTGATTGCGCTCGAGCCCTCCTCCGAGGCCTTCACCCTGCCGGCGCTGATCTCCATCCTCGGCAGCATGTTCTTCGCCTTCATGATGGTTTCCGGTCGTTCGCTGCGCGGTACCCCGGATACGATACTGGCCTTTTGGCAGATCGTCGGGGCGGCGGTCGCAGGCCTCGTCTGGGCGCCCCTGGACTGGACACCGTTGAACTCGCTCGACACGGCGCTGCTGGGCCTGCTTGGAGTCGTCGCCATGCTCGCGCACGTGCTCGTCAACAGGGCGTTGAAGCTCGCCGAAACCGCGACGGTCGCACCGTTGCAATACACGCTGCTCTTCTGGGCGATCGTCTTCGGCTGGCTGATCTTCGGCGACGCGCCACGCCTGTCGATGGTCCTCGGCGCCGGCCTCATCGTCGCCTCCGGCCTCTTCATCTTCTTCCGCGAACAGCAGCTCAAGCGGCAGGGGCGGCTGAAGGGCTAAGCCGTCGGAGCGCCTCTTACGGTCTCGGAGGCGCTCCGCGATCTGGTTCAGTCGTCCGCAACAACCTTCTGCTTCTGCGTGCCGAGCCCTTCGATGCCAAGTTCGATCACGTCGCCGGCCTTCAGATACTGCGGCGGCTTGAAGCCCATGCCGACGCCGGGAGGGGTGCCGGTCGAAATGACGTCGCCCGGATGCAGCGTCATGAACTGCGAGAGGTAGCTCACGAGATAGGCGACGCCATAAACCATGGTTTCGCTCGTGCCGTTCTGCTTCGTCTCGCCATTGACGGTCAGCCACATCTTCAGGTTTTGCGGATTGCCGACCTCATCACGGGTTACCAGCCATGGACCGATGGGGCCGAAGGAATCGCAGGATTTGCCTTTGGTCCACTGGCCGGAGCGCCTCGCCTGGAAGTCGCGCTCAGAGACGTCGTTGACAACGCAATAGCCGGCGACGTGATCGAGCGCTTCGGCTTCGGACACGTACTTCGCGGTCTTGCCGATAACCACGCCGAGTTCGACTTCCCAGTCGGTGGCAACGGAGCCGCGCGGAATGATCACATTGTCGTTCGGACCGACGATCGCCGAGGTCGCCTTCATGAATATGACCGGCTCGGGCGGAACCTCCAGACCGGATTCTGCGGCATGATCGGCATAGTTGAGGCCGATACAGACGAACTTGCCGGTGCCGGCAACGCAGGCGCCAAGCCGTGGCGTACCCTCGACCACCGGCAGGCTTTCGAGGTCGAGCCCGCTCGCCCAGCCAAAATCCACGATCGCGGCGCCGCCGACGTCGGCGATGACGCCGGAGAGATCGCGAATCCTGCCCGCACCGTCAAGCACGCCCGGCTTCTCGGCCCCTTCGGGTCCATAACGCAACAGCTTCATCCTGCTTCTCCCAAGCCATCGAAAAATCACTGCGATTGACAAATCAAACAGCGTCGCCGATGTAAAGCCGTTTCCGCCGCCCCGGCACGAAAAAACCGCAGGCAACTGCCGGTGGGCGCTGATCAGCCTGCTCCTTTGCTTCGCGGAATATCTGATAAATTGAAATAATATCGATTATCGCGTCTATCTATTTCGCTTATGCAGCGTATGCCCATAGAGTTCGACCGAAGCCCTGGCAAAGGGACAAATTCCAAGGGGAACCAACAATGAGAAACCGGATTCTGACATTGGCGCTCGTCTGCGCCGGACTGCTCTCTTCGACGGCGCAGGCAGCAGAGAAACTGAAGATCGGCACCGAGGGCGCTTATCCGCCCTTCAATTTCGTCGATTCCACCGGAAAGGTCGGCGGCTTCGACGTCGAGATCGGCCTTGCGCTTTGTGAGCGCATGAAGGTCGAATGCGAGGTCGTCGCCCAGGATTGGGACGGCATCATTCCGGGCTTGCTCGCCAAGAAATACGACATGATCATCGCCTCGATGTTCATCACCGAGGAACGCAAGAAGCAGGTGGCGTTCACCAACCCCTATTATCTTGCTGCAATGACCCATGTGGCCCCGAAGGGCGCAGGACTCACCGAGTTCAGCAATGAGGCGTTCAAGGGCAAGGTGATCGGCGCCCAGTCCGGCACGACCCAGGCCGACTATATTGCCGCAGTCTATCCGGACGCGGAGATCAAACTCTATCCGACCCAGGACGAGGCAAATCTCGACATGGTCAACGGCCGTCTCGACCTGCAGGTCGGCGACATGCTGCCGATGCTCGATTGGGTCACCAAGAACGAAGACGGCAAGGGCTGCTGCGAACTCATCGGCGAGCCGATCACCGACAAGAAGTTCGTCGGCGACGGCGTCGGCATCGCGGTGCGGCAGGAGGACAACGACCTGCGCGAGAAGCTCAACAAGGCGCTCGAAGAAATCCGCGCCGACGGCACTTATCAGAAAATCAACGACAAGTACTTCACTATCGACGTCTATACGATGAAGTGACCAGCCGGCAGGCTGCGACTTAGAGCGGGTTGAGGAAAAGTGTGACCGGTTTTCCGCCCGCATCCCGCTCTAACTTATTAGAATCGATCACGTTTATGACTCTAGGTCGATTCGACCTAAAGTTATCGTGATTTAAAACGCCGGTTGCCGCTTGCGCGGTGGCCGGCTTTTTCATTTCCGGCGGCATCACCGACGCTTGCCCATGGCTGACGTTGCGGTAAATCTCTGCGAACGACCTACAGCGCCGCGCGTCTTAAAAGACGCGCGGCGCTGTAGAACTTTGAATTGCTGCATGTTTTTATCCTTACATCGGCGACGATCTAACGAAACATGCAGTAGCGACGAACGAGGAAGCCATGTTTGATCTCAACGGCAAGACCGCACTGGTGACTGGCGGCGGGCGTGGGCTCGGCCTTGAAATGGCGAAGGCTCTTGCACGGGCCGGCGCCTGGACCGTGATCAACGGCCGCAATCTCGATCGCCTCGAGGAGACGAGGACCAGGCTTGCCGATGACGGCATCACCGTCGCGGTGGCGCCGGGCGACATTACGCGGGATGTCGACGCCATTCTCGTCGATGCCACCGCAAAGACCGGGGCGCTCGACATCCTGATCCATGCCGTCGGCGAGCGGGATCGCCGCAGCACGGAGGCGATGGAGCCGTACGAGTTCGCAGCGCTCCTCAATACCGATCTCACGGCAGCTTACGCCATGGCGAAGGCGGCATTGCCTTATCTTACGCAGTCCACCGCCGGCCGGCTCATCTTCGTCACCTCGATCGCCGCCTTCGCCGCACGCTCCGGAGATCCGGCCTACACGGCGGCCAAGGGCGGGCTTTCCGCGCTGACGCGGTCGCTCGCCGTCGAACTCGGCGCCGACAACCTGACCGTCAACGCCATTGCGCCTGGCTGGTTTGCGACCGAGACCAACGCACATCTCGCCGCCGACCCAGCGCTCAAGGCTTTCGTCGATATTCGCATCCCGCTGAAACGCTGGGGACGACCGGAAGAAATCGCCCCGGCCGCCGTCTTCCTCGCCTCGCCAGCCGCAAGCTTCGTCAACGGCATCACGCTCACCGTCGATGGCGGCATGACGGTGCAGATGTGATGGGCCGATCAAAGCGGGAGGCGGAAGCGGCTGGAACGTTGCGGCGGCGCATCTTTGAGTGCGCAAGGAGACACCCCCTCTGCCCTGCCGGGCATCTCCCCCACAAGGGCGGAGATCGGCAAGCGGCAACCTCTCGTTCAAGCAAGCCTTTTACTCCACTGCCAAACTTTGTGGCTACGGCATTTTCGAGTTCACTGTCGGGCAGGGCTTTGCTACTGGCCATGCGCGGCAGGGCAGAGGGGGTTATCAACCCGTCCCCTATCCCGCCGTCGCCTCCTCGTTGCCGCGCAGCATGCGGATCAGGGCGGAAAAATCCTCGCCGCCGTGGCCGAGCTTTTCGAACAGGCTGTAGAGCTGCGCCGCTTGTGCCCCCATCGGGGTCGCAGCGCCGCTGGCGCTTGCGGCCTGCTGCGACAACTTCAGGTCCTTCAGCATCAGGCTTGCGGTGAAGCCGGGCTTGTAGTCGTTGTTCGCGGGCGACGTCGGAACCGGGCCGGGTACTGGGCAATAGGTCGTCAGCGACCAGCATTGGCCAGACGAGGTGGAGGCGACGTCGAAGAGCGCCTGGTGTGACAGACCCAGCCGCTCGGCAAGCACGAAAGCCTCGCAAACACCCGCCATCGAGATGCCGAGAATCATGTTGTTGCAGATCTTTGCCGCCTGGCCGGCGCCGACATCGCCGCAATGGACGATCTTCTTGCCCATCGACTCGAGGATGTGCTTGCCGCGGGAAAAGGCGCCGTCGCTGCCGCCGACCATGAAGGTCAGCGTGCCCGCCGCGGCTCCCGCCGTGCCGCCGGAAACCGGCGCGTCGAGCGAGGGGCAGCCGGCCTTGTCGGCGAAGTCATGCACCTTTCGCGCGCTTTCGACATCGATCGTGGAGCTGTCAATGATGAGCGTGCCCGGATCGACGAAACCGAGCAGTTCGTCCCAGACATAGAGGACATGCGTGCTTGCCGGCAGCATGGTGATGACACATTGCGCCTCGCGCACGGCTTGCGCGATCGAGCCAGCGACGGAAACGCCGGTCTTCGCCGCGGCATTGCGAGACGCTTCCGACAGGTCGAAGCCGGTGACGGCGTGGCCCGCCTTCACCAGATTGGCGGCCATCGGGCCGCCCATGTTGCCAAGCCCGATAAAGGCGATCTTCGTCATGTGCCTCTCCTCCTGCACCTGCGTGTTTTCGTCTGATGGCTGTCTTCACCCGAAGAGCGGCGCACCGTCGTGCGTCTCGAACCGCGCGAGCACCTGTGGCGTCACCTCCGAGAGCCCGACCGACCATTTCGGATTGCGATCCTTGTCGATCACCGCAGCCCGCACACCTTCGTAGAAATCCGGATTGGAGAGCATGCCGATTGTGGCGGCATATTCCCGCTCGAGGCACTCGTTGAGCGAGGCGCTCGCGCGCCCCGCCCGCAACAGCGAGAGCGTCAATTTCAGGCTGATCGCGGAGCGCGTCCGCAGCATTTGCAAGGTCTCGAGCGCAAAATCCGAGCCGTCGCGTCCGAGCGCGTCCAGAATTTCTTCAACGGTGTTGAAGGCAAAGCAGCGGTCGATCAGCGCAAAATGGTCGTGCAACGGTGACGCGGGCGGCTCGCCGGAAACGCTGCGGATCGCGGCGGAAATATCATCCGCCTTCGCCGAAGCAGGAAGCGTTGCGAGCGCGGTGATCAGGTCGCCGAGCCTGTCCGTCGGAACAAAACTGTCGGCAAGGCGCGCGTGGATCGCGTTCGCCGCGCCGATGTCGCGTCCGGTGAGCCCGATATAGGTGCCGAATTCGCCGGGCGCGTGCGGCAGGAGCCAGGTCGCGCCGACATCGGTGAAATAGCCGATTCCCGTCTCCGGCATGGCAAGCCGCGTCCTCTCCGTGACGATACGATGGCTGCCGTGGGCGGAAACACCGACACCGCCGCCCATGACGATGCCATCCATGATAGCAATATAGGGCTTGGAATAGGCCGAAATTCGGCTGTTGACCACGAATTCCTCGCGCCAGAATTGCGCGCCTTCCTCCGGCCGCTCGCGACCGCTCTCGTAGATCATGCGGATGTCGCCGCCGGCGCAAAGCCCACGCTCGCCTTCGCCGCTGACAAGCACCGCGGCGACCGCCGGGTCGCCCTCGAAATCGGTCAGCGCCGCGTCGATCATGCGGATCATCGGCAGGTTGAGGCTGTTCAGCGCACGCGGCCGGTTGAGCCGGAGCCTGCCGATCGCGCCGTGGCGCTCGACGATGACTTCCGGTTGAGCGGTCTGCATCTCCATGAAATATCCTTCCTACTTCCGTCCCATGATCGCGCGGGCGACGATCAGCCGCATAATCTCGTTGGTGCCTTCGAGTATCTGGTGCACGCGCAGGTCGCGGACAATCTTCTCGACGCCGTAATCGGCGAGATAGCCGTAGCCGCCGTGGAGCTGCAGCGCGTCATTGGCGACCGCAAAGCAGCGATCGGTGACGAAGCGCTTGGCCATGGCGCAGAGCTTGGTCGCTTCCGGATCTCCGGCGTCGAGCGCGGCAGCCGCCCGCCAGAGGAAGGTGCGGGCAATCTCGAGATCGGTCGCCATGTCGGCCAAGCGGAACTGCAGCGCCTGGAATTCGCCGATCGCCTTTCCAAAGGCGCGCCGCTCCTGGACATAGGCAAGCGCCTTGTCGAAAGCAGCCTGCGCGCCACCGAGGGAGGCGGCGGCGATGTTCAGCCGGCCGCCGTCGAGCCCGGCCATGGCGATCCGGAAACCCTCGCCCTCCGCTCCCAGCCGGTTAGCAGCCGGAGCGCGGACATTGTCAAGCATCACGGCGCGGGTCGGCTGGGCATGCCAGCCCATCTTCTTCTCGTTGACGCCGAAGCTCAGACCGGGCGCTTCCTTGTCGACGACAAACGCCGAAATGCCCTTCGGGCCCTCGTCGCCGGTACGCGCCATGACGATATAAAGGCCGGACTCGCCGGCACCGGAGATGAACTGCTTCTGGCCGGTCAGCACATAGCTATCACCCTCGCGCACCGCCTTGGTCTTTAGCGCCGCCGCGTCCGAGCCGGAGCCGGGTTCGGTCAGGCAATAGCTCGCCAGCGTCTCCATGGTGAGGAGCTGTGGCAACAGCCGCTGCCGCTGTTCGTCGGTGCCATAGCGGTCGATCATGCCGGCGCACATGTTGTGGATCGAGACGAAGGACGCGACTGCCGGGCAGCCCGTCGCCAGCGCCTCGATGATCATCGCCGCGTCGAGACGCGTGAGCCCCGTGCCGCCGACGTCATCACGGACATAGATGCCGGCCATCCCGAGGGCCGCCGCAGCGCGAAGCTTGTCGATCGGAAAGTGCTTCTGCTGGTCCCAGTCGATGGCATTGGGCGAGAGTTCGTCCCGGGCAAAATCGAGCGCCATCGCGCGGATGGCCTCCTGTTCCTCCGACAGGCGAAAATCCATATGCATGCCCTCCCTGACCCGCATACTGACGATGTGGCGCACTGCATGTTTCCATAAATCGAAGGCGATTTATCGATAAAAACATGCAGCACTCAAAGTGCTACAGCGACCTTTGCGCGTCTGAGAAGACGCGCGGCGCTGTAGTTACACCAAATTTCGCACAGGCACAGACGCAACTTCTCACAGACTCTGTTCAAAAACGAACAGAGGGAAGGATTCAACTCTCGCTTAGACGATACGGCAGAGAGCCGCGCATGTCATGGTCGACGATCAGCTTGCGTTTCAGCGGCGGCACGGCGCGGCTGGCGCATTTGGTGCGCTCGCAGATGCGGCAGGAGATGCCGATCGGATCGAAGGCAGTGCGGTTGCCGAGGTCCATGTCGTCGGCATAAACGAAGGCGTCGGCATAGGAGATCTCGCAGCCGAGCGCGAGCGCGTAGCGCGGATGGTTGGCACGGTAACCGCCGCCGCCCTTGGTGATCTGGGTGGCGAGGCAGAGATAGCGCACGCCATCCGGCGTTTCGGCGAGCTGGCGAATGATCCGCCCCGGCGTCTCGAAAGCCTGATGTACGTTCCAGAGCGGACAGGCCGCCCCGAAGCGGGCGAATTGCAGCTTGGCCGCGCTGTGGCGCTTGGTGATGTTTCCGGCCCGGTCAATGCGCGCAAAGAAGATCGGAATCCCCTTCTGCCCAGGGCGCTGCAGGGTCGAGAGCCGATGGCAGACCTGCTCCAGCGAAGCTCCGAAACGGGCAGCAAGCAACTCGATGTCATGCCGCAATTCGCGCGCCGCCTTGAGGAAATGCTGGTACGGCAGGATCAGGGCCCCGGCGAAATAGTTCTGCAGGCCGAGCCGGCAGATTTCGTAGGCCTCCTCGGTGCGGAAGCCCGCACTGCCGACGATCCGGTCGATCTCCTCGCGGGCATGGAACTGGGCGATCTGCAGCGCCAGTTGAAAATCACGCGTGGGCGCCGGCGCGTATGGGTTCAGCGTCAGGATGCGGGCACGCGGATCGAAGCGGCGGATCGCCTCGTCGCCCGCGACGCCGCGCACGACGCGCACGCCATGGCGCTGCTCGAGGTGCGCCGCGAGCGCCGTGTGATTGTCCCCCTCCCCGAGACCGAGTTCGGCGGCGAGCGTTTCGGCGAGCGTGTCGATCTCGTGGATGTAGTTGTCGACGAAGTGGAAGAAGTCGCGTACCTCCTCGTAAGGCGTCGTCTCGACGAAGGAGGCGCCGCGGCCGATCGTGTCGTCGATGCTGGCAAGCTGTTCGCTGTTGCGGCGATAGGCCTGATGGCAGGTGATCAGCGCATGCGCGAGGCCAGGGGCGTTCTGGGCGACGAGCTTCAACTCCTGCAAGCTCGGCGAATAGGTCTCAAACAGCGGATCGTTCAGCGCCTCCGACAGGGCCGACAGGAGCCGGTCGCCCTCCCCTGTCGAGAGTTCCGCGATGTCGATCTGGAACTTCTCTGCAAGTGCCAGCAGCACCGCCGCCGAGACCGGCCGCTGGTTGTTTTCGATCTGGTTGAGGTAGCTCGTCGAGATGCCGATCCGCTCGGCGAACTGCCCTTGCGTCGCCCGGTTTGCTTCCCTGAGGTCGCGGACCTTGCGGCCGATATAGAGTTTGCCGATCGCCATGTTCGCAACTTTGCAATTTGCATTTCACGTTTTTCTATATTCCACATTCGCACATGATCGGGCGTTTTACCATCCGACCTTCGACGCTATTGCGAAGCCTCAAGCGCCTCTGCACAATCGAACAAAAATCTCGGCGAGAGAAGAATTTCGGGAGGAGACACATGCGCGCCATACTGGAACAGGTGGAGGCCCGCCGCGCACAGGCACGCGCCGGCGGCGGCGAGCGCCGCGTCGACGCGCAGCACGGCAAGGGCAAGCTGACTGCGCGCGAGCGCATCGATGTGCTGCTCGACGAAGACTCCTTCGAAGAATACGACATGTATGTGACGCATCGCTGCGTCGATTTCGGCATGGCCGAGCAGAAGATTGCCGGCGACGGCGTCGTCACCGGCTGGGGCACGATCAACGGCCGGCAGGTCTATGTCTTTTCCCAGGATTTCACCGTGCTCGGCGGCTCGCTCTCCGAGACCCATGCGGAGAAGATCTGCAAGATCATGGACATGGCAGCGAAGAACGGCGCGCCCGTGATCGGCCTCAACGATTCCGGCGGTGCCCGCATCCAGGAGGGCGTGGCCTCGCTCGCCGGCTATGCGGAAGTCTTCCGCCGCAATGCGGAAGTTTCGGGCGTCATTCCGCAGATCTCGGTGATCATGGGGCCGTGTGCCGGTGGCGCGGTCTATTCGCCGGCGATGACCGACTTCATCTTCATGGTGCGCGACAGTTCCTACATGTTCGTGACCGGACCGGATGTGGTGAAAACGGTGACGAACGAGATCGTCACCGCAGAAGAGCTGGGTGGCGCCCGCACCCATACGACGAAATCCTCTGTCGCCGACGGCGCCTATGAGAACGACGTCGAGGCGCTGGAACATGTACGCCTGCTCTTCGACTTCCTGCCGCTCAACAACCGCGAAAAGCCGCCGGTCCGGCCCTTCCACGACGATCCGGCGCGCGTCGAGATGCGTCTCGACAGCCTGATTCCCGATAGTGCTGCCAAGCCCTACGACATGAAGGAATTGATATTGGCGCTTGCCGACGAAGGCGACTTCTTCGAGCTTCAGGCGAGCTTTGCCCGCAATATTGTCACAGGCTTCATACGCCTCGAGGGTCAGACTGTCGGCGTCGTCGCCAACCAGCCGATGGTGCTCGCCGGCTGCCTCGACATCGATTCCTCCCGCAAGGCCGCCCGCTTCGTCCGCTTCTGCGACGCCTTCTCGATCCCGATCCTGACGCTCGTCGACGTCCCGGGCTTCCTGCCGGGCACGAGCCAGGAATATGGCGGCGTCATCAAGCACGGCGCCAAGCTGCTCTTTGCCTATAGCCAGGCGACCGTACCGATGGTGACCCTTATCACTCGCAAGGCCTATGGCGGTGCCTATGACGTCATGGCCTCCAAGCACATCGGCGCCGACGTCAACTACGCCTGGCCGACGGCGGAAATCGCCGTCATGGGCGCCAAGGGTGCGACCGAAATCCTCTACCGCTCCGAGCTCGGCGATCCGGAAAAGATCGCCGCCCGCACGAAGGAATACGAGGAGCGCTTCGCCAATCCCTTCGTCGCCGCCGAACGCGGCTTCATCGACGAGGTGATCATGCCGCACTCGTCGCGTCGCCGCATCGCTCGCGCTTTCGCGTCGCTCCGCAACAAGCAGGTGGAGACACGCTGGCGCAAGCACGACACGATTCCGCTCTAAGCGAGGCGCGCCATGAAATCGGAGCCGGACCCCGTTATGACGCCTGAAGCAGCGCGCAGCGATCACTCGCAGATGCTGCGCTATCTGGCGACGAACGCCCTTTACGGCGTGCTCGTTGGTGCCGCGAGCGCGGGCGCGCTGATCTGGCTGAACATCGGCGCGATCGGCACCCATATCGCGCGCTCGGCAAACCCGCTGCTTGCGGCGGCCATGGTGGTTGCCCCCTTCGCCTTCCTCTTCGGCGGCGCGGTTGCGGCCTCCTCCATCGCGCTTCTACCCTACCGGCGAAAGTTCAGGCGCTGACGCGACAGAAAGGATTTGAGAGAGAAACGCATGTTCAAGAAAATCCTCATCGCCAATCGTGGTGAAATCGCCTGCCGCGTCATCCGCACCGCCAGGAGGCTCGGCATCGCCACTGTCGCCGTCTATTCCGATGCCGATCGCGATGCCATGCATGTGCGCATGGCGGACGAAGCGGTGCATATCGGCGCCTCGCCCTCCAGCCAGTCCTACATCGTCATCGACAAGATCCTCGACGCGATCCGCAAGACCGGTGCCGATGCCGTGCATCCGGGTTACGGCTTCCTCTCCGAAAACGCCGCCTTTGCCGAAGCGCTGGAGAAAGAAGGCGTCGCCTTCATCGGGCCGCCGGTCGGTGCGATAAAGGCGATGGGCGACAAGATCACCTCGAAGAAGATCGCCGCCGAAGCGGATGTCTCAACCGTTCCCGGCCATATGGGGCTTATCGAGGACGCCGAGGAAGCCGTGCGGATCGCCTCTGCCATCGGCTATCCGGTGATGATCAAGGCGTCGGCCGGCGGCGGCGGCAAGGGCATGCGCATCGCCTGGAACGACATCGAGGCGCGCGAAGGCTTCCAGTCGTCGAAGAACGAGGCGAAAAGCTCGTTCGGCGACGACCGCATCTTCATCGAAAAATTCGTGACCGATCCCCGCCACATCGAAATCCAGGTGGTTGGCGACAAGCATGGCAACACACTCTATCTCGGCGAGCGCGAATGCTCGATCCAGCGCCGAAACCAGAAGGTCATCGAAGAGGCGCCGTCTCCGTTCCTCGACGAAAAGACGCGGCGCGCCATGGGTGAGCAGGCGGTCGCGCTCGCCAAAGCCGTCGGCTACCACTCCGCCGGTACGGTCGAATTCATCGTGGACGGCGAGCGCAACTTCTACTTCCTCGAGATGAATACGCGTTTGCAGGTGGAGCACCCGGTGACCGAACTCATCACCGGGCTCGACCTGGTCGAGCAGATGATCCGCGTTGCAGCCGGCGAGGAACTCGCCTTCAGCCAGAAAGACGTGAAGCTCGACGGCTGGGCGATCGAAAGCCGGCTTTACGCGGAAGACCCCTACCGCAACTTCCTGCCCTCGATCGGCCGGCTGACGCGCTACCGCCCGCCCGAGGAAGGCAGAAAAGACGACGGCACCGTCATTCGCAACGACACCGGCGTCTTCGAGGGCGGCGAGATCTCGATGTATTACGATCCGATGATCGCCAAGCTCTGCACCTGGGGGCCGGATCGCGCCACGGCCGTCGAGGCAATGGCGAGCGCACTCGACGAGTTCGAGGTCGAGGGCATCGGACACAACCTGCCCTTCCTCTCCGCGGTCATGCAGCAGCAGCGTTTCCGCGAAGGGCGTCTCACCACCGCCTACATCGCCGAGGAATTCGCCGAAGGCTTCCAGGGCGTCGTGCCGGACGAGGTGGACGCCCGCAAGCTCGCAGCCGTCGCAGTGACAATCAACCAGGCGCTGCAGGAACGCGCGAGCCAGATTTCGGGCACGATCGGCAATCACCGCCGCGTCGTCGGCCACGACTGGGTAGCAAGCGTCGGCGACCGCGACTTTCGCGTGACCGCCGGCAACTCGGCCGATGGCGCCTTTGTTCGGTTTGCCGACGAGAGAGCCGTTACGGTCGCAACCGATTGGACGCCCGGCCGTACGCTCGCCACCTTCAACATCGACAATCAGCCGATGAGCGTGAAGGTCGATCTCGTCGGCACCGGGATCCGGCTGCGCTGGCGCGGCATCGACGTGATCGCTCGCGTCAGGACCCCGCGCGTTGCCGAGCTCGCGCGGCTGATGCCGAAGAAGCTGCCGCCGGACACGTCGAAGATGCTGCTGTGCCCGATGCCGGGAGTCGTGACCTTGATCGCGGTCAAGGAGGGCGACACGGTCGAGGCCGGACAGGCGATCGCCGTGGTCGAGGCGATGAAGATGGAAAACATCCTCCGGGCCGAGAAGCGCGCGACGGTCAAACGCGTGGCGATCGTCGCCGGCGCCAGCCTCGCGGTGGACGAGCTGATCATGGAGTTCGAGTGATGGCGGCGGAACTCCCCGAGGGAGCGTTGATACCCCCCTCTGCCCTGCCGGGCATCTCCCCCACAAGGGGGGAGATCGGCAAGACGCAGGCTCCGCACTCCCTCTCTTCGACAACAGTAACCTCGTTGCATAGGGTAGGAGTGGGGCAGGACGGCGCCTCTCCTGGCAGAGGGGGGCCCCGCAAGCCCATGCGCTTTGAATGGAGCGGCCAATGACCGAGAAGACGATCAAGGACTGGGAAGCCCTCGCGGAACGCGAGCTGAAAGCCTCGCCCGAAAGCCTTACCTGGCACACGCCGGAGGGCATCGACGTCAAGCCGCTCTATACGCGCGACGACCTCGCCGGCATTGGCCACCTCGACGCGCTGCCCGGTTTCGAGCCCTTCGTGCGCGGCCCCCGCGCCACCATGTATGCGGGCAGGCCCTGGACGATCCGGCAATATGCCGGCTTCTCGACGGCAGAAGCCTCGAACGCCTTCTACCGCAGGAACCTCGCCGCCGGCCAGAAGGGTCTGTCGGTCGCCTTCGATCTTGCGACCCACCGCGGCTATGACAGCGACCATCCGCGCGTCGAGGGCGATGTCGGCAAGGCCGGCGTGGCGATCGACTCGGTCGAGGACATGAAGATCCTCTTCGACGGTATTCCGCTCGATCAGATGTCGGTCTCGATGACCATGAATGGAGCGGTGATCCCGATTCTCGCTTCCTTCATCGTCGCGGGCGAGGAGCAGGGCGTTGCGCGCGCGGATCTCTCGGGCACGATCCAGAACGACATCCTGAAGGAGTTCATGGTCCGCAACACCTACATTTACCCCCCGGAACCCTCGATGCGGATCGTCGCCGACATCATCGAATACACGGCGAAGGAGATGCCGAAGTTCAATTCGATCTCGATCTCCGGCTACCATATGCAGGAGGCGGGCGCGACGCTGGTGCAGGAGCTTGCCTTCACCCTTGCCGACGGGCGCGAATATGTGCGGGCGGCGCTCGCCAAGGGCCTCGATGTCGATGACTTCGCCGGCCGCCTCTCCTTCTTCTTCGCGATCGGCATGAACTTCTTCATGGAGGCGGCGAAGCTTCGCGCGGCGCGGCTCCTCTGGACGCGGATCATGAAGGAGTTCGAGCCGAAGAAGGCGTCCTCGCTGATGCTGAGGACCCACTGTCAGACCTCCGGCGTCTCGCTGGCCGAGCAGGATCCCTACAACAACATCATCCGCACCGCCTTCGAAGCTATGTCGGCGGCGCTCGGCGGCACGCAATCGCTGCACACCAACTCCTTCGACGAGGCGATCGCGCTGCCGACGGACTTTTCTGCCCGCATCGCCCGCAACACCCAACTGATCCTGCAACACGAGACCGGCGTGACGAAGGTCGTCGATCCGCTCGCCGGTTCCTACTATGTCGAGAGCCTGACCAACGAGCTTGCGGAAAAAGCCTGGGCGCTGATCGAGGAGGTGGAAGGGCTCGGCGGCATGACCAAGGCCGTCAATGCCGGCCTGCCGAAGCGGCTGATCGAGGAGGCGGCGACACGCCGCCAAGTGGCGGTCGACCGCGGCGAGGAGGTGATCGTCGGCGTCAACAAATACCGGCTCGAAAACGAGCACCCGATCGACATCCTCCAGATCGACAATGCCGCCGTGCGCACGGCCCAGATCAAGCGCATCGAGGAGACCAAACGCCGCCGCGACTCGCAAAAGGTCAAGGAAACGCTCGAAGCTCTTGCCGAGGTGGCGCGAAGCCGCAAGGGCAATCTGCTTGGCGCCGCGATCGAAGCCGCGCGGGCGCGCGCCACGGTCGGCGAGATCTCTGATGCGATGCGCCAGGCCTTCGGTGACTACACGGCCGTCCCCGAAGTCGTCACCGACATCTACGGCAAGGCCTATGAAAGCGACCCCGAACTCGGCGTGCTCGCCGGGCGGCTCAGCGACGTCACCAAGCGGCTTGGCCACAAGCCGAAGATCATGGTCGCCAAGCTCGGCCAGGACGGGCACGACCGCGGCGCCAAGGTGATCGCTTCGGCCTTCGGCGACATCGGCTTCAATGTGGTCGCCGGGCCGCTGTTCCAGACGCCGGACGAAGCCGCCGACCTGGCGCTTGCCGAAGAGGTTACCGTCGTCGGCGTCTCCTCGCTTGCCGCTGGGCATAAGACGCTGATGCCGCAACTGGCCGAGGCGCTGCAGAAGCGCGGCGGCAAGGATATCATCGTCGTTTGCGGCGGCGTTATTCCGCGACAGGACTATCAATACCTGATGGACAACGGCGTTGCCGCCGTCTTCGGCCCCGGCACACATGTGCTCGACGCCGCACGCGCGGTGCTCGACCTGATCGAGGGCAAACGACGGAACATTTGAGCGGTGGTGCGGGATCTCAAACGACGACGAGGATGACGCCGGTCGCGACCAGCGCCAGCGTCCAGATGAGGTCGAAGTTGATCCACGCGGTACGCAGGACTCCAAGACCGAGCCATTCAACGATGGCGAAGGCTACCGCCGCTGTGACCGCGAGCGTCGCTGCGGTATGGAGTGCGACGGCCGCCACCGAGATCGGCAGGGAACTGCCGAGAGGGATGGTGGCTGATGGGTCCGCGAGGCAGAGGCCCAGCACTGCAGGCATCAGCATCAGCCCCGCGCCATGCCCCGTCGCCATCAGGAAGGACCAGAGGGCGAGCCCGGCCATTCCCGTCCGCATGCCGACCCGGACCCGGTGGCGGTGCCCGTAGAAAGCATAGTAGCCGGCGAGGCCAAGAATGAGCGCGGCTGCGAAAAGCTTGAGGCTCCGCAGGTCGACGACCGTGCCGAAGGCTACAAAAACCGCCAGCACCACCGCGATGGCGGCGGCATGCCCGGCGGCGATCGGCAGAAGCGACAGCCAGACGATCCGAGAGCTTTGTCGATGAAGCCCCAGCGCCACGGCAAAGAGCCAACCCATTGCCGGGTTGATGCCATGGAAGGCACCGAGGCCGGCGAGAGAAAGCCACGGCCAGAGGTCCGTCATTTGCCCCGGTGCGGCCGCACAGCCCCGCACTCCTCAGGGATAGCAATAGGAGTCGGAGGAGCAGTCGCCGCCTTCCAGCCGAACCTGATGGGGACGATGGCCCTTCGGCCAATTGACGAAGAAGTTCTCGTCGAAGGAAATTCCGCCGTTGTCACCGACATCCAGTTTCACCATCCACCCGTCGATACCGTCCGGATAGAATTGCGGGTCGATCGCGCCGTAGAGCGAGTTGGTGAAATAGACGCGCTTGCCGTCGCGGCTGATTTCCACCATCTGCGGCCCGCCATTGAGCGCGCCGTTCGACGCTTTCGGATGTGTCGCGCGGGAAACGATCCCGCCGATCCTGACCCGGCCGGTCTCCTTCGGCGCGAGCGGATCGGAAACGTCGTATTGGATCATATCGCCGGTGCCCCAGCAGGAAACGTAGAGGAACCGGTCGTCCATCGAGAGGTCGATGTCGGTCACGAGCGGTGCGACCGCCTTGAAGCCCTTGAGCACCGGCGGCAGGAGGTCCGGGTCGGCGGGCTCGGCTGGAATCTCGATGACTTTCTTCACGGCCCATTGATTGCCGTCGCGATACCAGGTCCAGATCGAGGCGGAGAGGTCTTTGAGACTGATGACGCAGCCGACGAAGCCATAGGCCTTGGTCGGGTCATGGGCGGGACGCAATTCGAAGACGAGTTGGTGCTCTTCGCCGAGATCGATCTCCTGCACGTGCTTGCGCTTGTTGAGATCCCAGAAATGCAGCCTGCGGCCGTATTTCGAGCCGAGCAGCACCTCCGGGACAAGGCCGTTTTCAAATGTCTCCGGCGTACCCCACTCGCTGGTGATCATCGTGTCGTGACCGAGATGCCACCAGAAATCATAGGCGAGCTTCTGCGGTCCGCGATCCATCTCCCATTGCCCGAGGACGTCGAAGCTGTCGTGGTCGATGAGGAAGATGCCACCGGGCGCATTGCCGTCTCGGTCGGCGAGCGCGTTCACATAAATGCCCTCCGGTCCGCAATGGATCGTGTGCAGTCGGGAGTAGTTTGCCTTCTCGGCAATTTCCGCCGGATCGATCACGCGGATGATCCGCGGGTTTTTAGGATCCGGCTTGGTGTCGATGATATGAAGCCGCGACGACCTCAGCCCGGGCACGACCAGATAGCGGCGCTCGACATGCGGGTGCGGCGCATTGGGGCAAAGGCAGGATGAGCAGGCATTCCAACCGAAATGATGCAACTCGTCGCCGACATTCGGCATATCGACCTGCCCGACGATCTGAGAATAGCTCGCAGAGGTCGGATCGACATCGACCACCGCGATCGCATCCGGTCGCTGTCGATCCGGATCGAAGGCCGCCACATAGGCGATGGTTTCCTTCGGGGCCTTTGCGGCCATGCGCGGTGATGGATAGAAGGATGGATCGGGTCGCCACGTCGCCATTTCGTTTCTCCCCCAGAGAAGACAATGCGTGGATCCTGATGGAAAGCTTAATGCATGTCGCCCAAAAGTGTGCAGCGGCTTTGGGAAACGACACGCATCAAAGCAGCTTAGTAGATGCGGCAAAAACGCGTCGGAAATGCGGCGTCATCGCCTTATTCGGCGACGAAGCAGGCGAGGCAATAGATGGAAGCATTCGAGTTCGATGCGGAGCTTTGGCTCTATCCGGGAAAGGGCGGTTGGCACTTTGTCACGCTGCCAAGGGATGTTGCCCTGCAGATCAAGTTTCTGGCCGAACCAGGAAAGCGCGGTTGGGGCAGCGGAGCGGTGATCGCACGCACGGGCGAGACCGAATGGACAACGTCGATCTTTCCCGACAAGGCCTCCGGCTCATTTCTACTGCCCGTGAAGGCGGACGTTCGGCGGAAAGAGAAACTCGCTGCCGGCCAAACAATCCGGATCGCTTTGACGCTTGGCCATGGTTAGACCATTGGCCCGCGTCGGATTTACGGGCGGCAGCGAGCTTTGGCCCGGTGTCTTGAAAAAGCAGATTGGGAGTCACACTCGGCGTTCTTATTCTCAAATTCGACCAAGGGATTTAAGTGGAACCCCACAATGACTAATGAACCAAGAAACAAGTATTTTGACACGCCCCTAAGTGAATGGATTGATCGAGTGCCAAGTGAACTCCACGCAGATGCAGTGGGCCTCTGGCAGATAATCGGTTCAGGCAACGATGGATTTGAGCTGCAGGGCCAGCAACTGGAAGACTTTGTAAGGCGCTGCATAGTTTCGCTCCTGAAGGCTGGCGCCGTCCCCGTTAGACCAAGTGCTTCTTTAGCGATTTTCTGGGAAAAGCAGTCGTACGAAGGAGATATCGAAGAGGTAGCATCGGCAATATTGGGGGAATGGCAGCGAGCGGGCACCGAACCCAACGAGGACGGTATCTGGTTTAGCCTATTCGACCAGTATAAGGGCCGGGGATGAGTACGGTCTCAGCGGCTCGCTTAGGTTTCAATCCTCAGCTTCATCCGGTCGGCGGCGAAGCGCGTGCGCGAAAATTCGACCGGCTTGCCATCGAGATCGGCGTTCACCGATTGCGCTTCCATTACGATCGCGCCGGGCGACAGCTTCAACAGCGAAAGCTCTTGCGCATCGGCATGCCGCGCGACGAGTTCCGTCGAAACGCGAACATAGTCATCGAGTCCATGCGCGGCAAAAGCCTTGGTAACGGAGCCGAGACGGGAATATTCCTCGGCCATCCGCGGAAAGCGCTCGGCGGGGTAATAGCTGACCGACGTCGACAGAGGCCGGCCGTCGCCGCTGCTTACCGTCCTGAGTTCTATGAGCACGGCGCCGGGCGAAACGGCGAGCGCCGCCGCGATCTCGCCGCTTGCCGGCACTTCCGCATGGCCAAGCAGCCGGGTGGCGATCTCCTTCACCTGCCGGCCGAGCCCCTGCGAAAAACGGGTGCGCCGTGAGATCGGATAGCTGACGCGATCCTTGCGCTCGATCATGGTGCCTCGCCCCTGCACGGCGCGGACAAGCCCCTCCTCCGCAAGCGCGGCGAGCGCGCTGCGCACCGTATGTCGGTTGACGCCGAATTCCTGCGCCAGCACCGTTTCCGGCGGCACCATGCCGGTCGCGTCATAATCGCCGTTGCTGATCGAAAGCCGGATGCGGTCGGCGATCTGTCGCCAGAGCGCCACGCCGGTCTGCCGTTCGACGATTTTCTTCAACGCCATTTTCTTCGCCCCAGTTTCTCTAGCAGTTTCTCCGGCCCAACTTTTCCGCCCAATGTCACAAGCCTGTCATTTGCGGGGGCTAAGGAAAGGTATAAGATGTATAGTTGTCTAGATCAATAGACATTTTGGAGTGAACGATGGACGCAATCCAAGAACAGGCGCTGCCGGAGGCCGCCGCACGACGCCGAGAAGGGATGCGGCTTCTCGCCCGCGCCACGCTCGCAGAATTTTCCGCGGCCTGGGAGGCAATCGCCGACAGGCCGGACGTCGCGCCGGTCCGCGGCCCGGAAACGGGTCTCGTCATGGTGCGGGGCCGGATCGGCGGCGGTGGCGACGCCTTCAATCTCGGCGAGGCAACTGTGTCACGCGCTACTGTCAGGCTCGCCAGCGGCGAGATCGGCCATGGTCAGATGCTCGGCACCGACAAGGAGCGCGCCCGCTTTGCCGCGATCTTCGATGCGCTCTTCCAGACCGAAAGGCACCGTCCCGCGGTCGAAGCACTGCACCGGCTGATCGCGACCCGCATCGATGCCGAAGACGGTCGCAAGGCGGAAGAGACCGCCGCGACCCGCGTCGATTTCTTCACAATGGTCCGGGGGGACGACTGATGGCCGCACAATCGCAAATCTACGCTGGCGCTTTCGCCGATCCGGTATTCCAGGCACAATCCGTGTTTCGCGCGCTGATGGATGGCTTTGCTCGTCCAGGCACGATCACCAGCCTCGCGGCAACTGCCTCGCCGCCTTTGCCCCTCGGCAAGGCAAGCGGCGCCGTCGCGCTGACGCTCTGTGACCACGATACGCCCGTGTGGCTTTCCTTGGCACTCACAAAGTCCGCCGTG
This sequence comes from Sinorhizobium terangae, assembly GCF_009601505.1. Classification (GTDB taxonomy): domain Bacteria; phylum Pseudomonadota; class Alphaproteobacteria; order Rhizobiales; family Rhizobiaceae; genus Sinorhizobium; species Sinorhizobium terangae. The sequence goes on from NZ_WITC01000061.1 coordinate 121,328, forward strand.
CCGCAATGGATCGCCTTCCACACCGGTGCGCCGGTGACCGAAACGAAGGACGATGCCCGCTTCGCGTTCATCGAGAAGGGCGGCGCCGTGCCGAGTTTCGATCAGTTCGCGCTCGGCACGCAGGAATATCCCGACCGCTCGACGACGCTGGTGATCGAAGTGGAAGCGCTGACCGGAGGCTCGAAGCTCATCGCAAAAGGCCCGGGAATCAAGGACGAAACCATCGTCGCGCCGCAAGGCCTTCCTGATCCCTTCCTCGATTTCTGGACTGACAACAGGGCGATCTTCCCGCGCGGTATCGATCTCATCCTGACGGCGGGCGATGCGGTGCTCTGCCTGCCGCGCACGACCAAACTCTCCGCCAGGGAGGCATAATCATGTATGTAGCCGTGAAGGGCGGGGAAGCCGCCATTGCCAATGCCCATCGCCTGCTCGCCGATCGCCGCCGCGGCGACCGTTCGCTGCCCTCGATCACCATCGAGCAGGTCGTCGAACAGCTCGGACTCGCCGTCGACCGCGTGATGGCCGAGGCCTCGCTTTACGACCGCTCGCTTGCGGCCCTTGCCGTGCGCCAGGCGCGCGGCGACATGATCGAGGCGATCTTCATCCTGCGCGCCTACCGAACGACCCTGCCGCGCTTCGGCTATTCCGAGCCGGTCGACACGGCGAACATGAAGGTCGAGCGCCGCGTCTCGGCAACCTACAAGGACCTGCCGGGCGGCCAGCTCCTTGGCCCCACCTTCGACTACACCCACCGCCTGCTCGATCCTTCGCTGATCGCGGACGAGGCGGTCGCAGAGCCGGCTGTGAAAGAGCCCGGCGAGCATGTCATGCGCGTTTCCGACATTCTCGATGGCGAAGGCCTCATCGAGGGCGACGGCCGGATGCCGGAAGGCCACGTGATGGGCGACCTCACGCGCGAGCCGATGGAATTCCCGATGGCGCGCGACCTTCGCCTGCAGGCGCTCGCCCGCGGCGACGAAGGCTTTCTGCTGGCCCTCGCCTATTCCACCCAGCGCGGCTACGGCCGCACCCACCCCTTCGTCGGCGAGGTGCGGATCGGCGAGGTCGAAGTCGAACTGGACCTGCCGGAACTTGGCTTCGCCGTCTCTCTCGGCGTCATCCGCGTGACCGAATGCCAGATGGTCAACCAGTTCAAGGGCTCGGCCAAGCAGCCGCCACAGTTCACACGCGGCTATGGCCTCGTCTTCGGCCAGGGCGAGCGCAAGGCGATGTCGATGTCGCTCGTCGACCGGGCGCTCCGCACCGACGAGTTCAGCGAGGACATCGTCGCCCCGGCGCAGGACCAGGAATTCGTCATCTCGCATGCGGACAACGTTCAGGCGACCGGCTTCGTCGAGCATCTGAAGCTGCCGCACTACGTCGATTTCCAGGCGGAGCTCGATCTGGTGCGGCGCATGCGCCGGGAATACGAGGCCGCCCGCACAGGCGGCGAGGACGGCATGAAGGAGGCCGCCGAATGAACGACCTTGCCACCTACAATTTCGCCTATCTCGATGAGCAGACGAAGCGGATGATCCGCCGGGCGATCCTGAAGGCGATCGCCATTCCCGGCTACCAGGTGCCGTTTGCCTCGCGCGAAATGCCGATGCCCTATGGCTGGGGCACCGGCGGCGTACAGGTGACCGCCTCGATCCTCGGGCCCGACGACGTGCTCAAGGTCATCGACCAGGGCGCCGACGACACGACCAATGCTGTCTCGATCCGCGCCTTCTTCCAGAAGGTCGCCGATGTCGCCGTCACCACCAAGACGAAGGAGGCGACGATCATCCAGACCCGCCACCGCATTCCCGAGGAGATGCTGAAGGAAGGCCAGACGCTCGTCTACCAGGTGCCGATCCCGGAGCCGTTGCGCTTCCTCGAACCGCGCGAGACCGAGACACGCAAGATGCATGCGCTTGAGGAATACGGGCTCATGCATGTGAAGCTCTACGAGGACATTGCCCGCAACGGCCATATCGCCACGACCTATGCCTATCCGGTCAAGGTCGAGGGGCGTTATGTGATGGACCCGTCGCCGACGCCGAAATTCGACAATCCGAAGATGCACATGTCGGAGGCGCTACAGCTTTTTGGCGCCGGCCGGGAAAAGCGCATCTACGCGGTGCCGCCTTATACTGAGGTTGTGAGCCTCGATTTCGAGGATCATCCCTTCGAGATCCAGAAATTCGACAAACCCTGCGCGCTCTGCGGCGCCGAGAACGTCTATCTCGACGAGGTGGTGCTCGACGACAAGGGCGGGCGCATGTTCGTCTGCTCCGATACCGACCATTGCGAAGACCGGCGCGCACATGGCCATGCCGGACACATGCTCGCCCGCCCAACGCAAGAAAGCCAGGAGGCCGCAGAATGAGCGCCGTTCCGCTTCTCAAAGTCAACGACGTCTCGAAATTCTACGGTAGCCGCATCGGATGCCGGAACGTCTCCTTCGAGCTCTATCCGGGTGAGGTGCTGGCGATCGTCGGCGAATCCGGTTCCGGCAAGACGACGCTTCTGTCGTGCCTTTCGACCCGGTTGATGCCGACTTCCGGCATCGTCGAATACCATATGCGCGACGGGCAGTACCGCGATCTCGCCCGCATGGGCGAGGCCGAGCGGCGCTTCCTGATGCGTACCGACTGGGGCTTCGTGCATCAGAACCCGGCCGATGGCCTCAGGATGACGGTATCGGCCGGCGCCAATGTCGGCGAGCGGCTGATGGCCGTCGGCGACCGTCACTACGGCAACATCCGCGAGACCGCAAAAGACTGGCTCAACCGCGTCGAAATCGACGAGGACCGGATCGACGACCAGCCGCGCGCCTTTTCCGGCGGCATGCGCCAGCGCCTGCAGATCGCCCGCAATCTCGTGACCTCACCCCGCCTCGTCTTCATGGACGAGCCGACCGGCGGCCTCGACGTGTCGGTGCAGGCCCGCCTGCTCGACCTTGTGCGCGGGCTCGTCCACGACCTCGGGCTTGCCGCGATCATCGTCACCCACGACCTTGCCGTGGCGCGGCTCCTCTCTCACCGGATGATGGTGATGAAGGACGGCGCCGTTATCGAGCAGGGCCTGACGGACCGCGTGCTCGACGATCCCCGCGAGCCCTACACCCAGCTTCTCGTTTCCTCGATTCTGCAGGTCTGACGCATGATCCCGAAAATTGGAATCCGGCTTTCGGAAAAGATCATGCGCAAAGGAAAGTAAAAGTCATGGCTACTGCCCTTGTTGTTTCAGAAGTCGCCAAAAGCTTCACCATGCACTTGCGCGACGGCGTCCGCCTGCCGGTGGTCGCCAATGTCTCCTTCTCGGTGAAGGCCGGCGAATGCGTCGTGCTCGGTGGCCCCTCGGGCGTTGGCAAGAGCTCGATCCTCAAGATGCTCTACGGCAATTACGGTGTCGACGAAGGCCAGATCCTGATGGAGCATGACGGCCGATTGGTGAACCTTGCGACGGCGGAGCCGCGCATGGTGCTCGAGGTGCGGCGCACGACGCTCGGCTATGTCAGCCAATTCCTGCGCGTCGTGCCGCGCGTCTCCGCCCTCGACATCGTCGCTGAACCGCTGCAGGCGCGGGGCGTTGCGGCCGAAGAGGCGCGGGAACGGGCGGCGGAACTGCTTGCGAGGCTCAACCTGCCGAAGGAGCTCTGGGCCTTGCCGCCCGCCACCTTCTCCGGCGGCGAGCAGCAGCGCGTCAACATTGCCCGCGGCTTCATCACCGACCACAGGATCCTGCTGCTCGACGAACCGACCGCCTCGCTCGACGCGAAGAACCGCACCGTCGTCGTCGAAATGATCGCCAAGAAGAAGGCGGAAGGTACCGCTCTGATCGGCATCTTCCACGACGAGGAAGTGCGTGACGCGGTCGCCGACCGCATCATCGACGTCGCCGAATTCTCGCCAAGGAAGCAGGCCGCATGAGCGAAAAACTCGGGATCGAACCCTTTATCCACCCGACCGCGAGCGTCGTGAATTCGACGCTCGGCCGCTACACGGAAGTCCAGGAGCGCTCGCGTCTCGCCGAGGTCGACTTCGGCGACTATTCCTACATCATGCAGGATGGCTCGATCTGGTGCGCGACGATCGGCAAGTTCGTCAACATCGCTGCGGCTGTGCGGATCAATGCCACCAACCATCCGACCTGGCGCGCGACGCTGCACCATTTCACCTATCGCGCGCCGAACTATTGGGACGACGCCGACCTCGACCACGATCTCTTCGCCTGGCGGCGGCAGAACCGGGTGACGATCGGCCATGACGTCTGGATCGGCCACGGCGCGACGATCCTACCGGGGGTTACCGTCGGCAACGGTGCGGTAATCGGTGCCGGCGCCGTTGTATCCAAGGACGTCGCCCCCTATACGATCGTCGGTGGCGTTCCGGCGAAGCTCATCCGCGAGCGGTTTACCGCCGAGGTCGGCCGAGGCATGGATCGGCTCGCCTGGTGGGATTGGGACCACACGCGGCTGCGCCGCGCGCTCGACGATTTCCGCCACCTGAGCGCCGAGGAATTCCTGGTTCGGTACGGTTGACCTCAGCAATTCCCGGAAAAACGTGTTTTCCGTCCGGAATTGCGTCGTTTCAAAGAGTTAGATCATTTCGCTGTTTCCGTGAAACAACAAAATGATCTAATGCCCGTTCACCAGCTTGAGTATGAGCTGGTGGACATTGCCGCCATCGCTCATCTCGACCCGGTCGAAATCGCGGCTGCGCTGCCGTTGGGCGAGCGAAAGCGCGCCGAGGCGCTTGGTCAGTTCGGTCCTGATTTTACGGCATGCCGGATCATTGGGCACAGTCAGGCCGACTGACGTGTTTTCGATCTGGCGCACCATGTCCTTGATAAAATCGCCATGCACCCGCTCATGCTGGTGCACGCCGGCGACGAATGTCCCCCAGTTCTCCCGCACACCCGCCCGCAATGCTTTTGCGGGCTTCGGCAGCATGTAGGTGATCGTAAGCTTGGGCCGCGCGGTAGAGAGGACGCAGGCATCGCCCTGCGGCTCGTATTTCCGCGTCCAGGTCAGCTTGAAATCCGTATGCGCGATCGCGCGAACGGGGCCGAGCCTCGGCCCCCGCTCGCCGATCGACGCATAGAGTTCGGCACCGGTTTCTCCCGAAATCGCGTAGGTTTGCACCTTCTCGACGGCCTGCCATTCGGCGCGCGCAACGGCAGGCAATGCCGCCACGCACGCCGCCAACAGACAAGAACGAACGGCTGCCCCCACGCACTTCCCCCTACAATCGATAGGACATCTATCGGTACGTCCGTGCCGGATGAAATCGGTGCGCGTTTAGTTGACGGCGTTGAGCGTCATCGACGTGCCGGCAGCAGCGATATTGAGCCCGATCTGGCCGGTGACGCTGATCGCCTGCAGATGGATCGAGCCAGCCGTGCCGCCGATGAGCACATTTGCACCGACGCCGGCGCCGACGGTCGCTTCGGCCGACGCGCCCTGGTAGATGCCGCCCAGCGATCCGCGGTGGTAACCGGCGGTCGGCGCCAGCACCGCCCAGATCAGCCGGCTGCGCGTGGTGAACCCGAGATCGACGCCGAGTTTCCTGATCTCGCCCTGATAGTGATCCGAAGCCTCGCCGGCGAGGCTGGACCGGAAGACGCAATCAACTTCCTTGGCCGAGCCGAGAACGTAACCGGCGCCGCCGCCGACGTTGCAGTCGAGATAGCCGATCTTCACACCGCCATGCAGATCCGGCTCCAGCGCCGGCGCCGGTGCCTGAGCCGGATAGCTGGGGACGTCGGCGGCATTGGCGGCAACGGTCCCCGCGAGAACCAGCGCCGCGACGGACGCCTTCACGGCAAAACTCTTCTTCATTGATGGTCTCCTTTCGGGATCGGCAGCGGTGGCCAGCGCTCGTACGTCCAGCGAACAAAGCGCAGGTTGCAGATGGTAGGAGTCGCACCCTTAGTTCCCGATTGGGCTTTTCCAAGGCACGCCCGAACCCCGAATAACGAAAAGGCGCTATCGGCCTGCATGCAAGAGCGTTTTCCACAACGCCATCTGAGCTTGAGGAGGTGTTTCAACGCCAAGATCGGCGAAGCGATGGAACGGCTTGCGTGGCGGGGCTGGGACCCTGCCAAGCTGGGCCGCGCCACTCGACGACTTCTGCGCGCTGCCGGCGAAAGGGTTTCGCACGGCTGACTGCTGCCGACGGCGCGCGCCAGCCCCTCCCTTAAGCGGGAGGGGCTTCTCGACCTGTCAGAACTTCGAATAGGCGTTCGTCACGGTCTTCGCGTTTCCTGCGCCGATTTGTTTTTGCAGGGCCAGAATCGTGTCTCTCGCGCTGGCGGTGAGTGCCGGACTGGTCGCAAGCTGAGACAAGCTCTTGCTTAGCTGATCGCGAGCGCTCGCGCTCAGCGGCACGCTTGTCAGAAGCTGCGATAAATTCTTGCTCTTTGTTCCCGCAAGCAAATTCCCTGCCCCGACGCCAAAAGCAGTCTTCGAGGACAAAATGGAGTTTATTTTCATGGACTGAAGCGAGAAGCTGGCAACATTGGTGATTGATTTGAACATCGAAGCTAATTCCTCAGGAATCACGGTTGCAGTTGCTGCGGCTGCGGTCTGTTCGTCCAGAGCAACCACCGCATGCACAACCATTACGTGCTATCGATTTCGAGTTTCCTATCGCGCCGGCATGCCTTTTATTCAAATTGCTTAAAGGCGGCCCGCGCGATCGCCAGGAAGTCTGCGCTAGCCCACCACTAACAGGCAGACATAGGCAAGCACCGTGACGAGCAATCCGCGGAAGGCGAAGTTGACGAATCGGTACTTGCTGCACGCGATTGCCGAAAGCGCATCGGCGTTCTCGACGTACTGGCGGAACAGGTAGGACGCGTCCCCATGCTCAGCAGCCTTCGAAAAGGCCTCGCGATGAGTGGACCACGCGCCCCAGAAAAGCGTGGTGGAAGTGGCGCCCTTGCGGGGCAGGACCACGAGGATCGCTGCTACCAGCGAAAAGACCGAGGCGAGCGCCAAGGCGCCGGATAGTATCACTGCGAGTATGTCCCCGCCGACGTAGCGGCTCCAAGTAAACACGCTCCGCCCTTCCTCCGAGCCAACAAGGAACGCGAACATAAATGTGAAAATATAGGCTGCTTTCTGATCGGACATCTTGATCTGATCATAGAAGACATCGTTGATCTTCTGGATATGATCGTAATAGGCGCCAGACGCGACACGCCGTTCCGCGTCCTCACTTGGCGGATCGAGCTTGTACAGACTTCCCCCTGTGTCCATGCGGTATCCCCTTCCCTCTCGTCACCTCTTTACTACACCAGGGCGACAATAATATCCGCCCAAAACTGGGCTCTTGACTTTTTTGCCCCAAAAATCCAGTGGATTCATTGTAACGAGGGGCATATCCGGAGATGCGGAGAAAAAGCACGGGGGCGTTGCTTGCCGCCATGGCGCTTTTTGCGCCGTGGTCGGTGGTTGCTGAGCCCTTGCCGCGCTCTGCGCCCGTTGCCGGCTCGGTCATCGCCCGCAAATCCGGCGAGGAAGTGCGATTCGTCGACGTTTCGAACTGGCGCGTGGTCGATCTTGCCCAGGACCTGCTTGCCGGCGACGTGTTGCGCACCAACGCGACCGGCGCGCTCGCCGTGCTCTTCCGCGACCACACCCAGATCCGGCTCGGACGCAACACGGCGCTCCGCGTCAAGCAGATCGGTGCCGGCGACACAAATCTGGAACTGCAGTCGGGCACCATCTGGGCTCGCGCCGAGCGCGGCGGTCAGGGCCTGGTCATCGACACGCCAGCCGCGGCGGCGGCGATCCGCGGCACCGACTGGACGCTGACCGTCGGCGCCGACGGCAAGACCTCGCTTGTCGTTCTCGAAGGCGTCGTCGAACTCAGCAATCCCTATGGACGTGTGACGGTGAAGCAGGGCGAAGGCGCGGTCGCCTCGATCGGCAGCGCCCCGACGAAGATCGTCATCGTCACGCCCAAGGACCGCGAGCAGATGCTATTCCATCTGTCGTTGCGCGACGCCTTCGTTTGGATGCCTGCCACATCGCTTAAAGTGCCCGAGATGCGACGTCAGCGCGCACGGATCGAAGGCCGGCCGGAAGCCTCCCGCGCGGCCGAAGACTGGCTGACCTTGGCCGAAATCTATCTGGCACTCGACGGTCGGCAGAAGGCGCAGGCGGCGCTTGCGCAGGCGCGAGGGCAAGGCCTCGATCGAAAGCAGGCGGCACGTGCAACGCTTGTCGATGCGCTGATCGCTGGCTCCGAGAACCGCTACGGTGATGCTGCGAAGCTCTTCGCCGAGGCCGAGCGCGGCCTCGATGCCAAGCGCCGCTCCATCGCCGCCTATGGCGGTTACTTTGCCCGTGCGCTCGCCAATCCCGAACACGTCGAAAACCCACCTCGCCGGGCGGCGGGCGCTTACGGCGCGCTGGCCGAAGCCTGGACGGCGGGTTTCCGCACCGATATCCACGCCGCCATCGAAACGCTCAAGAAGGCGGAACGGCAGCATCCGGACGATCCGACGTTACCCGCCGCGCGCGCACATTTCGCCATGCTGCTCGATGAGCGCGAGGAAGTGCTTGACGGGATCGAAAGGGCGCTTGCGATCGATCCGGATGACCCGACCGCACTCGAAGCACGCGCCAATTACCGCCTCCACATCGACAACGATCAGGATGGGGCACTCGCAGACGTCGAGCATGCCCTGAAGACAGCGCCGGGCTCTCCGTCTGTCTGGAACTCCCTCGCGCTCATCCAGGGGCACCGTGGCGACAATCGCTCAGCCGAGAACGCACTGAAGAAAGCAATCGCGCTCGATCCGCAGGATCCGCTTTATCACGCCAACCTGGCGGTGCAATACATGGACGAATTGCGCCTCCAGGAGGCCAAACGCGAGCTCGATACCGCACTCGCGATCGATCCATCCTTCGATCTGGTGCTCGTCGCGCGCGGCCGCTATCACTTGCAAAACGGCGACGTGGATAAGGCGATCACAGATCTGCTCGCCGGCTCGACGGCTAATCCTGCCTATTCCAATGCGCAGCTCCTGCTCGCGGCGGCGCAGTATGAAAAAGGCGACCGAATACCTGCGGCGCAGGCACTCGACAATGCCGACAGACTGGATCCGAACGATCCTGTCGTCTCACAGGTGCGCACAATAATTGCGATCGATGAGTACGATGCGAATGCGGCCATCCGCTACGCTCAGGAAACCATGCGGCGCACCCGCGCCCAAGGTGGCGACACGGCAGCCCTGGGTGCCAATCAGGAAGCGGGCTCGACGCTGAATAACGCCTTTCGCCTGCAGGGCCTCGACGCTTGGGGGCAATATTACGGCGATGCAGTGTTCGATCCGTTTGCTGGTGCGGCCTATGTGGACCAGGCGATCCGCGGCAGCGTCAATCCCCTGTTCAATGCATATGACTTTGACGGCAGTCCGGTCGCCAACTCGCAAAACCCATCGAGCTTCTCCGCCTTCTTCCAGGGGCTTTTGATTGAACCGCATATGCTGGCCGACCGCGCACGCGCGGCCGACCTGTTTCAAACCCCCTTCTTCGAAGTCGACCTCGGCGGCGGTGTCGTGGCGGACGAGGATCACGCCGGCTGGATCGGTGAAGCCGAAGTCAGGGGTTTCACTTTCTCGCCATTCCCGATCAGCGTGTTCGGCAATTTGCAATGGACGGAGCCGCACGACACCGTCGACCTCGGAAGCAGCCTCGAGGTCGATCATGAGTCACGTCTGATCAGCGGTAGCGCCTATCTGACCGCAACCCCATCTCCCGACGATCGGGTGGTCGCCTTCTTGAGCATGGCGGAAGTGGATGACAGCCGGAATATTTTCGACATTCCGGATCCGGACCTGTTCCCACTTACCGCCGACCAGCTGAACAACGACAGCGGTTCGAGCCTGATCTCCGGGGTCGCCTGGAGTCATACATTTGGATATCAAAATATCGCCAATGCCGCGTTCTTCTTCAGCGACCGGGAGATCGATGAAGCCTCGCAGCTGGTTTTCTCGGACATCCCCTTCCCCGATCTTGTGCACCTGAAGAGTGAGCAGAGGGAGACGAGCTACATCGGCGCGTTGAACCACCTTTACGGAGATGGTGACCTGACGTGGCGCTATGGCATTGAGGCCGGCGCCGTTAGATCGGAAGCGAAGGCGGAGTATTACGACCTTATCCCCCCTGCGACGCCGTTTAGCTCCACGAGTTTATCCGCCACCACAGGGGTCATGAAGGCCTATGTCGACGGCCTGTACGAGATCACGCCGGACCTGAAGGTCGAGAGCGCGCTCTTTGCCCGTTATATCGAGGACGTTAACGACGACAATATTCGGCTTGAACCGAAGCTCGGTATCGCCTGGGCGCCGGCCGACGGCCATTGGCTGCGCGCAGCCGTTCAGCGCGAGGGCTATAATTTCGGCTCCGCCACCCTGGCGCCCATCGGCATCGTCGGCCTTCAACCGAACCAGTTCCTCATCGGTACGGAGGGTTATGCCGATACCCTCGCCCTGCGATGGGATGCGGAGTGGAGCGACTGGCTTTTCACCGCGGTCGATTATCAGCATCAGGAAATCCGTAACGGCTCAATCGCGATTCCGTTTTCCATTCTGTTCGCGCCGAACGCGTTCGATTTCGACAAGGCCAGAGTCGACCGCGTGGCGCTGACGGCCAACCTGGCGCTCGGACATGGCCTCGGCCTGTCGGCGACGGTCGCCCGCACGGAGAGCGACGACCTCTCTGCAGGCACCAGTGGCGACCTCCCATTCCTGCCGGAAAGCTCGGGTCAGGTGGCGCTGACATGGGTTAGCACCGCCAACGTCAGGACGACCGTGGCGGCAAACTATATTGGCGAGCGCTTCGGCGGCGCGACAACCTTGGACGACTTCTGGACCCTCGATGCATCCCTCCTATGGGAGCCCTTCGACAAGCGGTTCGAGGTGGAACTCGCCGGCTTCAACCTGCTCGACGAGGAATTCGAGGTGCGCGACGGCCTTCCCGGCTGGGGCCCCACCGTCAAGGGCACTGTCAAAGTGCGGTTCTGATGAACACGCCCGCTCCAGCGCTCGTCCCCCAGCGCTTCGCCGCGGCAGTCGAGCGAATTCGGCGCTCCACGCGACGGATGAAGCTTGCCGTCTTGACCGCCTTCGTCGCCGCACTCGTCTCGCTTGTCTCGCTGACGGGCACCTGGTCGCTCGCCGATCTGCGCGCCTATGACTATCTTTCGATCATCGGCCGGCCTCCGCTTCCGAAAGATGGTCCGATCATCGTCGCGATCGACGAGCCGTCGATGGCGGAAATCGGCAGCCAATGGCCTTGGCCGCGTGCTCTGCATGCCCGTCTGGTCGAATCTTTGAGGCGCGCCGGCGCGCGGGCGATTGCCCTCGACGTCATCTTTGCCGAGCCGGCAGCCGCCGCAGAAAATGACACGGCTCTGGCCGCAGTTCTCGGGCCCGACATCGTGCTTGCGGGTGACCAGTCGGTGATCGAGACGCCGCAGGCCGACCAGTTCGTCCGCACCGAACCACTGCCGCTTTTCACGGAAACGGGAGCGAAAGTCGGCATCGCCTCCGTCAATCTCAGCGGAGACGGTACGCTCAGGCAGGTTCCGCCCTATTCTGACGGCTTCGCTGTGACACTTGCAGCCGTCGCCGGAGCTGATCCGGCGCCGCCGCTGTCGGGTGCCCTGGTCCAGACCTTCGGCCCGGCGCGCACCTATCCGACCGTTTCCTATTACCAGGCGCTCGATCCGGAGAATTTCCTGCCGGCGGGCATCTTTCGCGATCGCGTCGTCATCGTCGGCCTGAGCCTGCAGAATGCTCCCACGCTCGCGGAGGGAGGGATCGATGCCTTTGCCATCTCCGACACCGTCTTTTCGCGCGGCCTCGTCGCCGGCGCCGAAGTCCAGGCGACGATCTACGACAATCTCGTGCACCGGCTGTTCATCAAGCGGGCCGGTGCGACGATCGCGATACCGGCGATCATCCTCGCCAGCTTGGCCGCGGCTCTGGCCGTCTCGAGATCGACAAGCTGGAGGACACTCGGCTACGGCGCAATTGCCCTCACCCTGATCTTCCTGGCAAGCTATGTCCTGATGCGTCTCGGCCATGTCTTCGTGTCGCCGCTCGGTCCTGGCCTGGCCTTCTTCGGCGTTGCGGTCGGACAGGCGGGTCTCGACTATGCCGAGGAGCGCAGACAGCGGCGCGAGATCACGCGCGCCTTTTCGCAATATCTCTCGCCCGCGCTCGTCGAACGGCTGGCTCAGGATCCTTCGCAGCTGAAGCTCGGCGGCGAGAGGCGTACGCTTACGATCCTCTTCTGTGACGTTCGCGGTTTTACGACGATTTCGGAGGACATGAAGGACGATCCGGAGGGGCTGACGACGCTCATCAACCGGCTGCTGACGCCGCTGTCGGAGGCCGTGCTCAACCGGGGCGGCACGATCGACAAGTATATCGGCGACTGTCTGATGGCCTTCTGGAACGCTCCGCTCGACGATCCGGACCACGCCGTCCACGCCGTTCAGGCGGCACGCGACATGCTCACCGCGCTTTCAAACCTCAACGCGGAACTGGAAGCCGAGGCGAACACGGCAGGACGCCCGCCAAAGACATTGCGCATCGGCATCGGCATCAATACCGGCGAATGCGTCGTCGGCAACATGGGGTCCGCCCGCCGCTTCGACTATTCGGCGCTTGGTGACGCGGTCAATCTCGCCTCGCGCCTCGAGGGAGCGTCGAAGGACTATGGCATCTCGCTGCTGCTCGGAGAGCGGACGGCTAGGCTTGCGGCGGCGAAATTTCCGACCGCCGAAATCGACCGGATCACCGTCAAGGGCCGAAGCGAGGTCTCGCCGGTGTTCACGGTCGCCGATGGGGCCAGCGAGTCCGCCCTCGAACACCACCACCGCTTCGTCGAAGCGAAGTATCGAGGCGCGGTTACCGCCGATGACCCGTTGTTCGAGCAGCTCAAGTCAGAGCTGCCGTCGCTTGAACGCTACTATGAACGCGAGCGGGAGCGGCTTTTGCACTAGCCCGCCGACGCGGTGCGATACGTTCACCGTCCCACGTAAACGGGCTTTCTCTTCTCGCGGAACGCAATCCGCCCCTCGCGCCGGTCCTCGCTGTCCCGGAGTACGCCCCAAGCGAGTTCCGAGAGCCGGAAGGCCTGGGCGGTCGTCATGTCGGCCGCCTCGGTGGCGAGCATCTTCACCAGTTGAACTGCCAGCGGACCGTTGCTGGCGATCGTCGCCGCCACCTTGGCAACGGCTGCCTCCAGTTCATCCCCGGGGGCGACCTCTGTCACCAGGCCGATGTCGTAGGCACGTGCCGCATCGATCCTTTCGCCCGTCAGCAGCAATCTCATTGCGATGTTCCTTGGAACCGCATTGAGGATGCTTGGCACGCCGCCGCCAGCCGGCAGGCTCGAAACCGCAACCTCGGGCAACCCGAAAGCTGCGTTCCTGGATGCGATTATGAAATCGCACTGGAGTGCCAGCTCGAGGCCGCCGCCGAGGCAAAAGCCATTCACCGCGGCTATCATCGGCTTGCGGATATCCAGGGATTTCAGATCAAACAGTTTTACATAGAGGCCGCGCTCGGCGGCCTCGGTGCGCGAAAGGTTAAATGCTTCCACGAAGCTATGCTCCGAGTCGATCGTGGCTCCCAGATCGGCACCGACGCAGAAGGCGCGCCCTGTTCCAGTCAAGACGATCACTCTGACGGATCGGTCTTCATTGGCGAGGCTCAGTTCCATCCGCAGATCGACGAGGTGCTCGACGTCCAACGCATTCAGTTTGTCCGGACGGTCGATGCAGATCGTTGCAACATGGTTTTCGATTGTCGTCTTGATAGCCATCTTCAGATCACACGCTAGGACTCGACAAGGACCGGCCGCCGCACACGTAGAGCAACTGGCCTGTGATGTAAGAACTCGCCTTGGCGGCGAAGAACATCACGGCCTGGGCAATGTCGTCCGGCGTGCCGATGCGCTGCATCGGCACGCTCTTCTTCAAGCGCTCCTGTACGTCGTCGGCAAAGGTTTGAAACAGCGGCGTCTCCACGATCCCTGGTGCGACGGCGTTCACGGTAATGCCCTGAGACGCCAGCTCGATCGCAAGGCTGCGGGTCAGGCTGACGACGCCGCCTTTCGCGGCCGAATAATTGGCCTGGCCGAAACCGCCAAGCCAGGCCCGCGACGAGATATTGACGATGCGTCCATATCGCTGCTCGATCATCAGCGGAACAACGCTTTTGCAGGTCAGAAAATGGGACTTCAAATTGGTTGCGATGACGCTATCCCAGTCGTCTTCCTCCATCTTGACCAGCCGGCGATCGCGGACGATCCCGGCATTGTTCACGAGGATATCGATCCGCTCAAAATGCTCCTGCACGTTCGCGACCGCTTTTTCGACCTGCTCGCGGCAGGTGATGTCCGCCTGCACGCCGAGCACCTTTCCGTCTCCGTGCCTGCTCTTCAGGGCCGCCACAGTCGCCTCAAGCGTTTCAGCGTCGAAGTCCACAAGGGCGACGGCGTTGCCCGCCTCCAACAATTTCTCGGCAATGCCCAGACCAATTCCGCGGGCGCCGCCGGTCACGATGGCAATCTGATTGTCGCTCATCTTAAACCCCCAGGATGTGGACTGAGGATGCGGCGTGGTCGACACCGGCGATGCCGCCACCCGTGCACTGCGTCAGGCCGATTTTGGCGTTCTCGATCTGTCGCCCGTCCGCGCGGTTCTGGAGTTGCCAGACGACTTCGACCATCTGCGCCACGCCTGTCGCGCCGAGCGGGTGTCCTTTTGCCAACAGGCCACCACTGGGGTTTACGGGAACCCTGCCGCCGAGTGCCGTGGCACCGCTGCGAAGCAGTTCGCCACCTTCGCCGGATTTGGTGAGTTGCAGCGCTTCGTAGTAGAGCAATTCAGCGATCGTGAAGGCGTCGTGAAGCTCGACGAGATTGACGTCCTTCGGATCGACACCCGACTGTTCGTAGGCGAGACGAGCCGTGCGGGCGGTGATCTCCGCATCGAGGATGTCGTCGCAACCGAGCTCCTGGTACCCCGACTGAACCGCCGAAGCCAGGATATGGACCGCCGCCGAATGCTGCGTCGGGCGACGGGTCGTGAGCACGACAGCCGCCGCACCGTCGACCGCCGATGGACAACATTGCAGCAAAGTCAACGGCTCTGCGACCGGCCGCGAGTTGAGCACCTCCTCAAGCGTCACTTCGCTGCGCTGCTGGGCGAGAGGATTGCGGGCGCCATGAGCCCTGTTCTTCACGGCAACGCGGGCTAGCAGTTCGGCCGTTTCGCCCCTCTCGTGAAGGTAGCGCGTGCCTCTCATGGCGTAGACGGTCGGCAGCGTCATTCCGTGGGACGCATAGAGTTCGGTCTTGTAGTCGTTGCGCTGAAGCGGGATGGTGCCGCCGCCGAGCTGCGTCAGCTGCTCGACGCCGAAGACGACAACGGTCTCATAAAGTCCGAGCCTCAGCGCCTGGCAGGCGAGATGCACAGCCGTGGCGCCGCTGGCGCAGGCGTTCTCGACATTGTAAAGAGCCGGCCCGGTGATGCCCATGTCGCGTATCAGAACCTGGCCCAGCACCATTCCGCCGTAGACATTGGCGGCATAGATTGCCTGGACCTCGTCTTTCCGCACGCCGGCGTCCTTCAATGCATTGAGAACGGCGGCTTGCGCAAGGTCCTGCATGGAAAGCGCGTTATGACGACCGAAGGGCGTCATTGCCGCCCCGGCGATATAGACTTGGCTGGTCACGATTTTCCTCCCTTGGCAACCGTGAAGAAATAGGCGGTGTTGGAGTCGGCCCCCTCGCCCCTGCTGCAGACGCGAAGCCATGAACCGATCTCCGGCTTTTCGCCGTCGGCGAGCTCCAGGCGTCCGAAGACACGAACGCCTTCCGGAAAATCGGCATAGACGAGGACGAACGGCTTCAAGCCGGTCTTCGGGTTCGGATGGATCGTCGTGTGGCTGTACAGGATTGCCTCGGGCGAGAGGCTGATCGGATAAAAGCGATCCGCTGAAGGCGACGTCCCCGGTATGCGCGGAAACACCGCCTTCCCCGTGTCCTTCTCCCGTGATGCATCCAAGCACACTGCTTCGTCGCGAGATCCGGTTTCCACCCGGCTCGCCCCCTCGATCGAGGTCATTGGGTTCCTCCACGTATTGAACTGAATTTCCATAGGTGAAGGCTAGCCGAACTGCGGATTTTCTCAGAACGACAAAGGCTCTCGCTACCGTTGACTAAAAGGCAACAGTGTCGCTATCTTCTGCCATGGATATGCTGCCACCCCTGAATGCGTTAAGAGCCTTCGAGGCTGCCGGCCGCCTGCAGAGCATCCGACGTGCGGCGGAGGAACTGCTCGTGACGCCTGGTGCCGTGAGTCGCCAGGTTCAACGTCTCGAGAGCTATCTTGGCGTCCGCCTTTTCCGCCGCGATCCGCGCGAGATCGTGCTGACGGCCGAGGGTGAACGATACCTCGCTGCTGTAAGTCGACACCTGGATGGAATCCGCGAAGAGACCCAGAAGTTGACGGGGCGGAAATCGGTCGAGATTTTGCGGGTTCGGGCGTACACAACGTTCGCCATGAAATGGCTCATTCCACGGCTCGGCACGTTTCATCAATCGAATGCGACGACCGAAGTGCGGCTGACGACCTCCAACGAAATGGTGGACTTCGAGCGGGAGAGCGTCGACGGAGCCATTCGTCTTGGCGATGGAAACTGGCCCGGCGTCGAGGTGGATCGGGTGATGAGGAATGAACTGGTGCCATTGTGCACGCCGTCATTCGCATCCGAGCATGGCATCGACGAGGTCGCCGACCTGAAGCAGGTGCCCCTGCTTCATTCGTTCGTCAGGCCGGATGACTGGCGATACTGGCTCGAAGCCGCAGGCGGATCGGACATCGATCCTTATGCCGGGGACAAGTACGCGAGCTCGACGCTCGCTTATCAGGCAACGCTCGAAGGCCAGGGCGTCATGATCGCGCAAAAGGCGCTGTTTGCGGATGACCTCCGTACGGGTCGGCTCGTTCAGCCCGTCGATTTCACCCTCGATCGCGGTGACTTCACCTACTACTTCATCTATCCCCGCAACCGGCTGAGAAGCCCGGCATTCAGGCGTTTCCGCGCATGGCTTCTCGAGCAGGCAGAGTCCGGCGACGGCTTCAGCCCGAAAACGGCCGAACTGGCCAAGGCGTGACGGCTCGGAGAACGTAAGAGGCGCGCGGCTGTCATTGGCCACGCGCCTCTTTTCCTGACCGTATCGAGAGTACAGTTATCGCAGCGGCCGGCCCTTCGTTTCGGGCAGGCTCGCATAGACGGCCGCCGCCACCAGGCAGACCGCTGCTAGATAGAGCCAGGTGTAGCCACCGTAGCCCGCCCCGTTCATCGCGGTGATGATGTAGGGGGCCGTGCCGCCGAAGAGGGTCACCGAGAGCGCATAGGGCAGGGCGACCCCGGTGACGCGGACCTGGGCCGGGAACTGCTCGACCATCAGCACTGCGGCGGCACCGGCAAAACCCGTCATGATCACCATCGCAATCGTCATCATGATCAGTCCTTCGATGAAGCTCATGCCTGGGTAAAGGAGAGCGAAGCTCGGCCACGCCCAGAGAGCAGACAACAGCGCAAAGCCAACCAGCACGGGCTTCCGCCCGATATTGTCGGCGAGCTTGCCAACGAACGGAATGATGAAGAGCGAGATCGTCACCGCGATGACGCCGATAAGCAGCGTGTCCGCTCGCGACATCTCCGTTACCAGGTGAAGGTAGGACGGGTAGTTCACCATCCAGACGTAGTTCAGGAGGTTCCCCGACATCGCGATGCCGATAACGCGCAGCGCATCGCCGCGGTGCTTGAAGATCACGTCCTTCAGCGGGTTCTGGGGCACACCTTCGATGGCGATCCGTTTCTTGAAGATTTCGGTCTCGCCAACGGAGAGGCGGATCCAGAGCGTGATCAATCCCAGAAGGGCGGCCACCACGAAGGCAACACGCCAGCCCCAGTCGGTCAGGCCGGTTTCGCTGCCGAATGCGGCAAGGACATAGCCCAGCACAAACGACACCAGCGTTCCCGCATTGATGGCGAACCATTGCCAGGAACCTGCGAATGCACGCCGCTCGGCAGGTGCCGACTCGACGAGAAACGCCGAAGCCGAGCCGAATTCGCCGCCGGCCGAGAATCCTTGCACCAGCCGCGCGATCACAAGGACGATCGGGGCTGCAATGCCGATGGTTTCATAGTTGGGGCAGACGCCGATCGCGAAAGAAGCAACGGACATGAGCAGAATGGAAAGCGTCAGGCCCGCTTTTCGTCCGTACCGGTCGGCGAATGCACCCAGCACTGCGCCACCGATCGGCCGCATCACGAAGCCGACCGCAAACACCGCGAACACCTGCAGCAATGCGGTCAAGCTGTCGCCAGCCGGGAAGTATTGCTGCGCCAGGATCGATGCGAAGGTCGCGTAGATGACCCAATCTGCATATTCGACGATCGTGCCAAGGGTAGCAGCGACGACCGCCTTCTTCTGTGCATAGGTCAGCGTGCCCGCAAGCTGCGTGTTGTTGTCAATGCGCATATTCGATGTGTCACCAAGAGTATCTGACATCGCGCTCCTCCTTCGTGCTGTCAGTGAATGGTCGTCTCGACCTCGCACAACGATCCCAGAAAGCCCCGGCTGGTGTGAGCGAGTTTTCCGCCCCTGGCCGTTGACTAAAATTCAACAATGAGCCCGCGTTCGTGCCGTTGAGTTCTAGTCAACAGTAGCCGCCGAATTCTCACTTGAAGAAACAGCCATTTACGGACCGTACTACGCGCCTGACCTGATCGTGGAGGAGACCATGGAAAGCTACTCAACTCGCCCGTTCGTTAGAGACATTGGCTTCATTGGCCTCGGCGCGATGGGAGCGCACATGGCCCGGCACATCGCCGGAGCCGGCTTCAATCTTCACGTCCACGATACGAACCGCGAAACCCTCGAACGCTTCGCAGCACTGGGAGCGAGCGTGTGCAGTACTCCAAAGGCGGTCGGCGACGCCGCGGATGCGGTGCTCGTCTGCCTTCCGACACCGGATATCGTCGAGCGCGTCGCACTCGGTGAAAACGGCATCGCCCACGGCGCGAGGGCGAAGATCTATGTCGACCACTCGACGACGGGGCCAAGCGTAGCCCGAAAGGTGGCCGAGGCACTGGCAGAACGGCAGATAACCGCACTCGACGGCCCGCTCGCGGGCGGCATGAGGGGTGCGGAAGCCGGAACGCTTTCGGTCATGATCTCCGGCGAGGAAAAAGCCTTCAGCGCCCTGAGGGACGTCTTCGACTGTTACGGTCGCAACGTGGTGCATGTGGGAGATCGCGTCGGCCAAGGGCAAGCCCTCAAGTTGATCAACAACATGATCGTCGGGGCGAACCTGGTCGTTGCCGCCGAAGCTATCCTGTTCGGCATCAAGTACGGACTGGCGGCCGAGACGATCATCGAGATGCTCAATGCCAGCACTGCACGCAGCTTCGTTACCGAAGACCTCCTGGAAAAGCGCATTCTCGACCGTCAGTTCGACTTCGGTTTCCGTCTTGAGCTCATGTGCAAGGACCTCCGTCTTTGCGTCAGCGAAGCCGAGGCCGCAGGGGCACCGATGATGGTCTCGGCGCTCGCCAAGCAGTTTTACGAACTCGCGCACGCCCACGGAAACGCCACTCAGGACATGACGGTGGTCGTCAGGGAACTCGAGAAGGCATTCGGCGTGAGTATCGAGCGCCGGGTCTAAGCCCGTCGCGCGCTTCGGCGCTCAGCAGGACCCTATAGGCAGTTGAGGAGGTGGAGCCATGTTAAGCGGAGCATTGAGCGGACTAACAGTCATCGACTTCACGCATATCGGCGCAGGCCCGACATGCACGATGCTGCTCGCCGATATGGGCGCCAAAGTCATCAAGGTCGAGCCGCCTGAAGGCGAGTTGGGCCGCAAGCTCGGCCCGGCGTGGATCGGCAGCGACAGCGCACTCTTTCATGGCTTCAACCGAAACAAGCTCGGCCTGAAACTTGACCTCAAGTCCCCCGCCGGTCTGGACGCGGCACACCGATTGGCCGCCGAGGCAGGCATCGTCGTCGAGAGCATGCGGCCCGGCGTCATGGACAGGCTGGGGCTCGGCTACAAGGCGCTGTCGGCCTCGAACCCGCGGCTCATCTATTGTTCCATATCCGCCTATGGCCAGTCCGGCCCCTACGCTCAACGGCCGGGCGTCGACGGCATCCTGCAGGCCGACAGCGGCTTGATGAGCATCATCGGTACGGAAGACGCCGAACCCTCGAAGGTGCAGGCTCCCGTGATCGATGTCTTTACCGGCTATGTCGCGGCGATGGGCATCCTGGCGCAATTGCGCAAGACCGAGGAGATTGGCCTCGGCGCACAACTGGACGTCAATCTGTTCAACTCGGCAATCGCGCTTCAGCAGGTCTCGCTCACCAACTACCTCGCGGACGGCGAGGCTCCGAAGCGCATCGGGAGCGCGGCTCCCTACTCTGCTCCCAACGAGGCCTTTGAAGCGGCAGACGGCTGGTTGATGGTCGCCGCCTATAACGGCGGCCGCTGGGAGAGATTGTGCGACGTCCTCGGCGTTCCGGAACTCGCAGCCGACCCGCGCCTCGCGGATTCTTCGACGCGGGTCGCCAATCGCGCGCTGATGAGGGAGTTGCTCGGCCCGCGCTTCCGGCAAAAGAGCCGCGATGAATGGCTCGCGCTGCTGCAGCAGGCCGACATACTTTGCGCGCCCGTCTCCGATTACAAAGATTTGATGGATCACCCACAACTTGCTGCCAGCGGGATGTTGCTCAAGCTCCACGATCCGCAACATGGCGAGATCACCGTACCGGGCTTTCCGATCAACAGCGCTGCCATGAACGCCGGCAACCACAAGGTGGCGCCTGGACTCGGCGAAGACTCGCGCGCGATCCTGAGCTCCTATGGCTTCAGCGAACAGGCGATCGACGGCGTGCTGGAGAGCAACGTCATAAGCATGACCAAGAAGATCCCCGTCCCAATGAAGTCGGGGGAACAAGGAAACAGAACCAAGATGGCGAGGGAATGAGATGAGCGACCGGACTGTGAGTTACATCGGCGGCAGGGATGTCGACCCTGTCGACGGCAACTATTCCGTCAAGCTGGATCCGCGCACGAAAGCCAAGACCGCGGACGTCGGCAACGGCGGTGAAAAAGACGTCGCACTCGCCTGCGACGCGGCCTCCAAGGCACTGCCTGCATGGAGCGACATGCGTCCGTCGGAACGCGGCCGGATCCTCGTCGACATCGCGCGACGACTTCGCGAGGACGGCCAGCACATTGTCGACATCGAAAGCCAGGAAACCGGAAAGCCCGGCCGCGAGATGGCCTCGCTCCTGGATCTGACCGCCCAGTATTTCGAATTCTATGGCGGCATCGTCAATGTCATGGACGGGGAGGTCATCAATGTCGGCCCCGATTATCACGTCTATACCAGAAGGGACCCCTTCGGCGTCATCGGCGTGATACTTCCATGGAATGCGCCGCTACATCAGGCGGCCCGCGCCATCGCTCCGGCGCTGGCCACGGGAAACACCGTCGTCGCCAAACCTTCCGAGCACACTTCGGGTTCGCTCGTGGCATTCGCGAAGTTCGCAGTCGCGCACGGCTTGCCGCCCGGCGTCTTCAACGTAGTCGTCGGCAAGGGCGCTGCGATCGGACCGGCGATGGCCAACCACCCTGCCATCCGGAAAATATCGTTTACGGGCGGCCTCAAGGCCGGCCAGGAACTGGGGCGGATCGCAGCGGATCGTGTCCTTCCGCTGACGCTCGAACTCGGCGGCAAAAGTGCCAACATCGTTTTCGACGATGCGGACCTCGACGCCGCCGCGAAAGGCTCGACGCGTGCATTCACCTGGAACAGCGGGCAGTGGTGCGCCGCGGGAACGCGATTGTTGGTGCAGGAAAGCATTCACGATGCGTTCGTCGAAAAACTCGTCGCCAACGTCGCCGAGCTTCGTCTTGGCCCGCAGTTCGACGCTTCCAATGGCCCGATCACCACAGAGGCGCAATTCGAGAAGATCAAGAGCTTCTTCGCGATAGCTGAGCGTGATGGCCTGACACCGGCGATCGGCGGCAAGGTCGCGACCGGCTCCGAACTCGGAAGCGGAAACTACATCGAGCCGACGGTTTACACCGGCGTGCGAAATGACATGGAGATCGCCCGCGAGGAGATATTCGGTCCGATCCTGTGCGTCATTCCGTTCAAGGATGAGGCGGACGCTATACGCATCGCCAACGATTCCGATCTCGGCCTGGCCGCCGGCATCTGGTCCCAGAACATCGGACGGGTTCACCGCGTCGCCGCTCGCCTCGAGGCCGGGCGGATCGTCGTCAACGAATACAGCGGCGGCTTCGTGCAGACCCCGTGCGGCGGTTTCAAGTATAGCGGCTATGGACGTGAGCAAGGAATCGACGCGCTTTCACACTACACTCAGCTCAAATCCGTGATCATTCGCCTTTGAGGATACTGAGTTCCTCAACTCGAAGCCGATTTAAGGAAGGGACAATTCAAAGGGCTGCAGCATCCCGCGCGTCTGACGAGGCGCGCGGGAGTGCAGGGGCCGGAACACACAGTCGGCCGCTCTCCAAGGTGAGGGCGGCCACGATGTCATTGTCCTCGGTGGCAAAGTCGTGCTTTTGAGCAGGAACAGCCCCGGACAGAGGATGATCAATGGAGAACGACGACCTCATTCAGATCGGAACGGTGGAGTACCAGCGCCTCGCCACGGCGATGGTCATGGCCGGTTTCTCCACCTTCTCGCTGTTGTACAGCGTCCAGCCGCTTCTGCCGGAGTTTTCCTCGACGTTCGGGATCTCGCCCGAGAATTCGAGCCTCGCCGTCTCCTTGGCGACCGGTCCGATGGCAATCGGGATTCTGGCTGCCGGCTGGCTCTCGGACCGGATCGGGCGTCGGACATTGATGATCTATTCGCTGATCTCCGCGGCGCTCTTCGGGACCCTGGCGGCGGTTGCGCCGACGTGGGAGAGCCTGCTCGTGTTGCGCTGTTTGTCCGGCATTGCGCTCGCCGGCGTGCCTGCTGTCGCGATGACCTACATTGCCGAAGAGGTGGAGCCCCCTGCTATCGGTCCCGCCATGGGACTCTACATCGCAGGTTCGGCGTTCGGAGGAATGATCGGGCGGCTTGGCGCCGCGGTGGCAACCGAGTGGCTCGGATGGCGCTGGGCGATTGCCTCGATAGGGCTCTTCAGCGCGGCAGCCGCGATCGTCTTTTGTGCCAGCGCCCCCGCATCGCGTGCATTTCAGCCACAACGCCTTTCCCTTCGGGGCTTTCTCGGCGGTTATGCATACGTGCTTCGCGACCGCGTTCTGCTGATGCTCTATGGCACCGGGTTCCTCATGATGGGCGCCTTCGTCACGATCTACAACTACGTGCCATATCGTCTGGCAGTCGAACCCTACGGTCTCGGTCATGCGGAGATCGGCGCGATCTTCCTGCTCTATATGCTCGGGTCGGCGAGTTCCGCCTGGTTCGGGAAGCTCGCGGGCCGGATCGGCGTGCGCCCTACGTTCTGGCGGCCCGTCGTCGTCCTGCTGATCGGCCTGCTGCTGACCGCACCCTCCCCGCTCTGGCTCATCATTTCAGCGATAAGTGTTGTCACGATGGGGTTCTTCGGGGCGCATACCGTCGCCTCGAGCTGGGTCAGCAGAAGAGCCTTCGCCAATCGCAGCCATGCGAGCGCTCTTTATCTCTTCGGCTATTATGCCGGCTCGAGCCTGCTTGGCTCTGCCGGCGGGGTGATGTGGAGCAATTGGGGCTGGGAGGGGGTCACGGCGTTTACCGCCGGGCTTTGCATCACGGTCCTGGCGATAGCGTTCATCATCGCCCGCGCGCCGCCGCTCGCCGATCCCCGACAGCCGAAGACTGGTCAGCGGCTGCCGGGCTAGTCGATATCATGCCCGCAAAGTCGAAGCGATCGCGCTTGCCACGTTCTGCGCCTGAACGCGGATATCCGGAACCGCGGTGATTTCCCAGAACTGGCCCGCCGTCAAAGCGCCGACCGTGTAAAGGCCTGGCTGCGGCTCCTTGTTGAGATCAAGCACGCGGGAGCCCTTGTCGACAGAAAGGCCGAGTCCGAGCACGTCGGGGCTGATCAGCCCCTGCCGTTGCATCTCCCGAAGCAATGGCGAATGCGCGACGCCGGCCCGCTCCATGCCGGTGCAGTTGACGATCCAATCCGCATTGAACGATCGAGGTCGGTGGCTTTGTCTTTCCCGATAGGTGACCAATGCACCGCGCGGCCCCTCCTCGATCGTCTCCAAGAAGCCGGCGTGCACGGTGACGATACCATCTCTTCTCAGGGCCTCGAAACGCGCAGATATCTGCGGGGCGATCCGATGGCGGTGCACGTTCCACCACGCCAGGCCGTGGCGGAGGAACCGGGCACGTTGCTCTTTCGCCAACTCCTGCCACAGCTTTTGCGTCACTGGCCTCAGGCCGTCCATCAGACCGCGCCAGTCGGCGCCCTTGCGAACCTGCCTGCGAAAGCCCGCGAGCAGGGCGCTGATTTCTCGCGAACATCCAAGCTCCGGCTCAATCGCCGGCGCCCGACGGTCAGCCGGCGGATGCGCATGCGGAAGCAGACCACGGCGTGACAGGACGCGGAAACGCCCCCGGTGACCGTGAACCCGCAAGGCCAGCACCTGATCGATCATCGTCAATCCGGATCCGAGGATGCAGACCGTGTCGCTCGGGCCGACCTTCGAGAGCCAGCTCAGCCGCCACGGATTGCGCACGATGCGACTTTCGACGCAGGTGTCGATTTTCCCCGCCGCGAGCGGCAGATCGGCATTGCCGATGCCGAGACAAAGCACGACGTTTCGCGCGCGGAGTTCCGCGCCGTTGTCGAGATGAAAGACAAGTCCGGCCTCGCTGCAATGGACGCAGTCCGTCGCCTTCGCCTTGACGAAATCAACCCTCGCGGGCCGCTCGTCGCCGCGCAACAAGGACGCCAGCCGGTCGCGCAAGTAAAGCCCGTAGTCTCCCCGTGACGCGAAGCCGTCCGCGGAAACCTGCCTCATATGCTCTGCGAGCCACTCGACAAAATCGTCGGGCTTGTCGGGAAAAAGGCTCATGCGCCCGGCAGGAACATTCAACCGGTGCATATAAAATTCCGTGCGATAGGCGGTGCCCCTTCCAAAACCTGGGGCATCGCCAACGACGGCAATCAAGGTGGAGGGTGGCAGCAGCCGGAGCAAGTTGATCGTCACCGCGATCGCTGAAAATCCTGAGCCGACAACAGCGACATCGTAAAGCAAACGCGTCTCCCTGATCCGTTGTCCCTTGTCAGTACCCGAATGCGTAAGGCGTCCGCCAAGACCGAACCGAAGTCACAAAACGTGCATCACCGGCAAAGGTTTCGTCGCTTGACTACTATTTCTACAGAAATTCTCAATTTTGGAAAGGCCCGGCATGGACTACATGAGAGTGACGGGCAATGCCGGTGATCGCGGCTATGATCACTCAAAAGAGGGTCGCCGGGACGGGAACACGTGTGATTCGCGGGCATTCATCCGGTTGCGCCGAAGCTCCAGAAATTCCAGCAGATGGAATCGTCCGAGCCCTGGCCGCGGGGATTGGAGAGGAGTTCGGCAATGCCCGCTGCATCTTCACAGCCCCAGCGGCGGTCGCGATCCCTCGTGCCCATTGACGGTCTCCATTGCTCTGGCGACCGTGTTACACTGACACGCCCCGACCCTCCTTGCGCCGCCGCAAGCATGGCGACGAGCATCGGGGGCTGAAAGAATACGCGATGAGTCTGGAATCGTCCTACGACTCACGTTCCGCCCAGGCGCGTGATATTGCTCGCCAGTTGCGTGGCAAGCCTGGTGGCAGCCGCCGTCGCTCCGGCCATCTGCGGCAGGATCAACCATTCGAGCGTCCAGGCGGAGCCGGAGCGTTCCTGCTCATGCACGAGCGCCTGATGCACGCCCGCGAGCAGGGTTGCATTGAACCGGGCCAAGGTGACAAGCACTTCCGCCGCAACCGGATTCTGCTTGTGCGGCATGGCGGAGGAGGAGCCGCCGCCGGCGAGCACGATCTCCTCGCCGTTTTGCGCCATCAGCGCCACGTCCTGGCCGAACTTTCCGAGAGTGCCCGTAATGAGCGATAGCAGATTGGCGAAATCCGCCACTGCCGCTCGCTGGCTGTGCCATTGCGGACAGTCGACCAGCGCAAGCTCTTCGGCGAGCGTCTCGCGAACGGCCTCCGCCTTGTCCCCGAGCTTCTCGAGCGTGCCGGCGGCGCCGCCGAACTGCACGGCAAACAGGTCGCGGTCCATGGCCTCGAGGCGGTCCTGGTGATCGAGCAGCGGCTCGATCCAGGCACGCAGGCGATCCGAAACCGTGATAGGGATCGCCGCTTGCATGCGCGTGCGCCCCATCAGGGGACGAAACCCCCATTGCCGGTCGCATTCTTCAAGCACCGCCACGACATCGCGGAGACGGCAGCCGAAGAGTTCGGCGATCGCCTTCATGCGCAGCATCAGGCTGGTGTCGATGACGTCCTGGCTGGTGGCTCCGAAATGCACATGGTTTGCAGCCTCGGCGCCGACTGCCGCGCGCAGCTGCCGGACCAGTTCCGGAACCACGACGCCGTCCGACGCCGTCGCGCGGCGCAGTGCCACGACGTCCGGCGAAAAAGCGCGGCAGGCTTCGGTGATGCGATCGGCCGCAGAACTCGGAATGACCCCGTGTTCTGCCTCGGCCCGCGCGAGCGCTGCCTCAAAGGCAAGCATGGCGCGGATGTCGGCCGCGGCGGAAAATTCCGCCGCCACGGCCTCGTCACCGAGAAGACCGGAAAGATAGGGATGATCAAAGGCCGAGTAGGTCATTCCACATCTCCAGGATCCCGTCTTCCCGCGCGCGGCGGGAACGGCGGCGTCAAAGGCCAGAAGCAACACGGGCAGGCCGCCACGCGATGATCATATATCCAGGAAGACCGTTTCCTTCTCGCCCTGGAGATGAATGTCGAATGTATAACTAGGCGCTGTGCCCGCGGCGACAAGCGTCTCAGCGCGATGACGATGCTCTATCCGGGCAAGCAGCGGATCTTCGGCGTTCGCTGCCGCCTCGTCCGGAAAATACATCCGTGTGTGCAGACCGATATTGATGCCGCGCGCAACGATCCAGAAGGTGATGTGCGGTGCCATCAGGCGACCGTCCTTGAAGGGCACCCGGCCCGGCTTGACGGTCTCGAAGGTGAAGACGCCGTCCTCGGCACTCGTCGGGCACCTGCCCCATCCGGTAAAATTCGGGTCGGCGGTGCCGCGCATTTCCGCGGGCGAATTGT
The DNA here is from genome assembly GCF_009601505.1 of Sinorhizobium terangae. Taxonomy (GTDB): domain Bacteria; phylum Pseudomonadota; class Alphaproteobacteria; order Rhizobiales; family Rhizobiaceae; genus Sinorhizobium; species Sinorhizobium terangae. The sequence goes on from NZ_WITC01000061.1 coordinate 148,692, forward strand.
AGAGGCCGCCGGCATCTGCCTGCCAGATTTCGACGAGCGCGTCCTTGAGCGGCATTCCCGCTCCGTCGATCACTCGACCCCTGACGGTGACGCGCTGCCCGAGCGTCTTGTCGTTGACCATCGACGTACCGAGGTCGGATTTGTAGACGCCCGCAATGCCGCAGAAATTCGGCGTCAGGCCGATATGGACGTAAGGCCCGGCGGTCTGCGAAGCGGTTTCCTTGAGGTAGCCAAGTTCCTGAACCATCGGTTGCCCCCTAGTTGCCTTCCGGCCGGTTTTCGAAGAACGTCGAGCGGCGGCCGCGCAGCACGATGTCGAACTTATAGGCCCTGGCGTCCATCGGGATCGTATTGGACCAATCGAGCGGCGCGATCAGTTGCTCGATCGCCCGGCGATCGGGGATCGTGTTGACGATCGGACATTTCCAGATCATCGGGTCGCCCTCGAAATACATCTGGGTTATCAGCCGCTGGGCGAAACCGTGCCCGAAGATCGAGAAGTGGATATGCGCCGGCCGCCAGTCGTTTACGCCGTTCGGCCAGGGATAGGCTCCGGGCTTGATCGTCCGGAAGAAATAGTATCCCTCGTCGTCGGCGATGGTCCGGCCGCAGCCCCCAAAATTCGGATCGATGGCCGCGAGGTAGGTTTCCTTCTTGTGTCGATAGCGCCCGCCCGCGTTCGCCTGCCAGAATTCGAGCAAAGCACCCCGCACCGGACGGCCGCGCTCGTCGAGCACGCGGCCATGCACGATGATGCGCTCGCCGATCGCGCTTTCGCCGGGCTTGGCGAAATTGTGGATCAGGTCGTTGTCGAGTTCGCCCAGCATCGAATGGCCGAAAACAGGGCCGGTGATCTCGGAGATCGTGTTGTCGAGCGAAAGCAGTGCCTTTTGGGGCGAGCGCAGTACGGATGTCTTGTAGCCGGGGGTGAAGGCCGGCGCGTGCCAGTCACGGTCACGCTGGAAAAACGCACCCGTCTCGGGCTTGTGGTTCTGTCGGTCCGACATTGTCGTTGCTCCTCTCAGGCCGCCCTGCCGGGATCCATGTCAGCCAAGACCTCCTTGGCGATCTTGATCGCGTGGTTCGCCGCCGGCACGCCGGCATAGATCGCCACGTGCAGCAGCGCCTCGCAGATGTCCTCGCGGCTTGCACCGGTATTTGCCGTGGCGCGGACGTGCATTGCCATTTCCTCGTCCTGGCCGAGCGCGGCCAGCAGCGCGATCGTGACGATCGAACGCTCCCGTTTCGTCCAGGTCGGGCGCGACCAGACATGGCCCCAGGCGGCTTCGGTAATCAGGTCCTGGAAGGGCTGGTCGAAATCGGTCGAAGCCGATTGCGCGCGGTTGACATGATTATCACCGAGAACGGCACGGCGCGTCGCCATGCCCTCTCGATAGCGCTTCGAGAGCGCTGTGGCGTCACTCATCTTTGTCTCCATGCATGACGAGTTCGAAGAATGGCCGGAGGATCGCGGTGAGGATTTCCGGCTGTTCGACGCAGGGGATATGACCGGCTTCGCTGATCACCTCGTAGCGTGCGCCGGGGATTAGCCTAGCCATCGAGAGCACGAGGTCCGGCGGCGTCGAACCGTCGTCCTCTCCGACGACACACAGCACGGGAACGGCAATCTTCTTGGCCGCCTCCGTGTAATCGGCATCGCGAACTGCAGCGCAGGTGCCAATATAGCCTGCCACCGGCTGTCGGATCAGCATGTTGCGGTAGCCGGCGAAAGCGACGTTCTCCGGCCGCCGGAAAGCCGGGGTGAACCAGCGCTCGAGGACAGAGTCGGCAACCGCCTCGATACCGTGGGCCTCAATCGCGGCGATGCGCGCGTCCCACATCTCCGCCGTGCCGATCTTGTGCGCTGTGTCCGAAAGCACGAGCGCACGCACCAGATCCGGTCGGCGCTGATAGAGCGACTGTGCGATCAGGCCGCCGACGGAAAGCCCGCAGACGATCGCCTGGCGGACGGAAAGCAGGTCGAGCAGGGCGGCAAGGTCGGTCGCATGATCCTCGATCGAATAGGGAACCTGGCCAACGTCGGAAAGGCCATGGCCCCGTTTGTCGTAGAGCACGATCGCGAACTCGCCGGCAAGGCGGACGACGACATCGCGCCAGATGCGGAAATCCGTGCCGAGCGAATTGACGAAGACAAGGACAGGCTTTTCCCCCGTCGCACCAATCACCTGATAATGAATCGTGATGTCGTTGATACGGGCGAATTGCACGGCAGATCTCCTCCGTCACCAAATTGGATGTTTGATCTGGTTAGGTAAAATGATATTTCATGGCTTTCCAATAACTCATAGGTTATGGGTTTCATGATCGACGCTCGTGTCAAGTTTCGCCATCTACAGACATTTGTCGAGGTCGCGCGCCAGAAGAGCGTGATGAAAGCGGCCGAACTCTTACACGTCAGCCAGCCGGCCGTTACCAAGACGATCCGCGAGCTCGAGGAGGTGCTGGGCGTTGCCGTGTTCGAGCGCGAGGGGCGCGGCATCAGGATCACCCGCTACGGCGAGGTTTTTTTCCGCCATGCCGGCGCGGCGCTGACCGCGCTCCGGCAAGGCCTCGACTCGGTCTCGCAGGAACGCTCCGGCAACGGGCCGCTCATCCGGATAGGTGCCCTTCCCACGGTTTCGACGCGGATCATGCCGCATGCCGTAGCGCTCTTTCTCAAGGAGGAAACGGGCGCCCGCCTGAAGATCATTACAGGCGAAAATGCGGTGCTCCTCGAGCAGTTGCGGGTCGGTGACCTTGATCTTGTCGTCGGCAGGCTGGCCGCGCCCGACAAGATGACCGGGTTTTCGTTCGAGCACCTCTATTCCGAACAGGTGGTGTTTGCGGTGCGCACCGGCCATCCGCTCATCGCCGGCAGGCAGTCGATCTTCGCCCATCTTGGGGACTATCCGGTGCTGATGCCCACCCGCGATTCGATCATTCGCCCTTTCGTCGAACGCTTCCTGATCGCCAACGGAATCGCCAGCCTGCCGAACCAGATCGAGACTGTCTCCGCTGCCTTCGGCCGCACCTTCGTGCGTTCGAGCGATGCGGTCTGGGTCATTTCGAACGGCGTCGTCGCGACGGATATCGAAGACGGCCTCCTGGCGGCGCTGCCGATCGACACCAGCGAGACCAGGGGCCCAGTCGGCCTCACCGTGCGCACCGACGCGATCCAGTCTCTGCCGCTGTCGATCCTGATGCAGGCCATCCGCGAGGCGGCTGGGGTTGCGATGGCGAAGGGCTGAACTCGGCGCTTTACATACGCGGATCGATATCGAGAATGCAGAACCAACCATTTTCACGCCGAACGTCATGCACCAAGCAGAACTGCAGCTTCAAGATTTTGCGAAAGAACATGCTCGGGAGCTGCCGGCCTGGTTCCCGACGCTGCAATCGCTCATCCAATGGGGCGGTCCGGACGTCCGCTTTCCGCTCGACACGGGTCAGATCGAGGCGATGGTCGCCGAGACGTCCGGCTCTGAGCCGAAGCGCTGGATCTTTTCCGGTCTTGTGAGAGGAGCCGTTGCAGGCCACGCGCAGGTTGCCCTCGACTGGCAAAACGGCGTCGCCCGGCTCAGCCGTGTCGCCGTCAATCCCCTGTTTCGCGGCCAAGGGCTCGCCCGCCCCTTCTTGAGGCTTGTTGTCCACCGCGTCTTTGCTGCTCCTGCTTTCGAGCGACTGGAACTCAACGTCTACACCTTCAACGGGGCGGCAATCCGCACCTATCTCGGCCTCGGCTTCATCGAAGAAGGCGTGCGGCGCTCGTCGGTGAAAGTCGGCGACGAGCGTTGGGACACCGCAATCTACGGCCTGCTGCGCAGCGATCTCGCCGAAAACTAATACCCCCTCGCCGCGCCTGCCCCGATGCGGCTGTCGACGGCGCCGTTGAAGCGGGCACCGCCGCCGGCCCCGATCTCCTCCAGGTTTTCGCCACCGACGAGGATACCGGTTGCCTGTCCCCAGATCTTCCAGCTTTCGTCGATCTGGACGTCATGCCCCATGGCCGCGAGGAGCTTGCGGGTATCCGGCGACAGCGCATAGGGCTCCATGAACACCTTGTCCGGCAGCCATTGATGGTGAAGGCGCGGCGCATCGACCGCCTCTTGGATGTTCATGCCGTGGTCGATGACATTGATGATCGCTTCCAGCGTGATCGTGATAATGCGCGCGCCGCCGGGGCTGCCGATGACCATGAAGGGCTTGCCGTCCTTGGAGACGATCGTCGGGCTCATTGATGAAAGCGGCGTCTTGCCGGGCGCGATCGCGTTCGCTTCCCCTTGGACGAGACCGTAGAGATTGGGCGCGCCAGGCTTGGCGGTGAAATCGTCCATCTCGTTGTTGAGCAGGATCCCGGTTCCGGGCGCCACCACGCCCGCGCCGAAGGAGCCGTTCAGCGTATAGGTGACGGCAACCGCATTGCCGTCGTCGTCAATGATCGAGTAGTGAGTCGTCTCCTTGCTTTCCGCAAAGCCCGCCGGCATCAGCGCCTGCGAGACGCCCGCCCTGAACGGTTCGATCTTGTCGCGGATTTCCTTCGCATAGGCCTTGTCGGTGAGTTTGCTGACCGGATTTTCGACGAAGTCCGGGTCGCCAAGCGCGGTATTGCGATCGACATAGGCATGCCGCATTGCCTCGATCATCGCGTGCACCGTCTCGGCCGAACCGTAGCCGAGATAGGAGAGCGGATAACCCTCGAGGATGTTGAGGATCTCGCAGATGATCACGCCGCCCGACGATGGCGGCGGCGAGGAAACGATGTCATAGCCACGGTAGTTGCACTTGACCGGTTCCAGCTCGCGGACGGCATATTGCTCGAAATCCTTCTTGGCGAGGATGCCGCCCTTCTCTGCACTCGCCTTGACGATCGCGTCGGCGATCGCACCCTTGTAGAAGGCGTCCGGCCCCTTCTCCGCGATGCTTGACAGCGAGGCGGCAAGATCGGCCTGGACCAGCTTCTCGCCGACTGCGAAAGGCTTGCCGCCGGGCTTCAGGAAGATCGCCGCCGCCGCCGGATCCTTCGCCAACCGCTCGGTTCTACCGTCGAAAGACTCGACATCGCCCTGCTCCAGCACGAAGCCTTCCTCGGCGAGCTTGATTGCCGGGGCGATCAGTTCCTTGAGCGGGCGCGTGCCATAGCGGCTGCGCGCGTGCTCGAAACCCATCACCGGGCCCGGCACGCCGACGGCGAGATAGCCATTGGTGCTCAAGCCTTTGACAAGATTGCCCTTGTCATCGAGATACATGGATTTGGTGGCAGCGAGCGGCGCGCGTTCGCGGAAATCGAGAAACGTGGTCTTGCCATCCTTGAAGCGGATGGTCATGAAGCCGCCGCCGCCGATATTGCCAGCGGTCGGATAAACGACGGCGAGCGCATAGCCGACGGCAACAGCCGCATCGATTGCATTGCCGCCCTTCTTCAAGACTTCCACGCCGATATCGGAGGCGAGGTGCTGGGCGGTAACGACCATGCCGTGCTCGGCCTTGACCGGCTCGGGCGAGGCCGCCTGCGCCGTCCACGGCGGAACCGTGCCAAGCGCGACAATCAAGGCAAAGGACAGGCTCTTCAAGCTCGGACTGCGCATGCTTTCCTCCTGCAACTGATTGCCCGCTAGACGATGCCCTCAACCGGCGACTGTAGCATCAAAATTCGCAGGTTGCATTTCCGAAGGTTTCCCTCATCAATCGCCGGAATACCGCTCCTCAAGCCAGGGGTCCCCGCGCATGTGATAACCGTTCCGCTCCCAGAAGCCGGCCCTGTCGGCGGCGCAGAAAACGATCCGCGTCAGCCACTTGGCGCTCTTCCAGAGATAGAGGTGCGGCACAATGAGGCGCATCGGACCGCCGTGGGCCCGGCTGATCGGGGCCCTTTCCCAACTCGTCGCAAGGATTGCGTTCTCTGCGGCAAAGTCCACGAGCGGAAGATTGGTGGTATAGCCGTCATAGCTGGTCAGCAGGACATACTCTGCCTCCGGCTTCGGCATCACCCGGTTGAGCAGATCGCGCGTCAGCACGCCATGCCAGCGATTGTCGTAACGCGACCAGGTCGTCACGCAATGAATATCAGAGAGACTGTCGCTCTGCGGCAACGACTGGAACGCCGTCCAGTCGAGTGACAAAGGCTTCTCCACGAGGCCGGTTAGGTCAAGCCGCCAGGTCTCCAGCGCAATGTGCGGCTGCTGTCCAAGATCCAGAACCGGCCAGTCGTTGACGAGATGCTGGCCGGGCGGCAGGCGGTCGGTCTCCGGGCGCCCGACCCGCCCCGTCAGAAACTTTCCACCCGCCGCCCATTGCCGCTTGGTGGACGTCAGTTTCGTTTCCGGTAGCGGTTCGTCATCGCCCATGATGCACCCGTCATCGTTCTTTTCGTGTGGGACCGATTTGAGGCTCGAAAGGCCGCGGCGTCAAGCAAGCGGTTCGGGGGCGGGGTCGATACCCGTTCGAGCTAGACCAAAAGGGTGAGCGACGATTGACTATCTGTTCCCGCCGTGACAGCCTCTGCTGCAGTGCAGCAATGCTGCACCCTGTCTCGCACGGTCAACCTGCTCGGTGGACGACTGTTTTCTTGCGGCCGGATCGACACTTTTTCGGAAACACGCGCGCCTACGCGCCGGCCCCGTGGCCTTTGCTTAGGTGCGGCCTGACATCGCAGGTTGCGCCGCCTCAAAGGCGACCGACCCAACAATTGCCGTCATTCTGGAGTTGATGCCTTTCTCCTCACCGGTTCGGGTGAGGTGCCAGCCTACTGCATGTTTCCCTAAATCGGAGCCGATTTAAGGAAAGGAACATGCAGCAATTCAAAGTGCTGCAGCGTCCTTTGCGCGTATTGTCAGACGCCCGGCGCTGTAGTGGTCACGGCGAAATGTCTGTATGAAGGAGAAGCGGTATGAAGGTTCTGTTTGCCGGCGGAAACGGTTATTATCCGGAGTTCAGCGGCGGCGTTCAGTCGAGCACGCACCACCTCGTCCAGCAGTTGCGTGACCGCGGTCACGAGGCCGGCGTACTGGCCGCCTTGTTCGGCGACGGCATGTTCGGCTTTAAGGCGCGCGTCAAGCTTAAGTTGTCCGGCGAGCGTGGCGTCATGGACAGCTTTCCCGGCTATCCCGTCGTTCGCGCCTGGCACCCCTGGGAAGCGGCAACCTTTGCCGTCAACAAGCTCCGCCCCGACGTCGCCGTTGTGCAGTGCCACAAATCGGTCCCGATCGGAAAGGCGCTCCAGGTGCACAACGTGCCGCTGGTGATCTATCTCAGAAATGTCGAATTTCACGAACTCGCGGGCGATCTCAGGGAACTGACCGCCGCCCATTACATCGCGAATTCGGAATTCACGGCCCGGACCTACAAGCAGAAATACGGCATCGACTCGGTGGTCATCCCGCCGACGATCAATCCCGAAACCTATAAGACGCCGACGACGCGGGAGTATGTGACTTTCATCAACCCCTATAAGGAGAAGGGATTCGAGCTGGCGGTCCGCATTGCCGAGCAATGCCCCGACATTCCCTTCCTGTTCGTCGAAAGCTGGAAGCTTGCCGACGATCACCGGGCGGAAATCGAGAAGATCATCGCGGCGCTGAAGAACGTGCGCCTCGAAAGCCGCACCAGCGACATGAAGACCGTCTACGGACGGACGAAAATCCTGCTTGCGCCGAGCAAATGGGAAGAGGCCTGGGGGCGGGTGGCGTCCGAGGCGCATTGCAGCGGCATTCCGGTCGTCGGATCGACGCGCGGAGGATTGCCGGAAGCAATCGGCGAAGGCGGCATCCTTCTCGACCACGATGGACCGCTCGAGGAGTGGACCGGCGCGATCCGCCGTCTGTGGAGCGACGATCTAGAATACCAACGGCTGTCGGCAGCGGCCTCGAAGTTCGCCGAGCGCCCGCTGATGCGGCCCGACCGTCAGTTTGCGGCATTCCTTGATGTTCTGGATCGCGCTGCCGCAAGCCGCGTCTCTGCTCTCAAGGCCTCTTGAGACCGGCAAGCATGCGCGTCGGTTTCATTGTCGGTCAGTTTCCGTCGCTTTCGGAAACCTTCGTCATCGGCCAGATGGCCGGCCTCTTGCGTCGCGGCTTCGAGGTCGATGTCGTCTGCAACGGGATATCGGATTACAATTTCGCGGATCGGCGGCAGGAGCCGCTCGCCACCCTTCTGGCACGAACCCGTGACTGGTGGGGTGCTGCGGCCCGCACGCGTCCGGCGATCGAGCGGCTGCCGGCGAAACTTCGCGACAAGGTCTCCACCGTGCTCGACATGTCGTCGGTCGGCCACCTGAACGAGTGCGATGTCCTCGTCGCCCATTTCGGGCACAACGGCGCCCGCGCCGCTCGGCTGAAGAAATGGAAGCGGCTGAAGCCGCCGATCGTCACGATTTTCCACGGCTACGACGTCGGCGTGCCGCTCCACGAGCGGGGCCTCGGCCGATACAATGATCTGTTCGAATACGGCGCGCTCAACCTGACCGTGAACGGCTTCTTTCGCCGCGTCCTGGTGGAAGCCGGAGCGCCGGAAAACAAGGTTGCCGTGCACCACATGGGGATCGATCTCAAGAAGATCCCCTATGAGTGGAAATCCTGGCGCGGCGTGCCGCTGCAATTGATTTCCGTGTGCCGGCTGGCCGAGAAAAAGGGCGTGGAATACGCGCTGCGCGCGCTCGCGCTGCTGCGTGCCGACGCGCCGGACCTTGCCTGGCAGTACACGATCATCGGCGACGGACCGCTGCGGCAGGAACTGGAGGCGCTTGCCTCCAAACTCGGTATCGCAGAGCGCGTTTCCTTCCTCGGCAGCCTCGCCCATAAGGACGTCAAGGAGTGGCTGCGGCGCTCGCACGCCTTCGTGCTGCCGAGCGTTACCGCCAGGAATGGCGATGTCGAGGGCATCCCCGTGGCACTCATGGAGGCTATGGCCGCCGGTCTGACGGTGGTGAGTTCCAACCATTCCGGCATTCCCGAACTGATCGAGGATCAGAAGACGGGCTTCCTCGCGGACGAAAGAGACGTCGAAACTCTTGCGAGCCGGCTGCGCTTCGTCGCGGAGCATCCCGAGCAATGCGAGGGCGTAGCGCGGCAGGCAAGGAAGAAGGTCGAGGCCGAATTCGACATGGAGGCGCTCGACAATGATTTCGCCGAGATCGTCAGCCGGTGCGCTACAGCGCCACCGCATTTATCAGATGCGCAATGAGGAAAGTGCGCGCGGCTTCCGCCCGCTTCCCGCTCTAACCAGTTGAAACGACGCAATTCCGGATGGAGTTGCCCCAGTCGAGGCAAGTCGCTTGAACGCAGAAAACATCCAATTCGGTCGGCTCGCACTGCGTGGCGGGCTGGTAACCGGTGGCGCCCAGGCCATTCGCATGGTCATCCAGTTCGTCTCCGTCGTCGTGCTCGCACGTTTGCTGGCGCCGGAGGACTTCGGTCTCGTCGCATCGGTCAGCCCGGTCGTCGCCTTCGTCGGGCTTTTTCAGAACCTTGGGCTCCAGCAGGCGGTCATCCAGCGCAAGGAAATCGGAGAGAGGGAGCTCAATCACGTCTTCTGGATCAGTACCCTTGTCGGCCTTATCTGCACGCTGGTCGTTATCGCGCTTTCGCCCGCCATTGCCGTTTTCTACGGCGACCAGCGCATGACGGCCATTGCGATTGCCGCGGCATTGCCGCTGCTCCTCGGCAGCCTGGCCGCGCTGCCGCTCGCCTTGATGAACCGGCACCTGAAGTTCGGGCAGTTGGCATTGAACGATGTTTATGCCGCGGTCGTGGGACTTCTCGTCACCGCCGGGGCCGCCTATCTCGGCCTCGGCTACTGGTCGCTCGTGATCGGGCCCGCGGCTTCCGCCGCAGTCGCCCTCCTGGCCGCATGGTGGGCCACACGCTGGATGCCGGGGCGGCCGGCGTTTGCAATCGACCGCGACATCATCTCGTTTGGTGCCAATCTCACCGGCTTCAACCTGGTCAACTTCTTCTCGCGCAATCTCGACAACGTCCTGATCGGCAAGTATTCCGGGCCGATCCAGCTCGGCTACTACGACCGCGCCTATAAGCTTCTCCTGTTCCCGCTGCAGAACATCACGCAGCCTCTGTCGCGCGTGATGATCCCGCTGATGAGCCGCATCCAGGAGGACAAGCCTCGGTTTCGCGACATCTACATGCGCACCAATTGGCTGCTCGCCGCCGTCACCATGCCCGGCATTGCGGCGCTGACCTTGGCCGCTGGACCGACCGTCAGCATTCTCTTCGGCGAGCAATGGCTGCCGGTCGCGCCAATCTTCGCCTGGCTCGGGATCGCCAGCCTGATGCAGCCGGTTTCGAGCACCACGGGCTGGATCTTCATCTGCCAGGGCGAGACGCAGACCATGTTCCGCTGGGGCATCTATTCGTCGCTGACGACGGTGCTCTCCTTCGTCGTCGGCCTGCAATGGGGCGCGATCGGCGTCGCGGCGGCCTATGCCATCAGCGGCTATGTCCTGCGTCTCCCGGTACTCGCCTGGCTGCTGCAGCGGGTGGGACCGGTATCGGCGATGGATTTCCTTTACGTCCAGGGCTTGTTTCTCGTATCGGCCCTGGCCGCCTGGATCTGCTATCGGCTGCTGCCGGAAGTCCTGACCGGAAGCTCGGACATCCTCGCCCTCGCTTCCGCAATCTCACTCAACTACGGACTGGCGCTCGTCTTCGCGCTGGTGCTACGCCAGCCGCGCCAGGTTCTGTTCGACATCCTTTCGAAGGCCGTAAGCGCCATTCGCCGATAAGGCTTCGACGATGGGACGGAGGAGATCCGCGGCAGACATCGCCGAGGCATGCTCCTCAAGCACCGCCTTGAGGCTCGTCTCGCGATAAAGGTCGAGGTCGCCGATGAAGCGGTCGAGCTTCGCACTCGCCTCTTGCGGCGTCACCGTATCGATATCAAGCAGGACTTCGTCGACGCCGACGCGCTTGGCGACTTCCTTGGTCTTGAACTCGTAGGCGATCGGCAGAACCGGCGTGCCGGTGCAAAGCGACATGATCATCATGTGCATGCGCGTCGCCACGACGAAATCGAGGTCCTTGGCGATTGCCATCAATTGCTCCGGCGTGTGGAACGATGCGTCGACGCTCACGTGCTCGGCGATCTCCGGCGCCAGTCCCGAGACGATCAGGTTCGCCGTCTTCGAATCGTCATGCGCATATTCCGGCACGCCCTGACAGGTCGAAATGAACGTGACCTTCTTGCCGTGGTTGCGCACGAGCTTCGTCGCCATCTCGCGAACGGAATCGATATATCGCCCCATGCCGCCGTCGCCGCCCTTGACGTAGTGCCAGTGCCGCACGGAGATGCCGACACGGCCGGTCGGTGCCGGACGGCCGATCATCAGCAGCGCCTTGATCCGCTCGACGTCCGCAAGCGCGAAGACGGAATCGGCAACCACGTGGCATTTCGACGGATCGTCGACGAGACCGAGGATATGGTCGCGTGAGCGGGCGTCGCGCAGGAGAATCAGCGGGCTGCGGGCGAAAATCGGCGGCAGCATCCTGAGGTTGTAAGGTTTCTCGAACGGGCCAAGCGACTGGGTGAAGAAAATCGTCTTCTTGCCGAGCATCTCACCGAGCTTGAACTGGTTGATGCGCCGCTCGAGCGAATAGTTCTCGACGAGATAGGTGCCGCCGGTAGTGATCACCAGATCGGCGTCCTTGTAGAGTGCAAGGCTCTTGCGGTCCTCGTCGCTGAAGAAGCGCCTGTCGAGATAGTTGCCGCTGCCGAGATGGCGGAGCGCCTGGAAGGCTGCCTGGTTATAGACCTGCTTCAGCGCATTCTTGACGGTGTTGTCGTCGTATTTGTACTTGAAGATCGATTCCGAGGGGAGTTTACGCAGTTCGATGTCGGGATACTGCTCCTTCGGATACAGTCGCGCCGCGACTTCCGGCTGGCTGTCGAACACCAGGAATTCGACCTTCTCGCCCAGTATCGATTTCAGGATATGCCTGATCGCGAAAAGAATGGCCGCGTCGCCCGTGTTCAAGCAGACGGTATTTTCGACTACAACTTTCATGTTCCGTCATCCCCGTGTGAAAGTCTCGCCAGACATGGGAGGGTAGTGTCGGCCGACTTGCCGCTCGCAGCGGCGCCCGTGTCCGACGGACAACCCGCAATGGCGTTCTGTCGCGAAGTTTTGGTGAATTCATGGCCGGGGAAGCGTTTTCTGCCGCAATGCAGCATAAGGGGTGGGCCTCATAACAAGGCGGCGGCCTGAGGCGCTAACGGCAACGGAGTCTGGCTCTGGGCAGCGACTATGAACTCGAAAGCAGCGGGAAATGGCTCTGGGCCGTTGCGGTGGCAAACCAACCGCTTAGTCTGGCGATCGAAATATTGGCCGGATCGAGCCTCACGGACGCCGTTTACGGGTCTGGGATTGCGGCCTCACTGCCTGCCGGTGCGTGGCAATCGGCGCGCCTGGTCGTGCCTTGGCAACGCGAGACCAAGCGGAACCTCGCCTTTGTATGGGAGGAAGGCATGCTCACTTTTGGAGACCTGATCCGCCGCAACGGCCTGAATTGGGGCGACAAGGATGCATTCGTTGAAATGGATCGACGTCGCAATTGGCGTGAGTTCCATGCGCGCACCGATGCGTTAGGTCACGCCATGCGTCGTCTTGGCGTTACTGCCGGCGACCGTGTGGCTGTCCTATCGACCGACCGCATCGAGGTTGCGGAGACATTCGGTGCCTGCATGAAGGTTGGGTGCGTGCGGATCGGGCTGAATCCGCGCCTCGCTCCGCCGGAGATCGCCGCGCTCGTCGCGGACTGCTCACCTGCCGTGATCTTTGCTCATCGCGACCATCTTCCCCTGATTGACCGGACGGCAAGAGCGGCGGTGCCGACCCCAGATGTTCGTGGTGAAATGCGCGTCATCGAGTTCGGATCGCTTTCCAGCGAATACGAAAAGCTCATCTTTGCCGAAAGCGACCAGCCAGAGCTTGTTCAGACGCCACATCCGATTGCGATGATTGCCTACACGACCGGCTCGACAGGGCTTCCCAAAGGGGCTGTCTACCCACACGGAGCCTTCCTTCAGTCGATCCTTTATACCGCTTTGTTGGAGGGGATCGATCCATCAAGCCGTTGGCTCCACGTGATGCCTGCGGCGGGAGCTCCCTTGATGCACATGATCCGCAACCTGTTTCATGCTGCCGCCACGGTGATTGTCGGCCCCTGGTCTGCAGAGCAAGCGCTTCTTCTGATCGAGCGCGAGCGTACCACCAATGTCGTCCTCGTGCCCACCATGCTGAATGCACTGCTCGAATCGAGCATGATCGGACGCACGGACATGAGTTCGATGCGGTTGTTTGGTTACGGAGGTTCTCCGCTTCCGCCGAAGACGCTCAAGGAAGCGATGAGAGTTTTTGCCAGGCCGTTTCTCCAGATGTTCGGCACCACGGAGTTGATGGGCATGTCGATGATGCTGTTCCCCTCAGACCACGAACTCGGCATCACCGCTCGCCCGGAGATCCTGGCTTCCGCCGGCAAATCCCTCCCGTTCGTCGATGTCAAGTTGGTGGATGAGAATGGCGGTCCTCTTCCCTCCGGCGAGACGGGTGAACTTATCGTCCGTAGCGACACGTCGTTCTCAGGTTACTGGAACGCGCCAGAAAAAAGCGCCGAGGTTGTAAAGGGCGGCTGGATATATACCGGTGATATGGCAAGCATCGACGAGACGGGCTACGTCTATCTCAGAGATCGCGTCAAGTTCAGAATTAATACCGGGGGGTACAGCGTGTTTCCGACAGAGATCGAAAACGCCCTGGCCGAGCATCCGGCAGTCAACGAGGTAGCGGTGGTCGGCCTACCGGACGAGCGATGCGGCGAGCGCATCCATGCAGTTGTCAGCATTGTTTCGGGAAGAACCGTCACATCAGACGAACTGCGTGAGTTCTGCCGGGATAGGATTGCCGCCTTCAAGATACCGGAATCGATCGAGGTCTGGGCAACGATTCCCAAGGGGCCGACCGGTAAGATTCAAAAGCGCGCGGTCATCGAGCATTACACGGCGAAGCCAGGAAGCAGACTTCATGATGAGTGAGATTTGCTGAGCGAGGTACCGCTTTCGTCGAAATACCGGAAGCGATGGAGTCCGTGAACGCAGTTTGCACAAGCTCGCGCTTTCCGTCTGTCGGACATGCCTCTGCGGCGGGCAGGTGTCCTTCCCGATTAACGCGGTCAGATCGGTCGATACGCCCATGGTGTTCGAGTGATGTCCCGTCGGACAAGACGTGCTGTCAATGATTGTCGCCCCGAGCGTCGCTTGCGGTCAGGATTACTGGCGTGACCACAGTCCCCTGGCCCTGAGTGTAAGCCAGCTGGATAATCAGCTCAGCCAACGGTTCGAGATACCGAGCGCATTCGATACCACCAGTGTCCACGGCATCGTATCCGATGTCGCGGACCAAAGCCGCCACCCGATTTTTTGACTCAGTATCGTCTCCGGCTAGGAAGACTTGAGGAGCAATGCTGCCGAACGACAACTCGGCGAACACGACATCTGCGAAGATAGCATTGAACGCTTTCACCACCTTCGAGCGTGGCGCAAGCCTTTGGCATGTTTCTCCGGCCGAATCAGAGTGCCCGAGTGTGAGCTGCATGTAGTCCGCAGTTAATGGGTTGGTGCAATCGACAATGATCTTGTCGTCCAGGTTTCCCAACCGGTCCAATGTTTCGGACAGATTAACAAACGGAACTGCGAGAAAAATCACATCTGCCTCGGCCACGAAGGAGTTTGCGGCCCCGCCTCGCACACCGAGTTCTTCGGCCGCAAGGCGGCCCGTCTCGTCGTCTCGAGATCCCAGCAAGACTTGATGCGACGTCTTTGCAAACCGCTTCGCTAGGGCGCGTCCGACATTGCCCGTACCCACGATCAAGAGTGTCAATGTTGGGCCGGACATAGCAGCCTCGCAATGATCGCTGAACATGTTGAAGATTGTTCGCTCCGCCATCGCCGGTCAAGTAGATTCTGTGACGGGCGCATCCGTTTTCGTACTATGCTGACTCCGTTTGTTAAGGCCCAAGGCTCCCAGTATTCCCGATTGGAGACGCCCATGCCGCTTACCCTCCGACAATGGCTCAAACAGATAGGTTTGCAGGAATATGCGGACCGGTTTGAGGAAAACAACATTGATTTCGGAGTGCTTAGCCAACTGACCAGCAGCGATCTTCGAGAGATCGGGATCAAAGCCGTCGGCGATCGGAGGCGATTGATCGCTGCAGCGAAGCAGTTCCGTGTCGAGGCGGCTGCGGTGTCCGCCGGGTCACATCGGAGGGATCAAGCAGAGGCGTCGCGCAACTGGACCGGTGGAGCAGAGCGACGGAACCTCGCGGTTCTCTTCTGCGACCTCGTGGGCTCGACACACATGTCGGAGCAAATGGACGCCGAAGAGTTGCGCGATATCGTTGCCGGCTACCAATCAACGGCCGTCCGAGTAGTACAGAAGTACGGCGGAAGGATAAGCCAGTTCATGGGCGATGGCGTGTTGGCCTACTTCGGCTGGCCCAGCGCGAGAGAGAACAACTCGGAAAGTGCGGTTCGGGCAGCGCTCGAACTCGGCAGAGCGGTCAAGGAATCAGGGCTGTCCTGCCGCATTGGAATTGCCACAGGTCCTGTGGTGGTTGGCGACATCGAAAGCGACAACCTCAGGCTGAAGGACCAAGTCGTGGGCCGGACGCCAAACCTTGCGGCCCGCCTGCAGGTGGAAGCGGAAGCCGACACGATCGTTGTTTCAAGCGAGACTCGGGAGCTGGCTGGCGAGGAGTTTGTCTATAGCGATCTCGGTCTTCGAACGATGAAGGGGATTGCATCGTCGGTAAGGCTTTGGCGCGTCGATGGGCTGAGGCTGGGCGGACCCGTGAAGCACTTCGCCCACTGGGACACGCCCATTTTTGGCCGCGTTGGACAGCTCGATGCTTTGATGAGGCTGTGGAACGAGGCAAAGTGCGGCGCGCGGCGCTCCGTGTTGGTGCAAGGGGATCCGGGCATCGGCAAGTCGCGCCTGGTCGCAGAGGTGCTGACGCACGCCGAACCGGGCCAAGACTCGGTGCTGTTGGAGTTTCAGTGCTCACCCTTTCACAGCCATGAGCCACTATTTCCGGTGCTGGACCAACTCCGACGCGCGATCCTTCCACAGGCATCTATTGGCACGTCGGCTCTGTTTCAGGCGCTGGTTACAGACACGAGCCAGGAGCGCCGGGACACGGCCCAGGCCCTCATCGCTCTCCTGTCGGGTGATCCCCACGGTCATTTTGCAGGGCTTACAGCACGTGGACGGAAGGAAAGAACGTTCTCCGCCATAGAGTCAGTGCTCGACACCCTCTCCCTGTTTCGTACGCTCCTAATAGTCGTGGAAGATCTCCATTGGGCGGACCCAAGCACGATCGAGTTCTTCCAGCGGTTCGTTCACGATCCGGCAAGACGAAACGCCCTCGCCGTGTTTACTTGCCGCAGCGAAGCTACGTCGCAACTGTCGGATATGCGCTTCGATGCGATCGTCGACGTCCCGCGCCTTTCAAACGGCGAAGTGAATCAACTGATCGAAGCAATCACAGGCAGCGCTGCGCTGCCTCGGTCTGTCCGGGCTGCCATCGCGGACCGGTCCGACGGCGTTCCTCTCTATGTTGAAGAACTGGCGAAATCGGTATTGGACGGCAAGCACCTGTCTGAGGCGAAACAGGAACGCGAAGTCAATCTGACATCTGTCCCGATGACCTTGCATGACTCGCTCATCGCGAGGATAGACCGCCTAGCGATAAAGATGGAGATCCCGCAGGCAGCCGCGGCGATCGGCCGGGAATTTTCTTCTCACGTGTTGAAGACCGCACTCGGATATCGTGGAAGCGAGGTGGAGAACGCACTGCGTCGATTGATCAGTGCCCAAGTCGTGAAGGCAGATCCGGGAAGGCCGGACCACTACATTTTCAAGCATTCACTGATGCGCGACGCTATTTACGAAAGTATGCTGTCGAAGGCGCGAAAGACAGTGCATTGCCAGATTGCCGTTGCCCTGGAGAACACACATTCCGCAGCCGGATCACCCCACGTCCTTGCACACCACTGGGCTTCAGGTGGAAACGACATCAAGGCCTTCGAGTACTACTCGCAGGCCGCCACCCTCGCAAAGGGGAAATTCGCAAACAAGGAGGCCATCGCGTACTTCCGTGCGTCGCTTCATCACTTGGGCTTGGCGGCGGATGTATCAGATTCTTCAGCCGCCGAACTGAAGACAACCCTGCTTGAGCAATTGAGCGAGGTACAGTTTCTTTCGCACAATATCGACAAAGCGGAATCGGCCTTGCGCGAAGCTATGGAGCTCGCGCCCAATGAGCCTCTCCAACGCGCCCGGCTGCTTCGGAAGCTAGGCGTCGCGCTTCAGCAAGACCGAGACCGGTCCCTGCAAGTTCTCGACGAAGCAGAGCAGGCGCTCAAGAAACTCGGGGATACGTCGACGAAGGACGCGCTCGGAGAGTGGATCGAAATTCAACTCTCAAGATGCAACGCAAATTACTGGAGCGGTAACGGCAACGAGATGAGCATTCTGCTGGACCAGATCGCGCCTCATCTGGATGACTGCTCGGCTGAGCAACTGGCAGAATTCTTCAACCAGTGCGTCCTTCGCGATCTGAGGCTTCAACGCTATCGTGCTTCATTGGCGACAATCGAGCATGCGCGAGACTACGTGAAGGCTGCCAAACGAACCCACAATCTGGCGACCATCTCATCTTCTAAGTTCATTCTTGGATTTACCTATCTTCATAGCGGCAGGTTGCGGACTGCCGCGCGCACGCTGTTAAGCGGGATGCAAGCTGCTCAGCGGTCCGGTCACAAGGCGATTGAACTTCGCTGTCGCGTATATCTAGGCTTGGCCTACCGACTGCAGGGCGAGGTCGAGGCTGCCATTGAAACAGCCAAGGAAGCGGCGGAGACAGCCAGGATCGAGGCGATGTCGGAGTATGTCGGACTCGCCAGTGCAAACCTCGCATGGGGTTACTGGAGGCGAGGTCGACTGGGGGACGCCCGCTCGGAAGCGGAACGGGCCATGCGGGAGTTTGACAAGTCCAAGATTGCCTACCCATTCGAGTGGACGGCGTTGTTGATCCTGCTGGCGACCGACGATCAAGATTGCGATCGAGTAAAATCGACATGCGATCGTCTCCTTAAGAGCACGCAACAAGAGCTGCCAAAAGTCGTACGCACGGGGTTAGAGAAGCTTGCGGCGAGTTCCGCTGCCAACCGATCATCTATACTTCAGCTATTGATTTCTGCGTGCAGAAGGCGGAACCTCCTATAACTTGCAGCCAGAAAGACTTTCGTCGATGCGGTGGCCGCGCAAGGGGATGCTTAAGTCAAAGACCAAACATTGAGGTGATATCGTAGAAGTTTGCAACCGGAGGGAGGGACGCCATGCCCCAAGATGGTAACAGCGAGGAATTTCGCCACGATCTCATAATCGCCAAAGACGATGGAACTATTCTCCACATCAAACGCGAATACTGGGATCACCAAGACTACGTCGTCGATGCGACGGAGTTCCAAAACGATGACGGCTGGAAGGTTGTTCGCCAGCTTCTGCAGTGCGGCGTAATGCTCGCAGCCGTTCCTCCTAAGCTTCCATCGCCACTGGACGATCCAAAGCCTCTTGGCACCTGCTGGCTCGTGAACATAGAAGGTTTGAAGCAGTCTACGAAGTTCCATGTTCGGTGACGGCGGAAGACTTACAGGTCGAGTCTTGGCCTCGTTTCATTCGCGAGTTAAACCCGGCTGAGACTCTGACCAGGATGGCCCCCTTCCTGCGCGAAATCGGCGTTTCGCGCATCGCCGACATCAGCGGCCTCGATTCCATCGGATTGCCCGTTGCGGTTGCGTACAGGCCGAATGCTCGGTCGCTTACAACCTGCCACGGCAAGGGGGTGACGCTGACCGAGGCGAAAACTTCGGCCGTCATGGAGGCAGTTGAACGCCACTGTGCCGAAAACCCCAAATTGGCTTTGAGATACGCATCCTTCAATGAACTGCTGGAGGAAGGCCGCGTGGTTGACGTGGATATTCTCCCCAGGTTTGTTGAGGCACCGCCTTGCCGGACACGCCGAACGCTCTGGACGCGCGCAACGGGGATGATGACCGGCGAAGGCGTATGGGTCCCTTTTGAGGCAGTTCACCTGGACTATGCCCTTCCGCTGCCGCCAAACCTTGAATGCCTGCTTATCAGTTCCGGGGGACTGGCATCCGGGAACACGATAAAGGAAGCTGCGGTCCATGCGATCTGCGAACTGCTCGAAAGGGACGCGCTCACTCTGTGGCGACCCAGAGGCACCGGGATTCAGGAAACGGCCGTCGATCTGAAATCTGTAAATGATCCGTGGTGCTCTGAGATTCTGACCACACTCGCTCGGTCCGGGGTGAGAACCGCAGTTTGGGACATGACGAGTGATCTCGGCGTACCCGCTTTCTTTTGCGAGATATGGTCCGATGCCTCTTCCACGTTCCGGAGCGTAGGTCCCGCCGCCGGTAGTGCATGCCATCCGATAAGTGGCATCGCGCTCGGGAAAGCTGTGCTCGAGGCAGCCCAAAGCCGATTGACGATGATTTCCGGAACGCGGGATGACTTGACGCGCGAAATGTTTGTGCGCGGCCCTCCACAATCGCCGCGTGAGGGACCGACTATCTGCCCAGGCAAGGCCTTCAGCGACATTCCCAGTGCGTTGGCGTCCACCAGCGTCGACGATGCGCTCGACGAGCTCCTTAGCAGAATGCGCCTTGCCGGCATCGATGAACCGCTTATCGTTGACCTATCGCATGCTGGCATTCCTGCCGCCGTGGTGCGCGTCATCGCGCCCGGTCTTGAAGGTTCGTGCGATGCGCCGGGCTATATGGCAGGAACGCGTGCCAGGCGACAAACCGCCCACCGACATGGCGTTGGCGAACATGGCTGATAAAGTAACCGTCTTCGTGGGCCCGTCGCTCGGACGTGATCGCCCTACCTACCACGGTCTCGAGGTTGACTATCGCCCGCCCGCTTCCCAAGGAGACCTCTTGGCGGCCGCGGTTGACGGTCCGAAAGCCATCGTCTTGATCGACGGCTATTTCGAACATGTGCCTGCAGTGCACCATAAGGAGATCCTATGGGCGCTTGACAAGGGCATTGCCGTGTACGGCGCCTCCTCCATCGGGGCTCTCCGAGCGGCGGAGTTGAGCTCGTTCGGAATGATCGGCGTGGGAAAGATCTTCGAAGCTTTCGAGTCGGGGGAACTCGAACGCGACGATGAGGTCGCCTTGGTTCATGGACCGGCGGAAGTCAACTATGAGCCGCTTTCAGAGCCTCTCGTAAACATTCGATCGACGCTGTCGTTCGCTTTGGAATCGGGAGTTGTCGATCGAGAGATTGCCGAGACCCTGATCAACCGGACCAAAGCGGCCTTTTACCCGGAGCGCAGTTTCGGTCGCCTGTTGCGCGACTTGGAGCATCACGCAGACCGCGTGCAAGCGGCGAGGTTCGCAAGCTGGTTACCGCGTGGGAGGCTGGACCAGAAGCGCATGGATGCAGTGGCTTGCCTTGCCCGAGCGACCGCCGATATCCTGCAGCCGCCCGGTGAACATGGGCACTCGAGCATCGGATTCGTCTTCACCGACGCATTCGCTCAGCTGGTACGATGCACCGCGGCAGGATTGCCGCTGGGAAGCCAGGTTGCCCACAGGCTGATTCGATTGGGCTCCGATACGAAAGCGGGTTTATCGTCCGTATACGCATCCGGAGCCACGAGCGCGGCCGCCTTGGCAATAGACCGGGCCACTCAAGGCCCAGTTCCGGTTCGTTCGCTCGGTGAGACCGTCCAATTCTTCCTGGAACAGGTGCCGGGAGGAGACGTCGGTACCTGGATGAAGACGAGGAATCTGGATCTTGATACGCTGTCCCGAATATTGGAGGAGTTGGCCCGAATGGATCGGTCCTTCGAAGCGGCAGACGAGTTGGTTCAAAGAGTAGTTCATTCCAAGCTGAAAATAAGCTGATGACAATTCGACATGGTCAACTTTCCTTGCTTGCTCGCTTCACCTGGAACTACGCAGTGAAGCAACCCGCAACTTGTGCGTCCATCAAGACGGGTCACCAGCACGGTGGCGCCCGGCTTCCTAACGGACAGGCCTGAAAGCGCCAGATTTTTCACCCGCGCCTACTGCACAAGCGGCCGCAATGCACCTTGCGTCTCCTTGAGCATGGAGAGGTAGCGCTCTGCGAGTTCCGAGGCCGCGACGTGTGCGGCCGGCGCGCCGATATTGAGCGCCGCGACCACCTGCCCGCGCGCGTTCATCACGGGCACCGCGATCGAGCAAAGTCCGAGCTCGAGCTCCTGGTCGATGACCGCATAGCCCTGCTCGCGAACCCGGCGCAGTTCCTCGATCAACTCTTGCGGATCGGTCTTCGTGCGCGGCGTGTTGGCCTTGAGCTCCGTGCGGTTCAGGATCTCGCGCGCTTCCGCTTCAGGAAGTGCTGCCAGCAGCACGCGGCCCATCGAGGCGCAATAGGCGGGAAGGCGGGACCCGGGCATGAGGTTGATCGACATCACCCGCCGCTGCGAGGCGCGCGCCACATAGACGACCTCGGTGCCGTCGAGCACTGAGGCCGACGCGCTCTGGCCGGCCTTTTCCGAAAGCTGGTCGAGATATGGCTGGACAAGCGCCGGCAAGGGTGTCGCCGACAGATAGGCGTGGCCGAGCCGCAGGATTTTCGGCGTCAGCGTAAAGAATTTGCCGTCGTAGTCGGCATAGCCGAGCTCGGAAAGCGTGAGCAGCGAGCGCCGCACCGTCGCACGGTCAAGATCGGTGATTTTCGCAGCCTCCGCAATCGTCAGCCGCGGCTGCGCCTCCCCGAATGCCTCGATGACCTTCAGCCCCCGCGCGAAACCGCTGACGAAATCCGTTTCCCGCATGATTCGCTCCTCATCTATTTTGGCCATTTTGTGCGATATGCGAACAAAAGTCAAATATCGCACAAAAATGTTTGACGAGCGGCTCAAACGAGCGCTTATTCCCGCCATCGCCGATAACGAAAGCCAGGCGGGACCGCGTGTCCCCTGATCGACAGTTCGGCAACATCAACGGAGGAGGGCCAGGATGGCTCGCATATTGTCGCTCGCCGAGGCGGTCGCCGAAAACGTGAAGGATGGCGACACCGTCGCCATGGAAGGATTCACCCATCTCATTCCCTATGCCGCTGGCCATGAGGTGATCCGCCAGGGCAGGAAGGATCTCTTCCTCGTCCGCATGACGCCGGACATCCTCTATGACCAGTTGATCGGCGTCGGCGCCGCACGAGGCATGAAATTCTCCTGGGGCGGCAATCCCGGCGTCGGCTCGCTGCACCGCTTCCGCGATGCGGTGGAAAATCAATGGCCGCGGCCGCTGGAAATCGAGGAACACTCCCACGCGGCGATGGCGAACGCCTATGAGGCGGGCGCCGCAAACCTGCCCTTCGCAACGCTCAGGGGCTATATCGGCGCCGACCTGCCCAAGGTGAACGCCAACATCAGGCAAGTTACCTGCCCCTTCACCGGTGAGGTGCTTGCCGCCGTGCCGGCGATCCGTCCGGACGTGACGATCATCCACGCGCAGCGCGCCGACCGGAAGGGCAATGTACTCCTCGAAGGCATCGTCGGCGTGCAGAAGGAAGCGGTGCTTGCCGCCAAGCGCTCGATCGTGACCGTCGAGGAGATCGTCGACGAGCTTAACCCTCCCTCTCCGAATTCGGTCGTGCTGCCGACCTGGGCGGTGACGGCAGTCGTCCACGTGCCGGGCGGCGCCTTCCCCTCTTATGCGCATGGCTATTATCCGCGCTCAAACGCCTTCTATATCGCCTGGGACGAGATCGCCCGCGACAGGGAAACGTTCACCGCCTGGATCAAGGAAAACGTGCTCGACGCGAAGCCCGAGGACTTCGCCAGACATGCCGCAAAGTCGGCAAAGGCCGCGTAAGGAGGCGACGATGACGGATTTCACCCCCACGGAAATGATGACGATCGCGGCAGCGCGCGCGCTTTCCAACGACGACGTCTGCTTCGTCGGCATCGGCGCGCCCTCGGCCGCCTGCAACGTCGCGCGGCTGACGCATGCGCCGGACATAACGCTGATCTACGAGAGCGGCACCGTCGGCACCAAGCCGGACGTGCTGCCGCTGTCGATCGGCGACGGCGAGCTTTGCGACACCGCGCTCTTCACCGTCTCCGTCCCGGAAATGTTCCGCTACTGGCTGCAGGGCGGGCGCATCACGACCGGCTTTCTCGGCGGCGCGCAGATTGACCGCTTCGCCAACCTCAACACGACCGTCGTCGGCCCCTATGACCACCCGAAGGTCCGCCTGCCGGGCGGCGGCGGCGCGCCGGAGATCGCCTCGAATTGCGGCCGCATCTTCATCACCATGGCGCTCTCGAAACGCGGCTTCGTCGAGAAGCTGCCTTTCATCACCTCCATGGGCCACGGCGAAGGCGGCAACCACCGCGAACGCCTCGGCATGAAGACGAAGGGTCCGACCCGTGTCATCACCGATCTCTGCATCCTCGAGCCCGATCCCGAGACGAAGGAGTTGACCGTCGTCTCCATCCACCACGGTGTCACGCGCGAACAAATCGTCGAAAACTGCGGCTGGGCGATCAAGTTCGCCGATACGGTCATCGAGACTCCGGTGCCGACGGAAACGGAACTTGCGGTGCTGCGCGACATCAACGCCCGCACCAAGAAGGCCCATCAGGGCACCGAAAAGGGTAAGGAGGCGGCCTGATGCGCGACGTTTTCATCTGCGATTATATCCGCACGCCGATCGGCCGCTTCGGCGGCTCGCTGTCCTCGGTGCGCGCAGACGATCTTGGTGCGATCCCGCTTAAGAGTCTCCTGGAGCGCAACGCCTCGGTCGACTGGGAAGCGATCGACGACGTGATCTTCGGCTGCGCCAATCAGGCGGGTGAAGACAACCGCAACGTCGCTCGCATGTCGCTGCTGCTCGCCGGATTTCCGCTTTCCGTTCCCGGCACGACGATCAACCGCCTTTGCGGCTCGGGCATGGACGCGGTCATCACGGCGGCCCGTGCCGTCAAGTCGGGCGAAGCCGAACTGATGATCGCCGGCGGCGTCGAGTCGATGTCGCGCGCGCCCTTCGTGCTGCCGAAGGCCGAAAGTGCCTTCTCGCGTCATGCCGAGATCCACGACACCACGATCGGCTGGCGCTTCGTCAATCCCCTGATGAAGAAGCAATACGGCGTCGATTCCATGCCGGAGACCGGAGAGAACGTCGCCGAGGACTACAAGATTTCCCGCGAGGACCAGGATGCCTTTGCCGTGCGCAGCCAGGCGAAGGCCGCAGCAGCACAGGCGAACGGCCGCCTTGCCAAGGAGATCGTCTCGGTCACCATTCCGCAGAGGAAGGGCGAGGCCATTATTGTCGACAGGGACGAGCATCCCCGGGCAACAACGATGGAAGCCCTTGCCAAGCTGAAGGCGCCGTTCCGCGAAGGCGGCACGGTCACCGCCGGCAACGCCTCGGGCGTCAACGACGGTGCAGCGGCGCTCATCATCGCCTCGGAGGAAGCCGCGAGAAAGCACGGATTGACTCCGATCGCCCGTATCCTCGGCGGCGCCAGTGCGGCCGTGCCGCCGCGGGTCATGGGCATCGGCCCGATCCCCACTTCCCGCAAGCTCATGGCGCGGCTCGGCATGAGGCAGGAGCAGTTCGACGTGATCGAACTCAACGAGGCTTTCGCGAGCCAGGGATTGGCCGTACTCCGCGAACTCGGCATCGCCGACGACGACGCCCGGGTCAACCGCAATGGCGGCGCGATCGCGCTCGGTCATCCGCTCGGCATGTCGGGTGCGCGCATCACCGGTACAGCAGCGCTGGAACTTGCCGAAACCGGCGGGCGCTATTCGCTCTCGACCATGTGCATCGGCGTCGGCCAAGGCATCGCCGTCGCGCTGGAGCGGGTATGACCCGCGCCGGCGCCTACGGCTGCGTGCGTCTTTTCAGACGAACGGAGTGCGCTGTAGCACTTTGATTTGCTGCATGTTTTCCATAAATCGAGCTCCGACCTAGGGAAACATGCAGTGGGCCGATATTAAGGCCGCTGCGTCAATCGGTGATGTGAAACCCCACCGGCTCATGCACGGACGAGGCATCTTCGCTCTCGACGTTTGAAACCCGTGCCGCGGGCGGACCTTTCCAGAACCGGCTCAGCATCGCCGAAATCGCCGCCGCGGGTCCTGCAATGAGGGCGGTGACGGAGCCGTCGCGCTCGTTGCGGACCCAGCCCGCCAAGCCGAGCCGTACCGCTTCGTCGCGGGTCCAGACGCGGAAGGCGACGCCCTGCACCCTTCCAGTGATCCGGACCAGAGCCGCTTTGCGATCCTCCGCCATGGTCGCCTCCTTCCTTGTTCGGTCCTCTGAATCTGGCGCAGACGGCGGCGAATGCAAGCGGATCGCTTGGGGTGAACGGTGGCCATGCGCGTGCGCGCCGTCATGCCCGACACCGTTGCCGTTCAGAAAATCTGCCCCCTCGGACTTGAAGGCGCTGCATCGCAATACCATTGTATGAATCATCGACAGGGCCTCCTCCTCCCGGCCCTGTCGTGGGATCGGCAACCATCCTCCTCCCAGTTGCCGATCAGATTCGGAAGCCCGGCGCCCCTCCCCCCGCGCCGGGCTTTCTTTTTGCTGGCTCCTGGATGCGTGCTTTGCGCGTCTGAGACGGCGCCCGGCGCTGTGGGGTCGAAGCGCGCGGGCGATCGCGATAAGATGGCTCTGCTGCACATCTGGGAACGTTTCAGCGGGTCCGGCATCCAATGTGCGACAAGGAGGCCTGACCATGCCCATCACTAAGAAGATCCCATCCCGAAAACGCGAGGCATCGCCGCAAGACATTGACGCCTTCCGCGCCATTATGCGGACGCACAATCGCAAGCTCTACCGCATTGCCCGCAGCATTGTGCAGAACAACAGTGATGCCGAGGACGTTCTCCAGGAGGCCTATGTCCGCGCTTTCACGCATTTTTCCGACTTCCGCGGCGACTCGGCGATCACCACATGGCTCTCGCGCATCGTGATCAACGAGGCCTTGGGGCGGCTGCGCCAGGGGCGGCGACGGAGGCGGCTTGCCGAAGACATGTTGCAGACCCATCAGGCGGAGATCATCGCCTTCCCGCGCAACGCAGACACGGACGATCCGGAAAAGACAATGGCACAGCGACAGATTCTCGACCTTGTCGAAAAGGCGACCGATCAGCTTCCGGACATCTACCGCACCGTCTTCGTCATGCGGGTGATCGAGGGTCTCAGCAACGAAGACACCGCCGAGTTGCTGGCGCTTCGCCCCGAAACCGTCCGAACACGGCTCTTTCGCGCGCGACACCTCATCAAAGAGCAACTGGAGAAACAGATCGGTCCGCTTCTGCTCGACGCCTTCCCCTTCGCGGGTAAACGTTGTGAACGTCTGACGGAGGCCGTGCTCGTTCGCATCTCGCAACAGGAACCGAAGGGCGGCGGCAAGTAATCGGGAACGTTTCGATCCGCGAAGCATCCAAAGCACGTCAATTGCACATCACGCTTTGATCTTCGAGGAAAGGAACATCCGATGACCATCCGCCTAACCACCGCAGCCGCTGCGATCGCCCTGTTGATCGGGGGCAATTGGGCGCTCGCCGCCGACAAGCCGACGGATCCACAGATCGCGCATATCGCCTACACCGCAGGTGTGATCGATATCGAAGCGGCAAAACAGGCCATTGCGACGTCGAAAAACAAGGCCGTCGTAGAATTCGCCGAGAGCATGGTGCGCGACCACGAGTCGGTGAACAAGCAGGCACTCGATCTCGTCAAGAAGCTCAATGTTACGCCCGAGGACAACGACACCAGCAAGGCCCTGTCGCAGGCGGCCGAAACCAAGCGTTCGGAGCTGGCGAAGCTGACGGGCGCTGACTTCGACAAGGCCTATGTCGAGAACGAAGTCGCCTATCACAAGCAGGTCAATGGCGCGCTGGAAACCCTGCTGATCCCGTCTGCGCAAAATGCCGAGCTCAAGTCTCTGCTCGAGACCGGGCTGAAGCTGTTCCAGGGCCATCAGCAGCATGCCGAGCATATCGCGACGGAGCTGAAATGAACGCGGCAACGAACGCGGTGAGACCGGCTTTTCTCGCCCTGTTGTTGGGAACTGCGGCCATCGCCGTTCCCGCGCAGGCAGAAACCATCGAGGTGACGATCGACCGCCTCGCCTACGCGCCTGCGGCGATCGAGGCCAAGGTGGGAGATGAAGTCGAGTGGATCAACAAGGATGCGCTCGTTCACACCGCCACGGTGACGGGAGGCGCGGAAGTGCTCGTCCCCGCGAAGAAATCAGGTCGCCTCCGGCTGCAGGAGCCGGGCAGCTTCGACTATATCTGCCGCTACCACCCCAACATGAAGGGGCACATCACCGTACGCCCTTGAAAACCACACGCCAGGAGTGCCGGGCCGCCCGGCCTCCTCTCACTCCGTCCAAATGGCCACGCCGACCGGCGCAAGCCTTCGTCCGCCGACATGGAACGTGGCCGCCTCTGGCGCCGGAACCTCTGCCGTCGTCTTGCCGAAATTGAAGGCAAAGCGGAGCCGTCCGCGGCGTGTCACCCGCAGATCGCCGAGGTCGCTCAGGCTTTCCACCCCGGCCCAGCCGAGCGCGTCGTCGATTACCTTCTGGAGCAGGGCACCACGCGCGGCGGTCGCGAGATAGCGCGCCTTGTCGTTGCCGACAAGCGCCGGCGCGCCGTTGCGGTATTCGCCGTCGAACGTGGCAAGCACCATCTCGCTGGTTCGGATGGTCTCGCGCCAGACGCCGGCCTCGAAGGTCTCGTTGCCATAGAGCACGGTTTCCTTGTGGAAATCCGGCAGGGATTCGACGCGGGCGATGCTGACATCGATCAGTGCTGAAAGCGGCCCCGGCGGCAGCCCCTCGGGAATGTGCATATCCTCGGTCTTGCTGCCGCTGCGCGCGCCGAAGAGAACTTTTGCACCCGATTTCGCCAGCCGCTCGACAAAGGCCGCATCCGCAATGACCAGATCGGGCGCCAGCACCAGTTGGTAGCCGTCGAGGTCGGAATGCTGGCCGATGAAATCGACATCGACGCCCAGCCTCGAGACGGTTGAATACCAGTCGAGCGCCGTGGCGGCTGCGGAATAGCTGCGGCCCTGCGGCAGTGCCCGCGTCGCCCAGCGGGAATTGTAGTCGAGCAGGATCGCGACCTGTGCCTTGTCGCGCCTCTCGCCCTTCGGCAGCCCCTTCATCTCTTCGGCGACTTGCGCCACTTCGAGATAACCCTGGTCCGCTTCGCTGTTCGGCAACAAAAGCCCCGCGTGGAACTGCTCCTGCGCGAAGGGCACCTGCCGCCAGCGGAAATAGGACACCATGTCGACGCCGTGGGCATAGGCGAGCCAGGTCCAGAGCCGCACCATGCCGTCGGCCGGCGACTGGTTGTGCGCGGCCCAGTTCACCGGCCCCGGCTGCTGCTCCATCACCCAGACGCGGCCGCGGCCGACGGAGCGGTAGAGGTCGTGGTTGAACGCCGGCTGGTCGGGATCGCCGACGCGCATGTAGTGCGCCTTGTCTTCCACCGCGAGCCGGCCGTTCAACAGCCCGCCCATCGGATAAACATCCCAGGAGGCGATGTCGATGTCCTCGCCGACCTTGTGGTGGTCGAAATCTGTGTTCTGCGACATGAAGTTGTGCGTCACCGGGCGACCCGGCGAATGCGCCCGGATGATATCGACCTGCGCCCTGTTGAAGCTCTTCACCTGGTCGGAGGAAAAGCGAATGAAATCGACGATGTGCGTCGGGCTCGGCTCCTCGACGAGATTGTTCGGCAGTTCCACCTCGTCGAAGCTGTTGTAATGCATGGCCCAGAACGAGGTACCCCAGGCGCGATTCAGCTCGTCGACGGTTTCATAGCGTTCGGCGAGCCACAGGCGGAAGGCACGCAGCGCCTCATCGGAATAGCTGTAGATCGTGTCGTGATCGCCGTATTCGTTGTCCGTCTGCCAGGCATGCACGTAGGCGTTTTCACCGTAGCGCGCAGCCATCGCTTCGGTGATGCGGGTCGCCTCCTCGCGGTAGCGCCGGCTCGAAAAGCAATAGTGCCGGCGCGCGCCGAACTTGCGCACGACGCCGCGGGCATCGACCGGCAGAATATCCGGGTGACGGTCGACCAGCCATTTCGGCGGCGCCGCGGTCGGCGTACCGAGAATAACCTTGAGCCCCGCGCCGCCAAGCACGTCGATCGCCTCGTCCAGCCATTCCCAGTGGAATTCGCCCGGGCTCGGCTCGATTCGCGCCCAGGCAAATTCGCCGATGCGAACCCAGGCGAGCCCCAGTTCCACCATGCGGTTCGCATCTTGCTCCCATTTCTCGCGCGGCCATTGCTCCGGATAGTAGCAGACGCCGAGTTCGAGCATGTCGGAAGTCTGATGGTCCGGATTGAAGCGGTTGGGTTTGGACAGCGGCAGATGCAAGGTGAGTTCCTTTGTCACTTCTCTGAATAGGGCGACATCAGGCAGGACCCTCGCCGCAGTACGGACCGGCCGAAGCCGGAATAAAAACGTTTACATTTCTGGTCGGGAAAACGGCTGCTCGCTTCTCTCCCTAAAGCGCGTCGCGTTCAATCGGACTCATGCGACGCGCTTCAGGTCATTGCTTTTATGCATGTCGTTCTCCCAAAACCGCTGCACACTTTTCGGCGACCTGAATCAGCGCTCCGGCCTCAGGCGATCGTCGCAGCGCTCGATGAGATCGGGCATCAGCAAGGTTTGCAGCGCCTCCGGCGGCTCCCCCTCCATGCGGCGCAGGATGAATTTGCCAAGCAGCGCACTCGGCTCGCCGATCGGCAGGTAAAAGGTGGTGATCGGCGGCGCGAAATACTGACTGACGTTCAAGTCGTCGGTGGCGTTGATCACGGCGTCGCGCCCATGGACGAGGCCGCGCGCGTGAAAGCCCGAAAAAGCGCCAAGCGCCGTTGCTTCGTTGGCGCAGATATAGGCGGTAGGCGGGTCGGCCAGACCGGACATCGCGATCACGTTCTCCCGACCGAAAGCGGGCGTCAGCCGACCATGCGCGACAAGGACCGGATCGAAGGGCAGGCCGGCGGTCTCGAGCGCCTCCCGGTAACTCTTCAGCCGGACGATGCCGTAAGTCAGTTGCTCCATCGGATTGAGCAGAGCGATCCGCCGGTGGCCGCGCGCGATCAGCCGTGCCATCGACACCCGGATCATCTGCTCGTTGTCGGCATCGACATAGGCGTGCGGCTCGTTGTCGATGCTCATGCCATAGGTGACGAAGGGAAAGTCCGCCTCCTGCATCACACGAATGCGCGGATCGTCGGCGCGCGTGCCGGAAATGATGATGCCGTCCGCCTTTTTCAGCGAAACGATCTGTTTCAGCGTCGCAAGACTTTCCTCGAAGTCGCGCACCGCGTAGAGCGAGACGCGATAGGGGCTTTCCTCCAGCGCCCAGGAGATGCCGCTCAAAAGCTGGGCGTATTCGACACCCTCCCATTCGTCCTGCTTCGGCCCCGGTGCCGTCATGATCGCCGCGACCTGAAAGGTCTTGCCGGTACGCAACTGCACGCCGTGAAGGTTGAGCTCGTAGCCGATCCGTTCGGCGGCATCGAAGACGATCGCGCGCGTTTCCGGGCGAACCTGCGGCGAATGTTTCAGCGCCTTGGATACGGTGGCGATCGACAGTCCCGTTTCCTGCGCAATGGTCTTGATCGTCGGTCGCGACATGCGTTCAGCTCTTGATCCGATTTTCGTCGTGGAGGGATTGCGCCAGCAGCAAATAGACCGCCGACGTCCAGGCAAACGCCCGGTCGCGCAAGCCCCTCCCCGACCGTGCGTCGAAGTTTTCGGCCATACCGCTTTTGTTGGCAAGTGCACAGAACTTTTGCGCGATTTCCCGCGCCAATGCACCCTCGCCCTGCCGGCGCAAACCGTCCCACAGGAGATAAGTCGTCGGCGCCCAGATCGGCCCGCGCCAATAGCCATCATCCTCGTAGAAGCGACTTTGCGGGCTCTCCGTCGCCGGCCCCCATTCCGTAATGAACCCGCCCTTCCTGAGCCTCGCGACAAGCTTGTCGCGTATCGCAGCCGGAAGACGCTTGCCGAGTAGCAGCGGCATGAACTGGATCAGGCTTTCCCCGCCAAGAACGCGTCCCGGCTCGCGGGCAAGCCGCGCGCCGAATGTCTCACCGGTCCAAAGCTTCTCGATCAGCAATGCCTGCAGCCTGTCCGCCGTCTCGGACCAAATGGCGGCTCGGCTGGGATTGCCCTCGAGCAGCGTGGCGAGAGCCTCGCAGGCAAGGATCAGGAATACCGGCAGGTCGGGAGAAAGAACCGGACCGCCTTCGGCGAAGAAACTCGCATTGTCCCAGCCGCTGTCGTTGCCATGGAAATAGCCCGGCAGTTCGTGCTGTGCGGCTCGAGCATAGGTGAGCCAATAGGCGACCTGCCGGCCGATCGCATTTGAGAGATAGGCTTTGCGCTCGGGCGTCAGGAAATTCGGCTGCGTCGCGGCAATACAGGACACGGCCCAACCGTGCACCGGCGGTTTGGTAAAGGCGAAGAGCACGTCGCGGTCGTTCACATAGTCGGGTAGCAGGCCGGAGGGATGCTGGTGATCGAAGATCGCGGCGAACTGGTCGAAAGCAAGATTTTCGTCGAAGGCTGCAACGCCCAACGCCGAGAAGGCGTTGTCCCAGCTCCAGATGTTGATCATGTGGTTCTTCGACATGTAAATCGCCGGGCACGTCAGCGCACCGCCGACGGGCACGCCGTTCGTCCAGAGCAGATAGGCGGCAAGCCGATGCGCCTCCTCCCCGCCCGGCACACCGGCGGGAACGGACCGATGCCAGGCGACAAACTCCGCCGTCGCACCCGCATGCGCCTCGTCGAAGCTGCCTGGCGTTTCCGCCGGCGGCAAGGCGCGGAAGAAATCCACATTACCCTCGAACCCGCCATCACCAGAGAAAGTGAAGGAGACTTCGCTCGAATGATCGCGTTGCCATTCACCGCAGATCGCGAGGCCTCCCGAGACTGCCCGGGGGATGAATTTTACGTTCTCAGCGGCCGCCACGAGGCAATCCTCGCCGGCGGGCGTGCGATAGACGTAGTCGTAGCGCGAACCTTCGAGATGGAAGCGA
This sequence comes from Sinorhizobium terangae, assembly GCF_009601505.1. Classification (GTDB taxonomy): domain Bacteria; phylum Pseudomonadota; class Alphaproteobacteria; order Rhizobiales; family Rhizobiaceae; genus Sinorhizobium; species Sinorhizobium terangae. The sequence continues at coordinate 180,882 of NZ_WITC01000061.1, forward strand.
ACGCCTGCGCGCGCGCCCTTGAGATGCAGCCGCTCCCCCTCGCCAATGACGAAGCGAACGCAACCTTCGCCGATCCGCGCGACGAGCTGGTCCGGCGAGAGATCGAAGCGCGCTTCGGCGATCTCGCCCGCTAAATCCAGGAATTCGACGCGGCAGAGCCGGCCGAGCGAGGCACGCTCGTCGCCGCCGCTGACATGCCTCAGATAGAGCGCCCGGTTACCCTCGCGGCCCGGCACCCGCATCATCGAAAGCGTCAGGAAGCGTCCCCTCCGGCTGAAGGGAATATGCTCGATGTCGAAAAGCATGGCTTATCCCTTCACCGACGAACCGACTGCGCCATCCATGATATAGCGCTGCGCCAGGAAGAAGAGGACGAGCGGCGGCAGGCAGAGGATCACCGTGATCGCCGCGATCGAGGTCACGTCCACCTCATGCAGGCCCTTGAACATCGAAAGCCCGAGCGTCAGCGTGTATTTCGATTGGTCGTTGAGGTAGATCAGCGGGCCGAGATAGTCGTTCCAGGCATTCATGAAGTGGAAGGTCCCGACCAGTACCAGTGCCGGCATCATGAGCGGCAGATGGATGCGCCCGTAGATGTCAAAACTGTTCGCTCCGTCCATGCGTGCCGCCTCGTCGATCTCCATCGGCACCGTCATGATGTACTGCCGGAGCAGGAAGACGAAGAAGGCGTCGGCAAAATAGGCGGGCACGATCAAGGGTTTGAGTGTGTTGATCCAGCCCAGCATGTTGAACTCCATGTAGAGCGGGATCATCTTCACGTCCCACGGGATCATCATCGTCGCGAGCAGCAGGATGAAGAGCGCATCGCGCGCCGGGAAACGGAAGCGGGCAAAGCCGAAGGCGACGAGCGAACTCGAGAAGAGTTGCCCGACCGTCGAGAAGACGACAACGATTACCGAATTCGAGAGATAGGTACCGAAAGGCTGCTTATTCCAGGCGGCGGCAAAATTCTCGAAGTGCCACTCGGACGGCCAGAAGACCGGCGGAAACTGGTAGAGTTCAGCCGAACTTTTGATCGCCGTCATGAAGGTCCAGTAGAACGGCGCGATGAAGAGCGCCGAGGCAAGGATCAGCGCCGAATAGAGGAAGGTCTTACGCATTGCGCTCTCCGTCGGTCTGGCGGATCTCGCCTTCGTAGTAGACCCAGGCGGCCGACCAGCGCATGACCAGGAGGCTCAAGGCAAGCACGATGACGAACATCACCCAGGAGCCGGCCGCGGCATAACCCATGTCGAAATACTTGAAGGCGTTGTCGTAGATGTACATGGCGAAGAAATAAGTGGAGCCGAGCGGGCCGCCCTTCGTCAGAAGCAGCGCGATCGTCAGTTGCTGGAATGCGGAGATGATCGACGTGATGAAGGTGAAGATGAGCATCGGCCCGAGCATCGGCAGGGTGATGAACAGCATCTGCGCCCAGCCGGGAACACCCGAAACGGTCGCCGCCTCATAAAGCTCCTTCGGGATCGCCTTGAGGCCGGTCAGGAGGATAAGCATCGTGCCGCCGAGGCCCCAGAGGCTGGCGATGATGATCGCGACGATCGCGAGGTTTGGGTCGCCGAGCCAGTTCGGGCCGTTGATGCCGACGAGCGACAGCATGAAGTTCAAGAGACCGTATTCCTTGCTGTAGATCCAGCTCCAGATCGTCACCAGTGCGACGCCGGATATGACGCTCGGCAGGTAGAAGGCGGTGCGGAAGAAGCCGCTGGCAAAGGTCACGTGGTGCAACATCAACGCCAGCAGGAACGACATCACGATATTGAAGGGCACGTAGATCGCCGCGAACTTCACCGTGATCCAGAGGCTTTCCCAGAACTGCGGATCCTCCGTAAACATCGAACGGTAGTTGTCGAGGCCGACAAAAGTGCGCTCGCCGACCACCGGCCAGTCGTAGAAGCTCATCGTCAGCGAAAACAGGAGCGGCCCGAGCGTGAAGAACAGAAAGCCGAGGATCCACGGGGAAATGAAGAGATAAGGCGCCATATGACGCCCGACGGTCGCTCGCTTACGGCGCGCCACTCCTGCCTTCGTTCCGGCATAGGCCATGTCCATTTCCCCGAGCTCCTCAGCTTATTTCAACAGACGCTTCGAGCGAGCCACGGCATCGTCCAGATGCGCCTTGGCGTTGCCCTGGTCGATCATCGTCGCCTCGATGGCGCGCGCCAAATTGTCCTGGATCTTGCCCCAATTGGCGTTCTTCAAATAGGCATGGGTCTCCGTGTTCGACGTCGCGAGGATGTCGAAGAACGGCTTGTAGATCGGATCCTTGGTCATGCCCTTCTCTTCGGCAACGCTGGTGCGAACCGGCAGGTCGTTGGTGCGCATGGCGACCGCTTCCGGAGACGAGAAGAACTTTACGAATTCCCAGGCGAGATCCGGATGGGCGGCGTCCTTGGCGATCGAGATCGCCGATACCCCGAGCGCCGAATGAGCGACACGATCGCCGAACTTCGGCAGCGGCGCCACGCCATAGCTGAAGCCGGCCGCATCGATGCCCGCCTTCGACCACATGGCGCTCTGGAACATGGCGATCTTGCCGCCCTTGAAGAGCGTCGCGCCCGAAGTATCGTCGCCGAGATTGAGAGTCACCGCCTCCTGCGTCCTGGCCATATCGGCAAACATGTCGAGCACTTGCGCGGCCGCGTCGCTGTTCATGTAGCCGTCGATTTCCTTGCCGTCGTCGGAGATGTATTTGGTACCGTTCGACCACAGGAACTGCTCGAAGTCGTAGGGATCGGGCTTGGCGTCGACGGCAAAGCCGTAAACCTTGTTCGCCTCATCGCGGAATTCTGCCGCCTTGGCGCGCAGATCGTCCCAGGTCCAGCCGTCCTTCGGCTCCTCGACGCCTGCCTTCGCGAACATCTCCTTGTTGTAGAAAACGACCTGCGTGGTGAAGCCCGAGGGCATGCCATAGGTCTTGCCCTCGACGCGCGTCGTGTTCATCAATCCTTGGGGAAAATCGTCCGGCTTGATCTCGGCGGCGTCGCGCGCGATCAGGTCGTCGAGCGGCATCAACGACGTGTAATATTGCGGGAAATTCCACATGTACATGACGTCCGGCGGGTTGCCGGCACCGAAGGCGGCGACGAGTTTCTGGTCGTAGCCGTCAGCATAGGGCTCGACCTGGACCTTCACGCCCGGATGCTTCTCCTCGAACTTCTTGGCGATCGCCTGCTGGATGGCAAGGCTCTCGTCCGTGTCCCAGGTCGCAAACCGCAGGGTCTCCTCCGCCTGCGCGGCCGCAGCACCGGTCAGCGACAGCGCCAAAAGCGAGCCGATCATCGACTTCGTCACGTTATGCATGTCTCTCCTCCAAAACCGGGCCACGCGGGCCCCTTCCCTTTTCTTGATTGATGAGCGCCTCAGTCTCGGCATCGAGCCGCCGCGCGACCGCATTCCCGTCGGCATCGAACAGATGGCAATGCTCGGAAGGAATGCGGATATGGACCCGCTCGCGGGCCGAAACCGGATGCGTGCCGCGCACGACCGCGGTGAGCTCGCCGCCGCCGTCGAGGCTGATGTGCACGTGGCTTTCGGTGCCGAGCCGCTCCACGAGGCGGACGTTGCCGGCAAGGTGCGCCTCCTCGCGTGAAGTCAGCTCCAGCTTGTCCGGACGGATTCCGAGCGTCACCGGGCGATCGCGGCCGATCGACCGGGGTGAAAGCGCATCGAGCGAAAGCTCGCGCGCGAGCCCGCCACCGGCAAGCCCGATGCCCGCCGCGCTTTCGCCCACGACATTGGCGGCAATGAAATTCATCCGGGGGGAGCCGATGAAGCCGGCGACGAAAAGATTTGCCGGCTGGTAGAACAGTTCCAGCGGCGTGCCGAACTGGCTGACCTTGCCCTTGTCGAGCACGACGACGCGGTCGGAGAGCGTCATAGCCTCGACCTGGTCATGCGTCACATAGATCATTGTCACGCCGAGGCGCTCGTGCAGCGCTGAGAGCTCGACGCGCATCGTCACACGCAGCCCCGCATCGAGATTGGAGAGCGGTTCATCGAGCAGAAAAAGCTTCGGCTCGCGTACGATGGCGCGCCCGATCGCGACCCGCTGGCGCTGACCGCCGGAGAGCTGACGGGGCTTGCGGTTGAGGAGCTCAGCGATCCGGAGAATCTCGGCCGCGTTATTGACGCGCCGATCGATCTCCTCGCGCCTCATGCCGTTCAGCGCCAGGCCGAAGGAGAGGTTCTTTCGGACGTTCATGTGCGGGTAGAGCGCGTAGTTCTGAAACACCATCGCGATGTCGCGCTTGGCCGACGGCAGGTCGGTGATGTCGCGTTCGCCGAGACGGATCGAGCCGTCATCGAGATTTTCGAGCCCGGCGATCGAGCGCAACAGCGTGCTCTTGCCGCAGCCCGACGGCCCGAGGAAGCAGACAAACTCGCCATCGGCAATCTCGAGGTCGATGCCTTTCAACACTTCCAGCGAGCCGAAGCCCTTGCGAAGATTTTCGATGCGGATTGCTGCCAAATAAGTCTCTCCCCGAACGCATGAGGCAGATCGACGCCCCAAATGCTTTGTTAAACGTTTTTATTCACGATAAAAACGTTTAATTTCCTTGTAAAGCGAAAACTAAGTTATCTTAGAAATTGCTGTGAACGGCCGGTGAAGTCGCAGCCAAGGCCCGACACCCCCCACTGCCCTGCCTTCCCGCTTTGGCACCACCTGGTGGGAGTCGAGACATAGGCGCTCGAAAACTTCTCGGCGATGCTTGTGTGGAATCCCGAGACTCTTTTCCGCCTGCGCAATGAGGTCGGCCCGACGGTCGGGATGAACCTCGACCCCTCGCATCTGATGTGGATGGGGCGGATCCGATCGCCTCCGCCCGCGCGCTGGTTCGGCAATACACCATTGCCACGGCAAGGACACCCGCATCGAACGCGGCCTCGCGGATGTGAACGGCCTGCTCGAGCTGAAGGAGGTCACCGACGTCGCCAACTGTAGCTGGAACTATATTGCCGTCGGCGCCGGCCGCGCAGCGTAGTTATCGGTAAGCCTATCGAATTTTACCGGCGTCGCCCGGCTATGACACACGGCTGACTACGTGATCGGTAAGATCGCGGTTCGTTCAAGTCTTGGCATCACGGATTCCTTTCTCGATCGCGACAAAGGAATCCCAGATCCGGCGCCACGCGGCCACCCGATTTCCGAGGCTTGGACAGGGCCGGTCCCTCCGGATATTCGAGGTGAGGAGTGCAGCTACGCGACAAACTGCCCGCCCGGAACAAACACCGTTCGACGGTGTTTCCTTGGCGCTACCGCAAATCACGACCCGAAAGGACGCCGAAAAATGGCCAAGGAAAAAACCCTGAACGACCTCTTCCACGATACCCTGAAAGACATCTATTACGCCGAACGAAAGATCCTAAGGGCCTTGCCGAAGATGGCACGCGGCGCACAGACACCGGAACTCAAGGCCGCTTTCGAGAAGCACAGGGAACAGACGGAAACCCATGTCGAGCGGCTGCAGCAGGTCTTCGACATGATCGGCAAACGCGCACAGGGTAAAACCTGCGAGGCGATCGAAGGCATTATTGCCGAAGGTGAGGAGATCATGGAGGAGTTCAAGGGCACTCCCGCACTCGACGCCGGCCTGATCTCCGCCGCGCAATCCGTCGAGCATTACGAAATCGCTCGCTACGGCACCTTGAAGACCTGGGCACAAACGATCGGTCTGAAGGACGCCGTATCGCTTCTCGACAAGACGCTGAAGGAAGAATTCGCGACCGACGAGAACCTGACGAAACTCGCCATGGCGCAAGCGAACAAGAAGGCCGCATGATCGTTCGCGGCGGCCGGCGCTATTGCATGTTTCCGTAAATCGTAGCCGATTTAAGGATAAAAACATGCAGCGGCTCGAAGTGCTACAGCGTCATTTGTGCGTCTGACAAGACGCGCGGCGCTGCAGACGCCGGTCGCCGTCACTCCCCTGCCGGAAGAAATCGATGAAGGCCTGGCGCGCGGCGCGCGTCTGGCGACGGCGCGGATAATGGAGGTAGGGGCGCACCATTCTCGAGCGCACGCTCCTGTCTGCCCGCGGCGACGTACTCGCCCCCCACCCCGTCCGCCGCTTCCCTGATCCGCTTGAACGATGGATGCCGTAGCTCCCCGGCGTGTCGGTTCTGATCTCGTCGTTCCCTTCTGCACGTTCATGTCGAACGCTCGCGTTCTTTGAACGGTCAACCGGCGTTGGCCCGAGAGCCGGTCTCCGAGCGAAAAAAGTTTCCAAAGGCATGCCGGGTGGCCGGATTGAGCACTCTGGGCGCCGGCTTAAGAGCTATGGAGAACAAAATCGTCTGTTGCTGGTTGGGCTCTACGGTTTAGTGAGTTCAGGAGGATCCACGATGGATTGGAACCGAGTAGAAGGCAACTGGAAGCAGGCCAAAGGCAAGCTCAAGGAGCAGTGGGGCAAGCTCACTGATGACGATCTGGATCAAATCGCTGGCAACCGCGATCAGCTCGAAGGCAAGATCCAGGAACGCTACGGCATCGAACGCGACCGGGTGCGCCAGGACGTCAATGATTGGTGCAACCGCCAGTCCTGGTAAATGCCGTTCGCTTGCAAGAGTATCCTCGCTTCGTAGTGCTGGTGAGAGTCACAAGACCCTCCACTGACATTAGCGCAGCGATCAAAGCAGTTGTCGTCGCCACGAGCTGTGGCGCGATTACGGTGAACGTCGCCAGCCGTGGGCACACACAAACTCCCCTATGGAGTTGTTGTCTCTCGATCGGCCTCTGCACGGTTTTCAGCTTCCCCTTCGAGCCGCGCGATTGTCGCCTCGATGTACTCTGGATGTTCGTGCTCGAGGCCGACCGCCTCGTTCCGGGTCTCACGCATCGATACGATGATTTCGTCAAGCTTGGCGTGGATTGCCGCCGTGTCACGGTAGTCTTGGATTAAAACGACGCTGGTGATCACTATTGCTGCGACTGACAATGCATAGGTGACGACGTTAGTGAAGCCGAAGGGCACCAAAGCGGTGCTGACAACCATTGCGGCAATTACGAAATAGAAGCCGGGGGGGCGAGAAAGAAAATCGGCCGTTCGGAAAAGGAAGCGATCCACTATCAATTCTCCCATACATAGGTGCTCTCATTAACGCGCGAAGGCAGATCTAGTCCGGACTAGGTATTCTTCTGACGCATGCTCGCACCATCAGCCGCCTCCCCTATCCCCTCGAACGAGGGGTGACGCAGTTTTCCGTCATTCGTCCAGGACTCGACTTCCCAGTTGTTTCTGAAGCCCCGCCACATCGCTCCGATAACATCTTGCGACGTTTGGCTTTGCTATTGAGCGCCCCTTGTTCCGCCGCCGCAGGAACAAATCGCGGTTGAAATCAATTCCTTTGCAGGCGCAACCGACGGGATGCAAAATCTTGGTTTGGAAAAGCGTATTTAGCGGAAGGAAAACTGACCGAGAGGGTCGGGCGGGCGAACCAATTGTCAAGGAGGCGGAAAATGCCTGGCGCAGCGTGCCGGCAAGACGCATATCCTTTCTCATCGATGCCGCTGCCTACTACGCTTGTCTCGAACGCACATTCGAGGACGCGGAAGAGCAAATCTGGATAACCGGGTGGGATTTTGATCCACGCATCAAGTTGCGCCCAGACGATCCGCATGCGGAATCGCTCGGCAATCTGCTGGAGCGCTTGGCCGCTCAAAAGCCGAACCTCAAGATTCGCATTCTCGTCTGGGCGATGGGGCCGATCTATTCTGGAAAGTCGCTGCGGCTGTTTCGCAAGCAGAAATGGGCCGACCATTCCCAGATCGAACTTCGCTTCGCGAGCCATCGTGCGCTCCGCGGTTCGCATCACCAGAAGCTCATCTCCATCGACGACGGCATCGCCTTCGTCGGGGGCATCGACCTGACTGCGCGGCGCTGGGATACACCAGCTCACCTGGCGGATAATGAGATCCGCCGCGATCCCGACGGTCAATCCTACGATCCCGTACATGACATCGAAGTGGTGCTGGATGGAGACGCCAGCCGCGCGATTGGAGACCTCTGCCGCTCCCGCTGGAAGGCGTCAACCGGCGCTGAAATTGAAGCGCCACGCGCAGCGAGAGGTGCGTGGCCCGCCGGCGAAATCCCGATGCTGAAGAACTGTCCGGTTGCGATTGCACGCACCGAGCCTGCGATCAGAAAGGGAAAAGGTCGGCGAGAAGCGCTGCGCCTCACACTCGACGCTCTACGCAGCGCGCGACGCCACATCTACATCGAGAACCAATATTTTGCCTCGCGGAAGATCGGCGCATTGCTGTGCCGACGACTGAAGGAGCCGGATGGTCCTGAAATCGTCATTGTCACCACCCGCAATTCGCATGGCTTCCTCGAGAAGATTTTCATGGGGGGAAATCGCGACCGCCTCATTCGACGGCTGAAGCAGGCTGACCGTTATGGCAGGCTGCGGGTCGGCTACCCGGTCGTGCCTGCGGGCGATGGTTCGGAACAGGAGGTCTTGATCCATTCCAAGGTGGTCGCGATCGACGACCGGTTTCTCCGCGTCGGTTCATCGAATTTCAATCATCGCTCCGAAAGCCTCGACACGGAATGCGACGTCGCGGTGGAAGCCACGAACGAAGAGCACAGTGCCGCAATCGTCAGTGTTCGCAACGGGCTTTTGGCGGAACATCTCGGCGTTGACACGAGCGACATCGAGAGCACGTTAAGGGACACTGGCTCTCTGGTCGCGGCTGTCGACAGATTAAACACGCGCCGTCGTGGCATACGGGCGTTCGATGGCGTCGACAACGGTGGAGCGACCAACCTTGTCTGGGGTACAGACCTTGTCGATCCGCGCAGGCCGATACGACCGTTTTACCGCATGCATAAATTGATAAGACGCTGGGGAGGTCAGGTCTTCGCCTTGCTCGCCAGGTTTCTCCCGTCGTCCCGACGAACGACGAGCTCGGCAATCGAAAGCGAAAGCAACCCGAGCGGCAGCGGCAGGAAGAAATAGATTGCCCGAAAGGCGATCAAAGCACCGATGCTCGCCGAACCGCCGAGCAGGAATGCCACCGTTGCCTCGATCACACCAATGCCTCCCGGAACATGGCTGACGAGTGCAGCCGCATTGGCGCTTACATACGCTGTCGCCGTATCGAAGAAGCTTGGATCTCCGAAAGCGAGCAACAACTGATGCAGGCACGCACTGACAAAAAGGAAATTGACTGTGCCAACGATTAGCTGGCAGACCGCGATCGGCACCGACGGCATTTCGAAGCTCCAGCGAAATACCCGAACCGACCCTTTGAGAAAGCATGCAAGAAGCAAGTAACCGCTCGAGGCGGCAATGCAGGTCGCGCCGAGGATGAGGACGCCGGTTTGGGACAATCCGATGATCCGCGCGGGACCCGCCGGCATGACCAGACAACAAAGACCAGCCAATGTGATAAGACCCAGACCCACGGTGACTCCGCAGAAGAGAATGATTTTTGCGACTTCTTCGGCATTCAGCCCCCAGCGCGAATAGAAGCGATATCGGACCGCTCCACTGCTTAAAGCCGCGCCTCCGACATTGTGGCCGATCGCAAGGCTGGTGAACGAGGCGACGGCGACTTGTGTGTAGGCAAGCTCTCGCCCGACATAACGCACGGCAAGCGCATCGAAAAACGTCAGACAAAAATAAGACAGAAAGACAAAGCCGACAGCGGTGAGCAGATGTCCCGAAGGAATTTGCATGATCGAGGTCGTGATCTCGTCAACGCTATACCTGCTGAGGGTGCGATAGATCAACCAGCCCGCAAGCATGATGGCGGCAACGACAATCAATCTTGCAAAAAGCTTCATGGTCATCCGTGCTGTTCCTACACCTCCACCGGAACGAAAAGCAGCTCCCGCGTGTTCCAAAACGCGAGACCACCGAAGTGAGATCATGCGACGGCGGATACGTTTCCTCACCTATAACGTGCACAGTTGCTTCGGCACCGACCGCAAGCTCGACCCCGCCCGTATCGCTGCAGTCATCAACGAATGCCGGCCGGATATTATCGCCCTGCAGGAAGTGGATGTCGGCCGTGCACGCAGCGGCGGAATTGACCAGGCACACATGATTTCCGCGCATCTGCAGATGCAGGCGGAATTTCATCCGGCTCTCCACCTGAAGGACGAAAAGTACGGAGATGCGGTGTTGACTGCCTTGCCCATGCGCCTGGTCAAAGCCGCCGCCCTGCCGTCCGTCGGCGAGCCACGAGGGGCGCTCTGGGTGGAAGTCGATCTGGCTGACGTCAAGCTTCAAGTCTTCGTCACGCACCTCGGACTGCGTGGTTCCGAGCGCGTGCGCCAGGCAACGACGCTTTTGGGACCAGGTTGGCTCGGCGGAATAAATCAGCGGGAGGCGCCCGTGGTCCTGGCCGGCGATCTCAACGCCACGGCGAGGTCGGCGTCCTACAGGCTCGTGGCTCGACAGCTTAGGGACGTGCAACTCCAGGTCAATGCAAGGCCGCGACCGACCTTTCCCTCGAGATTGCCGCTCTTGCGGATAGACCACGTCTTCGTCGGTGAAGAAATAGACGTGACGCATTGCAAGGTGCACAATACCGCCTTGGCGCGCGTCGCCTCCGATCATCTACCTCTCGTCGCAGAACTGGAGATCGATCTCTCCAAGACACACGACTGATGCACAAAGGTATAAAGAATGGGCTTCGGGTCATCAAAGCGGGCCAGCGGCTATAACAAGTGCAAAGTCCCGACCGTCCCGAAGGCGCGGTCATGAGGCGGCCAAGAGCGTCGGAACGCTGATCGTGCGGCAAGTCGAATACAAGACCTTTATCTTGCTGACCGCCGCGGTATCGTTGGCCTTCGCGTCGGTGCTGTGGACATTTTCGGGCGCCATCCTCTGGGCGATCGTACTCGCCGTGCTGTTCGCGCCCCTGAACCGCGGCATCCTTCGGCAAATTCCTGGCCGGCGCAACATCGCTGCGCTCATCACTTTGGTGATCATTCTGGTGATGGTGATCCTGCCCTTTCTGCTCATCGCGAACCTCATCTTCCGCGAGGCGGTCTCCGTTTATCAAGCCGTCGCAGCGGGTCAGATCGTTATCGACATCGACGTCCAAGCGCTACGCGACATGTTGCCAGACTGGCTGGACGGCCTCCTCAACCGCATAGAGCTGCCTGACGCTGCCGCGCTGCGCGCGCGGCTGCTGAATGCGCTTGTGGAGAGCGGTCAATTCGTGGCGGGTAAGGCGATCAACATTGGACAGTCAACGTTCCACCTCATCGCGAGTTTCTTCGTGATGCTCTACCTGCTCTTTTTCCTGCTGCGTGATGGGCGCGAACTGCTGCGGCTGGTCGGCGAAGCGATGCCGCTCAGTGGCGGAGTCCGCCAAGCGCTGTTCAGCCGCTTCGCGTTGACAATCAACGCCATCGTCAAAGGCAGCATCGTGGTGGCGCTCGTGCAGGGGACGCTCGGCGCACTGATCCTTTGGATGCTCGATATCAGAGCCCCCGTTCTTTGGGGCACGGTGATGGTCATTTTCGCACTTCTGCCGGTGGTGGGGACCAGTCTTGTATGGGGACCCATTGCTATCTACCTGCTGGCCGCGGGGGCGATATGGCAGGGCGTTGTTCTGCTCGTCTACGGAATGCTGGTTATTGGGCTTGTGGACAACCTGTTACGGCCGACGCTCATCGGCAAGGAGACCAGGATCCCCGACTACCTGGTGCTGATCTCGACGCTCGGAGGCATCGCCACGTTTGGTCCCAACGGCTTTGTCGTCGGTCCGGTGATCGCCGCGCTGTTCCTGGCGGCGTGGTCGGTGTTTCCCACGCTTGCGGGCGAACAAGCGGCCGAGGACAACGGCGACAGACATCAAGAGTGACAACCCGCGCTTTAGCAAGCGGGCGGCTCCGTTATGAGCGCCGCTCCCCAGCAGGCCGACAACTCGACCTCAACAGTAGGACCATCCGGCATGATTGGAAAAGGTTGCTTGTGAGATGCCGGTTCACACGCTACCTCTCTTGACAGGGCAGTTTACGGCAATGCTGGCGAGCATTGCTCACTTTCGGGGATAGTGACCGCTTCGTGCGACGTCAGGAGGCAAGATCGTGGCCGCATCCATCGCTAACGGATCTCAGCCGATCGTCGGCATACAGTGGCGGCGGCAATCAAGCCGCGCATTAGCTCGCCTCGGCGAGAAACGTCTCGGTTGTCATGAGTTGCAGTTGCACCGAAAAGCGCTCGCCCAATAGCTCCAACGAGGCGTCATGTGTGTCATCCGCGCTGCTGCAAACGGCGTCCTTTAGGAGAATTACCTGGTAGCCGAGGTCGATTGCGCCGAGGGTAGCGGCGAGAACGCAGACGTCGGTTTCACCGCCACTGATAACGAGCGTCGAGACCCGATTGCGTTGAAGCCTCAAGTGGAGAGTGCCGTCAACCCACGGTGAATAGGTGCGCTTGTCGTGTATTTCGGCTGGCGGAACAAGCGCCGCGAGCGGTTCAATCAACTCGACCATGCCGGCGGGCAGATGCTCGCCGGTCATCATCCACCATTTCGTGTAATATGCCCCCCACGTTCCAGGCATTCCAGCGGCGTTCACGGGGGGAATAAAACGGGTGAAGATTGTTTGCTGGGAATGACGCCCGGCCACCTCAACAACCTCCGGAGATACCCTTTCCATCCACGGAACGTGCCAGGGCGTGTCTTCAGCGAACATCTTCTGCATATCAACACAGAGATGTCGCCAGTTGCCAAGAGAACCCGTTTGGAACCGCTTTTCCATGTGTTGTGCGCGCTCAGGATGGATCGAATGATTGCGCGCCGATAGCTGACGAGCCGTCGTCTCTCCGGAGCCTGCGAAGCTGGTCGATAAGCTGAAAGTGGTTAGACGCGCGAGCGGCCGAGGCGTCGCAGCTCTTCGCTATCACCTTCAGCATCCCTTCAGCCTCGTCTGCGCTGACCACGCCGCGCAAAGCCAACCGTTCGATGAGAATTAGCAATGCTTCCTCAATCCCAGGCGAACGCCGGGCCACTTCTGTCTCGGATGCATTTTCCATCAGTTGCCTCCAGCTTTTTCTGGCTAACCACCGACCAAAATGATTGTTCCGGGATCAGGTGCAGGCAGGATCGCAACACGCGGCCTGTCGCAGGCGACCGTCCCCTCTCCAGCAGGAAGGCAGCTCTCACTGGCCGCAGGAACCCAAATGCGCCGTAGCGAGTTCCAGCATTGGGCAAACAAAACGACTAGGAGATAGTCATGGATTGGAATCGTGTTGAAGGTAACTGGAAGCAAGTCAAGGGGAAAATCAAGGAACAATGGGGACGGCTTAGTGATGACGATCTCGATGAGATCGCGGGCAAGCGCGAGCAACTGGAGGGCAAGATCCAGGAACGTTACGGCATCGAAAAGGACCTTGTAAGACGAGATATTGACGATTGGTATCGCCGCCAGACATGGAATTGACGATGCCCTCAATGGAGATCGTCGGAAACCCCGCCTCGGCGGGGTTTCCTTTTTATGGTTGGCGTTTGGCCGGTCGCAGCGGCGCATTCAGTTGCGACGATTGCCGCCGAATGCCGCAAATCACATCGTGCGATTCCGTCGGCGCAAGTTCGATCTGTCCACTGTGTATGCTCCGCGGCGTCGCCAAAGTACATCCACGCCTCCTTGTGGAGGCGCGGCGCAGCATAGCGGGACCGATCCAATCTGATTTCGGCAGGATTACAAGAAGCCCAGGCTCCAGCAATGGCCCCGGCCGCGGCCCATGCCGGAAGGCAGGCTGCCGTTTGTCGGACAGCGAAGGACGACGCGGTCCGAACTTACTTGGCCAAGTCACGCGCCATCTGAAGATGATGCTCGAGGGCCGGAAGCGTCTTCCCCGCCCACGCCTTTAGGTCGGGGTTATCCCCTTCCTCGGCGTAGCGTTTGAAGACATCCACAGCATCCTCATGCGCTTCAACCTGGTCATCACGGTATTGCTCGTTGAACTCGTCCCCTTGCAGGCCTTTAAGCTCATTGAGCGTCTCCTGCTGATCTTCAGACATAGCTGTGGCCGGCGCAGCTTTGATCTTTCCGCCATCGATGAGCTGCTTAAGCTCCGTCGTCGTTTTCTGGTGATCCTGCACCATCTGCTCAGCGAATGTCTTTGTCGGACCGGCGGCTCGCTCAGCGGCGATCTTGCTGGACTCGACTTCGAACATGTCACTCATGGAGACTTCCTTTACGAAGTCCTCCGTTTTGGGGGGCACTCCAACCAAGGTGTTTACGCCCGACTTCTCGGCCGCAGACTGCGCCAGGGCAGATGTCGCCACCATCATAACGGCGGCCATTAGAGCAATCTCTCGCATTGGTTTTTCTCCTTTATGCGACCATTCGAACAAAGGAGAATCGAAGTTGTTCCCTGATGCCAATCCGGCTCTGCGCGGCCGCAGCAGCAGCCGAGGCTTTGTAACGGCGTGGTAGGACGGTACGGTCTGACGCCGGTAAGCCGCTGCCGAAAATACTATGCCCGCAACGCCACCGATGGCTGATGCTCAGAGCTGCGTCGAAATGATGTTGTCAACTCGTACCTTACCGCCGATCACTCCGCGCTTCGTCCCCGCAGGTGCCGGCCCCTCCTCGACAACCGTATAGAGCTTTTCGTTTCGGAAGGCGCTTGCCATGTCGGTCGTAACACCTTCTGCGGGCTTCGCGTCGATTTCGCGGAAATCGAGTTCTGCCTCAGCGGCAACAATTCGGGCATCCCCACTCGACCTTGCAACTACGATTAATTCGCCTTGATACGTGGCGTTCTGCCAGTTCGGATCGTCGGGTTTCGCCAGGGGCGACAGGCGATATGTTTTCAGTTCTTCCTTCATGAGCTGCCTCCGCACCACGCGGTGCCAATTCAGATAACCTGCAAAGCCGCGGTTTGGCTAATCGCCAAGCGTCGGAATTGTTCCGGTTTCAGGCGATCGGTATTCACGATCCACCACGCGCGAACACAGCGCAGATGAAATGCGGTCTGCGCTGGAACCTTCGGTGGTCACATCGGTTCGCCTATTGAGGAGGCGTAGCAATGGTGATGGACTATCTTTGGCTAGTGGTAACAGCGGGCGGGGCTTTTGCTCTTGGGGCCGCTCTCGTCTACGTGGTCATGCGGCAGAGGCCGCTTCCACCGGCTGTTAAGGAAGCACAGGATCGGAAGGTCCGTAAGCTCTACGAGGAATCGCAGGAAGATCGGTCCCAATGAGCCCTCTCTCGATTGGCTGTCTCGTCGCAGCGGTTCGAGATGAACGCGTAACCTTCGCGAAGCAGCGCCAGCGTGCTGTCGAGCGATGATGTCTGCGGGATGGGCTTCACTTTCTGCCAGCCGCCTTCTGTGGCCGAACTTTTCGGCGTTGCCGATGTTCCCTGCCTGAGATTGGCTACTGTTGCAGAGTGCGCCGCCGACACTGTCGGAACAAACGAAGTGCAAGCCGGTTGTTCTGCTGCGGTAGAAAGGAGCGATCATGTCCAAACTGCCTGAGAGCAATCCTGCGCAGGTGCGCGGCGATATCCAGCACGGGCGGACAGGAGACAAGAAGCGCGGCTTCGATCCTTCGGCGGCACCGTTGGAAACGGACGACGAGGCAGCCGGCATGCCCCTGACGCCGGACGCGGCGGGAACAGCGAGAACCGGACAGCGGCCGAACGGGCGGCCTGACACTTCCACGGAGTACGGAGACGCCATGCGTCCCCTGCCCGCTGCCGAGCGAGGCCAATTGCCGAACTATCGTCTGGTCCTCCTGATAGCAGGCATTGTCGTCATAGCCGGTGTGCTTGCTCTCGCGATCGGCGCCGGGTGACGGCAAGGTCGAACGGCCGCGCGGAGAAAATGCTCCCGTTGCCGCACAACCAACTCAAGGCAAGCGGAGGAGTTTTCGAATGCCTGATCGCCACAACGACAGAAGCAATCCGCTATCGAGGCTGGCAGCCCAGGAAGAAGCCCTCTATCTGCGCCGTTCGTCGACCCGTTTTCTCGAGTGCGCCATTCACCTCTGCGTGACCCACATGACGCTCAGCGAAGTGGCCGAACTGCTTGAGCAGGAGGCCAAACAGCTTCGGCAGCACGGGTGAGTTCGCTTCGAAGAATCCGCCAGCCGGGAGTAATTCAGCATAAGTATGCAGGTTTCCCGTCCGCCTTGCGCTATGTCCCGGATCTTCGCTGTTCCAGCGTGTGAAACAATCTAAAGAGCGCCGACGCGTGGAACGGTTTCGTTCATGTACGGACGCTGCCCTCGCCGCACGAGATAGACCTCCCGTTCGGGATTGGCTTCGATGAGGAAGCCGGAACTGCGAAGCATCGCTTCCACACCAGCCCTGTTCGGAATGAACCAATTTGTAGGATCGTTCGAGAAACGGTGTTCGACAAAGAACAGCTTGGGATAGTCGGGGCGATTGAAGACCTGCCACTCCTGAAAATTGTAGTCTTCCTCCACCGGCCCCACAGCATCCGCGCCGCGCTGCATGCACTGGAAGAGCATCTCCTCGCCGACGACGTGCTCGTAGAGAAGGTCGAGAGCCAGCAGCGGATAGCGGAGATGGTAGAGAACACCCATAAAGAGAACCAGATCGAATTTCTCGCGCAATTGAGCGACGTCGTAGACCGACATCAGCCTGTATTCGATGTCGATCCCGTTCTGTGTGGCCGCGAATTTCGCTTGCCGCAAATAGTGAGGATCCGAATCGATGCCGACCACGCGGCCGGCATTGCGGCGCTTCATTTCCTGCGCGTAGAACCCCGCATTGCAACCGATGTCGAGGACACTCCTGCCTTCGAGATCATCCGGAACGATATGTTTGAAAGCCTTCCATTTGATCGCGGGATAATCTCCGAGAAAGTGGTCGGGCGATGTCTCGACGCCCCTGATCCGCATGTTGTGAAACCAGGGCCCCAACGCTGCGATCTGATCCTCGATGGTCATGCAGTCTTGCATCTGGGCCATGATCAAAGATCCTGTGAGAGGACAGGTTGTTGCGGACGGCGGCGAGTGCGACCTGGACGGCGCGCGGCGCGCTGCTTCGCGAGCGTCGTCTGGAACCAGGCAATCGTATGTGACAGCCCGTCGTGCAGCGCCACTTTCGGTTGCCAGCCAAGCAGCGTTCTGGCCCTCGCGATATCCGGTCGGCGGCGCTGCGGGTCGTCCGGAGGCAAGGGCGCATGGACGATTGTCGAGGCGCTCGCGACCTTAGACAACACCAGTTCGGCCAGCTCGCTGACCGTAAACTCCCCTGGATTTCCAAGGTTTATCGGAACACCCGGATTAGGCTGGCAATTCA
The DNA here is from genome assembly GCF_009601505.1 of Sinorhizobium terangae. Classification (GTDB taxonomy): domain Bacteria; phylum Pseudomonadota; class Alphaproteobacteria; order Rhizobiales; family Rhizobiaceae; genus Sinorhizobium; species Sinorhizobium terangae. The sequence continues at coordinate 198,143 of NZ_WITC01000061.1, forward strand.
TCAGCTTGATCAATCCTTCGACGAGGTCGGATACATAGCAGAACGAGCGCGTCTGCTCACCGCTGCCATATACCGTGAGCGGCTCGTTTTTCAGCGCCTGGACTATGAAGTTCGAGACGATCCGGCCGTCATTGGGCTGCATATACGGACCGTAGGTATTGAAGATCCGAGCAACACGCACGTCCACGCTTCCGACCCTCAGATTGTCGAAGCACAAAGCCTCCGCCGCGCGCTTGCCTTCGTCATAGCATGCCCGCGGCCCGGTGCAGTTGACGTGCCCCCAGTAGTCCTCCTGCTGCGGGTGCTCCTCGGGATCGCCGTAGATCTCGCTCGTGGACGCCTGAAGGAAGACGGCTGCATGCCGCTCGGCGAGCCGTAGGAGGTTGCCCGTTCCCGTCACGCTGGTCATCATCGTGTGGATCGGATCAGCCTGATATGACGGCGGCGAGGCGGGGCATGCCAGGTTATAGATTTGGTCGAGCGGCTCATCGACCGCGATATCGTCGCAGATATCCTGCTCGATTACCGTGAAATAGGGATTTCCGTTGAGACTGCGCACATTGGCAGGGGAACCAGTGAGATAGTTGTCGAGGCAGATCACCCGATTGCCGGCGTCCAGAAGCGCTGAACAGAGATGGGATCCGACAAAACCGGCCCCGCCGGCGACGAGGATGACCTTTCCTCGACGTGCTCGGTTTCTTCTTGCCATGGGCCGTTCTCCTTTCGGTGTTAGACAGGAAATCTCCGTTCGGAGTGTCTCGTGGCGAGATTGGTTTTGGGTGCGACGGTTTCTATTGCTTCCACAAAGGTCGTGGCGCGAGCCGCTGCGCTGTGCGCCTGCACGACGCGCTGATGAGCACAATCGGCATACGCCTGGCGCTGTTGTTCTGTGAGGTGCGTCAGTGCCACGACGACATCGCGGCTGTCCTGTGCGATGACGACAGCCTCTCCTGGCGGATAGAAGCTGTCGATGCCTTCCCACCAATCGCTGATCAAGGGCGTCCGGCACGCGGCCGCCTCGAAGAGCCGGACGCTCGGGGACCAACCGGCCACCACCATGTCGGCACGTGTTATGTTCAGGGTGAACCGCTGGCGGCTGTAGAATTCAGCGTGCTCGGAAGGCGCCAGGTGCTCGATACGCACCACATTCTCCGGCCAGCGGGTGTCAGCGGGATAGCTTGGTCCTGCAACGACAAAGCGCATCTCCGGCAATTGCCGCGCGGGTTCGAACAACAGACGTTCGAGAGTCGGCTGCCTATCACGGCTGAACGTGCCGAGGTAGCCAAGGTCCCATTCCCTTGGCGCGCCGGTGTTGCGATAGAGGTCGAGATCGACGGCGCAGTAGAGTGCCACCGGGCGTCTCGCGGCAAACTCGCCTCGCAGCCGATCGAGCGTCCTGCCACCGGAAAAGGAAAAGTAGAGATCGAAGCGCGGAACCTGCCGACGGGCGAGATATTCCTCGTCGCCGCCGGCGAGCTTGGAGAGCGTCACGGGCGTGTCGATGTCGTAGAAACACAATCGCTTGGGGGCGAGATCGACAACGGCGTCGATGAGTTCCACCCCTTCCGGCACATAAGACCCGATGACGACGGCATCAGCCCCGGCCAGCGTGCCAGCATGCCGCGCGAGCAGTTCGTCGATGCTCCTATAGAGGACGAGGTCGCAAAAGTCCGGCGCAACCAGGTCGCGATGGCGGGCGTACCACGGTACGTCCCGTTCCAGGAAGGTCACTTTGTGCCCGGCTGCGTGGACACCGCGAAGCAATGCCCGATAGGTGGTCGCATGACCGTTGCCCCAGGACGAGGACAGCGAGAGGCCGAGGACGACGATATCGAGCGGACGGTTCATTCGGCTGCCTCCATCTGGCGTGCCCGATTCCGCAAAACACGGTCCACTTCCTCGGCGCGATGCGCATAGGTGTGCTCGGCGAGCACGCGACCAAGCGCCCGCTTGCCGATCTCTTTGGCGCCGGCGGGCGTAAGCATGCGCATCAGTTCGGCGACGTCCTGTCCGTCTCTGGCGACCAGCACTTCCTCTCCGGGTGTAAGGAAGAGTTCGATGCCTTCCCATGCGTCGGTGATCAGGCAGGCGCCCGCCCCTGCCGCCTCGAAGACGCGGGTCGCCGGCGAGAAGCCATTCTCTGCCATGCTTGCGCGCGAAATGTTCAGGACGGCAGTCGGCGTCGCGTTGAACGCGTTGTGATCGGCGGTAGGAACGTGGCCTATGTAACTGACATTCTGAGGCAAGGGCTTGTCGTCCCAGCCGGCTCCGCCTAGCAGGAACCGCCGATCTCCGACCTTGCCAGCGGGATCGAGGAAGAAGGCTTCCACCCGCGTCTCCCGATCCGGCAAGCGGTTGCCGAGGAAGGCAAGATCAGCAGCAAAACGCGGATCCGCGGGTACGGGGTGATGAGTCTCGGGATCGACGGCATTGTAGATGGGGACGCAGTCCCTGGCACCGATGGCACGATAGGACTCGACCACAGGATCGCCGCCGCCATAGGTCAGCACGAGATCCAGCGACGAAAGCGCGCGCCGGAGAGGATGATCGGGCGCGACCCTCAACTCCGCAAGTGTGGCGGGTGCATCGACGTCCCAGAAAATCTTCAGCGCAGCCGAATTTGCCGACCCCATAATCTCCGCGAGCAGCAGGTCGTCCTCGAAGCCGACACCGCTTGCCTTGACAACGACATCGGCATCGACGGCTTCCGCCGCGACACGCTTCAATGCCGCGACGGTTCCCTGATAAACCACAACCCTGCACCAGTCCGGCACCTCGATATCGCGGTATTTCTGCCTGTCGTAGACGTCCGGCTCATAAAAAGTGATTTCATACCCGCGCGCCGCAAGCGCACGAAGCAACCCGCGATAGTAAGTTGCCGCACCGTTCCAATAGGCCGAAAGGAGGCTCGATCCATAAAAAGCGACCCTCATATCGCGACCTCCCTTGATGTGATGCGATCGTCCTCGGCCTTTTTCGGCCGGTACAAAGCAACGATGTCGAGAAGTTCGTCGACGCGATGGCCGCAGGTATGGCGTGCCCGGATCGTTGCCAAGCCGGAGGCGGCCAGTTCCTGTGCGAAGGCTGGCTCTGAGAGCACCTGGCGCAGCAGGCGGGTCATTTCCTTGCCGTTGCCGGCAAAAAGGAAATCGGTGCCGGGGCGGAAGAGACCTTCGACATCGTTCCATGGCGCCGAGATCAGCGGAATGCCGCAGGCAAGCGCTTCGAAGACCCGGATGGTCGGTATGCCCGGCAAGGCTTCGACATAGGGCCGCCGGGGAATATGCACTGTCGCCCGATGCTGTGCGAAAGCCCAGGGAACGGCAGCGTTCGCGAGCCAGCCGCCATAGTCTATTCGGGCCGCACGTAACGCCTTGCGCGCGGCGTCGGGATATCTCACGCCCCGCACGGTTGCCGTAAGCTTCAGTTGTCGCGCAGGCTCGATGAGGAAGGACGAGAGCTCGGCGCTGCGCTCATCATCGCCCCAATTACCGATCCAGACGAGATCGCCTTTCTTGTCGGCGTGCGGAATTGGATGGAACAGTGACGTGTCGGCGGCTTCATGCCAGGTGAAGACGTGTCTTCCCCAGCCCGCGCTGAGATACCGTTCGCGGAGCGCCTCGCCGAAGGCCAGGACAAAGTCGTATCCGGAAAGGTCGAGCCGGGCGACAGCGTGCTTGGCGGTGACCGCGCGATGATGTGTATCGTGAAAGGCGAGCGTGAAGCTGCCGCCCGCGTGACGGATGCGGCCGAGCCCGGCGATCAGCTCGGGATCTGACCATTCATGCACGACGACCAGATCGGCCTCGCTGACAACAGACTCGTGGTCGAAATCGGCGCCATAGATCTCGACGCGCAGATCGGGAAAGTGCTTGCGGAACGCTACAATCGGCCCGACACCCTGATCCGCGATCAGGTTGAGGCGGCTCCAGGAATCGCGCGGTTCGAGCGCCAGCGCCTCGTGACCCCGTTGCAGCAGTTCCCGCATGACACCACGCAGGAAGTGGGCGTTGCCGTGGTTCCAATCGGAAACAAGTGAATGGGTGTAGAAGACAAATCGCATCGGTCACTCCGCAGCCGTCAATCGAGGAGATCCGCGCATGGCTTGCCGGTAGGCGGCAAGCACCGCGTCGCGATGGGCTTCGATGGAGAAGTCGCTCGACCGCAGTCGTGCCCGCTGCCCGAGCTCGGCCCTCAGTACCGCATCCTCCGCCAAAGCGTTTACCGTATTCGCGATGGCAACCGGATCACCAGGATCGGCAAACATGGCAGCGCCGTCCCAAAGCTCGCGATAGGTGTCGATGTCTGCAAGCACCAAGGCTGCGCCGGCGCACGCCGCCTCCAGCGCAACAAGTCCGAACGGTTCGTAAATCGACGGTGAGACGACGATCGCGGCTTTCGACATCAATGCCAAGGTCTGATCGTGACTGAGTTCTCCGCGATAATCGGCGTGTTGAATCGCCAAACGCTCGCGGTTTGGGCCATCGCATGCCCCGGCCATCAGTACCGGCCAGCGGATATACGCAGCCGCCTGGTCCAGCACCGCGCCATTTTTGCCCTCGTCCCACCACCGGCCTGCGGCAAAAACAAAATTCTGCTTGGGCATGACAGGATACGAGTTTCGGCTGCCATTATGGACGACCTTGAGATTGTCGATCTGGCCATAGCAGCGCACGAGGCCCGCAGCATGGCTGGAACTCGGGGCCAGAACCACGTCGGCGCGGTCGAAGCCCACCCGGTTCAGCCGTTTTTGCCAAAACCACTCCCGCGGCAAACCGGAAGCACGCACGGTATCGAACCAGGTGGCGACGCATGAATGCGAGACCACAACGACAGGCGTTTGCGCCGGAAGACCGGCCGCCTGCGAAGGCAGATTCAGATGCAGCAGATCGACCGAATGCCGGAGCGAAAGTTCGGTCAGTAGGTCCGCCACCACATCGAGCTCACTTTCTTCGCCGGCCATCCAATCGAGCGGCGCAGCAAACCATTCGAGCGTGCCGATGCGCGTAGCCTCGCGCCGCTGATGCGTGGAAGGCTCTGGGCCGAAGCCTATGAAAAGCGTTTCCACCCCAGCAGCTCGAATGGCATCGGAGAGGTCCATGGCGTAGCGCCACACGCCGCCCACCGCATCGACGCTCATGATGATCCGCCGCGGCAGCCGACCGCCGGTGCCGTCATGACCGAGAGTGCGGAGGGCGGAACCGGCGCGATCGCTCATGCGGTGATCCTCTTTGTTTGATCGCGGGCGCTGCGAACCCCGCCCCAATCTTCCAGAAGCCAGTCATGCAGATCGCGCAGTCCCGCGCGCCACGGCGTGCGAGCCTTCCAGCCGACCGCATCGGCAAGCGCGCGCGTATCGGCGACAAAAAACAGTTGGTCGCCAGCCCGCCAGTCGTGCTTCTCTGTCGAGAGCGGGCGGCCCACCAGGAGTTCGATCTCGCTGAGGACCTGGGAGATGCTGACGGCATTCTCCGGCCCGCCGCCGAGATTGAAGGGCCGCCCACTGAGACGATCGATCGAGTTGAGAAGTGCTCGGTAGGCGGCGACCGCATCTCTGACATGGAGGATGTCACGGACCTGCTTTCCGTCGCCATAGATCGATATCGACTCACCCGCGAGCGCGCGAATGAGGAAATGCGCGACCCATCCCTGATCCTCGGTGCCGAACTGCCTTGGACCGTAGATGCAACTCATCCGTAGCACGGCCGTCGGAAGCCCGAACGACCTCGCGTAGTCCAGCACGTATTGGTCCGCCACACCTTTCGAGCAGCCATAGGGAGTGCAGAAATCGAGCGGCTGCGCCTCGCTGACGCCTTGGTTGCGCAACGCCCGGTCAGTGGGCAGATGTCGTGCCCCGATCTCGTTCAACTGCAGGTGCGCCAGCGCGCCGTATACCTTGTTGCTGCTGGCGAAAATGACAGGCGCCCGGCACCCGGCCATACGCGCGGCTTCGAGCACATTGAGCGTGCCGCGCGCATTCGTCTCGAAATCGTCGATCGGCTGCTGCAGGCTGGTCGTCACGGCTGTCTGTGCCGCGAGATGAAAGACCGCCTTGGCATCCTTGAAGACCGGCTCTATTGCGGTGAACTCGCGCACATCGGCGAGTACGGGGTGAACGGCGCCGCGGTAAGTGTCCACCAACCATTCAAGGTTTCGCTCGACGCCGGCGCGACTGAGGTTGTCGAGAACGATCACTTCCTCGCCGTCCCGGAGGAAACTATCGGCGAGATTGCAGCCGACAAAGCCGCTGCCGCCCACCACGACGATTACTGTCGTCTTTCTGGAAAGGCTGGGTGTGGCCAGGCGAGCACGCCTGCCCTGAGAACCGGCGCTCACAGTACCAACCCCCGGGCTTCCAGGTGCCGCTTCATCTCGGGTCCGCGGTCGATCGCGCCGACGCTGGCGACCCATTGCGCGAAATCGGTGAGCGAATTTTGGAGTTGATGCGCGGGTTCGAAGCCGAGCAGATCCCGTGCCGCGGTAATGTCGGCGAAACAATTGCGGATATCGCCAGAGCGAGCCTTATTCATGATCTCCGGCATAAGCTCGGGTACTCCCATTGCATCGGCGAGCAGCAAAGCAACATCGGCGATAGCATAGGCCTGACCGCTGCCGACATTGATGACGTGGCCGGCGGCTGCCGGCTGTTCGAGCGCCAGACGGAAGGCTCGCGCCACATCGCGGACGTGAACGAAATCCCGTCTTTGTCTGCCATCTTCGAACACCATCGGCGATTGTCCGTTGGCAAGCCGCGAGGCAAAGTTGGCAAGCACGCCGGTATAGGGATTGGAAAGCGCCTGACCGGCGCCGTACACGTTGAACAGGCGCAGGGCCACTGCCTCCACGCCATAGGCTTCCCCGAAAATCAGCACCTGGCGTTCCTGCGCAAACTTCGTGAGCGCGTAGATGGACGCGAGATCGACCGACTTCTGCTCATCCGTCGGAACCGGCCTGAGACGCTCCCCGTCGGGTCCGGTTGGGTCCCATGAACCTGCCCTGATAGCGGCCGGGAAACGGCGGACGTGGGCACAGTGCTCGCCCGTTATCGTTGCGTAGAGCCCTTCGCCATAGACGCTCATCGACGATGCGACGACGATGCGCCGGATCGGCATTCCGATGATCGCCTCAAGCAGGACGGCGGTCCCGAAGTCGTTGACGCCCACGTAGCGGGCGATTTCATACATCGACTGACCGACCCCGACCTCAGCTGCAAGATGGACGACGCAGTCGACGTCCATAAGCGCGCTTTTTACCGCAACCGCATCGCGAACGTCTGCCCGTCGTACGTCCACGTCCGATGGCAACGTGACCTGTGCATCCGCGTGAACCTGCTCACTGAGAACGTCCAACACGCGCACGCTGTAGTTCGCTGAGAGGAGTTCCTCGACCACATGCTGGCCTATGAAGCCGCATCCGCCGGTAACAAGAATCTTTGTCATGACGTACCTGACGACGTTCCATGGGAGACAGTGACAAAGCTCCAACAAGCCTCGGTAGCAAATGTTCCTTCATCCATGACTTCTTCTTCTTTGTTGTTCTTCATTGATCCCTTGCAGCGGGACGTTGTCCGTCCGAAGGTACAAACCTCTCACTTGCGTGAGTGTTCCACGCGAACCGAGAGCAGCAGGAACAAAAGCTGCAACATCAAGTTAAGGGCGCGATGGCTGCTGAGCGTGGATCAAGGCTGCTTTGCCGGGGCTTTCGCGGGGTCCGCGGTATCTGAAACGCGATGCTCGGCGGCCGGATAGGTCTTCACCACGGGAGGGAACAGAATGAACATCAGCGTATCTGGGGAGACGGACACGATGTCCGCCGCGATAATCACGGCACCCGGCGAGGTGCGCATCGAAACTCTTCCGCTGCCACGACCGGGCCGCGGCGAGGTTCGCATCCGCCTTGAAGGCTGCGGTGTTTGCGCCTCCAACCTCGTTCCCTGGGCGGGGCCGGAATGGATGCGCTTTCCGACAGAACCCGGTGGACTGGGCCATGAAGGGTGGGGAATTATCGATGCGATCGGTGAGGACGTGCAGGGTTTCGCGCCGGGCGACCGTGTCGCCGCACTTTCCTACCATGCATATGCCACCCACGACATCGCTGACCAGACGGCGATCGCACCCTTACCTCCGGCACTTGCGCATCAGCCGTTTCCCGGCGAACCGCTCGGCTGCGCCTTCAACATCTTCCGGCGCAGCGCGATCAAGCCGGGGGAGACAGTGGCGATCGTCGGCATCGGCTTTCTCGGAATCCTTCTGACCGAGCTTGCGAGCGCTGCGGGCGCGCAAGTCATCGCCATCTCGCGCAGACCTTCATCGCTTGCTTCGGCAGAGCGCGCCGGCGCGAGCCATGTGGTTGCCATGGACGATCATTGGCGAATTATCGAAGAAGTGAAGGACCTGACCTCTGGCAGTTTCTGCGACTGCGTTATCGAAGCCGTCGGCAAGCAATGGCCACTCGACCTTGCAGGCGAACTGGCAAAGGAGCGGGGGCGGCTTATCATTGCAGGCTATCACCAGGACGGCCCGCGGCAGGTGAACATGCAGCTGTGGAACTGGCGCGGCCTCGATGTGATCAATGCACACGAGCGTGATCCCGCCGTATACATACGCGGCATCCATGAGGCGATCGCGGCGACCGCCGCGGGGCGGATGTCGCCCTCACCGCTCTACACGCACAGATTTCCGCTCGAGCAGCTCGGCGCGGCGCTGAACATGACCCGCGACCGGCCGGAAGGTTTCATCAAAGCGCTGGTGATCTACGATGAGTGACGCGACGCCGCTTGCAACGACCCGAAATGCCGTCAGCCGGCCCCGCGTCGGCTTCCTCGGAGTCGGAAGGATCGGCCTCCATCGCATGAGAGCGATCGTCGACACCGGAGCCGTCGAAACCGCCGCGATCTTCGATCCCTCACCGGAAATGGCCGCTGCGGCCCGTGAATTGACGCCCGAAGCCTCGGTCGTAAGTTCCTTCGAGACCTTGCTCGACCAGCAGCTGGAAGGCATCGTGATCGCTTCGCCAAGCGCACTCCACGCTGCCCAATCGATCGTGGCTCTCGAGCAAGGCGTGGCAGTTTTTTGCCAGAAGCCGCTCGGCCGCACGCGAGATGAGGCCGCAGCCGTGGTCGACGCGGCCCGGCGCGTTGACCGGCTATTGGATGTGGACCTCTCCTACCGTCACACCGATGGGATGCAACAGATCCGCGATCTGATCGCTTCCGGTGAACTCGGCACCGTTTTCGCGGCGGACCTCACCTTTCACAACGCCTATGGCCCGAGCAAGCCGTGGTTCTATGACAAGGCGCTTTCAGGTGGCGGCTGCGTGATCGACCTGGGCGTGCACCTTGTTGACCTCCTCCTTTGGGCCCTGGAATTTCCGGAGATCGTTCGAGTCGAGAGCAGGTTGTTTGCCAAGGGCAGCCGCATCCGCCGCGACGGCGATGACGTGGAGGACTATGCCGTTGCGACGCTCGAGCTGGCGAATGGTATCGTCGCCCGACTGGCATGCTCGTGGCATTTGCAGGCTGGATGCGATGCGGTGATTACCGCTGACTTTCACGGCACCGGAGGCGGCGCCAGCTTCAGGAACGTGAACGGGTCCTTTCTCGATTTTTCGGCCGAACGGTATCGCGGGACACAACGGGAGGTGCTGACGCTTCCTCCTGATGCCTGGGGCGGACGCGCGGCAGCCGCCTGGGCGAAGCGCCTTGCCGCAGGCGAGCGTTTCGATCCGGACAACGACCGCCTGGTCGCGGTGGCAGATGTCCTCGACCGAATTTATGGGCGATAGACGCACGCGTCCCAGCAAGGCCTGTGTCTGGGCTAATCACGCTCCCTCGTCTTCTATGCGGCGCAGCAGAAGTTTCGCGTATCGTGAAGCGGTCGCCTCTAGCCGAGGAACTTCCTCTGCGGCCGCTGCCGGCTTTGCCGAAATCCAAAGGCCAAGCTGAAAAGCCAGATAGCAGAGCTCGAGGACTGCCTGGAGGTCCGGGTTCAAGGCGCGGGAACATCCTTCGGATACGACCGCGCGCAAATGGGCCGATTGCTGCATCGAAAGCCCGAACTCGACGCCCGCCCCTGCAAGGTCCCAAGCGATGTCCTGGCGGCCGATCAGGTCATGGGCGGCGCTGTGATCAAGCGCATCGGTCTTGAGGAAGCCCTGTTCGCCTCCGGCAAACCATTCCCAGCGATGCAGCCGATTGTCGGTATCAACTGGCTGCATGAAGCCCTCGTAGCGCTCAGCGTTGCCGATCAGACCCTTCAGCCGCAACGCCGCCGCCATGCCTAGAGCCTCCTTGGTATTCACCGTCGCCATCTCGCACAGCTTCGATAGCGACGCTCCAGATGTCGCCGGCGGCGGCAGGCAGCGTGCCCGAAAGGCGAGGTACCGGCCGAGATGCTCTACGAATTTCGTCTGACGAAACTCGCTCGGCGCGACCGGCCGCCCCCCTATCCATTTCTCGACGAGGAAGCCGTGACACATTCCTGCGACGGGAGGCGTGAACCCTGCCTCCGCCAGGAGGCGCGCCTTGAGCAGCTTGCGCTGGCCCACGTCGCCAAGCCCGGCAAATTTGACGAGCCATGTATTATCGATCGTATGGGCAAGGAATTTTCTGCGCTCGAATCTGCGATCGACCGCAGGCCAGGCATGGTGACCGTAAAGAAGCGCCTTCCGCCAGGCGCCCGCGGAAATGTCTTCGAGCGGCCTTTCGAGCGGGCCGATGAGCTCACTGACCCAGGAGGCAAGACCGTGGCAGCGTTCGAAGAGGAGATGGTCTACGTCGAGCACATGGCGAGGACTTGCGGCCCAACGTTTTCGGTGGCAGCTGCTGGATTCCGGCCCAAGCCCTCCCTTGTGTCCGGGGAAAAAATGAATGCGCCTATCGCCGACGCCATGGTCTTCAAGCCAGTCCGCTACGCTTCCGAACGAACTGCCGGAAAGGCCTGGCCCCTCGTCGACGATCGCAAAACACGCCGCCGGATCGCGCAGCAGCCGGTGCGAGAGCCGTGGCGCGACAGCAATGCGCCTCTGGAAAGGAGGGCCCGCCGGCCGAAGCGTGACCGGCCCGGGGGCTCCGATGGCGGTGGCGACCATTGCGGAGAGGCTCGTTCCGATGCTTCGTATGCCGATCACCGTCGTGTTTGCCGCAAGCCCGGAGCGCATCGCAGCTTCGGCGTAGCTTTCCGGATAGAGACCGTAGAAGCTGTAGCCTTCCGCCTCCTTGACGCAAAGCGAACACGGTGCCCGCAGGTCCGGTAGCAGTGCCGTGACACGCGGGGGCACGGCCAAGGGACCCGCCAGCCCCTGACGCCACGACCGGAGGACGAGCCGTGCCAGGTCGAGGAGAAGGAGGCTGCCGATGTCGCGCCGCGCGGAGAGGTCATCGGCCGTCATTTTTTCGAACTCGATGTCCGACAGTCCCTGTACGAGCTCGCCGGCCTTGAGCAGGATCCCGACGAGGGCGGCGTGGCGTTCGACCCCCGGCGGCTGATGTTCGAGCCCTCGCAACTGTGCAGCGATAGCCGCGCACAAAGCGTCGGCGCGTTCCATACGCGTGACGTCACCGTATACAAGCATGACTCCGCCCATTGCTTCACATTCCCCCTTCAACGCGCCGCAGACCGAATTCGATCCACGGCGCGGGAAACAGAGAAGGAACCATTCCGTCGCGCGCTGGTTTGGCCAGCATTGTAGATACTGACCAGGAGTAGCGGACAGATGCGATCGAAATCAATTCGGGTCGGGCTGGTGGGGATCGGGAACTGCGCGTCCTCCCTCGTTCAAGGGGTGACGTTTTATCGTGGAGCGAGGGAAGATGAGCCGGTTCCAGGACTGATGCATGTCAGTCTTGGCGGCTACCACGTCCATGACATCGAAGTTTCCGCTGCTTTCGATGTTGCCGCCGCAAAGGTCGGACGTGACGTGGCAGAAGCCATCTACGCTCCTCCAAACAACACTTTTCGCTTCGCCGATGTCGCCGCCACCGGCATCGTTGTCCAACGCGGCAGAACACTCGACGGCATCGGGAGGTATCTGCGCGAAGAAATCGCGGAATCCGACGCGCCGGAGGCTGATGTCGCGGAGATTTTGCGGCAGACGGAAACGGACGTCCTGGTCTCCTATCTCCCGGTCGGCTCCGAAGTTGCGACCCGCTGGTACGCGGAGCAGGCGCTCGCAGCCGGCTGCGGTTTTATCAACTGCATTCCCGTCTTCATCGCCTCAGACAAGTCGTGGCAGCGCAAATTCGCCGAGCGCGGCCTGCCGCTCATTGGCGACGACATAAAGAGCCAGGTCGGGGCAACCATCGTGCACCGGCTGCTCGCTAATCTCTTTCGCGACCGGGGAGTGCGCATCGACCGGACCTATCAGCTGAATTTTGGCGGCAATACCGACTTTCTCAACATGCTGGAGCGCGAACGATTGGAATCGAAGAAGATTTCGAAGACGCAATCGGTCGTCAGCCAGATGGACGTTCAATTGGCCGCCAGCGACATTCATGTAGGTCCCAGCGATCACGTGCCTTGGCTTGCCGACCGCAAGTTCGCCTACATCCGCGTCGAAGGCACGACATTCGGCAACGTCCCCCTTAACGTCGAACTGAAGCTCGAAGTGTGGGACTCACCCAATTCGGCTGGCGTGGTCATCGATGCTATCCGCTGCGCGAAACTGGCCATCGACCGCGACATCAGAGGTCCGTTGATTGCGCCGTCGAGCTACTTCATGAAGTCTCCGCCACAGCAATTCACCGATGCCGAGGCGCGCAGGCGGCTGGAGGAGTTCATCGACGGAGATAGCGACGCACTCCTGGGGGCGGCAGAGTGACGACCACGTTTCTGCTGGTGCGGCACGCCGCGCACGATAGTGTTGGCAGCTTTCTCGCCGGACGATCCGCGGACGTTCCGCTCGGCAGCGCCGGCCGCGAACAGGCCACGCGCCTGGCAGCGCGTCTCGCGCGCGAGGACATCACCGCGATCTATGCCAGCCCCCGCAAACGCACGCAGGAAACGGCAGCGGCTATCGCTGCCGTTTCGGGACTCGGCGAGATTAACACAGTCGATGCGCTGGACGAGGTGGACTTCGGCACTTGGTCAGGCAAGACCTTCGAAGTCCTCAACACAGACCCGCTCTGGCGCCAATGGAATCACACAAGGAGCCTGGTGCGCGCCCCTGACGGCGAGACGATGCTGGACGTCCAGCAACGGATCATGGCGCTTGTCGAAACGCTGTGTCCGCAGAGTGGCGGCGGGAAGGTTGTATTCGTGAGCCACGCCGACGTCATCAAGGCCCTGATCTGCCAAGTGCTCGGCCTATCGACTGACGCCTGGGCGCGCTTCGATATCGCACCTGCCTCCATCTCCGCCGTGTCGGCAGGTGGCTGGGGCGCGAAGGTCCTGCAACTGAACGAAACCCAGGACACGGCACGATGATGCAACGGAAGAAGCACGGAGGGCACTGATGATAGAAGCGGCCATGATCTGGAACGAGCCGAACAACAAGTCGCATTGGGATCCGGAGATTGACCCGGACTGGAGTCGTTTTGCAAATATGGCGAAGCTGGCCGCGGATGCGATCCGAGATATCAATCCCGGCCTCAGGCGGGTGCTTGGCGGAATTTCGCCGATCGATCCAGATTTCATGGCTCTAATGAAATCCTATGGCGTCCTCGACCACGTCGATGCGGTGGCGGTGCATGGCTTTCCGCTTGACTGGAACCTTTGGCAAATCGAGGAATGGCCACGGAGGCTCGAGGAAATACGCGCCGTGACCGATCTGCCGATGTGGATCAGTGAGGTTGGTGTTTCGACCTTCGGCGCCGAGGAAGTGCAGCTTTGGGGACTACGGAAAACGGCTGAGTTGCTCAAAGGCAAAGTCGAGCGGATCCAGTGGTACAGCCTCTACGACCTGCCGCGCGCTTGGGGCGCGACCACGCGACATAAGGAAGCCGAGGGCTCGTCCTATTACCGGCATTTCTATATGGGTCTCCTGCGTGAGGATGGCGCACCAAAACTGGCAGTTGACGAGTTTGCCCGCCACACGCCTGAGATCGGACTCGTGCAATGGTTCCATTTCGAGGATCCCCGGCTTGACGACGCCGTTTCATGGATGAAGCGCCTCGGCGTCACGCACCTGCGCACCGGCCTGTCCTGGGCCGACCGCTTCCAGCCTAGTGCGTTGGCCTGGTTCGATCGACAAATGGCGGCTCTTGAAGAGTTCGAGGTCACAGTCACGTTCTGCTTCACCCCCGAGCACCGGGGCATCGCGCCGCACCATACGAGCGCGCCGATCGTGCCGGAGGAATTTGCCGATTTCTGCGCGGAGATGACGGCGCGCTATGCGCCCGGTCCTTCATCGCTCGAAGGCTTGCCGGAGTCGGTCGTGTCCGGGCAGATGCGGGAGACAAGTTTTCCGATCCAGCCCCGCGAATAGGTCACGCCCTGATAGAAGGCGAGCATCGCCGAGGCCCAGCGGATATAGACCGCCGGCGAGTGCAATATCCTGGCAAGTCGAAACACGCGGTGGCTTTGCGCACTGACGAAGCTGCGCAACCAGTAAATCGCCACCCGCCGGGCATCAAGACCGGCTCGTTGCGGGGCTACACGCTTTTTCGGCGTGACGCCCTGGCGCGGCCGGCTCAGCCGGAAGGCGAGACCTTCGCGTCTCTGCCTGAAGCCCGCAGCCTGTGTTCTGACCACGAATGCGCTGTCGACCTCCTGCAACTCGAGCCTTCCTTCCTCACGGGCGCGGTCGACGAGACGTCGTAGCAGCGGAGAGCGAACGACGACGACATTCGTCCCGCGACCGTCGGACGCATAGGGTTCGACCCAGGCGTCACCAAAGGAGATGTCGGCGGTTTCGGCGACGACGTCGTCGCAGAAATTGCATGCGGCGTTCTGGAAGAAGCCGGCTCCCCAGTCTCCGTCAGCCAGATGCCACCAGTCCCTGCTCCGGGTGCTCCCGTCCTTAAGGACGAGGTGCGCCGTGTACCAGTTCGCGGGCCTCCGGGTGTCCTTCAGCCTGAAATCGATATCCGCGACAGCTTCGATTCTTTCTCCCAGCTGCCAGGCGATGCTCTCGACGAAGCGAGCGCTCTTCATGTGTCCGCAGAAGAGCCCGAGCGTGAAGGCAAGACGCTCGCGCAGCAGCGGATCCTGCAGGCACAGAAGATGCAGCGCTTTGATGAAGCAAGGGATCCCGACGACCGCGTAGCGACCGGGGCGGCGTCTCATTTCATCGATGACCTCGGACAGCTCCACCGGGTAGTAGCGCGATTTCGCGCCCGCGCATATCTCCTCTGCACTACGGGATATGCGATAGTGAAACAGGGGCTTGGCGTCCTCGCAACGAGGAACGACATGCGCGACACCGTCGACGAGGTTCTCCTTCAGAAGCGCCACCGCCGTCCAGCTTGCCATACCGCCGGAACTGCCGACGTTCCGAAAGCTCCGTTCACGGACATACCCCACATAGGCGGCTTCGAAGCGGCCAATGCGCGGATCGCAATATCTTGCCGATGCAAACCGCTCACGAGCAATATCGTCTTCGTTCCAGGCATCGGGCGAGAACGGGCATAGCTGCGCGAACCCGCGCGGGTGTCGGGATGCCTCTGGTCTGAACTGTCCATAACGGTCCAGCCGCATCGCGGCCGGGCCGGCGTCAGATTGCGCCATGCAGGCGCCACAGCCGATGCACAGCCCCGATGCGTGCATCTGTCCCGGTGCGAGCGCGGTGCCACTTGGTGGCGTTCGGTGTTCAGTCGAGGACATCGATAAGATAGTTCCACGAGTGGCTGCGAAGCTCGGCAAGTCGGTCAGCGATGGCTGGGTCCGGCACGTCGCCGAGAATGGCCTCGTAGCCCGCTGAGGGCGTCTTCCGCGACAACACGTGTCGTTGAGCACCGACTAGGCGCGCGAGGTCGCGAACCTTGTTCGAACGGTAATCGGACAGGACGCAGGCAAAGGGCTTGGCGTTGAGAAGCGCGAATACGCAGCCGTGGAAGAAGTTGGTTGCGACCGCGTCAGCACCGGCGATAAAACCAGCGAACTCGTAGGGTCCGCCATCGAGCCACTGTTCGTCCGCCCATTCGTTCCGATAGCCTATGCTGACGAGACGAAGCGAGCGTGATGCTGTCCAGCGGCGAACCCCCTGTTGAAACCAGGACGGGAACGAGTGACCGTAAACGGCAACGTAAGGGCGGTCATGGGTAACGGCTGGCCAAGTCGCAAGCGTCTCTGGGAATTGCAGGCAAGGATCGAGGACAAGCGTCGCCTCGCGTCCAAGTGCCCTTTCGATGATCGTCTTTGAATTCTCGTCGCGCACCGAAATGGCATGAAACTTCCGCAGTTTATCTGCCCAGTAGCTCTCCAGCCCGTTCGCGGCGGGATGACTTCCGAACGTCGCTGCGTAGGAAACGATCTTCTTTGCGGATATCCCCTCCCCATAGAAGAGCGGGACCCCGCCGTACCAGGGATGGCGAAAGTTCCAGACTTCGTCGCTACCGACGACGACCAGGTCGCAATCGTCAAGCGCGACCGGCTCGTCAAGCGCAAACGCTGCACTGAGCGGAAAAGAGGCGAACGCGTTCACGAATTTCCTGATCTTGGAGGCGTAAAGCGACATGTCCGGTCGGGTAGTCCTCGCAGGCAGCAGCGGCTGCAGTGCGCAACGCCACTCGGCACGGCTGACGCGGTCGGAGCGATGATCGAGGACGACAGGTTTGGCGCCCAGCGAGCGAAGGCCCTGCACGAGGCAATGTGCCTGCCAAAAGGACCCGTAGTTGATGCAGCGGTGAAACGTCAGGACACCAAGCTTTGCCAACGGCCTCTACCTCTCGGTTCGTCTAACCAGCCGGGCCGAGGGAGGTTCCACCGCGCAACCGATCGGGGCCAAACCCCATCTCAGTCGAAGATCGTGCCCTTGGCACCCTCATATTCCCGAGCAAGCGTCTCAATCGCTGCCGATGCCTCATCGAATGTCCAGCCCGCCTCTTCCGCCCTATGGGCGAGCGCGACCAACTCGTCGGTCATCCCTCCGCCGAGTGCGGCAACAATGCTGTCTTGAGAGGTTGCGGCCAGATCGGATACGGCCGGCCTCAACGCCGCAATGCAGTCTGTCTGGCGGCCCGGATAGTCGGAAGTTTGCCGGGGACGGGAAATCGCTTGCGAGTCCTCCATCATTCTCTCCATGCTGTTGGCATCCGAGAGCAGTCACGAGCACCAACCGTCGCCCCTGCTCTCATTTCCGGTGGGCGCGGCTACTTGAGCTTGACCGATGGCTCTCTCGCCCAAACGCGCAAGCTGCCGAGAGTTTTGACAAAGGCCTCGGCGCTCTTGCCATCACCGAGGCTAACGGTTCCCTCGTCGAGAGCGTCGGTGATGCCGACTCTCGCGAGCAGAGGCACGGCTGCCTCGACATAACCGATGTACTTGCAATGCGCGAAGGCATCGGCAACGAAATCCCGCGCCGCTGCAACGTTAACCAGTTCCGAGACAACGTCAGGCGAAGGCAGTAGGGCCACCGCATCGTACAAGACCGATGGGCCCCCTTCGATCATTTGGTGCGCCTCGATCCATTTGCCATCCGAGGCAGTAATGCCTCCGACCTTCGGGGCGATGAGCTCGAACACGGCCCCTTCTTGCGTGATCGCCGTCGTCAGGGCCTTCAAGATCGATGCATCGGTCCCGTCGGTTACCAACACGCCAAGCTTGCGGCCTTCGAAGCGTTTTGGCCCGCGCTCGATAATGCTGAGCGCTGGCGAGGGAGCGAGATCCTGGCGCGTCGGAATGGCGGCATCCGCCGGCTTCGGAACCGATTTGAGGCCCAGCGCATGCGCAACTTTTTTCCCGAGGGTTTCGTCGATGTTGAGGAGATGCGACACCATACGTTCTCGTATCGCCGGGGTCTGGACCTTGCTCAGTTCAAATGTGAGTGCGTCGGCAATGTGACGTTGCTCAGGCGGCGTCTGGCTGACGAAGAACAGGCGGGCCTGGCTGTAGTGATCGGCAAAGCTCTCGGCGCGAAGCCGAACCTTGGCGCCCTGTTCGTCGGAAGCGTAATGCCGGAATCCATCCTCGGGCGACTCGCGTGGCCCCTCGCCCCAGGAGTTCGGCTGATAGTTCACGCGCCCGACCGGGTTGCGCATCGCCATGTGCCCGTCCTGCTGGAAGTGGTGGAAAGGACATTTCGGCGCATTGATCGGAATGTGCGTGAAGTTGGGACTGCCAAGCCGTTTGAGCTGCGTATCGAGATAGGAGAAGTTTCGCCCCTGCAACAGCGGATCATTGCTGAAATCGATGCCCGGCGGCACATTCTGGGTCATGAAGGCGACCTGCTCGGTCTCGGCGAAGAAATTGTCCGGCATCCGGTCCAGAACCAGTCTTCCCACCGCCTTCGGCGGCAGGACCTCTTCCGGAATGATCTTGGTGGGGTCCAGGACGTCGAAGTCGAAGGCGTCGGCAAAATCCTGATCGAAAAGCTGGACCTGCAGTTCCCATTCGGGGAAATTGCCGCCCTGTATCGCCTCCCAAAGATCGTGCCGGTGAAAATCGGGATCGGCGCCATTGATCTTCACGGCTTCGTTCCAGGCGACGGACTGAAGTCCGAGCTTCGGTTTCCAGTGGAACTTGACGAAGGTCGATTCGTCCTTGGCATTGACGAAACGAAAGGTGTGAACACCAAAGCCTTCCATGAACCGGAACGACCGTGGGATTGCGCGATCTGACATGACCCACATGATCATGTGCATGCTTTCCGGCGTGAGGCTGATAAAGTCCCAAAAATTATCATGCGCCGACTGCGCCTGCGGAAAACCTCTGTCCGGCTCCGGCTTTACGGAATGGATGACGTCGGGGAACTTGATAGCGTCTTGGATGAAGAAGACCGGTATATTGTTGCCGACGATGTCCCAGTTCCCCTCCTTTGTGTAGATCTTGACCGCGAACCCCCGAACGTCGCGCGCGAGATCGAAAGATCCCTTGCTGCCAGCGACGGTCGAAAATCGCACGAAGGCGGGTGTTTGCTCTCCGGCGCGTTGGAAGACATCCGCACGTGTAATTGCAGATAGCGATTCATAGGTTTCAAAATAGCCATGCGCGCCATAGCCTCTCGCATGCACGACGCGCTCGGGAATGCGTTCGTGATCGAAATGGAAGAGCTTTTCGCGGAAATGAAAATCTTCGATGAGCGTCGGACCCCGCTCGCCCACGCGCAGGCTGTTTTGGTCGTCCGCAACCGGGCCTCCCTGCGCTGTCGTCAGTATCGCAGTGCCATCCCCCGCAATTTGGTGAAGCTCTCCTCCGTTGCCACGCGTCAGCTTCTGCTCGTGGATTATGGCCGACTTGGAGTTTGCCGGGCGCGCATTTCTCTTGGCCATGGGAATTCTCCGTCGATCGGAATGGGGACGAACGACCAAACCTATGCGACGATGCTTGGTTCCCAAGAAAGATCGCGGAGAGCCAAAAACTGCCGCCCGACGCCGGTAACCCCGCTGATGCCGGACCATGCAAGCACCGGCGTGCCGGAGACATTCCCCTTCGGCTCCGAGGCTAGGAGCGGAACTTTGAACGCAATCAGCGGTTCCTTCGCGGATTGGTTCACGCGTTGAAAGACGGACATCGTCGTGGTTTTTGGTTGCCATCTCCAGCAGCGCCCCTCGGCGTTCGCGCGCTTTGCGACGGGCTCGCCGCTTCTTTGCTGCGGATGCGCAGGGCACCAATCTGCGCTCGATGCCGCCGGATCGGAAGCCGACGCCACTTCGTTCCTGTTCTGGATCCTTGTGGGCGCCGGTGCGCTCATATGGCTCGCTGTGGTCGGTCTGCTTGTTTACGCCATAGGCGATCGACGTCGCATGTGGAGCGAAGATGCGGCTGGAAAGCTCATCCTGTGGGGAGGACCGGTGTTTTCCTCGACGGTGCTGTTCGGGCTGCTGACTTACACGTTTTGGTTGATGCCAGGCTTACGCCCTTCAATTGACAGCGCCTTACGCATCGAAATAACCGGTACCCAGTTCTGGTGGCGTGTCGTTTATCACAAGTCGCCGGGGCCGCCGGCCATCTCGGCCAACGAGGTCAGGCTGCCGGTGGGCGAGCGTGTCGAATTCGTCCTGCGCAGCGACGACGTCATCCACTCGTTCTGGATACCGTCCCTCGGCGGCAAGATGGACATGATACCAGGGCGCACGAATACACTCCCCCTCCTCGCGAACAGGGCAGGTACCTATGGGGGCGCGTGTACGGAGTTTTGCGGCACGTCGCATGCGCTGATGGCCTTTTCAGCCGTGGCGATGATGCCGGACGACTTCGAACGTTGGCTGGCCACCCAGTCAAGCCCCGCCGCGACTGCGCCGGCCCCCGGTCAGGATCTTTTCATGAGACATGGTTGCGGAAGCTGCCATCGCATCGACGGAACGGAAGCGCGCGGACTGGTGGGCCCGGATCTGTCTCATCTTGGCGGAAGGGAGACCGTTGGCGCCGGAATCCTCCCCAATACCGAGGAGACGATTGCTCGCTTCATCACCGAGCCGGAGGTCCTCAAGCCGGGAACCCGAATGCCGTCTTTTGCGATGTTGCCACCAGAAGAGATCCGAGCCATCGCCCGGTATCTGAAGGGGCTCAGATGAGCGCTCGGCCCGACACACACTCGCGTCAGACCCTCAAGGCACAAGAGGAACGATTGCGTGCCGTCTGGGCCAATCCGAGCGGCTGGCGTTACTGGACTTCGGTCAACAACTTTCAGGTCGGCTTATGGTACACCTCTGCGGCGTTCGCGTTCATGCTCTTCGGCGGCGTTCTGGCACTGTTGGTACGTTTGCAGCTGGCGACGCCGGAGAACGGCCTGCTTTCGGCGGACTTCTATAACCAGGCCTTCACGCTGCATGGAACCGTGATGATGTTCCTCTTCGCCGTGCCGATCTTCGAGGCTGCGGCGATCTTCCTGCTGCCGCCGATGCTGGGCGCCAGAGAACTGCCGTTTCCGCGGCTCGGTGCGTTTGGTTTCTGGAGCTTCCTGATCGGCGGCGTCTTTGTGTGTGGCTCCATTTTTTTTAACGCGGCGCCGTCGTCCGGGTGGTTCATGTATCCGCCGCTCGCCACCGATCCGGAATTATCGGGCATCGGCGCGGATATCTGGTTGCTTGGCCTCTCGTTCATCGAGATCGCATCGATAGCAGCCGCGGTAGAGCTGATCGTCGGCATCATGAAATGCCGCGCGCCAGGCATGCGCATCAATTTAATGCCGCTGTTTGCCTGGTACCTGCTGATCGTCGCGGGAATGATCCTGTTCGCCTTTCCGCCGCTGATTGCCGGAGACATCCTGTTCGAGATGCAGCGAATGTTCGACTGGCCGTTCTTCGATGCAGAGCGCGGAGGCGATCCGCTTCTATGGCAACACCTGTTCTGGATATTCGGTCACCCGGAGGTCTACATCATCTTCCTGCCGGCGATTGCGTTGATGGCCATGATCGTACCTACGTTTTCGCAGCGCCCGATCGTCGGATACTCCTGGATCGTTCTCGCCGCGGTCGGGACCGGCTTTCTGTCCTTCGGCTTGTGGGTCCACCACATGTTTACAACGGGGCTGCCGCAGATCTCGCTGGCCTTTTTCTCGGCGGCATCGGAGGCGGTGGCCATTCCGACGGGTGTGCAGATTTTCGTCTTCGTCGCGACCATGCTCGCCGGCCGAGTCATCTTCTCGGTCCCGATGTTATTCGGCGCCGGCGGGATCGCCATCTTCGTCATCGGCGGCTTCACAGGCGTCATGGTGGCGCTCGCACCATTCGACTGGCAGGCACACGACACATATTTTGTCGTCGCGCATCTCCATTATGTGCTGATCGGCGGCATGCTGTTTCCGGTCACAGCCGGGATCTACTATTACTATCCTCTCATCGACGCGAAGCACCTTTCCGAGATACTCGGACGCACAGCCTTCTGGTTGATGTTTTCCGGCTTCAACATCGCATTCTTTCCAATGCACCTGACAGGCCTGCGCGGCATGCCGCGCAGGGTGTTCACCTATCAAGCCGAACTCGGCTGGGATTGGCTCAATCTAACCTCCACCACAGGCGCCTTCGTCTTTGCCTCCGGCGTGCTGGTTGTCGTCTTCGACGTGCTGCGTCCCAAGCATCGCTATCGTCGCGGCGAGTTGAACCCGTGGAAGGCTGGCACGCTCGAATGGATTTCGGAACCCGAGGAGAACTGGGGCGTACGCTCCATTCCTACGATCACGAGCCGTTATCCGCTGTGGGACCAGAAAACATTGATGCGCGACATCAGCGAAGGCCGCGGCTATCTCCCCGACGCAGAGGAGGGCCGGCGAGAGGGACTGGTCACCTCCGTCCTCGATGCCAGGCCCCTGCAAGTCCTGCGCGTCGGCGGGACGTCCCACCTCGCGATCATCTCGGCTGCGTCGCTCGGTGCAACCTTCGTCGCCCTCACTTTTCATTGGTGGATCGCTTCCTTTGTGGCTGCGATGGCCGCCTTCACAGCCATCATCTGGTGGCTTTGGACCGGAACGGCCGAGATCCCGGAAAAACCGGCGAAGGACGTCGGCCTGGGGCTCACCTTGCCCATTTATGCCTCAGGCCCGGCCTCCGTCGGCTGGTGGGCAATGTTCATCACCATGGTCGGCGACAGCACAGCATTCGCAAGCCTCGTCTTCGGATATTTTTTCTATTGGACGATCCACCCGGATTTCACCGGCAGCACTGCTGGTCCCGGCGTATTCTGGCCGCTGCTTGCGCTGGCACTCTTCGCGCTTGCATGGGCGCTGATTGTTCTGGCGCGACGATATAACGCCAGGGGCTATGTGCTCATCATGCGGCTTTGCCTTACGGCCTCCTTCGCTCTGACCTGCATCGCAAGCGTCGCCGCCCTCGAGGGGCCGCGGACGCACGCGATGCAGCCGACGACGCATGTCTATCCTGCGATTGTCTGGATCCTGGTCATATGGGTCCTCGCTCATGCCGCGGTCGGTGCAGTCATGCAGGCGTATTGCCTGGCGCGCAGTTTGGCAGGCCGGCTGACGCATCGATACGATGCTGATCTCAGCAACGTCGTGCTCTTCTGGCATTTCCTCGTCATCACGGCCGCGGTCACTTTTCCGGTGATTGGCCTCTTTCCGCAAGCAGGGTGGAGATAGCGATGCGCACGATGCTCCCCCGACCGAGCGGTCCGGAATCGCTCTGGACACTCTTCACGGCTCCGGTCGTTTGGGCCGCCCATTTCCTGATCTGTTATTTAAGCGTGGCGATCTATTGCGCCAAGCAGGAGCGGTTCTCGATCGGCTTCGATGCCCTTCGCATTGCGATCGGAATTGTGACTGCATTCGCGCTTGTCGCTATCCTTGTATCCGCCTGGCTTGCCTGGCGTCAGTGGGGCTTCGGCGCCCACGACCCACCGCATGACGAGCCGACGCGCCATGACCGTACCCTCTTCCAAGGTTTTGCCACGCTGTTGCTCTCTGGCCTGAGTTTCATTGCGGTGGTCTTCGTCGCACTGCCTGTCCTCTTCATGACGGAGTGCTCGCGATGAGGCGAATTTCACTCCTGTCAGGCGTAACGCTTTTGGTGGTCTATCACGTCGGGGGATTGACGCTTCTCGCTCGCCATCTGGCGCCGGGCGATCAGAGGGAGGCCGAGGCCTGATGCACGTCGACTGGAAACATGTGGCCGTCACCCTCGCGATCCTTCCGTTCGCGGTGGTTTTCGCCGCATGGATCGGCTTTTTCAACGTCGGCGCGTCCAGCGGGCATTGGAAGATCACCGACTGGTTCTTGCATTTCGCAATGCAGTCCGCGATCAGAACCTACGCGCTTGCAGTCGACGTCCCGCGGGAACTTCCGCACCACGCCGTCCAGACAGCGGCGGGCCATTTCGCGCGCGGTTGTGCCATTTGCCACGGCGCGCCGGGAGAGCCGCGCTCGCCTGCCGTCTTGCGCATGCTGCCGCAACCACCGGATCTCGCCGAGCGCGTCAGCGGCTGGAGCGACGCCGAACTCTTTCGCATCGTCAAGCATGGAGTGCGGTTTACGGGAATGCCGGCCTGGCCCAGCCAAAAGCGCGACGATGAGGTCTGGGCGATGGTCGCCTTCCTGCGCCGGTTGCCGGCGCTCGGCCCTGAGGCCTATCGTGACCTGGCCTACGGCCCAGCGGGCTCGCTCGTTGACCGGCCCGCGACCTTTCAACAGGCTCTCGCGGAGTGCACGCGATGCCATGGGGTTGACGGCAGGGGCCGCAGTACGGCGACGCCGGTCATCGCCGGTCAAAGGGAGTCCTATCTTCTCCAGAGTTTCGCAGCTTACGCCGAGGACCGCCGACCGGGTGGCGTCATGGGTGTTGTCGCGAAGGCCATCGATCGTCGCCATTGGCGAGACCTTGCAGCCCACTTCGCATCATTGCCCGCATCACGAGGGAGAGCAGGCGCCGCGACGGCGCTTCTCGAACCAGGCAAGAAACTTGCGACCGAAGGGGACGCGTCGAGGCGCATTCCCGCTTGCCTTGTCTGCCATGCAAGCCGAGATCGCAACCCGGCATTCCCGTCGCTCGCCGGGCAGCCGGCTCCCTATATCGAGCAACAACTCCGCCTTTTCCGCGATGGGCAGCGTGGAGACAGCGGATATGGCCACGTGATGCGGGAGGTAGCGAGACCGCTTTCCGACAACGACATCGCAGCGCTTGCCACATACTTTGCGACCGCCGAGTCGCGGCCGGCGCATCCGATGGCATCCGCGAGAGACTAGATCACGATGATTTTAGATCCGATCGACCTCGTATCATAAACGCGACCGATTCCAATGAGTTAGAGCGGGGATGCGAGCGGAAACCGTACACACTTTTCCTCATCCCGCGCCGGGTGATCGGCCGCGGCTGCAGCGATCTTCGAATAGATGACCGCCCCTGAGTTCGCTTGCGAGCATTCCGCTTTCGCCAGCGGTCACACTCCGATCACTTGTTCAATGTCTGGAGCGGGGGTCCGGCCACAAAGCACGTATGTCTTCGGGCAAGCTTTCCCGCACCTTCGCGACCTGACCGGGATCGAGATAATGCGAGAGGACGGCGAAAACCGTCTGTACCGCATCTTTCGCATCCACTGGCCGCGTGAAGGCGAGTTCTTCCTTCACCTGAGTGAGAAACTCATCGAGGGAATGCAACCGCGCGGGCTGCTTGGACGGCTGGTACTGCTCGTAATAGGCACCGCGCACCAGCAGCGGCAATTGGGCGGCAAGATGGGCGGACAGGTCTGCCGGCAGGCGATCTCGGATCGTGTGCAAGACGGCGCCAAGGATATGCCACGCGGCTTGGCGATCTGGCCCTTGCTGTTTCATGATGTCATCCAACCATGTGTTGGTGACCTGAAGTGTCTTGTCAAAGGCGGCGATACCAGAAGCGCTCATGATTTTTTTCCTCCTATGTCTTCACGAGGTTCGAACCGCCGTTGCTTTTGATTGTTCCGCAGCGGACTGCGACGAATCGGGAACATTATCGGGACGGGAACGGTTCCGAGACTCCGCGAGCGAGGACCTCCCGAAATGGACGCCGGCATGGAATTCAGCAAAAAGACATTCTACGAGGAATGCGCCCGCATCCTTGACGCGGAACATTCCTATACACCATGGCCGTACGGTAGGATCACACGCTGGAACAACCGCGCGGCCGGCAACGGCCGTTTTCCCGGATATGGCCTGATCCGGATGTTCGGACCTCATCACATCCAGATAGCGTTGCGCCGGCCGACCGAACTCAACCTGCTGTGCCATTCCGCGGAGGAAGCCTTGGCAGCATTGCGAACCGCACGGCTGACGCAGCAACGGTCATGAGGTCTGCGGCCCGGACCGCGACAGCGTCAGCCTGCGTTGCAAATCCTCTCACGGCTTCAAAACTACCTTTACGCAACCATCCTTCCTCTCGCCGAAGGTACTGTAGAGCGCCGGCCCCTCGTCGAGGCCGCCCCTATGGGTGATGACGAAGGACGGGTCGATCTCCCCTTTTCGGATCCGATCGAGAAGCGACGGAAGATACCGTTGGACCGGCGTCTGGCCCATACGGAAGGTCAGTCCGCGGTTGATTGCCGATCCCATCGGTATTTTGTCGAGATATCCGCCATAGACACCCACAATGGAGACCGTTCCGAAATTTCGGCAGCAATGGATCGCTTGCCGCAACACGTGCGGGCGATCAGTACCCATGAATGTGGCCACCTTCACGCGGTCGACAAAGGAATCCAGGCTTGCCCGGCTATCGGCCTCGGTGCCGACCGCGTCGATGCAGGCGTCGGCTCCCCGACCATGGGTTATCTCCATGATCCGCTCATAGATATCCTCCTGCATGAAATCGAGGGTCATCGCGCCGGCTGCTTCGGCGAGCCTTAGCCGCTCCGGAACCGTATCCACGGCAATGACTCTTTCGGCGCCGAGCAGGAACGCCGAGCGGATCGCCATCTGGCCGACAGGGCCACATCCCCAGATTGCGATCGTGTCCGCAGGGTTGATGTCGCAGAACTCGGCGGCCATGTAGCCGGTTGGAAAGATGTCGGAAAGAAACAGCACCTGCTCGTCCGTGAGTTCATCCGGAACCTTGATCGGCCCCGCATCCGCATAGGGCACGCGAAGATATTCAGCCTGTCCACCACTGTAACCGCCGAGAAGGTGTGAATAGCCGAACAGTCCGGCAGGAGAATTCCCCCACAACTTCGTCGCCTTTTCCCAATCGGGATTGGTGCGTTCGCAGCCCGAATAGAAGCCGCGCTGACAGAAAAAACATTCGCCGCAGGCGATGGTGAAAGGGACGACGACACGGTCGCCGACGCTCAATCTGGTCGCCCTCCTACCCACCTCGACGACCTCCCCCATCGTTTCATGGCCAAGGACGTCGCCGTGCTCCATGGAGGGGATGAGACCGTTGAAAATATGGACGTCCGAGCCGCAGATCGCGCAGGCAGTCACCTTGATGATGACGTCGCGATCGTTCTCGATTTTCGGATCAGGCACGCTCTCGCATCGGATATCGCCCTTGCCGTGCCACGTCAAAGCCTTCATCTCAGGACTCCTCTGTATGAAACACGCGATCTCCCGGCGATCAGGGCAGCGATGGCGAACCCGACGACAACGACAGCCGCCATAGTTGCGACGGGAATCCTGTGGGATGAGCGCAGCCCCCCGTCGATGCCACCGGCCACGGCCGGCGCTCTGAACAGATTGCCGTTGCTGTTCTCCGCCCGCGGCCCTTGCTTCAGGTAACGTGACGTAAGCTGCGCCAGCAGCCGCGTCGTGGTGTTGGGGGCGAGAAAATGGACGAAGCGGGCGAGATCAGCGACGAGGCCAACGGTAGTCGAGGCGCGTGGACGCTCCGCGAGACGGACGATGGCGCGAGCGGCACGACGCGCGTTGTAGACGGGCGGAGGAACGCTGAGTTTACGACCGGTATAATTCGCGCCGTGGGCCACGCCAGGCGTATCCATAAACGTCGGATAGACATCGCAAATGTGGATGTCGGGTTCATCGGCGAGCTCGGCACGGAGTGCTTCGGAGAAGCCTCTAAGGCCAAACTTGCTGGCGCTGTAGGCCGCAGCGAAAGGGGTGGAAGCAAAGCCCCCGAGAGAAATCATATTGATGAAGGTGCCGTGGCGCTGCTTGAGAAAGATCGGAATGGCCGCATGTGCATCATTGATATGGCCGATCAGGTTGGTGCGAATGACCTGCTCATGGGCTGCAATCGGCGTATCGACGAAGCGACCAACCGCACCGACACCGACATTGCTGAACCAGACGTCGATCTTTCCGAAACTCATCGCCTTCTCTGCCAGCTCCTTGACGGCGTCCGCATCCGTCACGTCGGTCGGCACGACCAAGACCTCGGCCCCCAATTCGCGACAGGTCTTCGCCACACGCTGAAGCGCGGCGGCATCGCGCGCGGCGAGGACGAGTTTCGAGCCACATCGCGCGAATGCCTCAGCCGCGGCCTCTCCCACGCCGGACGAGGCACCAGTGATGACCACCACCGCATCTCTCAAAGCTTTCTTCATATTGGATCCTCCCGCTCTAACGAGGTCACGAAGGAACCGGCAGAAGCTGAACATGTTCCGGCGTCAGCGCACGACGCCTTCACAGGCACTGTAAGGGGTCAGCCGGCGCATCGCGTACCTGTTACGGGATGCACCGTCACGGGGAAGAAGCTAGTCGGATTGATCGATCGCGTGAGGCGGCGGCTGGCCGTTTTCCGGCGTCCCGTCAATCGGAAAAAGCATCCAGATCAAGGCGATCACCACCAGCACGAGAATCACCGTCGCTGTGACTGCTTTGGACATCATACCTCCGACGGTCACCCCCGGTACCGGGGGATGAAGCAGGAGACTGACGGAAAAGGAGGGTGTGGCTTCCTGCTTCTTCGAAAGGCACCCCAATCGTCGTGGATGACAATTGTTCCTCAACCGGAAGATCAACGTCGTCTACTTCACGCTATATGCCCTCGCGAGCATTCACTTTGCGCGAAAAGATGACGGCAGACTTGGGAACACGGCGTGGAACAAAACGCCGCTACTCGCTTTCTCCGGAGACGAAAGGGAAAACCATGATTGCAAGCCCGAAAGAACCTGTCCGCCAAACGGCCGAGACACCCGACGAGGAAAGCGCTGAGACCGGGCCTGGTTTATCGCGCCCGGAGGATGCGAAGCCGGTGGACCAGGGCCGGATACCACCGGTCCGCAGCACCGATGAGGCGAATATCGATCCTGAAGATGTTCTTCCGGACGACGAGGAAGAGCAGTCGATTGCCGACAATCCATCGCGCGAAGAGATCCGCTTTGGCAATGTGAAGCCGCCGCGCCCTTAGATTGACTGCCGCGCTGTTGGCTGTGCAGGACGTCGCGGGTACCTGCTGGCGGACTTTGACCGGCTAAACGTGGCGGTCCATCTGGCACCGCCGTTAATACTTCCGTAGCTTTCCATTTCGAAACCCTATCCCACCGCTATGGAGCTCCAGTTTTTCGTTCCTTCGCCCTCGCCTTCCTCCTGGCCTCACGTAGCTCCTCGATCGTTGGTTGCCACCAACCGCGTTCAACCTCGTAGGTTCCGGGCTCGGTTTTCGAAGGCCAGGTTCGAACGAGCTCGTCCAGATTGGGCGCGCGCCATCTTCCCCAGATGTGCTCACGGGTGACGTCGCGATAGACATCGGCGACGCGATCTGGATCGACGATTTCGCCGGTGACCTCAGTGATGACAATGATCCGATAGCTGGTCGTCGAGATCGGCTTGCCGATTGGTGGCAAATCGTCGGCCGGCAACGGGATACGGCGACGCCGTCTCTCGGCAGATCGGCGCCGTGCCACCCTCTCCTCCTCCGTTCCCTTGCGCGCCTCGGCGCGCTTGCGCCGTTCCTCAGGTTCGTTGCGTTTTGCCTCTTCCTCGATCACCTGCCAATGCCGGTGAAGGTGGTCGTAGGAGGCGAACGGCACCCGCCAAGTTTTGAGTTCCGGCTGCCATTGGGCAAACGGCACCTGACGGAGTTCATCGACTATCTTCCGTGAATACGGCGTGCGGACCCGGAAGCCGTTGTTGTCGACCTTCAGGTAAGGGCTGAGAATGGGTTCGAACGCGTAGGCATCACGGCCCTTCTGATCCTCGTAGGGATCTCTTCTTGACGCTTCTCTGGCGAGCCAGCGATTGATCCTGCGCCCCGCTGTGGACCCGGGAACAAACCAGGCCTTACGCTCCTCGCTCCATCGAGCCCGCGGAAACGTTTCGCGAAAGCGTTGGACGGTCATCCAATCAAATGGAAAGCTGACATTCTCACCGATCTTGCCATCACCATCCTCGTGATGGGTCTCTGCTTCGTCCTCCATGCCGCAGATGCCTTCAATCGTTCGGCTGTTCTATTCCGAACGCGCGAGCTGAGAAAAGGATGCTCAATTCAACGGGATGTTCCTGGCGCGGAGACAAGGCCGATCGATGGAATCGGCGGGGCTTCAAGTGAAGAACTCAGGCGTGGACAATGTCAGGAGATGCGGGCTGCAGCATGCACTTGATTGGTGGGCTGGCCTTCGTGCACTTTTCGCAGCGGCGTGCCAGAAACGCGCATTCGGGCCTTCCCCGTTCGCCATCCTGTGTCAGTAGCTTGGCGCGGCAGTGCCTTTCGGAACTACATCTTCCCGCATCTTACGCGCCAAAGGGATGCGATGCTGCCCCGCAACAACGCGGGGCTTCTTCGTTGGTTCGGGCTCCTCAGCAGCCCGTTGTATCGCGTCCCTCGCTGGGGTTCATCTTTTTCTTGGCGAGACCGGGCGGGCAATCTTTGTTCGGGGCGTCATCCTGAGCGTCCCCAGCTGCGCTGTTATCATTGCTCTTCACGCTGCCGGTGGTCTCGCTGGAATAGGGCTTGTCCCCGCGTTGCCCCGCCTTGCAATTCGGGCTGCCCGGATCGCATTTTTCCATATTCATGGAAGGCTGATCCCCGGTCGCGCTCGTGCCGGACTGCGCGGAAGCAGTCAGGCTGGCCGCCGAGAACAGCGCTGCCGCTAAGGCAGCCGGTATGGCAAGTTTCATATCTAAGCTCCATTTGTTGCTTCCAAGCGTTCTCTTACGCTTGGCCCGTCCAACGAACCTCCCGCTTCCGGAAATGTTCCGGCCGGAACAACCAGCGATACCGTGCAAGAGCCAGTAAGCCCGCCACCGCGGCTTGAGCGCCGGGGAGTTGCTCACGCGCCGCCTACATGATCAGCGCCTGTTCGTGTTCTTGCTTTCGTGTGGCTCTTCACGTCAGGGAGGACGCCATCTCCTGCCGAGATATGCTCAGCAAGATGACGAGACTTGATCCGGCTCGATGGCCGCCAAGCGAAGGAGGCCCCCGACTGCTCGAGGGCCTCTTCAGTATGTCGATAAGCCAAGACTCCGGACGGCCATGGCTGCCGCCCGCGATCCGCTCGCCGTGAGATGGTCCTTCATGTCGAACAGGCTGTCTTCCACGAAGACGCTCTCACTTTGCTCCAATCAGGTCCTTGATCTCGCCCAGCTTCTTCATGCATCCCTGCTCATCGCCGGCTTCGGCCATTTTCTTGGCTTCTGCCTCGAGCTGGCTTGGCTTGTCGCCACTTTCACCGGTCCGCTTGCCGGTGACCTGCTCCTGATGAGGCGAAGTCGCTTTCGTCTGGCCGCCGGTCGATCCCGTTATTTCCGTTCCGACAGCCTTCTTCTGCTTGCCGGGCATGACTTCTTCCTGGTGCTCCGTAACAGGCGCGCCGGACCCGCTGCCGGCTGCGCCCGTTTCTGCGGAAACGATAGCCGGCCCGAGTTTCTCGAGTTCTTGACGGCAGTCCGCAAATGCCGGCACAGCCAGCAGTATGGGAAGGGCGGTGGCTGCCATGAGACGTATCAACATTGTTCTTCTCGCTCGCTGTTTGACGCAATGCGT
Organism: Sinorhizobium terangae; assembly: GCF_009601505.1. GTDB lineage: Bacteria > Pseudomonadota > Alphaproteobacteria > Rhizobiales > Rhizobiaceae > Sinorhizobium > Sinorhizobium terangae. The sequence continues at coordinate 229,530 of NZ_WITC01000061.1, forward strand.
CCGTTGCTGAGCCAAACAAAGCTCTACGTGAAGAGTTCCCGTTAGATGGCTGACTTTTTTAAACTCAGCGCGATCCGAAAATCCCGTTTCCCGGTCAGGTAGATCGTCACTCCACGCTCCTACTCCAGCTTTCATACCCTAGATCGGAAGACGAAGAATCGCGTCGTTTTCAGGTGCACCGAGGTGTCACCGGCAGTAGATCACCCCATCGGAACCCTTGCCAGCACCTCGTCGAGTGCATTGAGGAAATAGTCGCAATCCTCGGCGCTGAACGGCGCCGGCGGCTTTATCTTCAGCACGTTGTGATGCGGTCCCTCGCTTGAAAGCAGGATCCGGTGCTTCCTCTTCATCTCGGCGATGACGAAGTCGAGTTCGCCAGCGGCCGGCTCCAGGGTCTCCTGGTCGCGCACGAGTTCGATGCCGTTGAAGAGACCGTGGCCGCGCACGTCGCCGATGATCGGGTGCCGCTCCGCAAGCCGGCGGGCGCCATTCATCAAACGCTTGCCGACAACTGCGCAATGGTGAACCAGCCGCTCGTCGCGTATGACGTCGAGTACGGCAAGTCCGATCTCGGCGGAAACCGGATTGCCGCCGAAGGTGTTGAAATATTCCATGCCGTTGGCGAAGGCGGCCGCGATCGCTTCGGTGGTGACGACCGCCGCCATCGGATGGCCGTTGCCGATCGGCTTGCCCGTGGTGACGATGTCGGGAATCACGCCCTGCGTCTCGTGCGCCCACATGTGGCTGCCGACGCGGCCGAAGCCCACCTGCACCTCGTCCGCCAGGCATAGACCGCCAGCGGCGCGCACATGGGCGTAGGCTTCGTTGAGATAGCCCTCCGGCAGGACCAATTGGCCGCCGGTGCCGAGAATGCCCTCGCTGAAGAACAGCGCTGGCTTGCGGCCTTCCGCTGCCAGCGCTTCGAGCTGGCATTTCACGTCCTGCGCATATTTCGCGCCCGCATCGGCATCGCCATAGCGGTAGCGGCCGCGGTAAAGATCCGGCATCTCGGCAACGCGCACATGCGCGGGTCTGCCCTCGCCGCCCTTGCCGGCGAACTTGTAGGGACTGACGTCGATCAGGCTCGTGAGGTGCCCGTGATAGGCGTGATCGACCGTGATGATATCGCGGTTGCCGGTATAGGCGCGGGCGAGCCGGATCGCGAGATCGTTCGCCTCGCTGCCGGAGTTGACGAAGAAGCAGACGTTCAGGGGATCGGGGAAGAGTGCGGTCAGCCGTCGCGAATATTCGACCAGGCTGTCGTGCAGATAGCGCGAATTGGTGTTGAGCCGTGCGATCTGCGTCTCGGCCGCCTTGACGACGCGCGGGTGGCAATGGCCGACATGACAGACATTGTTGACCATGTCGAGCCAGCGCGTGCCCTCCTCGTCGATCAGGTAGGCGCCTTCGCCGCCGACGATCTTCAGTGGCGCCGCGCCATAGGCGATGCTCAGCGACCGGCCGATTCGGCGATGGCGCTCGCGCACCAGGAATTCCTTGTCGCGCGCAACGATCACCGAGGCCGGCACCGAAAGCCCGAGCACGACACTCGGATCCGGGCTGACCTCCCGCCAGACCTGCCATTGGTCGCGCACGCCGACGCCATGGATGCGCCCTTCGAGACCGAGATGGTCGGTGATGATCTGGAAGTGCAAATGCGGCACCCAGCCGCCGTTTTCGTGGCGGCCACCAAGCGTCGCGAAAGCCTCTCCCTTGGCAATCGACCGGCCGATCGCAAGCTTTTCCGCGCTCTCTCGCGACAGATGGCCGTAGAGCGTCCAGAACACGTCGCCGCTGTCGGTTGCGTGTTCGATGAGCACGGTCGGACCGAAACCGTGCGCCACGGCGTCGTCATGGTAGAAGGCGACCTTGCCTGCGAACGGCGCATGCACCGGCTCGCCGGCGGGCGCGAAAATATCGACACCGAGGTGAACGGTGCGGCGCTGGCTCGCGACCGTCGTGCTATAGGCATCTCCCTTGTAGACCGCCCGGTCCTCGCCATAGAGGCCGAGACCAAAATCCGCGCCCTCGGCGCGGATACGCGCCTCGATCCGCGCTTCCGCCTCGACCTTGTCGAGCGTCGCCCAGTCGTTGGCAGCGGGCCCCCCTGCGGAGAAATCGAAGACAGCCGCCTTCGGCTTCAGGACAGTCGGTCTTATGATCCCCGAGAAACCATGCGCATTGCGTTCCAGCCAGCGCACGATCCTCGCGGCTTTCGGAATGGGCGCAAAGCCGCAGGCATCGCGAAGGCGGGCGACGGCGATTGCCCGGTTTTCCCGCTCGATCCGCTGCAGTTCGCTCCAGACATCCTCCTGGCTGACGAGCAGATAGGTGTTTTCGGGATTCTCGCGGATCTGCTTTGCTGCCGTTGAGATGCTGACGGCATAGCGGGTGCGCACGAGATCGAAGATCAGTTCGACTTCGGTTTCCGTGAGCGGATTGACGTCGTGATAGGCACCGGCAAGGCGAGCCATGGTGCCCACCGCATCCTCTGCGCCGATCAGCGCATAGGCGGAAGCGACCGCAATCTCGATGACGCGAAAAGTCTCGACCATGTCGCCGAAGTCGAGCAGCCCGCTGACGCGGCCCTCGGCGTCGAGAAGCACGTTATAGTCGTTGGCATCGTTGTGGATTATTTGCCGCGGGCAGGCTGCGAGGCGCGGCAGAACGGCAGAAACGAAATGATCGAGGATGGCGCGGACCGTATTGCGCTTTTCCTCGTCGTCAATCAGCCCGACATGGTCGAGATGCATATCGGCCCGGGCAACATCCCAGCCATAAACACGCTTTGCGCCCGGATGATCGAAGCCCGTCAGGGCGCGGTCCAGCGTGCCGAGCAATGCTCCCAAGGTCTCGTCGCCAACGGCGCTGCGGTTCGAAGCATGCGCCCAGGTCTCGCCCGGCAGCCAGGTAAGAAGTCGGGCGAGACGCTCGCCCTTGAAGTCGACCGGACTGAGAAGCGCGCCGGAGCGATCCGGCAGGGCGCGGGAGATGGGCAGGGCCTGCGCTGCCAATGCCAGGTGTTCGAGAACGGCGAGTTGCATGTCGAGCTCTTCCGGCGCCCCCGCTGCGTGCAGCTTCAGCAGAAAGGCGCTGCCGTCGTTCGTGCGAACACGGAAATTGAGGTCGTGTTCTCCCGGCAGCGCGGAGATTTCTCCTTCTATCCCATAGGTCTCAGTGAGCAGCCTGTTGATTGCCGCGATCTCCTGTCCGCTCAGTTCTTTCGTCATGATCCCGCTCGCCTTCTCACCATGATACCTGTTTGCCGTCGAAAGCTCGGAAGCTGCCGCTGTCGGCGAGCCCGACGCCATCGATGATCGCTTTGAGGCCGGTCGCGCTCTCCGCAACTCGAATTCTCGCACCCTCGCCCCCCATGTCGGTCTTCACCCAGCCGGGATGCAACGACAGAACTGCAATTCCGTGTTTCCGCAGATCCTGGGCGAGTTTCACCGTCGCCATGTTCAGCGCCGCCTTGGAGCAACGATAAGCATAGTCGCCGTCGTCATCGTCGAGCGTACCCTCGGCGAGCGAGCCGGCCCGGCTGCTGATATTGGCGACGATCGGGCGTTCTCCGGCGAGGAGATTGGGCAGAAGCGCCTGGACGATGAGAAGCGGCGCCAGCGCATTGATCCGCATGATCTCGAGGAAGTCGTCCGGATCGATTGTCGCGAGACCGCCCGTATCGCCGCGAATGCCGGCATTGTTGATCAGGAGATCGATCGGCCGTCCGCCGAGACCGGCGGCGAGAGCGGCAATCGATCCCATGTCGGCAACGTCGAGCTGCCGATGCTCGATCCCCTCGCCATCCGGCGCGGTAGCCGCGCGGGCGCAGGCGATTACCGGCCAGCCGGCCGCCGCATATTGCCGCGCCAGCTCGCGGCCAAGGCCGCGCGAGGCGCCGGTGATGAGAACGGTGCGTTGGCCGGTCATGGGAGATTCCCTTGCTCGCGCCCGATGCACCCCCCTCTGCCCTGCCGGGCAGAGGGGGGTAACGCCACGCG
>NZ_WITC01000062.1 GCF_009601505.1 Sinorhizobium terangae
CGCAACGCCGCCACGATCGCCTGCGCCAACTCGGGCGCCACCGAGCCGAACACGGTCATGCGCGCGCCAGCAATCTCGATCTCAATTCGACCGGAAGTGATATCCGACGACGCGCTCTGGGGAGGCGTTCGTTCTGCAACCACTGTCACCGGCACGAACATGGCCTGCTGCGCGCCGGCTTGCGCGGATCGTCGAGAGGTCAGCCCGGCTTCGCGGCGCCAGACATTCAGCAAGCCGCGATTGACGCCCCAGCGCCGGGCGACGGCCGAGATGTTCACGTCGGGTTCTGCGCTCTCCGCAAGGATCTGCGCCTTCTCTTCGTCAGTCCAATTCCGCCGCTGGCGTCGACCGGTGATCACCTCGATCCGACGATATTTTCCCTCATGCCTGGCTTCATCCATGGCTTCATCCATGACTCCAAGCATGGCATCAGCGCGATCTCCAACCATCCCGTTCCGCTCCTATGATGAAGGAGCTTATCTCGCGGCCTCAGTCAGCAAAGGAAAGGTGGGGCGTTCGTCGCGCTCACGATCAACGATTGTCAAGCAGCGTTTAAAGTCGATGCCTTTGCTGAGGTCGTCAACACTCACCCCGTCGCTCATTAGCGCCAGCGCGCAGACAAACTGCGCCTCGCCGGCGTTTGAGCTGATGGCGCGAGCTCCTTTGATGTTCGGGTCAAAGAAGTCCTTAACGCTCTTCAGCGGCGTGATATTGTCGCCTGAACGATAGGAGACAGTGACAACTGAATTTAGTACACCGATGCCATACTCATGTACGGCGGCCTTTGGCAAGCTGCTAAGGCCCGGAATGGCTGAAGCGTCAATTTTTTCAATTGCTCCCTCCTTCACTAGTCTTGGCATGTACGGTGCATCAATAGACGAGAGAGCGTCCCACTGGACGTTGCCCGCCTTCGTTTGTGCTGAAGCGGCAGCTACCGCCTGGTCTATATCTGCCTCGACCAAACGGATCTTAGCCCCGTCTCAGCTTCGAAGGGCTTTACGTAGGCCTGCTCGAGGGCCGTGGTGTATTTACCACCGGGGCTCCAGATCACCGCTTCCTTTTGATGTCTGCAGCGAAAACTGCTGAAGACATCATGGCAGATGCGGCAGTGGTGCCGATGTAATAAATCGGCTTTTTAGATTCATATTCTCTCTCCTCCTGTTTTCACGTCTCATGGTCGTGATAGCCTGCACGCTCGGCTCTGCCCGACCTCAAACGATCGCAGCTTGCTTCCCAAGCAATGCACAACATGCCGAAGGGCCGTATGCTGACAAAGCTCTAATGCTATCGGCCTGACGTTGGTCGATGCTCGCTTAAGCATTTAAGTCCTGTTCCCTGCCGCCTTCTGGCGATCATTTCTTTTCTGGAATGCCGCTCCAATTCGGAACAGGAACTCATATTACTGTCAAGTTGAATAATACCGATTCAGTCGCTGGCGGACAAAGAGCTACCTTCGGAGAAGCCTACACGAGGCAAATAGACAGGTTTCCGCCGCAGTGACGCGTCGCTTGAACCGAAGTACCTTTGAGAAATCTCTTATGGCACGAAAAGTGAGGCTAATACGTCACTGGGAACCCGTGAGTCGCTCTTTTGCCCTCAGCCCGTGGTAGCAAGCTTCCTAAACCTGGGTATCGGCCAGATGCCCCCCAACTCCTTGGCGGCGGCGAGTAGATCCGGCAAAATCTCGCGCGCCCGAGATAGCGGCATGCGTACAGACGGGCCGGCAACACTTACGGACCCGAGGGCGGGGCCATCCTCGCGATCTGGTATCGGTGCTGCGAACGCGGTTATACCAATTACGCTCTCATCGGCCGATACTGCGTATCCGACTTCTCTAATTTGCTTTAGCTCTTCGGCAAGCTGTTGCTCGCTTGCTACTGAGGAGCCTGCGTAGTTCCGTGGTAAGATGAACCCTTTGCGGCGGACCTGCGCTTGCGCATCGTCCTCCTTCAACGTTGACAGCCAAGCGCGACCGTTTGCTGTAGCATGAAGGGCAGGTCCGACTTCCATCGTGGGGTCGTACCTTAGTCCTTCGGAACTGCCTTGAGCGCTAGCAATCCAGACCAGCTCTCCGTTTTCTGCTGCACAAACCCGAACAAACTCGCCGGTGCGCTGTGCTAATCGGTTCAGGATAGGCTGACACACCTCATTGAGGCCGATGTTCCCAAAGAAACGGAGGCCGAGGGCTGCTGTGCGCGCTTCGCAAAAGCCGGACAGTGATTCCGCTAAATCCCGGACAGCAGTTTCACTAAAGTCCGGACAGTTTGACGAGGTTGGTCCTCGGCGGCCTGGTTACCATCAGGGCTGATTGATTTCGCCGTTTTCTGCAGCCGTCAAGAGGGGTGCGCTTTTTTGCTTTCGCATGCTCTCGCCCCGGAGGGTGATGCGGTGAGCATTGTGCACGATACGATCGAGTATGGCGTCGGCGACGGTGCTGTCGGCAATAAGGTCGTGCCAGCTTGCCACGGGGACCTGGGCTGTGATCAGGGTGGATTTTCTCTGATAGCGCTCCTCGACGATTTCGAAGAGGTGGAAGCGCTGCTGATCGGAGAGCGCATGTGTTCCAAAGTCATCGAGGATGAGGAGCTGGACGCGGCTGAGCTTGTCGATGAGGCGAGGGAAAGAGCCATCGAGGCGGGCAAGCGCGAGATCCTCGAACATGCGCGGCACGCGCACGTAGAGCACGGAGTGACCGAGCCTGGCCGCTTGCCTGCCGAAGGCACAGGCCAGCCATGACTTGCCGGTGCCGGTGTGGCCGGTGATGATCAGGCCCTCATGGGCGGTGAGCCATTGCCCTTGGGCCAGCGCCATGGTGTTGCGCCGGTCGAGACCGCGAGCGGCGGCGAAGTCGATATCTTCGATGCAGGCCTGGGCGAAGCGTAGCTTGGCGGAGGCGAGCCGGTTACGGATGCGTTTGTCGGCGCGCAGGGCGACTTCCCGGTCGAGCATCAGGCCGAGCCATTCATCGCGGCTGAGCTCATTGGCGCCGGACTGCTCGGTCAATTCGCGCCAGGCGGCGGCCATGCCCGTCAGCCCGAGGGCCTGCATCTGGTCGAGGGTGGGGTTTGTCAGCATTCTTGCTTCCTTCACTGGTAGTAGGATCGGCCACGGATATTGGTATGCGCAGGCGTGGGGGCCGCATGTTCAGCCTGCGGTCTTTCCCGGTCGAGGCCGGATTTGAGGATGGAGGCGACGGAGGAATAGGTGATGGCATTGATGGTGAGCGCCCGCTCACAGGCCGCATCGAGGCGCTGCGATCCATAGCGCGGCGCCAGCGACAGAATACCCATGGCCGAGCGGTATCCCTGTTCCGGATGCGGCCTGTCGCGCATCATGCGCTCGACCAGGATGGCGGCATTGGGGCCGATCTGGGTCGCACGGCCGATCAGATTGGCCGGCGTGGTGTTGGCATAGCGCTGATGCGCCTTGGGCATATGGTCGTTGACGGTGACGTGGCCGGAACGCTGGGAGCGGCGAACATGGCTGGCGACACGCTGGTGATCGTGGAAGATCTCGACTACCCGGTGGGTGAGCCGCACCTGCAGGGTGCATCCGATCAGCCGATGCGGCACCGAGTAGAAGGTCTTGTCGACCTCGACATGATAGTCCGGGTGAACCTTCGCCGACTTCCATTCCGCATATTCGAACGGCACCGCCGGCAAGGGCTTCAAGGCTGCCCGCTCGATCTCCTCGAACAGTTCGCGGCGGCTTTTGCCGACGTGGCGCATCGTCCGGTTGTTCAGCTCCTCGAGCAATTCGGCAATCGCCGTGTTGAGGGCGGCAAGCGAGAAGAAGGTGCGGTTCCTGAGCCGGGCCAGAATCCAGCGTTCCACGATCAGCACTGCGCCTTCGACCCGGCCTTTGTCGCGCGGTTTCCTGCTGCGTGTCGGCAGGATTGTGGTGTCGTAATGCTCCGCCATGGCGGCGAACGTCGCAGTCAACGTCGGCTCGAACCAAAGGGCCTTGGCCACCCCTGATTTGAGGTTGTCGCACACGATTGCCTTGGTGACCCCACCATAGAAGGTCAGAGCACGCACCTGGCCGTCGATCCAATCTGGCAGCTGCTGGCTAAAGCTGGCATGGGCGAAGGTCAGGTTGGAGGCGCCCAGCACCGCGACAAAGATTTGGGCCGGATGGATGACACCGGTCGCCGGATCGATCACCGGCACCGTCGGCCCGGCATAGTCGGTCTGCATCACGGCGCCCGCCGCGTGCCGATTGCGGAACGCTATACTCGTGCGCTGCCGAAAGGCGGCAACCTGCTCGCAAAACCATGTGAAGCCGTAACCATCGGGATGGTTGGCACGGTATTCCTGCCATAGAAGCGTCAGCGTCACCCCTTTGCGCTTCAGTTCCCGAACCACCAGCGCCCAGTCCGGCTCGCTGAGATCGCGCGGCGGTCGACCGGCTCGGCCGAACAGCCGCCGCTCCAGCTTTGCATCCTCGTCCGCGCCGACTGGCAACGGCCACGAAAGCCCGGCCTCCCGAGCTCGCAGCAAATAGGTCGATACCGAGCTCTTGCCGATCTTCAGCCGCTCGGCAATCTCGCGCACCGAAAGACCCTCTTCATGGGTCAGGCGCAGAATCGTCCGGATATCCCTCACTGTCGTTCGTCTTGCTTGCTTCCGTCTCGGCATCGGCCCCTCTCAACGTTGTCGTGAGAGGCCTAACAACCAAGACGGCGCAGCCGCGAACCAACCTGTCACACCGCCGCCGGAAACTGTCCGGGATTTAGCGGAATCACTGTCCGGGAATTACTGAAAACTGTGTCCGGAGATTACCGGAAATCCTGTCCGGACTTTGCCGAAACCCGCACTGCTGTTCGGATCGCCAACCGATAATGCTGAGTTTGAGCATCTTGGATTGCGAAATCGCGATCCGCGAGAATGGAGAGGAGTCGGTGCGCAATGCTCTTGGGGAGCTTGAGTCGTCGCGCTATGTCGGTGACCGCGAGGCCTTCGGGATGATCGGCGAGCAACTCAATGATATCTAGAGTGCGCTCTGTTGGTGATACATTTGCCACAATTATCTCTCAGTGTGAATTCCGGGCTAGGGAACTCCAACATTTACAAACAGAATGACAAGCTCGCAACTCCCAAGCGGGATCGCAACGTTCTGCCGCGAAGTTTCAATTCGTCGAATTGAATGTAAGGACGTTCAATCAAACTGGTGCGCCGCAGGTTAGGTTCCGCGGCGCCCAATGACGTTAGCGCATTGGCCCAGTTCTCCCTCACGCTGCCTTTCTGCGCGCTTCCAGTACGGCTGCATCAATGGCCTCACCCAGTAGTTCGACGATTGTATCTATGTTCTCGCTTGTCACGATAAGAGGCGGGCAGATAACAACATGGTCCCCCACGTAACCGTCAATCGTGCCGGTGAGGGCGTGTGTAATAAGTCCCCTCGCCTGAGCGTTCTGGTAGATCTTGGAACTCAGGTCCTGCGATGCAGCGAAGGGCGCTTTCGTGCTCCTGTCCTCCACAAGTTCTACGGTCATCAACATCCCTCGACCGCGGATGTCGCCCACGTGTGGATGTTGGCCGAACCTCTCGTTGAGCCTGGCAGAGAGCAGGTTTCCCGTTGTCTTCACATGGTCAAGGAAACCGGGACCACGGAGGACCTTTTGGACAGCAATGGCAGCTGCACATGCAGTCGCATGCCCAGAATAGGTGTATCCTCCCTTGAAAGTGCCTGAACCGGACACGATAGCTTGGTAAATCTTTTCATTTACCATTGTTGCTCCGATCGGTTGATAGCCGGCGGCAATTCCCTTAGCAAATGTGAGGAAGTCTGGGGCAACTCCGTCCTGCTCGCAGGCGTGGAGCGTGCCCGTGCGCCCCAAGCCGCAGAATACCTCGTCAAGGATTAGCAGGACGCCGTATTTGTCGCAGATTTCCTTCACGCGTTTGAAGTAACCAGGTACTGGTGGCGTGGCTCCGTTGGTCGTCCCAGTGACGGTCTCGGCGATAAACGCCATTACCGTATTTGGGCCGAGACCCAAGATAGCCTGTTCCAGTTCATTCGCGACCCGCAGCCCGTACTGTTCCACGGTCTCGCTCTCTTGGCGACCCCGGTATTCGTAGCATGGTGAAATATGGAATACGTTTGCAAGAATGTCTTCAAAGGGAGCGCGGCGTGACAACTGGTGCCCGACACTAAGTGCGGTCAGATTAGCACCATGATAACTTGACCGTCTGCCGATAACCTTCTTTCGCTGAGGCTGACCAATCTCAACGAAGTATTGGCGCGCCATCATCACGGCGCTCTCTACTGCTTCGGAACCGCTGTTCGTAAAGAACACCCGCGTGAGGCCCTCAGGAGCATCGGTGGTCAGAATGGACGCAAGTTCTTCGAGGGGCTCCGAGGTAAACATCGCAGAATGGAAAAAGGCAAACTTCCCAATCTGTTCGCGAACGGCCTCTATGACCGATTCCTCGCTATGACCCAGGCATGAGACGCAGGCGCCGCCGGCGTAGCCGTCAATGTACCGCTTGCCGTCCTTGTCGATAATGTACATGCCCTCGCCTTTGACAGCGACTGGTAGATTGCGTTTTGGGATACGGTGGAACACGCTACTCATATGTCTCTCCTGATGGTTGTTGAATAGGAAGACGCTGCCTGCGTCTCACGGTTAGTTGGAAAGGTGGATCGTTCGACCACCTTCGGCGGCGGATGTGTATGCTGCCTCAACCACTTCCAGCACCCGCGCCGCGTCTCCAAAGTCCGCGATCGTTGGAGTTTTCTTCTCCAAGGCCTCGAGCACATGTTCGACGAATTTCGCGTAGTACAGATCGGTCTCAAATTCGACGGGCAAGAACTCTTGCTCCACGCCGGTCTCGTTGCCGGTCACGACATCAATGCCATCATTGATGGAACGCAGAAAACGTTTGCCGGCTCGAACTGAAAATGTGAATTCACGTTGCCGACCAGGCGCACTGGGGAAGGTGTACCCGCATTCAATCGTGCCAATTGTGCCGGAGGCACTCTTGAGCGTGATGGCGATAAAGTCCTCGATCGAAAGGTTATTGATGTGCGAGGTCGACAAAGCCGACACTGTCGTAATTTCACTGCCACTGAGGGACCTGAACATATCGACCATATGAACGCCGATGTTGATCAGTGGGCCGCCACCAGCTACCTCACGTTCTAGCATCCAGGGATTTCCCGCCTGAAGGTATCGGCTCGGCGGCCCCGCTATGAAACGAAAACTGGCATGATCGGTTCTTCCCAAGGCTTCGGCG
>NZ_WITC01000063.1 GCF_009601505.1 Sinorhizobium terangae
GCGGATCTATCTCGATCAGGCGTTGATCAAAGAGCCCTACGGCAACCCAACCGCTTGGCACCTCGACAATCCCTTCTGGGCCTTCCATTCGCGCGACGCGATTTCGATCTGGATCGCGCTCGAGGATGCGACGCCCCTCAACGGCTGCCTGTCGTTCGTGCCGGGCAGCCACAGGCTCGCCCGCTACGATAACGCCAACATCGGGAAAGACCTTGCGGGACTCTTCAAGATCTACCCCGAGATGGCAGAGACGGACCCTGTCGCGGTCCCAATGCGCGCGGGCGATTGCAGCTTTCACAACGGCCTTACGGCGCATGGCGCCGGGGCCAACATGACCCGCCGCCGCCGGATCGCGATGACCGCGGCCTTCATGCCCGATGGCTGCACCTTTAACGGGTGCCAGGACATTCTGCCCACGGCTTACTTCGAAAGCTTGAACGTCGGCGACAGGCTCTGCGAAGACACGATCAACCCGATTGTCGGGAGAGCCTAGCTGGTCGGTCGCAGCCTGAGCACCATGAGCAGGCTACGACGGAAACTTAAGGACGATGCGGGGAGTTTCTCCGATACTGACCCACGAAAGTGCAGTAAGATTCAATAAATTGATTATGCCGGTACACTCAATTTATTGATTTCATTCTTTTTTCGTGGGTGAGAACCAGAAATCTTCCCGTACCGTTCCGTATATGCCAAGAGGACTTTCCAATACAGGTGGGGCGAGATCATAAACGCATGAACTAGGCATGCGCCATCGGTAACCAGGGATTGGAGTTCCCTTTATGGCTGTAGCTGCCGAATTCGCAATCGAGACCAGACTGAGGATGGCGGGCCTGCGCCCGACGCGGCAACGCGTTGCCTTGGCCGATCTGGAGGTGCTGGATATCCCGATCAGCAGTCTTGTGATCGACAATTCGCCGGAACCGCCCGAAGGCATGGAAATCGCCCATGTCGACGTGGTCATCCGTCTGCGCCCCATCCAGCGCTGATCGCTCTTTCCCTTGCATGACCTCGTCGGGATGGCGCCCGGGCCGCCCCGATAGGACGGGACGTCGATCCGAACCAGAGCGCTCCGCCACGCACGGCAAACGCTGCCAGTTTCAATGGTTCTGTTGCAAAGTCTTGTCCGGTCAGAGAATTTGCCAGAGTGGTGGCAACCTCATACGGCAGCGAGGATTTCGAGCTGCTCGGCGAGAGATGGCTTCGGATGAAGGCGTACAGCGCCTGTCGTTTGCGCATCATGTGGACCATCTCGGTCCCGGACAGGGTGACCGCGGCGGTGTGCGTCGATTTGAAACCGAGCATCGGCAGCACCCGGCGCTTGATACGCCGATGATCGGATGATCCTGCTCGATGCGGTTATTGAGGTATTGAGGTATTGGCTTTGGCGGATGGGGATCGGCTTCGACCGGCGCCGGGAGCAATCCTGCAATAGACTTGTGGCATCGCAGGAAACAATGCCTTCCCGGTTGGTCTGACTGCCGTCGATGACGATGCGATAGGGACGGCCATGGCGTGCCAGCGCTTTTGTGAAGAAACGCTTGGCGGCCGGCAAATCCCGGTATTCACTGAACCAGAACTCGACGGTGTGCGTGTTTCGGTAAATCCCGGACAGCTTTTTCGCTAAATCCCAGGACTGTCCGGGAATTAGCGGAACCCCTGTCCGTCTTTTGCGAAATGCGCAAAGGTGTCGTCGACGCTGTCGATGGCGCGATAGAGGTACATCCTCGCGGATCTTGATGTAGGTTCTTTAATAGATCGTCAGCGCTCGGTGAGTTTGTCGCTTATATCGGCCACCTGCAAGGTTCTTTCGATCTGGTCGGGCAGCGAACCCCGGCTGCCGCGTCGAAGATTGATGCGCGCCAGAAGCCCGTCGATGAGCGAGGCGCCAGATCGGCAGATAGAACACCTGCGATCCGATGTCGGAGTTACGACATTCTGTCCCGCACGCGACACGTGCCAGACGGGATAGCCAAGACAAATCAGCACTGGGCGTTTGGCACGCGTCTTGTATGGTTCAGATATCCACTTATCGAGAGAGTACGATGGCGCTAAAAAGCTCATACAACATGCTGTCCCCGGACATGCTCCGCAAGACTACCTGGAAGGGGAGCAAAACACCTCCTTTTGAGAACATCGAGAACACAACATCCGGCAAGATGTGGTCAAGTATTCCTGGCGGGCATAAGTGGCTTGGATATTTTCCCGTATACGATCGGGAATTCTCGCGCTTCCGTGGCAAGCGGCCGCGAGTCCTTGAAATTGGTGTCTATCGAGGCGCATCTCTCCGCTTGTGGAGCCGCTTTTTTGGTGTTGGCGCCCGGATTGTTGGCGTCGATGTAGACTCGCAATGTTCGAAGTCAGACAACCCGGACAGCAACATTCATGTGGAAATTGGTGATCAACGTGATGCTGCTTTTCTTCGATTAATTGTCGAGAAGTACGGCCCTTTCGATCTCATCATCGATGATGGAAGCCATGTCGCCTCTCATCAAATCGCCTCGTTCAACGCGCTTTTTATGACCGGCCTAAAGAACAACGGCATTTACTTCGTTGAAGACCTTGAGTGCATGTACTGGAGCAACACCGATGATTTTCGCGATGCGCCGGTCACATCCACGGACTTCTTCAAGATGCTCATCGACGTGCAGAACAGCGTATTTGAGGATTATACCTATCAAGATTTTCAGGTTCACCGCCCAACTGTCCTGACCGAGTATTCTGTATTTGATATCGCAAAGTCACTATCGAACATAAAGTTCGCCCGAGGTGTGGTGGTTATCGAAAAGATGGAACAGGAGCCTCCACGAGCGCTGCATTTGTAATCCATGTTAACGTATTCGCCAAGGGCAGGGCTCGACCGATGTCGGATGGCGTGTTGATAGATCGAGCGCCTTAATCTCTTGCACCAGAGCGCCAGATGGGGTGCTCGTACCGCTTACGATTGACGCACATAGACGACGGCCTTGCGCTTCAGGAGCTGCGCCGGGATCAGTTCAGCGCCGGTCATCGCCGAGCTCCTCGACGACGAGACGGGTCGCCTGCATCAGGATTTGGGCAAGCGTGATTACCGCCTTCGTTCGTTCCGCGTCGCTCATCCCGTCCATCCTGCGGGACTCGAACATCAGGCTCATCTGTCTGCACGAGGTCAGCGCGGCACGTCGTGCTTTTCCATCGACTTTCTCCCGAGCGATTCCACCATCGCGTTGGGAGCTTGGAGAAGCCGTGGCAGGGGTAAGCAGCCTCTTCAAATCTGACAGCGGCCCGATATCAACCTGCGGACGTCGCACACTGACTTTTCGGCCAAAATAGGGATGCCAGGGATAGTGAACCTTCGCTCTTCCCCGACATGGGCAGAATGAATGGGCGACGACGGTCGGCAGACGCAATTGGCTGTCGATGCCGAAACCTACATGGCCGATGTCATCGAGCGTATCCAGAACGCCTGGCCAGCCTCGCGCTGGGACGAGCTGATGCCGTGGAACTGGGTGCGCCGCCACGAGATGCCGCTCCCCTTGGCGGCATGAGCGCGCTCGATGACATGGCGCTGTCGGACCAGGCGCTTGAGGCCTGGATGGCCGCCAAGACCAACCCCCGCCCGCTGGTGTGAACCGTCTCGGCGCTGGATGGCTTCGTGACGGCGGCGGTCACTGGGCCGCGGTTCGCCGACCCGCAAGACTGGTGTGCCCGCTCATGGGCTTGCCACGTGACGTCCTGGCCAAAGGCTCTGCAACCGATCACGCCGTATTTGCCAGCCTCGCCAGGATCCATAACCGATCAACGAGACGCTGTTCGACAGACCGCAGGATTATTCGCCCCGCTTCACCACCAACGAGCCCGGCGGCGGCATCGACCCACGGCCGTGGTGCCAAGGGTTCTACGCGGCCATGAATCTCAACATCAAACGCTGGAAACGGCCATTCGACCTCAAGAACCCCAACCACGGTCAGCTGCTGCCGATCCTGATCTACTGCGTCGACAAGAAGGGGCGGGCCCGTCCTCGGCAAACCCAGGCCGGGACCCGAGACCGCGCACTTCATTGAGCACGAGGCGTACAAAGACATCGCCCTCGTCATCCCGCCTTTCGTGAATTCCACTATGTCACCGGTTATGAGAACCCACAGTGATCGCCCCCGGGGCGCGCCGACTAACGGCTGACCGCCATCCACGCATCAGGCGGATTCGGGAGAGCTGCCTTGGTGCACCGCTTACGCTCGACGATATGGGCACGCGGGCTCAAGATTCCGAAATTGCTCACGTCGACGGCGTGCCAGGGCCTAGAGGCCCCCTCCAGCCCTGTGGCCACAAGTGCCCGTTCAGCGCTGCGCCGTTCACAAGCATCGCAACCTTTTGACGCATGCGCCCAAGCGGCTTCGTGAGGAGATCGGCGTCGACTACGCCGACATGATCTACGCCAGGACCGTCAAGGAGGTGAAGCAAAGGCGCAAGGCCTTCATCCGCAAATGGCGCCTCAGATGCCGAGCCGTCGCCGACAGCCTTGAAGAGGGGGCGACAGCTTTTCACCTTCCTGCGCTTCCCTCCGAGCAATGGAGATCGCTTCGAAAGACCAACGCCGTCGAGCGACTGCACGAAGAAGTTCAAGCG
>NZ_WITC01000064.1 GCF_009601505.1 Sinorhizobium terangae
GCGGATCTATCTCGATCAGGCGTTGATCAAAGAGCCCTACGGCAACCCAACCGCTTGGCACCTCGACAATCCCTTCTGGGCCTTCCATTCGCGCGACGCGATTTCGATCTGGATCGCGCTCGAGGATGCGACGCCCCTCAACGGCTGCCTGTCGTTCGTGCCGGGCAGCCACAGGCTCGCCCGCTACGATAACGCCAACATCGGGAAAGACCTTGCGGGACTCTTCAAGATCTACCCCGAGATGGCAGAGACGGACCCTGTCGCGGTCCCAATGCGCGCGGGCGATTGCAGCTTTCACAACGGCCTTACGGCGCATGGCGCCGGGGCCAACATGACCCGCCGCCGCCGGATCGCGATGACCGCGGCCTTCATGCCCGATGGCTGCACCTTTAACGGGTGCCAGGACATTCTGCCCACGGCTTACTTCGAAAGCTTGAACGTCGGCGACAGGCTCTGCGAAGACACGATCAACCCGATTGTCGGGAGAGCCTAGCTGGTCGGTCGCAGCCTGAGCACCATGAGCAGGCTACGACGGAAACTTAAGGACGATGCGGGGAGTTTCTCCGATACTGACCCACGAAAGTGCAGTAAGATTCAATAAATTGATTATGCCGGTACACTCAATTTATTGATTTCATTCTTTTTTCGTGGGTGAGAACCAGAAATCTTCCCATTTGGTGTGGACGGCAACGTCGAGGCCCACGATCCTCGGTCTCAAAGGCTGGTAAAGGCACCGTCCACCCTTATCTCGACGCTCTGTCTAGCTGCAGCTTAGTCGTTGTGAAACAGGACGAAGCCGAAGCACTGGGGAACTGGCTGCGGTGCGAAACCTGCGAACCGACAGTAGAAGACTTGTCCAGGCGCTTGCAAACAGGCGTCGTTAGAACCCTTAGCGGTAATGGAGCTGAAGCCTTTGCCGACGGCGAAAAAATCTCGGTTGCCGCGATAAAGGTCGATGTCAAAGACACAACCGCAGCTGGGGACTGCTTTGTCGCTCGATAGGGGCTTGTCGCTCGAGGCAGGCATGCACCGAGCTGTAGC
>NZ_WITC01000065.1 GCF_009601505.1 Sinorhizobium terangae
CCTTGGAGATTTTGGGATGTCACGACGCTATTCGCAGCTAAATCTGGCCGATCGACGCCGCCTCTTCCACTTTGTCGAACGCAAACTGCCGGTCAAAGAAATGGCGCGCCAACTCGGGCGTCATCGGTCGACGATCTATCGCGAGATCCGGCGCAACACCTTCACGATCGCGAGCTGCCCGACTATAGCGGCTACTTCCCAACGGTTGCTGACGACATCCGCAAAGAGCGGCCGCAGCGTTTGAGGAAGCTTGTGCGGCACCCGCAATTGCGCGAACTGGTGATCGCGCAGCTGAAGGCGCTTTGGTCGCCGGAACAGATCGCCGGTCGTCTGCTCGCCGATGGCGTGAGCGCCGTGCGTGTCTGCACCGAGACGATCTATCGCTTCATCTACGGCAAGGAAGATCAAGCGCTGGAGCTCTATCAGCATCTGGCGGAAGGCCGTCGCAAACGCCGCCCCCGCGGCTCGAGGAAACCGCGCGACGGCGCCTTTCCTGCTGCCTGCAGGATATCGCAACGTCCTGATTTCATTGGTGACCGATCGCAGTTCGGGCATTGGGAGGGCGACTTGTTGATCTTCGAACGTGATCTGGGCAATGCCAACCTGACCTCGTTGGTCGAGCGCAAGAGCCGCTACACTGTGATGATCAAGAACCCGAGCCGGCGCTCAAGACCGATCATGGACAAGATCATCGAAACGTTCTCTCCTTTGCCAGCCTTTGCGCGGCAGAGCTTTACCTTTGATCGCGGTACGGAGTTCGCCGCTTTTAGGGCTTTGGAAGATGGCATTGGCGCGCGCAGCTGGTTCTGCGACCCCAGTGCGCCCTGGCAGAAAGGTGCGGTGGAAAACGCCAATAAGCGCATCCGCCGCTTTGTGCCCAGCGATACCGATCTGTCCGCCGTCAGCCAGCAGCAGCTGGTCGCTCTCGTCCATCATCTGAACGCGCTGCCGCGCAAGTGCCTGGGCTACCGCACGCCGGCCGAAGTCTTCATGGCGCATTTGCGCGAAAGTAGCTGATGCCCTACCCTTCACACGGCATTGTTGCACTTGGATTAGATTCTCCAGTCATGTAATAGTTAGAATCCGCCCACAGAATCAACCAGCACCGGTAATTGCGGTCGATGCGCACCTTATCGGGCCCATTGCGCATCATCTAGATGTGAGCTGCGGCAGGCAAGATCGCCCTGTTGCTGCTCGCAATCACAGGGTATTCGTAATGCGACCTTCATTCAGTTGCATGAAAGCGTGATCGGGTCTGCTCCCTCGTCGAGGAGTGTCAAACGCCATCCGGAACTGCCCCCTTTGCGTCATGAAGAACTGCCCCCACCTTCGGGTTCATGATGTCGGTTGAAGGTTAGTTCCATCGGTGACGGGCCGCAGGGAGGCGGAGCCGACCGGAGGCCTGTCACCGATGGGCGGCCCCATGAGGCCGCTGTTTCGCTTGGCGCGGAGGGCGCCGTGGTCACCATCACGCCATGGGCTGCCAGCGCGCCATTGCCCAGAAGATCAACGATAAGAAGGCCCATTACATCATCGCACTCAAAGGCATCAGGGAACGCTGCACGAAGACGTCAAGCTTTTCGTGGCCGAGCAGAAGGCCAGGGACTTTAAGGACACGGTTGTCACCCGCCAGGAGACGGTCGACGGCGATCATGGCCGCATCCGAAACCCGCAAATATACGCTGATCCATGATGTCGCATGCCTCAAGCAGCGCCACGACTGGCCGGGGTTGTCCGGCCGCCGAGGCGTTCCGGCGCTGCTTCGTCACCTGGGTTTCGGCGCTTCGCCATTCCGGCGCTGTCCTGGATGGGACCTACTCTGTACAGGGCGCAGCCGCTGCGGCCGGGCGCGGTCCGCACCCGGCATTCATCGTCGCGGAAGACCATGTCCAAGACCCAATGCAGGCTGTTTTCGATGGCCCCAATGGTCGCGGGCCATCGGGCCAACTGTCTCAGCGGGTAAACTCAGTGACGTGACATAGAAGCGAGTTTCCTGTTCGGTTTTGGTGGCTGTCTGGCGGGCGCTTTGGACGATTACGATGGTCGAGCATGGCGAAGATGTCGCCGAGGTGATCGTGCGCCGGCGTCCCATTGGTGAAGGGCCGAAAGCGCCGCAACAGAGCCAACCTCTTCTCGCCAAAACGCGCGATATCGGTGAAGGTCTCGGCTCCCGCCAGCACCGCGAGCAGGCACAAGAGCAGGATCTCCTCGAGCGGATAGACGACCTTGCCCGGCTGCCGATGGTCCGGCAGGTCCTTGAAAAAACGAAAGAAAAACCGTCGTCTCCGCCAGCTCAGCCCGATCCGCTTCCGTCTCGTCCATCATTCCATCCTCTCCCGAATCAGAGGATGTCGACAGATTCAGCTCAAAGCCGTCTTGTCACCTATTTCTTCACCCGATTGCCCTGAGGTCCCATCAGGCCAGCGTGTCGGATTGGCTGCGACACCGTTAATCTTGGCTGTCGGGATTCCCCAACGGTGGCGCAGAAGCCAGACGTTCTCGTAGGTGAATGGTCTGCCTCGGGCTGAACGAATGCCCTCGTCGTTCAATTTTTTTGGCGATTTGCCTGTCCATATCGCCCGCAGAGTTGCATAATCCGCTCACGCACAAGCTCGAGTTCGCCATAGTCTCGATCGTAAGATTGAACTCGGCGTTGGATTTGATGTTCGCTGGTAGCGCCGGTCTGCCAAAGAATCCTGATGGCGACCTGACCGCGCCTGCACGATGAAGCGCAAGATACGTTTGCGGTCTTCTGGTTGGGTGGTTTCTGAGTGCCAGATAGCTGGCAAATTCTCGGCGAGTTGCTGAAGCGCCGCCTGCGTCTGTAACACCAAAGGCTCTCGGTCTCTCCACCGGCGATATTCCTGCTCGATCTCATCGACCAAGCGCAGCTTGTCTTCCCATGCCTTTTCCAGGGTTCTGGCGTACGAGACGATTTTCCGACTCCACGGCGTCGTATTCACGCCGAGCTCGCTCGGGATCATACCGCGCACGTTCCCGCCGTAGCGCCCATTGTTTCTCGAGACTCTGCGTTTCCTCCGCGATCTCGTCGAGCGCAGCGATGGCGATTGCGACTTGGTCAGGTTCCAACGCCTTCAGGAGATCTGGGCGACCAGTTCATCCACTGCGGGCGCCCGAACCTCCTGACAGAGAGAACCGCCGGTTTGGCTGAGGTCTGCCTTGCAGTAGTAGACGGGGCATGCATTGTCGGGGCCGCTGTAGCGTACGGTCATCCGCCGTCCGCATCAATATAACCAAGTGTGCGTCTTTGATGCAAACCTCCCAGTCGTCAATGGCCACCTTCGAGGTTGCGCGGTGCGTGGTGCGAACCTGGACCTTGGCGGATCGCATTTATTCGACGCCGGCCGTAGACACATGCGCCAGCATAGGCCGGGTTGTGCAAAATATAGTAAAGGCATGGGATGGATCGTCAGGGAACCTATGAGACCCCGCTTGCGTATTTCAGGCGATCGTGAGCACGGATTTCACGAGATCATGAGCAACGATTTCAGACGATCGTGAGCACCTTTTCGGAGGTGCGGGATGCTTCGGCCGACAACTCAGCTACAGGGTGCCTCGTTCAAACGAGGAAGCCTGATGCCAACCCAGAGATTGTCGATGCGCCGGATCAGAGAAGTTTTACGTCTAGAGTCGGTCAGCGTTAAGCTGAATCGAAACAGGATTGAACTAACCCGCTGACGCGGGAGAGGTGGGTGTTTGGAGGCGCGGTCTCCTGATGGGATGTTGGGGTGTTGAGAACCAACCCCTGACCAGGAGACCGACCGATGACCGACGCCCCGGCAGCGGTGAGCCCGCTGCGCCGCCGCATGATCGACGACATGACGCTCCGCAACCTGTCGCCGGCCACGCAACGATCCTACCTGCATGCCGTGACAAAGTTCAGCCGGTATTTCGGCCGCTCGCCGGATCGGCTGGGGCTGGAGGATGTGCGCGCTTTCCAGGTGTACCTGGTGTCGCAGGGCATCTCCTGGCCGGCGCTCAACCAGACGGTTTGCGCGCTGCGGTTCTTTTACGGCGTGACGCTGGACCGGGCCGAGATCCCCGAGCGGATTGCCTATGCGCGCACGCCGCGCAAGCTGCCGGCGATCTTGAGCGCCGACGAGGTCGTGCGCTTTCTCGAAGCGGTGCCGTCCTTGAAGGCGCGCACGGCGCTGACGACCGCCTATGCCGCGGGGCTGCGTGCCTCGGAGACGGTGAGCCTGAAGGTCGGCGACATCGACAGCCAGCGCATGGTGATCCAGGTCCGTCACGGCAAGGGCGCCAAGGATCGCACGGTGATGCTGTCGCCGCAGTTGCTTGCCATCCTGCGCACCTATTGGCGGCTGGCGCGCCCGAGGAACTGGCTGTTTCCCGGACGCGGCGACAAGCCGATCGATGTGCAGGTGCTTTATGCCGCCTGCCGTTCGGCGACCAAGGCGGCGGGATTGACCAAGCGGGTCAGCGTGCACACGCTGCGGCACTATCTACCCTGCCGGACTATGTCGGG
>NZ_WITC01000066.1 GCF_009601505.1 Sinorhizobium terangae
GCATCGTGCTTTCCGAAAATCGGGTCCGATTTTCGGGCCGATGCGCTAATTGCGCCATCCGGCCTCGGCCTGGCGCGCAGAGCGAGAACCCCGTTTGACCTGCCTCACGCCCTGACCGGCTTTCGCCGTTTGCGCGACGGTGCATCGTCTTTCGGGTGATCGTGGTTCAGGGCGGCCGTGATGATTTCGGCGGCGGCAAGCGCGGCGATGACGGCCGGCCGCTTGTCCTTGACCGCCGTCCCGCCGATCGGACAGACGAGCCTGTCGAAAAGCTCCGGACGTTCTATTTCCCGCGAAAGCCAGCTCTTGAACGTGGCGCGCTTGGTCTTCGAGCCGATCATGCCGACGTAGCAGGCATCCTCGCGACCGAGCGCTTCGGCGGCGATCAGGAAATCCAGCGCATGGTCGTGGGTGAGAATGACGAAAGCGCTTCGCGCCGGGGCATCGCGCACCACCGCCTCCGGCATCGCCGTGAGGCAGGTCTCGATCCCGGGCACATGGACAGCCGAAAGCTCCTGCTCGCGCGTATCGACGAGGATGGTTCGGACCGGGACCAACGAGAGCGCCATGGCGAGTGCATCGCCGACATGGCCAGCGCCGAAGACATAGACATGCGGCCTCCGGGCGATCTCGCGATCGCTGCGCTCGATCAGTGCCGCTTGGGTTTGCCTGTCGACCGCCTTGAAGGCGAGCGCTACGCGACCGCCACAGCATTGGCCGATCTCGGGGCCAAGCGGGATCGTCAGCTCGTAATCCGCGCTCGCTCCCTGGAGGAGCTTCCGCGCGTGATCGATCGCCATATATTCCAGCTGGCCGCCGCCGATCGTGGCGAAGGTGCGATCCTTCGAGACGAGCATCCAGGCATCCGTATCGCGAGGGGTCGAGCCGGCCGCGACGGCCACCTCGACGAGAATCGAGAGCGCTTCTCGGTTCAAGAAAGCTCGGATATCCTCTCTGCTCGCCAGCATGTTCGTGGTTCCTGCTTCCGCGCATGGCTCGACGTCCGGCCGGCCATGCGCCGCATTCAATGCTACCGCGTTGTCTCCGTTGCTACGTTCCCGCGCAGCCGCTCGATCGCCATCAGCACGCGCTCGGGCGTCGCCGGGGCATCGATCCGCGGCGGGATACGATATCCCGCGACACTCGCCGCTGCCATTGATATAGCCTCTAGAACGGAAATGCCCAACATGAAGGGTGGTTCCCCGACCGCCTTGGAGCGGCGGATCGTCTCCTCCCGGTTAACCGACCATTCGGCCAAGCGCACGTTGAAGATCCGCGGCCGGTCGGAGGCGAGCGGGATCTTGTAGGTCGATGGCGCGTGGGTACGCAGCCGGCCCTTCGCATCCCACCAGAGTTCTTCGGTCGTCAGCCAGCCCATGCCTTGGACGAAGGCGCCCTCCACCTGACCGAGGTCGAGCGCCGGATTGAGCGACTTGCCGACGTCGTGGATGATGTCGGTACGATCGATCTGGTATTCGCCGGTCAGCGTGTCGACGCTGACCTCGGAGCAGGAGGCGCCGTAAGCGTAGTAGTAGAACGGCCGACCGCGGCCTTCGGAGCGGTTCCAGTGGATCTTCGGCGTCTTGTAAAAGCCGGCAGCCGAAAGCTGAACGCGCGCCGTGTAGGCCATCTTGATGAAATCATGGAAGGAAACGCGCTCGGCGCCGATCCGCACCACGTTCGGCTCGAAGGCGACGTCCGCTTCGCTGACGCCAAAGCGTTCCGCCGCAAAGCTGACGAGCCGCGCCTTGATCTGCTGGGCGGCATTAGCGGCTGCCATGCCGTTCAGATCCGAGCCGGACGAGGCGGCTGTCGCCGAGGTGTTCGGCACCTTGCCGGTGGAGGTCGCGGTCACCTTGATCCGGTCGAGGTCGACCTGGAATTCGTCGGCCACGACCTGGGCGACCTTGGTGTAGAGCCCCTGCCCCATCTCGGTTCCGCCATGGTTCAGATGGATCGAGCCGTCGGTGTAGACATGGACGAGAGCGCCGGCCTGGTTGTACTCCGTCTTGGTGAAGGAAATGCCGAACTTCACCGGCGTCAGCGCAATGCCGCGTTTGATCACATGATTCTCGTGGTTGAAGGCGAGAACGGCCTCACGCCGAGCGGCATAGTCCGCCGAGGTTTCGAGCTCCTCGATGATCCGCCCGATGATGTTGTCTTCCACCATCTGGTGATAGGGCGTCAGGTTGCGGCCCTCGCCACCATAGAAGTTAAGCTTGCGGATCTCGAGCGGATCCTTGCCGAGCGTGTAGGCGATATCCTCGATCATCCGCTCGCCGCCGACCATGCCCTGCGGTCCGCCGAAACCGCGGAAGGCGGTATTCGACACCGTATTGGTCTTCATCGGCCGCGAGCGCAGCCGGACGTTCGGATAGAAATAGCAGTTGTCGGCATGGAAAAGTGCGCGGTCCGTCACCGGACCGGAGAGGTCTGCCGAAAAGCCGCAGCGCGCGGCAAAGACGGCGTCGACCGCCTCGATCCGGCCCTCATCGTCAAACCCGATCTTGTAGTCGACATGGAAATCGTGGCGCTTGCCGGTCGCCGTCATGTCGTCGTCGCGGTCGGGGCGGATCTTGACGGCCCGGCGATATTTTCGCGCGGCAACAGCAGCGACCGCCGCAAAGAGGTTCGCCTGCGTCTCCTTGCCGCCGAAGCCGCCGCCCATGCGCCGGACATTGACCGTCACCGCGTTCGAGGGCACGCCCAGTACCTGGGCGACCATGTGCTGCGTCTCGCTCGGATGCTGGGTCGAGGCGTAGACGGTTACTTCGTCGTCCTCGCCGGGGATCGCGAAGGAAATATGGCCCTCCAGGTAGAAATGATCCTGGCCGCCGATCCGCATCTCACCCTGAACGACGTTCTTTGCCTTGGCGAAGCCGGCATCGATGTCGCCGCGCTCGAGCTTCAGCGGGTCGATCACAAGCGGATAATTCGCCGCCACAGCCTCCTTGACGTCCGTAACATGCGGCAGGTCGCGATAGTCGATCTTGACCTTTGCCGCCGCCCGTCGCGCGGCATCGCGCGATGTCGCGATCACGGCGAAGATCGGCTGGCCATGAAACTCGACCTTGCGGGTCGCAAAAACCGGATCGTCATGCTTGTGCGCGGGGCTGATGTCATTTTCGCCGGGAATATCGTCCGCCGCCAGAATGCCGACGACGCCGGCGCTGGCGTTCACATCCGCGAAGTCGATCGACAGGATTTCCGCGTGCGCCCGGGCGGAAAGGCCGAGATAGGCGTGCAATGTCCCGGCAGGCTCAAGAATGTCGTCGATATATTCGGCCGTGCCCGAGACATGCTTGTGGCCCGATTCGTGTTTTTCCTTCTCGTGAACGCCACCGCGGATGCGGTCGATGGGCTGCATCACATTCATGGCTCAAACCTCCCTAAACCGCGACGGCGACGGCGCGATCGAGCCGGACGCGTCCGGCTTCCCGCGTTTCCAGGTAAAAGCGGCGGAGCAGGTTCTTCGCCACCAGCATGCGGTATTCGGCCGAGGCGCGCCAATCGGTCAGTGGCGTGAAATCCTCTGCAAACGCGCCAACGGCGGCTTCAATCGTGGCGTCGGTCCAATCCGCCCCTTTGAGCGCCGCCTCCACCTTTGAGGCGCGCTTGGGCGTGCCGGCCATTCCGCCGAAAGCGACCGTCGCGTCGGCGATCTTGCCCTGATCATCGAACGTCACACGAAAGGCACCGCAAACAGCGGAAATGTCTTCGTCCAGGCGCTTCGTCACCTTATAGACGGCAAAGCGGGCCCCTTCATCGAGGAACGGGATGCGGACGGTTTCGACGAATTCGCCGGGTTCGCGATCCTGCTTTCCGTATTCGACGAAGAAAGCCTCGAGCGGCAGGGTCCGACGCCGTGCGCCCTTGCGCAGCGTCACCGACGCGCCGAGCGCGATCAGCGCCGGCGGCGTGTCGCCGATCGGCGAACCATTGGCGATGTTGCCGCCGACGGTGCCCATGTTGCGCACCTGCTGGCCGCCGATCCGATCCCAGAGTTCCCGCATCTGCGGGAAGTGCTCGACGATCATCGGATATGCTTCGGTATAGCTGACACCGGCCCCGAGCGTGATGGCGTCGCCATCGACGGAAATCCGGCGCAGCTCTTCGAGATGCGAGATGTGTATCACCGGCGCGATGTCGCGCATGAACTTCGTCACCCAGAGACCGACATCGGTCGAGCCGGCAACGATCGTCGCCTTGGGATCGGATTCGAGGACGGCGGCAAAGTCATCGACAGAGGCCGGCAGCACGAAGCGCTCAGCCTCCTTGCCGATCACGACCCGGCAGCCATCCCGAAGCGCGGCAAGCTGCCTGGCGATATTTTCACGCTCCGCGACGAGCGGGTCTTTTCCGACCTCGCCAATCGATGAAACCGCTTCCGCGGCTCGAATGATCGCCGCATAGCCGGTGCAGCGACAGAGATTGCCCTGGAGTGCCTTTTCGATCTCCTCAACGCTCGGCTTCGGATTTTCCATCCAGAGGCCGTAGAGCGACATGACGAAGCCCGGTGTGCAGAAGCCGCACTGCGAGGCATGCGTATCGACCATCGCCTGCTGCACCGGATGAAGCGGGCCGTTCGGCTGAGCGAGCGCATCGACGGTGACGACATGACAGCCGTCGAGCGAGCCGACAAAACGGATGCAGGCGTTGATGGAGTCGTATTTCAACTGACCGCCAAGAAGCCGGCCGACGAGTACGGTGCAGGCGCCGCAGTCGCCCTCGGCGCAGCCCTCCTTGGTTCCGCGCAGATTGCGGTCGATGCGCAGGAAATCGAGCAGGGTCTGAACCGGAGAAACATCGGCAAGCTCGACCAGCCGGTCGTTCAGCAGGAAACGGATCGTGTTGCGGATTTCAGTGGTCATGGCCGGTCAGCTCCCGCGGTAGGTCGAGTAGCCATAGGGCGAAAGCAGAAGCGGCACGTGATAGTGCGCCTTCTCATCGGCGATCCCGAAGCGGATCGGAATGATGTCCAGAAACGGATTTGCGCCGCGCTCTGCGGCCGGGCCGATATATTCGCCAGCGTGGAAACGCAGCTCGTAGGTCCCGCTTTCCATGCGCTCGCCGGCAAGCAGCGGCTGATCGCAGCGGCCGTCGTCGTTGGTCCTCGTGGAGACGAGATGCTCCGCCCGCTCGCCATCGAACCGGTAGAGTTCGATGCGCAGGTTGCTGGCCGGCTTGCCGCTTGCCGTGTCCAGCACGTGGGTGGTCAGGCGGCCGGCGTTTCCACCTTGAGATTGCATGCGTTCGCTCCTCCCGAAGTCAGCTTTCCATTGCACAGTATCCGGAGAGGAGATGCGCTTGTGTAGCGGCCTCAGCCTTCGAGACTTTCAAATTTTTTGGGGGGAATGAGGCGGCGGCTTTCTCGCTACGAATTGTGCTGAGAGACAATGTCTGGAGGAACTGCTTTCATGAGATATCCCCGCGATCTTCACGGCCACGGCCCAAATCCCCGCGCGGTCTGGCCGGACGGAGCGCGGATCGCCGTCCAGTTCGTGATCAACTATGAGGAGGGCGGCGAAAACTGCGTGCTGCATGGCGATGCGGCATCGGAAGCCTTTCTGTCGGAGATCGTCGGCGCGCAAGCCTGGGCGGGTCAGCGCCACTGGAACATGGAGTCGATCTACGAATATGGCGCCCGTGCCGGCTTCTGGCGCCTGCACCGCCTGTTCATGGATCGCGATGTGCCCGCCACCGTCTATGGCGTGGCAACGGCGCTCAAGCGATCGCCCGCCCAGGTCGCCGCGATGCAGGAGGCCGGTTGGGAGATTGCCTCGCACGGGCTGAAATGGATCGAGCACAAGGATTTCAGCGTCGAAAGGGAGCGGGCCGAAATCGCCGAGGCGATCCGCCTCCACACGATCGTCACCGGCGAACGACCGCGCGGCTGGTACACCGGCCGGTGCTCGGAAAACACGCTTGATCTGGTAACCGAGGCCGGCGGCTTCGACTATGTCTCGGATTCCTACGCCGACGACCTCCCTTACTGGCATGAGCACGACGGCAGGCATCAGCTCGTCATTCCCTACACGCTCGACGCCAACGACATGCGCTTTGCGACAGCTCAGGGGTTCAATAGCGGCGACCAATTCTTCAGCTATCTGAAGGACAGCTTCGACGTTCTCTACGCAGAGGGCGCCGCCGGTTCACCGAAAATGATGAGCATCGGCCTCCACTGCCGCCTCGCGGGCCGGCCGGGCCGGATCGCCGCACTCGCCCGCTTCCTCGATTATGTCAAGGGGCATGAGAAGGTCTGGCTTGCCCGCCGCATCGACATTGCCCGCCATTGGGCAAAGGCCTACCCTTTCGAGGCCGATAACAACCGACCCTCCCGGATTTCCGAAGAAGACTTCATTGCCCGTTTCGGCGGCGTCTTCGAACATTCGAAGTGGATTGCCAAACGCGCCTTCGCCGGCGAACTTTCGCCTGCCAACGATACGGCACTCGGCCTGCACGCCGCACTCGTCCACGTCTTTCGCAGCGCCACTGACGAGGAGCGTTTGGCGGTTCTCAATGCACACCCGGACCTTGCCGGCAAGCTCGCCCTGGCAAAACGCCTCACCGAAAGCTCGACCAACGAGCAGGCCTCGGCCGGTCTCGATGCGCTGACGGATGGCGAGCGCGAGCGATTCACGACGCTCAACAGCGCCTATGTCGAAAAGTTCGGCTTTCCCTTCATCATGGCGGTCAAGGGACGGCGCAAGGACGAGATCCTCGCCGCATTCGAGAACCGGATCGGCAACGACCGCGAAGCCGAATTCGAGACCGCATGCCGGCAGGTGGAAAGGATCGCGCTCCTCCGCCTGCAGGACATGCTGCCAAACTGAGGGACATGCGCTGACGACCGGGCGGCAGATCGGCCCGCTTGTGCGTCTTTGGACGGATCGTGGAAGCTACCAGATGAAGGAAATCGCCATCCAGCCTTTGACCCGCGAGGCCTTCGCGCCTTTCGGCGACGTCATCGAGACGGAAAACGCCCACAGCTTTCCGATCAATGGCGGGAGGTGCATGCGCTATCACGACCTCGCCAGGATCGAGACCGCGGGCGAAAAGGCCCGCCCGATGATCAGCATCGTGCGCGGCGAGCCTTACGTCCTGCCCCTGACATTGACGATGGTGGAGCGCCACCCGCTTGGGAGCCAGGCCTTCATCCCCCTCGGAAACAACCCGTTCCTGGTCGTGGTTTCCGAGGAGACGGCCAATGGGCCCGACGAACCGCGTGCCTTCCTGACGGCGCCGGGCCAAGGGGTCAACATAGCCCGTAACGTCTGGCACGGCATCCTGACGCCGCTGGAGAGTGTTTCCGATTTCGCGGTGATCGACCGCGGCGGTGAAGGCGTCAACCTGGAGGAACATTTCTTCGACGAGCCGTTCCTCCTGCGGTAACGCGGCCCCGTTCTCGCGGTGTCGCCAGCGATTGCTCAGCCCACTTCGACGCCGGCCCGCACCTTTGGCATGCGGCGAGAGGCCTGGACCCGCGGATCCGGATCGAGACCGGCGTCGAGCAGGCGGCGCGTATAGTCGCGCTGCGGGTTCTCGAAGATCTGCCTGACCCTGCCGACTTCGACGCACTCGCCCGCCTGCATCACCATCACATGATCGGCGAAATCGCGCACAACCGGCAGGTCATGGGCGATGAAGATGAAGGCGATGCCGAGTTCACGCCGGAGCTTGTCGAGGAGCGCGATCACTTGCGCCTGGATGGATACGTCGAGCGCGGAGACCGCCTCGTCGCAAACGATGAGTTCGGGTCGGAGCGCCAGCGCGCGGGCGATCGCGATCCTCTGGCGCTGGCCGCCGGAGAACTGGTGCGGATAACGCTCCGCGTGGGCGGGCGAAAGGCCGACCTGCGTCAGCAGTTCCTCCACCCGTGCGCGCCACTGCGCCTTCGGCAGGATCTCGGGATGAATGACCCAGGCCTCGGAGATCAGCTGGTAGACCGTCATGCGCGGATTGAGCGACTGTGTCGGATCCTGAAACACCATCTGCATCTGGCGCCTGAGCTGGTAAAGCTCCTTGGCCGGCATTTTCAGAAGGTCCCGGCCTTTCCAATAGGCATGGCCCGAGTCCGCTTCGTCGAGCCGCAGGAGCGCCCGCGCCAGCGTCGACTTTCCCGATCCGCTTTCGCCGACAACCGCCATCGTCTCTCCCGGCTGCAGCGTGAAGGACACGCCCTTCAGCGCCTTGAAGGAACCATAGGATTTGCAGAGATTTTCCACCTTCAGCAGCGGCTCGCCGGTGGCATTCGGTTCATGCATCTCACCCCGGCCGGGAGCGGCCGAAATCAGCTTGCGCGTGTAGGGGTGCTTCGGATTGTGATAGACCTCGTCCGGCGTCCCGGTCTCCACGATCTCGCCGGCATTCATCACGACCACCCGGTCGGCGATGTCGGCCACGACGCCGAGATCATGAGTGATCAACAGCAGTCCGAGGCCGGTTTCCTTCTGCAACTCGCCGAGAAGGGCAAGCACTTCGGCCTGCACCGTGACGTCGAGTGCGGTTGTCGGCTCGTCGGCAATCACGATGTCGGGTTTGAGCGCAAGCGCCATGGCAATCATCAGGCGCTGCCGCTGACCGCCGGAGAACTGGTGCGGATATTTGCGCATCGCCGTTTCAGGCGCGGGAATGCCGACACGCTTCAGGAGATCGAGCGCCCGCGCGCGCGCCTCATCTGCCGGCACTCCATGAATGCGCATGACCTCGATGATCTGCCAGCCGACGGTGAAGACCGGATTCAGATGGCTGAGCGGGTCCTGGAAGATCATTGCGATCCGCTTGCCGTTGATCGCGCGGCGCTCGTCATCAGACATGGCAAGCAGATTCATGCCGGCGAAGATGACCTCGCCGCTGGTGATTTCTCCCGGCGGCATGTCGATCAGGTTCATGATCGCGGAGGCGGAGACGGATTTGCCCGAGCCGCTTTCGCCGAGGATCGCCAGCGTCTCGCCGCGGTCGAGATGCCAGCTTATGTTGCGCACCGCATGCACCGTTCCGCCGGCCGTGTGGAACTGAACGGACAGGTTTCGCACTTCAAGCAGATGCTCAGCCATTCTTGCGGCCTCCGATTTCAAGCCTCCAGCGCTGCGCCGGATCGAGGGCGACACGCATCCAGTTCGACAGCAGGTTGAGCGACAGCGTCGTGAGAATGATCGCCAGGCCCGGCCAGAACGCCAACCACCAGGCGTTGGTGAGGTATTGCTTGCCTTGCGCGACCATCAGGCCCCAGGTCACTTCGGGCGGCTGGATGCCGATGCCGAGGAAGGAGAGCGAGGACTCGGCGAGCATCACGAAGGCAAAGTCCAGCGTCGCTATGGTCACGAGCGTCGGGACGACCATGGGCAGGATATGGCGGAACACGATCCGCAGCGAGGAGGCCCCCATGACCTTTGCCGCCTGCACGAACATGCGCTGACGGATTTCGAGGACTTCGGCCCGCGTCGTGCGCAGGTAGACGGGGATCCGCGTGATGGCGAGAACGATCACGATGTTGCCGACCGACGGCGCCAGCATGTAGAGCACGATCACTGCGAGTAGCAGCGACGGAAAGGACATGATCACGTCCGCAAGCCGCATGATCACGTTCGACAGTCGCTCCGACGCGTAACCGGCAACGAGGCCTAGCAACGCACCGACGACGCCGGAACAGACGACCGCACCGGCGGCAATCATCAAGGTGTTTTGCGCGGCGACCACGATGCGGGCAAGCAGCGGCCTGCCGAGGGCATCGGCCCCAAGCAGGAACAGCCAGCCCCGATCCAGTGTAAACGGCGCCAGGTTGCGGGCGCGCAGGTTCTGCGAGACGGCCGCCTCGCGCAGCAACATCGGTCCGAAGAGCGCGCACAGGACCGCAAGAATGAGGAAGACCGTCGCAAAGAACGCAAACTTGTCGCGCCACAGCATGCCGAGGAGCACATGCGCCTTGCCTTGCCGTTTGGTCGAGATCTGCGTGGATGGCAAAGTACTGGACATGGTCATGGCCTTCAGGTCCTGAGGCGCGGATCGAGCAATGCGTAGGCAATGTCGATCAGCAGGTTCATGACGAAAATCGCAATCGCGGTGACCATGATCGCCGCAAGAATCACGTTGAAGTCGCGTTGCAGGATGGAATCGATCATCAGCTTGCCGACGCCGGGGAAGCCGAAGATCGTCTCCACGACAACCGCGCCGTTGAGCATCGCCGCCGCCTGGTCGCCGATGACCGTGATCACCGGCAGCATGGCATTGCGCAACGTGTGGACGAAAATGATCGAACGGTTTCCGACGCCCTTGGCGCGAGCCGTCTTCACATAGGCGGACCCGAAGGCTGTCAGCATCGATCCGCGCACGACCTGAAGGATCAGGCCGAATGGCCGGATGAAGAGCACGGCGACCGGCAGAATCCAGTGCCACACCGTGCCGGTGCCCGATGTCGGAACCCAGCCGAGCGTGATGGAAAAGACGACGATGCCGACGATCGCGATCCAGAAATCGGGCGCCGAAGCGCCGATCAGCGAAACCAGAGAGACGAAGCGATCGAACAGGCCGCCCGGCCGGAAGGCTGCGACCGAGCCGATCGTGATGGCGAGCGCGGTCACCAGCGCGATGGTGATCAGCGCCAGTTGCAGCGTCCAGGTGAAGGACTCGAGGACCACCTCGATCGCAGGACGCGCCTTGCGGATCGAGTCGCCGAAGTCGAGGTGCAGGACGTCCCAGACATAACGTCCGAACTGCTGGATCAGAGGATCATTCAGCCCATGGAGTTCGCGGAATTGATCGAGCATTTCCTGCGTCGCATCGATCGGCAGGAACAAGGCTGCCGGATCGCCCGTCAGCCGCGACAGGAAGAACACCATCACCACCAGCGCGACGAGCGAGAAGAAACTCGACACGACGCGCCTCATCATCTTTTTTCCCATCGGTCCTACTCCCGATTGTCTCTGCATGTTCCTCCATCGGAGCCGAGTTGAGAAACATGCAGTAGATCAAAGTGCTACAGCGACCTTTTGTGCGCCTGAAGACGCACGGCGCTGTAGGAAGGGCGGAGTCGCCGCCGCCCTCCCTCTTTCAGGATCCGCTTACTTGAAGCGGATTTCCGACAATTGCAGTTGCGAATTGGTTGCGATTGTCGGGGTGAAGTCGATGCGCGGATTAACCCGTGCGAAGCCCACCATATGGAACAGCAGCACATCGGCAACCACGTCGTCATGAAGGTAGGCGATGAGCTTCTTCCAATCGGCCGCGCGTTTCTCGCCCGTTGCCGCGGTCGCTTCGGCGATCATCTTGTCGACCTCCGGATTGGCGATGCCCGATTGGCGGCCGTTGCTGTCGTACTTGAAGTACATCGAGAAGACCGGATCGCCACGCGCATTGTCGTGCTGGGCGGCGACAAGCAGTGGCCCCCGGCCTTCCGGATAGGGCTTGGAATACTGCTTCTCGAACTCCGCGACTTCGTACATCTGCAGCTTCGTCTTGAAGCCTACCTCTTCGAACATCTGCTGGGCGGCTTCGAGCACTTCCACCACGTTCGGGAAGTTGTTGGTGCGCCCGACGATCGTGATGGGTGTTTCGACAGGAACGCCATCGGCCTTCGCCTCGGCAAGCAGCTTCTTGGCGCCTTCGGGATCGTAGGGCGCTACCTTCACATCGGGGTTCCAGCCGAGTGTCGTCGGAGGCACGATTGCCGTCGCCTTGATCGCGCCCTTCGGCAACAAGGTGCCGATGAAGGCATCACGATCGAGCGCCATGTTGAGTGCCTCGCGCACGCGCTTGTCGTTGAGCGGCGGGATCGAGTGGTCGAGCCGCATATAGAAGGTTTCGGAGTTGGGGTAGCTGAAGTCCATCTCCGCGTCATTTGCGTCGAGTTCCGAGATCAGCGGCGCAATGTCAGCCTCGCCGGCTGCGACCATGGCCGCCCGCACGGAAGGATCGGCACGGAACACGTAGGTCGCCTTCGTCACCTCCGGCGCGGTTCCCCAGTAGTCGTCACGGCGTGTAAGCGTGATGCTCTGGCCCGCCTTCCACTCGGTGAGCTTGTAAGGCCCCGTGCCGATCGGCTCACGCGTGAATTCGATCGGCGTTTCAGCAGGCACGATCGTCACCAGTGTCATCAGCAGCGGCAGGATTGGCTGTGCCGGCGTCGCGGTGATGTCGATCGTATTGTCGTCGACGACCTTGGTTTCCAGCTTGGTATCGCCGAAATAGCGCGGGCTTTCGCATGAGATCTTGTCGCTCATCGCCCGTTCGATCGAGTGCTTGACGTCACCGGCGTCAAAGGCGGATCCGTCGGAGAACTTCGCATCCTTGCGCAGATGGAAGCGCCAGGTTCCGGGGCTCGCCTCCTCCCAGCTCTCGGCCAGGCGCGGCATCAGCCCCTTGTTGTTGCGAACGTCGAGTTCCGTCAGTGTCTCGGAAACGTTCTGCAGGATGATGCGCCCGATGTTCGAACGCGTCGCCATGCAAGGCTCGACAAGGTCGACTTCTTCATCGAGAACGACCGTGATGTCCTTTGCCTCCTGGGCCCAGGCCGACGCCGCCGCCGACGCGGTCATCATCAAGCCCAACAGCAGTCTCTTACCCTTCATCTACTCCTCCCTGATGAGCCAGCGCTTTCAATGTTCCGTGTCCGGCCGCGCTGCGAAGCCGTCGCTATCGGTAGCCGCCAACCTGCGGCAGGTTGTCTCAATCTTCCGCCACCCGCCGCTTCAGGCGCCCGCCTCCGACGACGATCATCGTCGCGGCGAAGATGATCGCGGCACCGAGCCAGGTGGACAGTCCTGCGACCTCGCCGAACAGGATCCACGCCATGACGGCAACAAAGGGGAGACGGAGAAAGTCCATGGGTGCGATCTGCGATGCATCCGCTATGCTGAACGCCTTGGTCATCAGCGCCATGTTGGCAGCGCCCATCGCGCCTTGCAGTGCGAGCAAGGCGAACTCACGCAGGTCGGGCGTCGTCCAATAGAATGCCGCGGGAACGGCTGCCAGCGGGACGGTGGCGATCAGGTTCCAGACCACCAGCGTCTCGGTGGAATCCAGATCGGACATGCGCTTCAGCATGAGCTGGACGAGCGCCTGAAGTGCGGCGCCGGCGAGCGCCAGAAGCAGAGCGACTTCCATGCCGCCATGTCCAGCAGGGTCGATGATGATCAAGGCGCCGGCAAAGCCTGCCACGAGCGCGAAGATGAGGCCGGGGGTGAGCTTTTCGCCGAGCCACAGCCAGGCGCCCAGCATCAGGAAGATCGGCGTCGTGAACATGATCGCCATCGCATCGGCGAGCGGCGCGGCAGCGAAGGCCATAAAAAAACATACGAGCGCGGCAAGCTTCAGCGCCGCGCGAGTGGCATGCTGGAGCCGATAGCCGGACTTCAGGACTCGAGGGCGCGCCACGATCAATGGAACGATGGTCACCAGGCCGAAAAGGCTGCGAAAGAAGCCGATGACGAACGCATGCACCTCACCCGCAAGGAGACGCACGACGGCGGCATCCGCCGCGGCAAGCGCGGCGGCCGTCGCCACGCAACACAGCGCCATGGCCGTCGGACGCTCACCTTGATGATTGACGATTGCGGCCATGCCTCTCCCGCGATGCTCCTCTCGTTCATTGAACGGCAGACTGGAGGAAGGTCATTAATTTGTCAACTGATGCTGAGGCGATTTCCTGCAAACGATTTTTGCATCACGACATCTTGTTGTTCTTGCTTCCATTTTTTGACGTGCTGCGCACGCTTAGGCTCCTGGATTGATCATATTCAACTTGACAACATCTGATTTGTTTGAATTCTTTTTGCACATCGACGGGAAAAAGGAGGAGAGGAATTGACGCCGGAAGAGATCGGAAGACGCATGGACGGGCACGTCGTTCGCATTGAAGCGGACCGCGAAGAGGCCTTTCTGCCGTCCCCCAGGATTCACAATCACGCGTCGTTCCTGGCGTTCCTGCCGGATGGCTCGCTCGCCTGCGCCTGGTTTGCCGGGACGCTCGAGGGCAAA
Organism: Sinorhizobium terangae; assembly: GCF_009601505.1. Lineage (GTDB taxonomy): Bacteria > Pseudomonadota > Alphaproteobacteria > Rhizobiales > Rhizobiaceae > Sinorhizobium > Sinorhizobium terangae. Next base: position 13,975 of record NZ_WITC01000066.1, read on the forward strand.
TCGGACATTTCCATTCACCTCTCGACGCTTGCGCCAGGGAGCAGCACCTGGTCCAACACAGTCCAGGTCAGCGATGATCCGGAGCGCTCCGAACAAAACCCGATGATCTTTGTCCGCCCCGACGGGGGCGTCAGCCTGTTTCACACGGCACAGCCCTCGGGAAACCAGGACGAAAGCCGCGTGCGCGAAAGGTCCTTGACCCTTGAGAACGGAACCCTCGTTTCCGGACAGGCGCGCGACCTTGGGCTGGCGGCCGGGACGTTCATCCGCGCGACGATCGTCCGGCGTGACGATGGCGCCTGGATGCTGCCTTTGTTTCTGTGCAACCCACGCCCCGGCGCACGCTGGACCGGTACGCACGACACCGCAGCCGTGGCAGTGAGCAACGATGAGGGCGCGAGCTGGTCGGTCACCGAAGTCCCGCAATCCTATGGCTGCGTCCACATGACGATCGTGCCGCTCGACGGCAATGAGATGGTCGCGTTTTTCCGGCGTCGCCAGGCGGACTTCGTCTACCGTTCGACGAGCCGGGACGGCGGGCGGAGCTGGACGGCGCCGGAGGCGACGGACGTGCCCAACAACAATTCCTCGATCGCGGCCATCCGCCTTGCCGACGGGCGGGTAGCGCTGCTGTGCAATCCCGTCTCGTCGACAACATCGAGCGACCGGCGCGAGTCGCTCTACGACGAACTTGGTGAGGAGGATCATCGTCCGAACGCCGAGGGTGGTATAACACCGATCTGGGGCGTGCCCCGGGCGCCGCTGACGCTTTGCGTTTCGACGGACGGCGGCAGGACGTTCCCGCTTCGCCGCGTGGTCGAAGACGGCCCGGGCACTTGCCTTTCAAACAATTCGCTCGATGGCCGGAATCACGAGCTTTCCTATCCGGCGTTTCTCGAGGACGCAGAAGGCAACCTTCACATCGCCTTCACCTTCCATCGACGCGCGATCAAATACGTCCGCCTCGCCAAGGGCTGGATCGACGGAGACCCGAAATGAGCAATATCGTTGGCATAACCATGGGCGACCCGGCGGGCGTCGGACCGGAGATCATCGTCAAGGCTCTGGCCGAGATGAACGACGCCGACCGGGCTGCAACGCGCGTTTTCGGAAGCCTGGCGCAGCTCGAGGCGGCCAAGGCGATCCTCGGTATCGAACTCGACCTTCGTGGCACCGTCGAGGATGTTCCGGTCGAAGGGGCGCCGCTCCCCTGGGGCAAGCTCAGCGCGGTCTCCGGCGACGCCTCCTTTCGTTTCATCGACCTCGCCGTCAAGTCGGCAATGGCCGGAAAGATCGGCTGCATCGTCACCGCTCCCATCAACAAGGAGGCGCTGAACTCGGCCGGCCACCACTATGACGGCCACACCGGCATGCTGACTGCGCTCACCGGCTCGAAATCCGCCTTCATGCTGCTGGCGTCAGAGCGGCTAAAGGTCATCCATGTTTCGACCCATGTCTCGCTCAAGGACGCGATCGGGCGCGCCAAGCCCGAGCGCATTCTGGCGACGATCAGGGCGGGCAACGAGCACTTGAAACGCATCGGCTACGAGAATCCGAGGATTGCGGTCGCCGGCATCAATCCCCATTGCGGCGAAAACGGCCTTTTCGGGACGGAAGACGATGAACACATCGCGCCCGCCGTGACCGAAGCGCGCGCGGAAGGCATCGATGTGCAGGGCCCGATTTCGGCGGACACGGTTTTCCACCGTGCCTACCAGGGCGGCTTCGATCTCGTCATCGCGCAATATCACGATCAGGGTCACATCCCGATCAAGCTCGTCGCCTTCGATACGGCAGTCAACGTGTCGGTGGGCCTACCGATCGATCGGACCTCGGTTGATCACGGGACTGCCTTCGATATCGCCGGTACGGGCAAAGCCAAACATGTCAACATGAACGCCGCTATCGCCTACGCGCGCAAACTGATCGCTGGGAAGAACGCAAATGTCTGATTTCGAGATTGGCGGCGTATTTTGCGCCGCAACCACAGCCGTAACGACCGATGGCAGGCCGGATTTCCGCCTGTTCATAGACCATTGCCGAAAGCTGCTTGACGAAGGCTGCCACGGCATCGCCCTTCTGGGCACCACCGGAGAGGCCAATTCCTTCGGATTGAAGGACCGCATGGAAATTCTCGACCGTGCGATAGCGGGCGGCATTCGCCCGCAACAGCTTCTGCCGGGAACCGCCCAATCGGCCGTCGCCGACACGATCGAACTCACCCGCCACGCCGTCCGGGTTGGCGTGCGCGGCGTCGTGATGCTGCCGCCCTTCTATTACAAAGGTGTCAGCGCCGAGGGCATCTATCGCGCCTATGCGCGTATCATCGACGCTGTCGGCGACGATCGGCTGAGGATCGTGCTCTATCACATTCCGCAGGTTTCCGGCGTGGCGATCCCGCATGAAGTCATCGGCCGTCTTCGCGAGAATTTCCCGGGCATTGTCGTCGGCATCAAGGACAGTTCGGGCGATCTCGAAAACATGAAGGCCATGGTCAGGGCCTTCCCGGACTTCGGTGTTCTGGCTGGCGCCGACCCGCTGCTGCTGCCATTGCTACAAGCCGGCGGCGCCGGTTGCATCACGGCAAGCTCGAACCTGGTGGCTGGCGATCTCCGCCTCGTCTTCGACAACTGGAACGTCGCCGGCAGGGAGTCTGGGGTGAAGGCCGCGCAAGAGAAGATCGTCGCCTGGCGCGAACTCACCAATGCCTATGTCCAGCTCCCGACCGTCAAGGCAATGGTTGCGCGCCGGCGCGGTGACAATGGCTGGCTGCGCGTCAATCCCCCGCTCGTGGAATTGACCGACGCGGAACGCGAGGCGGTGTGGGCGCGCATGGCTGAGCTGGAAGAGGCGTGAGGGGCAATCATGGACGGTATGGCGAGACCGATTACGCTTCATCAACCGAAGCGCCTCGAGATCGGCGCGGGCGCCTCGGCTAGGCTCGGTGCCCTGGCCGAGCGCGCCCAGCGCGTGCTGATCATCGCGTCGGAACACACGATCGGCTTTGCGGAAAGGCTCGGTCTCGGCAACAAGGCGTCGATCTTTTCCGACGTTCCCGCCGAACCGGACGACAGGGCGCTTACCGGTGCCCTGGAGGCGGCCCGTGCCTTGCGGCCCGACCTTGTCGTCGGGCTCGGCGGCGGCTCGGTGCTGGACGTCGCCAAGCTCGTCGCCGCCCTGTGGGATGGCTCCCAATCGCTTGACGACGTTGTCGGACCGGACAAGGTCGAAGGCCGCCGGACGCGGCTGGCGCAGGTACCGACCACGGCCGGCACAGGATCCGAAGCCGGCATCCGCGCGCTGATCACCGACAGCGTTACGCATTCCAAGAAGGCGGTGGAAAGCCCGCACCTGCTTGCGGATATCGCCATCCTCGATCCGGAATTGACCTGGTCCGTGCCGCCGGCGGTGACGGCTGCTACCGGCATCGACGCCATGGCGCACTGCGTGGAGGCCTTCACCAATATCCGCGCCCATGACCTCATCGACGGCTATGCCCGCATGGGCATTCGCCTCGTCGGCAAATATCTCGCGCGGGCCGTGGAGAATGGCCGCGACACGGAAGCGCGCGCCGGCATGATGCTCGCCTCCTACTACGGCGGTATTTGCCTCGGCCCGGTTAACACGGCAGCCGGCCACGCACTCGCCTATCCGCTCGGCACACGTCTTGGACTGCCGCACGGACTGGCGAACGCCATCATCTTCCCGCATGTGCTTGCCTATAACGCGCCGGTGCGCAAGGAGAAGACGGCGGAAATCCTGAAGGCGCTCGGTCTTCCGGCCTTCGAGGACGAAACCCAGGTTCTGAACGCTGCCTATCGCTTCTGCGAAGGTCTCGGCGTCGAAATGCGGCTGTCAGCGCACGGGGCCGATCCTGCCGCTTTGGAGAGTTGGGCAGGCGAAGCCCACGCCATTCGCAGATTGATGGACAACAATCCGCGCGACATGTCGGCGAGCGATGTGCTCGGCATCTATCGGGCCACGCTCTGAAGGGCCGCCGGCTTGCACTCCGGCAAGATGAATTGGCGCCATAGATGGCGTGATGGCGCACTTATTCTCAACGGCCTGCCGGCGACAGACGCCGGCGGGCATGTATGCCGTGCCTGACCTATCTGTGCGACATCTGCCCTCGCGGTTCGTTGTGAAGCGACTTCCGCGGGAGGCGGGACGGAACCGCATCCGCATATTGCGAGGGGTGGAAGATCAACCGTCCTAAGTGAGTTCTGGCCGCCGACCCTCGAAAAGCCGATCGCGGGAGCCGCGGAGATGCTCACGCATGAGCTCGCGTGCCTGGTTTGATTTCCGGTCTCGAATGGCTTCGTAGATCGCCGCGTGCTCGTCATAGACATGGCGCAGGCCGGCGACGGAGTTTTTCAGTGACAGGCCATGGAACTGCATGCCGATCGCGATGTGTTCCTTGAGCGCTTCCATGGCGGTCGAGAAGTAATTGTTTCCCGACGCCTGCGCGATCGCCAGATGGAACATGAAGTCGGCATCCTCCCGGTGACGGTGCCGGTTGGTCGCATCCTGCAAGGTTTCAAGCGCAAGCCTGATCACTCGGATCTGCGTTTCGCTGTGCCGCTCGGCCGCGAGTGCCGCCGCCTCGGGTTCCATCGTCATGCGGAACTCGTAGCAGTTCTGCAGGTCGGCGATGTTTTCGAGCGGCCCGAAGCCAAGCGGCTGCCGCAATCCCTGGATTCGAACGAAACTGCCGGCGCCTTGCCGCGAATAGACAAGGCCTTGATCGCGAAGCCTTTTCAGGGCGTCACGAACGACCGGTCGGGAGACCTGAAACTCCGCGGCCAGCTCGTGCTCGGTCGGCAGACGCTCATCGCTCTGATAGGCCCCTGATTTGATCGCGTGCTGCAGCCGTTCGAAGACGACCTCGCTCAGGCTCTTGCGGTGCGAAAGCTGCTCTCCGGCGCGCATCAGGCCAATACCTCTTTCCTCGTCATGGCGCGGACGACCCTGCAAAGCGTGTCGGAATCCCCAAAGCCGCCCGATTTGGTAATGTAGAATTGGCCGCCGTGCTCGGCAACCGGCAGGCCCGGCAGCACCTCCCCGACCAGGCGAAGTATCCGAATGCCCTGGCGGTCGAAATAGGCCTCCGCCGTCGCTCCGCCCGAGAGCAGCATCGTCCGGCATTCGCCGCAGAAGGCCACCACGGATTCCGCGAGCGCCGCTGCCACGTCCAGTGCCCGGGCTGGCGATACGCCTTCCACCGCCTGTATCAAGGTCACGTCGTCAGCGCGTTCGTATCCGTGAACGGCCTGCTGCACTCGCCCTGCCGGTGCTGCGCGATAGAGGAGATCCGGCACGGCTCGCCGCAACTCCTCGACCTGCGATACCGTTATCGGATCCCGGGAGCCGATTGCCATCAGCAACCGCCCTTCCCGCGCGGCAAAAGGCCCAGCGCGTCGCCTGTCGGTTCTACTTGCCAACGCATTGGCGAGCGACAGGGCACCGACAGGAAGATCGTCCGGAGCAATGGCATCGACGGCGGCCCGCATCTCCTCGACCGTCTCCGTGTCCGGAATGACGGCGCGATCGGCGATGGCACCCAGACGCGTAGCGATGGAGATCGGTTGATCGACCCCGAAGCCACAGATCTGGCCATTGCGGACGACCCGGCCGAATTCCGGGATTGCTGGCAAGACGACGGCCTTCGCAAAATCCAGGACGGAAAGCTCCGCCTCGACGTTGCCCTTCAGCCGCGAGTCGACCTTCTTGAAAAGTCTCATGCCGGGCGTCATCGCCTGTTGCGCGAGGCGGACGCGTCGCGCCGCCTCGTCCGGTTCGATCTCGCGGCTGCGCGTGGTCACCGCGACCACATCGGAGCCACCCGCGATCGCCTCGCAGAGCGCGCTCTGGTCTGCGACCACGTCGACCGAAAATCCATGGACCGCGAAAGGCGCCGCCGTGTCGAGCGCGCCGGTGAGGTCATCGGCGACGATCAGCAGCCTGTTCTGCACAACATCCATGCGGCGTCCAATTTTACAAATTCTCAAAAGATGAGCGCGGATTCGCGCCAATTTTTTCCTTTCAAATCATGGCAGAACCTGCGGCGAAGGCAACATATTTTTACAACTATCGGACAAGTTTGAACGTCTCCGTTGCCGCTCGCGGGAACGTGGGCGGGAGAGACGCCGTGCCGTCTCAAACCAGCTTGGTACTGTGAGCATTGAACAAAGGAAAAGCCGGACCTGCAGGAGAGCAGATCCGGCTGATGCCAGTGTGTTCAAGATGAGAAACGGACGTCCTGCCGGAGCTTTCCGCCCCGACGTCAACCGATCAGCTGCCGAAGAATGCGAAGCGAACGACGAACAGCGCTGCCACGATCTGTGTCGCCGGGTGGATGACGCTCCACTTGCCGGTGCATACCTTGAGCACGACGTAGCTCACGAAGCCGAAGGCAAGACCGTTGGCGATCGAATAGGTGAAGGGCATGGCGATCGCCGTCAGGGCTGCCGGTGCCGCTTCGGTCAGGTCATCCCATTCCACTTCGGTGAGTTCGCGCATCATCAGGCCCGCCACATAGAGCAGCGCGGGCGCCGTTGCATAGGACGGAACCGCAGCGGCGAGCGGCGAGATGAACAGAGCCGCGAGGAAAAGCACCGCAATGGTCAGCGCGGTGAGGCCGGTGCGGCCGCCGGCCTGGACGCCGGACGCGCTCTCCACATAGGCCGTGGTGCTGCTCGTGCCCATCAGCGAGCCAGCGATGATCGCCGAGCTGTCGGCAAGCAGAGCGCGGCCAAGACGGTTGGGCTTGCCCTCCTCGACCAGCTTCGCGCGCTTGGCGACGCCGATCAGCGTGCCGGTCGCGTCGAACACTTCGACAAGCACGAAGACGAGGATGACATGGAGCAGGCCGCCATGCAGCGCGCCCACGATGTCGAGCTGCAGGAACGTCGGGGCGATGCTCGGCGGCGCCGAAACGATACCCTTGAACTCGCTGACGCCGAGCAGCATCGACAGGACAGTGACGACGAGGATGCCGATCAGGATCGCGCCGCGGATCTTTAGCGAATCCAGCACGGCGATGACGAAGAAGCCGAGGATCGCGAGCAAGGGCCCGGTCTGCTTGAGGTCGCCGAGGCCGACGAGCGTTGCGGGATTATCGACGACGATACCGGCGTTCTTAAGCGCGATGATGCCGAGGAACAGGCCGATACCGGTCGCAATCGCGCTGCGCAGCGAATGCGGGATGCCGGCGATCAGCCAGCTTCGCACGCCCGTGACCGTCAGCAGCAGGAAAATGAGGCCGGAGATGAACACCGCTCCGAGCGCCTGCTGCCAGGTGAAGCCGAGGGCGGCGACGACGGTGAAGGCAAAGAAGGCGTTGAGCCCCATGCCCGGCGCCATGCCGATCGGCCAATTGGCGACGAGGGCCATGACGACAGAGCCTAGTGCGGCGGCAAGACAGGTCGCGACGAAGATCGCATCGCGATCCATTCCGGTCGTCGACAGAATGTCGGGGTTCACGAAGATGATGTACGACATCGTCAGGAATGTCGTCAGCCCGGCAACCACCTCGGTGCGGGCAGTCGTCCCATGCTCTTTCAGTTTGAATAGTCGTTCAAACATTTTTCCTCCCTTGGCAGACGCCATCACGACGCAGCCGAACGACAGAGACCGGGCAGATGCTCCTCCAACTTCCCGACCATTTTGATTTTTGACCAGTCCCGGAATTCAAGACGTCGGGTGGTCAACTCGGCCCTTCGGCCCGCACCGGATGGGCGTAACGCTTGCCTCATTCGGAGCGAAGTCATTGTGCGTCTTCGCGCGAATGATCGCTAGCCACCCATTCCGACGCTACAGGCGAAAGACTTTCAAATTTTTCCAGCGCAGTGAGACCCCGCCGCACCCTCGTACCGGGGTCCGTCATGGAAGGCTGCGCGCCGACGCCGCCTCTCTCTGCCCCGCTCGCAGAAGCCGGACAGAAGCTGATGGCAGGCCCGATCAAGCAGCGATGGGTGACGACGGGGAAAATCCAGGAAACAGATGGAGTCGATCGCGCTCAATGCCAAGCTCGCAGCCTTGAGCTGTAAGAGGCCGGTAAATGGACGATCAGCGATCAGTGGCGCTCCTTCAAACTGCGGAACCGCGCAGCCGCTTCCGTTCTGTTGTGTGCGCCGAGTTTCGTTATGATGTTGTGCAGGTGAATCTTCACCGTGTGTTCGGACAGGCGAAACTCCGCGGCAATCAGCTTGTTTTGCAGACCGCGGGCGACCATTTCAAGGATCTGCATTTCGCGAGCGGTCAACTCCGCGAAACGCGCCTCTTCGCTTCGAGGCCGAGGCGACATACCGCCATTGCCGGAAGGCAGGTCGGCACTATGGCCATTCTTCCGCGCCCGCAGGATCAATCCGGGTGGAAGGTACTCGCCGCCTGAGAGCATCAGCCTGATTACCGACAGCCACAGATCGAGTCTGAGGTTCATGGGAAGGACACTGCGGACCAATGGCGAGTTCTGGAGCTTGATAAGGCACGCGTCCAGGCTCTGGTCATGAGGTTCGATGACGGCGGTAAGAGCTTGAGGGTGGACATGGAGAAGTTCGGACGACCTCTCTTCGGCCTCGCTTATCAGTGCGATATCGATGAGGATGAGCGATACGGGATGGGAAAAGAGGCTGAAAGCCGCGCCGACATCCTCGACCTGTTCGACAACGACCCATGGAAATTCCCTTTCGAGAGCATGGATCAGCCTCTCCGAGATTGTCCCGGCATTGGCTATGATCAGGATGACGCGTTGTGGTTCGCGCCGGCGCTCAGTCGCGGTCTCTCTCGCTATGCCGACGCCGTCGCAATTGCCCCTGCTCATCAAGCACGTCCCTCTCCGCGGAATGCGTCGATCGGCAAGGTGCTTGCCGAGGAGAGCAAACCGCAAGTCTGCCGCAAGGTAACCTTAGCTCACACGAGCCGCGGTCGCGACGGCGCCAAAGGGTTGAGGCATGCCTAGAAGGACGTCCCGGAACAAAACGTGTTTCCGCCTGCCCTATCCGAAGGAACTAGGCCGTTGGGACCATCACCCTCGATCTATTGATAGGGTCAACAATACTCTTCTGCCTGTACTTTGCGCTCATCATCCTAATGTCGAACAAGGGAGAACGACTGCAACGCCCCTTTGTTTGGGATAAAACGGCCGCTTCACCGTTTCACCAATATTGATGAAGCCGAACCACGGGGCTTCCTCTTTCAAATATTCGGAGAAATTTGCACACTTGCCATTGCAGCGTCGCAATCTTGCAGACATGCGCGTTACGCGACTCACGCGACGATAAGCTTGTCGGAGAAGCGTTCTTCTCCGCTTGAGGGTGTGACGAGGACACTGCTTTGCAGGTTGGAGAAATACATGCGAGCATCCTGCCGCATTTGCAGCATTTTCCTCCGAAACTTTTCCCTTGCGGCTGCGCTCACCATCGTCGGCGCCGTGTCGACACCTGCCTGGGCCGATGCGCCCGAACTTGCGCCTCGGACGAAAATACGCCTGACGATCATGCAGTGGATGCCGACCAAGGGCGAATATGTGCCATGGGCGCTCGGCGGAGAATTCGTTGTGTCCGAAGCGGGTGCCATCTCGGTGCCGGTCATCGGCACCGTGACCGTCGGCAACCTCGACAAGGCTCAGCTTGCTGCCGAAATCGCCAAACGCCTGCAGGCCAAGATCGGGCTGGTCGAGGCACCGGAGACGACCGTCGAGATCGTCGAATACCCGCCAGTCTATGTTGTCGGAGACGTGACGACACCAGGAGAATACAAGTTCCGCCCCGGGCTGACCGTGCTGCAGGCCTTGGCCATGAGTGGCGGTGAGCTCCGCGAGACCAGTTCCGGGCCTCCGCAGGACAATATCACGCTCATCGGCGAGCTGCGGGGAATTGACAACGCACAGCTGCGCAGCAACGCGAGAATAGCGCGGCTGCAGGCGGAAATGTCGGGTGCAGAGGAAATAGCCTTCGCCCAGCCTCTGAACGCCGACACTGCGCTGGTCGCAGCGATCCAGAACCAGGAACGGATCATCTTTTCGACACGTGCAAACGTGGTTGCCCGGCAATCGAAATCGCTGTCCGAACTGCGCGATCTCCTCAACCAGGAAATCCGAGTCCTCGAAGAGAAGGTGAAAGCCGCGGAAGCCAGCATCGAGACCGTGGAGCGAGAGCTTAAAGGCGTGAAAACCCTCGTCGAACGAGGCGTCGCCGTCGCATCGCGACAGTCGGACCTGGAGCGCGCGCTTGCCAACGATCGCGCCAATCGCCTGGATTTCGTGACCGCGATCATGCGGGCGCGGCAGAATATCAGTGAAACGACACGAAACCTCGAGGGGCTTTACGACAATCGCCAGGCCGAGATCGCCAGCGAACTGCAATCGGAGCAAGCGACGCTCGAACAACTGAAACTGAAGCGTGCCACCATGGAGAGGCTGTTGTTCGACAGGCTTTCGTCCACTGGGGATCCCGAGCCGCGCGGTGGAGCGGCAACCAGCTTCGCCATTATCCGCCGAGGCGATGGCAAAATCGGTGAGGTTCCAGCGTCGGAGACGACAGCGCTGATGCCGGGAGACGTCGTCAAGGTCGTCGCTCGACGGATGCCTAGAATGTCCGAGCCGCCTCTGACCCGTTCAATGGACCCGCAACCCGGTCAGGCCAGCCAATGACCCGCGTGGACAAGGTCTCGTTTCGATCACCGCTGGCCGCAGTTGCACGCAACCACTGCAGTTTCAAGGGGGAGGCAAAATGAAGGGGATCATCCTGGCGGGAGGAAGTGGCACCCGCCTCTACCCGCTCACGATTGCGGTCTCCAAGCAGATCCTGCCGATCTATGATAAGCCAATGGTTTACTATCCGCTGAGCGTGTTGATGCTGACCGGCCTACGCGAAATTCTCATCATCTCCACGCCGCGCGACCTGCCCTGCTTCGAGGCGCTCCTCGGCGATGGTTCTGCCTTCGGGCTGAGCCTCTCCTATGCCGAACAGCCGCACCCCAACGGGCTTGCCGAGGCCTTTATCATCGGCCGCGAGTTCATCGGCAACGGCAATGTCGCGATGATCCTCGGCGACAATATCTTCTTCGGCAACGGCCTGCCGAATGTCTGCCGGCAGGCCGCATCCCGTGAAACGGGCGCCTCCGTGTTTGCCTATCGCGTCGACGACCCGGAGCGCTACGGCGTCGTTACCTTCGACCAGAGGACAGGCAAGGCGAAGACGATCGAGGAGAAACCGGCAAGGCCGAAATCCAACTGGGCGGTGACCGGCCTCTATTTCTACGACAACGACGTCGCGGACATTGCCGCTTCGATCAAGCCATCGGCGCGAGGCGAACTCGAAATCACCACGGTCAACAACATCTATCTCGCACGGGAACAATTGCACGTCTGCCAGCTCGGACGCGGCTATGCCTGGCTCGACACCGGCACCTATGACAGCCTGCATGATGCCTCATCGTTCGTGCGAACGGTCGAACGCAGACAGGGCGTCCAGATAGCCTGTCCGGAAGAGATCGCGCTCGATATGGGCTGGCTCGGGCCCGAGGACGTGCTGAGACGCGCCAGCGTGCTCGGGAGGACTGCTTACGCCTCCTACCTTCGACGCCTCGTGGAGGAGTACGCCGCATGAGTCTTGAGGTCAGATCGCTCGACCTTGACGGGGTCCTCGAGATTGTGCCGCGCAAGATGGGAGACGAACGCGGCTTCTTTTCGGAAACCTGGAACGCCCGGCAATTCGCCGAACACGGCATCGCGCTGGATTTCGTCCAGGACAACCACTCCTATTCCGCTTCGCGTGGCGTCCTGCGGGGCCTTCACTACCAGCTTCCGCCCTACGCGCAGGACAAACTGGTGAGGGTGGTCAAAGGTGCCATTTTCGATGTCGCAGTCGATATCCGTCGAGGATCACCCAGCTTCGCGAGATGGGTCGCCATCGAGATTTCAGCCCGCCGATGGAATCAGCTCCTGGTTCCCAAGGGCTTCGCGCACGGCTTTCTGACACTCGAGCCGGACACGGAGGTGGTCTACAAGGTCACAAATCCCTATTCGCCCGCCCATGATCGCGCGATCCGTTTCGACGACCCTGACATCGCGATAGCCTGGCCGCTGCCCCTTGCGGAACTGCAACTGTCCGAGAAGGATCGGACGGCTCCACAGCTGCGGCAGGCCGAGGTGTTCGAATTCGCTGCGGGAGAAGAGCGTCCATGAACATCCTCGTCACCGGCGGTGCCGGGTTCATCGGTTCCGCGCTTTGCCGCCATCTTGTGGCCGACCCAAGCAAGCGCGTGATCAACCTCGACAAGCTGACTTATGCCGGCAATCCGGCCTCGCTCCGACAAATCGAGAACTTTCCCAACTACCGCTTCATCCGCGGCGATATCTGCAACGAAGAGGCCGTGGCCGGCATCCTGCACGCAGAAAAAATCGACCGCATCATGCATCTTGCTGCAGAGACGCATGTCGACCGCTCGATCGATGGACCTGGCTCATTCATCGAGACCAATATCCTCGGTACGTTCAGGCTGCTCCAGGCCGCGCTGAAATTCTGGCGCAGCCTTCCCGAAGAGGCGGCCGAGCGGTTCCGCTTCCACCATGTGTCCACCGACGAGGTATTCGGCGACCTTCCTTTCGATGACGGTGCCTTTGACGAAGATACCCCCTATGCTCCATCCTCGCCCTATTCCGCCTCGAAGGCGGCATCCGATCATCTCGTCCGCGCCTGGCACCACACCTTTGGCCTGCCGGTCGTTATCACCAACTGCTCGAACAACTATGGTCCGTATCATTTCCCGGAGAAGCTGGTGCCCCTGATCATTCTCAACGCATTGGAGGAGAAGCCGCTGCCCATCTATGGCACCGGCGCGAATGTTCGCGACTGGCTATATGTCGACGACCACGCGCGAGCGCTGGAGCTGGTAGCTGCCCAAGGTGCCACCGGCGAAAGCTACAATATCGGCGGAGGCTCCGAGCGCACCAATCTCTCCGTCGTGGAGACGATATGCGATATCCTCGACCGTAAGAGACCGCGCCGAAACCGGAAGAGTTATCGCGACCTCATCGCATTCGTGGACGATCGGCCAGGTCACGACCGCCGTTACGCCATGAACACGGCCAAGATCGAGCGCGAACTCGGCTGGCGACCGCTGGAAAGCTTCGAAACGGGACTGGCGCGGACGATCGACTGGTACCTGGACAACGGCTGGTGGTGGCAGCCGATCCGCGAGCGCAGCTATCGGGGGGAGCGCCTCGGCAAGTCGGTGGTGGCGCGATGAAAGTGCTCGTCACCGGTACAACCGGGCAGCTCGCAAGCAGCCTGATCGAGCTTGCGGCGCCACTGCGCGACATCGAACTGATCGCCGTCGGCCGCCCCGAGTTCGACCTCACGCAGCCGGTCCCGATGCGGGAGGCGATCGTTGCGGCAAGACCTGACGTTGTCATCTCGGCCGCCGCCTACACGGCCGTCGATCGCGCGGAGGACGAGCCTGCGCTCGCTCATGCCGTCAACGTGGTGGGCGCCGCGTGCATTGCCGAGGCAGCGGCAAAACTCGGCGTACCCATCATCCACCTGTCGACCGACTACGTCTTTTCTGGCGACGGTCGCGGTCCGCACAGGGAAGACGACGAGACGAGACCTGGCACTTTCTATGGCGCGACCAAGCTCGAAGGCGAGCGGGCGGTGGCAAGCATAACGCCTCGCCACATCATCTTGCGGACAAGCTGGGTCTACAGTCCCTTTGGCAACAACTTCGTCAAAACGATGCTGAGGCTTGCCGAAAGCCGAGACACTCTGACGGTCGTCTCCGACCAATACGGCAATCCGACGTCGGCACTGGATTTGGCAACCGCGATACTGGAGATCGCCAGACAGCCACAAAGAGATCGATTCGGCCTCTATCACCTTGCGGGAACCGGCGAGACCAACTGGTCGGGTTTCGCGCGGCACATTCTAGCCGTCAGCCGCGCAAATGGCGGCCCATCCGCGACCGTGCAGGACATTGCCAGCGCCGACTACCCGACAAGAGCCCGGCGCCCAGCGGACTCGCGCCTTTGCACGGAGAAGTTCGAGAAAACTTTCGGACGGCGCCTGCCCGCCTGGCAAACGAGCGCGGAAACAGTCGTCCGGCGGCTTCTCCGTGCTGGCCAATGGCCGAAAATCCCTGAGGGCCAACCGCAGGTGTGAGGCGAATGACATCAATGGAAGCGCGCGCGAGCCCTGACCGTGGATCGAGCTACAGCCAGATCCTCAAGTCGACCGCCCTGATCGGCGGCTCGTCCGTCATCAACGTCCTATTTTCCATCATTCGCAACAAGGCAATGGCCCTGCTCCTGGGGCCGGCCGGCGTAGGATTGATCGGCCTTTACAGTTCCATCGCCGATATCGCCTACGCGCTCGCCGGACTCGGGATCCAGGCAAGCGGCGTACGCCAGATCGCCGAAGCGGTCGGCAGCGGCGACGCGGACCGGATTGCCCGAACGGCGACCGTGCTCAAGCGGACATCGCTCGTGCTCGGACTTCTCGGCGCCCTGCTTCTGGCAGCAGTTGCTTATCCCGTCGCCGATTTCACCTTCGGAGGTCCCGGCTACGCCAGCGGCGTCGCTTTGCTTTCCGCAGCAATCCTGTTCCGCCTGCTTTCAGACGGCCAGACAGCCTTGATCCAAGGCATGCGAGACATTGCCAGTCTTGCCCGCATCAATGTCCTTGCGGCGTTTTTCAGCACCGTAATCAGCATCCCGCTGATTTATCTCTTCGGCACCTCGGGGATCGTGCCTTCGCTCGTCGCTGCTGCCGCTACCACGCTCGCGACCTCCTGGTGGTATCGCAGGCAGATACGCCTCCGCACGCCTCCCATGCCCGTGCGTCAGGTCCGCGAGGAAACCGCCGCCCTCTTGAAACTCGGCGTCGTCTTCATGGCCAGTGGATTCCTGACACTCGGCGCGGCCTATGCGATCCGCCTCATCGTGATGAAAGCGGAAGGCGTCGCGGCAGCGGGGCTGTACCAGGCAGCCTGGACTCTTGGGGGCTTCTACGCCAGTTTCGTCCTGCAGGCGATGGGCACCGACTTCTATCCGCGCCTGACCGCGGTCGCGCAAGACGATGCCGAATGCAATCGTCTCGTCAACGAGCAGGCGCAGATCAGCATGCTTGTCGCTGGCCCCGGCCTCATCGCCACGCTGACCGCTGCCCCGCTGGTCATAAGGCTGCTTTATTCGCCCGAGTTCTATGCCGCGGTGGACATGCTTCGCTGGATCTGCCTCGGCATGATGCTGCGTGTCATTGCGTGGCCCATGGGTTTCATCGTCCTCGCCAAGGGCGCGAAAAAGGTCTTTTTCTGGGTGGAGGTCGCGGCGACCCTGGTCCATGTCGGTCTCGCATGGCTCCTCGTCGGCGCGTTCGGCTCAGCCGGAGCAGCCGCCGCGTTTTTCGGCCTTTATGTCTGGCATGGCCTCCTGATCTACGCGATCGTTCGGCAGCTCTCGGGCTTTCGCTGGTCCAGCGCCAATCGTAGGCTCGCCCTCATCTTCCTGCCGGCGTCAGGGCTCGTCTTCGGCGCCCTCCTCGTACTGCCGCCGTGGCCGGCAGCTATTCTCGGCCTCATGACAGCGACGCTGAGCGGAGCTTATGCGCTTCGGAGGCTGATCGAACTCGTGCCGCTCGCTTCATTGCCCGCGGCCATGCGAGCCTGGCGCTCGAGATCCGCCTAACCTCGCCAAGCAAGGGGAACAAGCGATGGCGTCATACCGCTCGCAGCGCTGCGGGTTCGGCGATTGCCGGAACGGAAAGGAGCTCCTCGACGACCCGCGCTATGTCGGCGCCGGTCATCTGCGTGAAGAACGGCAAGATCACCGATCGCTGCTGTGCGGCGACGCTTTGCGCCAGGCTGGTTGCGGCCCTGTGCGTGTCGCTCCCGGCGTAGGCTTCCTCCAGGTGGATGTTCATGACGCCGCGGCGGGTCGAGATGCCGCAATTGAGCAGGGCCTGCATCGTCTGCCGCTGGTCGATCCAGCCGGGCAATGTCACGCAATAGCTCTGCCAATTGCTCCGGGCCCAGTGAGGCTCAACCGGCGTCTGCAATCCCGCAACGCCGGAAAGGCGCCTGGTATATTGGCTGGCGAGTGCCCTTCGCCGCTTGACGAGAGCTGGAAGCCGCTTCAACTGCTCGCGGCCGATCGCCGCCTGGACGTCGGTCATGCGGTAGTTGTAGCCGATTTCCCGATAGTCCTCTGAGATCACCTGTTTCGCGCCGTGTCGGACGGTATCCGGCACACTCATGCTGTGCTGGCGCCACAACCGGAATTTTCGGTCGTATTCATCGCTTGCCGTGGTCAGCATACCGCCATCGCCGGTGGTAACCACCTTGCGCGGATGGAATGAGAAGCACGCGATGTCCCCGTGCGGCCGACCGATTCTTTGCCACTGCCCATCCCAGAGTATCTCACTTCCGGCGGCGCAAGCGGCATCCTCGATAACCGGAATGGCGTGTCGTTTGCCGATATCCACGATGCGGCGAAGATCGCAAGGCATGCCGAGCTGGTGCACGCAGAGGATTGCCCTGGTGCGCGGCGTGATTGCGGCCTCGATGAGGTCGGGATCCATGTTGTAGCCGCCGGCCTCGATGTCGACGAAGACCGGTAGCGCCCCGCAATACCGGATGGCGTTCGCCGTCGCGATGAAGGAATGGCTGACCGTGATCACTTCGTCGCCGACGCCGACGCCGACGCAACGCAGGGCCAGATGAAGCGCCGTCGTGCAGTTCGAGACCGCACAGGCATGGGGCGCCCCAACGAAGGCCGCGAACTCGCGTTCGAACGCTGCAACCTCCGGGCCTTGCGTCACCCATCCTGAAAGGATGACCCGCCGAACCGCCTCGACTTCCCGTTCATCGAGAACGGGTCTGGCGACCGGGATCTGGCGAGGTGCCTCGCTCATGCCGCTTCTCCCCCTGTCGACGCCCGCTCGCGCCGCCACCAGGCAACGAGATCGCGCAGTCCCTCCTCGAGCGTGATCTCTGTCTTGAACCCCAGCAGCCGCTCGGCCTTGCTTGTATCCGCAAGCCGGCGTGTGACCGCGTTCACTTTGCGCGCCGGTTCGAGTTGCGGCTCAAGCGAGGCTCCCATGATGCGGGCCAGAAGCAGCGCCAGCTCCCGGAGGCTCGTCTCCGTACCGCTCGCAACGTTGAAGACCTCGTCGGTGACATCCGACCTTGCGGCCATGAGATTGGCGCGTGCGATATCGCGCACGTGCACGAAATCCAAAGTCTGGCTGTCATCGCCGAAGATGATCGGCGGCCGGCCGCTGGCGATGCGCTCCATCCACCGGATCAGCACCTCCGTATAGACGCCGTGGACATCCATGCGCGGGCCATAGACATTGAAATAACGGAGCGCGACATAGTTGAGCCCGTACATCTCGGAGAAACTGCGCAGGAGCCCCTCGTTGAATGCCTTGGCCGCGCCGTAGATAGTCCGATTGTTGTAGGGGTGATGGTCCTCGGTTGTCGGGAAGCTCTCGGCGAGCCCGAGCACCGAGGCGGAAGAGGCTGCGACCACCTTCGACACGCCAGCGCTGACCGCCGCTTCGAGAACATCGAACGTGCCGCGCGCAAGGACATCGAAAGCGAGCCTCGGCTCCTCCGCGCATTGGGTGATGCGAATGGCCGCCTGATGGAAGACGATGTCGACGCCTTCGAGCGCACTCGCCAGCAGGGCACGGTCCCTGATGTCGCCTTCGATGATCCTGAGCGGGCCGATACTCGCCGCCCTACGGAGATTTTCGCGCCGGCCGCGTACGAAATTGTCGAGGATCCGGATTTCCCGTGGCCGCTCGAGTGCGACGAGGTCGGCAATATGCGAGCCTATGAGGCCGGCACCACCCGTGATTAGAATCCGCTTGTCCTTCATTGCCCGCCTCATCTCTTATGGTTTCGCCGACGCTGGTGAGCAATCCGTTCGCCAGCGCAGGAATTTCGCCGGTACGCCCGCAACGACGGCGAAGGGCTCGACGTCCGAGAGCACCACCGCGCCCGCCCCGACGAGCGCGCCTTGACCGATCGTCACGCCAGGCAGGATCGTCGCATTGGTCCCGATATCGGCCCAGGCGCCAATGCGAACCGGCTTGATTTCGAGGTCGGTTCTGATGATCGGCACATCGACGGGAATGCCGGTGTGGCTCGATCCAAGAATCTTGGCACCCGGCCCCCATCCGACGAACTCCTCGATGACGAGATCGCGCGCGTCGAGGAAGGCCTGCGGGCCGATCCAGACATTGTCGCCGATGACGCACCTGCCGTCGTGGCGGCCCTGGATGTAGGCCTGTGCGCCGATGAAGACGCTGTTGCCGATCTCGAACGTTTCGGGGTGTTTGAAGCCGGCGCCGCTGCCGACCTGCAGACCGCAGCCGCAACTCTTCGCAACGCTTTGCCAGATCGCCTTGCGCATCAGCAGGTCGACAAATCCGTCGCCAACGATGAAGCGGCCGTAGAGCTCGACAAGCCCCGCCGCGCCGTAGGATTGTTTCAGCTCTTCGGCCAGCGCCACCTGATAGCTCGGATCGGCAACGGCCTCACGGCGGCCATGCACCGCCTGGACAATTCGGATGCCCGCAGAGCGCTCAGTGGACATGGGCCTCCTGCTCCACCGCAGACACCACCTCATCGATCTGCCGGGCTGTCATTTCCGGATAGATGGGGAGCGAAAGAACCGACCGGGCGGCCGCCTCCGATCTCGGAAAATCGCCCGGTGCGTAACCGAGGTCGGCATGGGCCTTCTGCAGATGCACCGGAATGGGATAGTGCAGGCCGTACTGTATGCCCTCGCTGCTAAGCGCGTGCTGCAACGCTTCACGATCCCGACACCGGACGGCATAGATGTGGTAGACGTGACGCCGGCCGGCGATTTCGAGGGGCGCCTTCACATGGTCGGACCCCGCGAGCAGTGCAGAGTAGCGTGCCGCGTGGGCACGGCGTGCTTCAGTCCACGCGTCGAGATACCTGAGCTTCACGCGCAGGATGGCCCCCTGAATGCCGTCCATCCGGTAGTTGAAGCCCTTGAGCACGTGGTGATACCGGCTTTCCTGGCCCCAGTCCCTGAGCATGCGCATCGTGCGCGCGTGGCTGTCATCGCCGGTAACCACGATGCCGCCTTCGCCGCAGGCACCCAGGTTCTTTCCCGGATAGAAGCTGAAGCAACCCGACACCCCGATGCTTCCGGCACGGCGGCCTTTGTATTCGGCGCCGTGGGCCTGGCAGGCGTCCTCGATGATGGGTACGCCATGCCGGTCCGCAATGGCCTTGATGGCGTCCATGTCGGCCATTTGTCCGTAAAGGTGAACCGGCAAGATCGCCCTGGTCCGGGGCGTGATCGCAGCCTCGAGCTTCGTCGCATCCATGGTCAGCGTCACCGGCTCGACGTCGACGAAGACCGGCAGTGCGCCGGTGTAGCAGATCGCCGAGACCGTGGCGACGAACGTGAAGGGGACGGTGATGACTTCGTCGCCAGGACCTATGCCAAGCGCAAGCAGCGCAAGATGAAGGGCGCTCGTGCCCGTGTTGACGGCGATCGCGTGCCGCGCGCCGCAATAGGCCGCGAATTCGCGCTCAAGCTCAGCGACCTCGTCGCCCAGAACATATTGCGCCGACGCGAGCACGCGCAGCGCTGCCGCATCGACCTCGTCCTTGATCGATGCATACTGCGCCCTGAGATCGAGGAAGGGGATCATGCGATGCGCCTCATATGCTCGAGCTCGACCACCCGGCCGCGCTCTGCGAGCGACTGTGTGGCGGCCTCGAGGATTTTCACCACCCGCAGCCCGGCATTTCCGTCGGCAACCGGCTGTTCATTTCGCTCGATGCAATCGATGAACTGACGCAGTTCGATGCCGAGCGCCTCGGCGACGTCGAGGTGGGGGGCGTACATATCGCCGGTACGATAGCCGACCAGCATCTGGTAGACCTTCTCGCCGTTCTTCTGCGGGTTGCCGTTCAGCGTTATCCCCTTGTCGTAGACCTTGATCTTCTCGCTGGGCTCCAGGTCGTCGTAGAGGATCATCTTGCTGCTGCCGCCGATCAGCGTCCGGCGCACCTTGACCGGAGCGAGCCAGTTGACGTGGATGTGCGCGATCAGCTTGCTGTCGAAAAAGAGATTGAGATAGGCGATGTTGGCTGGTTCGCCGGCAACATGGCTCATGCCCGTGGCCGACACCGCTACGGGCCGTTCCGGCAGCACGTAGTCCATGATCGACAGATCGTGCACGGCAAGGTCCCAGATAACGCTGACGTCGTGCTGGAAGAGGCCGAGATTGACCCTGACTGAATCGTAGTAGTAGACGTCGCCAAGCCCGTCTTCGACAAGCTCCCGCATCTTGCGGACGGCGCCCGTGTGCACGAATGTGTGGTCGACGGCGAGCACGAGGCGGCGGCGCGCCGCCTCCTCGACCATGCGGCGTGCCTCGTCCGAGGTCGCCGCCATCGGTTTTTCCACGAGCACGTGCTTTCCCGCCATCAGCGCCTTCATGGCGAGCTTGAAATGCGCGGCAGCCGGCGTGGCGATCGCAACGGCATCGACGCGCGGGTCGCGGAGGACCTCTTCAAAATCGTCTGTGATGTCAACGGCGGGGTAACGGGTCTGGACGGTTGCCAATCGATCCTTGCGCAGATCGCATACAGAGATGAGTCGCGCACCGGGCGCTTCCCAGAAGTTGCGCACGAGGTTTGGCCCCCAGTAACCGTAGCCGACGACAGCAACGCCGATCATCTCACGCCTCCGCAGTCTCGATCGTGGCATCCTTGACGCGTCCGATGATCCGCGCGGGTACGCCGGCAACGATCGCGAAGCTTGGTACATCCCTGGTCACCACCGCGCCGGCGCCGACCTGGGCGGCCTCCCCGATCGTGACGCCGGCCAGAATGGTCGCGTTGCTGCCGATGGAAGCGCGGTGCTTGACCCGTGTCGGCACCACGGTCCAGTCGGCCTCCGACTGGAGCCCCCCGTCGGCGTTGACGGCCCGTGGATAGATGTCGTTGGTGAACATGACCCCGTGACCGATGAAGACGCCGTCCTCGATGGTCACCCCTTCGCAGATGAAGCAGTGGCTGGAAATCTTGCAGTTCCGTCCGATTGCCGCGTTCTTCTGAATCTCCACGAACGTGCCGATCCGCGTGCCCGCGCCGACCGCACATCCATACAGATTGACGAGATCCGGATGATGGATGACGACATCATCATGCAGCGTGACATCGGACGCGATCATGCTGCCAATATCCCTGTTTTCTCATCGTGTTGATTAAAACCCGCGGCCGTGATGCGGCGTGTTAGCCGGGTTTCTAATTCGTCAGGTAAATCAATTAATTCTGCGAATCAGAAGAATTCTTTTCGGCCCAACAGTAAAGGAAACAAAATGCAGTACCGAGTGCGTCGAAAGGCGTAGCAACGTACAGAGCATTGATGATTTCGCGCCACGCGCCTCGTTTGCGATCAGGGTTGCGGCATTCTTTTTCGGCCAAAGTGAGAGGTTGAAGTGAGTGGGACGACCGACATTACGCTGGCGCTACATTTCCTCTGCCGTCTCGAAGAGACCTAGGACGGCTTTGCCGGAAGCAGGCAGATACGGGAACCAAGGCGTTGCGCGTGCTCGTGTATCCACATGACCTTTCGATCGGCGGCAGCCAGATAAATGCCATCGATCTCGCGGCCGCCGTAGCCGAGGCAGGTCATGAGGTGATTGTTTACGGCATCCCCGGCCCGCTCGTCTCGTATATCGAGGAGCGCGGTCTTCGCTATGTGCCGGCGCGGCCTTTGAAATATCGCCCGGCCCCCTCGAGGATAGTCCAGATCGCAGCGCTTGCGCGGAGCGAACGCATCGACCTGATCCACGCGTACGAGTGGCCGACCTGCCTCGACGCCTATTACGGAGCCGGCCTTCTCTTGAATGTTCCCCTGCTTTGTACCGTTCTCAGCATGCAGGTGATGCCGCATGTCCCAGCCTCGGTACCCTTGATCATGGGCACGTCCGATCTTGCCATAGAGGCGCGCAAGACGCATCGCGGCCAGGTCTGGGTGCTCGAGCCGCCAATCGATGTCGAGCGCGACACGCCCCTCGTCGACGGGAAAGGGTTCCGCAACAGGCACGGCGTTACCGACAATGAGTTCCTTGTCGTCACCGTGTCCCGCCTCGCGATCGATCTCAAGCTGGATGCCCTCGTGCGGGCGATCGATGCGGCGGACATACTCGCAGGATCATATCCGTTGAGGCTCATCCTTCTCGGCGACGGTCCCGCGCGCGAAGCGTTGACGACGAGGGCAGCCGCAGTGAACCGTCGCCATGGACGTGAGATCGTGATGCTTCCTGGTGCCGATCTGGACCCGCGCAGTGCCTATGCGGCGGCCGATCTGGTCATCGGAATGGGGAGTTCGGCGCTGCGCGCGCTTGCCATCGCCCGCCCGCTCATCGTGCAAGGGGAACAGGCTTTTTCCGAAATCTTCGAACCATCAACAGTCGAACTGTTCCTGAGACAAGGCTTTTACGGCCTGGCCGATGGAGCCGCCGGCGCCGGCCGACTTGCGGCGCAGATGGAGGGACTGATCAAGGATCCGGCGCGGCGGACTGCCCTTGGCCGGTTCGGCCGTGAAATGGTTACCAAGCGCTTCGGCCTGCAGCGAGCGGCAAACCTGCAGCTCGACATTTACCGACAGGTCCTCACCGAACCGCCAAGACGTCGGCTCATCGAGGCGATGCGCTCAGTTCGTCTTGCTCTTATGCTCGAAATCGCAAACCACGACCCATTCCAGAAGAGAGCGAAAACGTCTCGTGAACAAGAGGTCCTCGCAACTGTTCGGTCAGGCATTTGGCCGCCAGTCCTCCGCGACTAGGCGGCACGCCAGAATGCATGCGGCACCACGCTCGCATCAGGAAGGCGTGAGGAACCAATCGCGAAATTTTTTTGCCAAGGCCCAACAGACAAACCTGATGTGCGGTGGATAATCTCCGATCACCGCAAGGAGAAATTTGACGGCAGACCTTCTCTTACCCACTACATAAAAGTACCGGACAACGTCGAGCATTATCAGGGATCTCAGCCTTCTCCGTGTAGTAAGGATTGCTCTGTTTTTTCGCAGGATGCGCAACCGCCCGATGATAGGTTTGCGACCATTCGCGGATATACTGTCGGCCGAAACGAACCCCAGGACGACAGGTTCAATGTCCTCATACACAGTTGTGTGCTGCACCAACCTGATCGCAAATTCCCAATCCTCGTTGGCCCTCGCGCAGGGGTCAAACCATTCCAGAGTCGGCATGCAATTGTGTCGGAACAGGGTGTTCTGAACGCTGATGCGATTCTCGGTCAAAAGTCGCTCGAGTTGGCCCTCATCGGGACAAAGACGCCCGTCAGGAGGAGGAGCAAGAGCTACTCGCGTGGGACCGTAGTTGAAGCTTGAGTCTCTACCGTAGATTATCTTTGCTCCAGTCACTGCCCCAAAGTGGGCTGGAAGGGAGCACAGCAGCGCAAGTTGTTTTTCCAACTTTCCAGGCAGCCAGATATCGTCGCTGTCCTGAAACGCGACGTAGTCGCCCTTGGCGTACTTCAGACCGGTGTTTCGTGCGGCGGCGGCTCCGCCGTTTAACTCTCGCCTTATGTAGCGGATGCGGTCGTCAGCAATGCTGCGCACGACTTTTTCAATGTCTTCCGTGGAGCCGTCGTCGACGACTATCAGCTCAAGGTCCTTGTGCGATTGAGTGATGACACTATTTATCGCGCCAACCAAAGTGCTACTTCGATTGAATGTCGGTAGAATAATCGAAACTTTGCTTGACATTATAGCTTTCTTATGCAGAACAGATATCAGATTTGTGCGTACAAGACATAATCATATTTCCTTTTCAGATAGACTAATCGGGATCTCGATCACAGCATCGGGTGCAAAATGAACAGATGCTTACCGAAAATCGTGTCCCGTTCGCGCAAGATTTTATCCGGGTGGCGCTTCGAGCTAAACTTCTCTCAAGTGTGGCAGCATTGTCCGCTGGAATGTCCTAGCGCTACATCAACTTTCCGATGCTCTACTAACATTGGTGAAGGCGGCGCTTCCCGCCTCTGGTCAGTGGAGTCCCGAAAGAGGTATCCCTCCCCTCTAAACGACGATCCTACAAAGCGAATAATCAGGTTCACTGGCCTCAAGGATTTCCGCAATCTGGTCTGGTGTGCGATGAGGAATATGCAGCGGTACATCTGGAGCCCCAGACAACATTTTCAGCCTGGGGTGTGAGCGGGTAGCCAGTTGATGTTCCAACTCTCAGCGGAATTTCTTGTGCCTTTTCGACATCGATTGGACGCCTTGCCGGCACTGAGTTTGCTTTAATCGATGAACGCGGGAGCCAGGGTGAGTCATGGGCCCAGATAAACAGATGCCATGCTCAACCGAAGAGCGGGTCGCCGGCCGAGTCCAGTACCGTAAGATGTGCTCTCCATGATAACCGTCGCAGGGACCCTCGCCACGTCGCCCAGTCGCGTCTCGCGTCGAGTTGGGAGGGGCTCGTACACCGTGATGCAAGGCAAATTGGCTTGGCCAGTTCGCTTGTTTCTCCTGAGCCTCTTTTTACCGTGGACGATAAAACTGGGGTCGCTCGCCCTTTCGCCATACCGGATCGTTCTCATTGCATTGCTTGGTCCGTGCCTCTTGCGCTGGGTCGGCGGGAAGGCGGGACGTGTCAGGGCGCCGGACGTCCTGCTTTTTCTCTACTGCTTCTGGGGTGCGATCAGCCTCACGGTGGCCCACGGCTTCCAACAGTCCATCGAGCCGGCAGGAATACTCTTCATCGAAACGGCAGGGGCGTACCTGCTCGCCCGCACCTATATCAGTGACGCAAGCGATTTTTATCGTGCAGTTCGCCTGCTGTTCCTGATCGTGGCGGCCCTGGCGCCGTTCGCCATCATCGAGGCACTCAGCGATCGCGACATCCTGCTTGAATTGTTTTCCACTGTATTGCCGTCCCACCCTGTTGCCATCACAGAGCCCCGTTGGGGACTGAGACGTGTACAAGGTACGCTCGACCACCCAATTTTGTTTGGTGTTGTCTGCGGTAGTGTGCTTGCGTTGGTGCACCTGGTGCTTGGCTATCAGGAGAAACCATTCATGAAATGGACCAAGTCCGGGATTGTCGCAGTAACGAGTTTCCTCGCCCTTTCATCAGGTCCGCTGACGGCGTTGATCTTTCAAGCGCTAATGATCGCATGGAATTGGTTGCTGCGCAGTTACGTTCACCGGTGGAAAATACTTTGGGTGCAAATGCTCACGGTTTACGTCTTCATCGCGGCGGCATCAAATCAATCTGTTCCAGAGTTCTTTATCACCCACTTTTCATTTGACACGTATTCCGCCGGCTATCGGGTACTAATCTGGAATTTTGGCTCGGCATCCGTTCTCAACCACCCATTGTTCGGAGTGGGCTTCAACAGGTGGGATCGACCAATATGGATGCCCGAAAGCATTGATATGTTCTGGCTTACGCATGCAATATATTACGGAATTCCTGGGGTAGCCTTAATAATGTCCTCATATCTTACACTTTTATTTCATGTAAGTATCAAAGAAGGGTTTGACGAGAAACTGAACAGCTACCGGACGGCATATCTGATTGCGATGGGCGCGTTTTTCCTGGTTGGCTGGACCGTACACTTCTGGAACGCGACCTATGTCTTGTTTATATTCTTGTGGGCGAGCGGCGCCTGGATGCTCAACATTCCCGGGTCTCAGGTCGACAGACACAATGTGCATGGCAGTGTCGGAGCAAAGCGAGGGCAAATACGAACGCTCGAAGCCCAGATACAGGGCTCGACCGACGGAATGAGGGCGCCTTTGATCGTTGGCCGACCTTCGCCGGGCCGTGAGGAGGAAGTCCTGATGGATGCGCCGCGCCGCCCCCTCGCTTCTGGTGAGCGTTCGTCCCCTTTTGGCGCGGTCAACAACAGGACTGCCAGCCTGTGGCCCGCCCGCAAACAGGCACCTCATGCCAGGCAGCCGCGGCGGGGACCGATCTAAATTGAGACAGTCCTCGTTACGGCGAACGATTGGTCATTCATCGATGTTTCAGGTCGCGGGAAATGCCACGGCCGAACAGGATTGCTGGATAAGAAGATGTTACGGCCGAGTCTGCTTAAAAGGTGGTAGACGACGTAGCGCCATATACTGCGGATGTATCATTTAATAAGACACACCTCATCGCTGCATGCGTGCAAAATACTCCTTATTTTAGGCACAGCACCCCAAATTGGTCGTTTCATCCTTACGATCGCTATAGTAGTCTAGATTTTATTAGACTTTACTTAAATATTTATTCACTGAAGTTTAGTGATGAGGTGGCGCGCTGGGTCATCAGTCGTACGTATCGAATGACCTTAACGACGCGCCAAAGGGAGCCATAGGCAGCCATGAGCTCAATGGGACCTGATAGCGGCAGAGATTTCCCCGTCCCGATTGCGTGCCGGAGGATGATGCATCCGTACGTCGAAAGAGGTACGTCTACTATAAGATTTTGGGGGTCTTTAACCTACATTGGAATAGGGCAGACTGGGAATGACGGCTTGGGCCTGCCTGGGGGCAGCGGCCGCGCGCCCTTGGTTAGTTCACGTTATAAATATCAATCAATGCTTATGTAGTGAATTTCGTTTAAGGGCTGCGTAGATTGCCACGTTTTCAGTCGAAATCTGCGGTGTAGGATCTCGCGCAAGCTTTAAATGTCAACACGTCAAACAAATTTGCGAACGAGATTGCTATTGGGGAGACGTATAACTATGAAATTGATTAGCCATGGAAAAGATATACAAAACGACATTCCCACGCAAGTTGACAACAATATCGACACAGGCACAGAACAGCCTTCCTTTCCGGAGCGCTTGCTTGTGATTATCGACAGTCGGGCGCTTGATCGCCAATGCCTGGCGCAAAGCATAGTGTCCCACAAGGCTGACATGCGTGTCCTGGCATTCGGATCGATCGAAGAATGGCGGCGACAGCGACACCTACACCCTCCATTGTCCTCGATCCTCCTGAATGTAGGCGGTAGAAAGATCGTTGATCCGGCCGTTGCCGAGGAAATAAGGAAGCTCGCTTCCGAGTTCGAACCGGTGCCGGTGATTGTGCTGGCTGATACGGACGAGCTCGCCCAGATCATGAAGGCGCTCGAGTATGGCGCCAAGGGCTATATCCCTTCCTCGGTCAGCATCGATGTCTGTATCGAGGCGATCGACCTCGCCGTAGCCGGCGGGACCTTCGTTCCAGCAAGCAGTGTATTCGCCATGCGTCGGCTGCTCGAGTCGGGCAATGCGGTCGCGCGCCCTTTGGCCGGCATGTTTACCGCGCGTCAGGCCGAAGTGGTGGAGGCACTGCGGCGTGGCAAGGCAAACAAGATCATTGCCTATGAACTCAACCTGCGGGAAAGCACCGTCAAGGTTCACATCCGCAACATCATGAAGAAGGTCAAGGCGACGAACAGGACGGAAGTCGCCTATAAGATCAATGATCTGTTTCCCAGCGATCCTGCAACCGACGGGACGAACTGGTCAGATCACTGAGCCGAACCAGGGCAATAAGGCCGGGACACTCGTTCCCGGGCACGTTCGACACCCGCTGGACGAGAGGCACGCCGGGGCCTTAGCGAGAATGGCACTCAAAAGCCCGTGCCGCGCAGGACAACGAAGATAGTCCTCGACAGAATCGACAGATCCGTACCGAAGGACATGATGCCAGCATAGCGTGTGTCGTATGTTGCGCGCTGAGCGAAACTGGACATGTTGCGCTCGCTGATCTGCCAGAGCCCGGTAATCCCCGGACGCAAGCTGAAGTACGCACTGCCGGGATACTGAGACCGCTGGTCCGGCAGCATCGGCCGCGGACCGACAAGGCTCATGTCGCCAAGAAGGACATTCAGGAGCTGCGGCAACTCGTCGGCGGAATATTTGCGCAGATATTTGCCAAGCATCGTAACCCGCGGATCGTTCTGAAGCTTCTGCGTGCGATCCCATTCGATGCGGGCCAGCGGATCGGCATCCAGGTATTCCTGTAGCCTTTGCTCCGCGTCCGGAACCATGGTCCGAAGCTTCCAGAGATGGAAAACCCGCCCCCCTTTGCCGAGCCGCGCCTGGCGAAAGAAAGCCTTCTCGCCATCCAGGCGAACGAGAAGTACCAGAACTGCGACAATCGCCAGGGCAAATGGCGCGATCATCAATGTGAACGCAATGTCGAAACCACGCTTGGCCGCAAGATAGGATCGCCGCGGGCCGACCGCTGAATCGTGCGACGCGGGCGGTGCGATAAGCCAATGGGGATATAACCTGGGACTTTTCGGCATTGCGCTCTCCACGACTGATAGTGGAACTCACCGCAAGCGCAGATCTCTCTGCCCATCCCAAATATAAATTCGAGTTAGGAGGTATATTATTTGCGTTAATAATATTGATTTCTGCCTTGCAGAAATATTAGACATTTTTTCTGTCGAGACATCAATAAATACCCATTAGACAATTAGTTCTAGTACTAGTTATTTCGCGATAGCGCTTTACCAATATGCCGCAACATCAAGAATTGCTTTCGCATATTCTCGATGATCCGGGGTAGCACGCAAGCAATACGTAAAATGACTCAGGTCTTTTCTCTGTTCCAGTTCTCAACCAGTGAGGCTGCGTTTTGGTGGAGCGCCAGGTTGAACATCAAACCGGCGCGATAAAGCCGGACTCGGATCAGGCATGCCAGAGCAAACAGTCTGCTGCGGCCGCCCGAGATACGGTCCGAAACCAGGATTCTGAACATCTCGATCAGAGGAGAGGCGCCGATCATCACTCCACCCGCCAGCCACCGGAGCTTCGCTGTCGGACTATCACCAACCTTCCGGAACTCGTGAGCGACGTGTCGGTCCCATCGCCGCGCCAGTTGCGCGAAAGATCTGCAGGAAGGCGTGAGAACTTTCGCCTCGGGCAGATAGGCCAGCCGATGGCCCAGCGCGGTCGCACGCCTTCCCCATTCCGTGTCCTCCATCGTGGAAATGCCCCCAAAGGGACCGACCGAGCGGAAGACCCGCGTTCGAACCGCCATGTTGCCGGTTGCGGCAAAGCCGTGACTTTCGACGTAAAGGCGAGCGCGATAGCTGTAGATGCTTTCATAGAGTTCGATCGATGTCGGTCGTTCCGGATCGGCCATCAGAACTCCAATGTCGCCACCGACCACATCGATATCAGGATTTCCGGCCAGGAACTCTACGATCGCGCGCACCCAGCCATGCTGCGCCACGCAGTCCGCATCGATGAAGGCCAGGAGGTCGGATCGGGCCGCTTTTGCACCCCGGTTCCGGGCGGGGCCAGGACCCGGAACCAGCTCGTACTCCAGGCATACCCCGGCAAAACTCGAGCAGACGGCATCGGGCCGTTCGGCCGAACCGTTGTCGACGACGATGATCTCGAAGGGAATGCCGTCCGCGCGCTGCGCGTCGAGAGAAAGCAAGCAGCGACGCAGATTGTCAGGCTCGTTGAGATGCGGGATGACCACGCTTAGACGTGGAGCAGCGTGCATTTGTGACCCTACGTGCGTTGAGCGGAATGGCGATGGTCGACGCGCCTCCCGACAGGGGTGAGCAGCCGACTTTGACAGCATGACCGCGCGAGCCGGTGTTTGGAAGTCGCCTGAAGCGCGAGCCGCAGCAGCAGATTGGGTGAAACGGTTAGGCGAATGCCGGTTTGCAGTGCCGCCGTCGAGGTGATGGCCTACCCTCTTTCGGTGGAGGCGACGGTCGCGAAGGCCCCTTCGCCTGACAGAATGCCCGGCATCCCTTCCGCTTTCAGTGGCTTGTACCTCCGGAAAGGGCCTGCCCTTGCCGGCGCGTAGCGCACGCCCGGTGCGGCAGCAGTCCCGGCCGCGACAAATACAACCCGTGAAAGCTCTACATGGGAGGTCATGCGTCAGACGCGAATCCGAGCGTAAGACATAGGTTGAAAGAGCCTACTCGAAGGAACTAGTACCGGAGGTGGAGGCGCGCTCGGTCACCCCCCATTGATCATCTATCACCCGCCTCGTAACCGCTTGAAGATGAATACTTGGCACGGTGCCGCTCAAGTCCAAGTTCGGGTGACCTTGCGATGCGCGATGTGGATGTACGCTTCTACATTTCGATCTTGTGGCGAAGGCTGCCGTACATCCTGGCGATCACCATCTCGGCGCTGGCGGTTTCCGTTCTGGTCGCGCGCATACTTCCTCCCGTCTATCGGGCCAGCGCCAAGATCCTCGTGGAAGCGCCGCAGATTCCAGCGGACCTGGCGCGTTCGACGGTGCCGACAAATGCCGTGGACCAGTTCCAGATCATCCGGCAGCAGATCACCACGCGCGAGTATCTTCTGGCGCTGGCGGACAAGCTCGATCTCTACGGCAACAAGCTATCGGGCGAGAAGCGGTCTGGCGACGAGGAGCTCTCCAGCGAGGATATCGTCGAGGACATGCGGTCCCGCATCACTTTCGAACAGTTGGAGACGCTGAGCGCCAATACGGGAGCGAGCATCTTCGACGTAAGCTTCGCGGCTGGCGAGCCGGTGCTGGCGGCAAAGACCGTCAATGAGCTCGTGGCAATGATCCTGCGCAGCAATCAGCGCCAGCGCACAGACCGCGCCGGCGACACGCTGCGGTTTTTCGACCGGGAGGTCGCGAGGCTTGGATCCGACCTGAACCGACTTGAGGCCGATCTCCTCAAATTCAAGAGCGAGAACAAGGACACGCTACCCGAGAGCCTCGATTTCCGTCGCCGGCAGCAAATCAGCCAGCAGGAGCGGCTGATTTTGCTCGAGCGTGAGGAGGCCGCTCTTCGCAGCAGGCGCAGCAGTCTCATGGATGCTTATGCCACCGGCGCTCTGTCGGTCGACAGCGGCCCGGTCACGCCTGAGCAGCAGATGCTTCAGGATCTGAATCGCGCCTTGGCTGAGCAACTCGCGATCTTTTCCGAAAAGAGCCCCAATATCATAGCACTGCGTGCTCGGATTGCGTCGTTGCAGCGTGGTCTGCCGTCCAGTCAGGCAATGGATACCTCCGGGAGCAAGAAGGCACTGTCCGGGCTTGATCTTCAGCTTTCGGACGTCGATCAGCGCCTGGTGGTCATAAGCCAGGAAAAGGCTTCCATCACGCAAAACATAGCCGACCTGACGCGGTCGATCGTGGCGACACCGGCCAGCGAAACGGCCCTCAATTCGCTCGAACGGAACAGGCTGAATGTCCAGACGCAATACAACGCCGCGATCGCACGGCGTGCGGAGGCCCTGATAGGCGAGCAGATCGAGCTACGCTCCGATGGCGGACGCCTTTCGCTGCTCGAGCCCGCGTCGCCACCCCAATCGCCTGTAGGCCCAAACCGGCGGCGTATCGTCGGCATCGGCGGCGCGGCGGGAATCGGGCTCAGCCTCGCCCTTGTGGCACTGCTTGAAATCCTCAACAGGACAGTGCGTAGGCCATCGGAACTGGCCCAATTGCTTCAATACCAACCGCTCGCAACCATCCCGCATATCGCGACGCCAGCCGAGTTGCGCGCCGCCGGCCGCAAACGAAGGGTGGCGCGAGGCATAGCGGCGGCGCTCGTCGCCGCGGGCATTCCGGGCACATTGGCCACCATCCATTACTATTATTCGCCGATTGAACTCGTATTCGAGAATTTTATTTCGAATTAGCACAAGAATGTTTGATATAACATTATCGGATCTAAAATAACAACAACAACTATACGATAAGGGTCACCAACAAATCATGGAAAGTATTTCCACATCGCTCCAGGGAATCGCCCAGGTCCGCGCCATAGATCGAGCTTCGGAACAGACAATTCATGCCTGCTCGCGGATCGAGAGTGAGGTAGTTTGGGCCGGCCTGCCGGCGCTTCGCATCGATCCTGCGATCCTCGCCCAAAATCGCGTTGTTACCATCAACCGATCGACCCCGGCGCGCACTCCATTCGACATGATGCGCACGAAGATCCTGCAAACGTTGCGGCAGAACAATTGGACGTCCGTCGCGATCACCTCCCCCGCGCCCAGCTGTGGCAAAACCTTCCTCGCATTGAACCTGGCATTCAGCCTGGCTGACCAGAAGGATTGCCGCACCCTGCTCGTCGACGTCGATTTGAGACGGCCGCAGATCGGCGAGAGGCTCGGGGTGACGGGCTCGCCACCATTTGAAAGCTTCCTCAACGGCCGGAGTGAAATCAGCGAGGTCTTCCTGCGCCACGACAGCAATCTGGCTGTCGGCGTCAACGGGCAGCCAGTGCCGTTTTCGGCGGAAACGCTGCAAAGCCCCGAGACGACAAGAGTATTGCGGGAACTACGGCAAAGGATGAGTCCGGATGTCATCCTCTACGATATGTCGTCCATGCTTTCCACCGACGACGTCATAGCGTTTTTGCCGAATGTTGACTGCGTGATCCTGGTCGCGGCGGCCGAGCGGACCACACTCTCTGAAGTCGATTCCTGCGAGCAGTATCTGTCTGAGAAGAGCAACGTCCTTGGTGTTGTGCTGAACGACTGCCGCTTTCACCACGGCTATTGAGGCGGGAGCGAAGAGAGCGGGCACTGCACCGGATCCGCGGAGGGAAATCGATCGCGCCCGACCGAGGGAACTTACCGAGGTTATTGCGATGAGCGTCGAGCATGGTCAGAAGGAGAGGCCGGCATGCGCAAGGTGTTGATTGTTTATGGGACGCGCCCCGAGGCCGTCAAATTGGCGCCATTGATCGCTGAGCTCGATCGCTCGTCCCATTGCACGCCCATCGTCGCCGTAACAGGCCAGCATCGCGAAATGCTCGACCAGGTCAACACGCTGTTCGACATCCGCCCGAGCCATGACCTCAACATCCTGACGCAGGGGCAGAGGCTCGAAGATATCACCAATCGCGCTTTAGGCGGTGTCTGCGGCGTGATAGACGCCGAGGAACCCGATGCCGTGCTGGTTCAGGGCGACACGACCAGCTGCTTTGCGGCTGCACTTGCCGCCTTCTATCGAAAGGTCCCTTTGATCCATCTCGAGGCAGGGCTGAGAACGGGCGACCGCTACAATCCGTTTCCAGAAGAACTGAACCGCCGGCTGACGACGCAACTCGCCTGCCTGCATCTGGCGCCGACGCGGACATCGAAGGCCAACCTCCTCTCCGAGGGCGTGAACGAGCACACCATCGTCGTCACCGGCAACACGGTCATCGACGCCCTGCTCCATGTCGCGTCGCGCAACACCCCCCTCGACAACCCGGACATGCAGAGGATTTCCGGCAGGAGGAGCGTTCTGATCACGGCGCATCGACGCGAATCCTGGGGAGAGCCGATGGCGCGAACGGCCCGTGCGATTGCCCGGCTGGCAAGCACGTTTCCGGAGATCGTATTCCTGTTGCCCGCACACCTCAATCCAGTCGTACGCGACGCGCTCATCCCCCCGCTGGTCGGCCTCGACAATGTCCTGGTGACGCGGCCGCTCGACTATGGCGATTTCGTCCAGGCGATGCGCGACTGTTCCGTGGTTCTGACGGATAGCGGCGGCGTCCAGGAGGAAGCGCCGACCCTCGGGAAGCCGGTGCTCGTCCTCAGGGAGACGACCGAACGTCCCGAAGCCGTTGCCGCCGGCACTGTGCGGCTCGTCGGTACGGACGAGGACCGCATTGTGCGCGAAGTGACGACATTGCTGACCGACCGGGCGGCCTATCAGGCCATGGCGCAGGCGGTGAACCCCTATGGGGACGGTCAAGCCGCGATGCGCTCGACCCAGGCGATCGAGCACTTTTTCGGTGTCCGAAACCCGCCTGTAGAGTTCGCCCTCGAATCCGCTGAACCGTCAGCGCCACGCCCCGCGCGTGTCGTAAACGACTTTGCCGCCTAAGCGCGTGTGCCGCATCGCCTTGAACGGTTCATGTTCGACCAGCAGCACGACTATGTCGGCCCGTTCCACGGCCTGGTAGGCGCCCTCGAGGCGCAGGTTGGAGTATCCTGCCAGCGAGGTCGGTAGCATGCTGACATAGGGATCCGAAACGAAGATCTCGACCTCCGGCAGGGCCTTGGCGATAAGGCCGACGACTTCGACGGCCGGACTTTCCCTCACGTCATCGACGTTCGCCTTGAAGGTCAGCCCAAGGCAGGCGATCGTTGGCGCCCTGAACCGTTGCGCCTTCGCCACCACACGCTCGGCCACGTCGTGCGGCCGACGGTCATTGACTTCCCGTGCCGTACGGATCAGCCGCGACAATTGCGGGGCCGCGGAAACGATGAACCAGGGGTCTACCGGTATGCAATGGCCGCCCACGCCAGGACCGGGATTGAGGATGCTGACCCGCGGATGCCGGTTCGCGAGCCGGATCACTTCCCAAACGTCGATGTGGAGCGACTCGCTGATGAGCGAGAGCTCGTTGGCGAAGGCGATGTTTACGTCGCGATAGGCATTTTCGACGAGCTTTGCCATTTCCGCGCTTGCCGCGTCGGTGAGCAGGATTTCGCCTTGCGTGAACAGGCGGTAGATGGAAGCGGCCTTCTCCGCACATCTTGGCGTGAGGCCACCGACGACGCGGTCGTTCGTGACGATCTCGATCATGATGCGGCCCGGCAGGACCCTTTCGGGGCAATGGGCAACAAAGATGTCCGCACCCGTCTCACCGTCGCGGGGCATCCTCAGGTCGGGCCGCAGGTCGCCGATCCAGGCCCCCACCTTTTCAGTCGTGCCGGGGGGCGATGTGGATTCCAGCACCACGATGTTGCCGGGTCTGAGCCTCGGAGCGATCTGCTTGGCCGCGGCCTCCACATAGGACAGATCCGCGGTTCTGTCCTCGTTGAAGGGCGTCGGGACCGCTATGATGAAGGCATCGGCCTCCGGCACCTCCGACGTCGCGGTAAGCCTGCCCATGGCGACCGCGCCGCTGACGGCGACGGCGAGATCAGGTTCGACGAACGGTACTTCGCCGCGCGATACGGCCGCGACTGTCGCGGGATTGGTGTCGACGCCAATGACGTCGACACCGCGGGTCGCAATCGCGACAGCCGTTGGCAGGCCTATGTAGCCCATGCCAAGTATCGCTAGCCGGCCTCGGAACGCTTCAGTCATTGGAGATGCTCCGCATCCGTCGGGTGGATTGGGGTCGGTTTCCGGTCATTTGCCCGTTATCCTCTCGGGCCCAAACGCCGGGGCGGGATGGAAGAATTCCTTGAGCGATAGCTGGATGAAGGTCGCGTTGGTCGTCAGGTAGCGCCACGCCAGCCGGCGCGGCTCCTGGAGCAAGCGATATGCCCACTCCATTCCGACGCGCTGCCAGGCCAGCGGCGCGCGCTTGGTGATACCTGCCAGTACGTCGAACGATCCGCCGACGCCATGCAGCACGGGAACGTTGAGCGACGGACCATATTTGCCGAGAAAGATCTCTTTCTTGGGGGACGTCATTCCAAGGAACAACATGTCCGCGCCGGAATCCCTGATCCCCGCCGCGATCTGACCGGCCTCGCCCGGCTGAAAATAGCCGTCGTAACTGCATGCGATCCGCAGCCCGGGAAAGCGCTCGCGGAGCCGCTCCTGCAGCTTCTGCAACACCTCGGGCCGGGCGCCGAGAAGCGCTATGGAGCGATTTTCCCTGTGCGCCAGCGAGAGGAGCCGCTCAAAAATGTCGATGCCGGCGATGCGCTCCGGCAGCGGCCGCCCGAGCAGCTTGCTGGCCCATACGATCGACTGGCCATCGGCCAACAGGAGATCGCACTCCATGAGCGAATTGCGCAACAGCGTATCGCTGCGCAGTTTGACGATCTTGGCGGCGTTCAACACCCCGAGCAGGATCGGACTACGCGTGATCAGCGCTCTGCGGCAGGCCTCGATCACATCATCCATTCGAACGGCATCCAGATACATGCCGAACAACAGTCGGCGGTTGACGTTCACGTCGGATCTTTGCAACAGGTCAGGCATCGCTATCCTCCACGCCCGGAGCCCGGTTCACTGCCTCCTCTCCGGAAAGCCATGCATAGAGAAGCCATCCCAGTTCATAGGGGCGGCATTCGTAATCCACCCGGCTCGGCGGGAAGACCGCGTCAAGCCAGGGAAGATGCATGCCGGGCTTCAGCGCCGTGGTGAAGGCCGACATCGCCCGTACCGCCTTGTTGGGTTCGCGGCGCGCGACCTTCCGCCAGATGACGTTCTTGTCGTGAGCTATAAGGGGTGCCAGCACCTCCGGATGACGATCGAGCCAGTCCAATCCGCTGACGATTGCCCGCCAATGGCCGCTCCCCCCAGCCTGCCAAAGGTCGAGCAGTGCCATCGGCGCCATGGCGTGCTGATGCACGCTGTAGACTGGATAGCCCTCGACGACACTTCCGTCGCGGCTGTCGTAGTGCCACCACCATTGTCCGGCTGGTCCCTGCAGTGAGCAGATTCGCGCGGCGCAGGCCTCGGCCGCCGCCATGGCGGCGGGATGGCCGTGCGCGGCGTGAAGCCGCGAAAGAGCCTGGATCGGATAGACCTGATCGGCGAAGCAGCCAATATGCGCGCGCAGGCGGCCATTAACCGAGGCGGGCAGCACATGCGGAAAGAGCCCTGACGCGGCCTGGCCGCCAATCAACCGGCTTGCGGCAAATGCGGCCAATTCCCGTGTGTCCCCGAAATACCTTCCGGCGAGCGCGGCAATGAGCGCCCATGCGCAGTTCACGGTGGCGACAGATGACTGTGAGGCAAGCAGAGCGGCAAGCTTGCGGAAAAGCCGGGAAGCATGAAAATGCCCCGCCTCCGCCGCGGCCCACGCGGCAAGCGCGATCGCCCCGGGATCGTCGGTCGTTTCGGCGCGGGCTTCGGCCGTTCGCGCCAGATCGGCAGCGGTGTTGCCATCGAGAACCTGCCGCTGCGCCGCAACGTCCAACTTGGACAATCCAAGCGCGACCATTGCCGTATAACGAAGACTCTCGCCCTCGGGCTGCTCCGACCATCCCGTGTTGGTTTTGACGGCGCGCGCCGTGTGCGCGAACAACCCCTTCTTGCGCATGCGTGGCAGGCCGCGCGCTGCCAGAGCGATCAGCTCGTCGACCCGGATGCAGGCGTCGGCGGACACCTCTTCAAGCGCCCGCAGCCTTGCGAGCGAGCCAGCCGCGATCCGACTCGCGAATCGTCGTGTCAGCTTGCTGCCTCCCGGCACGCTCTCCGCTCTCGGAGGCAAGGAATGCTGAAACTCGATCGACATGAGGAATATCCCGGGCGTCGCTATCCTGCGGAAACGGCAAGGACGGCCAAAAGGCGCGGCGAATACGGATCGATGGACCGTCGAAACCTCGAAATATCCTAGGAAATCAGGCAGGATAATCCAGTGCACTCAAAGACTTACGGAGCGCAGCCGCGCCTGACGACAATGGTGCTGATGTACTCCGAGAGGATGACGTATGCCACGGTCCACCTGACTTTCTGGATGACGCAGCGTCTGTGCCAGGCCGACACCCTACCTCTCTCGGCAGTCTTTTGGCGTCGGCGATCTTCCTGCAATGATCACGGGAAGCTCCGCGCTCCGGGGCATATGAGGGCACGGTATGGACAAGCCGCAAGTGGATGATCGAGGACATAACTCTGTCGTCCCGGGACAAGACGGGACGGGCAGCCTCGCAGCGGTGATCGTTACCTATAATAGCGCGTCCGTGTTGCCGGGCTTGCTCGATTCCCTGGCCGCGGGATTTGAAGGGATCGCGAACTACGAGGTAATCGTCGTAGACAATGCCTCGCGCGACGGCTCGGCCGACCTCGCAAATGCCCATCCAATCGGCGCCAAGGTCATCAGAATGGGCCGGAATGCCGGCTATGCGGCAGGCATCAACGCCGCCACGGCCACAGTGGCGCCTTGGGCGGATCTTCTGATCCTCAATCCGGACGTTCGGCTTCACCCCGGCGCGGCACGCCATTTGGTCGATCGGCTGGCTGAGGCGTCGGTCGGCGTGGTGGTCCCGCAAATCCTCGGCGAGGACGGCAAAATTTGCCATTCCTTGCGGCGTGAGCCGTCTGCGGTAACGGTCTGGTCGGACGCGCTGCTCGGAACGAAACTTGCCGCCAGGATCGGGTTGGGTGAGATCGTTGCCGATCCCAAGCTTTATCAGCAAGGCGGTCGGATTGAATGGGCGACTGGTGCCATTCTGGCCATCTCGGCACGGACCCGGCGGATAGTCGG
This sequence comes from Sinorhizobium terangae, assembly GCF_009601505.1. Taxonomy (GTDB): domain Bacteria; phylum Pseudomonadota; class Alphaproteobacteria; order Rhizobiales; family Rhizobiaceae; genus Sinorhizobium; species Sinorhizobium terangae. The sequence goes on from NZ_WITC01000066.1 coordinate 52,116, forward strand.
CGATTGGGACGAGTCATTCTTCCTTTACAGTGAGGAAGTCGATTATATGAAAAGGGTTCGCCGTTCGGCGCTTTTGATCCTTTATGACACGAATGCGCGCGCAGTTCACATCGGTGGTGCATACCATCGTAACCCGTACTTGTCCGCATTGATGACCGCTAATCGCGTCCGCTATTATCGACGGCATCACGGACCGGTAGCCACCATGCTGTTTCGCCTTGCCATCATCGTCGGCGAAAGCATGCGGATTTTGTTAGGTCCGGGGCACCGAGCGGCGCTACGCGCCGCCCTAGCTCCGAACGCGGTCACGTGACATCGTCTTGCGGAGTTGCGCCAATAATATCCTTGTAGATTGAATCCATTCGATCGAGTTTCGCCGACCACAGGGCGGTTTGCGTCACATGCTCGTGTGCAGCGAGTCCCATCTGACAGCGCAGTTCCGGATCGATCACAAGCCTGCGAATTGCTGCAGCGATGGCAGCCGCGAGCGCTTCGGGGGTGGTGATGGGAAGCTTTATCGCACAGCGCTCCGAAGTCGCGCTTCCTGGTCCACCGCGGTCGATCACGACGAGCGGCAGCGAATATCCCATCGCTTCCAATGCGACGTTTCCACCTGGTTCGCGATAACTTGGAAAGACAAATACGTCAGCCCGCCGGTAGAATTCGGGCAATTCTTCCTTCGCTCGCCATCCATGCAACGTGACGCGTTTGTTGAGGCCAAGCGACGCAATGAGCGTCTCGCATTCACTGCGCTCAGGGCCCTCCCCCACGATGTCGAGCTCGACTGCAAGGTCCCGTAAGAGAGCCATAGCGCGGATAATATCGCGCGCACCTTTCGTTCGGACGAGACGTCCTACATACAGCAGCTTCGTCGGCCCCGAACGCCCCGCCCTGTCGACCGGCGGCGGAACCTCATCGAGGCCGGTTTCACTCATTACCTCGAAGCGTCGCATGCGCATCCCCGCAAGTTGTTCCTTCACATACCCGGCGATCCCAAGCACGCAGTCTGCGTTCTGAAAAGTACCGCGCAATAAGGGATCCCAGCGCCAGCGATAGCCGTCCAACCGACGCATTCCCACGAACCATGGGGCGGAGGCATCTTCCGCTGCGAACCCCGGAGGAGACGACAGTCCCCCTCCAACCGGTCCGATAACGAGCGGTAACCCCAAGTTGGCGGCCGGCGAGGGATAGCGCATTGCGACCGGAACCGGTTGATGCACCAGATCGAAACGCTCCCCCCTATCAACGGCTTCACGGATCCAACGCCGCGCTCGGAAGTAGAAGGGGACATAGCCGGGTTTCATCATGCTGTTCAGCCGTTCCGCCCGCCCTAGAAAAGGCGGCTCCCTCCACTCCACAATCTTGATACCAGTCAATTGCTGCGCCGCCGGCGTTGCGCCTCTCTTGTGGTACGTCAGCAGAGTAAGTTCATGGCGTTCGCCAAGCCGCCGTGCCCACTGAAAAGCCACCCACGCCTCGCCAACATCCTCGCCATCACAGGTCGGCGCAACGAGCAGGATTTTTGCCATTTCCATCACCTCATCGCGTTAGGGTGCGTCCGTTGCTCCGCTCGCCCAACCGTGGGTGTCTCCACAGGAAACGTGGCGCGCTCGAAAAATCGACCGTCTGGCAGCAGAAGCTTGCCTTACATGCGATGCGGTCACCGTCGCACGCCTTTTCCAGCGCATTTATTCCAGCGAAATTGCGCAGTTCGACCGAGCACGTACTGCGCAGACATGAACCACTTATCCGCTCCATCAAATTACCGCCGGCGGGAGGAGCTTCGTGATTGCGATCGAAAGTGCAGAAAAGACCATAACTTCAAAAGTGTATGATCGATCTGTCCATGGAATCAATGCGACTGACAGTCGGCATAAAGGACGTCAGGGTGAGGTGCAGATACGTCGATCGAACGAAGCAACATGTTTCTGCTCTCCAATGCAAATCCCGCCCGATTGATTAGGAAAACTAAGTTCGCGATCTCAAGAACATGCGTGGCGAGTGAACCGGACCGTTGGCAATCACACGAATCTCCCGCCTCGCTGCCCGCGCCTATGCATGCAGATTAGCTGCGGAAGCGGCTACGACGTTCAGACCACCAGCGCCCCGTATCTTTGCTTGTCTTTCTTGGTGCGGCGCTTTTTCGGGCCTGCCAGTGCTCAGCCGCCTAAAACCGTATTGGATGAAACGCTCGCGCGATTACTGCCGATGATCTTTGGCAGCGATGCCGTTTCGGAACACCCTTCATCCACGCGCCCTGTACCGCGCCGCACCATCAACTGTCAGAAAGTTGCTGCGCCGAGCGCGGGTTAATCACATCGGTGGAGGGTAGCCCCGCAGCTACCAATTTTAGCAGAAGGTCATAGACCGATTGCTGTCGTTCACTGAAGGGCAAAAGCTGTCAGGATCGGCTTTTGCAAAGACTTGGGTCCGTTCGATCGCGAATGCCAATCGGGGCGGTGCGCTATGCTCAGGATGCATCTCAAGAACCATGAATACTTGAGCGTTTTCAGTGGTGCGAGCAGGGTCTACACGACTCCCGCCGCCTATCATGCAAATCTTGGTCTTTCCCCTGCAGTCTCGGTGACTGTCGTGCCTGGTACCGGGGTCGGTGTCGAAGGTGACGGCGCGTCGCGCAGACGGAGAAGGCGCGACACGGGATCCACACAGGATGCAGGCGGGACCGACGCCCACCCTCGGGATGCAGAAGTCCATGCGCTGCAGGACACCGGGCCCGACAAACCTCATGGGGATCACGAGGGAGGGGAACCCCCGCAAGATGCCGGCGGTGCGAGCGAATTCCCGCAGGACACCGGCGGATTGGGCGATTTCCCAAGGGACGACCAGGACCCGAACGAGCCTCGCCATGACGGCGACCGGCTCCGCAGAGACCGACGCGAAACCAGCCTCGACAAGGCCCCTGAGGACACCGGGGGGCTAGGCAAGCTGCTAGGCGACAGTATCGCGACCGGCCTTTCAGTGGAAAAGTCAGTTTCCGAGACTGACGGCGGAACGCAAGCATCCACGGCCCTCTACCCGACGTGGACGGTGGGAGCCGCATCCCATCCTGCGACAGGAACGTGGCTCGTCGGAGGCGGTTCCAGCCTCTCGCCAACTGCGTCGCTGAGTGCGACTACCCAGCAGGCCGCGGCGACGGCCGCTGTCACCGCGACGCCGAACAAGATCGTCCTGGAAAACATGAAGCAGGGAAATCCCATCAGCGAATGGGGCATCGACGGCGATGGCGACGGCAATATTCAAGGCTTTGCCACACAGATCAGCACCAATATCGGTCAGACGGTCGATTTCAAGATCGCAACCGACTCGACGGACTACCGGATCGAAATCTACCGGCTCGGCTATTACGGCGGCGACGGCGCCCGCAGGGTGGCGACGATCGACGTGAATCTTGCACAGGCGCAGGTGCAGCCGCATCCAATAGTCGACATGGCGCGCGGCCTGATCGACTGCGGCAACTGGTCTGTCTCAGCAAGCTGGACAATCCCCGACGACATGGTCTCTGGCGTCTACATCGCCAAGCTCGTCCGCGAGGATGGAACCGCGGGCTCAAGCCACATCCCGTTTATCGTCCGCGACGACGCCTCGACCAGCGACATCGTCTTCCAGACATCCGATACGACCTGGCAGGCCTACAATGCCTGGGGCGGCGCAAGCCTGTACTATGGCCAGGTGCCGGTCGATCCCAACGACATGATCGGCTACATGCCCCCCAACTGCAATTGCGGCCTGACCGCCATCGGCAGGGCCTCCGCCGTCAGCTACAATCGCCCCATTATCACCAACACGAGCCCCGTCGGCGGCACGCACGACTTCATTTTCGGGGCCGAGCATTCGGCGATCCGCTGGCTCGAGCAGAACGGCTACGATGTTTCCTATATCTCCGGCGTCGACACGACACGAAACGGCACCCTGCTGCTCAATCATGATGCTTTCCTTTCGGTCGGACATGACGAGTACTGGTCGGCTGAACAGCGAGCCAACGTCGAAGCCGCGCGAGACGCCGGCGTCAATCTCGCATTCTGGAGCGGCAACGAATGCTACTGGAAGGTCCGCTGGGAGACGAGCATCGACGGCAACGGCACGCCCTACCGGACGATGGTTTGTTACAAGGAGACCTGGGGCACAAGCACTGATCCGAGCAATGTCGGCACGGGCACTTGGCGCGACCCGCGTTTTGCCGACCCGGGACAGGAGCCCGAAAACTCGCTGACCGGCACCATGTTCACGGTGGACAGCTACCGCCAGGACACCATCACCATTCCGTACGACTATTCCAACCTGCGCTTCTGGCGCAACACGGATGTCGCGAACCTCCAGCCAGGGCAGACCTACTCGCTGGTGCAGAACCTGCTCGGATACGAATGGGACTCCGATGTCGAAAACGGCTTCAGGCCGGCCGGATTGGTGAATCTGTCGCTCTCGACGGTTTCGGTGGACACCTATCTGCGCGACTACGGCACCTCAATCGGCTCAGCCGACGTGTCTCATAGCCTCACCATGTACCGGGCCGAAAGCGGGGCACTCGTCTTCGGAGCCGGCACGGTTTTCTGGTCCTGGGGTCTCGATTCCAACCACGAGGGCGCTGCGACGCCGACTGATCCGAATGTCCAGCAGGCGATGGTCAACATGTTCGCCGACATGGGCATCCAGCCGCAGACGCTGGATGCGAGCCTGATTCTGGCGACGCAATCGACGGATACGGCCAAGCCGGTCTCGACGATCACGTCCCCCAGTGTCGGCGCGACCTTCGTGGAGGGGCAGCGGGTCACAGTCACCGGCACGGCGCAGGATTTCGGCGGCGGGATCATCGCCGGCATCGAGGTCTCCACGGACGGCGGACAGCACTGGTTCAAAGCGACCGGCAGGGAAAACTGGACCTACAACTGGGTCGTACAGGCAAGCGGCACCTACACGATCATGTCGCGCGCCGTCGACGACAGCCTCAATCTCGAGACGCCATCGGCCGGCAAACAGGTAACCGTATCGCTGCCCCAGACCTCCAGTCTGTGGACGCTGGCTGCAAAACCGGCCGTGGAGACCGCACTCGATCGCACCGGCGTGGAACTGGGGGTCCGCTTCCAGACGACGACCAATGGTCTCGTGGAAGGCATTCGCTTTTACAAGGGCTTCTATAACGTAGGCGAGCATGTCGTCAGCCTTTGGACCGCCAACGGAACGCTCCTTGCCACGGGCGTCTCGACGGGCGAGCCGATTTCCGGATGGCAGACGGTCACTTTCTCGAGCCCGGTCCAGATCACGGCTGGAACGACCTACGTCGCGTCCTACCACAGCGGCGGCTATTACTCGGTGACCGATGGATACTTCAATTCCGCCTACTCCAACGGCGCCATCAAGGTTGCTCAGAACGGCGGCGTCTATGCCTACAGCGCCAATGCCGGGACCTTCCCCGGCAACAGCTTCAACGGCGCCAATTACTGGGTGGACGTCGTCTTCAATGCAGGCCCGAACATCGTTCCGGTAGCCGTCGACGACAGCGGTTTCACCGTATTTCGCGATGGAACCATGACCATACCTGTCGCCGCTCTCGTCGCGAACGACACCGACGGCAACAACGACGCGCTGACGATCACCGCAGTCAGCAATGCCGTCAACGGCACGGTAACGCTGGACGCTCAGACGGGCTACGTCATCTTCAAGCCGACGGCCGGCTATGTCGGGCCGGCGAGCTTCAGCTACACGGTTTCCGACGGCCGCGGCGGAACGGATCAGGGCAGTGTCAGCCTGACGGTGGAAGAGGGGCCGGTCGGCGTATCGCTCTTCCAACCGGCGGACGGCCCGACCGGCAGCAGCTTTAACGACAACCGTGCCCTCGAACTGGGCATGAAATTCGTCGCTTCCACCAGCGGGACGATTACCGGCATCCGCTTTTACAAGGCTTCCAACGATACGGGGCCACACACCGGGTCCATCTGGACCTCCACCGGCACACTGCTGGGCACCGTGACCTTTACCAATGAATCGCTCAGCGGATGGCAGACCGCGAAATTTTCCAGCCCGATTCAGATTTCCGCCGGAACAACCTATGTCGCCTCCTACCACACCTCGGGCACCTACCATGCGACAGGTAATTATTTCACGACTGCGCGCACCAATGGGCCGCTGACGGCCCCGGCCTCCACAACGGGCAGCGACAACGGCGTCTATTCCTACGGAACAGGCACCGTCTTCCCCACATCGAACTACCAGGCCGCGAACTACTGGGTCGACGTCGTCTTCAACCAGTCGACGACGAATACAGCCCCGACTGCCGCCAATGATAACGGCTTCCTGGCCTACTACAATACGGCCCTGTCGATCGCCGCGTCTGCAGTCCTTGGCAACGACGTCGATCTCGATGGCGATACGCTCTCGATTACCGGCGTCAACAGCGCGACGAACGGCGCGGTCACCTTCGACACCCAGGCCAACCGCATTATTTTCACGCCGACCACCGGCTACACCGGGCCGGCCAGCTTCTCCTACACCATATCGGACGGCCGCGGTGGAACGTCCTCGGCCAGCGTAAGCCTCACCGTCAGCCGAACGACGAGCCTGTTTGCCGCGTCCGATACACCGAGCGTCGCTGCCACGAGCGATGCGAGCTCCGTGGAACTCGGGGTCAAGTTCGTTGCCTCCGCTCGCGGCACGATCATCGGGCTGCGCTATTACAAGAGCGCCCAGGACACCGGCACCCACACCGGTTCGCTCTGGACCAGCTCGGGGACACTGCTTGCCTCCGCCACCTTCACCAACGAAACCGCGAGCGGCTGGCAGACCGTGACCTTCTCGCAGCCGGTCGCAGTTTCGGCGGGCACAACCTATGTGGCGAGCTATCATTCCAATGGCCGCTACGCGATAACTCCGAACTATTTCGGCACCAGCCATTCGAGCGGCGCGCTTACCGCGCCATCGAGCGCGACCAGCGGCGGAAACGGCGTCTATGCTTACGGTACGGGCAGCATCTTCCCAACGGCGAGCTACAATGCGACGAACTATTGGGTCGACGTTCTCTACGAGCAGGCCACACAGAACACGGCTCCTGTGGCCAACAACGATTCCGGCTTCTCCACGAGTACCAATGCGCCGCTATCGATCCAGGCCTCTGCTCTGCTCGCCAATGACAATGATCCGGATGGCGACACAATAACGATCACGGGCGTCAGCAATGCGGTGAACGGCTCCGTCTCCTTCAATAGCCAGTCGAACGTCATTACTTTCACTCCGGCGAACGGTTATTCCGGGCCGGCGAGCTTCACCTACTCCATTTCCGACGGGGTCGGCGGCATTGCCTCTGCCCAGGCTTCGGTTGACGTTATTCAGCAGGGTCCCGAGCAGAACGTATTCGCGGCAAACAGTGCGCCAGCGATTGCTTCGGTGAATGATCCGAGTGCGGTCAATCTTGGCATGAAGTTCCAGGCGGACGTGGCCGGCTGGATCACCGGGTTCCGCTTTTACAAGGGCGCCGACAACACGGGCCCGCATACCGGCTATCTGTGGACGTCGACCGGCACGCTGCTCGCAAGCGCGACGTTCACGAATGAAACCGCCAGCGGTTGGCAATCGGTCAATCTCGCCGAGCAGGTCGCGATCCAGCCGGATACGACCTACGTCGTCTCCTACAGCACCAATGGGTTCTATTCGGCGACGAGCAACTTCTTCACATCCGAAGTCGCAAACAACAACCTGCGGGCACTGTCGTCGGCACAGAGCGGAGGCAACGGCGTCTACGCATACGGGTCAAGCGGGCTGTTCCCGACGAACAGCTTCAACAGCACCAATTACTATGTGGATGTTGCGTTCAGGCCGCAACTCGTGGCGTAGGGGCAGACATGGAGAGAGGAACGATGCGCGACGATCGACTGCCGGTGACGGTGCTGGCGGGCTTTCTCGGCGCAGGCAAGACGACGCTCCTGAATCATATTCTGCGTAACCGCGAAGGCTATCGCGTCGCGGTGATCGTCAACGACATGAGCGAGATCAGCATCGATGCGGACCTCGTTCGCGACGGGGGAGCCGACCTTTCGCGCACCGACGAGACGCTGATCGAACTGACCAACGGATGCATATGCTGCACGCTTCGCGCGGACCTGCTTGCCGAGGTTCGCCGCCTGGCGGCGGAAGGACGCTTCGACTACCTGCTGATCGAGGGTACGGGCATTGCCGAGCCTTTGCCGATCGCCGCGACGTTCTCCTTCAGGGATGAAACAGGCGCCGCACTGTGTGATGTCGCCCGGCTCGATACGATGGTCTCTGTCGTGGATGCAGTGAACCTGCTTGCCGATTACTCGAGCGCGGATTTTCTCGCCGACCGCGGCGAGGCGCGCGACAAGGACGACAAGCGCACCCTCATCGATCTTCTCGTCGAGCAGATCGAATTCGCCGATGTGGTGGTGATCAACAAGATTTCGGACGTGAGTGTCGAAACGCGGACAACGGTGCGCCGGATCATCGCTGCGCTCAATTGCGATGCCCGTGTCATGGAAACCGATTTCGGCCGGCTGCCGCTCGCCACGGTCCTCGATACCGGCCTGTTCAGCGAGACGAGATCGGCGCGACACCCGCTGTGGCACAAGGAACTCTACGGCTGGGGCGACCATGTCCCCGAAACCGAGGAATACGGGATCACCAGTTTCGTCTACCGGGCGCGGCGTCCCTTCGATCCCGCGAAGTTCGAGGATTTCCTCGCGAAAGAATGGACGGGCCTCATTCGGGCCAAGGGGCATTTCTGGCTGGCGACGCGCCCCGACTGGATCGGCCAGCTTTCGATCGCCGGGACCCAACGCCGCACCGAGGCAAAGGGCCTCTGGTGGGCCTCGGTGCCCAAGGCGCACTGGCCCCGTTATCCGCAATTCCGCGAATTGCTCGATCGGCATTGGAGCGCCGTCTGGGGCGATCGCCGGCAGGAACTCGTCTTCATCGGGACGGGTCTCGTCGAGGGGGCGATCCGCGCCGCGCTCGACGACTGCATGATCGGTGAGGAGACCGGCTTCGATCCGCAGCTGGCGCGCGGCCTGCGTGATCCGTTTCCACCATGGCAGCACGCGCCTGCCGCATGATGAGCTCAAAGGTAGGGAGTAAAAGATGAGCACCGAACTTTATTCAGACGGCATCGGCGAGATCACTGTCACTGGAACGATCGTCAGGATCGACTTGATGTCGCTTTCCGCCACCGAACGGGACGAAAAGAACAACCCGAAGCCGGCGTTCCGGCAGCGGATCATCATGCCGGTGGATGCGTTCGCCAATGCGGTGGACCTCATGCAGAAGGCACTTGCCGGCCTCGTTGAAGCAGGCGCGGTTCGACGGATCGGCGATATCCAGAAACTTCCGGCGGGCGACACCCAACAGGGGCAGACAGCCAACGCGTCACCGAACTTCAACTGAGCCGCAGCGCGATTTTCTGGGGCGGGTGATGAGTACCAATCCGCATACCAGTCTTCAGTGTCTGGTCCTTGTCGCCCGTCACCATGGCATCGACCTTTCACCCGAACGGCTGCTGCATGACTACGCATTGGGGGCCCAGCCGGTCGCGAACCGGCAGCTCCTGCGCATAGCGAAAGATGCCGGCTTGCGTGCCCGGCACGTAGAGCTCACCTGGCGTTCGCTCTTTCAGATGGGGGGCGCCTATCCGGTACTTGCCGAGCTGGAGAATGGCAACTGGGTCGTCATCGCCGGCGTTGCGACTGACAGCGAGGAGGAGGCGATCCGGATTCTCGATCCGCTGGCGGCGCGCCCCGATTTCATCGTCCTCAATGAGAGCCAGTTTTCCAAGGCCTGGCGCGGCTCCGCGGTTCTCGTGAAACGCAACTACCGTCTCGGCGACGATGACCAGCCCTTCGGCTTTCGCTGGTTCTTGCCGGAGATCATACGCCAACGCGGGCTCTTCCGGGACGTGGCGCTCGCGGCCATCGCCCTTTACGGGCTCGGCCTCACCACGCCGATCTTTTTCCAGCTCGTCATCGACAAGGTACTGGTGCATCAGAGCTACGCGACGCTGACGGTTCTGACCATCGGTATCGCGGTGGCGCTTGTCTTCGATGCTGCCTTCTCCTTCCTGCGGCGCTATCTTCTGCTCTACGCGACCAACAAGATCGATATAAGGATAGCGACGCGTACCTTCGGGCATCTCCTGAACCTGCCGATCGCACTGTTCGAGCAGGCGTCCGCCGGCGTCCTCGTGAAGCACATGCAGCAGACCGGCCGCATTCGCGAGTTTCTGACCGGCAGGCTCTTCCTCACCCTGCTCGATGGGCTTTCGCTCCTGGTGTTCGTGCCGATCCTCGCCCTCTACAGCGTCAAGCTCACCTTCGTGGTGCTCGGCTTTGCCGCGCTGGTAGGCCTCGTCGTAATGACGCTGGTGGGGCCGTTCCAGCAACGGCTTCAGGCGCTCTATCAGGCTGAAGGCGATCGGCAGGCCATGCTCGTGGAAACGGTGCACGGCATGCGCACGGTCAAGTCGCTGGCGCTCGAGCCACGCCAACGGCGGGTGTGGGACGACCATTCGGCCCGCTCGATCTCCGTGCGCTTCCGCGTCGAGAAGATTTCGACCTTCGCGCAGGCTATCACGGGGCTTCTGGAAAAACTGATGAGCGTCGCGATCGTCGGGTTGGGCGCACTCGATGTGTTCAGCGGGTCAATGACAATTGGCGCGCTCGTCGCATTCAACATGCTGGCCGGCCGGGTTTCGGGGCCGCTCGTCCAGATCGTGACCATGATCCACGAATATCAGGAAGTGGCGCTTTCCGTGCGCATGCTCGGCGAGATCATGAACCAGCGCCCGGAGCAGTTCGGGCGCGGACGCGGGCTGAGGCCGGATCTCAAGGGCCTGATCGAATTTGATAGGGTGACTTTCCGGTACGGGCCTGACGGCCCGCCTGCACTTGACGATGTTTCTTTCACGGTCCCCGCGGGCTCGGTCTTCGGCATCGTCGGCAAGAGCGGCTCGGGGAAGACAACTGTCACCCGGCTTATCCAGGGGCTCTATCAGAACCAGCAGGGCCTCGTGCGCATAGACGGCCATGACAGCCGCGAGATCGATCTCGTCCACCTGAGAAAGAGCATCGGCGTCGTGCTGCAGGACAATTTCCTTTTCCGAGGAACCGTTCGCGAAAACATCGCGGCGGCAAGGACGGATGCGAGCATCGAGGAGATCGCCGCGGCCGCACGGATTGCCGGCGCCGAGGAGTTCATCGAGCGACTGCCTCGCGGCTTCGAAACCCTGCTTGAGGAAAATGCCTCCAATCTCTCGGGCGGCCAGAAACAGCGTCTTGCCATCGCCCGGGCGCTGATCACCGATCCTCGATTGCTCATCCTCGACGAAGCGACGAGCGCTCTCGACCCCGACAGCGAGGCTATCGTCAGGCAGAACCTCTCCAAGATCGCCGAGGGACGCACCGTCATCATCGTCTCGCACCGCCTGTCCACGCTTGTCGATGCCGATGCGATCCTTGTCATCGAGCGCGGCAAGATCGCCGATATCGGACGCCACGATCAGCTTGTTTCACGCTGCATGACCTATCGCCACCTCTGGTCACAGCAGACAAGGCAGTCCGCATGACCGCGCGCGGCCGGCGATCCACAAATATTTCGGATGACGGCCTCACCGGCAGACGCCCGCTGCCGCCCGTGATCGCAGAGTTTCAGTCTGACGCGGTGGAACTGGAGGAGCGCGTACCGCCGAGGATCGCCCGGTTGACTCTCTACGGCATTGCGGCCCTCATCGCCGCCGCGGTTCTGTGGGCCTCGATCTCATCGATCGACGAGGTCGTCGTTGCTCCCGGCAAGCTGGTGACAACGCGGCCGAACATCATCCTGCAGCCGCTAGAGACCTCCATCGTTCGTTCGATCGATGTGACGACCGGAGAGGTGGTGCGCGCGGGCCAGGCGCTGGTGATGCTTGATGCAACGTTCAGCCAGTCGGATTTCGACCAGCAGCGGGTAAAGCTTGCCGCATTTGGCGCGCAGATAAAGCGCATTGAAGCGGAACTCGCCAACGCCGATTATTCCGTAATCGCGGGCAATTCGTCCGAGGAGCGGCTGCAGGTGCAGCTCTTTGGCCAACGGCGCGCATTTTATGTCGCGCAGCTCCAGAATTTCGATCAGCAGATCGCGGGGCAGCTTGCCGCAATCGAGGCAGGCAGGAACCAGGAGGTGATCCTGCTCGACCGGCGGGAGAGCCTCACCCGGATCGAGAACGCACGCGAGACGCTCTACAAGAAAGAGAAAGGTTCGCTCATCAATTTCCTCAGTTCGCGCGATGCGCGCCTCGATGTCGATGCCAATCTCTCGCAACTGCGCGGCAAGTCAGCTGAAGCCGAACATGCCCTGGCAAGGCTCAGGGCGGATCGACAGGCGTTCATCGAGGATTTCCGTCGCACAACGACGGAGCAGCTCGTGGAGTTGCGCGGACAGCGCGATACGGCAAGCACGGAATTGAAGAAGATGGAGTTGCGCCGAGAGATGGTCGCATTGACCGCACCCGCCGACGCGGTCGTGCTCGATCTTGCCCAGCGCTCGGTCGGCTCGGTTGTGCGCGAGGCGGAGCCGATCGTCACGCTGGTGCCTCTCAACGTGCCCCTGGAAGCCGAGGTCGAGATCAATGCCCGCGATATCGGTCGCGTCACGGCCACCGAGGAGGTCCGCATCAAATTCGACGCCTATCCATTCCAGAAATATGGCACCGCGTCTGGCTCGATCCGCACGATCAGCCGCGACGCCTTCACCCCAAATCAACAGGACGCCTCAGCGGGTCGGGCAACGGCTCCGTTCTTCAAGGCGCGCGTTTCGCTCGGCGACAGCGAGCTCCGTGCCCCGCCCGGAACCGTGCGCCTTCTGCCCGGCATGACGGTCTCCGCAGAGATCAAGGTCGGCGGTCGAACAGTTATTTCCTACTTCCTCTATCCGCTGCTACGAGGGCTCGACGACGCAATTCGCGAGCCTTGAGCGCAATCCTGGCACCGCTCAGTGCATACAGGTGGAGAATGACCTCCCTCAGCAATCTGCCGCTGCCGCGGACACGCGATCCCGGGTCCGTGTCACTCTGCAACGCACAAAGCGTTCCGGCGCAACACCCGGACGATGGCTGCAGCCCTAAGACGCAGTTGCCACTCCATCACGACCTATCCCCGGTCGCGAGCCCCTTGTCCGCCCCAAGAAACACGGTCAAATAGCAGACGAGCGGAGCAGATCGGGACGACACCATGAGTCGGACGGAAGCGGAACTGACGCAAGCCGATTACGAGGCACTGGCGACGCTTCGGTATGCGCTGCGCAAGTTCCTGGATTTCAGCACTTCGGCGGCCCAGGAAGCGGGCTTGCCACCGCAGCAGCATCAGGCACTCTTGGCAATCAGGGGAATGTCCGTCGGCGAAGCCATGACCGTGGGCATGCTTGCCGAAAGGCTGCTGATTGCGCCGCATACGGCAACGGAGCTGGCGACCCGTCTTGTCAAGGGGGGATACATCTTGCGGGAGACGGACCCGGCCGACAGGCGTCGCCAAACTCTGAGATTGACAGAGAAGGCTGAAGCGAGCCTCCGGCACCTGAGCGCCATTCACCTGCGCGAAATCAGGATCATGGCACCGGAGTTGATCGCGCTGCTCACGCGACTGCATGAAAAGGCTTCCTCCCAAGGATGACGTGAGACGCCCCTCACTCCCCCCCGCTGTAGCTCGCTGTCGATGTCTACCGCAGGAACCAGACCGTTTTTCGCGACTCTTGCTAGATATATCGTATTACGATATAAATTGAACCGATCGGAAAGGGAGAATGCCCTTGGACGACAGAATTGAGATACAAGTACCGAGGTCGGCGCTATGAACGAAGGAGTGAATGGTTTCCGCGCCATTGGAAAGTACCATACAGAGCCGTCATTTCGATTCCGCGCGTACGATGACAGGCCGGATCGACTGAAGCAGCAGGTAGAGGCAGAAATAGCGTCCGGCGGAAGGGGCTGGCGCCTGCTCAAGCTGGAATGGCAGTATGATCTCGTGATCCTCTTCGAGAACTTCCGCGCGTGGATTCGTCGGCTCGACCGGGATTTCGACAGAGCGGCCTAATCCACCCGTCCCGCCGGCTCAATCCCAGCTTCTCGGCCGTTCGTTGTGCTGCGAGAGCGACTGCACCTGACGTCATCACAAAAATTCCACTCACGTCAGGCCAAATTCATTTGCCTACAAGCCGGAATAGCGGACAATTCAAGGGAAGCTGCCGCGGCAACCGAGCGTCGCGACACCGGCAGCTGCCCTTCGAGGGAGGAGAAAAATGGCCGGTAACCATTCAGCCCCGAGCGGACCCGATCTCGCCCTCGGCATTGCGCTTGCCGATCTTCCCGATGGCGGCAAGCTGGTCGGCCATCGCGACGGCGAGCCTGTGCTTCTGGTGCGCCGCGGAGCAGAGATATTCGCCGTTACCGCCACCTGTTCGCACTATGGCGGACCGCTGGCCGACGGCCTCGTCGCCGACGACAGCGTCCGCTGCCCCTGGCATCACGCCTGCTTCGACCTGCGCACCGGGGAGGCGTTGCGCGCCCCGGCCCTGTCGCCGCTCGCCTGCTGGTCGGTCGAGCAGCGCGGTGACAGGATTTTCGTTGGCGAGAAGCGCAAGAAGCCGGCTCCGGCCCCGCGCGAAAGCGATGCCGGGGGCTCCCAGGAGAGGATCGTCATCGTCGGCGGTGGCGCGGCTGGGTTTGCCGCAGCAGAGAGACTGCGGCGCGAACAGTATCAGGGCGCCATCGTCGTGATCAGCGACGACGAGGCCCTGCCCGTCGACCGCCCCAACCTTTCGAAGGACTATCTCGCGGGCAAGGCTCCGGAGGACTGGATCCCGCTGCGCAAGGAAAGCTTTTATGCCAGGAACGGCATCGACCTGCGCCTCGCAACAAGGGTTGCCGATATCGATGTCGGTGCCCGCGAGGTCGTGCTCGGCGACGGGGCACGGGTCGCCTTCAACAAATTGCTGCTCGCGACCGGCGCCGAGCCGGTCCGCCTGAGCATACCCGGCGCGGACCAGCCGCATGTCCATACACTGCGCTCGCTTGCCGACAGCCGCAAGATCATCGCGCAGAGCGGCGCGGCGCAGCGCGCTGTCGTGCTCGGTGCCAGCTTCATCGGCCTCGAGGTTGCCGCCTCCCTTCGGACCCGCGGTGTCGAGGTCCATGTGGTGGCGCCCGAGGAACGGCCGATGGAACGGGTGCTGGGCCCCGAGATGGGCGATTTCATCCGCGCGCTGCACGAGGAAAAAGGCGTCATCTTCCACCTTGGGGATACCGCGGCGAGCATCGGCGCGAGCGAGGTCGTTCTGAGCAGCGGCAGCACCCTGGCCGCCGACATGGTCGTCGCCGGCATCGGCGTGCGGCCCAGGGTCGACCTTGCCGAGAGAGCCGGTCTCGCCACCGACCGGGGCGTCCTCGTCGACGCCTATCTCGAGACCAGCGTGCCGGGAATATATGCGGCCGGCGATATCGCGCGGTGGCCCGACCCCCACAGCGGCGAGAGCATCAGGGTGGAGCACTGGGTGGTGGCGGAGCGGCAGGGCGCTGCCGCGGCGCTCAACATGCTCGGACACCGGAAGAGGTTCACGGACGTGCCGTTCTTCTGGAGCCAGCATTACGACGTTCCGATCAACTATGTCGGCCATGCGGAGGGATGGGACGCGATCGAGGTCGAGGGTGATGTTACCGCGAAGGACTGCCTCCTGCGCTACAAGCGCGGCGGACGCCTTCTGGCGGTTGCCACGATCTTCCGCGATGCCGAAAGCCTCGAGGCCGAACTGGCGATGGAGCAGAGCAACGCCTAGATCTTGATGGGATTACGGCGCATGCGTCTGCTTGACCGCGACTCCTATGCGCTCGCTATCTGTTACCGTTCCTCTGCCGCATTGATACGCGACGCGCCTTAGGCCTTTATCTTTCGAATCTCGTCGACGACCTCCGGGTTGGCCAGTGTCGAGATGTCACCGGCATCCTCATCGTTGGAGATCGCCCTGAGCACGCGCCGCATGATCTTTCCGGACCGGGTCTTCGGCATGTCGGGGACGATCACGACACGGCGCGGCCGAGCAATCGGCCCAATCTCATGGACCACGGAATCCTCCACGCGCTTGCGAATGGCCCCGCTCGGCGCGAGACCGGGTTTCAGCGACACATAAAGGTCGGGCACCTTGCCCTTGATCTCGTCTCTGGCGGGGACGACCGCAGCCTCGGCGACCTCCTCCACCAACAGACTGGCGGACTCGATTTCCTTGGTGCCGAGCCGATGTCCAGCCACATTGATGACGTCGTCTATGCGGCCGAGAATGCGATAGTAACCGTCGGCCGCCTGCAAGGCGCCGTCGCCGGCCATGTACGGCCAGTCGCGCCAGTCAAGGCTCTTCCTGTCCTTGCAGTAACGCGCGTAATATTGTTCGACGAAGCGATCCGGATCCCTCCAGATCGTCTGAAAACCGCCCGGCCAGGGGTTCTGGATACAGATGTTTCCGGCACGGCCCGAGCGCGGCGGAATTTCGTTGCCAAGTTCGTCATAGATGATCGGATGAATGCCTGGAACGGCCGGTCCTGCACTTCCCGGCTTCATCGGGTGGAGGGCCGGAACCGTGCTGCAGAGGAAGCCGCCATTCTCCGTTTGCCACCAGGTGTCGACGATCACCGCCTCGCCCTTCCCCACGACGTCGTAGTACCACCGCCAAACCGCCGGCTCGATGGGCTCGCCGACGGTCGTCATATGCTTGAAGTGGTGATCGTATTTCCGCGGCTCGTCGGGGCCTGCGCGCCGCAGCGCGCGTATCGCCGTCGGCGAAGTGTGAAAGATGTTGACGCCGAGTTCTTCCGCAATGCGCCAGGGACGTCCGGCGTCGGGATAGGTGGGAAGGCCCTCGAACACGACCGAAGAGGCGGCGAGCGCCAGCGGGCCGTAGACGATATAGGAATGGCCGGTGATCCAGCCAATATCGGCCATGCACCAGTAGACATCCTCCGGATGGATGTCCTGAATGTATTTCGACGTCCCCGCGACATAGGACAGATATCCGCCCGTGCTGTGCTGACAGCCCTTCGGCTTGCCAGTAGTGCCGCTGGTGTACATCAGGAACAGCGGATCCTCGGCCGGCATCTCGACCGGTTCGATCTTGCGGTGCCGGTAACCGGACAACACCTCGTTCACGATGAAATCGCGACCCTCAACCAAGGGCGTTGGACTGGAGTATCTGCCCGGGTGCCTTTGCCACACCAGCACCTTGTCGACCGACAAGCCCTCCTTTTTTGCCTCGCTGACAGCGACATCCGCCTTTTGCTTATGATCGAGAAACTGGCCGCCACGGTAATAGCCATCCATCGTGATCAGCACATGGCTCTCGGCATCGACAATGCGGTCTGCCGTCGCCTTTCCACTGAAGCCGCTGAACACCTGCGAGTGAATGACGCCGAGCCTGGCGCAAGCGAGCATGGTGATCGGAAGCTCGGCCACCATCGGCATGTGCAGCGTCACTCGATCGCCCTGTTTCAGCCCGCAGAAGTCCCGCAGCAGCGCCGCTACCTCGTTCACGCGCACGTAGAGTTCCTGGTAGGTGACGTGCTGGATTGCTTCCTGCTCCGCTTCGGGGACAAAGTGGATTGCAGTCTTGTTCTTGTGCTTGGCGAGGTGGCGATCGATGCAGTTGTAGCTCGCGTTGATCTTGCCGCCGACGAACCATCTCCAGAACGGCGGTTTGCCTGTGTCAAGCGTGATGTCCCAAGGTCTGTACCAATCAAGAAGATCGGCGTACTCCTTGAAGCAATCAGGGAAGTTGTCGAGGCTGAAGCGTTCCAGGACCCTTTTGTCGGTCAGGTTCGCCTGCGCGATGAATTTCTCGGATGGTTTGACGTAATCCTCTTCCTGCCAGTGGACGGCGATCTCGGCCTCCGACACGTCTGCGGCTCTTTCCTGTGACATAGGCTGCCTCCCAGGTCATTCCTATCGCTTGTGGGCGCCGTGGATCCCAAGCGAAATCCTAAGGATAGCACCTGTGAGCCAGCACCGAAAGGCTGGCGCCGGTCGCCCAGCGCGATACCGTTCAGTATCGTAATTCGCGCGAGGGACATCTGCGGCTCGTTCGCAGCCTGCCGGCCGAGGGAAATTCGATGGTGCATGTGAGTACTGCGCGATAGGCTGCAAAAGGTCGTTACGGCGCGAACAGCAGCACAAGCTGGAGGCATCCGATGGCGCGGTCACTTGAGAACGGTCTGCATATGCAGCTCTTCCTTTGCGGTGACGTCATGACCGGACGGGGCATCGACCAGGTGCTGCCCGTTCCGTGCGATCCGGTTCTGCATGAGGGCTATTGTAAATCAGCGCGTGACTACATCCGCCTTGCGGAACAAGCGCACGGGCCGATCCCGCGGCCGGCGGCGCCAGCCTATATCTGGGGGGTGGCGTTGAATGAACTCGATCGCGCGAGCCCGGATGTTCGCATCGTCAATCTCGAGACGGCAATAACCCGCAGCAACGATTATGTCCCGAAGGGCATCAACTATCGAATGAGCCCCGAAAACGCTTCCTGCCTGGTCGTTGGCGGAGTTGACTGTTGCGTCCTTGCCAATAACCACGTTCTTGATTGGGGACATGCCGGCTTACTCGACACTTTGGCGGTCTTGGACCGCCTGCAGATCAAGACGGCCGGCGCCGGACACGACTTGGCCGAAGCAAGTGCGCCGGCCGTCCTTGAAACGGGTAAGAGAGGACGCGTGCTCGTCTTTGCGCTCGCCGCTCCGACGGCCGGGACCCCACCTAGCTGGGCCGCGACAGGGAACAGGGCAGGCGTGAATTTTCTGCCGGATCTTACCCCGACCAGCGCCAGTCGCGTTGCTGATCATATCGTGAAGATGAAGCGGCCACGGGATGTGGTGGTCGCGTCGATTCATTGGGGCCCCAACTGGGGGGATGACATCCCCGATGCTCAGCGGCAATTTGCGCATGCACTAATTGACGAAGCCGACGTGTCGATCGTGCACGGACACTCATCGCACCACGCCAAGGCAATCGAAGTCTATCGCAACCGCCTCCTCCTTTATGGCTGCGGCGATTTCCTCAATGACTATGAAGGAATTAGGGGGTACGAGGAGTTTCGGAGCGACCTGCGTCTGATGTATTTTGCTGGCGTCAACCCGGCAAATGGCGAGCTCTCGGCGCTTGAAATCGCCCCCCTCCGGGCGCATCGCTTCAGTCTCGCCTATCCATCCAGAACGGACGTTGAATGGGTCGCGGAAGTGCTCAACCGGAACAGCCGGCGGTTTGGTACTGGCGTGCGACAGGCGTCGGGCTGGCGGCTTTCCTTGTCGTGATCGAGCGCAAGCTTCAGGACACCGACCAGTTCATCCGAGTGGGGCAAATCAGAGCCCATTCCGGACATGAATGAGCGCTACCGTCCGCGGTAGCTCCAGGCAGTGGCCGGTGACATCGCCGAAAGCCGTTCGGTTTCGCGCGTCAACCGTTCGCGAAGCGGCGATCGGATGCAAACCGGATCCGTTGTGCTCGCGTCGCCGGCAAGCGCCATTGCCTGGCAACGGCAGCCGCCGAAGTCGACCTGCTTGCGCTCGCAGTTGCGGCAGAGTTCCGGCATCCAGTCTTCGCCCCGATAGGCGTTGAAGGCGTCGCTCTCGTACCAGATCTTGGAAAGCGTGTCTTCGCGGACGGTCTTGAAGGTGAGGCTCGGGATCGTTTCGGCCGCGTGGCACGGAAGCACCCGGCCGGAGGGCGTGACGTTCAGGCCGACGCGGCCCCAGCCGCCCATGCACGCCTTCGGGTATTTCGAATAATAGTCGGCCGGCACATAGTCGATCACCAGGATGCCCTGATATTTTTCCCGTGCCGCAGAGACGGTTCGCGTGGCGTGCTCGACTTGTTCGCGCGTCGGCAGCAGCGCCGCCTTGTTGCGCTCGGCCCAGCCATGAAACTGCACGGTCGCGATCTCCACCCGCCGCGCCCCAAGCTGGATCGCCAGCTCGATCATACCGTCGATCTCGCCCATGTTCTGCCTGTGGCAGACAGCATTAACTGTCAACGGGATGCCGGCGCCCGCCACCCAGTTTGCGACGGCCATCTTTCGTTCATGGCCACCTTTGTAGCCGCCGATCCGATCAGCGCTTTCGGGGGAAACACCCTGGATCGACAACTGAATGTGGTCGAGACCGGCCGCGGCGAGGTCATTGATTCTGGTCTCGGTCAAGCCGACACCCGACGTGATCAGATTGGTGTAAAGCCCCAGCGAACCCGCCGCTCGCGTCAGTTCAACGAGATCCCGTCGCGCCGCCGGCTCCCCGCCGGACAAGTGCAGATGCAGCACGCCGAGATCCACCGCCTGGCTGAATACGTCGATCCATTCCTCGGTCGACAACTCCTCGTCCCCCGGTGTCAGGGCGATCGGGTTGGAGCAGTAGGGACAGGCCAACGGACAGCGATGCGTCAGCTCCGCCAGCATCGCCATCGGCGGCGGCACGCGCGCTACGGGGGACGCGGAATGGTTTGTCGAGGCGAGGGCGCTGCTCATGCGACGATCTCCAGCAGGCGGCGATTGGCGAGTTCCTCGACGAAAGCCCTGACGTCACTAGCGATCTCGGCAGCGGGAGCGTCGAACTTTTGGGCAAAATCGTCGACGATCCGGTCGAGGCTCCGCTCACCGTCAAGCGCTTGCACGATCGCGACGGCGATATCGTCGAGAGCCATCGCCCGCTCCGGTGCCAAGAGCACCGTCTGGCCGCGAACCGGGTCCTCGTGCAGCCGCACGCCGCGTGCCAGCTTGACGACGCTCGCCCCTGAAATCCTGGTCCCTGAATTCATCGCCGCATCGGCGCTCATTCCGCCGCCTCCCTGGGCGTCTTCGCGCCGACGACACCTTGCTCTCCGTCCCAGCCGCCCGGCGGGATGAGGCCGGGCGTCACATAGGCGGAGTAAAGCGCGTCGAGCTGCGACCACAGAACGTCCGTCTTGAAGGTGAGCGCCGCGGCGGCGGCATCCTGCTTTTCCGCCGTGTCGGCGTGATCGAGCACATAAGAAAGACCGAATTCGACGTCGTGTGGCGCCTCCGTCAATCTTTGCCGAAAGTAGGCGAGTGCCGCATCGTCCGCGAACGCATAATGCTGCAGAAGCCCGGCAATGCGCTCCGAGTGAATCTTCGGCGCAAAAAGCTCGGTCAGAGAGGCGGCCACCGCCTCGACAAGGGGCTTCTCCCGCACGAACGACACATAGGCATCGACGGCAAATCGGGTCGCAGGCAGGACGCCCCGCGTCGAGGCGACATAGGCGGGGTCGAGGCCGACCGCTTCCGCGAGACGCAGCCAGCGGCGGATGCCGCCGCCTTCGTCGATACCGCCGTCGTGGTCTTCGATCCGGGAGCGCCAGGCCCGGCGCAGGTCCGGGTCGTCGCAGCGCGACAGGAAGGCGGCGTCCTTCATCGGAATGCGGCTCTGGTAATAGTAGCGGTTGATCACCCAGGCGCGGACCTGCGCCATCGTTGCGCGGCCGCCGTGGAGCATCGCGTGGAAAGGATGCTTGTCGTGATAGCGCTCCTCGCCGATCGCCAGAAGGCGCGCATGAAAAGCTTCTCTGCCAGTTGCCGTCGTCACAGGCTGACCTCCATGCCGTCGAACCCGACTTCAAAGCCGCGGCTTTCCACCGCTGTGCGCTCGGGGCCAGGCCGCCAGATCGGGTTCGTGTTGTTGATGTGGATATAGACCTTTCGACGAATGTTCAGGCCATCGAGTATGTCGAGGCTGCCGCCCTCGCCGCTGATCGGCATGTGGCCCATTCTGCGGCCCGTCTTGCGTCCCGTACCGGTCGCGATCATCTCACGGTCGGTAAAGAGCGTGCCGTCGAAGAACAGAGCGTCGGCATCCGCGAGGCGCGCGCCGAGACCGGCATTCATCACGCCACAGCCGGGAATATAATAAACGCGCTTGCTGCCGGCTTTAAGCTCGATCCCCACCGTGTTTTCGCCCTCGACGTTCAGATCCGGCTCGTCCTCTTCGAGGAACAGCGGGACCTTGCCGGGAACAGTGAAGAGCCGCGCCTCGAGGTCGGGAAGCGGAAAGAAAGCTTCTTCGATCTCGACGCTCCTCCTTGAAACCAGCTCCGGATCGAGCACGCGGAAGACCGGATTCTCGGCGATGATCTCGCCGACCGAACAGGTGGAAAACACCGTGAACGGCTGCTTTTCCCTGAGCACAAGCAGTCCCGCCAGATGATCGATGTCGCCGTTGGTCAGTACGACGCTCTTGATCGGACTGTGACGCAGCCGGCGCGGCTGCAGCAGACGATTGTGCTCAATCTGCTGGCGGATGTCCGGAGAGGCATTGAAGACGGCCCAGGCCTCGCCATCGAGGCTGACGGCAAGCGATGATTGGGTCTGTGGCTTGAGGGCGGAGCCCGGATCGCGCGCCATCGTGCAGTTCAGGCAGCCGCAATTCCACTGCGGAAGGCCGCCGCCGGCGGCGGACCCCAGAACGATGATGCGAACATCGGATGATTTCTTCACCGGAATACCCAAAGAGCTGCGGGCCGATCCTCGTAGGGCCGCGTCTCACAGCGCCGCGTGTCTTTATGAGATGCGCAAAGGTCGCCTCAAACCGATCCCGATTCGAGGAATCATGCAGTAGAGCGGGATGAGAAAACGTGTCGCGCTTTCCGCCGGTATCCCGCTCCAACTTTTTGGAATGGATCACGGTCGTGATCTTGCGTCGACCCGACCGGAATCATCGCGACCTAGAACAGGATCGGCTCATCCCCGTCCGCGGGAGCGTAGCGGGTGATTTCCATCGCGCAGCTGACTTCAATGAATTTCGGTTTATGCCAGGACATGTCTCCTCCATTCGTCCAGATCTGTGTGCCGCCCCGCATTACCGGCGCCTCGCAACCGGGCCGAACACGAAACAAGCGTTGCTCTCAGAGCGCCGCTTGGGTGAAGAGTCGGAGCGGTCTGTCGCCGCACCGACATGCCCGGCGTCGCCGTCGCCGGGTTTTGCAACCGCTATCGGTCCACGTCGGACCTGACTGCGGCGGTTACGGGTGATCCGTGCGAGGGTCCTCCGCCCTCTATGTTGAATGGTATCAACCGTTCAGTGGCCTCACAATTAAGACCAAGGTGGCGGTCGACACCGCGTTTTCCTGCCGCGCGACGGCGAACATTGTGCGTTCCGTCGACTGATCTGCCGGAGCGCTACCGGCCTAGCCGAACGCGTTGGCCGGATAGGGCTTGCTGACCACCGGCAGGTATCTCGCACCCTGCGCCAGCAGGAACCGCTCGAAAGCCTGCATCGCCGGGGTGGTGACGCGGTCCAAGCGTGATACGCTGAACCATTGCCGGCGGATCGGCGTCTCCACCACATCGAGTATGACCAACCGGCCGAGCTTCACCTCCTGCTCGATAGTATGGGCCGAGATGAAGGCGATCCCAAGACCAGCGATGACGGCCTGCTTGATCGTCTCGTTCGACGCGATCTCCGTGCCGAGTTCCTCCAGTCTGTGCGGCGTGCCGCTCAGAAAGATCTCAAGCGAGATGCGCGTTCCCGAACCCTTCTCGCGTACCAGGAACTGCTCCTGGGCAATCCGCTCCCGCGAAATTTCCAGGACACCTGCAAGCGCATGACCGGCGTTGGCGATGAAGACCAGCGGATGGTCGCCGAACACTTGAGCGCGCACTTCGACATCGCGCGGTGGCCGCCCCATAAGGGCGACATCGATTTCATGATCCCTCAATTTTGTGATGATCTCGGCGCGATTGCCGATGAAGAGATTGATCTCGATGCCCGGAGTCTGATCGCGGAAGGCGGCAATCAGTTGCGGTGCGAAATATTTTCCGGTCGATACGACACCGAGACGCAACCGCCCGGTCCTGAGCCCCTTGATGGCACTGATCGAATCCTCGAGCCCGACGAGGCTGTCTTCAACTGCCCGCGCCGCCTCCAGGAAGGCAATACCGTAAGCCGTCGGAACCATGCCGTTGCGCGTTCTGTCGAACAGCGGCACGCCGGCGTCCCGTTCGAGCTGCTGGATCTGCAAGGTGAGCGCCGGTCCGGTCACACGCAAAGCCTCGGCTGCGAGATTGATTTTCCCCAGCCTGCAAATGGCCTCAACAGTCCGGAGTTGGCGAAGGGTTACGTTGCGCATGCAAGAGAGTAAGTAAATCTAACTTCTGTAGTCAATCGAATAAATTTTACAAACCGCCCTTTTGCGCCATCCTTTCCCGGACATCGTGGGAGGAGACATCGTGGGAGGAGACATCATGTCAGGCGCAACTCTCGAGGCTTATCTCGCATCGCGTACAGCCAATGGCGACGGTCCGGCGCCGGACGTGGCCGCAGTGATCCAGAGGCTGGCAACGGCCGCCCTCGTCGTCCGTAAAATCATGAATCAGGGAGCGCTCGATACCGCGTTCAGTGGCACCCCCGGGTTCAGCAATTCAGACGGCGACCTGCAGAAGAATCTGGACGTCCTGTGCAACGAGCTCTTCCTGTCGTGCCTGCAGGGGGCGCCGGTCGCATACTACGCCTCGGAAGAGCTGGAAAAGCCTGTCCTGCTCAATCCGGCGGCGCACCTCGCTGTTGCGATCGATCCGCTCGACGGCTCGTCGAACATCGAAAACAACGTCTCGATCGGCACTATCTTCTCCGTGCTTCCCGCCGCCAAGGGACCGGACGTGGACCCCTCCCAGTCCTTTCTGCAACCCGGAAACCGGCAATTGGCGGCGGGCTTTTTTATCTATGGTCCGCAAACCGCCCTCGTGCTCTCACTCGGCAAGGGCACGGAGATTTTCATCTTCTCCAACCGGCTCGGATGTTTCGTAGAGGCCTACAAGTCGGTCAGCATCCCGGAGCGCACCAGCGAATTCGCCATCAACATGTCGAACTACCGACACTGGGAAGAGGCGATCCGGCTCTATGTCGACGATTGCCTGGCAGGCTCCGAGGGGCCGCGCGAGCGGGACTTCAACATGCGGTGGATCGCCTCGCTGGTCGCCGACACCTATCGGATCTTGGTTCGCGGCGGGATTTTCCTTTACCCCGCCGATGGTCGAAAAGGATACCACCAGGGTCGGCTGCGGCTAGTCTACGAAGCCAACCCGATTGCTTTCATCATCGAGAACGCCGGCGGCGCGGCCACAAACTCCATCACCCGCATTCTCGATCTCGTTCCGGAAAACCTGCACCAGCGCGTGCCGCTGGCTTTCGGCTCGCGCCGCGAGGTGGCGCGCGTCGCCCGCTATCACGTCGACCCGAACATGATTGGTGAACGCGCGCCGCTTTTCGGCAAGCGCGGTCTGTTTCGCGCCTAAAGGAGACCGGTATGTCAGCCAAATACCCGATCATATCGATCACCGGCTCCTCCGGCGCCGGCACCACCACAGTGAAGGACACCTTCGAAAAGATCTTCAAGCGTGAGAACGTCTCGGCGTCCTTCATCGAAGGGGATGCTTTCCACCGCTACGACCGGGAAACCATGCGCCGCAAGATAGCCGAGGAGAAAGCGCGAGGCGTCGATTTCACCCATTTCTCCGCCGAGGCGAACGAACTGGAAATCCTGGAGAGCGTCTTTGCCGAATATGGCAGGCGCGGCATCGGACGCACGCGTCACTACGTGCATGACGACGCCGAGGCCGCGAAATATGGCGCGGAACCCGGGACATTCACGAACTGGGAAGAGTTTGGCGACAGCGATCTTCTTTTCTACGAGGGATTGCATGGCTGTGCCGTCACCGAGACGGTCAATCTCGCCCAGCATTGCGATCTGAAGATCGGCGTCGTTCCGGTCATCAATCTCGAATGGATTCAGAAGATCCATCGCGACAAGGCGACGCGCGGCTACTCCACCGAGGCCGTGACCGACACGATCCTGCGGCGCATGCCCGACTACGTGCACTATATCTGCCCGCAGTTTTCGCTCACCGATATCAATTTCCAGCGTGTGCCGATCGTCGATACGTCCAACCCCTTCATCGCCCGCTGGATACCGACGCACGCCGAATCCATCCTGGTCATCCGCTTCGCCAAACCGCAAAGCATCGATTTCCCCTACCTGCTGTCGATGCTCCACAACAGCTTCATGTCGCGCGCCAATTCCATCGTGGTGCCGGGCGACAAGCTCGATCTCGCCATGCAGCTGATCTTTACGCCGCTCATCCACAAACTGCTCGAGCGCAAACACCGCATGTCGTGAGGAGGACATCATGAATGTTTCGCAGCAGATCGAAGCCCGAGCCGCCGCATCGGAGCGCAACATGGCCGATGCCATCCGGTTTCTCGCCATGGATGCCGTGCAGAAGGCCAATTCCGGCCATCCCGGAATGCCGATGGGCATGGCCGACGCGGTGACCGTCCTCTTCAACCGCTTCATCAAGATTGACCCCTCCCTGCCCGACTGGCCGGATCGCGATCGTTTCGTGCTTTCGGCCGGTCATGGGTCGATGCTCATCTATGCCATCCATCACCTCATCGGCTTTGCCGACATGCCGATGGCCGAGCTGTCAGCATTCCGCCAGCTCGGCTCGAAAACGGCCGGCCATCCCGAATACGGCCATGCCCTTGGGATCGAGACCACCACCGGCCCGCTCGGCCAGGGAATTGCCACGGCCGTCGGCATGGCGATTGCCGAACAGATGATGGCCGCCCGCTTTTCGAGTTCGCTCTGCAATCACTTCACCTATGTGGTCGCCGGCGACGGTTGCCTGCAGGAGGGTATCGGCCACGAGGCGATTGACCTTGCCGGACATCTGAAGCTGCGCAAGCTCATCGTGCTCTGGGACGACAACCGGATATCGATCGATGGTTCGACCGACCTCTCCACCTCGATGGATCAGCTTGCACGTTTCCGCGCCGCCGGCTGGGACGCGCAACGCGTCGATGGCCACGACCCCGAGGCCGTGGCGAAGGCGATCCAGCGAGCGCACCGGACCCGCAAGCCATCGCTGATTGCCTGCCGCACCCGGATCGGCAAGGGCGCAGCCAGCATGGAAGGATCGCACAAGACCCATGGGGCAGCACTCGGCGACAAGGAAATCGCCGCGACACGCGAAAAGCTCGCCTGGCCACACCCACCCTTCTTCGTGCCGCCCGAGATCAAGTCCGCCTGGCAGCGGGTGGCGGTCAGAGGCCGGATGGCGCGCGAGGCATGGGAAACCCGGCTGGATGCTTCCCGCTCGAAAAGGCGCTACGAACAAACCGTCGGCCGGCAACTAGGCGACGACCTTGCTCCTCTGCTGGCTAAATTCCGAGCGGCACACCGCAAGAGAGCCTCCAAGGTCGCCACACGCCAGGCCTCGCAGATGACGCTGGAGGTCATCAATGGCGCGACGGCCCTGACGGTCGGCGGCTCCGCCGACCTGACCGGCTCGAACCTGACGATGACGTCGCAGACTCAGCCCATCGGGCCTGGCAATTTCAAGGGCCGCTACCTGCATTACGGTATCCGTGAGCACGGCATGGCGGCCGCCATGAACGGCATCGCGCTGCATGGCGGCTTCATCCCCTATGGCGGCACGTTCCTGGCGTTTTCAGACTATGCGCGCGGCGCGATCCGACTCTCGGCACTGATGGGTCTCCCCGTCATCTATGTGCTTACTCATGACTCCATCGGTCTTGGCGAGGACGGACCGACCCACCAGCCGGTCGAGCATCTGGCGATGCTGCGTGCCACCCCCAACCTCAACGTCTTCCGGCCCGCCGACATCATCGAGACGGCGGAATGCTGGGAGATCGCGCTTGGCGAGAAGAAGACGCCAAGCGTCCTCGCTCTCTCGCGGCAGGCTCTGCCGATGCTGCGCCAGACCGACGGCGACGAGAATTTGTCAGCGCGCGGGGCGTATGTCCTCAGGGAAGCGCGTGGGGCCCGCGACGTTACGCTGCTTGCCACCGGGTCCGAGGTCGAGATCGCCGTCGCTGCAGCGGAACGCTTGCAGGCCGAGGAGAGTATCGAAGCGGCGGTGGTCTCCATGCCCTGCTGGGAGAAATTCGAAGTCCAGGATGTATCCTATCAGCGGCAGGTCCTCGGAGATGCCCCGCGCATTGCCGTGGAAGCGGCCGGCCGCCTCGGCTGGGATCGCTGGATGGGGCCGGACGGTGCCTTCGTCGGCATGGTCGGCTTCGGTGCCTCCGCACCGGCCGGAGACCTCTACCGCCATTTCGGCATCACCGCCGACCACATCATCGCCGAAGCGTTGAGGCTCGTTCGCAAGGAATTCCGGGACGCGCGCCCCATCGGCACCGGGACCACCATGCGGGCCGGCGAAGCCGTCATCGCATCGTCCAGGGAGGTTTGACCATGGCCCGTATCACGCTCCGCCAGTTGCTCGATCATGCCGCCGAACACACCTATGGTGTACCGGCTTTCAACATCAACAACATGGAACAGGGCCTGGCGATCATGGAAGCGGCGCGCGCCTGCGACGCACCTGTGATCCTCCAGGCTTCGCGCGGCGCCCGCTCCTATGCCAACGACATCATGCTCGCCAAGATGATGGAAGCACTCGAAGCTATGTATCCCGACATCCCGCTCTGCATCCACCAGGACCATGGCAACAATGTCGCGACCTGCCTCACGGCGATCCAGCATGGTTTCACTTCCGTGATGATGGATGGCTCGTTGAAGGAGGATGCGAAGACCCCCGCGGACTATGCCTACAACGTTGCGATCACCGCGGAAGTCAGCCGCCTCGCCCATATGGTCGGCGCATCGGTCGAGGGTGAGCTCGGCTGCCTCGGCTCGCTCGAAACCGGCCATGGCGAAGCCGAGGACGGCCACGGCTTCGAAGGTGCGCTCGATCGTTCGCAACTCTTGACCGACCCGGACGAGGCCGCCCGCTTCGTCGCCGAGACCGAGGTCGATGCCCTGGCGGTCGCCATCGGCACCTCGCACGGCGCCTACAAGTTCAGCCGCAAGCCGACCGGCGAAGTGCTCGCCATGGATGTGATCGAGAGGATCCATGACCGGCTACCCGACACCCACATCGTCATGCACGGGTCCTCCTCGGTGCCGCAGGAATGGCAGGATGTCTTCAACGCCCATGGCGGCGAAATGCGGGAGACCTACGGCGTGCCGGTCGAGGAGATCGTGCGGGGCATCCGTTTCGGCGTGCGCAAGGTCAACATCGACACGGATTTGCGCCTGGCGGCGGCCGCTGCCTTTCGCCGCGTCGCCGACACGAGCCGCAGCGAATTCGATCCGCGCAAGTTCCTGAAGCCCGCCATGGACGCCATGTCGGCGGTCTGCAAGGCCCGTTTCGAGGCCTTCGGCACCGCCGGCAACGCATCCCGCATCAAGGTCGTGCCGATCGCGGAGATGGCCCGGCGCTACGCGAGCGGCTCGCTCAAACCCCAGACGGCGCAGTCGCAAGCCGCCTGACCACATCCAGAGGAAAGGACTTTGTCATGAACGCCGATGCAAAGACAGAGATCAAGGGCAAGGAACGCTACAGGGCCGGCGTGCTCAAATATGCGCAGATGGGCTACTGGAACGGCGACTACGAGCCGAAGGACACCGATCTGATCGCGCTTTTCCGGATTACGCCGCAGGAGGGCGTCGATCCGATCGAGGCGGCGGCCGCGGTTGCCGGCGAAAGCTCGACAGCCACCTGGACGGTCGTCTGGACCGATCGTCTGACCGCCTGCGACCAATACCGCGCCAAGGCCTATCGGGTCGATCCGGTACCTGGAACGCCGGGGCAGTACTTCTGCTACGTCGCGTACGACCTGATCCTGTTCGAGGAAGGATCGATCGCCAACCTGACCGCGTCGATCATCGGCAACGTCTTCTCGTTCAAGCCGCTGAAGGCAGCACGGCTCGAGGACATGCGCCTTCCCGTCGCCTATGTGAAGACCTTCAAGGGTCCGCCGACCGGCATCGTCGTCGAGCGCGAACGGCTCGACAAGTTCGGCAAGCCGCTGCTTGGCGCCACCACGAAGCCGAAGCTCGGACTCTCGGGCAAGAACTATGGCCGCGTCGTCTATGAGGGGCTGAAGGGCGGTCTCGACTTCATGAAGGACGACGAGAACATCAACTCACAACCCTTCATGCACTGGCGCGACCGCTACCTTTACTGCATGGAGGCGGTCAACCACGCCTCTGCCGTCACCGGCGAGGTCAAGGGGCACTATCTCAACATCACCGCCGGCACGATGGAGGAGATGTACCGCCGCGCCGAATTCGCCAAGGAACTTGGCTCGGTCATCGTCATGGTCGATCTCATCATCGGCTGGACGGCAATCCAGTCGATCTCGGAATGGTGCCGGCAGAATGACATGATCCTGCACATGCACCGGGCCGGTCACGGCACCTACACGCGGCAGAAGAACCACGGCATTTCTTTCCGCGTCATCGCCAAATGGCTTCGGCTCGCCGGCGTCGACCACCTGCATGCAGGCACTGCCGTCGGGAAGCTCGAAGGAGATCCCTTGACCGTGCAGGGCTACTACAATGTCTGCCGCGAAATGAAGAATGAGGTCGACCTCCCGCGAGGTCTCTTCTTCGAGCAGGACTGGGCCGACATCAAGAAGGTCATGCCGGTGGCGTCGGGCGGCATTCACGCCGGCCAGATGCACCAGTTGCTCGATCTTTTCGGTGATGACGTCGTGCTGCAGTTCGGCGGCGGCACGATCGGTCATCCCATGGGCATACAGGCAGGCGCCACAGCCAATCGGGTCGCGCTGGAAGCCATGGTGCTTGCCCGCAACGAAGGCCGCGACATCGCCCATGAAGGTCCCGAGATCCTCAGGGCAGCGGCCAAGTGGTGCAAGCCGCTCGAAGCGGCCCTCGAGACCTGGGGCAACATCAGCTTCAACTATACCCCGACGGATACTTCGGACTTCGTACCGAGCGTAAGCGTCGCCTGACGGATACAGGAATAAGGAGAGACGACATGCGTATCACTCAAGGATGCTTCTCGTTCCTGCCGGACCTGACGGACGAACAGGTAACGGCACAGGTGGAGTACTGTCTCGGTAAGGGATGGGCGATCGGCGTCGAGCATACTGACGATCCGCATCCCCGCAACACCTACTGGGAAATGTGGGGCAATCCGATGTTCGACCTCAAGGATGCCAAGGGCGTCATGATGGAGTTGGAGGATTGCCGCAAAGCCCATCCGCAGGATTACATCCGCCTGAATGCCTTCGATTCCAGCCGCGGCCTCGAGACTGTGACGATGTCCTTCATCGTCAACCGTCCCGACAACGAGCCAAAACTGCGAATGACCCGCACGGAAAGCCGCGGTCGCAGCCAGCGCTATGCCTGGGAAACGCAGCGATAAAGGAGCAGACAAGATGGCGATGCCGCAAGCCCAATCGAGCACCGAAAGCCTGCCGACATCGGTCGACCTCGCCGAGGAATACAGGGCCTCCGGCGTCGCCGAAATCCTCGACGAGCTGGATCGAGAGCTCGTTGGCCTGAAACCCGTGAAGCGGCGGATCCGCGAGACGGCCGCCCTGCTGCTCGTTGAACGGGCCCGCCGTGCGATGGGCCTCACCCACGAGCCGCCGTCGCTGCACATGAGCTTCACCGGCAATCCCGGCACCGGCAAGACGACGGTCGCCTTGCGCATGGCCAATCTGCTGCACAGGCTCGGCTATATCCGCAAGGGACATCTCGTGTCGGTGACGCGCGACGACCTGGTCGGACAATATATCGGCCACACGGCGCCCAAGACCAAGGAGATCCTGAAGAAGGCAATGGGCGGCGTGCTGTTCATCGACGAGGCCTATTATCTCTACCGTCCGGACAACGAGCGCGACTACGGCCAGGAAGCGATCGAGATCCTGCTGCAGGTCATGGAGAACAACCGCGACGATCTTGTCGTCATTCTCGCCGGCTACGCCGACCGCATGGACCGGTTTTTCGAGAGCAACCCGGGCTTCCGCTCGCGCATTGCCCACCATATCGATTTTCCCGACTACGACGACGGCGAGCTCCTGTCGATTGCAGAGAGCATGCTCAGCCGTCAGGGCTATCGATTTGACGCCGAGGCGACAGCGGTGATGGGCGACTACATCGCGCGCCGCCGGCGCCAGCCGCATTTCGCCAATGCGCGCTCGATCCGCAACGCGCTCGACCGGGCGCGACTGCGGCAGGCAAACCGCCTGTTCGAGGAAACCGTCGGCCCGGTCGACGCCGAGCAACTCTCAACCATCACGGCTCGGGACATTTCCGCAAGTCGCGTGTTCAGCATGGGAGAGCCCAATCATCCGGAGACGTCGTCATGAGCGAGAAGACCATCATAGCCCCTTCGGTTCTGTCGGCTGATTTCGCACGACTCGGCGAAGAGGTCGAGACCGTTTGCCGGGCGGGTGCCGACTGGATCCACCTTGACGTTATGGACGGCCATTTCGTGCCGAACATCACCTTCGGGCCACCGGTCATCAAGGCGATCCGGAGCCGAACGGACAAGGTGTTCGACTGTCACTTGATGATCGCACCAGCCGACCCGTTTCTCGGTGCCTTCGCCGAGGCCGGCTGCGACATCATCACAGTTCATGCCGAAGTGACTACCCACCTCGACCGGTCGTTGCAGGCGATCCGCGACCTCGGCTGCAAGGCCGGCGTGTCGCTCAATCCCTCGACGCCGGAAACCACCATCGAATATGTGCTGGACCGACTGGACCTCGTCCTCCTGATGACGGTCAATCCGGGTTTCGGCGGCCAGGCCTTTATTCCATCGGCCGTCGAGAAGGTGCGGCGCGTGAAGTCCATGATTGGCAGCCGTCCAATCCACATCGAGATCGACGGCGGCGTGACGCCGGAAACGGCACCGCTCGTTGCCGCCGCCGGTGCGGACGTGCTGGTTGCCGGCTCCGCGGTGTTCAAGGGCGGCAGCGAGGAAGCCTACGCGAGAAACATCGCGGCCATCCGTGCGGCCTCCGATGGCGCGATGCAGAAAGCGGCGTGAGCCATGGCCGCGACACCTCCTGTCTGTGATTTCGGCTGGCCGGCGGTCGACGCCAGGCTTCCCGGCGCCGATGGTCTCACCCACTCCATATTCGATCGGGCCGGCCCGAAGGGGCTGGTCGTTGCCTTCATCTGCAATCACTGCCCCTATGTGAAAGCGGTCATTGCCCGGATCGTTCGGGACGCGGTCGGCCTCAAGACTCACGGTGTCGGCTTCGTGGCGATCAACGCCAATGACGCCGGCACGTATCCGGAAGACTCGTTCGACAACATGAAGCGCTTCGCTTCGCAAAACGCCCTGCCCTTTCCCTATCTCTACGACGAGGACCAATCCGTCGCCAAAGCGTATGGCGCCGTCTGCACGCCCGACTTCTTCGGCTTCAACAAGGACATGAAACTGCAATATCGCGGGCGACTGGACGCCTCGCGCAAGGAGATCGGCCCTGCCGATCTGAGGCGCGACCTTTACGAGGCCATGGTCATGGTCGCGCTGTTCGGCAAAGGCCCGTCGGAACAACAGCCCTCCATAGGCTGTGCCATCAAATGGAAAGCATCGGCCTATCAGGCTTGAATTCCATTTCGCCGACGGGTTAGCCACCCCCTCTGCCCTGCCGGGCAGAGGGGGTGCCTCCAACCGACTTGGCCGTAAACGCCTCAAACCCCACCCGTTGGGAGCGCCTCCTAACAGGAGACAAACGGGCGGGGTCCGAGGGAGGAGGCGTTGGGCTCTCTTGTCAGGCCGGCAATGCGCCGGACTGTTTTGCGATATGCGTGGCGATTGCGTCCATCAGCGCAGGAGACAAGCAGTCGTAGGGGGGCAGGCCGAGTTCGGTCAGGCGTGCACGGATGTCCGGCATCCTGTCGGGGCTGACGCCGCTTTCGATCACGGAGGATACGAAGGCTGCAAATTGCGGCGGCGACCAACCGGTTTCGTCGCTGAGCTCGGTATGCACGAAATCGAGGCCATAGAAGGGATGCTTGGTATTCTCGATCCGGCCATACATGTGCGTACCGCAATCCTTGCAGGCGTAGCGCTGGATCGTTGCGCTTGGATCGATGATCTGCAGCTTTTCCGAACCGGATGTGACGTTCACCTTGTCGCGGCTGACAACCGCGATCTGCGCAAAGATCGCGCCATTTGGCTTCCAGCATTTGGTGCAGCCGCAGGCATGGTTGTGTGCCGTCTGTGCATCGATCCTGACGGTCACCGGATTGGTTGTGCATTTGCATTTCAGCGTGCCGCCCTGGAAGTCCGGGCTGGCGGGCGGAAAGCCGTTGTCGATGGACGGATGTAGCTTGAGCATCTGTTCCTCCTCTCTCTTGAACGTCTTCAGGTCCTTCCCGAGAAAGCAGGATCAAGGCAAATGCCGTCGGCGGCAATATAGCGGAAAGTGTCGGTTTTCGGCGTCGACCGCCTGCAAACGGGCACTGTCGAGCACCTTGTCCATCTCGAAATGGATGTCGCGCAGGATCTCGTCGCCGCCGAATGCCTTTCGTCTGACATCGACCTTGATCATGCCGTCCTCCAGCGCCGCACGCGGCGTTCTGACGGCTGCAGAGCAGCGCCTCGCGCATCACGCCGATGAATGAAAGCGCGTAAACCAGCACTATGCCCAGGGGCCGATACAGGAGTTCGTCCGATACGATCTAGAGCAGCAGAAGGAGTTCATCGCCTCCTCCCCCAAAACTGTCATTTCCGGCCGGCTCACTGAACGAAGGTCTGCACCTTCCGGCTGCATTGCTTCTTCTTAGTTCGGAGCGACCACGACGCCCCAGGGCTGCTCGCCGACTTGAACCGAGCGGATCACCGTTTCCTCTTTGACATCGATGATGCTGACATCGTTTGAGTTGCCATTCGTGGTGATCAGGAATTCCTCGTCCGGGGTGAATGCCATCTGCCAGACGCGCTGCCCGACAAGCAGGTAGTCGAGAACTTCGTCCTTCACGGCGTCGATCACCGCAACCCGGTTGGCCGGGCCGAGCGCCACGAAAACGCGGGAGCCATCCTTGGTCGCCTTGACACCCACCGGCTGCAACCATTCCGGCAGAATGCCCGGCACGGCAAAGCCGATCTTCTTGGCGATCGTCGGCTCGGGCGCCGCCAGGTCGATCACGGAAAC
The DNA here is from genome assembly GCF_009601505.1 of Sinorhizobium terangae. Classification (GTDB taxonomy): domain Bacteria; phylum Pseudomonadota; class Alphaproteobacteria; order Rhizobiales; family Rhizobiaceae; genus Sinorhizobium; species Sinorhizobium terangae. The sequence goes on from NZ_WITC01000066.1 coordinate 87,148, forward strand.
GGTGCCGCCGATTTCAGAGCTGACGTAAAGCTTCTTGCCGTCGGCCGTGAATTCGGCGTAGCGCGGGCGCTGGTCCACCCGCACGTTGTGCTCGATCTCGTAGGTGGAGGCGTTGATGAAATGCGCCATATTGGTGGTTTCGGAGGTGTTGATGATGGTCTTCGCATCCGGGCTGACCGCAACGCCTTCCGGTTCGACGCCGACCGGTATCTCGGCCACCACCTGACGCGTCTTCACGTCCACGACCGTTACCAGATTGTCGTCCTCGTTCGCCACGTAGAGCGGATTGCCTGAGGGATCGAGAACGAACAGCTCCGGATCGGCGCCTGACGGCAGCGTATGCAGTTCCTTGTAGGTTTCGGGATCGAAGACCCGGACGGTGTCGTCATCCGAAGCGCAGACATAGAGCTCCTTGCCATCGGGGCTGATCGTGATGCCGCGCGGCCTGTTGCCGGCCGGAAAGGTGGCGATCACCTCCCAGCTTTGGCTGTCGAGCACTGTCACGTTGTTGCTGCGTTCATTGGTCACGAAGACCTTGTTGGCCTCAGCAGGGCCGGCAAACATCAGAACGGCCGGCAAGAGCAACACTGCGGATCTCAGCATTCTATCCTCCAAAGGCGTGGCAAGCGGTTTCGGGTGCATCCGTGCCCAGCGTGTCGAGCGGCGAATGCTGGTGCAGGTAGCCATCCTGCGGCGAAACGGACACCGTCACCCGCCCATCGGTCAAAAGGATCGGCTGACGCATTTGCCCGTTCCAGGGACGGAAGGTCAGCTTCTGGCCCTTGAACGCAGCCAGTTCGAAATCCTCAGAAAGGGCATAGGCCCTGACCGACGCCGGATCGGTCTTGCCGGACTGCGTCACCGCTTCGCCGATCACCCGCATGGCAAGCCAGGCCTGGTAGTCCTCCTCGCGCATGCCGCGGCCGGCCAGTTTCTCGAAGCGGCGTTGGAACTGCGTCGCGCCCCAGGCTTCATGGGCGGCATGCCAGGACACCGGGCGCAGGCCCGCGGATCCTGCCACAGGCCGCGGATCCCAGGAGTGATAAGGCAGGTAGGGTGCGAAGACGCCGGCCTCGTCGGCCGCGATGATCACGTCGTAATCCTCGGCATCCTGGGTAAATGCGGGAATCTGTTTTTGCACCATGACGTGGCCGGTATCGGTGCGCCGGGCGCCGCCGGTGTCGACGAACTCGCGCTCCTCGACGATCTCCGCCCCGAACTTGGCGGCCGATTTGCGGTAGCTTTCGGCCAGAAGCTGGTCTTCGGGATGCGAGCCGTGGATCAAGAGGATACGCGGCCATTTCTTCCACATGAGGAACTGGATGACACTATCGCTGAGCATGGCGCGGCTCGGCGAGACATGCAGTACATTGGCCCGGCAGTCGGCGTCGCGCAGCGTCTCGTCGCGAGCGCCTGCGTTCAAAAGCAGCACTTCGGGCCCGGCCCGGTCTGACAGCGCCTTCAGGGCGTCGCCATCGGCGATCACCGTGATCAGGCCGAAGCCTTCTGCCTTCAGCGCGTCCAGCGCTGCCGCCGCCTTGTCCCGTGAAACCGCCTGCGTTTTCAGCGTGTAGTCCGTGTCCGTGAATGCGCCGGTCGTCCGATTGTCCTCGTTGCCTACGATGGCGCCGGCAAAGCCCAGATCGGCAGGTAGCGCGTCGAGCCGCGAAATCGGCGTGCCGACCGCACGGTCGATCCTGAGCACGGCAGCCTTCACCTCCATTGCCCGTAAGGGGAGCGCGACAAGCATCGCCGCGCAAAAGGCGGCAAGCGCAAGCCGTAGGTTGGACATTGCCGGAACGACCTCCCAGTCTGACACTCCCTTTGGGGAGGAGATTAACAGCGCAGTTTTTGTTGCAAAACCGATACTTAAGGAGCGTAGTTTCGCAAAAAGCCTGTGCTAGGCTGAGCCATGCAACGCATCCTGACAGCGCTGATCCTGGCCTTGTTGCCGACACTTGCCGTGGCGGGGTTGGACAAGCCGCTGATGTCGGGTGCCCAGGTGGCATTCCTCGGCGTGACCTTCATCGATCTGTCGACGGAGGGCGCCTACAACGGTGTGCGCGCCGACGAAACGGCGCGGCTCGAACTCTTGGAGGGTGCCGCGCGCGACCGTTTCGCAGCGGAAGGTTTCGTCATCCTCTCCAATGATCCCGTGGCGACCGATCTCGCCAACACGGTGAACCCCGCCAACTGCAACGGCTGCGACGTGCGCATGGCCGCCCAGCTCGGGGCCGACTATGTGCTGGTTGGCGAAGTGCGGAAAATATCCAACCTCATTCTGTCGATAAGCCTCGTGCTACGCGACGTGCGCTCGGGCGAGATGCTGCGCGGCCTCGCGGTCGACATTCGCTCGAACACCGACGACAGCTGGCTGCGCGGCCTTCACTACATCCTGAAAAACCACTGCTTCAAAACGTGAGGCCGGCAGGCGTCATTGTGACGCCTTGAGCGGCCCTGTGCCCATATCGTTCACGAGCGGCACACCCGCCTCGGTGAGAATGGCGTTGATCTCGGGCTGATTTCGGCGGATCAGGGAGTTCAGCTTGCGCTCCCAGACCTTCTCGCCTTGCCTGACGCCCATGGTGATGCGGTAGAAGAGCTTCGGCAGCGCCGGCTCCGACAAAAGCGGCGTCACCTTCAGGTCCGGATGGCTCGCCTTGACCAAGGGGGCGCCGATCGGCCCCCAGAGGATCGCCGCGTCTATGGCGCCAGACTTCAGGTCGGCGAGCATTTCGTCGGCCGGATCCTCGTAGCGTCGATCGACCATCAGATGGTACGGCCTGGCTTTGGGCAACAGTCCGTTCCGCGCCATATGCGTCGCGGGCGGGGTTCCAGCGATGACGCCGATCCGCTTGTCCCTGAGGAGTGGATCGGACAGCTTGGTCACGCCGGACAGTGGACCGCTCGAGGGGACGATCAGCACATAGGCCGAGGTGTAGTAGTGGTTGGTGTTCAATACAAGTTCATCGCCCTGGGCGTAGCCGATGACCACATCGCAGGCATTGGCCTGCAAAGTCTTGCGAATGAAGCCGGTGGCCATTGGATACCACGTGTAGTCCAATGGCAGTCCAAGCTTGGACGCCATGAGCTCGGCAATTTTGTTCTCGTACCCTGCGCCCGAGCGATCCGACATCGGCAGATTGGCCGGATCGGCGCAGACACGAAAAGCTGTCTTCGACACCAGATCCGACGTCTGCGCCATTGCCGGACCGATACGGACGACGGCCAGGACGAGAACGCTGACTGCTGCGCCGACGCTAGTTACTGCCGAGGCACGATTTTTCAGCATCCCGGATCTCATCCGATTTCGCTTCCTTCTTGGCCGGGCGTCCCCGCGGCAAGGCACCTGAGCCACGCGCTTTCAAATAGGTATAGATGTCGTCGAGATAACACATGACATTGGCGTTCTCGCCGAATGCGGGCATCACCGAGTGCTCGGCCACGTTCACCTTCTTGCGTCCGTTCGTGACAACTTCGAGGAAGGCGTAGTAGTCCAGATTTATGGCGGAGTTCTTCAGGGCCGGCGCGTAGCTCGAGCCCTCGCCCTCCGGGCCATGACAGACGTGGCATTCGGAATGATAGCGACGGAAGCCCGAATAGGTCATCCAGTCAACCGTGCCATCCTTGGCGATATTGAAGGTCGGAACGTCATCGGCGGTATAGTACCGCCCGTTCTCGCTGCGGACGGCGGTGATGTTGTCCTTTGGCGCCGACGCGTCTTCCGCGCCTGCGGGGCCGGCAAAAAGCGTCAATGCGGAAAGGATCAACGGTATCGCGGGTCTGGTTCTGGTCATCTTATGTCCTTTTAGGCGGGGACGAATGGACGCGAGCTTCACTGCCCGCGCCCATTCCCTGGCGAGGATTGCCCCTTCAATCCGGCAGCTTGAACACGGTGAGCGTGCCGCCGAGCGCGGTGTAGTTGCTGAGGGCCGCATAGCCGCCGACTGCTCCGAGACCCTCATTCGGGTTGGTCAGGCCCGCTGCCAGACCAATGCCGGCCCAGCCGCCGACACCCGAGAGCACAGCGACGTACTGCTTGCCGTCACGGGCGTAGGTCATCACGTTGCCGATCACCCCGGAAGGCGTCTTGAAGCGATAGAGCTCCTTGCCTGTCGCGGCATCGACCGCCTTCAGATAGCCCTCTAGCGTTCCGTAGAAGACCACGTCACCGGCTGTCGCCAGAGCGCCCGACCAGACGGAGAAGGGTTCCGGCAGGGACCACTTGATCTTGCCTTCCTTGTTGTCCCAGGCAATGAAATTGCCCATGCCGCCATGGCTGTCAGCCGCCGGATACATCGATAGCGTCGCCCCGACATAGGGCTGCCCGGCGGTGTAGTTTACCCGGAACGGTTCGTAGTCCATGCAGACATGGTTGGTGGGCACGTAGAACAGTTCAGTCTTCGGCGAATAGGCCGCGGGCTGCTGGTCCTTGGTTCCGAGCGCCGCCGGGCAGATACCAGTCGAGTTGGTGTCCTCGCCATTCTGCTCGGTCGAAAACTGCGCCACGACCTGCGGCCGACCGTACTGGTCGGACTTCGGATCCATGACCACTTCGCTCGCCCAGTTGACCTTGGGATCGAACTTTTCCGCCACCAGCAATTCGCCGGTGACACGGTCCATCGTATAGCTGAAGCCGTTGCGGTCGAAGTGGGTCAACAGCTTGCGATCCTTGCCGTCGATCTGCTGGTCGGTCAGGATCATCTCATTGACGCCGTCATAGTCCCATTCGTCGTGGGGCGTCATCTGGTAAACCCATTTGGCCATGCCGGTATCGACATCGCGCGCCCAGATGGTCATCGACCAGCGGTTGTCGCCGGGCCGCTGGGTCGGGTTCCAGGTCGAGGGGTTGCCCGATCCGTAATACATGAGGTTCAGTTCGGGATCATAGGCATACCAGCCCCAGGTGGTTCCACCGCCGATCTTCCACTGATCGCCTTCCCAGGTGGCGGTGCCCGAGTCCTTGCCGACCGGCTTGCCAAGGTGTGTGGTCTTTTCTGGATCCATCAGCGTATCGCTGTCCGGGCCCATCGAATAACCGCGCCACAGGAGCTTGCCATCCGCCATCGAATAGGCCGTCACGGAGCCGCGCACGCCGAATTCGCCGCCGGAGATGCCGACGAGCACTTTGTCCTTCACCGGCATGACGGTGGCGGTGTTGGTCTCGCCCTTGGAGGGATCGCCGTTCTTGACGCTCCAGATGACCTTGCCGGTCTTGGCGTCGAGCGCCACGACCGTTGTGTCGGCCTGATGCAGGAAGATCTTGTTATCCGCATAGGCCACGCCCCGATTGACGGTGTCGCAACACATCACGGGAATGACGTTCGGATCCTGCTTTGGTTCATATTTCCAGAGGATCTGGCCGTCTTTCTTGAGATCCAGCGCGTAGACCGTGTTCGGGAACGGCGTATGGACATACATGATGTCGCCGATGACGAGCGGCGCACCTTCGTGACCGCGCAACACGCCGGTCGAGAAAGTCCATGCCACCTGCAGTTTCCCGACATTGTCCTTGTTGATCTGGTCAAGCTTCGAGTAGCGCAGGTTGGCGTAGTCGCCGGTCTGGATAGCCCATTGATTGGGATCGTCGATAAGCTTCTGCAATTCCGAGTTGGCGAGAGCGACCTGCGCGCTGCCGCCTATCGACATGATGGCAAGCAATGTAAGAAGTCGTTTCATTTCATCCTCCTCTTGAGTGCTGCCGATCAGGGCCATTCAACCCGCTCGCCCCGGGAAAACCTCGTGGGTCTCCTCACTTCCCGGTATCGGCCTGCGACACTACCCCCGCCGCTTCAACGAGGCCGGGGCATCTTCCTCATGCTTCTGGTATTCGGCTCCTCCTTCGCTTTAGTGCGTGTCGCCTGAAAGTGCGCCGCGGCTTCTGGACGTGCGTGAAATCAAAGACTTAAAGCGCATCGCACGGCTCGAAACGAATGCGACGCGCCTTAGGGAAACGTTGCCAAATATGCGATCAGATCGGCGCGCTCCTGGTCCTTGCGCAATCCCGCAAAGGTCATCTTCGTGCCGGGCAAAAAGGCTTTCGGATTGGTCACGAACTCAGCGATCTTGTCAGGCGTCCAGGTCAATCCGCCCTCCGCCGCCTTGGTCATGGCTGGCGAATAGGAGAACCCTTCGATTTTGCCGGCCGGGCGGTCGACCACACCGGTGAGCAGCGGACCGGTCTTCGATTTGGCATCCGGACCTATCGCATGGCAGGCCTGACACTTGCGGAACACTGTCTTGCCCGCTGCCGGGTCGCCGGCAGCCGGATCAAGTGCAAGCGCCGGCGCAGCCGGGCCTGCGAGAACTCCGCCAAATACGGCTGCTGCGGTCAGTGCGGTACCAGGTCTAAAAGCCATGCCTTCCTCTCCCTTACGCGGCGTTCAACCGCTCTGCATGCCAGCGCACGTGGTCTTCGCCGAAGCTCGCCACGAAGTAGTAGCTATGGTCATATCCCGCCTGCATCCTGAGGACGCCGGCCTGGCGCCGCTCGGCCATGAGCCGGGCCATCGCCTCGGGCTGCAACTGTCCCAGGAACTGGTCTGCCGAGCCCTGATCGATCAGGATATCGCCCTGCCAGCCGAGTTCGCTGAGAAGCAGGCAAGCGTCGTACATGCCCCAATGGGCTTCGTCGTCGCCGAGATAGGCCGAGAACTGCTTGCGGCCCCAGTCGGACCGGGTCGGATTGAGAATCGGTGCAAAGGCGGAAACCGAGCGGAACAGCGAAGGATTGCGAAAGGCGATCGTCAGCGCGCCATGACCGCCCATCGAGTGTCCGGTAACGCCGTTGATGCCGTTGAGCGGCAATTGCTCCTGCAGCAGGGCGGGCAATTCCGTGACGATGTAATCATACATCCGGTAGTGCCGTGCCCAGGGCTTCTGCGTCGCGTTGACGTAGAAGCCTGCGCCCTGACCGAGATCATAGGCCTCGTCGTCGGCCACCCCTTCGCCGCGCGGCGAGGTATCGGGGAAGACCAGCGCCAGCCCCTCTTCCGCCGCGTGGCGCTGCAAGCCCGCCTTTATCATGGCGTTCTCATGGGTACAGGTCAGCCCCGAGAGATACCACAGCAGCGGGACCGGACGCGTCCGCGCCTGCGGCGGCAGATAGAGGCCGAAGGTCATCTCGACACCGCAGACCTCGGACAGGTGCCGGTAGACCGACTGCGTCCCGCCGAAGCATTGATTTTGCGTTACCAGTTCCATGTTTCACGCTCAGTAGACGACGACCGAGCGAATGCTTTCGCCGGAATGCATCAGTTCGAAGCCCTTGTTGATGTCGTCGAGCGGCAGCGTGTGGGTGATCATCGGATCGATGGCGATCTTGCCCTCCATGTACCAGTCGACGATCTTCGGCACGTCGGTACGCCCGCGCGCGCCGCCGAAGGCGGTGCCCATCCAGGTGCGGCCGGTGACCAGCTGGAAAGGCCTCGTCGCAATCTCCTGGCCGGCGCCGGCGACGCCGATGATCACCGACTTGCCCCAGCCGCGATGCGAGGCTTCGAGCGCCTGGCGCATCACCTTCACATTGCCGGTGCAGTCGAAGGTGTAGTCGGCGCCGCCGATCTGATCGGCGCCGCGTTTCGTCATGTTGACGAGATAAGGCACGATGTCGTCGCCGACCTCCTTCGGATTGACGAAGTGGGTCATGCCGAACTTCTCGCCCCAGGGCTTCTTGTCGTTGTTCAAATCGACGCCGATGATCATGTCGGCGCCGGCAAGCCTGAGCCCCTGGATGACGTTGAGACCGATGCCGCCGAGACCGAAGACGATCGCCGTCGACCCCATTTCCACCTTGGCGGTGTTGATCACCGCGCCAATGCCGGTGGTGACGCCGCAGCCGATGTAGCAGATCTTGTCGAACGG
>NZ_WITC01000067.1 GCF_009601505.1 Sinorhizobium terangae
AGCTTCCCGACGACCTTGCCAGCGCGCATGCGATGATCCTCGCCGAGCGTGCAGCCCGCCGTGAAGCGGAAGCGCTTGCCGCTCGTGCCCAGGCGGTGAACTCGCATTCGGATGCGCTGATCGCTCGGCTCCGGCTGGAGGTCATGACGGTTCAACTCGAAGGACCGCCGGCGAGGTGCTGGTCGAGGTCAAGGCGACCGACGATTTCACCGTATCGGCGCCGATCCGGAAGGCCTCTTCCCGGCCACTCTTGGTCATGAGGGTGCTGGCATCGTCGCTGATGTCGGCCCCGGCGTCACCTCGCGCTTCTCGATCGGCAAAGACAGAATCCACCACTACATGGGCTGCTCGACCTTCGCCAATTTCCCGGTCCTGCCTGAAATCGCCGTTGCAAAGGTCAATCCGGACGCGCCGTTTGACAAGATCTGCTACATCGGCCGCGGCGTGACGAGCGGGATCGGCGCCGTCATCAACCCGCCAAGGTCGAGGTGCTTGAGAACGGCGACAAGCTCGCCGTCGTCGATCCGGCCGCTCTGATCCAGCGTCACGCCTGCAAGGAATGCGGCGTCCACATGTACGGGCCTGTCGAACGCGAGCATCCTTTCCAAGGCTGTCGTTCATCCACCCCGAGCGTTTCGCGGACAAGGGCTATGCCCGCCCGGGATTCGCCGCATTTCGTTTCTTCGATCATCGAGAGTGGCTTTGATCCCTCGAAGGTGGATGAGACGAGGAAAAGTCTCAGACAGGTTGGGCTCGAGCCATACGACTGCCTCTCTCCCGCACTGATGGACCAGGCTCAGAGACTAATCGCAACCTGCTTGCCCAAAGGGAAGTTTCGGTAAGGGCAAACATAGTGAAAGGAAGACGATGAAATCGACTCCCATCGAACCTGCGGCGCTTAGCAATCCCGTGGCACCATTCAGCCAAGGTATGTTGACCCCATCCGGGGCGACGTGGTTGCACATCTCAGGCCAAATCTCGGGTGAAGGCTCTTGTGAGGACCAGGCACGAACAGTTTGGACCAGATTTCACTCGTGCTGAAAGAAGCCGGAATGGAGATTAGTAATCTTGTCAAGATCAACCACTACATTGTCGCCGGTACAGACGTCTATGCGTACACGAAAGTGCGCAACTCCTTCCTCGACGGTCATCGGCCCGCCAACACGCTGGTTTTGGTACCCGCGTTGGCGGGAGCAGGCGTGCTTCTCGAGCTCGAGGCGGTCGCAGCGAAGTTGTAAATCGATATTCTACTCGTGTGGGCTGCGCGATTCGCTTGTGCAGCCAGGCGAAGCATACCTCAGGTTTTGAATAGGCTTTGCGGTCTCGTCCGCGGCTTCTAGCCGCTATAGGACTTTTTCACGCCGACGCGCCCACCGAGCTCTGCGAGCAATCTACCTCACTGCGCCTGTAGCAACGATTAAGGGTGTCATGGTGCGTTGACGGGTGCGAAGAGGCCAAATGTTGCTGAGTTCGACCGCTGCCGTGTTGAGCGAGCGCGCCAAATCGGGCCAACGGTCCGGACTAATTCGAATGAGGGGTCCGGCAACGGAGATCGTTCCCGCTACGGGAGCGTTAGCGTCAAAGCTGGCGCGGAACGGGACTGCGATTGCCGCGGTACCTGCCTCGGCTTCTTCAACGGAAGTTGCGAAGCCGCGCTTTCGAGTTTCATCCAGCCGAGTGCGAAGTTCATCAATGGATCGTGCAGAATTCGGACCGAGCTTTCGCGTGGCTCCGAAGCCACGCGAATATACTACCTCCAGCGCTTCTTCCTCCGGCAAGGTCGCAAGCCAGGCCTTTCCATTTGCCGTCGCGTGAAGGACAATCTCCTGCCCCATATCTGGGTCATATCGCAATCCTGTCACCGCACCTTGTGCGCGGGCAACCCAGACAAGATCCCGCCCTTCCAGAATTGCTAGACGACAGTATTCTTGGGTTTCCGCGGCCAGCCTATTTAAAACTGACTGCACGACATCGGGGACATTGCGTGCATCAAGATTGCGAAACGCCAACGTGCTCATGCTCAAGGATAGAGCATACTTTTGGCTCGCCGCGTCCTGGGTGACCCATCCGTGGTTTACTAGTGTCGTTACAAGTCTGTGTACTGCACTCGTAGGCAACTCCAGACGATCGGCGAGGTCGGATAACTCGACGGGTTCGCGTTCGCCAGCCAGTAGTTCAAGCAGGGTGAGGCATCGAGATACAGCAGCGACAGTCAAATCTTGATCCTCCGTTTTTTGATAACATAGAAGGTTTGTTTCCAGTATGGAATAGGTTTCCATCTCCAATCTAGCGTGCCGCAGCCAAGCTATGGGCCGATATTCCTCAGGGGTGTTGGCTCGTCAGTACAAAACTCAACTGCGACATAGTGATTTTCTCCAATTTTGAACAGGCAAGGGCAGAGCACTCGCCAGACGTAACTTTGGGGGTTCAAAAAGCCGGCACGTAGCTTCATATTACGATCGCTGGCGTCAGCGATCTGCCGCATGGTTGTTAATCCTCTCCATTCGGATGGATGATGATCTCGCCATTGGCGATCTTTTGCGAATAGGCAGCAAGTTCCTGGCGCTGCGCGTCGGTGAGCCTGACAATCTGGCTACTGCGGCGTCAATTAAAGAGCCTGTATTCGGCGACCAGGCATGAGCGGATCAGCGCGACCCGTTGCACTCGCAGAACCACCACGTTCATAGGTCCTAGAAAATTGCCAGGCAGCGCTCGATCGCAATGTCCAGGACAGTCTCTGGCGCACGCGAGTCCCAATCGTCTGAGAAAATTTCCACCTCAATCGGCCCGCCATAGCCGGCGCGGCGCACCATGCGCTCTATCGCCGCAAGATCGATGATTCCGTCGCCCATCATGCCACGATCACGCAGCAGATGCTTGGTCGGTAACAGCCAATCGTTCACGTGAAATCCGACTATCCGACGGGCAGCACCGGCACGAGCGACTTCAGCTTCTAGTCGCTCATCCCACCAGACGTGGTGGACGTCAATGACAATTCCAACGCCTTCTCCGAGCGCGTCGCAAAGATCGTTTGCGCGGCTCAGGCTAGCAAGTGTCGTTCGATCGCCGAACAGCATGGGATGCAAGGGTTCGAGCGCGAGCGTAACGCCGAATGATGCTGCTTCATCGCGAAGCTTGCCAATGCAGTCCTCGTGTTGTCTTCTCAGGGTCGCAAGGTCGCGCTGCCCGCCAGGAATTCCTCCCGTGAAGACCATGACGTGGTCGGCTCCGAACCGAGCTGCGCGTTCCAGTTCCATCCGCGTGCGATCGAGAAATTTGGGTTCGAACGGGCCGAGCCTGTTGTAGCCGAGAACACGCAGTCCGATCTCTTGAAGTACGGGGAGAACCGTTCGTTCGCCTACCCGGTCGACCTCGTCACCCCAGATCGAAATGGTCTTAATGTCACGCTCAACACAGAGCTCGATGAAGCGGGTCATGTCGGCTTGTTTGCGGATCGTTGCGTGATTGATTGCGATGTCAGTAATTGTGATCATTGATCGGAACCTCTCGAGGCCGAGCTTTCGAAGATTTTATTAATGCGGCCGGTCATATCTCCAAACTCGGGATGCTCCCCGAGAAGGGCAGGGCGCGGGCGAGGCTAGTCGATTGCAATTTCCTCGACGATACGCCCGAGCTGTTCGATATGCAACTTCAATGCTAGAGCTTCAAAACATCCCCGGAGCAGGAGGCTCCGCATGGCGCTCGATTCAGCTACCGCGGGATCGAAAACGACGTACTCGGCTTTATCATGCAGAGGGTAACGGGGAAAATGCTTCCTGAGCTCTTTAGCAGCGAACTCAGTGCGCCTATGGGAGCGGAGGAAGACGCGTACATCACGGTCGACCAGCGCGGTTTGCTCTAACCGACGGTGGTTTCAACGCGACCCTTCGCGATTACGCCCGGTTCGCGTTGCTGCACCTGCGTGGCGGGTAACGGAAAACAGATTGTTGCATCGGAATGGATCAAACACACGCGAGGGGCGAGTTACGACCTGTTCCGAATTTTTGGCGGCCATAGGTTAGACTTGCCGAGTGGCGCATACCACAACACGTTCTGGATCGAGGAAGCGGAACGGCGCTCCTTAATGTGTAGAGGGTATGGCGGACGAGTCATCTATATTGACCTAACGCCGATTTCGCGACTGTGAAGCTCTTGCATCATCCCGATGACGGGGTACCGGATCGTTCGATTGAGGCGCTAGCGGCAATCCGCGCTATCCGGGATGCGTTGACCGGCCGATAACTGGTGAGCCAGTGCCGAACCGTGTGTCTCAGATTCTGCACTGGCCGCAGGTGCGGTCAATCTGCCGCCTAACACTGCATACACAACATCGTTACTATTTGATTTCTGACGCCAAGCTCGTCGTCGTTTCGCCAGAGGTAGGAACGCGTCGGAGCGTCGCCTCCCAAACGGAAAGCCACCTGGAGATTTGTTGATGACTGCCTCGCGACGCCAGGGAGAAAGTCCAGTGGAACGTTCTTGAGGGATATGTATTGGGATCATTCTCCCCAATGATCCGCAGCTTTCATGGATTTAGGGTCAAGTTCCGTTCATCATTTCTCTGCGACCTTGCTATCGAAAAGGCGCAATTGGCGGCCGGGTAGTGATGTGTCGTGAGAAGGCTCTGCAGCGTGCAGTTGAATATGTCGACAGTGGCACGCTAATACGCGATCTGGCGAGACTGGTGCCACGCCCCTCCATCAGTCAAAGCGAGGGGCAGCCCAAAGATTTGAGCGCGTACCTCAGGGAAGACATTGGGCCCTTGTTCGAACAGTACGGCTTTGTCGCAGACATTCACGACAATCCGTTGCCAGGCGGAGCGCCCTTGCTTTTGGCAAGCCATTTCGAGGCGGAGATCTTGCCGACCGTGATTTTGTACGGACATGGCGACGTGTGCAAATGGCCAGCAGCATCGCTGGCGCGACGGTTTGGCTACTTTTTTTGAACTGGTCCGGGAGGGGATCGCCTCTATGGCCGAGGATCGGCGGACAACAAAATCCAACACCTGATAAATATCGTAGCTTTGGGGCTCTTGCTCGAAACGAACGGCAAGCTTGGCTTTAACGTGAAGTTCCTTTTGGAAATGGGAGAAGAAACAGGCTCCTACGGTCTGCTACGGCAAAGCGGGACGAGCTTGCTGCGGATGTCTTCATTGCTTCAGACGGGCCGCGTCTTTCGCCCTCTACTCCGACCACCTTCTTGGGATCGAGGGGGCAATCGAGTTTGAAATGGCCGTGCGGCTGCGTAATCGAGATTATCACTCTGGTAATTTCGGTGGTCTGTTGGCCGATCCGGCGATTATTCTTGCACATGCGGTCGCCACGATCACAGATGCGCGGGGACGGATTTGCATTCCCGAGTGGCTCCCAAACAGCTTGACTGATAACGTACGTGCGGCGCTAGCCGATCTTCCGCCTCGCTTGAATGATCCTGATTGGGGAGAACCTTCTCTGACTTCATCAGAAAGGGTCTTTGGCTGGAATTCCTTCTCGGTCCTTGCGACTTCGTCAGGATCTATTGTTGCACCCCAGTCAGCGATCTCCGGTGCCGCCCGCGCCGTCGGCCAACTGCGTTTTGTTGTCGGCACGGACGTAGAGAATATACTGCCTGCATTAAGGAAACATCTCGATGCTCATTGCTTCGAGATGGTTGAGCTTTCTCAACTGCACCAGGCGTTCAAAGCCACCCGCATTTCCCCCACTCATCCATGGGTGCGCTTTGTTTCCGATTCGATCGAGAGAAGTGTCCACATGCGGCCCCATGTCTTGCCAAACTTAGGGCTCGCTGCCGAACGAGCTATTTGCCGAAATCCTCGGCTTGCCTACAATTTGGATTCCGCATTCTTACGCAGATAGTGGACAACATGGGCCCGACGAGCACGCGTTACTTTCAATCGCCCGTGAGGCGATGACAATCATGACAGGGATTTTGCTTGACATCGGCGAGAGCGAGACGAGAGAGCTCGTCGAGGCGTTATAACATTACATGCAGGTCATGATATAGCACAGAGTTCCCGTCTGCCTCGCAAGGGCAGCACCTTGGCTGCCGCCGAACAGGTCTCGGCGGCAGCCACTTTTCAAATCGGCCGAGCACCTGCCAGCCCTGGCTGGAGATTTCGAGAGTCACAGAGATGCACTCGAACACCTTCCACTGGCCGGCTCGGCGACGTTCGCCCCACTCCAAAACGCGGCGTTCCGTTCGATCTGGACGTCAACGCTTATCGCCAGTCCCGGATGGCTCGTGTAAACGGTCGCCATTAGCTGGCTTATGGCCACCGTTTCAGCGTCGGACCTAATGGTGGCGCTTCTCCGGGCATCAACCACCTTGCCGGCGTTCATCCTTTCGATTGACGCCGGAGCAATCGCAGATAATTTCAGCCGCCGATCGGTGATGATCGCTGGCCTGTCTCTGATCGCGCTTGCCTTCATCGTGCTGGCGCTGTCTACCGGCTTGGGCTTTGTCAGCCCCTGGCTCATTCTCGGATTGGCCCCGGCTGGCTGCTGGCTGCGGCTTTGCCCTGAATGATCCTGCCTGGCACGCCTCGGTCGGAGACATCCTCGACAAGCGGGATATTCCGGCCGCGGTGACGCTGATGTCGGTCGGATACAACATGATGCGCGCGGCGGTCAGAAATCTGGCGCCTCTCGAATCAGGAGTAAATGGTCGGTTCTCCGTCTCTCCTGCACTGCGAAACCCACAATGACGCCAAATGTTCTCACTAAGAGCTCAAGCGGGCAGTGGCGATGACATGGGTGACTTTCCGCCATCTAGATTGACCGAGCCAATGCCCCGGCCCCGCATGGACTCGATCCCTCCGTGACGTGAAACTAGAGCATCAAGCTATTCGGTACGGCAAGCGGTCTCGCTTGTAGTGATCTATGACCAGGGTTGTTACTGCAGGCCCACGAACGTGGACCATCTCGGCCTCCCTATCCGCCGGACGGCTAACCGCAATTCTACGATGGCCAGTCCATGGAACTGGAGAGCGACTGGACACTCGGCGATCAGCATAGCCGGTTCCGTGTCGATGGACGTGCAATCAGTGTCAATCTCGCTAAAGCTTCCGCCGGTTGGCGTCTGCGCTTCCGCGGTGTCGATCTCTTTCATTCATGACGCCGCGCGTATACAAACTCTCGCGCTACATGCCGGTCAAGCAGGTGGCGGATACGTCGTAACAGCTTCTCTGCCCGATGCCGGGCGTGATTACGCAGGTACTGGTCCGGCACGGCGACGCCGTCGAAGCCGGTCAGGCGCTAGCCACGTGGAAGCGATGAAGATGGAAAGCGTGCTGAAAGCCGCGTAGGGCGGTGGTGAAGTCGGTCATGGCTTCACTCGGCCAATCGCTCGCGGTCGACGAAGTCATCATGGAGTTAGAGTGATGAGCAACAAGACGATTCAGGACTGGGAGGTTCTCGCCGAAAGAGAGCTGAAGGCGTCACCTGAAAAGCTGGTCTGGGAGACGCCGGAAGGTATTGCGATAAAGCCGCTTTATACCGGCGACGATCTCAACGGCATGCCCACCTTTCTTCCTGGCCAGGCTTGAGCCATTCGTGCGCGATCCGCGCGCGACCATGTATGCCGGCCGCCCTTGGGCGATCCGGCACTATGCCGGCTTCTCGACCGCGGAGGAATCCAACGCCTTCTACCGCCGAAACCTCGCCACCGGTCAACAACACGTCTCGGTCGCCGTCTACCTTGCCACGTATCGCGGGAATGTTTCCGATCACCGCCGCGTCGAGGGCGATGTCGGCAACGCGGGTGTAGCGATCGACAGCGTCAAGGACATGAAGATCATCTTCGACGGCATCCGGAGCGGCATGACCAAGGCCTTCAACGAGGGGCTCCCGAAGCGACTGATTGAAGCCGCCGCCACCAAGCGCCAGCAGCAATCGACCTTGGCGAGCACGTGATCGTCGACGTTAACAAGTACCGGCTAGATAACGAGGATGAGATCGATATTTTTGATATCGAATAACACCGCCGTCCGCGCCGCTCAGGTCAAGCGCATTACCGAGACCAAGCGCTGGCACAATCCGGAGCCGTCGAGAAGGCGCTCGCCGAACTCACCGATGTGGCAAGCACCGGTAATGGCAATCTGCTCGCCGCCGCCGTCGAGGTCCCTCGCGCGCGAGCAACCGTTGGCGAAGTCAGACCAATGCGCAAAGCTTTTGGTGACCATTCGGCGACGCCAGAGGTCGTGCACGGCGTCTACGGCGAGGCCTATCACACCGATCCGCAAATGAAAGTTTTGGCCAGGCGTCTTGCCGACCACACGAAGAAATCCGGCATCAGCCGAAAACCATGGTCGCCAAGCTTGGTCAGGACGGCCACGACCGCGGCGAGGCGCTGAAGGCGAAAGGTGCGGATGACATCATCGTCGTCGCTGGAGGCGTCATTCCGCGGCAGGACTATCAGTCCTGCTCGACCACGGCGTTTCGGGTACAAACTGCCGTTCAGGATCTTGAGGCTAGCGCTCGCTTTCGCGAGATCCTTGGTGCTCGGGTGTCTGCACCTAGCGCTTACCCGAGCACGGCGTCACTGTCGCGTTTGTTACGATCACCAATACCAAAATTGAATTCCTTGAGCCGCTGGGCGAGAATTCGCCGATTGCGTCTTTCCTCGCCAAACACCCGGACGGCGGCATGCACCATATCTGTTACGAAGTGACGGAAATCGCAGCCGCGCGTGATCACCTGGAGAAAGCGGTCGCTGTGTGCTCGGTGACGGGTCGCCAAAGATCGGCGCCCATGGGAAACCCATATTTTCTCCATCCCAGGGACTTTTCGGCCCTCTGATCTAGCTGGAAGAAGTGAATGCTGCAAGCGGGCGCGAGTAGCCATCTTAGGGCGTAGCAGGAGATAGCAATCAATGAGCCAAATTCAGGCTACGGATGGAATGCGGAGCAGGCATGGAAACAAGCAGGTCATTGAGTTGGAAGACGCAACGAGCATCTATAGCTTGCCTTTCAACGATCTGCCCCCGCGCCCAGCAACTTGGCTCGCCGAGGCGGAGCCGGCTACTACAACCACAACGTCGATACGTCGGAGTGCTATTATCCTGAAATCATCACCACCCGCACATTCGAGGGTCGGCTCGAAACGTTGGCCAACGTCCGCGATGCGGGCATCAAGGTTTGCGCGGCGGCATTCTCGGCGAGACGGTAGATGACCGCATTTCGATGCTGCTGATGCTCGCCTTTCTTCCTGTGCCGCCTGGAAGCGTGCCGATCAACATGCGACGAGATGCAGGCTCTCTGTTTGTTCGCCGGTGCCAACTCGATCTGTGTTGGCGACACGCTGCTGACGGCCGATAATCCCGACGTAGATCACGACGGCGCACTCTTTCGGCGGCTGGGACTGAAGCCGATGGCGTTGGAGACGCTTCATTGAGCTCGTCGGCCCCCATCGGTACGAGGCGACGCTTGCCGAACTCGAACGGAAGTCGCGGATCCGCGCCCTGGCGCCACTACAGGACGTGGATTTCACATCCAACGACTATCTGGGACTTGCCGGTGCACCCCGTCTGAAAGCCGCGACATCTGCTGCGATCGAGCGAGGCGTACCGGCCGGCGCCGGCGGGTCACGGCTGCTGCGTGGCAATCACGCCGAACACCAGGCGCTCGAAAGCGGAGGCGGCGGCCTTCTTCCGTGTCGAAAGGGCGCTATTTCGGCAGCGGATTTGCAGGAATGTTGCGCTGTTCTCGTCCCTGTCGCAGGGCACGGACCTGATCGTTCATGATGCTTTGAATCACGCAAGCGTCCATGACGGCATAGCAGGCAGCAAGGCGCAGGCGATTGCCGTGCCACGTGGGCGCCTTCGATCAGGTGATCCGCAGGTGCCAGCACGCGGGTGGCAAGGGCCGCCCCTGGGTCGCCTTCGAGCTGCTTCTCACTCCCGTCTGCGCCTCAAGGAACTGCCCCAGAGCAGCGATCCTGTTCTAAGGCTGAGGGCGAAATGGCGGCTGGAACGGTGCTGTTGAGGGTTGGAAACATTACACTGTCGCGCTACGGTATATTGAGAACAGCCTGTAAGTCAAAGCGACGTTGGGGTAGGTCCCGCACCTCACAATTACCGAGTTAAGATCATTCGCAGCCACGAGTTGCTCAAGAAGGTCATCACGGCCATTAGTGCTGAACCCTAGAAGGATTTTGCCTCCCTCCGTAAGATATGCTGGACTTTCCGACAGAAATCGCTCGAGCTGCCTGTAGCCGGGATCAAATGCGCCACGCTCGATGTCATCGTTAAATTCGAAATCTGCTGGAGCGAAGTACCAAGGGTAGTTCCAAAAAATAATGTCGAACTTTCGCGCTGGGGGAATTTTATTGAAAATGTCGCTTTCCATAACCTCGATATTCTCAATACCGTTTGCTGCGGCATTCTCCAACGTGTTCGCGACAGCCCTTGGATTGATATCGCAGGCTAGCAACGACAGCGCACCGGTCTTTGCCAATAAAAGGCCCGGGAGTCCGAAACCGCAGCCGATTTCCAAAATCCTCTTTCGAGCGAATGGAGGGAAGTTCTCACTAAACCAACGCCAACTTTTGAAATCTTCGGGAGGGAAAACCCCTTCTCGGACGATCAGATCCAGCCCGAACTCGCGCATATGACGCGGGAAAGTTCTCTGTTGACTCATCCTGATTGTTGCCCTGATTGTATCGAGTTCACTCATATGTTCTCTCCGAAACCGGTGCAGGTGTTTCCGATTATTGCAGCAGTATCCAGGGTCTTGAGGGCAAAGATATGATGGACCCCATACCGCCCATCACATGTAGTACCGCTTTCGCTCTTCGAAAGCCCAATGCTCATCGTAGGTGAAGTCTTCAAGAATGTGTGATAGCCCTGTGTAGCCCGCGCAAGGTGGTTTATGCTGTGACAAGCAAGAGCAGTGCCAACCCGAGGATCCATCGCGGCGACAAGCGTTCCCGTCCTTTACTTATTCAGGTGCGCAAGCGACCTCTGACATTGGGCGATCGACAGCCGCTGTGGAAGGTATCCACCGGGTGGCCAGACCGCGAACTGGCGTGACTGACGAAGTTTGCGCTGGTACCGTCACTGTAATAGCCTGCCGCATCAAAGGCGAAAGTGTCCTCGTTCGGGTCGAAATCCAAGATGACCGTGTAGCCCGGGTCCGGCCAGCCCGCTGGGTCGCGGACCGGATTGTGGGATTGGAACACAAAGGTGTCTTGGCCGTCGCCGCCGGTCAGCTGATCTCTGCCGTCACTGGCGAAGAGGACGTCGTCGCCGGGACCGCCGTA
>NZ_WITC01000068.1 GCF_009601505.1 Sinorhizobium terangae
ATGCGATGCATGATCACCGCAAGCCGTCGGGCCAAGGCGACAACCGCCTTTTGCCTGCCGCGGCGTTTGGCGATATTCATCGCCCAGGCTCTTAGCCACGACCATTTCTTAACATTTGCCAGCAGGACTTGCGCTGCTTCGTAAAGCAGGGATCGCATCATCGCGTCACCACAACAGGATACTCGCCCGACCCGTTTGCTTTCACCAGACTCGTTCAGTCTCGGCGTCAGGCCGAGCACAGAACCGACCGCTTTTGAATGTGCAAACCGCGCAGGAATATCGATGGTTGCCGTATAGGTGAGTGCGACAACGGGGCCGACGCCGGGGATCGTCGTCAACCGGCGGCAGACTTCATCTTCACGGACCAAATCCAAAACCTTCTTGTGCAGCCTGGTGAACTCTTCACGCAGCAGTTTGCGTGCAGTCAACAAAGGCTGCATGATTTCGCGAAGCTCAGGTCTGTCTTCGACGAGCTCTTTGATCCGCTCCTCGAATTTGACCTTGCCGACCAATCCGACTTTCAGGCCGAAGTTTCGCAACAATCCGCGAATGTCATTCTCGATGGCGATGGCTTTTTCCTGCAAGAGTTTGCGCGCGGTCAGCAATGCCCGGTGCTTCTGGCTCGTCAGTGTCTTCACATGCACAGGCCGATAGAGATTGACGCGCATCATCTGGGCTATGCCACGCGCGTCGTTGCGGTCCGTCTTGTTCGGTTGAGCTTTCAAAAATGCCTTGGCATGCCTGGTCTCGATGCAGATCACGGGCAATCCTGCCTTCGCAAGTCCTTCATAAAGCCATTGCGACAGTGGTCCGGCTTCAAGACCGATCCGCTCAATCTGCCACTTCGGGTCCTTCATCACCAAGATCAAATCATCAGGGTGAGTGGCAACCTTCGTCTCCCGGCAAATCTTGCCTGTTTCATCAACAATGCAAACCGCGGTCTCTTTCACCGACACATCCAGTGCACAATAGTGTTTCATGTTGCGCTTCTCCCTTTGATGTTTGAGGCTGTTGAAAGACATGACCTCGTTTTACCATCAGCCAGAAGCGCAGCACCGCAATCCACCATGGTCAACGATGAGGCGCAAAGCCGAATATCCCATCTAATCGCATTCCAGTCGTCAAGGTGATTTAGGCATTCGGCGACCTTGCCGGGTTGCGGGTAGGCAACGCAGAGTAAATTGATCGGTGGGTCGGCGCTCAGCGGCCATGTCCTTCGGAGCTATATCCGGTGCTGGGGAGCAGGGTTGTCTTCGCGGTCGACGAATGTCGCCGCACAATGGGCTTCGCAGGCAGGACCTTCCTATGTGTAGCGCGCAGTCTCAACGAGCTGCAGCCACTCGTAGCGGAATGATCCAACCGACGTCCGCAGCAGGGACGCTCAGTGCCTCAAATCAGGTTTGACGCGCTGAGGGCGGAAGCTGGCGGTTGCTTATGCGATGGCGCCAGCCGATGCGTTGAAGACTTCTCCTGTCCTGAGCATGCTGGGCATGATGACCGCGAGCTTCCGGGCGACTGCCACCGCAGCGCGCTTGAAGCCCAACCGCTCACGCAGCTGAAGCCCCCGGCTCTTGAGGCTACTCTCGGTCCTGGCACTGGCGCTCGTGAGAAGCACTGTCGCCGCTTCATACAACAGCCCCCGCAGATGGTTGTCACCTCTACGCGAGATATGGCCGTTATAGTCGACCTCACCTGACTGGTAGCGCCGCGTTGTTAGCCCGAGCCAGGCACCAACCGAGCGCGACGTTCGGAAGTTGTCTGGATCTTCAATCGCTGCGATGTAGGACACCGCCGTAACGGCGCCAATGCCTGGGATCGTCGTCAGAAGCTTCGAAGCCTGGCTCCGCCGTGCCACTGCGAGCAACTGCCGATCAAGATCGGCCGCGCGCTTGCGAATGTCGCGCCACGCCTCAAGCAGGGGCAATATGATCCGTGCAAGGTCGTCATTCCCAGCCAAAAGCTCTCTCACATTGCCATCAAACACCCGACCCGTTCCTTTAGGGATGATAAGGCCGAACGTCTTCATCAGGCCGCGGATCTGGTTGCTAAGTTGGGTTGAGATGCTCAGCAGCTGATTGCGGGCGCCGACCAGCGTGCGCGTCAACATACTGTCAAATGACTTTACCCGGACCGCCTTGTAGAAGCCGGCTTCGGCCAGCTGGGCCAAGCCATCCGCATCATTGGCATCTGTCTTGTTGAGCGTCTCGTTCAATATCTTTTGCGCGTGCCGCGCTTCGATGCAGATAGCCGGGATCCCCTCCGCCGTCAGTGCGTGATAGAACCACGTCGACAGCGGCCCCGTCTCGAATATGACGCGTTTTGCGTTCGGGGCATGCTTGCGGATCACCTGCGCCAACAGCTTTGGATCCGAAGCGCGCTTCCCCCGCCAGATCCGCTTCCCGTCCTCCCGGATCGAGATCGCAGTATCTTTCAATGAAACGTCGAGCCCTATATATTGGTCCATGGTTGCCTCCATTCGATGTTTGGGCCCGGTTCCAATCGTGAGCCCGTATTTTCCATCCTATCGGGGGCAACCAACCCAGACAGCATCATCTTGCAAAAAGTTGCCGGGGGCAGCCGCACCGCGATTACCCCATGTGTAGGTGGCGGCTGGGTCGCCGCGTTCTCCGGCATGGGCAGGGATGATCAGCGCGCCACGGCTAGAGCATGCTGCTTTCATACGGAAGCATAGCCTGAGTTCCTGAGGTAATTGGCGCATTCGTCTGGCGAGAAAGCGTCGAGCAATTCACCAGCCTTGCGCCATGTTGCCTCGACGGTCCGCGGGGCTGCTTTCCGGATGAGATGCTTGAGCTTGGCAAAGACCTGTTCGATGGGATTGAGGTCAGGGCTGTAGGGCGGCAGGAAGAAGAGGTGTGCCCCTGCGGCCCTGACGGCGCGGCGCACGGCGTGTCCCTTATGGCTGCCGAGATTGTCGAGGATCACGATGTCGCCCTTGGCGAGGGTGGGCACGAGGACTTTCTTGACGTAGAGGGTGAAGAGCTCGCCGTTGATCGGCCCGTCGATGACCCAGGGTGCATCGATCCGGTCGCAGCGCAAGGCGGCGATGAAGGTCAGGGTTTTCCAGTGGCCGTGCGGGACCGGCGCAGCGAGCCGCCGGCCGCGCGGCGCCCAGCCCCTGAGCGCCGCCATATTCGTCTTGATCCAGGGGTGAGTAGGCCGGAGGAGTTTCACCGGCCGGCCTCTCGCAGAACGGTGCGTGAACCTCTCGATTCACACCGCTCCCATCAGGTAAACGTGTTCGTTCCGAACGCCTGCCAGTGTACGAAGAGGTCCCGCCTATCTCGGGCAAGTTGCCGCAGGAACTGCGACGTCCGGGTCTTGTGGAACCGAAAGCGCTTGTACTTTCGCATGATCCAAGCCTTGAGCTTCCGATTGACGTAGTCAGCCAGAGAGAACAGGGCCGAACGACTGAACCGCCCATAATAGGCAATCCATCCCCGCAGGAGCGGATTGATCTGTTTGGCGATTTCAGCCAGCGTCCCCGGCGTTTACCGCGGTATGTTCAAGCTCTTGATCGTGGCCCGCATCGATTTTAGCGCCGCCGGACTGACCGCTGGGGTATAGCCACAGAAGAACTCGTTCCGCTGTGACGTCGCCACCTGTCGCGGCCTGAACTGGTATCCAAGGAAGTCAAATTTGACAGTCGGATACATTTCCCGGCGCCGATTATCTTTGCAGTAGACGATCTGGGTCTTAGTCGGATGCATCTGAAGTCCGCATTCTGCCAGCCGCGCTTGAAGTTCGGCCATGAGGGCCTCTGCTTCTTGCTCGGTCCGGCAGTGCACCAGACCATCGTCCGCATACCGACACCATGGAAGATCCGGATGTGTCCGGGTCATCCAGACGTCAAACGCGTAATGCAGGAAGAAATTCGAAAGGATTGGGCTGACCACGCCCCCTTGCGAGGTGCCACGGGTTCGCTCAATGACTTCTCCGTTCTTTTCCATAGGCGCTGTCAGCCATCTTTCGATGTAGAGCAGAGCCCAGCTGCATTTGACGTGCTTTCTGACCGCCTTCAGCAAGAGATCATGCGGAAGATTGTCAAACAGCCCTTTGATGTCGAATTCCAGAACCCAATCGTACTTCCAGCACAGCTGACGCGTCACCCCAACAGCATCCAGAGCCGATTTTCCCGGCCTGTACCCGTAGGAGTCCGAAAGAAAGAGCGAGTCCAAATCCGGCTCAATCATCTGTTTGACCACCATCTGCGCGATCCGATCGCTGACGGTCGGCACACCCAAAACCCTTTCGCCTCCAGTTCTCTTTGGAATGGAGACGGCACGCACCGGCGGCGGAAAGTAGGTCCCTGACGACATCCGATTCCAGATCTTGTAGAGATTTCTCGCAAGATCTGTCTCGAACATCTCCAAGGTCACACCGTCCACTCCGGCTGCGTCATGGTTGGCTTTGACCGTTTGCCGTTTCTCAACTCGAAACGGCTTGCTTGTCGTACCTATCGAAGTCATCCTGTTTCCAGTTGTTCCAAACAATACGACCACCTGATCCGATCCCTTTGCTCCGGCCCCATTACAGAGCCCTCGACGCTCATACGGATCGGTCCGCCCCAGTCTCCTGCATCGGTACTCTCGCCTTGCGGTTTCTCCGCTTGGGCTTCTCCCTTGGCATCAGGAGCCTGGTTCCTGCAGTTCCGCGTAAAAGCCTGTATCCGACTCACGCCCCCTCTACGCCGGTCGCCGCCCGCCCAGTCATCAGGCACCCGGCGGACTTGTCCCAGGATGACGAAACGGTCCTGGTTTCGACGACGCTTTATTCATAACGGCGCGTCTTCGGAGGGTTCACTTTCGTTCGTCTTTCGGACACTCACCTGCTCGGATCTCGTCCGAACTTTTCATCCGACGCTCACCACCACCGCTCTTTACCGCAGCAGCTCGGACTGGTTTGAGACCCGCTCCTGAAAGCCGATCTCGGGGGGTCGTCCCCCATCATTCACGCAGCTTTACGTCACGGGGTCATACTGAACTCCTTCCGCTGCTCTGCAGCACACTTTCGTCAATGAACACCAGCCGACGGGCTTCGATCCGGTGCTGATGGGTCTTCCAGCGCAGCCGCCTGCGGGCGATGTCCGGTCGCGTTTGCTCAGCCGGCAGAACCGGTTTTTTTTTGGAGCTCAGGCCTTCGGCCCGAACAAAGACCCAAACGGCACGGCGGTCGGTCTTGATGCCACGTTCGGCCAGTTCCGCCACCAATCCCCGTGTCGTGAACGGGCCGGATCGACAGCGCTCGCGCAACCAGTCGGCCCGCTCGCCCGACAGGGTTCGCTTCTTGCGTCCGCCGACACGGCCGGGCTCAAGAGAGCCGGTCTCGGCAAGACGCCGTTTCCATTTCGAAACACAGGAGGGAGCGATCGAAAGTGCAGCCGCGATTGACCGCGTTGTCTCCCCGGCACTCAATCGGGCCAGTGCCCGCTCGCGAAGGTCTTCCGAATAAGGTCGCGTCATCCATGCCGGCCATCCTTCTCCGGTATGACCAGGGAATCACATCTCAGCCGATTTGCGAATCCAGAGGGTTCTGTGAGGTCGCGCGGGGATGCGCTGGCGACCGGACGCCGTGCGCGACCTCATTGAAGCCGGATTGAACTGGCCCGCTGACGCTGGCACGGCGTTATGGATTTAGTGCTGCGGCGGTTGATCTTGGCGCGCCGGTAGTGATGGCGCGTGCCGCTGCGGCAAGGGCGATGCCGCGCTGCGGCGGCGTCCAGTGGTGGTGTTTGCGGGGGCCACCGGGGTCTTGAGCGCGGCTTTGGCAGAGCCAGAACCGGAGCGGGATGCGCAGGGGATACAGGCCGCTGTCGCATCGACGAGGGCCGGTGCGGCAAGGCTGTCGGGACCAATGGGCGCGGCGGCGTGCCCTCATGACGTGTCGGGCCATGGTCGCGCCCGCGGCAGCCTGGCGGTGATGCGCAGGATGCCGCCGCAGCAGGGACAGACTGTCGGATCGAAGGGGGCGCGCTGGTGCCCGGGCCCACCGGCTTCGGGCCGGCGGCGTTGCGGCGGAGCATCGGCCAGCAATCGCCTGATGATGGCGAGCCGGGCGCGGCGAATGCCGTTGGCGAGGAAGCCGTAATGGCGGATGCGGTGGAAACCGTCGGGCAGGCAGTGGAGCAGGAAACGGCGGATGAACTCGTGCGGTGCCAGCGTCATGGAGCGTGGGGCATTGCCGTGGCGGTAGTCGCGCCAGCGGAAGGTCACGCCGGTGGCGTCGGCGCTGACGAGGCGGCTGTTGGCGATGGCGACGCGATGGGTGTAGCGGCCGAGATAGGTGAGCACCCGTTCGGGCGATCCGAACGGCGGCTTGGCATAGACGACCCAGCGCTTCTTGCGCAGCGGACGCAGCGCCTCGGCCAAGGCGTTGCCGTGGCTAAGCGGTTCAAGGGCGCCGAAGAAGCGCAGCCCTCCGGCCGCCTGCGCTGCCAGCAAGCGCTCGAGGAACAGGCGGCGGAACAGCCGGGAGAGCACCCGGACCGGCAGGAAGAAACGGCGGCGGCGACAGGCGATCCAGCGTCCGCCATCGGCGGACAAGGCGCCGCCGGGGACAAGGCAGTGGAGATGCGGGTGATGGGTCAGCATCTGCCCCCAGGTGTGGAGGATGGCGAGGAAGCCGAGTTCGCCGCCGAGATGCCGGGGATCGGCGGCAATGGTCTTGAGCGTCTCGGCCGCCGCCTCGAACAGGATCGTATAGAGCTGCCGCTTGTTCTGATAGGCGATTGCGGCGATCTCGGCCGGCACGGTGAACACGACATGGAAGTACGGCACCGGCAACAGATCGGCCTGGCGGTCGGCGAGCCAGCGATCGCGCGCGGCACCCTGGCATTTGGGGCAGTGGCGGTTGCGACACGAGTTGTAGGCGACGCGGCTTAAGGCGCAGTCGTCGCAGGTCTCGACATGGCCGCCGAGCGCCGCCGTCCGGCACAACTCGATCGCCGCCATGACGCGGCGCTCCCCCCGGCCGAGATGACCGTCATGGGTATGACGATAGGCGGGGCCATGGCGGCGGAAGATATCCGCCACCTCCAGCGCCGGTCGCATGGGACGATCTCAGGCCGGCGACACGACCTCGAGGCGCAGCCGATCGAGCGGGCTCTCTGTCCGGGCGATCGTGGTTGTCGCCACCTGGGTGTAGTGCGCCGTCGTCGACAGGTGGGTGTGTCCGAGCAGCACCTGGATGATGCGGATATCGACGCCGCTCTCGAGCAGATGGGTGGCAAAGCTGTGGCGGCTATGTCGTCCTCCACATAAGCGGCACTATCTACCCTGCCGGACTATGTCGGGTAACTAGATTTCGATCAGAGGTATCAAGGATTTATAGATAGCGTGTAGAGATAGTTCGTAGCCCTTCCAGCAATTCAGCTTGGGAAGGGAGCAAACAATGAAGTATCGCATCAATGATCAATTTGCGTTGTCGCGGCCTCCTGAAGGGCCCGTCGCGAGTTATATTATTTCGTTTGCTGAATGGCTCGTTGGTCGGGGCTACAGTCTTGTCTCAACGAGGAACCAGGTGCTTATGGCGGCCGGTTTCAGCAGTTGGCTTTGGCAAAACCGGATTGCTCTAGCTGGCATAAGTGGAGAACACCCAGGACGTTATTTGCGGGAGCGAGCACAATTTCGCCGGCCAAAGCGTGGAGATGACGCCGCTCTCCGACACTTGCTGGATTTTTTGCGAAGTGTCGGTGCCATGCCCGAAGAGGTCAAGGACGAGTATCAGCCGTCGCCGATCGAACTGCATGTGCAGGCATACGAGTCGTATCTGCGAGACGCCCGCGCCCTGAACCGCAAAACAATTGTAAATTACCGGCCAGTCGTCCGGGATTTCCTCAATTTCTGCTTCAGTGATGGTGCTGTTTTGCTCGCAGAGTTGCGCGCTGTCGACGTGACCGACTTTGTTCAAAAGAGAACTTCGCGTTTGAACATAAGACGCGCGAAGATCATGACCACCGCGTTGCGATCATTTCTTTCCTATGCGCGCTATAACGGGGATATCACCTCAGATTTGGCTGCCGCGGTCCCGATCGTCGCCAACTGGAGGCTTTCGTCTATTCCTCGTGCGATCAGCCGTGACGATGTAACCCGGTTGCTTGCCAGCATCGATCGCCAGACACCCATGGGACGCCGCGACTATGCCATGATCCTCATGCTGGCGCGGCTCGGCCTTCGTTCGAGCGAGGTGATCACGCTTGATCTTGACGATATCGATTGGGTCGCCGGGCAGATCCGTGTCCGGGGCAAGAGCAGTCAACGCAATGACTTGCCGTTATCAGCTGATGTTGGTGAGGCTATCGCCGATTACTTACGGAACGGGCGGCCACGAAGTGCCTGCCGCCGTGTCTTTTTGCGCGACAAGGCCCCGATCCGGGGATTCGAGGGTCCGAGTGGGTTTGGATGCGTCATCCGCCGTTGCCTTCGGCGGGCCGATATCAATGCCCCCACAACAGGAGCGCACCAGTTCCGCCACGGCCTCGCTTCAGAGATGCTGCGTGGCGGCGCCTCGCTCGGTGAGATCGGCGAAGTTCTGGGGCACCGTCATATGGAGACAACGGCGATTTACGCCAAGGTTGACCTCAACGCCCTGCGAACATTGGCTGTGGCATGGCCGGGAGAAGTTCAATGAGCGCACTCCGACAGGCTGCCCACGACTATATCGAGATGCGCCGCGGATTGGGGTTCAAGCTACGAGAAGCGGGAAGAGGATTGATCGATTTCGTCAGTTTCTTGGAAGCCAACGATGCCCCATATATCACCATGGAACTGGCCCTCGAATGGGCCCAGCGGCCATCCCATACGCAGCCCTCTCACTGGGCGGCACGGCTGGGTTACGTGCGCGGATTTGCCCGTCATTGGGTCGCCACCGATCCGCGGACACAAATTCCGCCTGACGGGCTGCTGCCTTTTCGCCCGAAGCGGGCGCTACCCTATCTTTACTCCCATGCCGACATCCGGCGTCTTCTGTCCGCCGCACTTGAGATGCCGTGCCGATACACCTGCTGCAAGCTCAGGCCGTTGACATTCTACTGCCTGTTCGGATTGCTAAGCGTTGCTGGCCTGCGCCTCGGCGAAGCCCGGAACCTCAAGCTTTCGGACATCGATTTCGACGCCATGGTGCTGACGATCCGCGGCACGAAGTTCGGAAAGTCCCGTCTCGTGCCCATGCACGCATCAACGTGCGCGGTGCTACAAGATCTGATTAAACGCCGACAACGACATAACTCGGCCCTGGCGGCGTCCCCTTATTTGTTCACATCCTATCGAGGTAATCGCCTCGACGTGGGTGACATTCATCGAACATTTTATGCTCTGTCCCGGCGGATTGGCCTGCGCGGGATCGATGACAGTCACGGCCCGCGTCTGCACGACATGCGGCACGTCTTCGCCACAAATACGCTGTTGCGCTGGTATCAAGCCGAGCAAGATCCAGAGCGGCTTTTGCCCATTTTATCCACCTATCTCGGCCATGCCCACGTGGCCGATACGCAATGGTATCTGAGCGCCTCGCCTGAGCTGATGACAGAGGCGATGCGCCGTCTTGAACGCCGCTGGGAGGATCGGACATGATCAAGTATGCCAGTCTGGCGCCGCTTTTAGAGCGCTTTTTTATTCAACGCCTGATGCAACAGCGTCAGGCAAGCCCCCATACGATCAGTTCCTACAGGGACACGTTTCGGCAGTTGTTGAAGTTCGCCGAACGAACTTTGCATAAGGCGCCGTCTCGCCTGAGCTTCGAGGAGATCGACACCCCGTTGATTACGGCCTTTCTTGATGAGCTTGAGAGCAACCAAGGGATCAGCGTCCGCAGCCGCAACCTACGCCTCACGGCAATTCATTCATTCTTTCGCTACGCGGCCTTCGAGGTA
This sequence comes from Sinorhizobium terangae, assembly GCF_009601505.1. Classification (GTDB taxonomy): domain Bacteria; phylum Pseudomonadota; class Alphaproteobacteria; order Rhizobiales; family Rhizobiaceae; genus Sinorhizobium; species Sinorhizobium terangae. The sequence continues at coordinate 9,887 of NZ_WITC01000068.1, forward strand.
CCGGAACATTCCGCTCAAATTCAACGTATTCTTGCCATTCCCAGCAAGCGTTTCACTCGAACGCTCGTCAGCTTCCTGACCCGCCCTGAAGTGGATGCACTGCTGGCCGCACCAGATCGATCGACATGGGCCGGGCGGCGTGATCACGCGTTTCTCCTGGTCGCCGTGCAGACCGGTTTGCGGCTATCGGAGATCACCGGTCTCAAGCGGGACGATCTGTTCTTCGGCGCAGGCGCTCATCTGCGCGTCATCGGCAAAGGGCGCAAGGAAAGATGCACCCCGTTCGCCAAGTCGACAACCGAAGTGTTGAGAAGCTGGCTGAAGGAACCTCAGCGCGGAGAAGAGGGCATCCTGTTTCCCAGCGCCAGAGGCGAGCGGCTCAGCGTTCATGGTGTCCAGTACATCTTGAACAAGCACCGCCAGACTGCTTCTGGCACATGCTCATCGCTGAACGGAAAGCGCGTCACTGTTCATCGCCTGAGGCACACAATGGCCATGGACCTGCTGCAAGCGGGCGTCGACCGCGCCGTGATTGCCTTGTGGCTCGGCCATGAATCGGTCGAGACCACACAAATCTATCTCGAGGCGACATTGGCGATGAAGGAGGCCGCCTTGGCAAAGACCTCCCCATATTCCGGCAAATCATCCCGCTACCGACCTGACGACAATTTGTTGGGGTTCTTGAACAGCCTGTAAATCGGATAGATTATGTCGGGTAGCTTGGGAGATTCTGTAAGAAATATCCTTATTCCTCAGTCATTTACTGTTGAGGAAAAAGCTTCCCGACATAGTCCGGCAGGGTAGATAGTG
>NZ_WITC01000069.1 GCF_009601505.1 Sinorhizobium terangae
CGATTAGATGGGATATTCGGCTTTGCGCCTCATCGTTGACCATGGTGGATTGCGGTGCTGCGCTTCTGGCTGATGGTAAAACGAGGTCATGTCTTTCAACAGCCTCAAACATCAAAGGGAGAAGCGCAACATGAAACACTATTGTGCACTGGATGTGTCGGTGAAAGAGACCGCGGTTTGCATTGTTGATGAAACAGGCAAGATTTGCCGGGAGACGAAGGTTGCCACTCACCCTGATGATTTGATCTTGGTGATGAAGGACCCGAAGTGGCAGATTGAGCGGATCGGTCTTGAAGCCGGACCACTGTCGCAATGGCTTTATGAAGGACTTGCGAAGGCAGGATTGCCCGTGATCTGCATCGAGACCAGGCATGCCAAGGCATTTTTGAAAGCTCAACCGAACAAGACGGACCGCAACGACGCGCGTGGCATAGCCCAGATGATGCGCGTCAATCTCTATCGGCCTGTGCATGTGAAGACACTGACGAGCCAGAAGCACCGGGCATTGCTGACCGCGCGCAAACTCTTGCAGGAAAAAGCCATCGCCATCGAGAATGACATTCGCGGATTGTTGCGAAACTTCGGCCTGAAAGTCGGATTGGTCGGCAAGGTCAAATTCGAGGAGCGGATCAAAGAGCTCGTCGAAGACAGACCTGAGCTTCGCGAAATCATGCAGCCTTTGTTGACTGCACGCAAACTGCTGCGTGAAGAGTTCACCAGGCTGCACAAGAAGGTTTTGGATTTGGTCCGTGAAGATGAAGTCTGCCGCCGGTTGACGACGATCCCCGGCGTCGGCCCCGTTGTCGCACTCACCTATACGGCAACCATCGATATTCCTGCGCGGTTTGCACATTCAAAAGCGGTCGGTTCTGTGCTCGGCCTGACGCCGAGACTGAACGAGTCTGGTGAAAGCAAACGGGTCGGGCGAGTATCCTGTTGTGGTGACGCGATGATGCGATCCCTGCTTTACGAAGCAGCGCAAGTCCTGCTGGCAAATGTTAAGAAATGGTCGTGGCTAAGAGCCTGGGCGATGAATATCGCCAAACGCCGCGGCAGGCAAAAGGCGGTTGTCGCCTTGGCCCGACGGCTTGCGGTGATCATGCATCGCATATGGAGTGACGGAACCGAATTCTGCTGGACGCGGGAGAGCTTGCCTGTCGCTGCGTAATTAGCGACCAGGGTAACGAGAACCAGAGGAAACAAGAGAATTCCGCCGCCGGTGGAAAGATGTCCTTCGCAGGACGACGGATGGGGTAAGTTCGCGTGGTTGTCTGTTGCGGTCGCTCATCGCGATCAGGTCGCCGATTAGATTGTTCCGCCCCATTCTCCTGATCCCATAATGGGAGGGCCAAC
>NZ_WITC01000007.1 GCF_009601505.1 Sinorhizobium terangae
CCGTGGACCCGGCGATCCGCAAGCTGAAGACGGCCGGATTTGCCGCGACTGTCAACCTGACGGACACGTTGCAGCAGTTCGAGAGCCTTGAGGTGGCGGCGGGTCCTGCGACGCTTCGGGGGCGGATCGAACGCCAGTCCTTCGCGGAGCAGCAGCCGAGCCTGTCGCTGCAGCTCAAGGGCAACCGCATCGACCTGGAGGCGCTGCAGGCATTGGCCGGTCTCGTCGCCGGCGATGCCTCGACCGGGACGCTGCTGCAGCATGCGATCGCCGCCGATCTTTCCGCCGATGCATTTTCCGCTTTCGGTGAGGAGGCGCGTGATGTGCAGGCGGTGCTGACGCTCAAGAACGGCCAATTGCAGGCCGAGCGGGTAGCGATCGGCTCGCTTTCGGGCGCCCAGCTTGCCCTCTCCGGCCGGATGAGCGGCGGCCTCGACCAGCCGGTGCTTTCGGCGAAGATGAAGCTCGCCGCCAAGGATCTGACGCCCTTCCTCGAAATGATCGGCCGACATACAGTCGCCCATCCGGCGCTGCAACGGCTCATCAAGGCCGGCCCCTACTATTCCGACGCTGCCTTGGACGTGACGCTGACGGCCGGCAGCAACGAAGGCAGTGCACCAGTTACCTTCGGGGTGATCGGCACCGCCAATGGCAGCAAGATTGCCGCAAGCTACCAGGCGCCCGATGTCGCCCAGGCGCTCACCGGCAAGGGCATGCTGCTGGAGGCGACGCTCGAAAATCCGCAGACGGTCGTCCTCGTCGGACAGGCGGGCTTCGATCCGCTGCCGTTCGACGCGGATCCCAACGGCATCCTGGCAGTCAAGCTGCAGAGCACGGAAGGTTCCAAGGCGAACGGCACGCTGACCTTCACCACCGAGAAAACGTCGCTCGCCGCCAAGGGTGACGTCGATCTTGCCCGGGACCACTATCTTGAAGGGCAGGCGAAGCTGACGCTGCAGACGCAAGATCTGGAGCCGTTTCTGCTTCTCCAGGGAATCGGGCTGCCGCAGATGGGCAGCGGACTACCGGTGACGCTGTCGACCGACATCACAACCGATGCCGAAAAAGTCGCGCTCTCGGCGATCGAAGGCAAGGTCGACCAGAATGTCTTTTCCGGCGCTCTCGCGATCGACCGCAAGACCGCCGGCAAGGCCGTCGGCGAGTTGGCGCTCGACACGCTCGACCTCGGCTGGCTCGGCGAGGGGATCCTCGGGCAATTCGAGGACGCGTCGATCGGCGGATTATCGATGGCGCCGGTCGCGCAGCCGGCCTGGACAGGATTCGACGTCGCGTTGAACGTCACGGCGAAGCGCTTCTGGCCGGGTGTCTACGGTCCTGTTACCGGCTTCGCCGGCAAACTCGAATGGAAGGGCGACGAGCTTGCGCTGAGTGACGCCACCGGTGATTGGCTCGGGGGCAAGCTCGAGGGGCGGCTGCAGGTCGGCAATGCCAACGGCTCGGGCTTCCTGCGCTCGCGCTTCGATCTCAAGGGCGGCGATCTTGCGGCTGCCGGGTGGGCACGCGAAGGCGGTCCGGTGGCGACCGGCCGGTTCGATCTGGCTTTAGCGATGGAGGCTTCAGGCGCGACGCCCCGGGCGATGGCACATTCGGCGAGCGGATCGGGAACGGCGATCTTCAACGGCGTCACGCTCAACGGCATCAACACGGCGGCGCTGTCGCCGCTGATGGCGGCCGCTGATGCCATGAAGACGGAGATTTCGCCGGACGCGATCCGCAAGGCAGCAGAACAAGTGCTCTTTACCGGTCAGTCGGTCGTCGGTGCAATCAAGGTGCCTTTCAGCGTTGCCGGCGGCACCGCCAGGGCGCAGAGCGTTACAGCCGGCGATGGCAATGCCGCGTTCACCGGCGAAGCGGCGTTCGACCTTGCCGAACAACACATGAATGGCGTGATCGACCTGACGTTCCGGCCGGGCGAAGAGGCGCTTGCTGGTGCGGAGCCGCGCGTACGCCTCGGCTTTGGCGGACCCCTGCACGCACCGGATGTATCGGTGGACGTCACTGACCTTTCGAATTTCCTGTCGCTGAGGGCCTTCGAGCGCGAGCGGCGGCGTGTGGAAACGCTGCAGTCGAATGTGCTTGAGAAGCAGCGGCTTCGCCGCGAAGTGGCGCTTTACAAGGCGCGCGCGGCCGAACGCGAGGTTGCGCGCCTGAGGGCAATCGCCGAGGAACGCCACCGCCAGGCCGCGGCCGCAGAGGCGGCGCGGATGAAAGCTGAGGCGGAGGCGCGCGCGGCGGCCGAACGGCGCGCCGCCGAGGAACTGCGCCTGCGCTTGCGGCAACTCCCGCCGCGGAGTCCCGCAGCACCGCCCCCGCCCCCGCAAAATGTCCATCCACTGTCCGGCGGCAACGCGGCCGGTGAAAACGCCGGCCCGACGCTGAACTTCGACATGCTGCCAGACATCACTGTGCAATAAGCGGGATGAGGAAAAGTGCTAAGCGGTTTTCCGCCCGCATCCCGCGACAAACAGGCAAGTTGGGATGAGGAAAAGTGCGAGGCGGTTTTCCTCCGGCTCGGCGCCGAAACAGTCAAAACCCCTAGAATTTTACTGGTCCATTTGAAGTCGCATTAGCATCCCTCAGGCACAATGCGCCTACAATTGGGGTTGCGAAATGAAATCGCTTGGGCCGGGGCTAGATCGCCGCGCAGTCATCTGGATCGGGAACTGTACCCTCGGTGGCACCGCCGGCTGCACGGCGATCGCGATGCTCATCACCTATTGTTGCACGGCCCACTTCGGCGCGGAGGTCTTGGCCACCACACTCAGCCTCGCCTTCTACATTCCCGTGCTTCTTGGTGTGCCGCTCTTTGCCTTGATCGGCGTCAAGATACAGCAACTGGCACTGACCAACCGGCTGCTTATCCAGGCGAGCCGCTATGACGGGCTGACGGGCTGTCTGAACCGGGGCGCTTTCACGGCCGATGTCATCGATTTCTTCGCGAAACAGAACCTCGCGCCATTTCCGTGTACATCGGCGCTGCTGATCCTCGATGCCGATCATTTCAAGAAGATCAACGATTGCCACGGGCACCTTGCCGGAGATGCGGCGCTCGTCGCGATCGCGGCGGTACTGCGCGATGCGGTAGGCGAAGCGGGTGTGGTGGGGCGGCTCGGTGGTGAAGAATTCGCTGCTTTCGTGCGGTCGACCGATGCGACTGCGACCGGTGCACTGGCGGAGCGCATCCGCCTCGAAGTCGCCGAGGATCGGGGGCGGGAAGGCGGCCGTGCGGATGCGGTTACCGTCAGCATCGGAATTGCCCTCTTCACCTATCCGGCAGTGTACGAGGACATTTTCAGGATCGCCGACGACCAGCTCTATCTCGCCAAGGGAGCGGGGCGGAACTGCGTTTCGATGATGGAGCACTCGCCCCGCGACATACGCGCCATGGCCGAGCAATTGCGCCGCGGTTTCGCGGTACTCCAGGCAGATGGGGTCGACACGATAATCGACAGCCAGGCATCGCGGTTGGCAGGACGCTGACTTCCAGGCGTGGACCGCCGCTTCATCGAAACAACATTCACCAACTCAGCACGATGCGGCGATTGTTGTGCGTTTTTACAAGAGGCACGGCGCGGTTGCGACCTCAGGGCGTTTCGGTTGCGCTGGCGTGTGATTTTACCCAGGCGAGAACGTAGACGCGCAGCGCCGAGGAGAGGTTTCCGCCAGGGTTGCGCCCGTCGTCGACTTCGGCGATCAGCCGGGCGAGCGGCATGGCACGGCTTTGCGCGATAGATTTCAGTTCCTGCCAGAACGGCTCTTCGAGCGTGATACTCGTTCGATGGCCGTGCAGAGTGGCAGAGTGCTTGACGATCGTCATCGCTCACAAGCCGATTCAAGGCGTTGGCAGTCCGATTCCGGAACCTGGCGCAAATCTTGGTGGCGGAATCGTTTTTCGGGATTGCAGACGACGCGGCTTGTCACGCCTTCTCCCCGTCTGGGGCACCGTCCGCTGAGTGTGCGGGCGTTGCCAGCCGGCCCTGGTCAAGCGTCTTGGAAGCTTTCTCGTTCAGGGCGCGGGTAAGCGACTTCTCCGCCTTGGTGCGGCCGAAGGAGATGCGGTTCTGCTCGGCCTGCCTTTCTTTTTCCGTGCGGGCCTGCTTCTTGCGGAACTGGCGCAGGTTGACGACGTCGCCGGCCATCACGCCTCCATATCGTTCAGTTCTTCTTGCGGAACGCGTCGAGCGAGACGACCGAGCCACCGCCATTTTTCGGTTCGCCCGATTTTTCCGCGCTCTTTTCGGCAGGTTCGTCGCCATCTTCGCCGGCCGGGTAAGCGGTGATCTCTGCCGAATCCTCTTCCTCCTCGCTGGCGGCAACGTCGAACTCCAGCTCGAAATTGACCGACGGGTCGTAGAAGCCCCGGACGGCGTTGAAGGGGATCACCAGTTTCTCCGGCGTGTCGGAGAAGGAAAGGCCGATCTCGAAAGCCGCCTCGGTGACCTTCAGGTCCCAGAACTGATGCTGCACGACGATTGTCATCTGCTCGGGGTACTTCGCCTTCAGGTGCTGCGAGATGCGCACGCCGGGGGCGCCGGTCAGAAACGTGATGAAGAAGTGGTGATCGCCGGGCAAATGACCCGTGGCTGCGACTTCGGCCAGCACCTTGCGAATGACGCCTCGAAGCGCGTCCTGCGCCAGAATGTCGTAGCGTATGTGGTCCTGGCCCATATGATCCCCGTCTTCCTTCGAACTCAACTGCTGCATGTTAAAGCGCCGCAGCGACCTTGCGCGCCAAAGCGGCGTGCAGCGCTCTACGGACACTCCTTTGCCCCGTCCGCTTATGACGAGTCAATTATCAAGCATCTATAGACCATTTCGCGACAGGGGAGAAGGTGAAGGCTTCTGTTGCCAGGTGCCTTCGGACCCCGCCTTACGGTGCTACCCGGAAGGGCTTGATTTGAAGTGCCGCACCGCCGTTAGGCAGCGAGACGTGCTTCAGCATAGTTGTCGTTTGCAACTATAAGTTTAGCCCGATAACGGTGGTACAATGCCGAGCAAAAAGTCGATCTTTACGCCCTTGTCGATCCTATTTCGCCCCCATCAAAAGCCGGTCCGCATTTCCAGGCCGGTTTTTGGTGGAGGCGCCGGGTACCGCCCCCGGGTCCAATGGGTTTATTTCATCGCCCGTTTATTGCCATAGCCGCCCGAAGACGGCACACGTGATATAGGTGTTTCCGCCGCCCAAGAAAAGGGGCGGTCAAGCGAAATGTGACGGATATATTATCCAGTGTGCCGCGCGCACGGAAACGCCTTGACTTACCCGATGAGCGTGAAAAACTCCTGCGGCTGCACGCGTTTCGCGAGGAGGGCGGCAGCATGGGAGCAAGTGCAAACTGGAGGCATCATGACTGACTATCTCGCAGACGTGCAGAAATACGACAGCGGCGCCGACGAAGCAGTTGTCAACAAGATCGTGCGCCATCTCGGCATCGCCCTTCGCAACAAGGACTCCGCCCTCGTTTCGGCCTCCGACCCGAAGGAACTCGAGCGCGTCAAGGAAAAGTGGTGCGAGAAGAAGCTCGGCGTCGGCGGCGCGGATGCGGATGCAGCAATCGCAGCCACGGCCAAGGCGATGGCGGACGACCGCTCGAAGTCGCGCGTGACGTTTTACTATCTGGTAGCCAAGAACCTCGGCAAGCTCCAGGCGCTCTGATCCACCGCAGATCTCCCGGATTCGGGAAGGCACGGCTTTCAGACGCGCAAAGATCGCCGTCACTCAGCGACCCCGGCCGTGCAGTCCGGGATCACTCCTGCATGTTTCCTTGAATCGCATCCGAGGCCAAAAACATGCAGCAATTTAAAGTGCTGCTGCGTCCGTAGCGTGTCTGACAAGATGCGCGGCGGTGTAGTGTGCTGCCGCATGCGGGTCGAAGGGCGGAGACAGTCCGGACGGTGTTATGTGTCTTCCTTGGTGCCGACGCTGTCGGGCCACAAGGCGCGGATTTCCTTCGATAAGGTATCGCGCACCTTTGCCGATTGGCCGAGGTCGACATGCCGTGCAAGAACCTGAAACACCGATTTGGTGGCTTCAGCAGGATTGACCGGGCGGCCGGGTTTCATTCCGTCCGCGACGCACTCGAGAAAGTCGTCGAGCGACCGCGTCGCCTTTTCGGGGCGATGGTTGGGACGGTATTGGTCGTAATAGGCGCCCCGCACGAGCAGAGGCAGTTCCGCGCCAAGGTGCGCGGCCACCTCGGGAGGAAGCTTGTCGCGCAGCGTCCGCAGCACAACACTCAATATGTGCCACGCCACTTTCCGGTCCGGGCCGTGATGCTCCATGATTTCGCCGAGCCAGATATTGGTGGTTTGCAGGGTCTTGTCGAAAACATCGAGGCCTGTCGCACTCATGGTCACACCTCTCTTGTCGGTCGAACTTCAATATCGATCTCAAAAGGACTAACCCCAGGCGGCTGCATTTGTTTCGTCGTCCGCCGAGAAAAGCGCGACCGACGTACTCCTATGCGGTCGACCTCGGAACAATCGCGAGCGCGCCGGGTTAGCCAAGGGAGATGCCCGGGCGCCGACCAAGGTGTACCTGGGCGCGGCCAGCAGAAATGGAAGGAAGTCCGATGACATCTTCCAAGCACCCGAAGACACGGCACCCCAACGACAAGGATCTCAAGCAGGACCCCGGCATCGGCCGGAGCAAGGGCATCCGGGGACCGTCCGATTATGAGATGCTGAAGCGCGGCAACACCATAGAAGGCGACGTCGCGAACGACACGACCACGCAGGGCGGGGCGAACCCGCGCCAGCGCGGTCGGACGAACAAATAGGAGGAAAGCCAATGGTCGGCAGGAAGACGCATGAACAGCAACAGCGCGTGCTTCAGCGCCGCGAGGATACGTCCAACGCGAGCAAGGATTTCGATGCCGAGGCGGAACTACACCGCTCCAAGGCGCTGAGAAAAGCCTATCGAAAAGGTGACAGCCTTGACACCGAGCATAGCGATGCGCGCGAGGAAGACGACCGCAGCATGACACGCGGAAAGAACCAGGAAAGCAGGCACCACCAGAGTTCAAAGAGCTGAAGCGAAAACCCTTCGCGGCCATCCCAGATAATGAAAGGAGACGGACCATGGCTCACGCCAGTCGCAAGCATGTCGGAAAGCCGGACAAAGGCAAGGGCTCAGGCAGCGGCGCACAGACTGAAGTAAAAGGTGGTGTTCTTGGTGAGAACGACGTTCTTTCCAATCGGGACAAGGCGCAGCATTCCGATACGCGCGGTCTCGATGAAAGAGCGGTGAGAAACGAACAATACCAGGATCACGCCGCAAACCGGCGTCCGGCGAAAGAGCGTGCCGAGTCGGACGATCAGGGACGCGGGAGGAAATAGCCTCAGCGCCGCCACGGCGGGACGAAACGCCTGTCGCTGTAGGAAGCGAGATATTCGGTGTGGGCAGGGGAAGCCAAAAACCTGGCTTTGAAGTAGGTAAATGCGTCGCAGCTCGGCCCAAATCTCTCAGGCATAATGCGAATTTGCTTTCGAAAATTGCCCGTCCGGCCTACCGCCTCCAACCGGTCAATCCGGGCGAGCATGTCGGGATCGACCTCATAAAGCTCGCCCCTAACACGGTGACCCTCGCCTGGTTCGTCCAGCATCATTGGAGCGAACCATGGTCCGGCAATCAGCATCGGATATTTCCGTGCTGTCCGATAAAACCCGACAAAATGTGCCCGAGCGAGGCCTCGTCCGTGTAGGGGAAAGCCTCTCTTCAACGTGCCGAAGACGAAGACGAGTGTGGTTTCGGACATGACGCGGTTGAACCTCGCCAGGGCTTGTTGTTCGAGAACGCTGACAGCGCCTGCCGCGTTCCTTGAGCACGATGGCTTAGCGCTACAGGCGCTGTCGCGGCATCAAATTGCGGGAAAACGTGCACCAGCCATTGGTTCGCCGGTGGCTTCGTCCTATTTTGGGCGAAGCGAACGAATCGTCGGCGAAAAAGCATGCGGCAATATCTCGATCTCCTCGAACATGTGATTACAACGGGAACCGACCGCGGCGACCGGACGGGAACGGGTACGCGTTCGGTTTTCGGTTACCAGATGCGCTTCGACCTGTCGCAGGGCTTCCCGGTGCTGACCACCAAGAAGCTGCACCTGCGCTCGATCATCCATGAACTGCTGTGGTTCCTCAAAGGCGAGACGAATATCGCCTACCTCAAGGAAAACGGCGTCAGCATCTGGGACGAGTGGGCCGACGAGAGCGGCGAACTGGGGCCGGTCTATGGTTATCAGTGGCGCTCCTGGCCGACACCCGAAGGTGGCCACATCGACCAGATCGCAGCACTCATCGAGGGCCTGAAGACCAATCCGAATTCCCGCCGCCATATCGTTTCGGCCTGGAATCCGGCGCTGGTCGACGAGATGGCGCTGCCGCCCTGCCATTGCCTGTTCCAGTTCTACGTGGCGGACGGCAAGCTCTCCTGCCAGCTTTACCAGCGCTCGGCCGACATCTTCCTCGGCGTGCCGTTCAATATCGCCTCCTATGCGCTGCTGACTTTGATGGTTGCGCAGGTGACGGGGCTGAAGCCCGGCGATTTCGTCCACACGCTCGGTGACGCCCACATCTATCACAACCACTTCGAACAGGCGCGGCTGCAACTGACGCGAACGCCGAAGAAGCTGCCGGAAATGCGCATCAATCCGGCGGTGAAGGATATATTTTCCTTTAAATTCGAAGACTTTACGCTCGTCGGCTACGAAGCTGATTCACATATCAAAGCGCCGGTCGCGGTCTAGGTTGGTAGCTTCCTTCCGCGTTCTTGGGACCCGCGCGGCCGGGAAAAAGCGCCGCGAGCCGGCGTAACAGGGAGGGTTCGATGCTGACACTCATCCATGCGCCACTGTCGCGCTCGTCGCGCATCATCTGGCTGCTCGAGGAAATCGGGGCCGAATACGAGATCCGCTACGTCAACATCCGCCGCTGGGACGGCTCGGGCGGTCCGGACGAGAATAATCCACATCCCCACAAGCAGGTGCCGGCACTTCTGCACAACGGCGCGGTGATCTGGGAGTCGGCCGCCGTCGTGCAATATTTGACCGACCTTTACCCGAACGCCAGCCTTGGCCGGCCGCCGGGCCATCCCGACCGCGGCGCTTATCTTTCCTGGCTCGCCTATTATGCCGGCGTCATCGAGCCGACGGCGCTTGCCCATATTTCCGGCGTGACCGTCAACAATCCGGCGCTGGCAAGGCTCTACAGTGAAATGTGCACCCATGTGATCGGAGTCCTCAGTCGCCAGACCTTTCTGCTCGGCGAGACCATGAGCGCGGCCGATCTGTTGCTGGCGAGCGCGCTGCAATGGATGCGCAAGATCCTGCCCGAAAGCGAGGTGATCGACCGCTACATTCGCGTCACGACCGACCGGGCGGCCCTGCAGCGAGCGCGCGAGATCGACAGCAAGCCGAGTGGTTTCCATGACTGAAGCAAAGACTGAAACGAGCGCTGAACCGAAGATCGTGATCGTCGTCGCGGTTGCGGCCAACGGGGTGATCGGCCGCGAGGGCGGCCTGCCGTGGCGACTCTCGACCGATCTCAAGCGCTTCAAGGCGCTGACGATCGGCAAGCCGGTCGTGATGGGACGGAAGACATGGACCTCGCTCGGGCGCCCACTGCCGGGGCGACCGAACATCGTCATCAGCCGGAATCGCGATTTCGAGGCGCAGGGTGCCGAGGTCGCCCCCTCGCTAGTGGCGGCGCTCGCGTTGGCGCGCAGCCACGCGGCGGCGATCGGCGCAAACGAGATCTGCATTATCGGCGGCGGGGAGATCTACCGCCAGTCGATCGGCATCGCGGACGTGCTGCACGTGACGGAGGTGCAGGCGGAGGTCGACGGCGACACCCGCTTCCCGGCGATCGATCCGGCGGTCTTCGAGAAAGTGTTCGAGGAAGAGCTGCCGCGCGGCGAGAAGGACAGCCATGCGATGCATTTCGTGACCTGGCGCCGGCGGGAGACACCGGAATGATTTTCCGCCCGCATTCCGCGTGAGGCAAAGAAACCGAGATGAGAAAAATGCGAGGCCTTTTTGGCGCGCATGCAGCGCTCACCTGTTCGTGTAGCGCGTCTCTCAACTATTTTAACCGATTTACGGTGAAGTCGGCCGTATCGCGTTGAAAGCAATGCATGTGATACCTATAACGGTTTCACATCGTGACCGCGTGCTCGTGCCTGCGGGCGGTCGGCGAGAGAGTTTTCTTGAAGAGAGGTTTTGATGCCCTGGAGCAATCAGAATGGCGGCGGCGGCCCATGGGGCGGCGGCGGCAATCAAGGGCCGTGGGGCCAGGGGCCCAATCGGCCACGAGGCGGGAGAGGCGGCCCGCCAGATCTCGAAGAGATCATCCGGCGCGGTCAGGACCAATTGAAGAATGTGGTCCCAGGGGGCTTCAACGGCGGCGTCTTCGTTATCGTCGGCCTTTTGATCGTTGGCTTCATCCTGCTCAACTCGATCTACACGGTCCAGCCGGACGAACGCGGCGTCGAGATGCGCTTCGGCAGGCCGAAAGAAGAAATTTCGATGCCGGGCCTGCACTACCACTTCTGGCCCCTCGAAACCGTCGAGTTCGTCAAGGTCACGGAACAGCAGCAGAATATCGGCGGACGCGCCAGTGGTCAGTCCAATGCCGGGCTGATGCTCTCCGGCGACCAGAACATCGTCAATGTGCAGTTCTCCGTGCTCTTCTCGGTGACCGACCCGAAGGCCTACCTCTTCAACGTCGAGAACCCGTCCGACACGCTGCAGCAGGTTGCCGAAAGCGCCATGCGCGAGGTCGTTGGCCGGCGTCCGGCGCAAGACATTTTCCGCGACAACCGCCAGGCAATCGCCGCCGACGTGAAGAACACGATTCAGGCGACGATGGACAGCTACGGCGCCGGCGTTTCGGTGAACACCGTCGCGATCGAGGATGCCGCGCCTCCGCGTGAAGTCGCCGACGCCTTCGATGAGGTGCAGCGCGCCGAACAGGACGAAGATCGTTTCGTCGAGGAAGCCAACCAGTACGCCAACCAGGTGCTCGGCAAGGCGCGCGGTCAGGGCGCGCAGATCCGCGAAGAGGCGGCCGCATACAAGGACCGCGTCGTCAAGGAGGCGCAGGGTGAGGCACAGCGCTTCATCTCGGTCCATGACGCCTATTCGAAGGCTCCGGACGTCACGCGCCGGCGGCTTTATCTCGAAACCATGCAGGATGTTTTCCGAAAGTCGAAGAAGGTCATTCTCGACGAGAAGAACGGGCAGGGCGTGCTGCCCTATCTGCCGCTCAATGAAATCGGCAGACCCGCGCAGTCGGGAGGTACCCAATGATAAACAATCGCAGTTCGATCATCCTGATCATCGTCGCGGCAGTGCTCGTCGTGATCTACTCGTCGGTCTTCGTGGTCAACGAGCGCCAACAGGCGATCGTCGTACGCTTCGGCGAGATCCGGGCCGTCAAGTCCGAGCCCGGCCTTTATTTCAAGCTTCCGTTTGCCTTCATGGATGCCGATCGCGTGCAATTTGTCGAGGACCAGGCGCTTCGCTTCGATCTCGACAACATCCGCGTGCAGGTCTCCGGCGGCAAGTTCTACGAGGTGGATGCGTTCGTGGTTTACAGGATCGCCGACGCCCGGCGTTTCCGCGAGACCGTTTCGGGCGACCGGGAGTCGGCCGAGGCGCGGCTTAGGACCCGTCTCGACGCGTCGCTGCGCCGTGTCTACGGCCTGAGGGGGTTCGAGGCGGCCCTATCGGATGAACGCGCGTCGATGATGCGCGAGGTGCGCACGGACCTCAAGACGGACGCAGAATCGCTCGGCCTCAACATCGAGGACGTACGCATCCGCCGGACAGACTTGACGCAGGAGGTTTCGCAGCAAACCTTCGAGAGGATGAAGGCGGAACGTCTGGCCGAGGCCGAGCTGATCCGCGCACGCGGTAACGAGGAAGGCCAGCGCCGCCGCGCGATCGCCGATCGCCAGGTGGTCGAGATCGTGGCGGAAGCCCAGCGTGATTCGGAAATCCTGCGAGGCGAGGGCGAAGCCGAGCGGGCCGGGATCTTTGCCGACGCCTTCACGCGTGATCCCGGCTTCTTCGACTTCTACCGCTCGATGACGGCCTATTCCCAGTCCATCGGGAACCCGGATACAACCGTGGTGCTCTCGCCGCATTCGGAATTCTTCCGCTATTTCAACAGTGCGGATGGTGCGGCGCTGCCACAGCCGCCGGCCGCGCCAGCGGCGCCTGCGACACCAGATTGAGCGGATGATGTCCGATTTCCTGATTGGGTTTGGTTTCTTCCTGATCATCGAGGGGCTGGTGTACGCACTGGCCCCTTTGGTTTTGGTGGAATTGGCGAAGCGTTTGCCGTATGTCCCGGAACATCAGCTCCGACTGGCTGGACTCTTCTCGGTGGCGGCTGGCGTCGGACTTGTATGGTTGGTTCGAGGATAATGCGAAATGCCACATAAACTGCTGATCCGGCTGGTCGATGCCGAATATGCCATTACCCGTCTGAATGTCGGGTCCGCGATACCGGAGTGGCTGCCGGGGCCGGGTTTCTGGACGGTGTCCAGCTCTCGCGAGGAAATGACACTGGTCTGTCGCGCCGCCCGCGTGCCGTCGAGCGTGCAGAGCTCGCTTGGATGGCGCTGCTTCCGCATCGAGCAGCATTTCAGCTTCGACGTACCGGGCGTGCTGTCTTCCGTGCTGCGGCCGCTTTCCGCGGCCGGCGTCGGCGTATTCGCCAATTCGACCTTCAGCACCGACTATGTCTTCGTCGCGGGCTCCAACCTTGAAAAGGCGGTGCAGGCGTTGAAGGAACACGGGCACGAGATCACCGGCTGAACGCGCGAAGGTGGCGCTGGCCGCAGGTGTCGGCCCTCTGCCTTCGTGGGGCGGATCAGGAAATCGTGTTTGGACGCTCCGGAATTCCGCCGTATCTTCAATGGAAGATCGCTTGTGTGCGAAGCCGCGGCAGCGGCGTATCGTGCAGGTGAAGGGAATCGATCACGCGGTGGTCCCGGTTTGCCAAATGCGGGACCGGTGCGTGGTCAAAGAGGAATAATAGGAGCCTAGTGACTTGTCGACACGACCCCAACTCTTCCGCGGCCTGGTGCTTGCGGCCGCGACGGCACTGCTTCTGAACAACACGGCGCTCGCCGAGACGGCAACGTCGCAACCGGCGGCCGGACCGCCATCCGTTGCCGACCTTGCCGAGGGACTGCTCGATGCGGTGGTCAACATTTCCATTTCGCAGAACGTCAAAAGCGATGATGATGACGCCCCGATGCCGCAAGTGCCGGAAGGCTCGCCGCATCAGGAGTTCTTCGATGAGTTCTTCAAGGGTCAGGGCGGCGAGGGTAACCGGCCGCGAACGGTCAACTCGCTCGGCTCCGGTTTCGTTATCGATTCGACCGGCTTCATCGTTACCAACAACCATGTCATCCAGGACGCCGACGACATCGAGATCAACTTCTCGGACGGGTCCAAGTTGAAGGCGAAGTTGGTTGGCATGGACACCAAGACCGATCTGGCGGTGCTGAAGGTCGAGCCGAAAAAACCGCTCAAGGCCGTTTCCTTCGGAGACTCGCGTAAGATCCGGATCGGTGATTGGGTGATGGTGGTCGGTAATCCGTTCGGCCTCGGTGTGTCCGTTTCGGTCGGTGTTGTCTCGGCGCGCGGGCGCAACATCAATGCCGGTCCCTATGACAGCTTCATCCAGACCGACGCGGCGATCAACCGCGGCAATTCGGGCGGCCCGCTGTTCAACATGCGGGGCGAGGTGATCGGCATCAACACCGCGATCCTCTCCCAGACCGGCATGTCGGTTGGCATCGGCTTCGCCGTACCGACGGAATTGGCGATGAACGTCGTCAATCAGCTCAAGGAATTCGGCGAGACCCGGCGTGGTTGGCTTGGCGTTCGCATCCAGCCGGTTACCGACGATATCGCCGAAAGCCTGAAGATGGAGAGGCCGCATGGTGCGCTGGTCTCCGGTATCATCGAAGGCGGTCCGATCGCCAAGGGCGAGATCAAGGCAGGCGATATCATTACCCGTTTCGATGGGACCGATGTCGCGGAGATCCGTGACCTGATGCGCGCGGTCGGCGAGAGCCCTGTCGGCAAGATGGTCGACGTGGTCATCATTCGTGACGGCAAGGAGCAGACGGTTCGCGTCACGCTTGGCCGGCTCGAGGACGGCGAGCATCTTGCCAATGTGCAGACGAACGAGAACGGCGAGGGCGCAAAGCCCACGGAGCCGCCCGCTGCCCAACTGCCAGCAACCGACGCCGTACTCGGCATGAAGCTCGCAGTGCTCGACGCCGGTCGCCGCAAGAGCTTCGGCATTGCCGAAGACGTCAAAGGCGTCGTGGTCACCGAGGTCCAGCCGAATTCCGCCGCGGCCGAGCGCCGGGTGGCAGTCGGCGACGTGATCGTCGAGGTCGGCCAGGAGGCAATGGACACGCCGGAGGACGTTTCGGCGCGGATCGAGGAACTAAAGGGCGATGGCCGCCGCAACGCGCTTCTGATGATCGCCAACAAGACCGGCGAGTTGCGCTTCGTTACCGTGCAGATGGAATAGGGGCGGGCGCGCGTCCTTTCCATGCAGCATTCCGAGGGCTTTGATTTCAAGGTCACCCTAAAGAGCTCAAGCGAGCCTCCGATCGTACTCCTCCATGGCAGCAGCGGAAGGGAGACGGACTGGAGTGATTTCGCGCAACATGTGGCCCCCAGTTCCACTTGTCTCTCGGTTCGTGGTCCAATCCCCTCGGAGCAAGGTTTCACATTCTTGCCTTCTGGCTGGTTGCGCGGCGGTTCGATGCGCTCTCCGAACCCGCCAGACGTTTCGTCGCGTGGGTCGAGCGGTGTTATGCTGATAGGTCTCGAAACGGTGCCTAACCCTGCGCCGGGACGCGCCGCGTCCACTCATCCGCCGTGATCGCGTAGAGCACGTGGCGCTTCAGATGGGCATGCGTGTCGGGGACGCGCGGGTGGTCGAAGTCGCGGTTCGGGTCCGGCCGCATGCCGAGCCGTTTCATCACGGCGGTGGAGCGGGTGTTTGCGGGCACGGCGAAGGAAACGATTTCGCCGAGGCTCCGTTCGGTAAAGCCGTAGTCGAGGAGGGCCGCTGCCGCCTCGGTCACATAGCCCTTGCCCCAGAAGGGCAGGGCGAGCCGCCAGCCGATCTCGATCGTGCCGTTCGGCAGATGCGGCTCCAGATCGGTCAGCGCAAGACCGCAGAAGCCGACCGGGGTGTCGCTGTCGCGCAATGCGAGGGCAAAGAAGCCGAAGCCGGTTTCGCTGATACCGCGGCCGATGCGATCGAACAGCGCATCGGATTCCGTGCGGCTGCGGCGGAAGGCGAAGAATTCCATCACCTTCGGATCGCTGTTGATCTCGGCAAAGAGGTCACGATCGGTCTCGTTCCAGCCGCGAATGCGCAGCCTGTCGGTTTCGCGGATGATCACGCCACGAAATCCGTCTTGCGATAGCCCTGCAGGTAGAGAAGGGCCGTCAGGTCGCCGTGGTCGATGCGGATCTTCGCCTGTTCGGCGACCACGGGTTTCGCGTGCAGCGCGACGCCGCTGCCGGCAAGCTGCAGCATGCCGAGATCATTGGCGCCATCGCCGACGGCAATCACTTCGGCGGTCGAGATGCCGAGCTTGCGGGAAATGTCGACGAGCGCGTCGACCTTGGCCTGCTTGCCGAGGATCGGATGGGCGACCTCGCCGGTAAGCGTGCCGTCCTTTTCGATCAGCACATTGGCGCGGTTCTCGTCAAAGCCGAGTTTCGTCGCGATGGGGTCGGTGAAGACGGTGAAGCCGCCGGAGACGAGGGCGGTATAGTAGCCCTTGGCCTTCATGGTCGCGATCAGCTCTCGGCCTCCCGGCGTCAGCGTGATGCGCTTGGCAATCACCTCGCCGATGACACTGCCGGGCAGGCCCTTCAGCAAGCCCACGCGCTCGATCAGCGCCGGCTCGAAGGCGATCTCGCCATTCATGGCGCGGGCGGTGATCGCGGCAACCTTTTCCTTCAGACCCACTTCGGCGGCAAGCTCGTCGATGCACTCCTGGCCGATCATGGTGGAGTCCATGTCGGCGATCAGGAACTTCTTGCGACGGCTTTCGGCATCCTGCACCGCGACGTCGATCGGAAAGCCGTTCACCTCCGCGCGCAACCGCATCTCGGCGGCGTCCGGATCGGTGCCGTCCGTGAGCGGGATGTCGCAGGCGACGCCGTCCGCCAGCCAATAGACCCCGGATGCTTTTATGGCGCTCGCTGCCGCTTCCGCCAGCTCAGGCGTCAGAACAGGATTTGACGGATTGGCGATAAGCGTGGCAACGAGAGCCATGATCAAGAACCTTGAAAGAGACACGGACGCGATCCTGATAACCGGGCCGACCGCCAGCGGCAAGTCCGCGCTTGCGGTGGAACTCGCGGGGCGGCACGGCGGCGTGGTGATCAACGCCGACAGCATGCAGGTCTACGACACACTGAAGATCCTGACCGCTAGGCCGGACGAGAAGGAGATGGGCGGGATAGAGCATTTTCTCTATGGCCATGTGCCGGCCGGACAGGCCTATTCGACCGGCGCATGGCTGCGCGAAGCCGAGGCCCTTGTCATGCGGTTGCGCGAGGAGGGGCGGATGCCAGTGTTCGTCGGCGGTACCGGCCTCTATTTCAAGGCGCTGACAGGCGGGCTTTCCGATATGCCGGAGATACCGGCGACCACCCGCGATGCACTGCGGGCGCGGCTGAAGGAGGAGGGGGCCGAGGCGCTCCATGCGGAGCTTGCCGCGCGAGACCCGCAAACGGCCGCGCAATTGCGGCCGGGCGACGGACAGCGGATCGTTCGCGCGCTCGAGGTGATCGAAGCGACCGGCAAGCCGATCCATCTCTTCCAGCAGAGCCGCGGCCCCATGATCGTCGATCCCGACAAGGCGCAAAAGATCGTCGTGCTGCCGGACCGCGCCCTCCTGCATGGCCGGATCGACCGACGGTTCGAGACCATGCTTGAGCGCGGTGCAGTCGACGAAGTGCGGGCACTCCTTGCGCTCGACCTCTCGCCCGACATGCCGGTGATGAAGGCGATCGGCGTCCAGCAGATTGCCGCGATGCTGAGGGGCGAGATCAGTGAGGAGGAGGTCATCGCCACCGGCGCAGCCGCGACGCGGCAATATGCCAAGCGTCAGATGACCTGGTTCCGCAACCAGCTCGATGAAAGCTGGCAGCGGATCGACAGGCCGGAGAGCCTACTGTAACACTTTGAATTGCTGTATCAGCCGATGCCGTGCTCCTTCAGCACGGCTTCCTCATCGCCACTGATCCAGCCGAAGATCTTGGGCTCGTCGTTGCGTACCTGGACCAGATAGTGGACCTCGAAATCGATAGCCACGTCCGGGCTGTCCTCAACGTCGTAGGTGGAGCGCCAGTCGATCTTGACGAGGAAATGCTGGTTGTCGATCGGCGTGACGGTGGTCTTGCGGATCTTCAACTCCTTGGTGCCGATCGCGCGATAGCGGGCATAGCCCCTCGCCATCGAGACCTGCAGGCTGTCGTCGTTCTTGCCGGCAAGCACACCTGCAGGCGAAGCGGCGATGAACTCCGAGGCGAAAGCGAAGGTCGTCTCGTCAACGTCAATTTCGTTGGCGAGCACGCGATT
This sequence comes from Sinorhizobium terangae, assembly GCF_009601505.1. Lineage (GTDB taxonomy): Bacteria > Pseudomonadota > Alphaproteobacteria > Rhizobiales > Rhizobiaceae > Sinorhizobium > Sinorhizobium terangae. The sequence goes on from NZ_WITC01000007.1 coordinate 17,656, forward strand.
GGCCATGGTTTCGTACCGCTCGAAGAAGCGTCGGAGGATCTCTTCCATGATTCCGGTCCTGGATTTTATTTAAGCAGTTTGAATGAAAACGCGCGCCCGTGCCGCGCGGTTCCTACGACGTGCCGGCAGCGCCGGCCCATCAGCCAGTCGCCGCTTGCTGGTGCTGCACGAGTTTCCAACCGACCCCGGTATCGCAATAGGTCGAGGTGCAGTAGGCGAAGTAGGGCTTCCTATCCGGGCGAGGCCTTCGGCGCGATATGAAGGGTCTCCCATCGCTGCCTATGCCGCGGTGTCGGCGACGGTGTATCCAAAGAAGAGGTCGGTTTCGGTCCGCTTGAATCTTTGCCACTCGTCGGCAGCGATGTCACCGGGTTTAGCGACATGGTCGACATCGCTGCGGAACACGCGACCGCGAGCCTTTTGCAGGAGCCTCTCCTCGATGAAGCGAAGCGGGTGCTCCCACGGCTTGTCCTTGTGCGCCGCCCAGGGCGTATTGGCCGGGATCATCGCCACGAATTCGTCCTGGAAGGCGTTGCTTGCCAGCCAGGAAAGGTTGGCATAGTCCGCCGCCACGCTGCCGTCGAGCGTGGCATTGTGGCTGCCGTGATGGCCGACCTTGTAGAGAACCGTGCGGCCGAGAAGATCGCGCGCCGTGATGATCCTGCCATTGACATTCCATTTGAGCGGCGCCCAGGAGACCCAGTTGCCACGCTGGGCGTCGCCGGTGAAAAGCAGCACCTTGCCGGTTCCGGGAAGTTCGATCGCGATAACGAGGCTGGTGTTGTTCACCTCGTCATTCAGCCGGAGAGCCAGCGTTTCCCCGCTCTCAAGCCAGTCGCTATCGATCTGCCGCCAGGCCTCGGCGGAACCCCGCTTGCCTTTGACGCCGTAGTGGTCGGCAAAAAACGCCTTCAGAAACGCATCAGGCCCCTGTTCGACGTTCTTGCGCGAAATGCCGAAGCGCGGGTCGAAGGCGCGGTTGGTGTCCTCCGGGCCGCCGTCGACCGTCGCCGCAAGCAGGCTCAGCGTCGCTCCGTCGGCCGACAGTCTGAATTCCTCCTCGCCCTGAGGTTCCAGCGAAAGCAGCAGCTCGATGTCGCGCGGCGGTCCGAGCGCGTAGACTCGCACGCCATCGACGCCCGGCAGTCGGTAGGGCTCATGGTCGGGTCGCAGGAAAACCGGATCGCCGGCAATGCGGTCGCGCAAATATTTGATGGCGCGCTTGTTGGTGATCCCTTCGATGGCAAGCGCGCCCTGTCTTCGAGGAGAGAGTGCCGGGTGTTGCCGTTTGACCTTTCTGAAGCGTTCGCGAAGCGCGTCGGCTGCATCCTCTCCGGTCTCGAAGGAAAGGAGATCGCGCAGCATCGTGCGGTTCGGCGAATGGATACCGAAGCCCGCACGCTCGAGCCGCTCGTCGGCGCCCATCAGGGCGAGCAGCGTGTCGTGGAAGCGCTCGCGCAGGCTGTTGGCGAACGGATCATCACCATCCTCGGTCCATCCCAGCCAGAGCTCGCCGATCTCGATCGGGTCGAAGCATGGCTTTCTGGTCGCGGGATCCTTCGCCGCAAAGCCGTTGACGTGATCCATGTGCTCATGGGTCACCAGCACGACGTCCAATCGGTTGGCGGTCGCTTCGGCGATGTCGGCGATCACCTTGTCGATCGTCTGGTCGGGCTTGATTTCGGAGTTCGTCCACAGGCCGCAGTCGATCAGCATGTAAAAGGCACTGCCGTCCACCTTGCGCATCGCCAGAAGAAAACAGTCGCCATGGCCTTGCCGATACATGCGCACCGTGACACCGGACTCGGGCGCCTCCATTCTGGGCATCTCCTAGCTCCCCTGTCGGTGAAGATGGGCGAAAATCTCAGGTCGAACGGGTTTGCTCCCGCCAGCGGTGAAGGCGTTTTCCCGCCTCCGCGCCTGTCGGGTCAGGTAGGCCCGCATTCTTTCGAGCTCGGCGTCGTCGCAGATGTCGCCGGGCGTGCGGATGACCCGGCGGATCTCGAAAGTCTCGGCGTCGATGAGCAGCGTGCAGCCGCGGCGAAAATAGAAATCGTGGGGACCTCTCGGCGGCTTACCCTTGTCCGCCGCCTCCTGCTTCTTGGGGTCGAGGTAACCATGGCGGGTCTGCGTCAGTTCGACGACATATTCGCGCTCCATCTGGTCGCGGTTGCCGCGGCGTGCGGCCATGCGGACGCTGTGCACCTCGATGGCCGGACTGTCGACGATCTTGCTGCGCCGGGCCGTCGCCGGTGCGTCGACGTCGGTCCTGATGCGGATGATATCGCGAAGCGGCGCATTCTTGGCCTCGGTGATCAATCCCCAGAACAGCCGCCCGTAGAGGTCGCGCGCCAGCCATTCGACCTTGCGGTCGGCCTCGAGGCCGAGCTCCAGGAGATTGCGTCCGAGGATTTCCCGGAGCGACGATTTCGACCGCTTGGCGGTCTGCGGCAGGCGGTTGCCCATCGCCTTGTTCAGTTCATTAAAAATTTCCTGTGCGGTGCGGTCCAGCCCGTCGAGGAATTTCTGGCCCTCGCTGTCGTGGAAATCGCTGCGACTTTTGAGTTCGTCGATCATTTCGAGTGGCCGCGAAAGCAGATAGGCGACATCAGCTTTGAGATCGCTGAGGCTGGGAAAGGCGGCTTTGTAGTCGGCCGCTGCTTCGGCCATCGTCGGCCAGAGCAGCGTCTGGACCGAGACGATCGGCATGTCGCGCGGAACAATACCCCAAGCCAAAAAGGCCTCCATCACTGCGACGCGGTAGTTGTGCTCGTCCTCAGGGTAGAGATCGCGATCGGCGGTAATGATCGCGCGCAGATAGTCGCCGAAGGTGACGTCGACGGGCGGACAGTAGTCGAGCGCGCGGATGCACATCTGCAGGATGTGCCGGGCCGATTTCGATGCCTCCTTGGCCAGCCGGTTGATGAGATCGGGGTGCAGTGCGCCCGCCGGCAAAATGCCCGTGCCGCTCGACGCGATGCGCAGGAGATCGGATATGCGCGCGCGATAAATCGACAGGAACGCCCGGAACACGGCGGCCACCAGAATGGCACCGCGGTCATGCACCTCTTCCGTCTCGCGCAGAAGCCTCGGATTGGGCTCGTGCGCTCGCCAGATGCCGTCCTTCCAGCCGCCGAGCGCGTCGCGCAGCGCCGTTCCGCGGCCGAGGACCTGGCCGAATTCCTGGGCGAGCTGGCCGAGCAGGTTCTGGCTCTCGAGGTCGCCGCGCGTGCGGGCGATCTGGTCCTTCAACACGTCCGGATAGGAGAAATGCTGGAAGATCGCGACGATGTCCGCGAAGGCTTCGTGCAGCGCCAGCACGTCCGGATTGGTCGCCTCGCTGAAGCGGGGATGCATGCCGTCGAGCAGGGCATGCGACGTTTCGTGGGCGATGATGTCGTGGGAGAGGCACGTGAATATGATGGTCCCGGCAGGCGCCCCGGATTGGCCTTCTCCGGCCGCGAAATAGCCGAAAAGCAGGGCCTTTTTCTCGGGGCTGTAATAGGCATTGGCGTCACGCAGCGCATGCGGATAGATGCGCAGGCGCTGCACATATTGCGGATTGATCCAGCGGCCTTTTTCGTCGCGGTCGCGCGGCGCCCAGAGCGCGACACGGCCAAGGGCGCTTTCGAAATTGACGATGGTGTTCATCGCCACGGCATAGGTCATCTGCTGGTGGAATTGCGGGTTCCATTCCGCGGGCCTTAGACCATTGTCGGCGAGCAAGCTCGGATCGTGCAGATTGACCGGCCTGTAGACGAGATCGAGCGACGGGTCGAAGTCAACGACCTCGACATATTCGCCGACCGGACCGACGAACGGAACGCCGGGGTCGAGCTTGTCCATCTCCCAAGGGATCGAAACGATCACTTCGTTGAGCGGCAGCGTTTCGTGTCGTCGCCCCATGCTCGGGTCGAAGGCGAAGATTCGGAGTTTGCGCGGAGGCATGGTCGACAAAACGGACATCTGCTCCTCCCGGGATTGCCGCCGCTATGTGCTGTCCAGTCGATGCATTCCTTGAAGTTCGGCCGCCTTGATGTTGCAACAGGAAGGATTCGTCCGCGTCACAGGTTTGTCAACTCACGATTGCAAGCGCGAGTGAAGGAAGGTGACTTGCCTGGGCGTTCACCGGCGCGGACGCGCCGTGACGACCGCGAGGTGAGGGGAAGGCATTCCGCGTTGTCGCGACCTATTTGCGGATGAGGCTGCCGAGCGGGCGTTTGAGCAGGCTCTCGCGCAGCGACGAGCCCTCGCGGCGCGGCTCGGTTGCCGGCTGCGCGAGGCGTGGGTCCGGGGCTTGCGGTCTCGGACCGCTGTCCCTTTCGGCCTGGCCGGAGAGGATCTGCTCGCGGATCTGGTTGAAACGCTCGAGCTGCGGGTTAACCGGCTCGGCGCGCGGAAGCATGTCCGGCCGGTAGGGCTCGATCTCCGGCTCGTGCCAAGCTTCAGGCTCGGATGGCTGGATGGCGCCGTGGGCGATTTCCTGAATAGGCCAATCGTCTTCAAGGGTCGGGGCCTTGGCGCTCTGCGCTGCCAGGTAGCTCTGCTGGAAGTTTGAGATGTCAGGCCCGGAGATCGCCCGCATCCGGCTGACGATCGACCGCAGGTCGACGCTCGGGGACGCATCCTCGTCCGGCTTGTCGGTGATGCCGTGGGCACGCGGAAGGTGCCGGTCCTCGACGCGGGTGAAGCGCATGCGCATTGGCACAGCGACTGCCTCACCGAAGGCGATGGCTTCGCCGTTGCCAATCGAGGAGATGAAGCTGGTGGTGGAGATCGACGAGTTCGAGATCGCCGAGCGGATGATCTCCTGGTCGCGATCATTGGCAAGTCGCATGGCGAAGACGGTGGAGCATTGCGACAGGATCGTGGGGTCGAGCTCACCCGGACGCTGCGTGATGATGCCGAGCGAAACGCCGTATTTGCGGCCTTCCTTGGCGATGCGCGCGATCGCCTGACGGGTCGGCAGGAAACCGAGCGAGGCGTCGGCCGGAACGTAGCGGTGCGCCTCTTCGCAGACGACCAGCATGTGGATGCCGCCGTCGCTCCAGAGCCCGATTTCGAAAGCCATGCGGCAGAGCACCGATGCGACCGAATTGACGACTTCCGAAGGGATGCCGGCGAGTTCGAAAGTGGCAATCGGCCGGCCTTCGCCAGGGATGCGGAAGATTTTGGCGATCGTGTCCTGGATCGTATCAGTGATCGTGTTCGACGAGAACATGAAATGGTAGCGCGGATCGTTGATCGCGGAGATGATCTTGATCTTGAGCGAACGCAGATGCGGCTTGTCCGTGCGGCCCTCCAGCCGGCCGATGCGCTCGTCGATCATCGCCAGAAGATCGGCGATCCGATAGGGCACCGGTGTGTCGACCGTGATCGAACTCTTTTCGTTCTGGCGGCGCATCAGGCCGGATTCGCCGCCCTTGAAGGCCTTCTTCGCATCGGGAATGACATCGCGCAGGATGTCGAGCTCTTCCGGAACGGGCGGCCGACCGCGGAAAATCACTTCAGCGAATTCTTCCAGCCGGAAGAGCCAGAAGGGGAGGTCGAGCGTGTCCGTGTCGATGACGACTGCATGCTCCGGGAAAGCGGCAGCGAACTCATTGTGCGGGTCGAGGATCAGCACACGCAGCTTCGGGTCGGCGGCAATCGCCTTGTGCAGAAGCAGCGTGACGGCGGTCGATTTGCCGACGCCGGTCGTTCCGACGATGGCAAAATGCTTGGCGAGCATCGACGGCACGTGGATCGTGGCGTCAAGGCTCTCGTCCTGGGTCAGCTTGCCGATAACGCAACTGTCCGTCTGGCTCGACTCATAGATGCGGGCAAGGTCGGTGGCGCGGATGCGGTGGGCGATCGCGCCGAGATAGGGATATTGGCTGATCCCGGTGGAGAAGGATTCGCGCCCGTCGGGGTCGGTTTGGACCTCGCCCATCAACTCGACCTCGATGCGGAAGGTGTTGTTCGCTTGCTCGCCCCATTCGCTGGCGACCGTCTGCATTGCATAGACGAGCGCCACGACGCGGTTGGCGCCCACGGAAATGGAAATCAGGCGACCGACCGACCAGAGCTCCGTCAGCGAGGTTTCGCCGTTTTCGGCAACTGCGGCGATCGTTGCGCGCGAACCGCTGCAGCCAACGACACGGCCGAGGAAGCGATTACCTGGTTTAAGGGTGTCACGGCGATCCTGCTCTCCGGCACGGACCGAGGAATGAAGATTACTGTCGAGCAACTCAGCACCTCACGCGACGAATAGCTCGATAGATTAGCGGGGCGGATTTAATAAGTGGTTTCGTGCTCTTATCGAAGTATGTCGCTGTTTTCCGCCGTTCTGCGCGCAGTCGGAAAAGGCGTTGACGGGCAGGATTTTTCTGTTTATCAAATCGCCCCATGAAAAATTTCGCGGTTATTCTTGTGGTGGGACGGCGCATGGGCAGGATGGTGTAACCATCCGGCAGTAGCCACCCATGCGCTGAACGAGGCTCCTGAAGGGGCCTTTTTTTATGCCCTGAGAAAAGCTAATCACACCCCAAACCTTGAAAAGGGACGGAAGCAGGCCAATGAGCGGAACAGAAAACCAGATGACGGGCGCGGAGATCGTTCTCCAGGCACTGAAGGACAACGGCGTCAAGCATATCTTCGGCTATCCCGGCGGTGCCGTGCTTCCGATCTATGACGAGATCTTCCAGCAGGAAGAGATCGAGCACATTCTGGTCCGCCACGAGCAGGGGGCCGGCCATATGGCCGAGGGCTATGCCCGCTCCACCGGCAAGGTCGGCGTCATGCTCGTCACCTCCGGCCCCGGCGCGACCAACGCGGTCACGCCGCTCCAGGACGCGCTGATGGATTCGATCCCGCTCGTCTGCATCTCCGGCCAGGTTCCGACCCCGCTGATAGGATCGGATGCCTTCCAGGAATGCGACACCGTCGGTATCACCCGGCCTTGCACCAAGCACAACTGGCTGGTCAAGGACGTCAACGATCTCGCCCGCATCATCCACGAGGCTTTCCGCATCTCGCAGTCCGGCCGTCCCGGTCCGGTCGTCGTCGACATTCCGAAGGACGTCCAGTTCGCGACCGGCACCTATACCCCGCCTTCGGCCGTCCCGACCCAGAAGAGCTACCAGCCGAAGACGCAGGGCGACCTGAAGAAGATCGAGGAAGCCGTCGAACTGATGAAGAACGCCCGCCGGCCGATCATCTATTCCGGCGGCGGCGTCATCAATTCTGGCCCGCAGGCATCGCATTTCCTGCGCGAGCTGGTCGAACTCACCGACTTCCCGATCACTTCGACGCTGATGGGGCTAGGCGCCTATCCGCATTCCGGCAAGAACTGGCTCGGCATGCTCGGCATGCACGGCACCTACGAAGCCAACATGGCCATGCACGACTGCGACGTCATGGTCTGCATCGGCGCCCGTTTCGACGACCGCATCACCGGCCGCCTCAACGCGTTTTCGCCGAACTCGAAGAAGATCCACATCGACATCGACCCATCCTCGATCAACAAGAATGTCCGCGTCGACATTCCGATCCTCGGCGACGTCGCGACGGTCCTGGAGGACATGGTCCGCCTGTGGCGCGCTGCGGCGAAGACCGTCGACAAGGCGCGGCTCGAGGACTGGTGGAGCGGCATTGCCAAGTGGCGAGCGCGCAATTCGCTGGCCTACACGCCGAATGACGACGTCATAATGCCGCAATATGCGATCCAGCGGCTCTATGAACTCACCAAGGACCGCGACACCTACATCACCACCGAAGTCGGCCAGCACCAGATGTGGGCGGCGCAGTTCTTCGGTTTCGAGCAGCCGAACCGCTGGATGACCTCGGGCGGCCTCGGCACCATGGGTTATGGCTTCCCGGCCGCCGTCGGCGTCCAGGTAGCGCATCCGGAAAGCCTCGTCATCGACATCGCCGGCGACGCCTCGATCCAGATGTGCATCCAGGAAATGTCCTGCGCGGTCCAATACGGCTTGCCGGTCAAGATCTTCATTCTCAACAACCAGTATATGGGCATGGTCCGGCAATGGCAGCAGTTGCTCCACGGCAACCGCCTGTCGCACTCCTATACGGAAGCGATGCCGGATTTCGTCAAGCTCGCCGAAGCCTATGGCGGTGTCGGCATCCGCTGCGAAAAGCCCGGCGAACTGGACGAGGCGATCCGCCAGATGATCGACACGCCGCAGCCGGTCATCTTCGACTGCCGCGTCGCCAACCTTGCCAACTGCTTCCCGATGATCCCGTCGGGCAAGGCGCACAACGAAATGCTGTTGCCCGACGAGGCGACGGACGAGGCGGTCGCCAACGCGATCGACGCCAAGGGCCGCCAGCTCGTTTGATGAAAAGGTAGGAACGAACAAAATGAGTGCACATCTTCAGCCGACGGGCTCTGCCTATTTCATCGCCAAGGAGACGGAGCTTGCGGAAACGCACACGCTCTCCGTTCTCGTCGACAATGAGCCGGGCGTGCTCGCCCGCGTGATCGGCCTCTTTTCCGGCCGCGGCTACAACATCGAGAGCCTGACGGTTTCCGAGACCGAACACGAGGCGCATCTGTCGCGTATCACCATCGTCACGCGCGGTACGCCGCATGTGCTGGAGCAGATCAAGCACCAGCTCGAACGCTTGGTGCCCGTGCATCGGGTCGTCGACCTCACGGTTCGTGCCGCCAACCTCGGCCACGACCGGCCGATCGAGCGGGAGCTGGCGCTTGTCAAGGTGCACGGCTCCGGTGATCACCGGGTGGAGGCGCTGCGGCTCGCGGATGCCTTCCGCGCCTCCGTCATCGACGCCAATATCGAGCACTTCGTCTTCGAGATCACCGGCAAGCCGTCGAAGATCGAGCAGTTCATCGCCATCATGAAGCCGCTCGGTCTGATCGAGGTCTGCCGCACCGGTATCGCCGCGATGAACCGCGGCCCGCAGGGGATGTGAGGCGTAACGCTGCGTTGCGATGGCAATTGCCCCTCACCCTAACCCTCTCGCCGCAGGCGGGGAGAGGGGACTTGGGGCGGCGCGGCATATCCCTTCTCCCCGCAAGCGGGGAGAAGGTCGCGGCAGGCGGGATGAGGGGCCATTTCGGCTCGTCAATCACCAGAATCAAATAACCTCCAACCGCATCTTCCTCCTTGGCGGCGGAAAAAGCCGGTCCAATTCGGCGACGTTCTCGGCCGTGAAGTGAATGTCCATCGCGTCGCGGTTTTCGTGCGCGCGTTCGGCCGATCCGGTCTTCGGGATCGAGATGACGCCCGGGCGGCTCTTCAGGAAGGCGAGCGCCACCTGCGCTGGCGTCGCCTGGTGCGCCTTGGCGATGTGGATCAGGTCGGTGTTGTGAAGCAGCCGGCCCTCGTCGAGCGGCGAATAGGCCATGACCGGTACACCGCGGTCGCGGCACCAGGGCAGGAGGTCGTATTCGATGCCGCGGCGGGCGAGGTTGTAGAGCACCTGGTTGGCGGCGACATTGCTGCCGTCCGGGACCGCTTCCAGCTCCTCCATATCGTCGACGTCGAAATTCGAAACGCCCCAGGCGGCGATCTTGCCAGCCTTCTTCAGCGTCTCGAAGGCGGCGACGGTTTCGGCGAGCGGGTATACGCCGCGCCAATGCAGAAGATAGAGATCGATCCGGTCGGTACCGAGACATTTGAGGCTGCGTTCACAAGCGGCAACGGTGCCGGAACGGCTGGCATTGGAGGGCAGCACCTTGCTGACGATAAAAACCTCGTCGCGACGGCCCCTGATCGCCTCGCCGACTATGCGCTCCGCGCCGCCATCTCCGTACATTTCCGCCGTGTCGATCAGCGTCATGCCGAGGTCGAGCCCGATTTGCAGGCTACGGATTTCCTCCGCCGCCCTTGCGCGGTTCTCGCCCATGCGCCAGGTGCCTTGGCCAAGTACTGGAACCGTGCGGCCGTCGGGAAAGGTGGTGGTCGGGATTGGATCGTGCATCGGAAATCGTCCTGAGGTTGGCTCGACACTTCAAGTTTAAGATCCGATGCGAGAAAGTCCATCAGGACAAGCGCTGCTATCGTGGTGGAAAGTGCGTTCGTGTCGCTGCATCCTCCCGTTGCGGTAAGATGACAATATCGGCGCGGCGCCGCTAACTCGTCGAGAAATAAAAATAAATCGCGGCCTTGCAAGGGACACAATTGTAACCTACATAGTTGTAATCGATATTGATCGACGATATTTGTTTCTGCGCCTTGGCGTATCGTCACGAAGATCCTGACAAAATCGGTTTCAATACATCGCGGAAACGCGATGTTGTTTTTCCATGAGCGATTGAAAGGATGCTGACGTGGCTTCCGGAACAGTAAAGTGGTTCAATAGCACCAAGGGCTTCGGGTTTATTCAGCCGGATGATGGAGCCTCTGACGTGTTCGTGCATATCTCGGCCGTTGAGCGCGCCGGCCTGTCCACTCTCAAGGACGGCCAGAAGGTGAGCTTCGAACTCGCTCAGGATCGCCGCACGGGCAAGACGTCGGCGGAAAACCTGCGCGCCCTTTGAGTTTGCGCACGCGATTGTGCTCCATGATCGCATTAGACGAGATTATCATCTCCCGGCCTTTGACCACGGATGTACTGGCACTGGCAGGTTGAGATGATGAGGGAAGGTCGGGTTCGCCCGGCCTTTTTTTGTTGCCGTCAGTAAGGAGTAAATTGATGAAGGAAAGTCAGGCCAACAGCGTCTTCAAGCAGGGCAAGAAAACTCCGTCCGACCGCGCTGACCAGGCGACGATCGCCTCGCGCGCCATTATGGAACAGGAGAAGGTCGCTCGCGAGAAGAAGACGGCCCGTCTCCGGCAATTGCGGCTGGAAAAGGAAGCCGCCGAGGAGGCGGCAAATCCTGCCCCTGTGCCGAAAGAGAAGCGAAAGGCCCAAAAGCGGAAATAGATAATCCGCTTTCCGGATACTCGTTGCCTAACGCTGGGCGGCGATGAGAAGCATCATTGGCCGGTCGACTTCTTCCGCGAGATCGGGCGTAGCGGCGATCTGTTCGGCTTTCGGGCTCCACTCCTCGACATGGCGGATCGAGAAGCCGGCCTTGACGAGGGCGTTAACCGTAGTGCCGATCGTGCGGTGATATTTGACGACACCCTTGGCGAGCCAGTCGGTGACGCGTTTCCCCTCGGCCGAGTAACGGTCGAGCGGCCAGACGCGGCGGCCTTCGGCGTCCGTCAACCAGCCGGGGTTCGTCGGTGCCATGAAGATCGGATGCTCGATCGTGAAGACGAAACGCGAGCCGGGAACGAGACCCGCGTGGATCGTCCGCACCATCCGGTCGAAGTCCTCGATGTAGTGGAAGGCGAGCGAGCTATAGGCGAAATCGAAGCTCGCCTCCGGCAAGGCCAGGAGCTCGAGATCGGCGATGCGGTATTCGATCGCCGGGTCGCTCGTATCCTTCCTCGCCCGAGCGATCATGTTTTCGGAAAGGTCGAAGCCGATTACCTGCGCGGCGCCGTTTTCCCGCGCCCAGCGTGCGAACCAGCCGAACCCGCAGCCGAGGTCGACCACACGCAGGCCCTTGAGGTCCGGCAACACGGCCCGGATCGCCGGCCATTCGGGGGCGCCATCGAGCCCGTGTACGGATCGCGGGAGCTGTCCGTAGCCCGCGAAGAATTCGGGTTTGTCGTAGATATTTTGTGCCATCCAAGCGTTCCATGTCGTGCGCGCGTCCAATTTCCACGCGTTACTGCATGATCCCTTAAATCGGAATCGATCTAAGGACGAAATCATGCAGCAGTTCAAAGTGCTACAGCGACGTTTGCGCGTCCGGTCATCGTAGACGACAGCAGCATAGTTTTCTTCGCCGTCATCCCTGTGTTTGTCACAGGGAATCCAGCAGCGGCCCATGTCCGCGGCGCGGAAGAGTCTTTTCAGCCCAAGCACTTGGGCTGGCAGGATTCTTGTGACCGCGGCGTCCGACGCGCCGCGCTGTGGGAACAAGGAAACGGCGAAAAGCCGGATCATCCGTCCGAAGACGCCCACCAAATCCCGTTTTGTAACCATGACAAGAATTGGCTGGTCATCGCATTTACGGCAGGTAGGCTGACCTAAATTATCTAGAACCGATTCCGGTTCTGACGGATTGCCAAGATAAATCAGATGGATGTGGCGCGTCGCCACGGCGGTGCCGCGCTGCTGGAGGAAATTCATGCAACTGGATACGCTGCTCGCGCTGTTCCTGTTTGCCTTCACGACGTCGATCACGCCGGGGCCGAACAACATGATGCTGTTTGCCTCAGGCGTGAACTTCGGCTTCGCGCGCACCATTCCGCACATGCTCGGCATCGGTGTAGGCTTCTTCGTGCTTTTGCTGGCAGTCGGCCTCGGCCTCGGCGCGCTGCTCCACTCGGTACCGCTCGTCTACACCACGCTGAAATTTGCCGGCGGCGCCTATCTCGTCTGGATCGCCTGGAAGATCGGCTCGTCGCGATCGCTTGGCGAGGGCATGGCGAGTGCGCGGCCGATGACCTTCCTGCAGGCGGCCGCCTTCCAATGGGTCAACCCCAAGGCCTGGGTGATGGCGGTCTCGGCCATGGCCACGTACACGAGCGGCGACAGCTATCTCGTCAGTGTGCTCTTCGTCGGTCTCGTCTTCGCGCTCGTCAATGTGCCGAGCGTTTCGACCTGGGCTGGCTTCGGCTCGGCACTGCGGCAATGGCTTTCGGAGCCGTCGCGGCTCAAATGGTTCAATATCACCATGGCGGCGCTGCTCGTCGTCAGCCTCTGGCCGATGCTAAAATAGGGTGATGTCGGGCTTCGTCAGCATCAGCCAGAAAATCGCAATCACCGAAGCAAAGGCGGGAAACCCGCAGGCGAACCAGATGCGATAGAGCCTATCGAAGGCCGGCGGCAGGGGCGCCTTTGCTGCGACGGCCTGCTTCGCCAGGTCCCGCAGTCGAATCTGGATCCAGACCACCGGCAGCCAGAAGAGGCCGGCCAGGACATAGAGTGCCAGCGACAGTACGATCCAGCCCTCGCTAAGCGGCCAGCCGATCGCGCGCGCCAACCCGTAGCCGGTCAGCGGCTGCAGCACGACCGCGGTCGCGGTGAAGACCGTATCGGCGATGACCACAGTCCCGGCGACATGAGCGATGATGCGCGGATCGCGGCTGCGTTGGGCCATGACCATGAAAAAGGCGATGCCGGCGCCAGTGCCGAGTAGCACGGTGGCACCGAGCACGTGCAGAAGTCTCAGCAGATCTTCAAGGATCATCAGCGTTCGTCCAGTATGGCAAGCGCGGCGAGCGTCAGCAGGATCGACGGTGGAACCTTGACCAGCGGGCCGAGCGGATCGAGCCAGAGTGCAGGTTCGGCAAGCGTTGCCGCAAGCAGGTAGGCAAGCGTCAACAAAAGCATGCCGAGGAGCGCCCGCTTTGCCGAGGGCCGGACGAGAACCGCAAGCCCGAGCGCGATATCGGCAAAAGAGGTCGCGATCGTCGCCGCGCTTGCAAGCGGCGCCGGCAGGAAGGCCGCGAAATGAATGCTCGCCGCACCGAAGGCGAAAAACGGCACGAGGCCGGAGATGAGCCAGAAAAGCGAGAGGGCTACGATAATCAGCGGCTTCAACAGGTAGAGCCTGGCAAACCAGAGATCCTGGATGCCTGACGGGGCGGCGGCCAGCATTTCAGCGGCGGACGACAGTCCCGGCTTGAAATCCGACGATGGCCTGCTCGCGATGCCGCCGGACATGGTCGTCATCGCGGTGGAGCGCAGTGGTGAGCGCCAGCCGAGCATGCCGGCCGCATCCGCGAGCCAGGTAACCGGTCGCGCCAAGACGGGCGGCAGGACAATTACCGGAGCGGGCGGGAGGCCGAGCCAGCGGCGATGAATGACAACGAGATCCTTCAACGTCAGGCCTTCGCCGCTGCCGAGCGCAAGATCGGAGCCGGCCGGCAGGTCGCCGTTGACAGCGTCGCTGGCGGTGTTTGCGACATCGTCGAGCGCGACTGTTGCTACCGAATTTTCGGCATGGACGAGCGGGATCGCAAAGGGGAGGGCGGCAAGGGCTCTCAGCAGCGCGGAGCCACCATGGGCGTTGCGGCCGATGACCAGCGCCGGACGCAGGATGACAAAGGGTAGCCCGCTCGATGCGAGCGCCGCGTCCGCCCTGCGCTTGGTCGCCAGAAAGGCGAGATCGCTGGCGGCGCCCTCGGTTTCTGCCGATACCTGCACGACAAGCCGCAGTCCGCTGTCGCGTGCGGCCTCGTAGAGCGCCAACATCGCGTTCTCCTGGGTGGCGACGAGGTCGTCCGAAAGGCCGTCCTGCAGGGCGCCGGCACAATTGACGACCACATCCTGGCCCTCCAGTGCGTCTCGCCAATTCCCACTCGCCGTCATGCCGGCAAGGTCGGCTCTGATCCAGCGAAAGACAGGCATCTTCACCGCGGCGCGCGAAGGGTCGCGGCCAAGCCCGGTGACCTGGTGGCCGTCGTCAACGAGTTTTCTTGCGATCGCGGAGCCGATGAAGCCGGTTGCGCCGAGAATCAGGACGTTCATGGCACGACCTTAGCTGAAACCGGTAGGCGCGAAAGTACCGCTTGCAACCTCGCCGCTAGCGTCCATGTCAAGCGGAGCTTGTGCTTGCCGCTCTTCTGAGCCATGCCAGTCGGAAAGCAGCGAATGAGGAGATGAGCGGTGCCACCCATTCTCGAAGGACCGAGCATCACGCTCCGGCCCCCTTGTGACGCGGATATCGAGGCTCGCCTTCTTTTAGGGAGCGATCCGAAGATCGCCGAAATGTTCGGGGTCAGCAGAGAAGACGTGCGGCCGATAACGAGAGACAAGGCGGCCGCCTGGGTCCGGAACTTGGGTGAGCACCCACATGCCTGGATCATTGAAATTCAGGGGAGGTGCGCTGGTGAGATCAGGCTGGACCGCGTCGACCAGCATGATCGGCGCGCCTCGATGGCAATCGGAATATACGACAGCGCCTTGCTTGGGCGTGGGTTTGGCAGCGAGGCAATCGGCCTTCTTCTGAGGCATGCCTTTGGTCCGATGGGGCTTCATCGAATTGGAATACGTGTGCTCAGCTACAACGAACGGGCGATCAGGGCGTATGAAAAGTCCGGCTTTGTTGTCGAAGGGAGAGAGCGCGAGGCCGCCCTCGTCAACGGGGCGTGGCACGACGATGTGATGATGGGCTTGCTCGATCATGAATTCCTCGGCAAGGTTCCCATCGAGTGAGTTCCATCGTGACAACTTTCGGTGTCAATCGGTTCAGAAATCGATTCCGGTTCTTGTGCTAATGCACTAAAAAGAACGGCGTTTCCGGCAGAGGAGCGGCGGAATGTCAGAACATCATCATGGTGAAGGCCATGGGCACGATCACCATCACGACAATCATTTCTCCGACATCGAAGCGCGAGTGAAGGCGCTGGAAACGGTGCTGACGGAAAAGGGGTTGATCGACCCTGCGGCAATCGATGCGATCGTCGAGACCTACGAGACCAAGGTGGGGCCGAGGAACGGTGCGCGCGTTGTCGCAAGGGCCTGGAGCAACCCCGAGTTTTCCGACTGGCTGAAGCGCGACGCAACGGCGGCGATCGCGAGCCTCGGCTTTACCGGACGGCAAGGCGAGCACATGCGCGCCGTGTTCAACACGGCCGACACGCACAATCTCGTCGTCTGCACGCTCTGCTCCTGCTATCCATGGTCGGTGCTGGGCCTGCCGCCTGTCTGGTACAAGGCGCCGCCTTATCGTTCGCGCGCGGTCATCGATCCGCGCGGCGTGCTGTCCGAATTTGGGCTCGAACTGCCGGCGGAGAAGAAGATTCGCGTCTGGGATTCGACGGCGGAACTGCGCTACCTCGTCGTGCCCGAACGGCCGGACGGAACCGAAGGCTTCAACGAGGAGCAACTGGCCGACTTGGTGACGCGGGACTCGATGATCGGCACCGGCCTCGCGCTTTCGCCGGAGGTGGTGCGATGAACGGGCCGCACGACCTCGGCGGCCAGCATGGTCTTGGGCCGATCGCGCCCGAAAAGGACGAGCCCTATTTCCATGCGGAATGGGAGAAGCGGGCGCTCGGCGTTACGCTCTGCTGCGGCGCCTTCGGCGCATGGACGATCGACGAGAGCCGGCATGCGCGCGAAAGTCTACCCCCCGCGACCTATCTGTCGGCAAGCTATTACGAGATCTGGACCCGCGCGCTGGAGATCTTGCTCAAGCGCCATGGCTTTGTCACGCAGGCCGAACTCGACGCTGGCCGTATGTTGGAAAAGGGGACGGAACCAAAGCGGGTGCTGAAGGCCGAGATGGTGGCAGGCGTGCTCGCCAGGGGCGGTCCCTGTGACCGACGGGTCGCACCGCCGCCGCGTTTCGTCGTCGGAGAGAGGGTGCGCACGAAGAATTTCAATCCCGAAACCCACACGCGCCTGCCGCGCTATGCCCGCGCCAAAACGGGCGTTGTAGAGGCCGTGCAGGGTGGCTTCGTCTTTCCGGACGACAATGCTCACGGCTGGGGCGAGAACCCGCAATGGGTCTATACGGTCGTGTTCGAGGGCAGCGAGATCTGGGGTGAGGCGGCGGATCCGACGCTGACGGTCTCGATCGACGCCTGGGAGAGCTATCTTGAGCGTGTGTAAGACTTCTTCGCGATTGGACGGGAGTGCGGAGGGTAAACCGGCGTTCACTTCCCCACTGCTCGCTTCGACGGAACTGCCGAAATCCACAGAGGGCGATCCCGTCTTTGCCGAACCCTGGCAGGCGGCCGCTTTCGCCATGGCCCTCAGCCTGCATGAGCAGGGCGTGTTTTCCTGGGGCGAGTGGGCGGAAGCGCTCTCGGCCGAACTCCACAAGCCCGGCCGCAAGGCCGACGCGAGCGATTACTACGATTGCTGGGTGGCTGCACTTTCCCGGCTGATAGCGGAGCGCTCCATCGCTTCCGGATGTGAACTCGAGGCGCTCACCCGAAGCTGGCAGCGCGCGGCCGAAGCCACGCCGCACGGCAAGCCGATCATCATCGAGAACGATCCGCTGAGGTGAACGGGCAGGGCGTGCGGTAAAGCGTTGCTCTGCTCGCACCCTTGCTCCTCTCTTTACGACTCTGATGACCCCTCGAACTGCCGGTAGCATTCATGGGCGACCTTCTGCAAAAGGTCGCGTGACACCTCGCCGGTGACGGCGTAGCCGATCCCGCTGTCGATCCAGTAGAAGGTTTCGACGCCGCTTTGGCTGGCAATGCGGAAGCTCGTTTCGCGGTTCTCGGTGTCGCGGCCGAGAAGGACGGTCAGCCGCTGGCCGGTGCCGTCCTCGTACATCAGCATGGCGCCTGCCTTGCCGTTGACCGGAACGAGCCGCCCGCCGACGAGCGAGAAGCCGAGTGTGGAGAGATCGGGAATCCTCAGCGCATAGTCGAGCCGCTTGCCGAGCCAGTTGGCGAGATGCCCCTGCTCGTCGGCGCCCACCTCGACCGGGTGGCGCACCTCGCTTGCATAGATGAGGAACGCCGACTGTGCCTGCCGGGGCAGTGTTTCGCGCTCTTCAGCGATCTGAAGCGGCCTGTCGGGTGCCACGATCGCGGGTGTATAGAGGCCGGTGAGCGCGCCCGCAGCAAAAATCAGCAGACCGGCGGCGGCGCGTCTAACAATGCCACTCGATATCGCCCCGACCTTGGGCGCTGCCCGGCGCGTGGCGACGAGCACCCGATCGCTGTCGTCACTGCGGGCGTAGCTGGCGAAGTGCGATTTCAGCGCCGCGGCCTGCGCCTGCCATTGCCGCACTTCCTCTGCGCGCGCCGGGTGCCTTTCGAGCCAAGCCTCGATGCGCTCCCGCTCCGGCTGGCTCAACTGGCCATCGACATAGGCGTGCAGCTCGTCTTCGGAGACAGTGTTGAAGTCGTCGGTCATTTCGGTCTCCGCAGGGCAACCACGTTGTCGTCCTTCATCGCTTCGGCGAGCTGGCGGCGGGCACGCGACAGGCGCGACATGACCGTGCCGATCGGGATCGCCATCATCTCCGCCACGTCCTGGTAGCGGTACCCCTCGATCACCACCAGCATCAGCACCGAGCGGTTTTCAGCCGAAAGCCTGTCGAGCGCGCGTTCGAGGCGCAGCTTCTCCAGCGGGTCGGCGTTGTCTTCGGTGGCGGCGAGACCGAGGTCCTCATCGAGCTCCACCTCCGGATGCTGCGCCCTGTGCCTGTGCCGGTTGCGGTAGAGATTGGTCATGATCGTGAAGGCCCAGGCGCGCAGGTTCACCCCGCGCCACTGCGCGCGGCGCGCCAGAACCTTCTCGACGCAATCCTGCAGCAGATCCTCGCCGTCCGGATCGGAACGGGTGAGGCTGCGCGAATAGCGCCGCAGCGCAGGCATCAGGGCGAGGACTCCCTCCTCGAATGCATCGGGGGCGGTGGGGTCCGTCCCCGCGCCCCCCTCCTGACCGTCACGGCCGTGCGACATCCCATTCGCCCTTCACACCGTCGCCGGTGACATCACCCATCTTCTTGTCCTTGATGAAGAAATAGAGCGGCATGCCATCCTTCGCCCACTGCTTGCCGCCATCCTTGCGGTCGACGATGGTGTAGCCGCCTTCGGCCATGGCTTTTCCTTCGACCAGGAAGGGCGGCCAGTTCTTCGCACATTTGTCGTAGCAGCTGGAAACACCACCGTGGTCGTCCTTATAGGTGTAAAGCGTCATGCCGTTCGCTGCGGCCAGCACATTGCCCTTTTTCGATTCAACCGTCTTGACCGGCGGTGCGGCGAGGGCGGAAGTGCTTGCGACAAGGCAAATGGCGATGACTAATGGAAACGTTCTCATGGGGGCCTTCCTTCCTCAATAGGTTTCTCTCGCGGGGCAAGGATTCCCTCGTCCCGTCCTCGCTGAAGCGGAACCGCGTTCTGGCAGGTTCACAGATAAGACACGGAGGACGCAGGATTTATTCCCTATGCGCTCGTGATGGTTGAGGCGGCTGCGGGAAGGAACCGTTCGCGGCGCACAGGAGCGCGATACCGTCTGCTCAGGCGCGGTCGGCGACGAAGCGGGCGAGAGCCGGGCCGAGCAGGGTGATGATCAGCACCCGTACCGTCTGTAGTGCCATGACGAAGGACAAATCGACATTGCTCGACGAGGCGATGACAGCGATCGAATCGAGGCCGCCGGGGCTGGTGGCGAGATAGGCCGTCAGCGGATCGATGCCCGCGGCGAAGATCAGGAGAACCGCAAGCAATCCGGAAAAGGACATCAATGCCAGGATGGAGATGACCGTCGGCACCAGTGCCCGGCGCGCATGGGCCAGAATCGCACGCGTGAAACCGAGGCCGATGTTCCAGCCGAGCATGACGGAGCAGAGCGCGATCAGCCATTGCGGCAGTTCCGTCGTCAGCGCGCCGGTGATGTTGAGAACAGAGCCGATGGCGAAAGGCACGAGGAAGACGCCGCCCGGAACACGCAGGACCTTGCCAAGGAAGCCGCCGGCAAGGCCGACGGCAAGCGTTGCCAGGAAGGGGAGGCCGGCGATCGGCGCAAACCAGTCGGTCGTGGCGCTGACCTCGGCGCCGGTGACCCACAGATGGGCGACCAGCGTGGCGGCGCTGGCGACGAAGACGACGCGCAAGTACTGCATGAAGGCAACCAGCCTCGCATCGGCACCATAGGCATCCGCCATCAACAGCATGGTCGAAGCCGCACCGGCCGAGGAGCCCCATATCGCGGTCGTGCCGGGCAGGATGCGCATCCGCGTCATGATCCAGCCGCAAAGCGTGCTGACGCCAATGACGGCGAGAACGACGGCGAGGAAGAGGAGCCAGTTACCGGAAAAGGCGACCAACAGCGCGGGCGTCATCGAACCGGCGATCATCATCGCCAGGATGAACTGGACGCAGAAGTAGAGCTGACGCGGCAGGCGGATCGTGCCGCCGTTCATGCCGACGAGCGCGCCGGCGAGCATCGGGCCTATCAGCAGTCCGGCCGGAAGGCCGATCGTCTCAAGTATCGCCGTAAAGACGGCCGAAAAAGGTGCGAGCACGCACCACTGCAACGCCGGCGGCAATCGACCGATCCCTGCGTTTTCCGGCGGGGAGGGCGTTGCGGGGTGTTCCGGTCTCAAAGGCCTTCTCCGGTGTTCGCTGGCGTGTGCGGCGGGCGAACGATATGGCGGCGCAGGGTTCGGAACGGTTGGTAGCGCATAAGCGGAAAATCGGAAATCGATTTTGGGAAAAAGCGCCTGCGCGATTTCATGGTGCCACTGCTTCTAGCCGCGTTGAATGCCGCGCAGGGTAGAAGCATTTGCGACCGGTTCAAGGTGCACCGCAAAAAAGTGCCACAGCCGGATGGGTCCTTTTTAGAAGCTGCCTCGTCGAGGGCCGTGATTGCGAAATCCGCACTTGCGCACCGCCCCCGAATCCTGACACTGCGGGCCATGCAGTTCGCTCCGCAACAGGATGAGGCCTTGCAGGCCGTTTCGCGCTGGCTGAAGGAAGGGCGCTCACCGCTCTTCCGGCTGTTCGGCTATGCCGGAACCGGAAAGACCACGCTTGCCCGCCATTTCGCCGAGCACGTGGACGGCGAGGTGCTGTTTGCCGCCTTCACCGGCAAGGCAGCGCAGGTGCTGCGTTCCAAGGGCGCGAGCAATGCCAAGACCATCCACTCGCTGATCTACCGGCCGCGCGGAGAGGAGGAGGTGGAGGACGAGGAAACCGGCAAGACCTCGATCGCGCCGATGTTCTCTATCAACCGGCAGAGCCCGGTCGCGAAAGCCGCGCTGATCATCGTCGACGAGTGTTCGATGGTCGACGAGGCGCTCGGCAAGGACCTGATGAGCTTCGGCACGCCGATCCTCGTTCTTGGCGACCCGGGACAGTTGCCGCCAGTTTCGGGCGGCGGTTACTTCACCAATCAGGAACCGGATTACCTGCTGACGGATATCCACCGCCAAGCGCGCGACAATCCGATCATCCAGCTGGCCATGCAGGTGCGCGAGGGCAGCGAGATCATGCATGGCGACTACGGCACGGCGCAGGTGATCGGGCGAGGGCAGGTGACGCAGGAACTGGTGCTGGAGGCCGACCAGGTGCTCGTCGGCACCAACAGGACGCGGCGGCGCTACAACCAGCGGCTTCGCGAGCTGAAAGGCTTCACCAGCGAATATCCGCAATCCGGCGACAAGCTGGTTTGCCTTCGGAACGACCCGGCCAAGGGGCTGCTCAACGGCTCGCTCTGGCAGGTGATGAGCTCCTCGAAAGAAACGGTGAAGCCGGGCATCAACCTGATGATCCGCCCGGAAGACGACGACATGGATCGCGGCGCGGCGAAGATCAAGCTCTTGAAGGCCGCCTTCGAGGATGTCGAAGGCGAGATCCCTTGGTCCACCCGCAAGCGCTACGACGAGTTTGACTACGGATACGCGCTGACGGTGCACAAGGCGCAGGGCTCGCAGTGGAACAATGTCGTGCTCTTCGACGAGAGCTTTGCCTTTCGCGACACACGCGAACGCTGGCTTTACACGGCGATCACCCGCGCGGCGGAGCGGCTGACGATCGTCCGGTGAGGCAGGAATGCCGGCCAAGCCGGCGGATAATCCATGCACTGATCGCGGTGTTGGGGATGACCTGTCCGCATCCGATTGGCGCCGCAGGCAGATTGACATTCCACCGCCATCGATCAGTATTTGCTAATACGAGAGAATCTGGCAGACAGCATCTTGTGCGTTTTTGGGCGGGTGCGGCGTTGTTGTTCATGATAGCCTCCGCGGGAATCTGATCATGGACGAGATCATGCGGTAGCGCGACCGGCTAGTCGCGGGACGGCAGGGGGCGGGAGTGGTGCATGCTTCGCGAGAGTCGGACCAACACACCACGACGATTGACCAAGCGCGCACGGGGCGGTTCATCCACGCATGACAGCGAGCGGCGCATCGTAACCGCGCTCTGCTACGACCTCGTGGGCTCGACCGATCTCTTCCAGCGCATGGACATCGAAGACTATCAGGAACTGATGAGCGCCTTTGCGGCTGCGGCGAGACAATCGATCGCCTCCCATTCCGGCATCATCCAGCACGAGGCGGGCGACGGCGGTGTGGCGCTGTTTCCGATCGAGCTCGACGCGAAGGATGCGGCCTCGCTCGCCATCCGCGCCGGCTTGGACATCATCGAAGGCTGCCGGCGCGTCGGCCACGAGGTGAAGCGTGACGATTTGCACGTTCGCGTCGGCGTCGCGACGTCGATCGCGCTCGTCAACGAAGCAAAGATGGAGAATTGGACGCAGGAAGCTGTCACCGGCGCGGCGCTCGCCATGGCAACCCGGCTCGAATCCATCGCTGAGCCGGACAGCGTCCTGGTCTCCGAGGGCACGCGCAATCTCGCGGGGCGGTCGCATGCCTTCGTGTTCCAGGGCAGCAAGACGCTCAAGGGATTTTCCGAGCCCGAGAAGGTGTGGCGCGCGCTCGGGCACAAGATCGAGGTCAATCGCTTTTACGCATATGGAAGGCTCGGTGGTCCTTTCATCGGGCGCGAAAGCGAGATGGCTGCGATCGCCGCGGCCTGGGAGGGCGTGCTTGGCGGTGAGGGCGAGGTGCTGCTTATCGTGGGAGAGGCTGGTATCGGCAAGTCCCGGCTGTTGCGGGAGGTCCGCCGGAACACGCGCGACCGGCGATCAAAGCTGTTTTTCTTCCAGTGCCTTCCCGGCGGTTTCCGATCGACGCTACATCCGCTGCGCAACAGTATTCCGGGAGACATCTCGGAAGCCGACGGGCAACTGACGGCGGCCGCGGTGACGGACCTCTTTGAACGCAACGGCATTTACGATGAGGAAGCAACGGACGTCTTCGCCTACCTGCTCGGAGCGCAGGGGCGAAACGAGTTTTTGTCAGGCAGCGATCCGAAGGCGGTCCGCGAAAAGGCGCATCGCGCCGTGTTCCGCACGCTGAAGGCCGCCTGCCAGAACGGACCGATCGTCGTCGTGGTCGAGGACGTGCATTGGATCGACCCCACCTCGCAGGATCTGCTGGCGGAAGCCGCACAGGTCTTGCGCGAACTTCCGATCCTGCTCGTTGTCACCTCGCGCCCGCGATCGCAGGCGACGGGACACCAACCGTCCGGGAGCCCGGTGCACTGGCTCGATGCCGCAAATCCGACGCGTATTACCCTCCAAGCACTCGATCGCGACGAGACGCGGCTGGCGATCAGGGCGAGATGGCCGGAGCACAGGCTCGCCATGCTTCCCGAACTTTTCGATGTGACGGAAAGAATATCGGGCGGCGTTCCGCTTTTCATCGAAGAGATTTGCCAGTGGGCGTCGCAGAACGTGGGCGCCGACACGATGAACCTCTCGGAAAGCGTCAAGCCCAGCCACGTCTCGGCCTTCGAGAGCATCCTTGACGCTCGCCTCCAGCACTTAGGTCCCGCCCGGGATGTGGCGCGGGCCGGTGCGATTGCGGGCCCCCAGTTCACGCTGCCGGTGCTGCACGCGTTGTTACCCGATTTCAGCAAGAAGTCGCTGGCAAGTGCCGCCGATACCCTCTGCGAAACTGGATTCCTGATTCGCATCAGGGCGCCGGGGCGCACCGCCTACGGCTTCCGGCACGTACTGATCCAGGAGACGATCTACAACGCGCTGTTGCGCAAGCAGCGACAGACATTGCATCGCCGCCTTTTTGGCGCCATCAGCCAGGACCGCCAGCTCGCAGCCTGGATCGATACCGGCGAGCTCGCCGAGCATGCGGAACGGGCGGGGCTTCTCGAAAGCGCGATCGAGCTGTTCATTGCGGCGGGAAAGGAGAGCTCGAGCCGCTCGGCGATGGTCGAGGCACGCCAATATCTCGAACACGCGCTGACGCTCGCGGAGCGGATGGGCGATGGGCACGCGGTCGAGCTGCTGCAGCTTTCGGCGCTGGTCGCCCTGGGACCGATCCTCATCGGAATGGTGGGAATGAGTTCGCAGCCGGCGCGTCAGCTCTATGAAAAAGGCGTGGCGATCGCGCGCCGGCAACCGATGGAGGACCAGCCGAAATGGTTCCCGATCTATTGGGGCTGGTGGCTGACGGGCGCGGATTTTCCCGCCATGCACGATCGCGCGCTGCAGGTGCAGGCAATGCTGGCCGGAGTGGAGGATCCGGAGGTCAGGCTACAGGTCAACCATTGCATCTGGGCCATCGATTTCAATCTCGGCCGTCATCGCGAGACCCAGGCGGCGATCGAAGCGGGGCTGGCGCTCTATGACGAGCAATCGGCCAAGACGAGCCGCACGCTTTATGGCGGGCATGACGCCAAGGTTTGCGGCCTCGGACAACTGGCGCTTTCGTTGTGGCTGACGGGCCAGCCAAAGGCATCGGACGCGGCGCTTTCAAAAATGATCGCCTTTGTTGAAAGGATTGCGCATGCGCCGAGCACAGCGCATTCGCTGGACACGGAAGCGGTGTCCGCCTTCTACCGCAACGACTTTCAGCGGCTTACGGACGTTGCCGGAAGGATGGCCGAATTTGCGAGCCAGCACGAGATGCAGTCGCTTTCCGGCCTGTCGCTTCTTTTCGGCGGCTGGGCCGAGGCTCATCTCGAAAATCTAGCGGGTGGCCACGAGACGTTTCAAAGCGGCCTTTCGCTTTTGAAGCAACTCGGCACGGTCATAGACCTTCCGATTTACCTCTATATGCACGCCATGATGCTGGGATTGGCGCAGAAATACGAGGCGGCGATCGATGTCGCCAATGAGGCGATCGAGAAGGCGAAGGAAACCCACCACGCCTATTGGCTCCCCGAACTCCATCGATGCCGTGCGGTTCTCCATGCTCGAGCCAAGGCACCTCACGATATCGTCGCCGCGGATTTGCGCGCCGCTATCGAAATTGCCGAGGATCAGGGCGCCGAGGCGCTTGCGGAGCGGGCCAGGCAATCGGTCCGGGAGCTTGGCATTGTCATCGAGCGTTGAACCCGAAGACTTGCCGCTGAAGGAACGATCGCGCTCGGGTGGTGCCCTTTCCGGATTTCGGGATGCGATTCTTTCCGGCCTGCGAAGTCCTTTCGCAACGCAGACAGGGCCGGGAGAGGCCGAACACTGCCTTCGGAGGGTTCTGCCGCTCTGTCGCCGAGCGCGGATAACGCGGGTCGCGGACCTGACCGGGCTCGACCGGATCGGCCTCCCGGTCGTCCAGGTGGTTCGGCCGGCAGCGCTCTCGGAAGTGACGTCTCTCGGGCGCGGCCTCGCCATGTCGGAGGCGGCGTTGGGTGCGATCATGGAATCGCTTGAGCGGTTCTTCGCCGAGTCCGTTCCAGCCGAGCGCGTTTTCCTCGCCTCTGCCGACGACATCGGACTGGCGGAAGGGCTGTTTGAACAGCTTCTGGCACCCGGGGTCGGCTCGAACTGGCGGACCAGGGAGATCCATTGGATCACCGGGATCGACATCGCCACCGGGGCCGCTGAGCCTGTTCCCCTTGAACTTGTACATACCCGCTATACCGAGCCGCCGCCCGCCCGAGACGGCCTGTTCATCCGTACGACGACCGGTCTTGCCTGCCATACGTCGGCCTATGGCGCATTCCTGCACGGGCTGTTCGAATGCATCGAGCGCGACGCCATGGCGCGTGCCTTCGCCACGCATGGCTTCTTCGATCGCATGCGGATCGCCCCCTCGGGGTTGGGGGACCGTGTCGACCGCATAGGATCTGTTGCTGGGGAGTGCGGGGTATCGTTCGGCTTGTGGCTGGCGCCCTCGCCAACCGGTGTTCCAGTCGTCTGGTGCCAGGCGATCGAAACGGGGCCCGGCGAACCAATCCTGGCACTCCCGACCGAGGGCTATGCGGCGGGTCCAAGCGTCGCTGCAGCCGCGGCGAGCGCGATGCTGGAGGCGCTCTCGGCGCGCGCCGGCGCGATATCGGGCGCTCGCGACGACCAGACCCGAGGCCACTATCGAAGAAGCATGGACGCGGTCGTTTCCCAGGCGCGCCAACTCATTGTCGAGCGAGCGTCCACGGCGCGATATGTTTCGGGCGAAGTACCGATCGTCGACGATCTTGCTGCGCTCATCGAGAAAACAATGGCGGCACGAGTTGGACCTATACTGGCAGTGCCGGTGGGTTCCGACTGCGAAACGGGCGTGCACTGCGTGAGGGTCATCCTGCCGGGAGCGACGCCCTTTTCCATTCTGCGATGAGGATGACAATGAGCGATACGAGCGATCAGGGCCCGATCCTGGTGTTTCTCGGACCGACACTGAGGCTCGCGGAAGCGGAGGCAGTGCTCGACGCCATCTATCTGCAGCCTGTCGCCCAGGGCGACATTCTGCTTGCCGCCCATGCATTTCACCCGCGCGCGATGGTTCTGATCGACGGACAATTCGAAGACCGGCCGGCCGTGCGGCACAAGGAAATCCTATGGGCAATGGCGCAAGGAATCACAGTGATCGGCGCCGCCAGTATGGGAGCGCTTAGGGCGGCGGAACTCAGCAACTTCGGCATGGTCGGCGTCGGCCTCATCTATCGGTGGTATCGGCGCTGGCGGCTTGCGCCGGACGATGCGGTTGCCGTTCATTCGGGCCCTGCCGAACTGGGCTTTCCACCACTGACGGACTCGCTCGTTGATATTCAGCGAACATTGTCGAGCCTGATGCGCCGTGGCCTTATCGGAGCCGAGGAGCGTCGTCTGCTCACAACGATCGCGCGAGAGATGAACTTTCGGGAACGCTCGTTCGATGCAGTCTTGCGGACCGGCGGGTGGCGGGACGACGAGGCCAAGAGGCTGAGAAATGATATCGTAAGGCAGAAGAAGCGCGACGCGCTTCTTGCTCTGCAATGCGCTTCAGATCTTGCAATGCAACGTGAAAGCGTGCGCGCGCCTGATTCCTGGGTCGCGACGAATACCTTCATGCGGGACCTCGAGGCGGGCGGCATTGACTCAAATTTAGTGAACACTTATAAATTGAATCTCTAATTGCCAGATTTTCCATCGGGGGGCGATTGTGCAATGCGTCTGCCTGGGGACGATGCCCTCGGATCGGCAAACGCGCGTCTTGGCACGCGCTTCTGGATATATCCCCAGCCCCCGTTCATCCCCGGATATGAGCAACCGGATCGTGTGTGGCTGTCGATACCGCGGGACGAAATCGGCGAGGGGCCGAGCGATTTGACCGTCTACGTGGTCGATCCGCTCGTTGACAAGCAGCCTTACGGTTTCAATCAATTCCCGCCCTTCGATGGAGCGAAGCGTCTGCCGGCAATGCCTGGCCCGGATCGCCACTTCGACAATCTGTCACCCAACTCAAGGGCGTTTCTCAGCGTACATGCCTATGCCTGCGTGCGTTTCGTCCTTGACATTTGGCAGAGCTATCTGGGTCACCCGATCCGGTGGTTTTTTGCGCAGACCTTTCCGAGACTTGAGATCATCGCCTTTGTAAACTGGGACAACGCCCACGCGGGCTACGGTTTCCTGGAACTGGGGTGTTCCGACGTCGAGGGTATAAGGCGGCCGTACGCGTTGAATTTCGACACGATCGCGCATGAAATCGGTCACATTATCCTCCTTTCCGAGACGGGGATCCCGACGGCCCCTCTGCGTGACAGCGACTTCTTTGCATTTTCCGAAGCCTTTTCGGACGTGGTGTCACTGATCTCGTTTCTGCAGTTCGACTCCGCCATCGACCGGCTGCTGCGCCGAACGAGAGGCAATCTGCTGCTTTACAACGAGCTCAATCGGTTTGCGGAAACGAGTCCCGAGACCCAGATCCGTCTTGCCACCAATTTTCGCCGCATGTCCGAGACGACGCGCGAAGTGCACGACCGGGCGCTCCCTTTCATCGGCGCCATCTTCGACACCATCGTCGAGCTTTATCATCGGGAACTGGTTGAGCGCGACTGCGCCGACACGCGGCTTCTGGATTTCGATATTCGAGATTTGGAACAGGATGAATTCGACCGTTTCCGCCAGATGACGGCGGCGGCCTTCCAGGTCAAACCGATGTTCTTCAGATTGGCGCTGACCGCTGCCCGCGATGCAGTCGGACAAGCGCTTGCGGGGGCGCTGCCGACACTCGATCCAGACACGTTGCGGCTCGATCAGGCGGCAAATGCTGTCATTTCCGCCGCAAGCGGGGCGACCGCCGAACTGCTGGAAGCCAATTTCGCATGGCGTGAGATCATCAGTCAAAGATAGAGCTGGGAAAGGAGTGGAGCATGAGTGATTGCTGTGGAAATCCAAGTTTGTTCACTGACCCGGGTGAGATAACGGGACGTACGGGTCCCTACAATCCCGGAGAAATAAGGCTCTACGGAAGGCCCGGTAATATCGTTAGAAAGCCAAAAGATTCAGTCGAAGCGCATGCTTATTATAAGGAAAAAATCGGAGAACTTTTGGGAAAAAATCCAAAAATTTCACCCGATAATTACGGTGATTTTATCGAAGTGATGGAAGTTGTTATTGAAGATTTGCTTAACAAAACAGTAATTTCTGCAGACAACGTTATTGTTGGGGTAATAGCATCTAAATATTTCCATTATTTATCCGTTTCCACTGGGGTGAGCGAGGGCTTTGAAAGCGTTGGAGTAATTTATGGCTATGCCTATGAAGGGCATTGCTACAAACTCCCCAAGCCGCAAATCATGATTCTACCTGTCTCCCCGCACAAAATCGTCGCGGCGAAATGTGAATGCGAACGCGAAACCGAAGACGAGCGTGGGAGTGAGCGCAAACATGATTGCAACTGCGGATGGGAGTGTGGATACAGCGCCAAGCTTGGCTATGTCGTTTGGTCAGTCGACAAACTGGAGCAGGCGGTGGCTCTCGACGTTCGCTCAGATGACCTGAAAACGTTGATCCTGGACGAGAACATGCCGGGGAACCGCTCGCCACTGGCCTATGCGCAGGCGATGTCGCTGGCGCCGCAGCGCCAACGCGATTGATGTCTTGGCAGGTCGCTCGACGCGGCGGCCAACACCCGTCGGGCGCATCGTCTTTACGAGCAACGTCGATATCGATGCGGCATCGACGTTCTATCTCACGCCAGCCAACCGGGATGCCGCCAGGCGTCGCCGGAATCTCGTCGTTCTTCAAAAACGCGCGCGCAAAGCGTTACGCGACCTTCTCGCCGGAAAAGAAACGAGGTGCGCCAACGGTGGTCCGCGCGAGCGAAGTGTCCGCCAGTTGGAAGTGCGCGATCAGTTCGCGCAGCCGGGCCGCCGCGTCGGCGAGCGCTGCGCCCGCCGCGGTCGCTTCCTCGACCATTGTTGCGTTCCTTTGGGTAACCTGGTCCATTTGGGTGACCGCGGAATTGACGCCGGCGAGGTCCGATGATTGTTCGCGCGCCGAGAGCGCGACTGCGTCCATGTGTTCGTTGACGGTCACGATATAGTTCTCGATCGCACGCAGCGTTGCGCCGGTCTCGCTGACAAGCTTCACTCCGTTCTGGATCTCGGCACTCGAATTGCGGATGAGTTCCTTGATCTCCTTGGCTGCCTGCGCCGAGCGTTGCGCCAGTTCGCGTACTTCCTGCGCGACGACGGCAAATCCCTTGCCCGCTTCGCCCGCCCGCGCGGCCTCCACGCCGGCATTCAATGCGAGCAGATTGGTCTGGAAGGCGATATCGTCGATGACGCCGATAATGCCGGAGATCTGCGTCGACGACTGTTCGATCCGGCCCATGGCGTCGACGGCTTCGGAGACGATTCTGCCGGACTGCAGGGCGCTGCTATTGGCCTGAGCCGCGACGAGGCGGGCTTCCTCCGCCCGTTTGGATGCGTGGGTGACATTGGCGGTGATCTGATCAAGAGCGGCTGCGGTCTCTTCCAGAAACGCCGCCTGCCGTTCGGTGCGTGTCGAAAGCTCGCTTGAGCTCCGGCTGATATCGTGCGAGTTGCCGTCGATAGCGGCTGCCGCGTGTGCCACGCCTTTCAAGGTTTCGCTGAGCTGCGAGACCGCTCCGTTCAGGTCGTGGCGAAGCGCCTCGAAATCCGGGGCGAAGGGTTCGGTGAGCTGAAAGGCGAGATCGCCCGCTGCCAGCCGGCGCAGGCCGGTGGCAAGCCCTGCCGTTGCCTCTTGCAGGCGCATCTGAGCGGTCTCGTCCGCTTCCGCCGTCAAACGCACGCGCTCGGCTTCGGCCGCGAGGTCGGCAGCCCTTGCCTGCTCGGCCAGCGCTGCGTTCTGGCGATGAGCCTCCTCTGCTTCGTGCGTCGCCTTTTCCGCCGAGACCAATGCGGAGACCAGCGAAAAGACCATCGCGATGAGAACCGCGCTTTCCAGCGTCAGGATGACTGCATGGAGCAGCACGCGCGAAAAATCGGAACTTTGCGGGAAAACCGCGAAGGGCGAGACGAAATAGAGAAGCAGATGATGAACGCTGACCAGCACCGCATAGCCGACGATTGCGCGCCAATCGATCCAGGCGGCGCAGATCGCAAGGCTGGCGAAGAAATACATGTGCATGTCGATCTGCAGCGGCGAGCCGGAGAAGGCGAAGACGAGCAGGGCAACGGTGGCGGCGTGAGCCATTGCCGTCACGATCCGGGTTGTCGGCCCCGTCCTGTCGCGGATCCAGCCGACGGTTGCCGATACCACGATGACTACCGCGGCGCCGACGGCGAAGCGGTCGAAGCCGTCCGCGCGCATGACAGTCGTAATAGTGATCAGTGCGACGTTGATCCAAAGGAGCGCGATGATCCCCGGCGACACCTTTTGGCGAATTTCTTCGAGAGCGCTCATTTTAAACTTTCCTGCGAGCAAGCGGCGGAGAGGCTTGCGTTGAGAACGAGCAGTGCGCCGGCGCGAAGCAACCTCGCCGGGAAATCTTCGGAGTTGGCATGCGCCAGCGAAATCCACGGCAGCCCCCCGCTGCCGACGAAGGAACCGCCGGCGGCAGCAATAAGCGATATGGCCTTTTGCGGCGGGTCGTTCGGATGCGTGACCACAAGCACGAAGGGGCCGCGGGGCATTGCCCAAGCGGACAGGGCAAGAAGAACGAAGAGCAGAAAATGGAGGCAAAGCGCTGTTTTGTTGACCGGACGTTCCCCGCGCCGTCCGTGATCATCCTGGGGGATCGCCATGGTGGTATTTTCCCGTGCTCCTCTACCGCACGTTTTCCTTAAAACCTACTCGATTTAAGGATAAAACATGCAGCAATTCAAAGTGCTACAGTGCCTTGCTCGTCTGATAAGACGCGCGGCGCTGTAGAGGTCTGTTCCGCAACGAAGCGTTTCCCTGTCCGCAAGTTGCGCGTCCAGAATTTGCCAAAATGATTGATTTAGCGTTAAGCGGCTAAAGGTGAGAGCAAGTTGTTTCTCGCGTTGCGCCGGTCATCTTAGCGGATGATTCTTCCGCGTCAGGTTCGCTCTACATGGATAAAGCTGTGGCGATCGCACGAAGACGGGGCGTTGCGTTCAAAGGGGACAGTAACGCACTCTTGATCCAGAGGCGGGGTACATGAAGCTGGGCTTCTCTTCTTGCCCGTTCCCTTGAACGTGCAAGGCGCATAACAATCACAGGCGGCCGCGCGCCTACTGAAGATGGCCGTCGCCGCTGCGGTCGGCGGCCTTGAAATCGGCCATGACCCTGTTCAGGAACTCGCTCTGGGTGAGCCTGCCGTCGCGGTTGGCGTCAGTGGCGGCAAATTGTTGCGCGTTCAGAAGCTGGCCCACTTCTTCTTTGCGCAGGCTGCCGTCCTTGTTCTTGTCCAGGCTCGCGAAAGCGGAGGTCATGAAGGACTCGTACTCGGACTGGTCGACCGCGCCATTCCTGTTGCGGTCGAGCCGATCCATCTGGCCCTGGTTCATGGCCGCCGGCCGATCCTGCGCCGCGGCCGCAATGGCCTGTGAAAGTGCGAATGCGGCCAGCAGCACTATCCTTTTCATGATCCCGGCCCCTCGCATCAATAGCAGGTCAAGGCATTGCCGCCTGCCGCGCCCAGCGTGGCGCCGGAGCCAACAGCCCAGAGTTGGCCGGTTCCCGCGCCAATGGTCGAGCCGACCAGGCCGCCGACAACCGCTCCGCCGACTGTACCGGCGATGCAGCCGAACTCGCCAGCGCGGGTGCTGGAGGTCGTCATGGACTGGCAACCGGACAAAGCGAAGCCGCCTGCGAGAAGGATCATTACAGTGAGCTTGTTCATCTTTTCCTCCAAGTATATCCGCGCGCATGCAATAAAGATCGGCGGACGCGCCATTTTCTGGCGCCGGATGGAAATAAGCTTCTGAATATGCATCTCGGCTAGCGAGAAGCTCTTCTGCTCGGTCAGAAGCATATCGCTGGCAAGACATGCGGGTCGTCGTTAAAGACGTGCCTGGCCGTGCCCAAATGTTACTGCCGCACCGGGGCGGTGACAATTGTCAGGGCCTATTCCGCTCGTCAAATATTACGACAGGTTGTATCGGTTTGTGGTCGGCCTGAACGTTTTTTCTTCCCTACTCCGATGCAATGAGGCCGGCGAGAACGGCCTTGGCGACGGCTTGAAAGCGATTGTGTGCGCCGAACTTGCGGATGATCCCGGATTCCAGCGTGAGCGCCGCGGTCAGGTCCATGTCCATCAGCTCGGCTATGCGGGAGGCGGGATAGCCTACGGCCATGAAACCGAGGCAATTGGACTCGATCGGCGACAGGTGGACATTCTCCGCTCCCGTCGGATCGTCTTCGCCCTCCACCGATCTCGCTTCGAGCAACTCGGCGATCTTTTGCATCTGACGGCGCAGGATCGATTGCTGGGCGGCGAGCTCGCGGCGACGGGCCTGCAAGGCGGCGTCGAACAACTCGTCGGCGCGCGCCTGGCTTTCGGCGCGATCAAGTCCCGCCATCAGCTCCTGGATCGCGGCGATCGGCATGTCGATCTCCCGGCAGGCATTGATCACCGCCATGCGACGGACATGATCCTCGCCATAAACGCGCATCGGTCCCATGCGGGCTGCGGTCAGCAGGCCCTTCTCCTCGTAGAAATGCAATGTCCGGTGCGTCACCCCGAAAACCTCCGCCATCTCGGCGATGGCGAGCCGGTCGTCCTGACCATGGTAGGGCACGGGCAGTTGCGGCAGAAAGCCGAAAGTGTCGTCTGCGTGTTTTCTGGAATCCTGCGACATTTCCAATGTCCCCCGTTCCGAGCGTCGCAACCCGCCAGCCCTGTGGCGGAGACCGTTCGTCCAGCCAAGCGTCCGGCCGGTTGTGGACCTCGACACCTGCTGCTCGTGGGACACATCCGTGCGCAAGCACGGCTACTGCTGACCAATGTGCAGGCCTGCGACGAAACCGGTCGCCACAGGTCCGTTAGCTGGAGCCCCGTCACGCATTCGCCCGAACGCGCGGTGCTCCAGTGAGCAACCCGGCATGAAATCCAACGCACGCACTCACGGTAAGTGCGAATCACTCAAATGAACAGTCCTTAATATTGCAGGAAAAACGCAGCTTCGGACTGAGTGCAGTGGGGCACACGGACTCATCCATTGCGCGCGACATGCGTCAATGGCCGATGACCTTGAGTGGGCTGTTGGCGGAAATGATGAAGAGCGGCTCGTCGCCCTTGAGCGGACCGAGCTTCTGCTGGCAGTCCCACGCCTTCTCAAAGCTGTCGCGCGTCAGCAGCCGGCGGTAGCGCGCCGTTGCGGTCATGCATTCCATAAGCGTGCTCTGGATTCTTTCCGCAGCGGCGTGGGCGTAGATCTCGCCGTCGACGGCAAAAAGCAGCGCGGCAAGCGAAGTACTTTCGAAAAAAACGTCCGGCTCGCTCGTCAGCCGTTCCGCGCTGATGAAATCACGCCGCAGCGGGATGCCAACACCATCATGCGAGAGGGTGATGCGGATGCCTGCTGCGGGCGCGTCGTACCAGGCGAGGTCGATCGAGAAAGCCAGAGCCTGATTGCTGGAGGCGGAAGCACCTTTGTCCTTGACCGCGCTCGCCTTGGCGAGCGTCTTGTGGCGAAGCGCCGCCTCGTGGAGTGCATTTGCGAATTGCCTGGTGGCTTTATGTTCCGGGCCGGACACGCTGATGCTGACTGACGGCAGGCCGCGGATGGCCGCCATAGGACCCGCGACGAGCTTCGCCTCCGCATCGATATCCAGCGTCATTTCGGGCGAGGGGAGGGGTGCGAAGAGGAGCAGCGGCAGCACGCTGAGAACCGCCCAGGGAGAAGACAAAGGAGCCGGCTGCCAGGGAGCGCGGCGCCCGGACAACGACCGGCTGGCGACCTTTTCCTGCTTCACCGAAACCTCGCCGGCGTCGCCGACTTGCACGCGGTGATACTCCGGGACATACGTTCCCTTCGGAATGGTGATCTGCCATTTCTCGCTGGCGCCTTCAGTGTCGTAGAAGGCCTTGAGCTGCTTGCGCAACTTGCCGGCGTGGACGCGGACAAGGGGGTCTCCGTCGGCATTGAAGCTCTGGTCGCGGCCGAAGACGTCGACGCCGATCGAATAGCCCTTGAGCTGGGCGCCTTCGCCGATCATTTCCTTTTCGACGACATAGGCGAGGAAGGCGCGCAACCTTTCGGACCGCCGAAAGCTGCGGCTGTCGAGAATCCGGCGCAGCGCCAGCCGGATCGTCTCGTCGCAGGGCCTTTCGGCTGGCGTCATCGATGTAGCTCCACAAGATAAAGGCGGAATGCCGGAACCAAGATTGCCGGGAAGAAACAACTTAAACCTGATTCGGACCTTAAGCCCAAAAATGGCGGTTGTCAGGTTCGATGGCAATTAATCGCACTTTTTCTGAAATACGCGACTCAGGCCTGCGGCCGGGCATCGGCAGGATCGCGCTCTCCCGCCAGGTGTGACGGGAGAGCGCGTGCAGATCGCGAATGCGACGATGGTCGGCGGCGCTTTCACCCGCCGTTGGGATATTCGAGCTTCGGATACCAATCCTTGCCGCGGCCTTCGGGCGTGGTGTCGAGGAGGGTCCACAGCGGGTCAAGGTCCGGCGCGCCGCGCGGGTCCTGGCCGGGATCGGCCATCTTGCCGTTCATTTCGCTGCTCCAGAAATGCCGGATGATGCCGTCGCGGCGGGT
This sequence comes from Sinorhizobium terangae, assembly GCF_009601505.1. GTDB lineage: Bacteria > Pseudomonadota > Alphaproteobacteria > Rhizobiales > Rhizobiaceae > Sinorhizobium > Sinorhizobium terangae. The sequence continues at coordinate 52,545 of NZ_WITC01000007.1, forward strand.
GAAGACCGTGTAGCCGGGGACATCCGCATCCTCGGCGCTGACATAGTCGCGGGTAAAGGTGCCGTCTCCGTCGGAATAGACCTTCAAGCGTGTCCAGCCGCGTGCCTTCTTGGCCGCCATCAGCCGTTCGATCGGCGAGCGAGCAAGCAGCGCGAGCGCGACGCGCTGCTCTATATCCGGCACCTTGCGCTCCCATGCTCCCATCAACGAGGTGCACATGGGGCAAGGTTTTTCGCGCTGCGGGCCGAACATGTAGCTGTAGATGATGAGCGTGTCCTTGCCGCCGAAAAGATCGGCAAGCGTGACAGGCCCGTTCTCGCCCTCGAATCGATAGTCCTTGGTAACTTCTCCGCCCGGCGGCAGCTGCCGGCGCAGTTCGGCCACGCGCTCGATATGGCGCCTGAGTTCGATTTCCTCCGCCAGAAGCGCATTGCGGGCCCGTCGATAGTCGTCACTTTCATTGGGAAAGCTGGCATGGTTCCGCGCTGCCAGTTCGTTTGCCGGGATGAATGTGGTCGTCATGATCGCCTCCTCTTGCTTCTATGCGATTTACCTTCATCTTGCCGGATAAACGTTGATATCAACATAATTTCGTGATGTCAAAACGTGGGATGAGGCCATACAAAACGGCGATTCCGGTTTTATAAAATCCGCGGTAGAACAGCGACATCAATGATGTTGCCCGCCTCTGTGAAAGTTTCGACATGCCCGCAAAACTGTCCGTGAATCTGAATGCCGTCGCGATGCTGCGCAACCGGCGCGATCTTCCCTGGCCGTCCGTTACCGGGCTTGGCCGAATTGCCCTTCAGGCAGGGGCGAGCGGGTTGACCGTTCACCCGCGGCCGGATCAGCGCCACATCCGTTTCTCCGACCTCCAGCCTATCCGCAACCTGATCGACGACGAGTTTCCGCAGGCTGAATTCAACATGGAAGGCTTCCCCAACGAGGATTTTCTTCAACTGGTCGAACGGCACGAACCGGAGCAGGTGACGCTGGTGCCGGACGATCCGGCGCAGGCGACCTCGGATCACGGCTGGGATTTTCGCAAGAACCACAACCTGCTTGGGAATGTAGTCGGGCGGCTGAAGAAAAAGGGCTTCCGCGTTTCGCTCTTCGCCGATGGCGATCCGGATCCGGAGGCATTGAAGATCGCCAAGGAAACCGGGGCGGACCGGATCGAGCTTTATACCGGCCCCTATGGCGGCTGCTATGACGAGCCCGAGGAGGCCGAGCGGATCGCTGCAGAACTCGGCCGCACCGCGGAAATCGCGCTTGACCTCGGCCTTGCCGTCAATGCCGGCCACGACCTGACCGTCGCCAACCTGCCGTTGCTGGCAAAACACATCCCGGCGCTCGCCGAGGTTTCGATCGGCCACGGCCTGACGGCGGACGCGCTGGAATATGGCATGGCGGAGACGGTGCGCCGCTTCCGTCGTGCCTGCGGCGAGGCGATCTAGTCTAAAGAATAGTCGTATTCAGGCGAATGCGACGGCGCTTGCTCTGGATGCCGCATCCATGCAATATCCATACATTGTCGAAACGGGATGTTGTCGATGGGCAAGGATCACGCACGTCTTTCCTGGATGCCGGCGCTGAGCAGGGAGGCGGGGCCGCTTTATCTGGCGATCGCGGATGCGTTGGCGACGGATATCGCGGCCGGCGAGCTTAAGGAGGGAACGCGATTGCCCCCGCAGCGGGCGCTTGCGGGCGTGCTCGGCATAGATTTCACCACCGTCAGCCGCGCCTATAACGAGGCGCGGGCGCGGGGACTGGTCGAAGGCCGCGTGGGGCAGGGCACGTATGTCAAGGCGCGGCGAAAGAATGGCGGCCGATCGTCCGGCGGCGGGCTCGTCGACATGAGCATGAACCTGCCGCCTCTCTTCGACGATCCGGGACTCATCGCCCGGATGTGGGGCGGCATCGATGCCCTTGAGGACGAGCGGGGATTGGAGCTCCTGCTGCGCTACCAGGCGGTCGGTGGCGCCCTGTCGGATAAAGCGGCGGGGGCGACCTGGCTGCGGCCGAGGCTCGGCGAGGTGGCGGCGGAGCGTGTGCTCATCTGCCCCGGTACGCAAGGGGCGCTGCTCGCCACGGTCAGCATGCTTGCCGCGCGCGGCGACGTGATCTGCGCCGAGGCACTGACCTATCCGGGACTGCGGTCGCTCGCGGCCCATCTCGGGATAAGCTTTGCTGCTATTGCGGTGGATGAGCAGGGGTTTTTGCCCGAGGCGTTCGAGGCCGCTTGCGTCAAGCACCGGCCGAAGGCGCTCTACTGCAACCCGACGCTTCATAACCCGACGACGGCGACACTGTCGCTCAAGCGCCGGGAGGCGGTCATCGCAATCGCCCGCAGGCACGGCGTTGCGATCATCGAGGACGATGCCTATGGCGCGCTGCCGACTGAACCCGTACCGCCGCTCGCCACGCTTGCTCCTGACCTCGTCTATTACGTGGCCGGGCTGGCCAAGTGCCTCTCACCGGCGCTCCGCATCTCCTATCTCGTCGTTCCGGATGGCGCAAATTCCGTTGGCCTCGAAGGCGCGATCCGCGCGACTGCCGGCATGGCCTCGCCGCTTTCGGCGGCGATCGCCACGCGCTGGATCGAGGATGGAACGGCGGATGCGGTGCTTGCGGCCATTCGCACAGAGGCCGGACGGCGCCAGCGGATCGCGGCGGAAATCCTGCCGGCCGATCGCGTGCTGACCGATCCGGAGGCCTTTCACCTTTGGCTCACGCTGCCCCCCGGCTGGACACGCGGGGAGTTCACCGCCCGCCTGCGTACAGCCGGGATCAGCATCGTCACCAGCGATGCGTTTGCGCTCGCCAATCCGCCCGAGGCGGTGCGGTTGGGGCTGGGGGCAGCGGAGACACGCGCGGAGCTTGAGCGCAGCCTCGCCATCATCGCCGATCTTCTCTTGCAATCGCCGGCTGCGGTAAACTTCGTCGTCTGAGCGCCGAAATCCGGCGCAATTGTCGCAGGCGTTTATGCATACAATAATTTGACAATGTATGCTTTGTATGGCTGATTGTTTCCGAAGCCGGCGAGGGCGCGGATTGTCCGCGGCCACCCGGCATGTCGGCACCGAACGAGCGCATTTGAAATGCGCACCTGCCTGCCGCCGACGCGATCCTGGAAAGGAAAGACAATGTCTTCACACGAAGATTGGCCGGCCCTTCCGCCGTTGCAGACGGGCCTGCGCGGCCGCTGCCCGCGTTGCGGCCAGGGGCATCTGTTCCAAGGCTTCCTGAAGCTCCGCCCGGAATGCGAAGTCTGCGGGCTCGATTATTCCTTCGCCGATCCGGCCGATGGCCCGGCCTTCTTCGTCATCTGCTTCGCCTGCGTGCCGAGCGTCTTCCTCGGCGTCTGGCTGGAGGTGCAGTTTGCCGCACCGCTGTGGGTGCATCTGCTGACGACCGGTCCCTTCATGCTTCTCACCTGCCTCCCGCCGCTGCGGCCGCTGAAGGGCTGGCTGGTCGCCAGCCAGTTCTTCTACAAGGCGGAAGAAGGCAAGGTCGTGCGTAGGGCCCTGCCGCCGGCGCCGGAAGGGCCAAAGGCAAGCGCGACCTCCTGACTGCGATGCGGCCGACGCGTCACCAGCGGGCGACGTAGCGGCCGCCGAGGGTTCCGAGAAGTGCGAGGATTGCGGTTGCGATCGTGTACCAGGTCGCGACGAACAGGGGTGAATCGTCGGTGCAATGGGAGGCATAGAACGTCGCTGCGATGCCGCCGGCCGTAAGCCCTGCGATCGCACCGGCGAGCGCCGGATGGGACGGGGCACCGTGGCGTAGCGCGAGCAAAAGCAGCGCGAGCGGGCCGACCCCGATCAGCGGAATGAAGGTCAGGCAAACCAGGCTGTTCGTCCCGACAAGCCTGGTCAACCACGTTTCGGCGGGTGCGACGACAAGCTCGATCGCAACCCCCGCCAGGATGAGTGCCGGGGCGATGGCCAGATAGAGCAGCCCGCCGCGCGGATCGGTCTCCGGGCGCGACAGCATGCGCAAAGGGACAAAGGCGCTTGCGGCAAGGGCGATCGTCACCACGAATTTGAAGAGAAACCGGACTGTCTGGGCGGCGCCGGCGATGTCTGGCCGGGGACCGAGCAGCGCGAAAAAGACCGCCGCGGCGATGGCGATCGCGATAAGGACAGCGGCCCACCAGGCGGTGTTCATTGGCATGCCGGTTCGCCGGCTGTCCGCAGCAAGACCCTTGATGAGTTCGTGCGTCTCCATGTCAGTCTCGTCCAAATCGCCTGGCGATGGCAGTAAGGCCACGATGAAGTGCGACGCGAACTGCGGTTTCGTTCATGTCGAGGCTCCGGGCGGTCTCTGCGATCGTGCGCCCTTCCACCGATATCGCCGTAACCACCGAACGCTGGCCCGGCGTCAGTGTTTCGAGTGCGCGGCCGATCTCCCAATCCCGCGCCGTCTCCGTTTCCTCGGCGGCCAGCCGGTCTTCCATCTCGCTGATCTCAACCCGAGGATGACGGCCTTGCCGCCGCAAGGCATCGACCAGCTTGTGCTTTGCAATCGCGTAGAGCCATGGCGTCACCGGACCATCACTCCGCCAGGTGTGGCGCTTCACATGGATGGCGAGCAGCGTTTCCTGAACGATGTCTTCCGGATCCGGGCCGCCGAACGCCCTCCGCCGCGCCCAGACACGAACGAGGCGAGCGGCCTCGTGCAGGAAGTTGCCATAGGCTCGCTCGTCGCCGTCGAGCGCCGCATGGAAAAGTCTGGCGAGGCTCCTTTCATCCACGCCGTCCACGAGTGCTTCCTCCCAATTCGCTCGTCTTTGCCGTTCGTTACATCGCCGCCGGCAATCCTTTGGCTAAAATAGGACGACGAAGAGTGTAAAGCGGTATTCCGCCTGTATCCTCGGCCTCCCTTCATCGTGATCTGGCAGGGGACGCGGGCTCACGAAAGCGTGTAGACGCCGAATGTAACATATCTCCCGTTGGTGCGAACGAGCCTCTGTGTGCCTTGGAACGGCACACCAGGAAACCAACACGGAGACGAAGTCATGTCTACGAAATCCACTATAAGCGCGGCCCTGCTGGCGAGTGCGGTGGCAACTGCGGTGTCGTCGCTCGCGATCGCCGCGCCGCTCACGGAGGCCCAGGTCAAGGCCGCGATGGATGCCGGCAAAGAGAAATGCTACGGCGTCGCGCTCAAGGGCCAGAACGACTGCAAGGCCGGCCCGGGCACGACCTGCCAAGCCACGTCGACGGTCGACTATCAAGGCAATGCCTGGAAATTCGTCGACGGTGGTACCTGCACGACGATGGACCTGCCGGACGGCCGCAAGGGCTCGCCGGAACCGCTGTCGCGCGATCTTCCCTCTTAATTCAGATGCAACACAAGCGCCGGAAAGCGGAGGCGACGATGGCCAAATTGGCAATTCGCGCGGATCGTGGCGCGTCGGAAGGCTCCCGATTTCCGGCGCATTCGATCGACGGACTGGCAGGCACCAGTTTCAAGCATGAGCACATCACATCCATTCTCGAGGAGCAGGCGGACAAGCGTGGCTTCTTCGAGGTTCACGCGGAAAACTACATGGGCGAGGGCGGGCCGCCGCACGCGGCGCTCGCGCGAATACGACAGGATTATCCGGTTTCTCTTCATGGCGTCTGCATGTCAATCGGCGGACCGCAGCCGCTGGACAAGGCCCATCTCGACCGTTTCGCGCGACTGATCGAGCGATACGAGCCCGCGCTTGTCTCGGAGCATCTCGCCTGGTCGACGCACGCCACGACCTATTACAACGACCTTTTGCCTCTGCCCTATACCGAAGCCACCCTGCGGCGTGTCGCCGACCATATCGACGAGGTTCAGGAGACGATCGGGCGGCCGATACTGCTGGAGAACCCGTCGACCTATCTGCTCTTCAAGGAATCAACGATGAGCGAAACCGCGTTCATCGGCGAACTGGTCAGGCGCACGGACTGCGGCCTGCTGCTCGACGTCAACAATGTCTTCGTCTCGGCAACCAATCATGGTTTTTCCGCCCTCGACTATCTCGCGGATTATCCGCTCGAACATGTCGGCGAGATCCATCTGGCTGGCCACGCCGAGCAAGAGGACGACGAGGGCGAACTCCTCCTGATCGACAGCCACGACGGACCGGTCGCCGACGCGGTCTGGACGCTTTTCGACATCGTGATCGGCCGGTGCGGGCCGATCCCGACGCTCATCGAATGGGACAGCGCCATTCCCCACTGGCCGGTGCTGAAGGCGGAAGCTGTGGCGGCACAAGCGATCCTCGATCGGCACGCCGGCGCATTCCTGCGGGAGAAGAGCCATGCGCGCGGCTAGGGAAGGTCTTTCCCTGACCGATAACAGTCTGGGTTATCCGGAGGGCTTCGTACCAGCGCTGCTCGATCCCGGCTGCCCCACGCCCGCCCTCGTCGCCGGACCGAGGGGCAAGGCCGCCAACAGGCGCTTCAACGTCTATCGCAACAACGTGACTGTCAGCCTGATCGACGCGCTCGCCGCGGCATTTCCCGCGACGATGCGCGTCACCGGGGAGGCCTTCTTTCGCGCAATGGCCCGGTTTCACGTGCGGGAGAGGCCGCCGACGTCGCCGCTTCTCTTCGAGTACGGCCGGGACTTTCCCGCCTTCATCGAGCGTTACGAATATGCGCGATCGATGCCGTGGCTGGCCGACGTTGCCCGCATCGAGCGCGCCTGGCTCGACGCCTATCATGCGGCGGACGCGCCTGTCCTCACGCCATATGCCTTGGCGTCGTTTCCGGCACAAGCGCTTCGCGACGTTGTCCTCGAGGCGCACCCGTCAACGCGCTTGGTCCGCTCGGCCTATCCGGCGGTGACGATCTTTTCCGCAAACCGCGGCAGCGGCCCGGTCGGCCGCATCGAGACGAGGGAGCCGGAGAACGCGCTTGTAACGAGACCGGCGCTCGACGTTGAGGTTCGCCGCCTTCCGCCGGGCGCCGATGTCTTCCTCGGCAGTCTCCTGTCAGCCGAGCCGCTCGGAAGTGCTGCCGCGACGGCAAGTGCGCGCTGTCCGGAATTCGATCTCGCAACTGCCATTGTCGTGATGCTTGAGGCCGGGGCCCTTGCCGCGGTTCGCCAGGGAGGATGAGACGGTGACTCTCGTACCAAAATTCTTCGAAAGACACGAAAACTGGGGCGGCGGAGGCTGGCTCGGCCGGATCGACGGCCTGATTGCCGCCATTGCGCCGATCTCTCTCGCCCAGCTTGCCTTGCGTTTGGGACTTGCCGTACCCTTCTGGCGCTCGGGCATGAGCAAATGGGACGGCTTCCTGCAGCTCAACGATGTGGCCGTCCTGCTCTTCACCTCGGAGTTCCAGTTGCACCTGCCGGGTGGCCCCTATGCATTCCCGGCGCCGGCCACGACGGCCTTCGTGGTCGCTTGCGCGGAGGTGCTGCTGCCGACGCTTCTTGTCCTGGGGTTGGCGACGCGCCTCGTCGCGCTCGGACTTCTCGCAATGACGATTGTCATCCAGCTCACCGTTCCGGATGGATGGCCGATCCACTTGACCTGGGCGGCGATGGCGCTTGGGGTCATTGCTTGGGGTGCGGGCAGGTTGTCGATGGACCGGTGGATTGCGTCCGGGAGGGGAAACCGATAGGCGATCGGCCCCTCATCCCGCTGCCGCGACCTTCTCCCCGCAAGCGGGGACAAGGGACCCGTTGTGCCGCTTGAGATCCCTCTTGCCGTCTGCGGAGAGGGGACCTGGCGGGTGCGGCATATCCCTTCTCCCCGTCAAAACGTGGAGAAGGTGCCGGCAGGCGGATGAGGGGCAACTTGCCACCCGATGCGCCGCGACGATTAGGTTTCACCCCGGGTTTCCCAGATCCAGATTGTGCTGCCATTCGATCGCATCTTCCAGGCGATCGTGGCCCCAGAACAGTTCGCCATCCGAGACGAAGGAGGGCGAACCGAAGATGCCGATCTCCTTCGCCTCTCTGGTCGCTGCGTCGAGCGCCTCGACCACGGCGCCGGAGTTTGCCTGCTTCAGAACGCGGGCGGGGTCCTGTCCCGCTTCCCTGATGCTCGCCGTGAGGTTCGGCTCGCTGCCGGCAGGGTCGCGGTCGACGAACCAGCGGCGGTAGGCGGCCATCGCATAGGCCGGGCACCAGCCTTCACCGGCGGCGAGCACCGCGACGCGGTTGGCCTGCTCCAACTCGGCCAGCGGGTAGGGGATAGGCAGCCTCAAGGGCAGGCCGAACTTCGCGGCGCGCCGCTCGATGTCGCGCCACATATAGGCCGCCTTGAGCGGCCTGTCGGCGAAGGGAACGTCGTTTGCATCAAGCTGGATCGCGCGGGCGTCGAAGGGCCTCCAGCGAACCTCGACGTCCGCCCTTGCGGCGACTTCAGTAAGCCGCATGACCGCCAGAAAGGTATAAGGGCTTCCTATCGAGAACCAGAAGTCGATCGGTGCCGTCATTGCTCTTCCTCCCCTGCTGCATGAGTGTCCGCTCAGCGCTGTAGTCGCGTGTTGAACGCAGGAGAGGTAGATAGAGCCCGGACATTGCTCGCCAATGCAGCCTTCGACAAAAAGCCCCGGACGGTTGAGACCGGGGCTGTGCGGAGGGCTTATTGGAGAAGCGTTGCCTTGCTCGCTTCGAGGAATGCCGGGAGGCTGATGGGCGTCTTGCCGGTCAGCGAGGCGAAATCCTCAGTCACCATGCCGATATGGCCTTCGCGGGTGTTGCTGTCGAAGGAGACCACGATCGGGATCAGGACGTCGGGCAGCCCGGCACCCTTGAGGCCACCGGCGAGCGCTTCATCGGAAATGTGGACGACCTCGAGCTCCTTGCCCGTGGTGCTGGCGACGAGCGCGGCGATCTCGTCGGTCGAGTGCAGTCCGGCGCCGGTGAGCGTATAGGTGCGGCTTTCCGTGGAGCCGGAGAGGAGTGCCGCCGCCGCCGCTTCGGCCGCGTCGCTGCGGGCGATGTGGGCGAGACGGCCGGCACCGGCGGAGGAGAACCACTGCCCAGTTTCAAGGGCGTGCGGCAGGGCCATGAAGAGGTTTTCCATGTACCAGCCGTTCCTGAGGATCGTGTAGGGAATGCCGGTCTCCTTGATGGCATTTTCGGTGCCGAGATGATCGGGCGCGAAGGGGATGATCGAGGTTTCCGGGTTCGGCATGGAGGTGTAGAGGATATGCTTGGCACCGGCCTTCTTGGCTGCGGCCACGGCATTCAGGTGCTGTTGCAGCCGCTTGCCCGGCTGACCCAACGCGTCAGTCGAAATGATGAGAATGCGGTCGGCGCCGGCAAATGCCCTTTCGAGCGAAGCGGGGTCGTCGAAGTCGGCTGCGCGGGTCTGCACGCCCTTGGCGGCGTAGGCGGCGAGTTTCGTGGTGTCGCGGCTGGCGGCGATAATGTCGGCCGGCCTCACTTTGCCGGACGCGAGCAGCGCATCGAGCACGAGCTTACCGAGCTGACCTGCAGCGCCGGTTACGAGCAATGTTTCGGACATGGTCTTCCTTTCGTTCGCCTTCCAGCCATCTCTCACCGAGTGTTGAGATCATTGCGAGCGCTGGTCTCTTTTTGAGATTTGCTCTTATCCCGTAATCTGCTAAGAGCTGTAAAGAAGGCAGTTTTTGCTGCGGTGGTTACGGAAAGGATACCGCCATGAACAGGACGACAGGCGCGGTAAAGGGGAAGCGGGTGGTAATGGTGTGCGGCGTGCCGATGGATATGGCCAATTGTCCGGTGCGTGACGTGATGGACAATATCGGCGGCAAGTGGAACTCGCTGATGATCCTCTCGCTCGCCGAAGGCCCTTTGCGCTTCTCACAGCTCCGGCGGCTGATCCCGGACATTTCGCAGCGCATGCTGACGCAGACGCTGCGCGACCTGCAGCGCGATGGATACCTGAGCCGCACGGTCTACCCGACGCAGCCGCCGAGCGTGGAATACAGTCTCACCGATCTCGGCCGGTCGTTTCTCGTGCCGCTTAAACTGTTCGTCGACTGGTCGCTCCAAAATCACGATGCGATCCGCAAGGCGCGGGCGGAGTATGACGCGGTGGCATGAGCCGTTGCGAACATGATCTTGTTTGCTTACCGTTGCTTCGGCCGCGTCGCACTCGCTGAAATCGCATTTATCTGGCTAAATACCGTGTGAATTCTTCGCGCCTCCGGACGACGGTTTGACTGCCGGGCCCAGAAGCACTTGCCAGTGTCTGTAGCTGAAAAGCGAGCTCGCGCCGCAGCTTACGCGGCGCAGCTCACCGCTTCACCGCCGAGCGCAAATTCGACGGCGGCTTCGGCATGGATGGCGGTGGAATCGAAGCCCGGCAGCGGCAGATCGGCGGAGTCGAGGATGAGGCAGATCTCGGTGCAGCCGAGAATGACGGCGTCGGCGCCTTCGGCCTTGGCCTTCTCGATGAGGGCGACCAGCGCCCGGCGCGACGCCGCCAGCACCTTGCCGGCGCAAAGCTCGTCGAAAATGACGTTGTGGGTGAGCGTGCGGCCCTCGGCATCCGGGACCATCAACTCGATCCCGTGCCTTTTCATGCGCTCGGCATAGAAGCCGTGCTCCATCGTGTAGCGCGTGGCAAGCAGCAGCGGCTTGCGGCTGCCGGCCGCCTTCAACCGCTCCGCGGTCTCGTCGATGATGTTGATCAGCGGTACGTCAACCGATGCCTGCACTTGATCGGCAATCAGGTGCATGGTGTTGGTGCAGATCAAAACGCATTGCGCGCCGGCGGACTTCAGCCCGCGCGCGACGTCGGAGAGGCGCTGAGCGGCGTCGTCCCAGCGGCCGGCCTTCTGCAGGTCGACGATCTTCTGGAAGTCCACCGAGTGAAGCAGCACTTCGGCCGAATGCAGCGCGCCCAAGCGCTCGCGCACGGCCTCGTTGACCATGCGATAGTAAACCGCCGAGCTCTCGAAGCTCATGCCGCCGATAAGACCGATCTTGCGCATTTCCATGGTTCCCTCGTTCTTAACCAGACGTTAACAGCGGGACGAAGAAGATCGTGTCTTGCCACCTTCTGATCCCGTTCCATTGCTAAAAGTATGGCGCGGCTTTGACCGGATTTGTTTGCTTTGATGGAGAGATCTGGGGAAATCTGCGCGCAATATTTGTGTCACTGTCGCATTTTCCGCAAATCATTGGCGTCAAATGGGTCGGCAGCGAGGAGTCACTGGCGTGTTGGATGAGAGAGACCGGAAGCTGCTGGCGCTCCTGCAGGAGGATGGCAGCGTGGCCATGAGCGACCTTGCGGAGCGCGTGAACCTGTCGCTTTCCGCCTGTTCCCGGCGCATACAGCGACTGGAGGAGGCGGGCTATATCGCGCGGCGCATCGCCGTGCTCGACCGGGAAAAGATGGGCGTGCCGACCACGGTCTTTGCGCTGATCAAGACTGCGCATCATTCCGACGAATGGATCGAAAAATTCCGGCGCGCGATCAGTGATATTCCCGAGATCGTCGAGGCACACCGGTTAACGGGGAACTACGACTATATCGTCAAGGTCGTGCTGCCGCGCGTCGAACATTACGACGTCGTCTACAAGCAGATCGTTCGCAAGGTGGAACTCTTCGACGTTTCCGCCTCCATTTCCATGGAAGTCTTGAAAAGCGGTACGGCCGTGCCGGTCGGTTACGCTGAGTAGCGTCCTGTCGGGCGCGAACTATATTGCAGGGGAGCCATGCCGAACAGGCGGTTGCGTACCGCCTTCCGAAGGCGGACAGTTTCCGAAACGAGGCGGAATGCGATGCAGGAAAAACATCACGTCGTTGTCATCGGCGGAGGCTTTGGCGGGCTGCAGCTTGTCAATGACCTTCGTGGCGCGCCCGTCCGGATAACGCTGATCGACAAGCGCAACCACCGTCTCTTCCAGCCGCTGCTCTACCAGGTGGCAACGACACTGCTGGCGACCTCGGAGATCGCGTGGCCGATCCGCAACCTTTATCGCGACCGGCCGGAGGTGACCACGCTGCTCGGGGAGGTGGTGGGCGTCGATCCGGCTAACAAGAGCGTTATCCTGACCAGTGGCAAGCCGGTCCCTTACGACACGCTGGTGCTCGCGACCGGCGCCACGCATGCCTATTTCGGCCATGACGAATGGGCACCGGTGGCACCCGGATTGAAGACGCTGGAGGACGCGACGACAATCCGCCGGCGCGTGCTTCTCGCTTTCGAGCGGGCGGAGCTCGAGGAGGATCCGGCGAAACGCGATGCGCTGCTGACCTTCACGGTGATCGGCGCTGGGCCGACCGGTGTGGAACTCGCCGGCATCATCGCCGAAATGGCGCATCGGACGCTCCCGGGCGAGTTTCGCCGCATCGATACGCGACAGGCCCGGGTGGTGCTCGTCGAGGCAGGGCCGCGTATTCTTCCCGCCTTCACCGAGGAGCTCTCGGCCTACGCGGCCCGCGAGCTCGCAAAACTCGGCGTCGAGGTGCGCACGGGGGCTGCCGTCACCGACTGCACCGATGCCGGCGTCATGATCGGCGACGTCTTCGTGCCGAGCTCCACGCTGGTCTGGGCCGCAGGCGTGCAGGCCTCGCCCGCCGCCCGCTGGCTCGGCATCGAGGCGGATCGCGCCGGCCGCGCCATCGTCGAAAAGGATCTAAGCGTTCCGGGACTGCGCGATGTCTTCGTCATTGGCGACACCGCCTCGGTCATCCAGGAGGAGGGCAAACCGGTGCCGGGCATCGCGCCCGCCGCCAAGCAGCAGGGCGCCTACGTTGCCCGGGTGATCCGCTCGAGGCTCGCGGGCAAACCTGTGCCGGGGCCGTTCCGCTATCGCCACCAAGGGAGCCTTGCCACGATCGGCAAGCGTGCCGCGATCATTGATTTCGGCAGGATCAAGCTCAAGGGTGCGCTTGCCTGGTGGATCTGGGGCATTGCCCATATCTACTTCCTGATCGGCACGCGCAGCCGCTTCGCGGTCGCCTGGAGCTGGCTATGGATTTATCTCAGCGGCCAGCACAGCGCCCGGCTGATTACACAGAAGGAGACGCTGCGGCAGGAGCGATGATGAGCAAAGTGGTCGCGGCTTTCATCAGCCGATGCCAAGACGCAGCAGAAGCGACTTGAAAGGCTAAACGTGACCAATTCCCGTAGTTTAGGGCTGCGCGAGCCCGGTTTTGCCCTTTGCTGCATTATGCCCTACAAGGTTGCTAACTTTCACTGACAACATGCAACTCTTGGTGTGCCAACCATCGATACATCTCTCGTCAGCCGGTTGATCGCCGCGCAATTTCCGAAGTGGGCGGATCTTCCGATCCGCCCCGTCCGGTTCGGCGGATGGGACAATCGGACCTTTCATCTGGGTAGCGACATGACGGTGCGGCTGCCCAGTGCGGCGCCCTATGCGCTTCAGGTCGAAAAGGAACAGCGCTGGCTGCCGGTGCTGGCGCCGCGGCTGCCGCTTTCCATTCCCGTGCCCTTGGCTCAGGGCCGGCCGGGCGAGGGCTATCCCTGGCCGTGGTCGGTCTACAAGTGGCGGGAGGGCGAGATCGCGACCCATGCGCCTATCGCGAACCTCTGCGCCTTCGCGACGGCGGTGGCAGAGTTCCTCACGGCGCTCCAGAAGGTCGATCCTGCCGATGGGCCGCCGCCGGGGCAGCACAATTTCTTCCGGGGCGGACCGCTCGCCGTCTATGATGCCGAAACGCGCCGCGCGCTCAAAGCCCTTGACGGCAGGATCGATACGAATGCCGCACGCGCCGTCTGGGAAGCGGCGCTCGTCTCGACATGGCATGGCACGCCGGTCTGGTTCCACGGCGACGTCAGTTCCGGCAATCTTCTGGTCGAGGACGGCCAGTTGAGCGCCGTCATCGACTTCGGCACCTCCGGCGTCGGCGACCCCTCATGCGACCTCTCGGTCGCCTGGACCTTTTTTCATGGGGAGAGCCGGGAGGTGTTCCGCGCCGCGCTGCCGCTCGACCGTGCGACCTGGGCGCGCGGTCGCGGCTGGACGCTCTGGAAGGCGCTCATCGTCTATGCCGAGGTTCCAGGCACCGATCACCTCGAAGTGGAGAAATCGCGCCGTGTGATCGAGGCTGTGCTCACTGATCACGAACGTTTCGGCTAAGCGCGGACCGCAAGGTGAAACGGGTCCAACTCAGCCGGAGACGCGGGCGACCGAGCGGCCACACCAGGAGGACGGTTCTCCGGCCCGTTTGCGCACGAGCCCCTCGGAGACCAGGACGTCTCCGAGCGATCGTCCGTCGCGCATTACCAGGCGCGGGGCTCCGCCTTCCTTGCCGGTGCTGCCCTTCGACCCAACCAGCGTGAATTTGCCGGCATTCAGCAGTTCGCGCAGCCGTTGCTTGGCGTAGAAGCCGCGCGCGCGTTCCGCTTCGCATTTCGCCTCTTTCGTCTCCGGCGCATCGATGTCGGCGATTAGGATCATTTCGCCCTTGAAGAGGAAGGTATCGCCGTCGACCACGCAGTTGTCATTGCGAATGCCGCAAAAATAGAACGTGTTGGAATCTGCAAACCGCGGCGTTGGCTGTTCCATCGGCCGCCCGACCGGAGCCGGCGGAGCAAGCGTCGGCCTTCCGGTGACCAGGGCAGGGGGGACGGGCGTCGGTTTCCGGGCGATCGAACCTGTGTGCTCTTTCGGTCTCGGCGCTGCTCGCGCGGCGACCACCGGCCTCGTCTTCGTCTCTTTCGGCGAAAGCATGGCGACGACTTCGGAGGCGCCGGGCAGATCGGCTAGTTTGGCCCGATGGTCGTAGGCCGCGATGCCGCCGATGACAAAGACTGCCGCGACATACCACGGCGCCATGCCACCGCCATTGCCCTTCCGGCTTGCGCTGCGCTTCCGTCTCTTTGAACTCGCCTTGGCCATCCGATTCGGTCCTCGATTGCGCCGGCATTATCGGAGCTAGGGGTTGCTGAAAGGTTGCCATCCCGCCCGCCGAAGTGGGCGATGGCGGGCGTGCATGGAAGCCACACGGAGATCGTCCGGTGCGTGTGTCGGCTCACGGATTCTTGTTTCTGTTGCGTAGCTGTATGGGATAGTCCGGCTCCGTGATTTGCCGGATCGAGAGCGGCTTGCCGAGAAAATCATCCGCAATTCAATGCGTTGCATCCGTCTTGCGAAGCTCTGGAGCGCGCGATTGCGCCCTACAGCGCCGCGCGTCTTACCAGGCGCGCAAAGGACGCTGTAGCATTTTGAATTGCTGCATGTTCCTACCCTCAGATCGGGTACGATTTAAGGAAATATGCCGTGGAGGGAATGCCGGCCGGTCCGATAGTTGGCGGATCGGTCTCCCCTCATCCTGCGAAACTGGCTGGCGATGAGGGCCGCTCCGCGCGCTCCGTCGGAATGGGCGGAGCCAACGAAGTCGGAATGGGCGGAGCTAAAGAAAGGGGGCGGGCCCTTGTAGCCCCCGCGGCTTTTCGGTCGCATGAAGGCTACGGGAACCCGCCAATCTCGGCAGGGCAGTCCGCTTTCAGGTGAGGCCTGAAAGCGGAGAGATTCCTGCCGCGCGCGCTTTTATATAGTGCGCACGGTGCCGCGTTCATTCGAACGCGCCATGCATCCATCAACGATTGGCGTCGCTTTGCTCGGACTTGCCGGGAATTCCGTCACCGCCGCCGTTACCTTTACCATTGTTGGCTTGGCCGCCTTTACCTGCGCCGTCGTCGCCTTTGCCAGGTGCCTTGTCCTGACCCTTGTCCTGACCCTTGCCGGGCGCCTTGTCATCGCCCTTGCCGGGCGTTTTGTCGCCGCCGTTGCCGGGCGCCTTATCGCCAGCCTTGCCCTTACCTTTGCCGCCGGTCTTGTCCTTGCCGTTACCGCCGGTCTTGTCCTTGCCCTTACCGCCGGCTTCGTCCTTGCCCTTACCGCCAGCCTTGTCCTTGCTCTTGGCGCCGGCTTTGTCCTTGCTCTTAGCGCCGGGTTTGTCCTTGTCCTTGCCGTCGGCCTTGCCTTTGTCGCCGCCCTTGTTGTCGTCGCCTTGGCCATTGTCGCTTTGGCCGCCGCCGCCGTTGTCGCCGCCGCCGTTGTCGCCGCCGCCGTTGTCGCC
>NZ_WITC01000070.1:0-2500 GCF_009601505.1 Sinorhizobium terangae
GCGGGGGAACGGCAAAACCCCCGGGGCGTTTGGGCACCGGGGGTTTTTGTTGGTTGCGGGGGCAGGATTTGAACCTGCGGCCTTCAGGTTATGAGCCTGACGAGCTACCGGGCTGCTCCACCCCGCGTCAACTTTCGTTTTTGTTTTGTGTTGTTTTCGCCGTTTGCCGGCGTTTGTGAGAGAAGATGTTTTATCTTGCGATTTGCAGACCTGGCAGCGACCTACTCTCCCGCGTCTTAAGACGAAGTACCATCGGCGCTGGGGCGTTTCACGGCCGTGTTCGGAATGGGAACGGGTGCAGCCACCCCGCCAGAACCACCAGGTCGGCAAAGCGCAAGCGTTGCTCCCCGGAGGGGAGCAAATTGTCGAGAAGCTGGTGAAGCGATTGCTTCGTTTTGAACACGTCATGCGTCTTATCCGGACAACTCCAGCAGCCGGCAGAGCCGAGCCGCCAGTCGTCTGGCGCGCCGTCCGCAGCGTCGGCCGAAGGCCGACAGCGTGAGGACAAAGAATTGCGATGCGCATCCATGATGAGCATAAGCAATGGGAACGATCAAGCCGATCGAACGATTAGTACCGGTAAGCTTCATGCGTTGCCGCACTTCCACACCCGGCCTATCAACGTGGTCGTCTTCCACGGTTCTCAAGGGAATACTCGTTTTCAGGTGGGTTTCCCGCTTAGATGCCTTCAGCGGTTATCCCTTCCATATATAGCTACCCTGCTATGCCCTTGGCAGGACAACAGGTCCACCAGAGATATGTCCATCCCGGTCCTCTCGTACTAGGGACAGATCCTGTCAATATTCCTACACCCACGGCAGATAGGGACCGAACTGTCTCACGACGTTCTGAACCCAGCTCACGTACCGCTTTAATTGGCGAACAGCCAAACCCTTGGGACCTGCTCCAGCCCCAGGATGCGATGAGCCGACATCGAGGTGCCAAACAACCCCGTCGATATGGACTCTTGGGGGTCATCAGCCTGTTATCCCCGGCGTACCTTTTATCCGTTGAGCGATGGCCCTTCCACGCGGGACCACCGGATCACTATGACCGACTTTCGTCTCTGCTCGACTTGTCAGTCTCGCAGTCAGGCGGGCTTATGCCATTGCACTCGACGAGCGATTTCCGACCGCTCTGAGCCCACCATCGCGCGCCTCCGTTACTCTTTCGGAGGCGACCGCCCCAGTCAAACTACCCACCATACACTGTCCCGGATCCGGATGACGGACCGCGGTTAGACATCCATGACGATAAGGGTGGTATTTCAAGGACGGCTCCACAGGAACTGGCGTCCCTGCTTCAAAGCCTACCACCTATCCTACACATGCCGACACGAATGCCAGTGTAAAGCTATAGTAAAGGTGCACGGGGTCTTTCCGTCTGACCGCAGGAACCCCGCATCTTCACGGGGAATTCAATTTCACTGAGTCTGCGTTGGAGACAGCGGGGAAGTCGTTACGCCATTCGTGCAGGTCGGAACTTACCCGACAAGGAATTTCGCTACCTTAGGACCGTTATAGTTACGGCCGCCGTTTACTGGGGCTTCGATTCAGAGCTTGCACCCCTCCTCTTAACCTTCCAGCACCGGGCAGGCGTCAGACCCTATACGTCGTCTTGCGACTTCGCAGAGCCCTGTGTTTTTGATAAACAGTCGCTACCCCCTGGTCTGTGCCACCCCATCATACTTGCGTACAAAAGGGTCACGCTTCTTCCGAAGTTACGCGTGCAATTTGCCGAGTTCCTTCAACGCAGTTCTCTCAAGCGCCTTGGTATACTCTACCTGACCACCTGTGTCGGTTTCGGGTACGGTCTATACGGTGGAGCTATTTCCCGGGACCGCGTCCAGGCCTGGACAATCCAATAAGTCCAGACAAGTTAAGCGATCCGTCACTACCACCAGGCCCACGAATATTAACGTGGTTCCCATCGACTACGCGTGTCCGCCTCGTCTTAGGGGCCGGCTAACCCTGCTCAGATTAACTTTAAGCAGGAACCCTTGGTCTTTCGGCGAGAGGGTCTCTCACCCTCTTTATCGTTACTCATGTCAACATTCGCACTTCCGATACCTCCAGGACCCCTCACGGGTATCCCTTCACAGGCTTACGGAACGCTCCGCTACCACGTGCCTTGCGGCACATCCTCAGCTTCGGTGCATGGCTTTAGCCCCGTTACATTTTCGGCGCAAAGACCCTTATTTAGACCAGTGAGCTGTTACGCTTTCTTTAAATGATGGCTGCTTCTAAGCCAACATCCTGGTTGTTTTGGGATCCTCACATCCTTTCCCACTTAGCCATGACTTGGGGACCTTAGCTGGAGGTCAGGGTTGTTGCCCTTTTCACGACGGACGTTAGCACCCGCCGTGTGTCTGCCGACTAGTACTCCCCGGTATTCGGAGTTTGGTTAGGATCAGTAAGACGGTGAGTCCCCATAGCCCATCCAGTGCTCTACCCCCGGGGGTATTCGGTCGACGCTCTACCTAAATAGATTTCGCGGAGAA